>NZ_JACCCJ010000002.1:0-577500 GCF_013410105.1 Sphingopyxis sp. JAI108
GGGTCTGCCTGCGGCAGCCCGCGTTCAATCAGGTGCGGCGATCGCTGGGCCGCTTTACATCGAGGCTAGCACCAATCCGCGCAGCGGTTCGTGCAACGGCCAGTCCCTGCGGCGAGAGCGGGCCAGGTCTCCTCTGTCACCCACTCTAGGGAACATTGGCGGCATTCAATGGTTGGCTTTGCATGATCACCGACAAGGGAACTCAAGATGAAGAAGCTATGTTGGACCGCGACCGCCATTCCTTTCCTCTTGGCTGGCTGCAATGCGCCGGACGCATCGACGCCGCCAGCCGATGAGAATGCGCCAGCCGCCGAAGCGGTAACCAATGCAGGGGAGACGCCGGCAGCAGAGAGGGCCGCAGCGGATCTCAAGACAGCGGACGGCGCGGCGGCAGGCAAGGCCACAGCGGCCACCATCAATGGCCGCGTCATGTTGACTTTGCAGGTCCAAGGGCTTCCGCCCGGCCAGCATGGCGCGCATGTTCACATGACAGGCAAATGTGATGCGCCCAAATTCGAGAGCGCCGGCGGCCATTGGAATCCCGCCGACGCCCAGCACGGGCTCGACGCGCCCGCCGGACAACATGCCGGCGACATGCCCAATCTCGTTGTCGATGACAATGGCCGCGGGACCCTCGAATATGAACTAAAGGGTGCCACCTTCGCGGGTTTGATGGACGACGACGGATCGGCGATGGTTGTTCATGCGTCCGCGGACGATCAAAAGACCGACCCTTCGGGCAATAGCGGCGACCGCATTGCTTGCGGAATATTCAAGTCAGGCTAGGCGCCGAGTGGTGGGCCGACATGGCTCGGCGAGATAGGGCTATTTCGTTAGCGGTTCTCTCACTCTAGAACAGGAAAAGAGCCAAGAGCATTGCACAACCCGATGCACCTAACCCGCCGACAAACAACGGCGGGGGGACGGCGCGTGCAGAGAATGATTTCTCCGCCGCGCGAATCGTCCGCGGAATGCAGCCGACCTGTTTCATCCATCTCTTGAGAGACGAAGTTTCGGTCCCCTGGGATATGTGATAGCCGGCCGGTGCACCTCTGAGAGAGGATTTTGGTGACCCCTACGGGAATCGAACCCGTGTTTCAGCCGTGAGAGGGCCGCGTCCTGACCGCTAGACGAAGGGGCCTTGAGGGTCGGATGTTCCGGGAAAGTGCGGGCCGACCGCCCGCTGAACCGATGGTGACCCCTACGGGACTCGAACCCGTGTTTTCGCCGTGAAAGGGCGACGTCCTAGACCGCTAGACGAAGGGGCCGTCTGATCGGTGAGCGGGCGCCTTAGACGGGCGCTAGAGCGCGGTCAAGCGTGGGGCGCCCGCCCCGCGCAAAAATATTGCGCCGCACCCTGCGACCCGGTCGCTAGTCGGCCCACGCGGCATCCTCGAGATGGAGTTCCGCGGCGGGGCGGCTGCCCCAATCATCGCGTTTTGCGCGGCCCGCGAGCCACAATTTGCGCCCGCGCGCGTGGAGCAGCGCCTGCCCCAGTTCGGTTTCGGCGCTGCGGAATGCGACCGCCTTGAAGCGCGCGCCATCGTCGCCCGCGACGATGAGGCGGACATGGTCGGTACCGACGATGCCCGATTCGACGATTCGCACCGGCCCCGTCGCGACGCGCGGCGCGGGCCAGCCCGCGCCATAGGGCCCCGCGCTTTCGATCGCGTCGCACCACAGCGGATTGATGCCGCGCGGCGCGAGCACCGCGTCGATCAGCAGCGACTTGTCGCCGCTCGCCCGCTCGACATCGGCGGCGAGGCGGTCGTTGAGGAAGGCACCGAGCGCATCGACCTTGCCGGCGGCGACCGTGAGGCCCGCCGCCATCGCATGGCCCCCGCCCGCGACGAGCAGGCCGCTTTCCTTCGCGGCGAGGATCGCGGCGCCGAGATCGACCCCGCTGATCGAGCGCCCCGATCCCTTGCCGGTGCCATCCTCGTCCACCGCGATAACGATGGCCGGGCGATGCAGCCGTTCCTTGAGACGCCCGGCGACGATACCAATCACGCCAGGGTGCCAACCCTGTCCGGCGACGATCGCGACCGGCGCATTGCCGCACGCCGCGCTCGCCTCGATCGCCTGTTCGAGAACCGCGGCCTCGATCGCGCGCCGCTCCTCGTTCAGCCGGTTGAGTTCGAGCGCGATTTCGGCGGCTTCCTGCGGGTCCGACGTGGTGAGCAGCCGCACGCCGAGGTCGGACTTTCCGACGCGCCCGCCGGCGTTGATCCGCGGACCCAATGCGAAACCCATGTCGCTCGCGCTCGGCGGCTTGGTCAGCCGCGCGGCGTCCATCAGCGCGGCGAGGCCGACATTGCCGCGCCGCGCCATCACCTTCAGACCTTGCGTCACCAGCGCGCGGTTGAAGCCGGTCAGCCGCGCGACGTCGGCGACGGTGCCGAGCGCGACGAGGTCGAGCAGCTCGATCAGCGCGGGCTCGTCGCGGTTCGCGAAAAAGCCGCGCATCCGCAAGGTGCGGAGCAGCGCGGCGCCGAGCAGGAAGGCGACCCCCACCGCGGCGAGATTGCCATGGATCGCCGCATCGGCGTCCTCGTCGAGCCGGTTGGGATTTACGAGCGCGAGCGCCGCGGGCAGCGTCGTCGCGCATTGGTGATGATCGACGACGATCACCTCGACCCCCGCCGCCTTGGCCTCGGCGATCGCGTCGAATGCCTGCGCGCCGCAGTCGACCGTGACAACGAGCTTCGACCCCGCCTCGCCGATCTTGACGAGAGCCGCGCCCGAAGGGCCGTAGCCTTCCATCAGACGGTCGGGGATATAGGCGCCGACGGGCAGGCCGAGCCCGCGCAGCAGCCGCACGAGCAGCGCCGCCGAGGTTGCGCCGTCGACATCGTAATCGCCGAAGATCGTCACCGCTTCCTGCCGCTCGACCGCATCGGCGAGCCGCGCGGCGGCGGCGTCCATGTCGCGGAACAGCGACGGGTCGGGCATGAAGCCGCGCAGGGTCGGCGCGCGCTGGCGGTCGAGGTCGTCGCGCGTTACCCCGCGCGCGAGCAGCAATTGCGTAACGAGGTCGTCGGGGGCGAGGTTTTCGGCGGCCATGTCGGCGCTTGCGCGCCGCCAATGCCATGGTTGGCCGATGATCGAACGCGTGATGCCGAGGGCTGCGTCGCTCATCGGCGTGCCTTCGCTGCGAGGATACGGTGCCGCAATTCGCGCGCGGTCGCCGCCGGGATCGCCGGGATTTCGTGCGTGGCAAGCGAGCTGCCGCCCGGCACGCCGAAAACGAGCGTCGCAAGGCCAAGCGGGCGGAGGATGAAGTCGCTCTTGAGATCGACGCTCTGCACCGATGCGTGCGGCAGCAGCGTCGTCTTGGGCTTCCACATGCCGCGGCGGATCACGACTTGCTCGCCGAGTTCGGTCCAGCGGTGGAAGCGCGCGCCCAGCAGCGACCCGGTTCCGATCAGGAACCCCGCGACCGGACCGAGCCAGCCAAGCGGCTGTCCGAACGACACCGCGACAAGGCCGCCCGCTGCGGCGCACACCGCGCCGACCAGCCCGCCGAGGGCGACGACTCGGTGGCTATGCTGCCATGTCGCGTCCATGCCCGGCCGCGCGATCAGTATCTCGTCCAGCACCGGGTCGATCTCGTCCAGCTTGCCGAAAGGGACGACCTGATGGTCGCGTTCTTTCTCGCCGTCGCTCGCGAGGCTCTGCAGCCGCAATTCGTGCCAGCCGAAGCGGCGGCGGAACCAGCCGGTGATGAGAATCGCCGCCTGCACGCGCTTGACCGGCACCGCCACGTCGGTTCGCGTCGTGAGGCCGCGGGTGCGGCGCAGCGCGCGCGGCTCGCGCGTCAGACGGAAATCCCAGTTGGCGAAAAACATGGTCGCGATCCCGCTCGCGAAACCGATGAGGAGCAGCGACAGGACGCCGCCGGCCGCGGCGACCCAGCGATGCGCGAGCAGCCATTGGTCGAGGCCATAATCCTCCGCAATGTCGATCCAGTCCATCGGGTTGAAGATGTTGAAATCGAACGGAAACAAACCGTCGAAAAACTGCATCGCGGCGCCGACCACGGCCAGCGCGGCGAGCGAGAAGTTGAACAGTCCCGCGGTCAGCAGCCGGCTCGGCCCCATGGCGAAGAGCAACCGGTCCTCCTGCGCAGGCGCGGCGGCGGGCGCGCCGGCCGCCGCCTCCGCCATCATCTCGCCGCTGCGATGCGCGCGGATCGTCGTGCGCAGCACCTGTGCGGCATCGAGCGCGATCGCATTGAGGCTCGCGTCATTCTCCTTGCCTCCCGCGCCGGTTTCGAAACCGACCTTGGCGATGCCCAGCGCGCGCGAGACCAGCCCCTGTTCGATGCTGACGTCCTGGATCCGGTCGAAGGGAATGGTGCGGTGCTGGCGCGCAAGGACGCCGCTTTCGATCACCACTTCGTCGTCGCCGACGAGGAAGCGAAAGCGCAGCCATTGGAACCACGCGGCGAGTAGCGAGATCAGGAGGAAAGCGCCGACCGCCGGGACGATCCATATCCAGTTGCCCGTAAAGCCGAGCGCGGCGACCGCAGGCAGAACGTTGAGCGATTTCGGGCCGAGCGCCGCGACCGCGAGCGCCAGCGTCGCAGGGTGCAGCCGCTGCCAGCGGGCCTCGCCCTCCGGCGCGGCGATGGCGGCGGCGTCGTTCACGCGAAGTCGGTCTGGATATGGCGGCGGATCGTCTCGCGCATTGCCGCGGCGAGGTCGCTGGGCAATCCCGGCAGCGTGACCGTGCTGTTGTGCGTACCCGAGGTGTGGACGATCAGGTGTGACAGGCCGAACCAGCGTTCGATCGGGCCCTGTCCGACGTCGATATGCTGGACGCGCACGAAGGGCACGATCGTGTCGGTGCGGAACAGCCAGCCGCGCGCGACGCGCAGCTGCCCTTCGCCGATCTTGTAACCCCAGCGCGACACACGCCTCGACGGGAAACTGACGATCGTGACGGCCGCAATCAGCCAGGCCAGCGCGGTGATCAACCCGTAGGGCCCCTCGATATGACGGATCAGCAGCGCGTCGAAGACGCTCGCGCCGATTGCGAGGGGGATCAGGTTGAGCGCGGTCGCGATGCGCAGCACCTTTGCATAGGCCGGATCGACCGCGTGCAATCCCTCGACGGCGTTGATCGCCTCGGCGTCAAGGGGATCGGTCGGATGCGCAGCGGGCGTGTCGGTCATGTTACTCCGTTAGCGTCTTATATGACTATGGCACAACCACATTGAAGCGCGGATCGGCCGGCGGATGGAGCGCGAACCACGACAGGAAAGCTTGTCTGTCGCCGTCGATACGAATCGCGCCCGACTGGATCAGCGCGGGAAATTGCGCGCGCCCCATCATCGCCTCGTCGAGGATATTGCGGTCGATCGTGATCGTCGCGGTCGGGGCCGGGTCGGTGACGCCGTAACGCGGGAATTCGACCCCGCCGCCGACGACGACCGATACCGTCTCCTGGCTGTCGGGCAGGACGAACTGGAAAATGCCCTTGACCGCGCTCCCCTTCGCAGCGTCGAAGCGCGTCGCGAGCGCGTCGAAGAAGACGCCGGTGGGGATGGCGCTCACAAAGCTGCGGCTCTGGCCATTGCCGGTCGCTGCCTCGACCGCGTTGCCGCGCAGGCTGGCCGCCCCGGCGAGATAGTAATTCCGCCACGCCCCCGATTCGGCCTGATAGCCGAGCTGGTCATAGGCAGAGGCGAGCGCCGCGCGCGCGTCCCTGTTATCGGGCTCGGCAAAAACCAGCTTGTTCAAAAGCTCGGCCGCCCAGCGATAATCGCCCGCCTTCAGCGCCTCGCGCCCCGCCGCGAGCAGCTTGTCGGCTCCGCCCGCGAGCGCGACATATTTGGGCGCCGATTGCTCGGGCGGCAACGGGTTGAAGTTCGCCGGATTGCCGTCCCACCAGCCGAAATAGCGCTGATAGGTCGCCTTCATGTCGTGGTTGAGTGTGCCATAATAGCCGCGCGTCGAAAAATCGGCCGCCTGCACCGGCGCCTCGGCGGTCTGGTCGGCGAGTTCGTGCAGCGTCGCACCGCGATTCGCGAGGAAAAGCGTGCGGTCGTGAACATAGCGATAGGCATCGCGCTGGTTCGCCAGCAGCGCGCTCACCTCGCCCGCGCCCCATGTGGGCCAATGGTGCGACGCCATCGCGACCTCGGCCTTGCCGCCCCATTTGAGCAGCATCGCGTCGATCACCTTCGACCAGCGCAGCGCGTCGCGCACCTGCGCCCCGCGCAAGGTCAGGATATTGTGCAGATTGTGGGTGACGACCTCGGTCGTGTGCAGCGCGGTATAGGCGGGGATGTAGAAAACAAACTCCGACGGTGCCTCGGTGCCGCCCGCGTCGAGGAAGTCGAAGACCAGCCCGTCGATCGTCAGCGTGCCGCCCTTCTCATCGACGCTTTCGGTCGGTTCCATATAGCCGATCGTCCCCGACGACAGCTTCGGCCCCAGTCCGGTGTCGACCTGACCCTTCGGCCCCGGCGGCACGATGGCGCCGAACATATAGAGCGCGCGCCGCCCCATCGCGCCACCCGCGAGGACATTTTCCGACGTCGCTTCTTCCGAAAAGCCGTGCGGCGCGATGATGCGGATTTTCTCTGCCTCGACCTGCCCGGGCGTCACGACCCCTCCGACGCCGCCGAAATGATCGCTGTGGCTATGCGAAAAAATCACCGCCTTGATCGGCCGCTTGCCCGATTTCGCTTCGATCGTGTCCGTGAACAACTTCCATCCGGCGGCCGCCGTCTCTTCGGACAAGAGCGGATCGACGACGATCCAGCCGGTCTTGCCGCGGATGATCGTCATGACCGAGAGATCATAGCCGCGGATTTGCCAGATTTTGCCCGGCACCACCTCAAACAGCCCGTGGACCCTGTTGAGCCGCGCCTGCCGCCAGAGCGACGGATTGACCGTATCGGGAGCCTCCTTGACGTCGAGGAAGGCATAGGGGCGCCGATCCCACACGACCTTGCCGTCGGCCGCCTGGATCAGTCCGCCGGGAATCTCGGCAATCTTGCCGCGCGTCGCATTGGCCTCGTCGCGCGGGTCATCAAGCGGCAGGCGCTTCGCCAGTTCGGCCTGCGCGGTCCGCGTAGCGTCGCTCGCGGCGTCCTGGGCGGTTACGGTAAAGGGCAGGCAGCCAGCAAGCAGCAGGGCGGTCAGTCGGCGCATCTTCTCTCTCCCCCAATGTTTCGGGGCAGCTTGCGCCGCACCCTTCTGCTTGGCAAGCATCGCCGCATGACCGATGCACCGTTCCTGCTGATCGTCTGGCACAGCCGCACCGGCGGCAGCGAGGCGCTCGCCCGCGCCGCTGCCGAAGGCGCCGCGACGGCACGGCTGGTCGCGGCGAGCGACGTCACCCCGGGCGATCTGCTTGCGGCGGGCGGCTATCTCTTCATCGGTCCCGAAAATCTCGCCGCGCTGTCGGGCGCGATGAAGGAGATGTTCGACCGCTGCTATTACCCCTGCCTCGGCAAGCTCGAGGGCCGCCCCTATGCGACGATCATCTGCGCCGGGTCCGACGGCGAGAATGCCCAGCGCCAGCTCGACCGCGTCGCCACCGGCTGGCGGCTCAAGCGCGTCGCCGAGCCGGTGATCGTCAATACGGCGGCGCAGACCCCCGAAGCCATCCTCGCGCCGAAAACCATCGCGCCGGACCGCTTGGCCGAAGCGCGCGACATCGGCGCCGCGCTCGCGGAAGGGCTTGCCGCCGGCATCTTCTGAAAATCCCGTCCGGCGCGGTAGGGGTCTGAAGCTCTTGCCCCCGTCCGCGCGCCGCGCCACATCTCTGTCATGCCGCTCCCCGCTCCCTTCGCCGATTGGTTCGCCGCGCGCGGGTGGCGGCTGCGGCGGCATCAGGCCGATATGCTCGGCGCGGGCGAAAGGGGCGAGCATGCCCTGCTGGTCGCGGCGACGGGGGCGGGCAAGACATTGTCGGGGTTTCTGCCGAGCCTCGTCGACCTCGCGCAGCACCCGTCGGACCGGCTCCACACGCTCTATGTGTCGCCGCTGAAAGCCCTCGCCGCCGACGTCGAGCGCAACCTCCTCGGCCCGATCGCCGAAATGGAACTCGGCATCAGCGTCGAAAGCCGCAGCGGCGATACATCGTCGGACAGGAAGGCGCGCCAGCGCAGCCGGCCGCCGAACATCCTGCTGACGACGCCCGAATCGCTGTCGCTGCTGCTGTCCTATCCCGACAGCTTCACCATGTTCGCGCATTTGAAGACGGTGGTGATCGACGAGATCCACGCCTTTGCGCCGGGCAAGCGCGGCGATTTGCTGAGCCTCGCGATGGCACGGCTCCAGACGATTGCACCGGGGCTGCGCCGCGTCGGCCTGTCGGCGACGATCGCCGATCCGGTGCAATATGCCGGCTGGCTCGCGCCCGATGCCGATGCCGGCACGGTAACGCTCGTCGAGGGCGAGGCGGGCGCCGAGCCCGACATTGAGATATTGCTCCCCGAAGGCGCGGTGCCGTGGGCGGGGCATTCGGGGCGGTGGGCGGTGCATCAGGTGATGGAGGTCATCGCCAAGAACCGCACGACGATCATCTTCTGCAACACGCGCGGGCTTGCCGAGCTGATCTTTCAGGAATTGTGGAAGGTCAACGACCTGTCGCTGCCGATCGCGATCCATCACGGCAGCCTCGATCGCGAGGCGCGCCAACGGGCCGAAGCGGCGATGGCCGAAGGGCGGCTGCGCGCGCTCGTCGCGACCGCGAGCCTCGACCTGGGGCTCGACTGGGGCGACGTCGACTGCGTGATCCAGATGGGGGCGCCCAAGGGAAGCTCACGGCTGCTGCAGCGTATCGGGCGCGCCAACCACCGGCTCGACGAACCGAGCCGGGCGCTGATCGTGCCCGGAAACCGCTTCGAATATCTGGAAGCGCAGGCCGCATTGGACGCCGTGGGCGCGGGCGAGCGCGACGCCGACCGCTTCCGGCCCGGCGCGCTCGACGTGCTCGCGCAACATGTGATGGCGCTCGCCTGCGCGGCGCCGTTCGACGAGGGCGAGCTGCTCGCCGAGATCCGCACCGCGGCGTCCTACCGCTGGATCGACGCCCCGACCTTCGCGCGGCTTCTGGGTTTCGTGCGCGATGGTGGCTACGCACTCAAAAGCTACGACCGTTTCCGCCGCCTCGCCCCTGACGGGCCGGGACGCTGGCGCATCGCACACCCCCGGTTGGCTGCCCAGCACCGGCTCAACGCCGGGATCATCGTCGAAGCGCCGATGGCCGACGTGCGCTTCAGGAACGGCCGGCGTCTCGGCAAGGTCGAGGAATATTTCGCGAGCACGCTGACCCCCGGCGACACCTTCGCCTTCGCCGGCCTCAGCCTAGAGGTCGAGGCCATCCGCGACACCGATCTGATCGTGCGCGCGACGACGCGTCCCGCACGCATCCCGAGCTATATGGGCGCACGGCTCGCGATATCGACTCGGCTGGCCGACCGGGTGCGGACCTTCCTCGCCGATCCCGCAAGCTGGCAGCGGTTTCCCGAAGATGTGCGCTTCTGGCTCGAGATGCAGGCGCTGCGCTCGGCGCTGCCGCGACCGGGCGAGCTGCTCGTCGAGACCTTCCCGCACGAAGGCCATCACTATCTCGTCTGCTATCCGTTCGAGGGATGGAACGCGCACCAGTCGCTCGGCATGCTGATCACCAAGAGGATGGAACGCGCCGGGCTGCAGCCGCTCGGTTTCGTCGCTTCCGACTATGCGATCGCGATCTGGTCGCTGCGTCCCGTCACGCACCCTCAAAATCTGTTCGACTCCGAGATATTGTCAGAAGAATTCGTCGAATGGGTCGAGCGATCGCACCTGTTGAAACGCGCGTTCCGCGAGGTCGCGGTGATCGGCGGGCTGATCGAGCGCCAGCATCCGGGCAAACGCAAGACGGGCAAGCAGGTGACCTTTTCGACCGACCTGATCTTTGACGTCCTCCGCAAATATGAGCCCGACCACCTGCTCCTCGAAGCCGCCTGGGCCGACGCGCGCGAGCGGCTGACCGATGTCGCGCGGCTCGGCGACCTGCTCGACCGCGCCGCGGGGACGATGCTGCATCAAAAGCTCGACCGGATCAGCCCGCTCGCCATCCCCGTGCTGGTGCTGATCGGGCGCGAGAATGTCGCGGCGTCCGACCTCGACGACATGCTGCTCGGCGAACTGGCTGACGCATTGGCGGAACAGGCGATGCACGTTGACCCGCATCAATAGGACGTCCGGCGGCGCATCGCTTGCCGCAACGGCCGCACAGGCGTAGACTGGCGCAAGATATAATGAGGATGCCAGCGATGACCCATGCAACCAGGTGGTCCGTCCCATTGACGCTGCTGCTCGCCGCTCCCGCGCTGACCGCCGCGACGCCCGCGCCGAACGATCCCGCACCCGCGCCTGCCGCGACGCCGGTGCCGCCGGGCGAGCTGATCGCCCCGCCGGTCACGGTCGTTCCCTTCGTCCAGCCTTTCGACCTCGACGCGACACGGCGCATGTCGGTGAAGGTCATGGTCGGCGGCGAAGGCCCTTTTTCCTTCCTCGTCGATACCGGCGCCGAGCGCACGGTGATCGCGCGCGAGCTTGCCGAACGGCTGGCCCTGGTCGAAGGCGGCAAGCTCAAGCTCGCGACGATCGGCGGATCGGCGGTGGTGCCAAGCTTCCGCGTCGCCGCGCTGCGGATGTCCGACCTGCACCTCGCACCGGTCGATGCCCCCGCCTTTTTCGGCCGGCACATCGGCGCTGCGGGGCTGATCGGCGTCGACATGCTCGAGGAGCGACGGGTGCTGATCGATTTCCGCAAGGAGACGATGGAGATATTGGAAACGCGCAAGCGCGCGCGCCCGATCATCCGCGACGATGATGCGATCGTCGTCACCGCGCGCAATTCGGCGGGGCGGCTGATCCTGTCCGACGCGCGGCTCGACGGCAAGCGCATCGATGTCATCGTCGATACCGGCGCCCAGACCAGCGTCGGCAATCTCGCGCTGCAGAAACTCGTCGCCGCGAAGCGCGCGAACCGCCTGCCCTTCCTGCCGACCACGCTCGGTGCGGTGACCGGCGAGGCGGTCCCGGCGGTGCGCACCGCGATCCGGCGCATCGTGATCAACGGCATGGACGTCAATGATCTGCCGGTGAGCTTTGCCGACAGCCAGGCGTTCCGCGCGCTGGGTCTTGTCGAGCGACCGGCGCTGCTGCTGGGCATGGACAGCCTGTCGCTGTTCGACCGCGTCGAAATCGATTTTCCGAACAAGCGTGTCGTTTTCGACCTGCCCGAAGGCGCCAGCCGCGACATGGGGCGGCGCTTTGCCGCCAATGGCCTCCGCGTCGGCGGTTAGCGCCGGGACATGATGGGCGCTTGCGGCGGAGCGGCGGCGCCTCCATAGCAGCGCCATGTCTGCCGCGCCGACCTTTGCCTTTGCGGACCAGCAGTTCGAGATGCTGGCCGACCGGGCGCTGTTCTGGCCGCGTCACGGCGCGCTGATCGTCGCCGACCTGCATCTGGAAAAGGCGAGCTGGTATGCGGCATTAGGGCAACCGCTGCCCCCTTACGACAGCCATGACACGCTCGACCGGCTCGCCGCGCTCGTCGCCCAGACCGGCGCGCGCGCGATCTGGTGCCTTGGCGACAGCTTCCACGACCGCCGTGCCGCCGAACGTATAGTCCCCGCGGTGGCCGATCGATTGGCGCGGCAGGCGGCATCGGCACGGCTGCTGTGGATCGCCGGCAATCACGACGGGCTCTCCGGCGGCGCGTGGGGCGGCGAGGTCGCCGACGAACTCGCCGTCGACGGCATCGTCTTTCGCCACCAGAGCCTGACGAACGAGACGCGGCCCGAAATCTCGGGGCATTTCCACCCAAAATTGCGACTCAACGTGCGCGGCCGCCCGATTTCCCGCCCCTGCTTCGCGGGCGACGCGCGGCGGCTGATTCTGCCGGCTTTCGGCAGCCTGACCGGCGGATTGGCCGCCGATGACCCGGTCATCGCCGAAAATTTCGACGGTCCCTATCAGGCGATGCTCGTCGCAGGCGGACGACGGCTCGGCTTCCCCTGCCCCGGACCGGCGCGCGATGACGCTACGGCAAGCCGCCTCCTTCGGCAGGCGCGGACCTAAGTCCCGCCGAACAGGCGCTTTTTCCGCCTGTGGCCGAAAAGCATCACCTCTTCAAAAACGACGCAAATACGCCCCTCCGGCTGGATCGGGGGCGCAATTGAGTTATGCTCCCCCCGCAACAAAAATAATGAAATGTTGAGAGGAGTGCCCGATATGAAATCATCTTCCCTTCGTGCTGCCCGTTTTCTCCGCACCAGCGCGCTCGGCGTCTCGATCGCCATGGCGGCGGTCGCGGCCCCGGCCTTCGCGCAGGACGCACCGGCCGATGCGGCCGCGGATGCCGCGACCGACGACAGCGACGATACGCCGATCATCGTCACCGCGCAGGGGCGTTCGCAGCTCTTGTCCGACGTGCCGGTCGCGATTTCGGCGGTGAGCGCCGAAACGCTGCAGAACAGCGGCGCGAACGACATTCGCCAGCTGAACCAGGTCGCGCCGTCGCTGCTCGTTTCGTCGACGGGTTCGGAAGCCAATGGCTCGGCACGCATCCGCGGCATCGGCACCGTCGGCGACAACCCCGGCCTCGAAAGCTCGGTTCCGGTCTTCATCGACGGCGTCTATCGTTCGCGTTCGGGCATCGGCCTCAACGAACTCGGCGAACTCGACCGCATCGAAGTGCAGCGCGGCCCGCAGGGCACGCTCGGCGGCCGCAACTCGTCGGCGGGCCTGATCAGCATCTATTCGAAAAAGCCTGATTTCCAGTTCGGCGCCACCGGTGAAATCACCTATGGCAATTATGATTACTGGCGTCTGGGCGGCAGCGTCACCGGCCCGATCACCGACACGCTCGCCGCACGCCTCGACGGCGTGTGGGTCAAGCGCGACGGCTTTTATAACGACACCGCGAACAACCGCGACGTGAACAACCGCGATCGCTATTTTCTGCGCGGCCAATTGCTGTTCGAGCCGACTGACGCGCTGTCGGTCCGGCTGATTGCCGATTATACCTCTCGCGACGAGGAATGCTGCGCCGCCACCTATGTCGGCCCGTCGGTCAATCCCTATATCGGCAACCTCAACAACCCCGGGGTTCCCGCCAGCGATACCACGAACAACATCGTCCAGGTGCTGGCCGATCTCGGCCAGTCGCTTTCGGCGTTCGACCAGGGCTATAGCCGCGACATCTCGGTCACGCCGGGACGCAGCTTCGCCGGCAAGACGAAGGATTACGGCTTCTCGGGCCAGATCGACTATGATTTTGGCGGCGCGACGCTGACCTCGATCACCGCGTACCGCGAATATCGGTCGAGCCAGGCGGGCGACGTCGATTATGGCACCGTCGATATCCTCTATCGCGCGCCCGACGCCGACGCTTATCGCCAGTTCCACACCTTCACGCAGGAATTGCGCCTGCAGGGCGAAGCGTTCGACGGCAAGCTCGACTGGCTCGTCGGCGGATTCTACGCCAATGAAAAGCTGCGCGTGCGCGACAACCTCCGCTTCGGAGAAGATTACGGCCGTTTCGCGACGTGCCGCATCATCTCCGGCGGCGGCCTTGCCGGTCTCTACTCGCCGGCCAGCCCCTTGTGCGTCTTCCCCGGCGTCGGGCCGGCGACGATCGCCGGCGCATCGGGTGCTTCGGGGCCCGACATCCTCGCGGCGTTCAATGCGCTCGACGGGCTCAGCGATCTTGGCAGCATCAACGACGTCTATCGTCAGGATGGCGAGAATTGGGCGTTGTTCACGCACAATATCTTCCACATCACCGACAAGCTCGATTTCACCTTCGGGCTCCGCTACACCAACGACAAGAAGAAATTCTCGGCGAGCTTCACCAACGACAACACGGTCTGCACCACCGTGCAGGGGCTGGTGCTCGACGATCTTTCGAGCACGAACGCCACGGCGCGCGCGCTCGCGGGCGCGCTCATCGGCCTCAGCTGTCAGGGCAATTCGACCGCCGAACTCAATGGTGTGTCGATCAACGACAAGCGGAGCGAGGACGAGTTCACCGGCACGGCGATCCTGTCGTACAAGCCGGTCGACGACCTGATGGTCTATGCGAGCTATTCGCGCGGCTACAAGGCGGGCGGCTTCAACCTCGACCGGTCGGCGCTGAAATCGCCGATCCTGCCCTTCGCGGCGGCGGGCGGGGCGCAGGCGCTGGTCGGCGCGCTGCAGTTCGACCCCGAAACGGTGAACAGCTATGAAATCGGCGCCAAATATTCGACCGGACCGTTCGGCCTCGGCCTGACGCTCTTCCGGTCGGATTTCTCGAGCTTCCAGCTCAACACGTTCAACGGCACGGTCTTCCTCGTCCAGAACATCAACGGCTGCGACAGCGACCTCGCCGGCGGCGACCGCGACCAGAGCAAGTTCACCGGCGCGCCGAACTATAACGCCGCGGCGGCGACGACCGGCGCCTGCCCCACCGATGACGTCAGCCACGGCGTCCGGTCGCAGGGCTTCGAACTCGAAGCCTCGCTCGTTCCGGCGCGCAGCTTCCGCATGACCGCCGGCCTGACCTATGCGAAAACCAAATATCGCGGTCAGCTGGTCGGCAATGATTCGGGCGCGCCGCTCGATCAGGCGCTGCGCCTGCTGCCTGGCAACAATCTGTCGAACGCGCCCGAACTGGTCGCGACCGGCAGCATTGCCTGGACCCCCGACATCGGCAGCAGCGGGCTGACCGGCCTCGTCTATGTCGATGGCCGCATGACCAGCGACTATAACACCGGGTCGGACCTGTTCCCGCAGAAGGGACAGGATGGTTATGCACTGTTCAACGCCCGCCTCGGCGTGCGCGGTCCCGACGAGAAATGGGGCATCGAACTCTGGGCGCAGAATATCTTCAACAAGCAATATGCCCAGGTCGCCTTCAACTCGCCGTTCCAGGAAGGCGGCACCTCGGCCAGCGCCGCCTTTGCCGACCCGCAATATCCGGGCGGCCGCCAGATTTTCTCGCAGTTCCTTGCCGAACCGCGGACCTATGGCGTGACACTGCGCGGCAAGTTCTGATCGCGCACGATCACCTGAATTTCCCGGGGGCGGAGCCGATGGCTTCGCCCCCTTTTCTTTATCCAGACCCGTCAACCCGTCATATCTGACAGCTGTGGCACAAAAGCCGCGCGTTTCGCAGAATGACGTTACGGCAGAGGTCACGCGCTGGCATGGCGCGCGCAAGTCGTGATACGCCTGCGCCATAAACAAAACCGCTCTCCCCGCGCCGACGACAGATTGCGAGAGGAGGGTCATTTCATGAAAAAACGTCGCCGCCTTACCACCGGCTTGCTGCGCGCCAGCGCCGTCGGCCTGCCGCTTTCGCTCGGCCTCGCCGCCGCGCCCGCCATGGCGCAGGATGCCGCGGGCGCCGAACCCGACGACAGCATGATCATCGTCACCGCGACGCGCCGCAGCGAGGCGCTGTCCGACGTGCCCATCGCGGTCTCCGCGGTCACCGGCGATACGCTCGAAAAAACGGGCGCGACCGACGTGCGTGCGCTGGGGCAGGTCGCGCCGTCGCTGCTCGTGTCGGGCGCGACGAGCGAGGTCAATTTCACCGCGCGCATCCGCGGCATCGGCACGGTCGGCGAGAATCCGGGCCTCGAATCCTCGGTCGGCCTGTTCATCGACGGCGTCTATCGCAGCCGGACGGGGGTCGGCCTGTCCGAACTCGGCGATATCGAACGCGTCGAGGTGCTGCGCGGTCCGCAGGGCACACTCTTCGGCCGCAACTCGACCGCGGGGTTGATCAACATCGTCACCAAGGGGCCCGAACTCGGCCGGTTCGCCGGCAAGGGGTCGCTATCATATGGCAATTATGATTATTGGCGTGTCGACGGCATGATCAACGCGCCGCTGGGCGACAAGGCGGCGGTGCGCGTCGACGGCGTCTGGCAGCGGCGCGACGGCTTCATCGACAATGCGACCGCCGGCGAGCCCGACATCAACGACCGCGATCGCTGGCTGGCCAAGGGCCAGCTGCTGCTCGAGCCCGCCGAGAATATCACGCTGCGGCTGATTGCCGACTATTCGAAGCGCAACGAGAATTGCTGCGGCGGCGTGCTGCTGAACCCCGTGCGCAACCTGACGCGCGGTCCCGACGGCTTCCCGGTGGCGTCGCCCAACACGCTGCTGCCGCTGCTCCAGTTCCTCGGCGCCAACCATCAGGTTCCACCCGCGGGCGACAGTTTCGTCCGCCGCCAGTCGACGACCCCGGGCGTCACCTATCGGTCGGACACCAAGGATTGGGGTGTGTCGGGCGAACTCGACTGGGATTTCGGCGGCGCGACGCTGACCTCGATCACCGCCTATCGCGACTACAGGAATGCACAGGGCCAGGACGCCGATTTCAACACGCTCGACATATTGCGGCGCACCGACCTCGACCGCCGGTTCCGGCTGTTCACGCAGGAACTCAGGCTTCAGGGCGAAGCGTTCGACGGGCGGCTCGACTGGCTCGTCGGCGGCTATTATGCGAACGAGAAACTCGATGTCGACGATGATATCGTCTATGGCGCCGACTATCAGCGCTATGCCAATTGCCTTGCGGCGGCGGCGCTCGCGCCTGCCCTCATCAACCCCGCCTCGGCGACCTGTTCGAACCTGCCCGCGGCGAGCTTTCCCGGCTTTCAGGGCATCGCCGCGCTACTCGGTGCCGCACCGCTGAATGGCACGGGCAACAATGACTCGACCTTTGCGCAGCGCAGCACCAACTATGCGATCTTTACGCATAACAGCTTCGATATCGTCGAGGATACGCTGACGTTCACCGTCGGCGCGCGCTACACCCACGAAAAGAAGACCCTGGCGGGGGACGCCAATTTCACCAACACCTTGTGCCCCGCGATCGTCAACTCGCCGCTACAGGCGCTCGCGAGCCTCGCCTGCGTGATCAACGGCACCGCGCCGGACATCGTCCGCGGCGCGCCGGGGACGAAGTTCAGCGAGGGCCAGTGGACGGGGACCGCGGTGCTGAGCTGGAAGCCCGCGCCCGAATGGCTGATCTATGCCTCGGCATCGAAGGGTTACAAGGCCGGCGGCTTCAACCTCGACTATTCGGCGCTCGACCGGCCGTGCAGCACCACTGCGGGGTCCGACGCGCAGGATGCGGCCTGCGTCGCGGCGCTCGCGCGGCCCGCGAACACGTCCGGCAACGCGCGGCCCGAAGCGAGCGACCTGCAATTCGCGAGCGAAAAGGTCGACGCCTATGAACTTGGGCTGAAATGGGACGGTCCGGGGATCGACGTCAATCTCGCGGCCTTTTATCAGGGCTATAGTAATTACCAGCTCAACACCTTCAACGGCGTCAATTTCGAGGTCACCAATATCCAGGCGTGCAAGGACGACCTGGGGACCGGGCCGACCGACAACAGCGCCGCGACCGGCGCCTGCGCATCCGACCGGCTGAAACCCGGCGTCGTCGCCAAGGGGTTCGAGATCGAGACCTTCCTGCGTCCCGCGCGCCATCTGTCGGTCAACATGGGGCTCACCTATGTCGACACCCTCTATCGCCGCAACCTTGTCGGCACCGGCGGGCGGGCGCTGTCGCCCGTCCTGTTCCAGCTACCCGGCCGCGGCGTGTCGAACGCCGCCAAATATGTGGCGACCGCTGGGATCAGCTGGACGCCGCCGATCGGCGGCAGCGGGCTGAGCGCGCTCGTCTATTTCGACACGCGCCTCCAGAGCGACACCAACACCGGGTCGGATCTCGACGTCGAAAAGGTCCAGGACGGCTTCGCGGTCTTCAACGGCCGGATCGGCCTCTATGGCCGCGATCGCCGCTGGGGAATCGAGCTGTGGGGGCAGAATCTGTTCAACAAGCAATATTATCAGATCGGCGCCGACATGCCGTTGCAGGGCAGCGGCTCGTTCCGCTCGGTCGCCGCGCCCGCAGCGCTGGGCTTCCCGGCGACCGCAAACCAGTTGTTCGTCGGCTTCCCCGGCGAACCGCGCACCTATGGCGTGACCTTGCGCGGCCAGTTCTGACGGGCTCTCCCCCTCCCCGAAGGCGGGAGGGCGTAGGGAGGGCCTGCCGCGGCCGGGCACTGTCGCGACAGGCCCTTTCCTTTTTAGGGGACAGGGGAAGGCATTGGGGTGGGAAGCGGGCACACCAAATATTCGTCATTCCCGCGAAAGCGGGAACCCGGTGTGGGATCAACTTACGCACGCGATGGGTCCCCGCTTTCGCGGGGTTGACGACGTAGGAACTATGCGTCCGAAACCGGCGCTAGGCGAACGCGCCGACGCTTTCGATGAATTTGATCACCGAAATCGGTTTCGAGACATAGGCTTCGGCGCCCGCAGTGCGGATCTGCTCCTCGTCGCCTTTGCCCGCATAGGCGGTCACCGCCATGATCGGCACCGCGCGCAGCGTCAGGTCGGCCTTCATCTGCCCGATCAGTTCGAGCCCGCTGACATGCGGCAACTGGATATCCATGATGATCAGGTCAGGCGAAATCTCGCGCGCCTTTGCCAGCGCGTCGCGCCCGTCGCGCACCGGATGCGCGCTATAGCCGTGGGCGTTCAGGAGATCGCAGAAGAGGCGCAGGTTGAGTTCATTATCCTCGACGACCAGGATGGTCTTGCCCATGTGCGTTCCGTTCCCCACCTTGCGTGCGCGGCCCGTTTAGGCGAATCGGCCGCACGACACAATTGCATCGCGACGAAGGGATCGGGCTTGCTTGAGGATGATGCGGCGCTGGCGCTCCATGCGCTCGGCTGGATATTGAGCGACGAGCCGCGCGCCGAGCGGCTGCTCGCGCTCACCGGGCTCGCGCCCGCCGAGCTGCGCGCTTCACTCGGCGAACGGGCGACGCTCGCGGCGATCCTCTCATTCCTCACCGCCCACGAAAACGACCTTGTCGCCTGCGCCGATGCGTTGCAGGTGCCGCCTGCCCGCCTTGCCGCTGCGGCCCAACGACTTGAAGGAACGACTGCATGAACCGCCCGCTCGTCATCACCGATTGCGACGAGGTGCTGATGCACATGGTCGTGCCCTTTGCCGAATGGGTCGATGCCGAACATGGCGTGATCTTCCGCATCGAGGATGCGAGCTTTGCCAATGCACTCAAGCGCAAGGAGTGCGGCACGCCGCTCGAAGCGGCTGAAGTGTGGCCGCTGCTCGACGGCTTCTTCCGCACCGAAATGACGCGGCAATATCCGATCGCGGGTGCCTTGACGGCAATGGCGGCGATCGGCGCCGAGGCCGATATCGTCGTCCTCACCAATGTCGGCCCCGAGCATCAGCAGGCGCGGATCGACCAGCTCGCACTCCACGATTTCCGCGCGCCCGTCATCGGCAGCCGCGGCGGCAAGGGTGGGCCGGTGCGTCGCCTGATCGACGAGTATCGGCCTTCGGTTGCGGTTTTCATCGACGACCTTGCCGGCCATCACCAGTCGGTTGCGGAGACCGCGCCCGACGTGTGGCGGCTCCACCTGGTCGGCGAGCCAGCGATCGCGGGCCAGATCGCACCGGCGCAATACGCCCATGCGCGAATCGACGATTGGAAAGAGGCGCAGCGCTGGATATTGGCGCGCCTCGCCGAAAATATCCCCGCCCCGGCCTCCGAGCCGGTTTAAGAAGGAACCTCCCATGGATATCGCCGCCAAGATCGCCGAACTCGGCCTCGAGCTGCCCAAGCCCGCCGCCCCGGTCGCCGCCTATGTACCCGTCGTCGAGCAGGGCGGGATGCTTTATGTCAGCGGCCAATTGCCCTTCCGTGATGGGCAGGTGGTCACCGGCCGCCTCGGCGACGATATGGACATTGCCGGCGGGCAGGATGCAGCGCAGCGCGTCGCACTGATGCTCGTCGCGCAGATCGGGCAGGCGCTCGGCGGCGATTGGTCGCGCGTCGAGCGCGTCGTCAAGCTCGGCGTTTTCGTCAACAGCGCGCCAAGCTTCACCGATCAGGCGAAGGTCGCGAACGGCGCATCGGAACTTTTCGAAACGCTGTTCGGCGACGCGGGCCGCCATGCGCGCGCCGCAGTCGGCGTCGCGGTGCTACCGCTCGGCGCGGCGGTCGAGGCCGACGCGATCGTTGCGGTGAAGCCAGCTTAAGGACGCCGGTGGCCGAAGCCGACCCACCCTCACGGACGATTTCGCTCGGTACGGGCGTCGCCGCAATCGATGCGGCGACGTGGGACGCGCTACACGACGGCCGCAATCCCTTCGTCGGCCATGCCTTCCTTTCGTTGCTCGAGGAATCGGGCAGCGTGGGGCCGGGCACCGGCTGGCAGGCCGCACCCTTGCTGATCGAGGATGCGGCCGGCGCGCTCGTCGCCGCCGCGCCCGCCTATCTGAAATCGCACAGCCAGGGCGAATATGTCTTCGACCATGCGTGGGCCGATGCGTGGGCGCGCGCCGGGGGCGATTATTATCCGAAGCTTCAGATTGCGGCACCCTTCACCCCCGTCCCGGGGCCGCGCTTGCTGGCGAAAGACAGCGCCGACGCGCTGCTGCTGCTCCGCGCGGCCGAGGCGGTGGTGCGGCAGAACGGCTTGTCATCGGCGCATGCGACCTTCGTCGCCCCCGAACAGATGCCGCTGTTCGAGGAGGCCGGCTGGCTCGTCCGCCGCGATATCCAGTTCCATTTCGCGAATAGCGGCTATGCCAGCTTCGACGATTTCCTTGGCACGTTGAATTCGCAGAAGCGCAAGCAATTGCGCAAGGAAAGGCTCCGTGCCGTCGAAGGTTTGCGCATCGAGGAACTGACGGGAGCGGCGATCCGTCCCGAGCATTGGGACGCGATGTGGCTATTCTATCAGGATACCGGCGCGCGCAAATGGGGGCATCCGTACCTCACGCGCGACGCTTTCGACCTGATGGGCGCGGCGATGGCGGAGAAGATCATCCTGCTCATCGCCTATGATGCGGAGGAGCGGCCGGTCGCCGGCGCGTTGCACTTCCTGGGCGCCGACACACTTTATGGCCGCTATTGGGGATGCTTGGCCGAGATCCCGTATCTGCATTTCGAGCTATGCTATTATCGCGCGATCGACATCGCGATCGCACGCGGGCTTTCGCGGGTCGAAGCGGGTGCACAGGGCGGGCACAAGCTTGCCCGCGGCTATGGCCCGGTCGCGACCTGGTCGGCGCATTTCATCGCCGATCCCGGCTTTCGCCGCGCGGTCGCGGACTATCTGCAACAGGAGCGACAGGCCGAGGCGGTCGAGATGGAATGGCTGGAGGGACACACACCCTTCAAGCGGAAGGGCTGACTTTGCCCTTGTCGTCGCCCCGGACTTGATCCGGGGTCGAGGCTTTGTAGCCGGATGGATGCCGGATCAAGTCCGGCATGACGAGGTCGAAGCGCAGAAAACTTACGCCGCGAACCGCCGGGCGGCGGGACGGCGGGCCGTCTCGTCGAGCCAGGCGCGCGCCTGGCGCTGCGCTTCGGCGATTTCGCCCTGCGACATTTCGCCCGACACATCGGCGCGGCACTGCTGGCCTTCGATATTGCCGCCGAGCGCGGCAAGGTTGAACCATTTATGCGCCTGGATCAGGTCGACATCGACCCCGCCCGATCCGGTCGAAAACGCGATACCCAGATCGAAATAGGCATTGGCATCGCCGCGCGCGGCGTCGAGCAAGCGGCTCTCGATCAGATATTGGGCAGACTTCAGACTGTTCGCCATGATAACCCCCTTTACCTCCACCCCACATGGAGACCTCGGGGTCAAATTTGCGGTTTATGGTCAACAAAGCGTTAACGGTGACGTCGTTTTTTGTGGGCATCGTCCAAGATCGTCGGAAACCTCGGGGTTTCCACGTTGTTCAGCCTACCGGCAGATTGTCGATGAGCCGCGTTTTTCCGATCCGTGCCGCCGCGAGCAGGCGTGCGGGCCTGCGGAAAGCGCTCAATCTTTCAAGGCTGTCGGCCTCGGCGAGCGCGACATAATCGACGCTTTCGAAACCGCGCCCGACGATCACCGCCTCGGCCTTGGCGAGCGTCTCGGCGACGTCGGCGCCGCCCGCGATCGCCTTTGCCGCCGCGTTCAGCGCGCCCGGAAAGGCGGCCGCCGCCGCGCGCTGTTCGTTCGACAGATAGGCGTTGCGCGAAGACAGCGCGAGGCCGTCGGTATCGCGCGCGATCGGCGCGCCCAATATGTCGATCGCGAAATCGAGGTCGCGCGCCATGCGGCGGATGATCGCGAGCTGCTGCCAGTCCTTTTCGCCGAAGATCGCAACGTCGGGGCGGACCTGGTTGAACAATTTGGCGACGACGGTCGCGACGCCGTCGAAATGGCCGGGGCGCGCGGCGCCGCAATAATCGGCGCCAAGTTCGGCGACCTCGATACGCGTGCTGTGACCGGCGGGGTACATCGTCGCGACGTCGGGCGCCCAGAGCAGGCTGGTGCCTTCCTCGACGAGCATCGCGGCGTCGCGCGCCTCGTCGCGCGGATAGGCGTCGAAATCCTCGTTCGGGCCGAACTGGGTCGGATTGACGAAGATCGACACGACGGCGTGGTCGGCGACGCGCTTCGCCATGCGGACGAGCGAGAGGTGGCCGTCGTGCAGCGACCCCATGGTGGGCACGAGTGCGACGCTCTTCCCCCCCTGCTTCAGTGCCGTAACGGCACGGTGCAGCATCGCGATGTCACGGATGATTTGCACGGCTCGTCGCCCTCCGATATTGGCGCGACTATATCACTTCGCGCGACGGCCGCCCATGCCGTGCCAACAGGAAAATCGCAACGCCCATGACGACGCCCGCACCGCACCGCATCATCTTTGCCAATGAAAAGGGCGGGACCGGCAAATCGACCTGCGCCGTGCATTTCGCGGTCGCGCTGGCGAGCCAGGGATGGCGCGTCGCGGGGATCGACCTCGACCCGCGCCAGCGCACCTTTCATCGCTACCTCGAAAACCGCGAAAATACCGCGAAGCGCCGCGAGATTGCGCTACCGACGCCGCGCTTCGAGGTGTTCACCGGATCGACGATCGAGGAACTCGACGAGCAGGTGGCGCGACTCTCCGAAGACGCCGACTATCTGATCGCCGACACACCGGGCCGCGACGATGTCTTCGCGCGCCACCTGGCAACAACCGCCGACACGCTGGTGACGCCGATCAACGACAGCTTCATCGACTTCGACCTGATCGGACAGGTCGATCCCGAGACGTTCCAGGTCACCCGCCCCAGCTTCTATTCCGAACTCATCTGGGACACGCGAAAGGCGCGCGCCAAGAGCGACGGGCGGACGATCGACTGGATCATCCTCAGGAACCGCCTCCAGCATGTCGATGCACATAATATGCGCCGCGTCGGCGAGGCGCTGACCCAGTTGTCGCGCCGCGTCGGCTTTCGCGTCATCCCGGGGCTCGGCGAGCGCGTCATCTATCGCGAACTTTTCCCCGCCGGCCTCACCCTGCTCGACAAGGCGCATCTCGGCGGCATGGGTATCGGCCACGTCGTCGCGCGGCAGGAACTCCGCGAGGCGATGGGCGGACTGAACCTTCCGGCGCGCGAGCGGTTGCATCCGGACGGGGATTTGTTCGCCGCCGCCTGATCCCTTCTCTCCCCAAGAGGTTCAAGATGACGCACCAATTTCACCCGACGATGCTCCGCGAATATGACATTCGCGGAGTCGTCGGCGACACGCTTTCGGACAAGGACGCCTATGCCATCGGCCGCAGCTTCGCGACGTTGATCCGCCGCGCGGGCGGCAAGCGCGTCGCGGTCGGCTATGACGGGCGGCTGTCGTCGCCGATGCTCGCCGACGCGCTGATCGCGGGAATCAACGCCGCCGGCGTCGATGCGCTCAATGTCGGGCTCGGTCCGACGCCGATGCTCTATTATGCCGCGTCAACCGAGGATGTGGACGGCGGTATACAGATAACCGGCAGCCACAATCCCCCCGACTATAATGGTTTCAAGATGGTGTTTCAGGGGCGTCCCTTCTTCGGCGCCGACATTCTGGCGATCGGCGAAATGGCCGCCGCGGGCGACTGGGAGGCTGGCGAAGGCACGTCGCAGAGCATCGATATCGTCGACGCCTATGTCGACCGGTTGGTCGAGGGGTTCGCGGGCGGCGCTTTCCGCATTGGCTGGGACGCCGGCAACGGCGCCGCGGGCACCGTCATCGAGAAACTTACCGCGCGCCTTCCGGGCGAGCATCACTTGCTGTTCACCGACATCGACGGCCATTTTCCGAACCACCATCCCGATCCGACCGAAGAAAAGAATCTGGCCGACCTCAGGAAACTCGTCGCGGAGAAGAGCCTCGATTTCGGCGTCGCTTTCGATGGAGACGGCGACCGCATCGGCGCGATCGACGGCGAGGGCCGCGTCATCTGGGGCGACCAGTTGCTGCAAATCTATGCCGCCGCGGTGCTGAAGGACTTGCCCGGCGCGACGGTCATCGCCGATGTGAAGGCGAGCCAGGCGCTGTTCGACCGGGTCGCGCAGCTCGGCGGCCAGCCGCTGATGTGGAAGACCGGCCACAGCCTGATCAAGGCGAAGATGAAAGAAACCGCGAGCCCGCTGGCGGGCGAGATGAGCGGGCATATCTTTTTCGCCGACCGCTATTATGGTTATGACGATGCGCCTTACGCCGCGATACGGTTGATCGAGGCGGCGACCAAATTGGGGCAGAGCGTCACCGATCTGCGCGGCGCCATGGCGCCGATGGTCAACACCCCCGAAATGCGCTTCCAGGTCGATGAGAGCCGCAAATTCGCCATTGTGGAGGAGGTTCTCGACCGGCTCGGCGCATCGGGTGCGCAGGTCGACCGGACCGACGGCGCGCGCGTGCTGACCGACGATGGCTGGTGGCTGCTGCGCGCCTCGAATACACAGGACGTGCTCGTCGCGCGTGCCGAGGCGAAGGACGAGACGGCGCTCGCGCGCCTGCTCGCCGCGATCGACGATCAGCTTGCCCTCTCAGGGATCGTGCGCGGTCCGCAGGCCGCGCATTAGGCGCCGTTGCCGGCGGCCTCCCCCGCGCATCCTGCAAAAATCTTGCCAGATTGACCTTGGCCGCGTCGCTGGGGTAACGCCGCACGGGGGCTAGAAACGGAACCGACCAACCTATGACCGACGACGAATCCACCGTGGCGACGCTTTCCGATGACGATCATGGCGTCACCGAGCACAGAGCGCATGTCCGCGAGGATGCCGCCGCGGGCAACGGACTGGCGGTCATTTCGATCGCCAAAAGCTATGACAAACGCGTCGTGCTGTCGGACGTCTCGCTGTCGGTCGGCAAGGGCGAGGTCGTCGGCCTGCTTGGCCCCAACGGCGCCGGCAAGACGACCTGTTTCTATTCGATCATGGGGCTGGTGAAGCCCGACGCGGGGCGCATCATGCTCGACGGCGCCGACATCACCGCGCTGCCGATGTACCGCCGCTCGATCCTCGGCCTCGGCTATCTACCTCAGGAAACCTCGATCTTTCGCGGGATGACAGTGGCGCAGAATATCGAGGCGGTGCTTGAACTCGCCGAACCCGACAAGATTGCGCGCGAACGCCGGCTCGAGGAACTGCTCGACGAATTCGGGCTCACGCGGCTGCGCGACGCCGCGGCGATGGCGCTGTCGGGGGGCGAACGGCGCCGCGCCGAAATCGCGCGCGCGCTTGCCGCCAATCCGTCGATCATCCTGCTCGACGAACCCTTCGCGGGCATCGACCCGCTGTCGATCAGCGACATTCGCGACCTTGTTGCCGATTTGAAGACGCGCGGCATCGGCGTGCTGATCACCGACCATAATGTGCGCGAAACGCTCGACCTCGTCGATCGTGCCTGCATCATCTATGACGGCAAGGTGTTGCTTGCCGGCTCGCCGGCCGAACTCGTCGCCGATCCCGAGGTGCGCCGCCTCTACCTCGGCGAGGGTTTCTCCCTGTGATGCGGTGACGCGCTGATGGCGTTGGGTCCACGCCTCGATCTCCGCCAGTCGCAATCGCTGGTGATGACGCCGCAGCTGCAACAGGCGATCAAGCTGCTGGCGCTGTCGAACCTCGAACTCGAGGCCTATCTGGCCGAGGCGCTCGAGGGCAATCCGTTGCTCGACACGGCTTCGCCCGACAGCGAGGGCGGCGGAGGCGACGAAGTCGGCGGCGATGCGCCCGCGGCCGAAGCCGCGTCGCTCGAAGCCGATCAGGCGCTGTCGGCCAATGGGGGAAGCGAAAACGACCTCGACGTCGACCTCACCGAAAGCTTCCACCACGACAGCGCAAGCGACAATGTCGGGCTGTCGGGCGCGGGCGAGGATATCGATTTCGACAGCTTTGCCGAACATGAAGGCACGCTCCACGACTATCTGCTCGCGCAGGTCGGCGAACGTTTCGGCGGGATCGAGGCAATCGTCGCGGGGCAGCTCGTCGCACTGATCGACGAGACGGGATACCTGCGCGCCGACCTAGCCGAGCTCGCCGCGCAGCTCGGCGTGCCACTGGCACTGGTCGAGGCGGTGCTGGCCGGCATCCAGTGTTTTGATCCGTCGGGCGTCGGCGCGCGCGACCTTGCCGAATGTATCGCGATCCAGGCGCGCGAGGCCGACCGCTACGACCCCGCGATGGCGACGATGATCGCGCATCTCGATCTGGTCGCAAAAGGGGCGTTCCCGCAACTGAAACGTATCTGCGGCGTCGACGACGAGGATCTTGCCGACATGATCCGCGAACTGCGCGGCTATGACCCGCGGCCCGGCCTCCGATTCGGCGGCGACGGCGCGCCTGCGGTCGTTCCCGACCTCTATATCCGCCAGACCGCAAAGGGCTGGGCGGTCGAGATCAATAGCGGCACCCTGCCCCGCCTGCTCGTCAACCGCCGCTATTACACCGAACTGGCGCAAGGCGCCGCGGCGAAGAGCAAGGCGTGGCTTTCCGAACAGCTCGCCGGCGCCAACTGGCTCGTGCGCGCGCTTGACCAGCGCCAGCGCACGATCGTCAAGGTCGCGAGCGAGATCGTGAAGCAGCAGGAGGGCTTTTTCCTGAACGGGGTCGCGCATATGCGCCCGCTGACCTTGCGCCAGGTCGCCGAAGCGATCGGCATGCACGAATCGACCGTCAGCCGCGTCACCAGCAACAAATATCTGAGCTGCGCGCGCGGCCTGTTCGAACTCAAATATTTCTTCTCGTCCGGCATTTCCGCGACCGAGGGCGACGGCGCGGTGTCGGCCGAGGCGGTAAAGAGCCGGATCAAGGCGATGATCGAGGGCGAGGACGCGAAGGCGATTCTTTCCGACGAGACGATCGCGCAGAGACTGTCGACCGAAGGCCACGACATCGCGCGGCGTACCGTGGTCAAATATCGCGAGGCGATGGGCTATGGTTCGTCGGTGCAAAGGCGGCGTCAAAAGGCGCTGGCGGGATGATCCTCCTCGTCACCCCGGACTTGATCCCGCGTCCATAACGTCGCCGCGGCTATGGATGCGGGATCAAGTCCGGCATGACGAAATTAGGGGAGTGAACCGGTTGACTTTTTACCCGCTTCCCCATAGTTGCGCCGCTTCGCGTCAATACGCCAAGATTTACGGACAGAGATCATGAAGATTCGCAACAGCCTGAAGTCGCTGAAGGACCGCCACCGGGATAACCGCGTTATTCGCCGCCGTGGCCGCACCTATGTGATCAACAAGACCAACCGCCGCTTCAAGGCGCGCCAGGGCTGATGGCCCTGCCGGGGCGTTGCTCGCCCCGCGCGTATAGCGAAGTTAGCGTAACGCCGTCGGATGCTTCCGGCGGCGCTTTCGCGTGTCTGGAGCAAGCATGATTCGCCAAAGCGTGATCTTCGACGTCGGCAGGGTGCTGTTCGACTGGGATTTGCGTCACCTGTTCGCCAAGCTGATCGCTGACCGGCAGGAGCTTGAATGGTTCGTGACGAATGTCGTCACGCCCGAATGGCATTTCCAGCACGATGCCGGCCGCCCGCTCGCCGAGATGGTACCCGAACTGAAAGCCGAGTTTCCGGGGCACGACTTGCTGATCGACGCCTATGCGGCGCGCTTCAACGAGACGATCCCCGGCCCGGTGCCCGGCAGCCTCGAACTTGTCGAGCGCCTCGACGATGCGAGCGTGCCGCTCTTCGCGATCACCAACTTCGGACATGAATTCTGGGAAGGCTTTCGCCCGACCCAGCCCGTCTTCGACCGCTTCCGCGACATCGTCGTATCGGGCACCGAGAAAATGATGAAGCCCGACCCCGCGATCTATGCCCTTGCGATCGAGCGATTCGGCATCGATCCGGCGGGCGCGCTGTTCATCGACGATGTCGCGGCGAATGTCGCGGGCGCCGAATCGGTCGGGATTGCAGGGCACCAATTCGTCGATGCGGAGACGCTGGAGCGCGAGCTGGTGGAGCGGGGTTATCTGGCTACTTGACGTAGATGCCGATCGATCTGACGCTTCAATTTGAAGCCGACATAGTCTTTTTTCCGCGTGGAGCGCCGGTAGTAGACATTCCAATAGCTGGAAACGCGTTGCTTCGTCAGAAACCAGTAAGCCGGATTTTCTCTCAGAAACTCAATGATCGGCTCCGGAACCGATTCGCCGAACACGCCAGCGATATCGTCCAAAATCTCGACCAGATATTCGCCGATCAGTGCAACAATGAACGGTGCAGCCCAAGGCTGAATATCCCGCAAGAGGTCACGGACCGCGCGCTGTCGTTCAAACCCGTCGCTACTGCGTGATCGCAGGCACCGCACCATCAAGCGAATATCGCCGTTCAATGCCTCATCAGCGTGATTGTTGCGGAAACGCAATCGCGCGGGAATTCGAATTGTCTCGCCACCGAGCGAGACTTCAAATTGCTCGGTCCATTGGCTAGCCTGAAGTTGAACAGAGGCATATGTCGCGGCCTCAGTCGCGAGCGTATCTAGCGACTCAGGGAATGCTTCGCTGAGCAAGTCTGCGCTCAAGCTGGTATGCATTTCTCCCATAGTGCCCGGTTGGCGCCCTACTTCTCCACCCCCAGCTGCGTTAGCACGAAGGCAAACTCCTCGGCATCCTCGCGCAGCGCGCCCCAGCGGCCCGATTTGCCGGCGTGACCCGCGCCGATGTTGGTGCGTAGCAGCAGCGCCGCGTCGTTGGTGCGCGTTGCGCGGAGCTTGGCGACCCATTTGGCGGGCTCCCAATAGGTCACGCGCGGGTCGTTGAGCCCCGCAGATACGAGCATCGGCGGATAGGCCTTGGCGGTCACATTGTCATAAGGGCTGTAGCTCAGCATATAGTCGAACGCCGCCTTGTCGGTGATCGGATTGCCCCATTCGGGCCATTCGCCGGGGGTCAGCGGTAGCGTCTCGTCGACCATAGTGTTGATCACGTCGACGAAGGGCACGCCCGCGAGCACCGCGCCCCACAGTTCGGGCGCCTGATTATAGACCGCGCCCATCACCTGTCCGCCGGCCGAGCGGCCCTCGATCGAAATCTTGCCCGCGCTCGTATATTTCGCGGCGATCAGCCCCTTGGCGACGTCGATGAAATCGTTGAACGTGTTCTTGCGCTTGTCGGTCTTGCCCGCGAGATACCAGCCGCGACCGAGGTCGTCGCCGCCGCGGACATGGGCGATGGCGTAAATCATGCCGCGGTCGACGAGGCTGAGGCGCGTCGTGGAGAAACCCGGCGGGACGCGATAGCCATAGCTGCCATAGACATAGAGGTGCATCGGCGCGCTTCCGTCGCGCGGCGTGCCCTTTTTATAGACGAGCGACACGGGGACCGGGGTACCGTCGCGCGCCGGCATGTTTACCAATTCGGTTACATAATTGTCATGATTATAACCGGACGGAATTTCCTGCACCTTCAGCGTCTTGAGCTTGCCGCTCGCAAGGTCGTAATCGAACACCGTGTCGGGGGTGACCATCGATTCATAATCGAGCCGCAGCTTGTCCTGGTGATATTCGGGATTGTCGCCGAGTCCCGCGACATAAGTGGCTTCGGGGAACTGGATCCGGCCGGGCGTCAGCGGTGTATCATATTGGCGGACATCGACCTGATCGACGCCCTTCTCGCGCGATTCGAGGACAAAATAGTCGCGGAAGACCGACAGGCCCGTAATGTAATTCGTGTCCGATCCGGGGATCAGCGTCTTCCAATCGTCCGGCGCCTTGAGGCTCGCAGTGGCGACGCGGAAATTGGGATGCTCGTCGTTGGTGTGGATATAGAGCGTCCCGTCGCGTTCATCGACGCTATATTCGCGGCCCTTCTGACGCGCCGACACCAGCTGCATCGGGGCCTCGGGATTGTCGACGGGGAGCAGGTAGACTTCGCTCGTCTCGTTATCGCCCGTCGCGATGACGATATAATTGTCGGCCGCGGTCTTGCCGATGCCGACGCCGAAGCCGATGTCGGGCTCCTTGTAGAGCAATTTGTCTTCGCTCACCGGCGTACCGAGCTTGTGCAGCCGGACATTGTCGGTGCGCCAATTCTCGTTCGCGAGGCCATAGAGGATCGCGTCGTTGCCCGAGGTCCAGACGAGCGACGACAAGGTGCCGGGGATCGTATCGGGCAACAATTCGCCCGTCTCGAGGTTACGGATGCGCGCCTCGAACCGTTCGGAGCCATTGTCGTCGAACGAATAGGCCATCAGCTTGCCGTTCGGGCTCACCGACACCTCGGCGAGGCGGAAATAATCCTTGCCCGCGGCCATCGCGACCTCATCGAGGATCAGCTGCGCGTCGCCGGAGCCTGACGCCGGCCTCCGGTACCATTTCTTATATTCGGCACCTTCTTCGAACTCGACCCAGTAGACCCAGTCGCCATCCTTCTGCGGCACGCTCGAATCGGCCTCCTTGATGCGGCCCTTCATCTCCTGAAACAGCGTTTCGACCAATGCAGCGTGCGGCTTCATCGCGGCGTCGAACCAGGCGTTCTCGGCCTTCACATAGTCGAGCACATCCTTGTCATCGATCACCGGATAGCTCTCGTCCTTCAGCCAGTGGTACGGGTCGGACAGCGTCTTGCCGTGCAGCGTCATTTCGTGCGGGCGCTTTTCCGCGACGGGGGCGGCGGGCAGGGCGGGCGTGGGGTTGGTCAATGCGGCATCTTTCTCTTTGGCGAACAGGGGCGGCGATACGACAAGCGGGGTGGCAATTGCTGCCAGAAACATCCAAATAGCGCGCATCACAAAATCCCCCGCGGTGCCGCCCCTATGGGCGGGATCAGCCGATGTAGGAACAAGGAAGCGACCATGTCCAGCCCCGTCCCCGCAACCATTTACGCCGAACGTCTCGCCCGCGTCCGCGCCGAACTCGAGCGCCAAGGCCTCGACGGCTTCGTCGTGCCGATCAGCGACGAGCATATGAGCGAATATGTCGGCGAATATGCGCAGCGCATGGCGTGGCTGACGGGCTTCGGCGGCTCGGCGGGGACCGCTGCGGTGCTGCCCCAAAAGGCAGCAGTGTTCGTCGACGGGCGCTATACGGTGCAGGTACGCGACCAGGTCGATGGTTCGCTTTTCGACTATGTCGGCGTGCCGCAGTCGAGCGTCGCCGAATGGATGGGCGCGAACGTCAGCGCGGGGCAGAAGATCGGTTACGACCCGTGGCTCCACGGCATCGACTGGGCGCGCGGGCTCGAAAAGGCGCTGGCGGAGAAGGGCGCGAGCCTCGTCGCGGTGGCAAGCAACCCGATCGACGCGGCATGGAACGACCAGCCCGCGCCGAGCGACGCGGTGGTGACGGTCCACGACGCCGCGCTGGCGGGGCAGGGCGCCGTCGAGAAGCGCGCGATCATCGCCGACTGGCTCAAGGCGCAGGGGCTCGACACGACGGTGATGACCGCACTCGATTCGATCGCCTGGACCTTCAACCTGCGCGGCACCGACGTCAGCCACACGCCGGTCGGGCTCGCTTTCGCGCTGCTTCACGCCGACGCGACCGCCGACCTGTTCATCGCCCCCGAAAAGATCACCGACGCGGTGCGCGCGCATCTTGGCAACAGCGTGCGTATCCACGACCGTCACGCTTTCGAAGCCGCGCTCGCCGATCTCGCGGGCAAGAAGGTCGCGGTCGATCCCGACCGCGCGGTGGCGGCGATCTTTGCCGCGCTCGAAGGCGCGGGCGCGAAGGTCGCGCGTCACCGCGATCCCGCGGTGCTGCCCAAGGCGATCAAGAACGATGTCGAGCTGAACGGCACCCGCGCCGCGCATGTCCGCGATGGCGTCGCGGTGTCGCGCTTCCTAAAATGGATGGAAGAGGTGGCGCCCCAGGGCCTGCTCGACGAGCTCGGCGCCGCCGCGAAGCTGCGCGAATATCGCGACGAAAGCGGCGTCCTCAGGGATCTGTCGTTCGACACCATCTCGGCCGCCGGCCCCAACGGCGCGCTGCCGCATTACAAGGTCGACGCGACCACCAATCGAGCGATCGAGACCGGCACGCTCTACCTCGTCGATTCGGGCGGGCAATATGCCGACGGCACGACCGACATCACCCGCACGATCGCGATCGGCACGCCGACCGCCGAGATGCGCCGCCGCTTCACGCAAGTCTTGAAGGGCCATATCGCGCTCGCGACCGCGCGCTTCCCCAAGGGAACGCGCGGCAGCCAGCTCGACATTCTCGCGCGCCAGTATCTGTGGGCCGACGGGGTCGATTATGCGCATGGCACCGGGCATGGCGTCGGCACGTACCTGGCGGTCCACGAAGGGCCGCAGCGCATCGCCAAACCGGCGGGCGGGCAGGCGGGGACCGAGGAGCCGCTGCACGCCGGCATGATCCTCTCGAACGAGCCCGGCTATTACAAGGCGGGCGCTTTCGGCATCCGCATCGAGAATCTGGTCGTCGTCACCCCGGTCCGCATCGACGGCGCCGAAGAGGATATGCTGGGGTTCGAGACGATCACCTTTGCGCCGATCGCACAAAATCTTGTCGATGTGTCGCTGCTGTCGGCGGCCGAGGCAGACTGGCTGGACGCCTATCATGCCGAGGTGTTGGAAAAGCTCGGCGCGGGAATGGCGGGCGAGGAGCGCGACTGGCTCGAAGCGGCCTGCGCGCCGCTCGACCGCGCGCCCGCCGCACTCGCTGCCTGAGCGCCCGCATGACCGAGCATCGCAGCAACGTGCCGCTCGCCGATTTCCGCGTGCAGGAGCGCGTGCGCGTGCGCTTCAACGAGATCGACGGGCAGAATATCGTCTTCAACGCCAATTATCTCGTCTACGCCGACATCGGCGTGACCGAATATTTCCGCGCGATCGGCGAAGGGCAGCCCGGTCCATATTTTAACCAATATGGTACGGACATTCGCGAAACGCATTGCGAGATCGACTATCACGCCCCCGCGCGGCTCGACGAACTGATCACGATAGCTGCGCGAATCAGCCGCTTCGGCCGGACCAGTTTCACGCTTCATTGCGGGATTTTTCGCGGAAACGAGAGGCTGACCGACATCGAGATTAGCTATGCCCATCTCGATACCGATAGCGGAAAGCCAACCCCGCTGCCGGGAAGCTTTATCGCCGAAGTGCGGCGATTCGAAGCGCGGATGCCAGTCCAGGACTGATTCAGATGTGCCGAATCGGCCCTCTCAACCAAAAAAGTCGAAAAAAAAAGGGCCACCCGAGGGTGGCCCGTGAAAGTTTTGGGAGAGGATGCCTAAAAGGCAAGTGTGATATTGCAGTGCACAATGAATGTTGCAACTGCGAAAAGAGCATCCGCACTTGCATTTTTTGCAATCGAGAACGTTCCCAGCCGCCATTCGGCGCAATCCACGCGTGTTGCCGCTTCCTCTCGCAAATCAGCACGACATCGCCTAAATTGGGCCGATGGGAATGTTCAACAAAGTCGATCTCGGCGGCGGCCTGTCCGATTTCTGGTCCTATATTCGCGAACCGCGCCCGCATCGCTGGGCGATCTGGGGCGTCGCGCTTGCGCTGACCTGGCTCATTTTCCACGGGATCGAGCAATATTTGATCCCCTATGAGAAGCCGAAAGCGCAGATCATCTATTTCGAGAACTGGACGGCGAACCGAAGCGCCGACGAGATTCGCGCCGACTGGGTGGCGCGCGCGAAGGAGACGACGCGCCGCAACGCTGAAAAGCGCGCCGAATATCAGCGTTTCGCCGACAGCCTCGGCATCGAATATGATTCGAGCGAGGCCGACGAGGTGACGCGCGAAACGCTGGGCGAAGAAGCAGCGGCAGCGGCGAAGGAAAAGCCCGAACCGGCGCAGCTGCGCTCGACGCTCGCCGAGCGCGCGGCGCGCGGCGCGCGACCCCAAGCCGCCGACTGACCCGATGCAGCGGCCGCCCGCCGACGCCGACTGGATGGCGGCTGCCATCGCGCTGTCGCGGCGCGGTCAACCGGCGTCTGCACCCAATCCCAACGTCGGTTGCCTGATCGTCCAGCCTTCCCCCGCGGAGGCGAGGGGCAGGCTGATCGGACGCGGCTGGACGCAGGCCGGAGGCCGCCCGCATGCCGAGGCGATGGCGCTTGCCGCGGCGAAAGAGGCCGCGCGCGGCGCGACCGCTTATGTCACGCTCGAACCATGCGCGCACGCGAGCGCGCGCGGACCTGCGTGCAGCGACCTGCTGATCGCGGCGGGCGTCGCGCGTGTCGTGATCGCGGCGGAGGACCCCGACCCGCGCACCGACGGCAAAGGCATTGCGCGGTTGCAGGCGGCGGGGGTCGAGGTCATCTTCAACGTCCTTCCCGCCGAAGCGCGCGCCGCGATGGCGCCCTGGTGGACGCGGCGGGCCGAGGGGCGACCGTTCGTCACGCTCAAGCTCGCGACCTCGCTCGACGGCTGCATCGCAATGGCCGACGGGGCGAGCCGCTGGATTACCGGCGACCGCGCGCGTGCGCACGGCCATCTTGAACGTACGCGGCATCAGGCGATCCTCGTCGGACGCGGCACGTTCGACGCCGACGCACCAAAGCTCGACGTCCGCCTGCCCGGACTCGAGGATCGCGGCCCCGCAAAACTCCTGCTGACCCGCGGCCTCGCACCCGAAGGCTGGACGGGCGTCGCGTCACCCGAATCGATCGATCATGCCGACTCGCTGCTGGTCGAGGGCGGCGCGGGCGCTGCGTCGGCCTTCCTCGCCGCCGACCGTGTCGACCGGCTTCTGCTCTACCGTGCACCGATCCTGATCGGCGGCGGCAAAGCCGCGCTCGGCGATATCGGCCTTGCCGATCTTGCCGATGCCCACGGCCGCTGGCGCCTCGCCGACAGCCGGATGCTTGGCAGCGACCGGCTCGACGTCTACGAGCGCATCAGGATTATTTGAGGACGCATATGTTCACCGGCATCATCACCGACATCGGCACCATCCGCAGCCGCGAGGACCGCGGCGACGCGCGGCTCGTCATCGGCACCGCCTATGACGTCGGCAGCATCGACATCGGGGCATCGATCGCCTGCTCGGGCGCATGTTTGACCGTCGTGGACAAGGGCATCGACGCGGACAGCAACGGGCCCGGCGGCTGGTTCGCGATCGACGCGAGCACCGAAACGCTCGCGCGCACGGCGCCCGGCATGTGGGACGCGGGGCGCCGCCTGAACCTCGAACGCGCGCTCAAGATCGGCGACGAACTCGGCGGGCATATCGTCACCGGCCATGTCGACGATATCGGCCGCATCGTGTCGGTCGAGCCAGTGGGTGACAGCGTGACGGTGACCGTTGTCGCCCCCGCGTCGCTCGCGCCGCATATCGCCCCTAAAGGCTCGATCACCGTCGACGGCGTGTCGCTCACCGTCAACGAAGTGACCGATCAGCCGAACGGCGAGGCGCATTTCACGCTCAACATCATCCCGCACACGCAGGAGATGACGACGCTGGGCGAAGCTGCGGAGGGCCGCCCGGTCAATCTGGAGATCGATATCCTCGCGCGCTATCTTGCGCGAATGCAGGCGCGGGGATGAACCCGATCCCCGAAAGCGCGGCGGAGCGGACGGCGCCGAAGACGGGTCCAATACGGGGATCGTGCCTTTGCGGCGGGATTCGATTCGAAATCGACGGAAAAACCGGACCGGCAGGGCAGTGTCATTGCTCGAAATGCCGCAAAGTATCGGGCACCGACGGAAACGCCGTTTTCTATACGTCGGCTGCCAGCTTTCGCTGGCTGGACGGCGAGCAGCTTATCGAGCGGTTCCCTGTCCCGGGTGACACGAGTTGGTCGGCCTTTTTTTGTCGAACATGTGGCAGCCCGACGCCGCATAGCGACGCAAACGGGAAATTCTTCTTTGTGCCGGCGGGCCTGCTCGACGACGATCCGGGCTTCCGGGGTTATGCGGCGCATATTTTCGTCGGCTCGAAAGCGCCTTGGGTCTGCATCGCCGATTCGGCGCCGCAATATGAAGCAGGCTTTGATTCAGCTCGGATAGATAGCGACTAACCTTCGTTCCACCCCATCGCCAGTTCGGGGTCGGCTGCCACCATTGACCGCCGCATCGCGAGGCGCCCGATGCGCAGCAGCTCGGCCTTGCGCCGCGCGGGGGCGAGATTGCAGCTTGCGGCTTCGCGCACGACGGCGGCGCCGTAGCGGTCGGCGATAATCAGCCCCGACGTTTCCGGGCGATAGCCCTCGGTTTCAAGAATTGCTGGGTCGAGCCCCGCCGCGAGCGCCCAGTAGAAACGGTCGCACCAGTCGCAATAGTCGGGCCATTTGCCGTCGCCGTGGAGGTCGGCGCGGCTGACCTTGATCTCGACGATCGTGATCTGGCCCTTGGCGTCGATCGCGGTGAGGTCGGTGCGCCGCCCATTGGGGAGCGGCACTTCGGGGATCGCGACCAGCCCCGCCTGCGCGAACAGCCGGCATACCCCGCGCGCGACGTCCGCGGCGGTCAGCAGGTCGGTTGCCATCGCTCAAAAAGCCTCAGAACGGGACGTCGTCGTCCAGATCGTCGTCGAACGGCGGGCGCCCGCCGCCCGCGCTGCCGCCGCCCTGGTTCCAGCCGCCGCCCGAGCCGCCCCCGGAGGCGCTGCCGCCCTGATCCCAACTGCCGCCGCTCGACGAAGCGCCGCCGCCCCAGTCGCCGCCGCTGCGTGCGCCACCACCGCCGCCCGGCGCGCCGTCGAGCATCGTCAGCGTGCCGCCCATGCCCGCGATCACGATTTCGGTCGTGTAACGGTCGTTGCCGTCGCGATCCTGCCATTTGCGGGTGCGCAGGCTGCCTTCGATGTAGACTTTCGAGCCTTTCTTCAGGAAACGCTCGACCACGCCGACCAGCCCTTCGCCGTTGATTACGACATTATGCCATTCGGTGCGCTCCTTGCGCTCGCCGGTCATCCGGTCCTTCCACTGCTCGCTGGTCGCGATGCGGATGTTGGCGATCTTGCCGCCATTCTGGAATGACTTGATTTCGGGGTCGGCGCCGAGGTTGCCGATGAGAATTACCTTGTTGACGCTGCCAGCCATCCGCCGCTCCGCTCCGCTTGAAAGTTGGAAGGATCAGCCGAGTCCGAAGGCGACGGCCGTCCAGTAAGTGATACCAGCAGCGGCATAGGCGAGCAGGAACAAATAGCCAACCATGAACATCGGCCATTTCCATCCATTGGTCTCGCGGCGCGTGATCGCGATCGTCGAAATGCATTGCGGCGCAAAGACGAACCAGGCGAGGAAAGCGAGCGCGGTGGCAAGGCTCCACTTGCCCTGCAGCCGTTCGCCCAGCGATTGCGCCATCGCATCCTCGTCGCCATCGGCATCGATCGCGTTCGCGGTCGCCATCGCCGACACCGCGACCTCGCGCGCCGCCATCGCGGGGATCAGCGCGAGCGCGATGTCGTGGTTGAAACCGATCGGCGCGACGACGACCTCGAGCCCGCTCGCGACGCGGCCCGCGACGCTATATTCGACCTGGCTCTCGCCCTCGGGCGCCTGCGGGAAGGTCAGCAGCAGCCACAGGACGACCGTGGTCATCGCGATGATCGTGCCGGCGCGGCGCAGGAATATCCACGCGCGCTGCCACAGGCCGAGGAGGACGTCGCGCAACTGCGGCATCTGGTAACGCGGCATTTCCATCATGAAGCCGGCACCCGCGCCCTTCGCCACCGTGCGGCGCAGCGCCCAGGCGACGACGAGCGCGCCGACGATGCCCGCGAGATAGAGGCCGAACAGCACCAGCCCCTGGAGCCCGACGCCCGTGCCGCCGACGCCGCGGTCGGGAATGAAGGCGGCGATGATCAGCGCATAGACGGGAAGCCGCGCCGAACAGGTCATCAGCGGCGCGATCAGGATCGTCGTCAGCCGGTCCTTTTCATCGGGGATCGCGCGCGTCGCCATGATGCCCGGCACCGCGCAGGCGAAACTCGACAAGAGCGGGATGAAACCGCGCCCCGACAGGCCGACCTTGCCCATCAGCCCGTCCATCAGGAAGGCGGCGCGCGTCATATAGCCCGACGCTTCCAAAAGCAGGATGAAGAGGAAGAGGATGAGAATCTGCGGCAGGAAGACCACGACCGCGCCGACGCCGGCAAGCAGCCCTTCGACGACGAGGTCGCGCAGGAAATTCTGCGGAATATTATCGACCACCCACGCCTGCATTGTCCCGACCAGCGCTTCGAGCGCGTCGGCGGGAGGCCCGGCCCAGGCATAGACCGCCTGGAACATCACGAACATCAGCGCGAGCAGGATGATCATGCCGGCCACCGGGTGCAGCACCACATTGTCGACGCGCTGCGTCCAGCGGCGCACCGGGGTTTCGCTGACGATCGCGGCCTTCGCGATCGCGCGGGCGCGCTGGTGGAGCGACGCGTCATTGGCTTCGGCCGGAGGGGCCGTGCGACCGGCCGCATGCGACCGGATCGCGCCGTCGACCGCGGCGAGCAGGTCGGTCAGCCCGCGCTTGCGCACCGCCACCGTCGGAACGACCGGCACGCCCAATTCCTTCGACAGGCGGTCGGCGTCGAGCGTGAGCCCGTCGCGCGCCGCAAGGTCGACCATGTTGAGCGCGACGACGGTCGGCAGGTTCAGCGCGAGCAGTTCGAGCGCGAAGCAGAGATGATTGTCGAGATTCGCGGCATCGAGCACGACGATCAGCGCGTCGGGGCGCGTCTCGCCTTCCTGTTTGCCGAGCACGACGTCGCGCGTCACCGCCTCGTCGAGGCTCGCAGGGGTGAGGCTGTAGGTGCCGGGAAGGTCGATCAGCGACAGCGGTCGGCCGTCGGCGAAGCTGGCATGGCCCGCCTTCCGCTCGACGGTGACACCGGGATAATTGGCTATCTTCTGCCGCGCGCCGGTCAGTGCGTTGAACAGGCTCGACTTACCCGCATTGGGATTGCCGACGAGTGCGATCGAAGGAATGGCGCCGGTCATGCCGCGGGCTCGACGGTGATAGCCGCCGCCTGCCTGGCCCGGATGATCACCTTCATGCGACCGACGGTGAGCGCGAGCGGATCGCGCGAGAAGATGCTGCCGCGATGGTGCGGGGTGACTTCGCATCCTTCCATCAGGCCGAATTCGCGTAACCGCCGCCCCTCGTCGTCGGACATTGCATTCCAGTCGATACGGGCGATCCGCACCATCACGCCCAAAGGCGATTTGTCGAGCAAAGCAGTCATTTGCGAGCGATTATCAATAACACTCACCCAGCGCCAGTCCTTTATCTTGGGCGCTCAGCGTCCCGGATAGCGCAATCGTCCGACGAAACGCGCGAGGCTGGGCCGTTCGACGCCGCGCGCCGCGCGGCGATGCTTCCAGCTTTCGAAGCGCATGACCTGATCGATGCGGCGCGCGAGGAAGGCGCGCGTGTCGGCGAAACCCTCGCTCTCGTCGTTGAGGAACACCGCCATCGTCGAACCATAGACCGCGCCGAGGATCGCGCGCTTGCTGTAATGATTATAGTCGGTCGCGGTGTCGCCCGCGAGGCGCCACATATGGTCGGCGGCGCGCCAGCCGAGCTTCGCGGCCTGCGGCACGTTTGTCGGCAGCGCGAGCAACGCCAATGCCCGGCGCAGCGATTCGCGGTGCGGCGCCAAGAGGTCGATGCGCGTTTCAACCAGCGTCGTGATCCGCTCGCGAATCTTCAGCTTCGCGAGTTTTTCGGCAGGCCAGCGTGCCTCCATCGCCGCGTCGATATCGGCGAACCAGGCATCGACCATGTCGCGTGCCCCGCCCGGAAAGGCGAGCCGTGCAACGTCGGTATCGATCCCGACGCGTGCCGCAGCGTCGGCCAGCGCGGCGTCGCCGAATCCGTCGAAGGCCGCCGATGCGGCAATCAGCGGCGCGAGCGCGGCGCGAATTTCTTCGAGGGTCGGGTCGGCGGGAAGGATCGAAGCCATAGGCACCAGATAGGCCGGACCGCGCGGTTCGGCAACCGGATCGCCATCGGGTGCGTCGAGGCGCGCCTTCTTGGCTGTCATTTAGATTTTCTTTTGCTACTCACCATTGTGCCGGCCCCGCTGCGTCCATAGCTTCGCGGGTCAGGGCGGCGGCCGCAGGGGTCGTCGCTGACAAAAGTGAAACGTGGAGGAACCATGGCCGTATCACTGTTCGATCCGATCAAACTGGGCGCGATCGATGCGCCGAACCGCATCATCATGGCGCCGCTGACGCGCGGCCGCGCCGGACCCGGCTTTGTGCCCAACGAGCTCGCGCGCGAATATTATCGCCAGCGCGCCTCGGCGGGGCTGATCATTTCCGAGGCCACCGGCATTTCGCAGGAAGGGCTCGGTTGGCCCAGTGCGCCGGGCCTGTGGACCGACGCACAGGTCGAAGGCTGGAAGCCGGTGACCGATGCGGTGCACGAGGCGGGCGGACGCATCGTTGCGCAGCTCTGGCATATGGGCCGCGTCGTCCATTCGGTGTTCAACGACGGCAAGCCGCCGGTCTCGGCTTCGGCAACGCAGGCACCCGGCAAGGCGCACACCCCCGTCGGCCGGCTTGAATATGAAGTCGCGCGCCCGCTCGAGCTCGGCGAAATCCCGCGCGTCATCGCCGATTATGCCAAGGCCGCCGAAAATGCGAAGCGCGCCGGTTTCGACGGCGTCCAGCTGCACGGCGCCAACGGCTATCTGATCGACCAGTTCCTGCGCGATGGGTCGAACCTGCGCGATGACGATTATGGCGGTCCGGTCGAAAACCGCATCCGCCTGCTCCGCGAGGTAACCGAGGCGCTGATCGCGGTCTGGGGCGCTGACCGCGTCGGCGTGCGCCTCTCGCCCAATGGCGACACGCAGGGCGTCGACGACAGCGCGCCCGAAGAGCTGTTCCCGGCGGCGGCGGCGGCGCTGAACGAGCTGGACATCGCCTTCCTCGAACTGCGCGAACCCGGCCCCGACGGCACGTTCGGCAGGACGGATGTGCCCAAACAATCGCCCGCGATCCGTCAGGCCTTCAAGGGCCCGCTGATCCTCAACAGCGATTATACGGTGGCGCTGGCCGAAGACGCCCTTGCAAACGGCGCCGCCGATGCGATCGCCTTCGGCCGCCCCTTCATCGGCAATCCCGACCTCGTCGAGCGCATTCGCACGGGCGCCGACTGGGCGGCGGACGATCCGCAGACCTGGTATGCGCCGGGGCCGGTGGGCTACATCGACTATCCGGTGTTGCAGCCGGCGTAAGAGGTTGACGATCCGGGCGGCTCCCGCCGTCCGGATCATCCCTTTTCCGCGAGCGCCTTGTCGACGATCCTCGCCCCGACCGGGCCGACGAGGTTACCGCCGAAGCGAAACAGCACGAAGGCGCCGACGAACAGCAGCAGCGGCTCTATGAAGAGCGCGATGATCGCCGCGATGACGAGTCCGAAAAAGACGGCCATGAAACCGCCGGTGAGTTCGGTCTGACCCTTGGGGCCCAGTTCGATCGTCCGCGGTCCCTTCGCGTCCCACCATTTGCTGGTCACGATCGACTTGCGGGCGCCACCGCCTGCGAGCGGGGGGTTGCTCGCGATTCGCGCGGGGGCAGCTTGCGGCGCGGAGCGATCGGTCGGTTGCCGGCTCCATGGCTTGTTGCGCCCGGTGGTCGCGACGTCGGCGCGCTCTTTCCTGTCATGCGCCGCGGTCGGCCGCGCCGCCGGCTTGGGCACCGGCGCCGGCCGGGCGGTCAATCCCGATTCGGCACGCGCCGCGGCGGACATGTCGGGGGACGCGCTCGTTTTGGGTGGCGTCTTGGCGGGCCGGATCGGTTCGATGCCGAGATTGCGGTCATGGGCATCCATCCGCTCGGCCGCCGTCGGCGGCGTCTGACCGGTTTCCCGGTCGATCACCACCAGCCGCCCGCCGCGTTCGACGACGAAGAGGCGGCTGGGGGGCGGGCGATCAACCAATACCGAATTGTTCCTTGAGGGCCAGCATCGCGAGCGCGGCTTTGGCCGCTTCGCCGCCCTTATCCTTGCGCGTCTTGTCGGCGCGCGCAAGCGCCTGTTCCTCATTCTCGACCGTCAGGATGCCGTTGCCGATCGCCAGCCCGTCGAGCGTCAGCGCCATGATGCCGCGCGCGCTTTCGTTTGACACGACCTCGAAATGATAGGTCTCGCCGCGGATCACGACGCCGAGCGCGACATAGGCGTCAAAGCGTCCGGCGTCGGCTGCGAGCGAGATCGCGGCGGGCACTTCCAATGCGCCGGGAACGGTTACCGTCTCGTGGCTGTGCCCCTCGGCCTCGAGCGCGCTGCGCACGCCGTCGAGGAGCATGTCGTTCAAACGGCTGTAGAAACGGGCTTCGACGATCAGGACGTGCGCCATCAGGCTTCTCCGGGAATGGGGCGTTCGCCGACGACCGACAGGCCATAGCCCTCGAGCCCGACGATATTGCTGTGGGTGGGGGTGAGCAGTTCCATCGCGTGGACGCCGAGGTCGGCGAGGATCTGCGCGCCGATCCCGTAAGTGCGAAGATCCATGCCGCCCGTGGGCGGTGGAAGCGCGTCGGCATCGGCAGAACCGGGGAGCGGGCGCATCAGCATGACGATCACGCCGGCGCCCGCTTCGCCGATCGCGTCCATCGAGCGTTGCAGGCGGCGCTTCTTGGGGCCCGGCCGGCCCATGATATCGTCGAAGATCGAGACGGGATGCATGCGCACCAGGGTCACGCCCTCGGGATCGACCGGTCCTTTCTGCAGCACCAGATTGACCGTGCCGTCGATCTTGTTGCGATAGGATTTGAGCCGCCAGTCGCCGCCATAATCCGATTCGAACGGTTCGTCGGACACGCATTCGACCAGCCGGTCGCTGCGGTTGCGATAGGCGATCAGGTCGGCGATCGTACCAATCTTCAGCCCGTGGCGCCGCGCGAAGGGGATGAGGTCGTCGAGGCGCGCCATCGTCCCGTCGTCGTTCATGATCTCGCAGATCACTCCCGAGGGGTTCAGCCCGGCGAGCCGCGCGATATCGACCGATGCCTCGGTGTGGCCGGCGCGCACGAGCACGCCGCCGTCACGCGCGATCAGCGGAAAGATATGGCCCGGCGTGACAATGTCGTCGCGCGTCTTGCCAGCGTCGATCGCGACCGCGACAGTGCGCGCGCGGTCGCCCGCCGAAATCCCGGTGGTGACGCCCTCGCGCGCCTCGATCGAGGTCGTAAAGGCGGTTTCGTGCCGCGTACCGTTCTGGCGGCTCATCAGTTCGAGCCCGAGCGTATCGACGCGCGCTTTCGTCAGCGTCAGGCAGATAAGGCCGCGGCCGTGCGTCGCCATGAAGTTGATCGCGTCGGGGGTCGCCATCTGCGCGGGAATGACGAGGTCGCCCTCATTCTCGCGGTCCTCGTCGTCGACGAGGATGAACATGCGGCCGTTGCGCGCCTCGGCGATAATTTCCTCGGGGCTGGCCATCGGCGACAGGTCGCTGCCGTTCGCCAGCCAGTTTTCGAGCTTGCGCAGCGTTTCGGCGGTGGGGTTCCAGCCGGGCGAATCGAGGTCGCGCAGGCTGTTGGCGTGAAGACCGGCGGCGCGCGCGAGGCCCGAGCGGGACATCGTCCCGTCCTCGACGATAGAGCGGATCCGATCGATGAGCTGTGTAGACATAATGCCGATGTCTCACATCATAATGTGATTGTCAATTCATACATCACATTCCACTGGTCATTGCGGGCCGAAGGTCGGACCGAACTCGCGCGCTGGCGCATCGGCCTTGGCTTCGAGCAAGGCGACAATTCGTCCGCTGCGATCGTCACGTTTGGCGTAATCGCGTGCCGACATGCCCGCGATATGGTCGGCCTTGTCGGGATTCGCCCCGCGCTTGACGAGCAGGCGCACCATCGCGGCATTTTTTGCCTGCACCGCGAGGATCAGCGCGGTTTCGCCGCGCCGGTTGGTCTGGTCGACGGGCGCCTTCCTGTCGAGGAGCTCTTCGGCGCCGTCGGTGAAGTTGATAAGCGCGGTGTGCATCAAGGGAGTCACGTCCTGGCGATCGCCGATCGACGGATCAGCGCCCTTGGCGAGCAGGAAACGCAGCCAGCTGATATCGCGCCGCTTGGCGACGATGATCAGCGCGGTCTCGCCCGTGTCGGGGTTGCGCGTGTTGACGAACGAGGGATCGTCCTTCAGCGCTTCGGTCGCCTTGGTTCCATCGCGGTTGTCGACCGCCTGCAAAAAGGCATAGCCGCCGCGGAACTGCGCCTGCGCCGGGTGGACGAGCCCCGCAACCGCGAGCAGCATGAGGGAAGAGGCGAGGCGGAACTCCGCGCGTCGAAACATGATCGGGCAACCCCCTGGGGCAATTTGTCCGCCGCGCACCGCGACGACAATGGTTGATTTTCGGCGGCTAGCCGACCAAGGCTGGCCGCATGATGAATATCGCAAATATGGGACAAAGGCTTGTTCGTGCAAGTCTGATCCTCGCTTTCGGCGCGGCGCTCGCAGGATGCAATGGCACGGCGGATAACGCGCCCGCCAAGCCTCCGCTCGAGGGTGCGCGGATCGGCGGCCCGTTCACGCTCATCGACCAGAATGGAAATACCGTCCGCGATACCGATTTCGCGGGCCAATATCGGCTCGTCTATTTCGGCTACAGCTTCTGCCCCGACATCTGCCCGGTCGACCTGCAAAAGCTGATGCGCGGCCTGTCGCAGTTCGAAAAAGCCGACGCGACGCGCGGCGCCAAGGTCGTGCCGCTCTTCATCACCGTCGATCCCGAACGCGACACGCCCGAGGCGCTGAAGCCCTTCGTCGCGCGCTACCACCCGCACCTGCTCGGCCTGACCGGCGCGCCCGAACAGATCGCCGCGGCCGCCAAGGCCTATGTCGTCACATATAACAAGGTGCCGGGCTCGGCACCCGACCGCTATCTGATGGCGCACAGCCAGCTCGCTTTCCTGATGGATCCCGACGGCAAGCCGCTCGCCCTGCTGCCCCTCGACGACCCTTCGACCGATGTCGACGAGGGCGCGCCCGACAAGGTCGCTGCCGAGCTGGCGAAATGGGTCAAATAGCGATGACGGGGGCGACATCGGAGCGCCCCTTCTGGGAAGCGCCGCTAGCCAGCCTCGACGCCGGGCAATGGGAGGCCTTGTGCGACGGCTGCGGCAAATGCTGCCTGCACAAGCTGGAAGACGAGGATACGGGGCGCATCTATCCCACCAATGTCGCGTGCCGCCTACTCGATCTTTCGTCCGCGCGCTGCGGCGATTACAAGCATCGCCGCCGGCACGTTCCGGACTGTTTGACGCTGACCAAAGCGAAGGTCGATGACCTCGAATGGCTGCCGCAGAGTTGCGCCTATCGCTTGCGCGCGGAGGGTGAACCCTTGCCCGACTGGCATTATCTCGTCTGCGGCGATCGCGAAGCGGTGCATCGCGCGGGACAGTCGATCGTCGGCTGGACGGTCGGCGAGGATGTCGCGGGGCCGCTCGAGAATCATCTTGTCGAACGCATCATTTGATCCGTCGACCGACCGGCCGCACATCCGGGTCGGGGACGACGCCTGGCCGGTGCGCGTCGTCCGCCATGCGCAGTCGCGCCGTTATCGCCTGGTTTTCGATGGCGCGCGCGGCGAACTGCGGCTGACGGTGCCGTATCGCGCCAGTGAGCGCGCTGCGCTCAAATGGGCCAACGAACAGCAGGCCTGGCTCGCCGAACAGGCGGGCAAGGCGGTGGTGCCGATCATGGTCGGACCAGGCTCAGTGCTGCCGTTCCGCGGGATCGAACGCCATATTGACTGGGCGCCGGCCGCACCGCGCGCGATCCGCATGGAGGACGACAGGCTGCACGTCGGCGGCCCGGTCGAAACGCTCGGGCGGCGCCTCGAACGCTGGTTGAAGGCGCAGGCTCTCGAACTGATGGAACGCGAGAGCCGCGAAATCGCAGCCGTCGCGGGGCTTGCGGTTGGGCGCGTAGGCGTCGGCGATCCGCGCAGCCGCTGGGGAAGCTGCACCCACGACGGCGACCTGCGCTACAGCTGGCGGCTGGTGATGGCGCCGAACCATGTCCGCCGCGCAACCGTCGCGCACGAGGTCGCGCACCTGCGGCACATGGACCATGGCGCGGGATTCCACGCGCTTGTCGACGAACTGCACGACGGCGACGTCGCGGCGGCGCGCGGCTGGCTGCGCCGCGAAGGGCGTATGCTCCACCGCTATCGCTTCACAGCCTGAGCGGTTCGGGACGCGACCCTAGGGTCAGGAGCTATTCGGAAGGCTCCGACGACGGTCGCTGTGGCGGCGGTCTCGTCGTCGGTGGCGGGACGATTTTCGGCACCGTGATGATCTTGGGCTGGCCGCCGTTCCTGGGGGCCGCGCCATTGTCGGCGGGCGGGCGCCGTCCGGTCTGCTCCTCGATCCATTGCTGGTCGAGCACGGGCCCTTCGTCGGCGGGCGGCGGTATCGGTCCCGTCGGTTCGGGCGGCCGGCTATCATAGGGCAGCTCGATCGGCATGCCATTTTCATCGACGAATCCTTCTTCGCCGGGCTCTCCCATATAGGCTTCGCCCTCGTCCTCGAGCTGCCATTCGGGCAACACGACTTCGGTATCGAACTGTTCGACCGGTCGCCGCGCGACCGCGACGCGCATATAATCGGCGAAGGCCTGTGCCGGGGCGCGTCCCCCCTGCAGACCGCCGACGGGCTTCGCATCATCGCGGCCCATCCACACGCCGGTGGTGATGCCGCTCGAAAAGCCCAGAAACCAGCCGTCCTTGTTGCTCGACGTCGTTCCCGTCTTGCCCGCGACGGGACGGCCGATCTGCGCCGCCCGACCGGTGCCGGTGTTCACCGCGGTTTGCAAAAGGTCGGTGATCCCCGCGGCGACCCAATGGTCGACCAGCGTGGCTCCGCGCTCGGCAGGGCGCTGATAGAGCAGTTCGCCGCTCGCCGTGGTCACCTTGGTGATGCCATAGGGTTGTACCGACACGCCGCCGCGCGATACCGCGGCAAAGGCCGCAGTCATGTCGATGACGCGGACTTCGGCGCTGCCGAGCACCATCGAGGGGTGCGTGTTGACGGGGGTGGTGATGCCGAAGCGGCGCGCCATGTTCGCGACCGCCGAAAATCCGACTTCGTCGCCCAGTTTCGCCGCGACGGTGTTGACCGAATAGGCAAAGGCGCTGCGCAGATCCATCGTGCCCGCGAAACGGCCCGACGAATTGCGCGGGCTCCAGCCGTTGATCGTGACGGGCTCGTCGACGACCGGGTCATTGACCTTATACCCCGCCTCGAGCGCCGCCATATAGACGAACAATTTCCACGCCGATCCCGGCTGACGCAGCGCCTGCGTCGCGCGGTTATAGTTTGAGGTGACATAGTCGGTGCCGCCGACCATCGCGCGCACCGCGCCGTCGCGGTCGAGCGACACCAGCGCGCCCTGCACGCCCTTCGGCGTGTCGGCCTGGATCGCCGCGGTCGCCGCGCGCTGCATGCCGAGGTCGATCGTCGTGTAGACGTCCAATGCCTCGCTGCCTTCGTCGATCAGCATGTCGAGCTGCGGCAAGGCCCAGTCGCTGAAATAGCGCGCGCTGTTCTGCCCGGTTTCCTTGGCGAGCTGGACATTGGCCGGTTCGGCGGCGTCGGCCTGTGCGCGGGTGATCACGCCCGCGTCAACCATCACGTCGAGCACCACGCCGGCGCGACCCAAAGCGGCCTGCGCGTCGGCGGTCGGCGAATAGCGCGACGGCGCCTTGACGAGCCCGGCGACGACGGCGGCCTCCGACAGCGACATTTCGGTGGCGCTATGGCCGAAGAAGCTGTTCGACGCGGCGTCGATGCCATAGCTGCCGCCGCCGAAATAGACCTTGTTCAGATAGAGTTCGAGGATCTGGTCCTTCGAGAATTTCCATTCGAGCGCGAGCGACAGGATCATCTCGCGCATCTTGCGCGCCCAAGTATAGCTGTTCGACAAGAAGATGTTGCGCGCGAGCTGCTGCGTGATCGTCGACGCGCCCTGCATCCGGCGCCCGGTGCCGTAATTTTCGACGGCAAACGCCGCGGCGCGCGCCATGCCGACGGGATCGACGCCCGGATGATAACGAAAACGCCGGTCCTCGACCGCCACCATCGCGTCCTGCATCACCTGCGGCGTTTCGCGCAGGGTCAACCAGCGGCCGTAATTGGGTCCGAGCGACAGGAAGACCGTGCCGTCGGCGGCGCGGACGCGGATCGTCTGCCCCGCGGGCGATTTCTTGAGCTCCTCGAAGCTCGGCATCCGCTGCACCGCGATGCCGACCGCGACGCCCAGCGCGACGAGGCCGACGACCGCGAGGCCGAGGCCCCAGCGGAAGGCGCGGCGCAGCCAAAGGCGCCAGCGCGGCGGCGCGCCGCGTGCCGGGCCGCGGCCTTTGCTGGACGATGACGATTTATTCGACGAAGCCTGCTGTCTCTCGCGGCGCAAAGCCCGTATTCCTTCCCTCACTGCGCCCCAGATGCGTCAGTCCGGGAAGGGGTTCAATCTTCGCCGGTTGACGCCTCATCCTGCCCACGGTCCGCGAAGTCAAGCGCCGCGCTGTTGATGCAATAGCGCAGCCCTTCGGGCCCGGGGCCGTCGGGAAAGACATGACCGAGGTGGCCTTCGCACTTCGCGCAGCGCACTTCGGTGCGGATCATGCCGTGGCTCATGTCATGATGCTCGCTGACCGCGGCCTCGCCGGCAGGAGCGGTATAGCTCGGCCATCCCGACCCGCTGTCATATTTGGTGCGGCTGTCGAACAGCGGCGTGCCGCATCCCGCGCAGCGATAAACGCCGTCGCCCTTGTGGTCGGTATATTTGCCAGTAAACGCCCGTTCGGTGCCGCCTTCGCGCAGCACATGATGCGCCATCGGGTCGAGGGTCTTTTCGGTTTTCGGGTCGGTCATAGAGGATCTCCTTCGGACGGCTCGTGTCCGGCCATCGCCATTGTCGCCAATATCGGTGACGCGCGGCCCGACCGCAAGGGGGTGGCGATCAGCGCGAGCCGATGCGCGTCGCTTGCGATGTCATTCGCACCAGCGACGGGAAAAGTGACGCCAGGCTCGTCACGACCCCGGCCGTGTTCCGGTTTTCGCCGAGCCGCCAGACGATGTCGGCGAGCGCGAACGGCCGTTTCATCGCTGCGGCGAGACGCCGCTGGAACAGGGGCGCGGCATCGACGGCGCCGTGACGCCACGCCGCCACCGCGGCATCGGCGCTGGCCAGGGCGAGCCCCATGCCCTCGCCCGCGAGGCTGGGGATCACGCCCGCCTGGTCGCCGAGCCGAAACAGGCCGCGCGCCGTCTCCCCGGTCCGCCAGCCATAGGGGACATGGCCGATCGCATCGATGTCTTGCGACCAGTCGGCGTGCGCCAGCCGCTCGCCAAGCTGCGGGAGCGTATCGCCCAGCGCCCGGAGCAAGCCGGCCGGATCGCCGCCGGCCTGATCGAGCCGCGATTTGTGGACCGCGAGGCACAGATTGCCGCTGCCGTCCTCCTGCCGTACCAGCCCTGCATAACCGCGGTCGAACAGATGCAGCTCGACCGCATCGCCGACCAGCCGCTCGAGCCCGGGATGCGCGGGCAACCGCAGCCGCAACCCCATCACGGGGTCGCCTCGCTGCCATTGGGCGGGCTCGCGCGGAAAGCTCCGAAAGCCGTGCTTGCCGGTCGCGAGGAAGATTGACGGCGCCGCCAGCATCCCGCCGTCGCGCGTCTGCACGGCGCCTTCGCCAATCGCCGTCGCATGAACTCCGCGTTCGAGCCCCGCGCCCGCGGCCACCGCGGCGGTCTGCAACAGACTATCGAGCCGATGACGCGACACCCCAAGCGCCGCGCCCGGCAGCATCGTTTCGCTCCGCCGCTGGCCTGCGAACAGGCGAACGCGCCGAACCGCCTGCCCGCCCAGCGATACCCCGCCGATCCCGAGCGCATCGAGCCGCGCCAGCGTCTGCCAGCTCAGGAAACCGCCGCACAGCGCATCGCCCGTTTCGCGCGCGCGTTCGATCAGCAGCGCCTTGGCGCCGCTGCGCGCCAGCCCGATTGCCGCCGCCGACCCGGCGGGGCCTGCGCCGATGATGATCGCGTCGGTCCCGGTCACCGGATGCGCTCGACGCAGAGGCGCCAGGGAAAGCTGCGGAAGATGCGGCATTCGCCTGCAACGTCAGGCAGCGCGCCGGCGAGCATCGCCGCCCATTCGGCGCGGCGAAAACCGCGGCCGACCGACAATTGCCCGTCGCGCCGCACGATCGGATCAACCCGCGCCAGCGTCGCGAGCAAAGGATAGCCGGCAAAGGGCAGGCGGTGGCGGTGAAGGTCGTTGACCAACCAGCCGCATGCCGCCTCGCTTTCCATGAAGCGCAGAAATTCGGCCCGCTGCACGGGTGTCATATGATGGCTGACGAGGCTCGACATGATCATGTCCCATCCCTGTCCGGCCAGATCGCGATAGTCGCCGGAGATGAGCCGCGCCCGCCGGCCAAGCCGCGCCCGGGCGACGGCCTCGCTTTTCGGGTTGAGGTCGACCCCGGCGAGATCGAGGCCAATGCCCCGGCGTTCGCCCCAGCGCGCGATCCGCGCGAGCATGTCGCCCGCACCGAAGCCGACGTCGAGGATTCGCCATGGCCGGGCGCCGATGCCGCGCGCGCGGACCCGTTCGAGGAAGCCCAGCGTCGGGCGCGGCGCCAGCGTCAGGGCGTTGATCCGCGACAGGTCGGCAAGCACCTTCGCATAGCGTTCGGACGACAGCTCGGCCGCGTCCATCTCCTCCTCGCGCGCGATCGGCTGCACGAGGCTGGCGAAGGGGTTCATGCCCGGAACCGGATCGCCTCGGCGGCGAGGCCAGGGCCGAAAGCGATCGCAAGTCCGTCGCCGCGCGCGCCGCGCGCCATCATGTCGGTGAGCACGAACAAGATCGTCGCCGACGACATATTGCCGAAACGCGCGAGCACCGCGCGGCTATCGCCGAGCGCCTCCGGCGCGACCGCCAGCGCATGTTCGACCGCATCGAGCACCGACCGGCCGCCGGCGTGGACCGCGAGCAACGGCGGCGCGCCGGCATCGCCGAACAATTCGCGCTGGACGTCCGGACGGGCGAGCGTTTCGCGCAGCCGTCCCGGCACTTCACCCGACAGCGTCATCTCGAAACCCTTGTCGCCGATGTCCCAGCGGATCAGCTCTTCGCTATCATCCAGCGCAAGGCTGCGGCCTTCGCCCAGTTCGAGACCACTCGCCGCCGCCGATACGATTCCCGCCGCCGCGCCGTCGCTGAACTGCAGCATCGCAAGCAGCGGTTCGGGCGCGTCGGCCAGGCTGAGGTGCAGCGTCGACAATTCGACGCTTACGACCAGAACGACCGCGTCCGGCTCCGATCGCACGATATGCCGTGCGGTGCGCAGCGCGGTGACCCCGGCATAACAACCCATGAAGCCGATCAGAACGCGCTCGACCGTCGCGGAAAGCCCCAGCCGCCGCGCGAGGATCTGGTCGATGCCGGGGGCAACGAAGCCGGTGCAGCTCGCGACGACCAGATGTGTGACGCGCGCCGGATCGAGCGCATCGCCGAGGCCCGCGATCGCCCGCATCGCGAGGTCGGGCGCATGTTCGGCATAGGCGGCCATACGGACCGATGTGGGCGGCAGGCCGGGAACGTCGTAGAAACCGCCTGCCGCGACAGGCGACCCGCCCGCTCCGGTGGGCGGCAGCACCGACCAACGATGGTCGATCCCCGACCGCGCCGCCATCCGGATAAAGATCGCGCGCACACGCTCGTCGCCCAGCCGCGACGTCGCCCATTCGATAAAGGCTTGATGGATGTCATGCCCCGGAACCGCGGTGGCGAGGGCGTTCAGCCGGGGGCACGGCAGGGGTGTGATCATCGCGCACATGTGGCCGAAAAGCGGGAAACAGGCCAGCGATTAGCGCCGCCTTCGCTTTACCGCCGCTTAACCATGTCGAGGCTATCCTGATGGATGTGAAATTGCGTCTTTTCTTTGGCTTTGCACTGGCTTTCGGCATTGCGCCCTCCGCGGGCGCGCAATGCCTGCTCTGCACACAGGACAAGGCGGCGAGCGGCGGGGCGGCCAAGACCGAAGCGCTGCTGCGTATCGAAGTCGAAACCCGGCTCGACATGGGCCGCCTCGCCGTCGGCGCGATGGGCGGCGAGGTCGAGCTCGATCCGGTGTCTGGCGCGCGGCGCGTGCGCGGCGATGTCGTCGATCTGGGCGGGTTGGCGCTGACCGGTGTCGTGACCGTGCGCGGCGAACCCGGCGCCGAGGTGCGCGTGATCCTGCCCGCGAGCGTCGACCTCGAAGGCGGCCACGGCCGCACCGCGCGCGTCACCGGCCTTGTCACCGACCTGTCGGCCGCGCCACGCCTTGGCGCCGACGGCCGGTTGCGGTTTCGCTTCGGTGGCCGGTTGCAAGTCGCGGCGCTCGACGACGGTGATTATCGGGGCCGGATCCCGGTGACGGTGGAGTATCAGTAGGGAGGAAACGCTTTGGAGTCAGAAGCGCCCTCTAGTGCACCCCGCCGAAAGCCCGGGCACACATCTTTGCGGGTAACCGCCGGTCGCTAGCGGCCCCTCAACCCCGCGCCCCGAACAGCGCCGTGCCGACGCGCACATGCGTCGCGCCGAGTATCACGGCCGTCTCGTAATCGCCGCTCATCCCCATCGAGCGGAGCGGCAGGCCGTTGCGCATGGCGAGTTCGTCGAGCAGCGCGAAAAAGGGGGCAGGCTCGATGTCGGCGGGGGGGATCGCCATCAGGCCGTCGATCGTCAGCCCGGCTTCCCTCGCCTCGGCGAGCAGCGCGGGCAGGTCGGCGACCGCGCAGCCGCCCTTCTGCTCCTCATCGCCAATATTGACCTGGACGAACAGCTGCGGTTGCCTGCCAGCCTTTTCGCAGGCCTTGGCGAGCGCCTGCACGAGCGACGAACGGTCGACCGAATGGATGGCGTCGAACAATGCCACCGCTTCCTCGGCCTTGTTCGATTGCAGTTGGCCGATCAGATGCAGCGTAATGCCCGGCGTTTCGGCGCGCAGCTCGGGCCATTTGGCGGCGGCCTCCTGCACGCGATTCTCGCCGAAATGGCGCTGACCCGCCGCGATCAGCGGGCGGATCGCTTGCGCGTCGTGCATCTTCGACACCGCGATCAGGCGGATTTCGCGGGCCTCGCGCTGCGCGCGCTTCGCCGCATCGGCGATATGTTCCTGCACTTCGGCCAACCGGTCGGCTGCTTCGCTCATCGTCTCATTCCATCCCGCGCGTTGCGCGCGCTCGCGACGCGCCTATAGAAAGCGTGATGCGCCCGCGCCACCCCCTGCCCCGCAAATTGCCGAAGCAATGGCTGTTCAGTGACGAACGGGCGCAGACGGGTCTGGCCGAACTGGCTGCGTTGATTCCTCCTGGCAGCGGCGTCGTTTTCCGGCACGACGGGCTGGCGTCCGGGCCGCGCTGGCGCCTGCTCCGGCGGCTGATGTACACCGCGCGGGCGCGAAAGCTTGTCGTCTTGCTTGCCGGAACACCCGACAGGGCGTGGCGCTGGGGTGCCGGGGGCGTCCACCTCCGCCAGAATGAGGCTCGGCTTGCGGCAAGGGCACGCCGCCTAGGGCTTCGGGTGACGATGCCCGTCCACGATTCCCGCGAGGCGCGCGGCGCACGCCGGGCCGGGGCCGACGCCGTCTTCATTTCGCCGCTGCATTCGACCCGCTCGCATCCCGGCGCGCCGGCCCTTGGCCGGGCGGCGTGGCTGCGGCTGGCGCGCCTGTCCGGGGCGCGAGCGATCGCGCTCGGGGGCATGACCGCGCCGCGCGGCCGCGCGCTGAATCGCGCAAGCAACATGGCAACCGGCTGGGCGGCGATCGATGCCTGGGATGAGAAGGCGGCGAAGCGCCGGGTGCGTCAGAAGCGGAACGCGGTTCCGATATAGACCGCCTGGCTGTCGCGCCGCGAATCGGTGAGCGGTTCGACGCGGTCGTCGCTCCTGTAGCGCACGCCCGCCGTGACATCGATATTCTTGGTCAGGCGATAGCTGCTGACGACATCGACCGCGGACGCCTCGCCGGGAGCGGTGACGCGATCGGTTGCCCCGCTCGGGTCGCTTGGGCGGTTCACCATACGCGTGGCGAAGCGTGACTTTTTCTCGTCCTGTTCGGGCGCCTTGGCGACCGGCAGGTTGCGCAGATCGGTGCCGCGCGGCAGCGACGGCGTGACGAACTTCTCGAAGCCGACCGACGCGCCGAGATTATATTTGACCGGGGCGATCGCGACGGGCGCGGTACGTCCCGCCGCCAGCGCCGAGGTTCGCGCGGCGCTCGAGGCATCGTCGCGGGCGCGAATCACGACGGTGATCGCGCGGTTCTCGCGGGCCCGATCGGGCAGCGCGGGCGTAAAGCTGAAATTGCCGCGCTGTTCGGCCGACATCTTGTTGTAGCGCGCGATCAACCGCTCGTCGCCCGACGCCGGGGTGAACTGGCCCAACAATGTTTCCGAAAGCGCAGTGTCGCGAATGCGGTCGGCGTTCGACATCGCGGCAAGGGCCGGCGGAAGCGCAAGCGAAACCACCGCCAAAGCGGTGAGACCTGCTTTCCAAAAATGTCGCGACGTCCGCGCCATTGCTCTGCGACTCCAACCCCAATCGACTCGTCAAATAGGACCGCCGACCCGATAATGCCAGCGAATCCCGCCAAATCTTTGCAACGATTCCGCTTTTTGCCGAAATTGTTGCGCGATCGTCACAGTGCGTTTCGAATCTGACCAGAATCTGAACGGCGGAGCGGCCGAAATTGCCGCGCTTGCAGGGTGGCGGCAAGGGCGATAGAGACGCTGGCAATTCCGTTATGCGCGGCCGATTTTCCTGTATTCGGACGAGCTCAAAGAGATAAGGTGTTATCCGCATGTCCCAGCTTTCCGTCCCTGCCAAGCTCGGCGTCACGATCGGTCGCCGTCCGGCCACGCTCGCGCTGCTCGGACTTGCGGCGCTCGGCCTTTCGGCGTGCGCGAACAAGGACCGGCCGCGCGCCGACCTCGCCGCCAGCCAGGTGACGACGATCGGCGTGAACAGCTATTTGTGGCGCGCTTCGCTCGACGCGCTGTCGTTCATGCCGCTGCTCCAGGCCGATAGCTCGGGCGGCGTGGTCATCACCGACTGGTACGCCAACCCGTCGAATCCGGGCGAGCGGATGAAGGTCACCGTGTCGATCCTCGACCAGGACCTGCGCGCCGACGCGCTTCGCGTCGCGGCGTCGCGGCAGGTGTCGCAGGGCGGCGCCTGGGTCGATGCGCCGGTGCAGGCGGCGACGGTGCAGAAGCTTGAGGAAATCATCCTCACCCGCGCCCGCGACCTGCGTCGCAGCGCCTTCAGGGACTAATCCGGCGGCGCGGACGCGCGCTCGCCCAGACAGACTAACGGGGTAACCGACGAATGACCCGCGAACCGCGCTTTGGCGCCCTCGCCGCCGACGCCCGCTGGCAACAGGCGTGGGAGGCGGCGAACAGCTTTGCCACGACCGACAGCGTCGCCAAGGATTCTGGCAGGCCCAAGGCCTATATCCTCGAGATGTTCCCCTATCCCTCGGGGCGCATCCATATGGGTCATGTCCGCAACTATGCGATGGGCGACGTGCTGGCCCGGTTCAAAAGGATGACCGGGCACGACGTCCTCCACCCGATGGGATGGGACGCCTTCGGTATGCCGGCGGAAAACGCGGCGATGGAAAAGGGCGTCCACCCCGGCGGCTGGACGCGCGACAATATCGCGTCGATGCGCGGCCAGCTCAAGCGCCTCGGCCTCGCGATCGACTGGAGCCGCGAACTCGCGACATGCGAGCCCGATTATTACGGGCAGGAACAGTCGCTGTTCCTCGACCTGTTCGCCGCGGGGCTCGTCGCGCGCAAGGAAAGCTACGTCAATTGGGACCCCGTCGACATGACGGTGCTGGCGAACGAGCAGGTGATCGACGGTCGCGGCTGGCGTTCGGGCGCACTGGTCGAAAAGAAGAAATTGTCGCAGTGGTTCTTGAAGATCACCGACTTCGCCGACGAACTGCTCGAAGGGCTCGAAAGCCTCGACAAATGGCCCGACAAGGTGCGGCTGATGCAGGAAAACTGGATCGGCAAGTCGCAGGGACTCGAATTCTCGTTCAGGCTGGCCGGCGGCGCGCCGGGGTTCGACGTGTTCACGACGCGCCCCGACACGCTCTATGGCGCGAGCTTCGCCGCGATTTCGCCCGATCATCCGCTGGCGGAGAAGCTCGCCAAGGATTCGCCCGAACTCGCGGCGTTCATCGAAGAGTGCCGGCGGCAGGGCACGGCCGCCGAACAGCTCGACACCGCCGAGAAGCTCGGCTTCGACACCGGCCTGTCGGTCGAGCATCCGCTCGACCCGGCGCTGCATCTGCCCGTCTGGGTCGTCAATTATGTGCTGATGGACTATGGTACCGGCGCCATCTTCGGCTGCCCGGCGCACGATCAGCGCGATCTCGATTTCGCGCACAAATATGAGCTGCCCGTCCATCGCGTGATCGCCGATGGCGACGAGACCGCGCCGCATTTCACCGGAACCGAGGCCTATACCGGCCCGGGCCGCCTCGTGAACAGCCATTTCCTCGACGGCATGAGCATCGACGAGGCCAAGGCCGCGATCATCGCGCGCGCCGAGCATGAGGGCTGGGGCAAGGGCACGACCGTGTGGCGCCTGCGCGACTGGGGTGTCTCGCGCCAGCGCTATTGGGGCACCCCGATCCCCTTCGTCCACTGTCCGGCGTGCGGCATGGTGCCGGTGCCGAAGAGCCAGCTCCCCGTCGTGCTGCCCGAGGACGCCGATTTCTCGGTCCCCGGCAATCCGCTCGACCGCCATCCGACATGGAAGCATGTCGCGTGCCCGTCGTGCGGCGGCGAGGCGGTGCGCGAGACCGACACGCTCGACACCTTCGTCGATTCCTCCTGGTATTTCCTGCGCTTCGCGTCGGCGCCGGCGGACAAGCCCTTCGATCCGGAGGTCATCCGCCGCTGGCTGCCCGTCGATCAATATATCGGCGGCATCGAGCATGCGATCCTCCACCTGCTCTACGCGCGCTTCTGGACGCGCGCGCTGAACAAGCTGGGCATGATCGACATCAAGGAGCCCTTCGCCAGCCTGTTCACGCAGGGCATGGTGACGCACGAAACCTACAGCCGCGCCCAGGGCGAAGGCCTGCCGTCGCTCTTCTTTACTCCCGACGAGGTCGAGCGCGGCGCCGACCGCGCGACGCTGATCGCCGACGGCGCGCCGGTCGATATCGGCCGCGTGATCAAGATGTCGAAGTCGAAGAAGAATGTCGTCGATCCCGACGCCATCCTCGACCAATATGGCGCCGATGCCGCGCGCTGGTTCATGCTGTCCGACAGCCCGCCCGAGCGCGACCTGCCATGGAGCGAGGCGGGCATCGAGGGCGCGTGGCGCTTCGTCCAGCGCTTGTGGCGGCTGTTCGGCGACACCGAGAATGTCGGTGACGGCGGCGAAGACAAGGGCCTCGCGCGCAGGCTGCACCAGGCGATCGCTGGCGTCGCCGCCGACATCGAATCGCTGGGCTTCAACAAGGCGGTGGCAAAGATTCACGCGCTCGCGAACGAGATCGAAAAGGCAAAGCCCTCGGCGACGCGCGCCGAGGCGTGCCGCACCTTGATCCTGCTCGTCGCGCCGATGATGCCGCACCTCGCCGAAGAGGCGTGGGCGGCGCTTCCGGCAAGCCAGCGCACGGCCGCGATGATCGCCGATGCCGCATGGCCCGTCGCCGATCCGGCACTGCTCGTCGATGACGAGGTGACAATCGCGATCCAGATGGCGGGTAAGCTCCGCGATACGATGACGATCGCCAAGGGGCTCGACAGGCAGGCGACCGAAGCTGCGGCGCTCTCGCGCCCGCGCATCGTCGAGCTGCTCGCGGGAGCGGCGCCGAAGAAGGTGATTGTGGTGCCCGACCGTTTGGTGAATATCGTACCCTGATGCGCTTGCTTCTCGTCTCCTGCCTCGCGGCCGCTTCGCTCACCATCGGCGGTTGCGGGCTGCGTCCGTTATACGCGAACGGCAGCAAGGGCGCGGTGGCGCAGATTCTCGCCGACGTCGATGTCGCGCCGATCGAGGGGCATGAAGGCTGGCTCGTCCGCAACGCGCTGCGCGACCGGCTGCAGGCGACGCAGGGCGGCGAGGGCGCGGGCAAGCGCCTCCGCCTTGATGTCCGGCTCGAGGATTCGATCACCGGCTTCGGCGTCCGCGCCGACGATACGGTGACGCGCGAACGGCGCACCTTGCGCGCGCGCTATCAGCTCGTCGATTCGGCATCGGGCCAGGTGATGCTCGATGCCACCGCCTTTTCGGACGCGGGAATCGACGTGGTCGGCAGCGAATATGCGACGATCGCCGCCGAATCGACCGCGCTCGAACGACTCGCCTCGGGCGTCGCCGACCAGATCGTCGCGCGCCTCGCAGTCTATGCGAACCGCGGTGGCGGCCAGCCGGGGGCCGAGCCAGCCGCGCCGACACCCGCACCCGCCGGGCAATGAAAAGCGTCAAGCCCGCCGAACTCGAACGCCAGACGCGCCTCGACCCCGCGGTCCGCTTCGCGCTCCTTACCGGCCCGGACGAAGCCACGATGGAAGCCGTCGCAAGCCGCCTCATCGGTCTTGCGGGCAAGGATGCCGAACGGCTCGACCTGACCGGATCGCAGCTCGCGCAAGATCCCTCGCTACTTGCTGCCGAAGCGGCGTCGATGTCGCTCTTTTCGCCCGCACGTATCATCAAGCTCGAACTTTTGGGCAGCGGCGACGACAGCCTCGCCGCAGTCGAGGCGCTGCTCGCTGCCGAAACCGCGATCAACCCGGTCGTCGCGACGGGCGCGTCGGTCACCGCCAAGTCCAAACTCGTCAAGCTGGTCGAGGGGTCGGACCATGCCGTCGCGGCGATCTGCTACCAGCCCGACCGGCGCGCGCTCATCGGCATCGCGATGGCGGCGGCGCAGGAGCAGGGGCTCCGGATCGCGAACGGCGAGGTGCAACTGCTCGTCGACCTCGTTTCGGGCGACCAGGCCCTGATGCGGCGCGAGATCGAGAAGATCGCGCTTTATCTCGACGCCGGACCCGACCGCCAGCGGCAGGTCACACCCGCCGACATCGCTGCGCTGGGCGCCGCGACGCACGAGGAGGATGTCAGCGAATGCATCAACGTCGCGCTCGGCGGGAAGCTGCGCGACCTGCCCGAAATGCTCGCCAAGGCGGCGGCGGTCGGCGTCGCCGAAATCCGCATCATCCGCGCATTGGCGATCCGTGCGCTCGCACTGGCACGCCTGCGCGCTGAAGTCGACGGCGGCGCGCACCCCGCGACCGTTGTCTCGGCGCGGTCGAGCGGCATTTTCTGGAAGGAGCGCGACGCGGTAACCGCGCAGCTTCATATCTGGGATTCGGTGCGCATCGCGCGGCTGATGAGCCGCCTGCTCGACTGCGAGCGCGCGCTGAAGACCTCGGGCACCGCAGGCGGCGTGCTGTTCCGCAAGCTGATGACCGATATTGCGCACCAGGCGGCGCGAGCGCGCTAGCGCGGGCCGCTTTTCCGCCAACGGGCTTGACCCGCGCGGCGCCTTCGGTGCAAGCGGCGGACGACGGACGCGCGGCCAGCCGCCTATCCACCGAATCCAGGGAAAGACAAGGCCGGCAGCGGCAGCGCCGCCGGAACAGGACGAATGACGATGAGCGATATCGAGGCCATCCAGACCCAATTGCTGGGCGACATCGAAGCCGCGGCCGACGTGGGCGCGGTCGAGGCGCTGCGCGTCGCCGCGCTCGGCAAGGCGGGGAGCATCACCGGACTGCTCAAGACGCTCGGCGGCATGAGCCCCGAGGAACGGCAGGTGCAGGGGCCGGCGATCCATGGCCTGCGCGAGAGCGTCACCGCCGCGCTCGCCGCGCGCAAAGCAGTGCTCGACGCCGAGGCGCTCGACGTCAAGCTCGCCGCCGAAGCGATCGACATGACGCTCCCCGCCGAGGCGGGCCCGCGCGGCAGCGTCCATCCGGTTTCGCAGGTCATGGACGAACTCGCCGAAATCTTCGCCGACATGGGTTTCGCCGTCGCCACCGGCCCCGAAATCGAGGACGACTGGCACAATTTCACCGCACTCAATATCCCCGAGACGCATCCGGCGCGGGCGATGCACGACACCTTCTATTTCCCCGACAAGGACGCCGAAGGCCGCGCGATGCTGCTGCGCACGCACACCTCGCCGGTGCAGATCCGCACGATGATGTCGCAGGAGCCGCCGATCCGCATCATCGCGCCCGGCCGCGTCTATCGCAGCGACAGCGATGCGACGCACACGCCGATGTTCCATCAGGTCGAAGGTCTCGTCATCGATCGCGGCATCCATATGGGGCACCTCAAATACACGCTTGAGACGTTCCTGAAGGCCTATTTCGAGCGCGACGACATCGTGCTGCGGCTGCGCCCGAGCTATTTCCCCTTCACCGAACCGTCGGCAGAGGTCGATGTCGGCTATAAACAGGAAAAGGGCCGCCGCATCGTCGGCGGCAATGGCGACGACGAGGGCCATGCGTGGATGGAGCTGCTTGGCAGCGGTATGGTCAACCGCCGCGTGATTGCCAATTGCGGGCTCGATCCCGACGAATGGCAGGGCTTCGCCTTCGGTGTCGGCGTCGATCGGCTCGCGATGCTCAAATATGGCATGGATGACCTGCGCGCCTTCTTCGACGGCGATCTCCGCTGGCTCGCGCACTACGGGTTCGGCGCGCTGAATGTCCCCACGCTCAGCGGGGGGATTTCGGCATGAAGATCACCCTCGACTGGCTCCGCGAACATCTGGACGGCGACTATTCGGTCGCCGACGTCGTCGCGACGCTCAATCGCATCGGCCACGAGGTCGAAGGCGTCGAGAATCCGGCCGAGAAGCTGGCCGGCTTCCGCGTCGCGAAGGTGCTGACCGCCGAGAAGCATCCGCAGGCCGACAAGCTGCAGGTGCTGACCGTCGATAGCGGCGACGGCGTGCCGCTCACCGTCGTCTGCGGGGCCCCCAATGCGCGCGCAGGCCTGATCGGCGTGCTCGGCCTGCCCGGCGCGGTCGTGCCGGCGAACGGCATGGAGTTGGAGGTCGCCGCCGTGCGCGGTGTCGAATCGAACGGCATGATGTGCTCGACGCGCGAGCTTGAGCTCGGCGACGACCATGACGGGATCATCGAGCTGCCGGACGACGCGCCGGTCGGCACGCCCTTCGCCGATTATGCGGGCGCGAGCGATCCGGTGGTCGACATCTCGATCACGCCGAACCGGCAGGACTGCATGGGCGTGCGCGGGATCGCGCGCGACCTCGCCGCCGCCGGGCTCGGCGCGCTGAAACCGCTCGAGGTCCCGACGATCATCGGGACAAGCGCCCCCGCGACCGAAATCCGGACCGACGATGTCGAAGCCTGCCCCGCCTTCTTCGGCCGCACGATCGGCGGCGTCACCAACGGCACCGCGCCCGAATGGATGCGCCGCCGTCTGGAAGCGGTCGGCCAGCGCTCGATCTCGGCGCTCGTCGATATCAGCAATTATGTGATGTTCGACCTCGGCCGCCCGAACCATATCTATGATCGCGCCAAGCTGACCGGCGCGCTCGTCGCCCGGCGCGCGAGGGACGGCGAGACCGTCACCGCGCTGAACGGCAAGGATTATGTGCTCACCGACACGATGACGGTGATCGCCGACGAGCGCGAGGTCCACGACATCGCCGGCATCATGGGCGGCGAACATTCGGGATGCAGCGAGACGACGACCGACGTCCTCATCGAGATTGCCTATTTCACCCCCGAGCGCATCGCGCTGACGGGCCAGGCGCTCGGCCTGACCAGCGACGCGCGCAGCCGTTTCGAACGCGGGGTCGATCCGGCCTTCCTCGACGATGCGACCGCGATCGTCACGGCGCATATCCTGAATATCTGCGGCGGCAATCCGTCGACGGTGACGCGCGCGGGCACCCCGCCGGCCGAAGTCAGGACGATCGATTACGACCCCGCGCTGTCGGCGACTTTGGGCGGCATCGCCATCGCGCCCGAGCGGCAGAAGGACATCCTCGCCGCGCTCGGCTTCGGCGTGATCGAGCAGGGCGGCCGCTGGCTGGTGTCGGTGCCGAGCTGGCGCCGCGACATGGACGGTGCGCCCGACGTTGTCGAGGAAGTCACACGCATCACGGGCTTCGACGCGATTGCGTCGGTGCCGCTGTCGCGCGCCGACGGGGTGGCAAAGCCGACCGCGACCCCGGAACAGCTGACCGAACGCCGCCTGCGCCGCGGCGCCGCCGCCGCGGGCTTCCACGAAGCCGTCACCTGGTCGTTCATCAGCGAGGCCGATGCGGCGCCCTTCGGCGGCGGCGCGTGGAGCCTCGCCAACCCGATCAGTGAAGATCTGAAAGTCATGCGCCCGTCGCTGCTGCCCGGCCTGCTCGGCGCGGCGGCGCGCAACCAGAACCGCGGCGCGGAGAGCATCCGCCTGTTCGAGATCGGGCGGCGCTACCTGACGGGCGCCGAACATCCCACGCTGGCGATCCTGATGGCGGGCAACAAGCGCGCGCGCGGCTGGCAGGCGGGCAAGGCCGCGCCGTTCGACGCGTTCGACGCCAAGACCGCAGCGCTGGCGCTGCTCGAAGCCGCGGGCGCGCCCGCCGACCGGCTGCAGGTGATGGAAGCCGTCGCGATCGGCAACATCTGGCACCCCGGCCAGTCGGCGACGCTGCGGCTCGGTCCCAAGGCGGTGCTCGCCGAATTCGGCGCGCTCCACCCCGCGCTGACTCGCGCCTTCGACGTCGACGGCCCGGTGATTGCGGTGCAGATTTTCCTCGATGCGCTTCCCGCGAAGCGCGCGAGCGGCCCCGCCCGCGCCGCCTTCGCACCCCCGGCATTGCAATCGGTGCGCCGCGACTTCGCCTTCCTCGCGCCGACGGGCCTGACCGCCGCCGAGCTGGTGCGCGCGATCCGCGGCGCCGACAAGGCAGCGATCGTCGATGCGCGGCTGTTCGACCGTTTTGCCGGGTCAGGCGTGCCCGAGGGGCAGGTGAGCCTGGCGGTCGAGGTCGAATTGCAACCGGCCGAGAAAAGCTTCACCGATGCCGAATTGAAGGCGATCGCCGACAAGCTGGTCGCCGCGGCGGCGAAGGTGGGAGCAACGCTGCGAGGATGATCCGCCCGCTCGGCAGGATGAAAGGGAGCATTTGATATGGACACCCGCCACCTTGTCGATCGCGAGATCGCGTCGATCATTGACCTGTTTCCACGGGTCGACCTCGACGCGGCGCCGATCGCGCAGATTCGCGCCAAGGCGGCGGAGACCTATTCGATCCTGCCCCCGCCGGTGATCTCCCCTGAACGACTGACCGTGCCGTCGATTCACGGCGGACCCGACATCCCGGTATTCCTCTACCGTCCCGCCCAAACACGCCCCGGCGGCGGCGCGATCCTGCACATCCATGGCGGAGGCATGGTGATGGGGTCGGTCGAACAGATGCAGGCCGGACCCGCGCTGCTCGCGGCCTCCGCGGGTGTGCCGGTCGCGTCGGTCGAATATCGCCTCGCCCCCGAACATCCCTTTCCCGCGCCGCAGGAAGATTGCCATTCGGCGCTCGCATGGCTTGCAGGACAGGCGCGGGGGTTGGGTTTCGACGCGGGCCGGATCGTCGTCGCCGGCGAAAGCGCGGGCGGGGGGCTCGCGGCGGCGCTCGCGATCATGGCGCGCGACCTTGGCGGACCGGCTATCGCGGGCCAGCTTCTCACCTATCCGATGCTCGACCACCGGACGGGCGGCGATGCCTGTCCCTATGCCAATCCGACGACCGGCGAGTTCATCTGGACGCGCGCGAGCAACCGCTTCGGCTGGCGCGCGCTGCAGGGCGATTACAAGGCCGACGACCACCGCCGCGGCTGGTTTTCGCCGAGCCTGGCCGAGGACCTGACCGCCCTGCCCCCCGCCTATATCGCGACGGGGAGTCTCGACCTCTTCTTTGACGAGAATCTCGACTATGCACGCCGGCTCGTCGCAGCGGGCGTGCCCGTCGACCTGCACAGCTATGCCGGCGCGATCCACGCATTCAACGCAATTCCCGATGCCGCGCTGTCGCAGCGCTTCAATGGCGGGTTGCTGGCGGCGGCCGCGGCGATGACGGGGCCGTCAAGCGCCTGAATGGACCGCGCGTTTCGGATGACGGCCGGTAGCGACCGAAGGGGCCGTTTCCCATGGATTAATCGGCCGCCTCATTCGAAGAGCGTATCTTGATCTGGACAAGGAAGACGCTCTCGGTTTGCCCGTTCCCCAAGACGTAATATGGCGCTTGGCCAAGGGGTCCGTCGAGCCCATCCACGTTGGATGACGCGCATCGCGAATGTCCGCTTTCGAATGGATGTTAGTGCAAAGCTGCCTGTCGCCTATCCACCCGATGCCGCCATTGCACCGCTCGTCCTTGCCTTGCCGCCCTCAATGACTAAGCAGGGGCGGATGGCCGCCACCGCTCCCCGACCCGCCAACAGCAACACCGCCGCCCCCGCCGCGACGCCGATGATGGCGCAATATTGGTCGCTCAAGGACAAGGCGGGCGACTGCCTGCTTTTCTATCGGATGGGCGATTTCTTCGAGCTTTTCTTCGACGATGCGAAGGCCGCGGCATCCACGCTCGACATCGCGCTCACCTCGCGCGGCGAACATGGCGGCGAACCGGTCCCGATGTGCGGCGTCCCTGTCCATTCGGCCGAATCCTATCTCGCGCGTCTGATTCGCGCCGGGCACCGCGTCGCGATCGCCGAGCAGGTCGAAACCCCGGCCGAGGCGAAAGCGCGCGGCGGGTCGAAGGCGCTCGTCGCGCGCGATATCGTGCGCTTCGTCACCGCGGGGACGCTGACCGAGGAAAGCCTGCTCGAAGGGCGCAGCGCGAACCGGCTTGCCGCACTGGCGCAGGTGGGGAACGAAGGTGAGTTCGCGATCGCCGCCGCCGATATCTCGACCGGACGATTCGAGGTGGTTGCCGTGCCCGCGTCGGCGATCGACGCCGAACTCGCGCGGCTCGCGCCATCGGAGTTGCTGCTGAGCGAGAGCGCCGGGGAACTGCCGATCACCTCGGCGCGGCAGGTTGTGCGTCGGCCTTCGTCGGACTTTGCGAGTACGGGCGCGCAAAAGCGGCTCGAAAGCTTCTTCGGCGTTCAGACGCTCGACGGCTTCGGCCAGTTCGGCCGCGGCGAAATCGCCGCGATGGGCGCACTCGTCGCCTATCTCGAGCATGTCGGCACCGGCGGGCCGACCTTCCTCCAGCCGCCAGTACGGCATCTCGCATCGGGACGGATGGCCATCGACGCAGCAACGCGCGAAAGCCTGGAACTCGTCCGCACGATGGCGGGAACGCGCGAGGGCAGCCTCTTGGGGACGATCGACCGCACGGTGACGGCAGCAGGCGCACGGTTGCTCGCCGACGATCTCGCAAGCCCGCTCACCGACAAGGCGGCGATCCTCGACCGCCTCGACCTCGTCGACGCGCTTGCGCGCGATGCCTTGTGGCGCGGTGAGCTGCGCGCGGCGCTGCGCGCGCTGCCCGACGCCGGGCGCGCATTGGGCCGCCTCGTTGCGGGGCGCGGCGGGCCACGCGACCTCGCGCAGCTCCGCGATGCGCTCGGCGGTGCCCGCCTGTTGCGCGAACATCTCGCGCGCCGCACCGACCTGCCGCCCCTGCTCGCGCGCCTGCTTCCCGGGCTCGACGGCCATGGCGCGCTCGTCGACGAACTCACCCGCGCGCTGATCGAGACGCCGCCGGTCGATGCGGCGCAGGGTGGCTATGTCGCCGAAGGCTATGATCATGCGCTCGACGCGCTGCGCGAAACCGCGCGCGACGGGCGCAAGGCGATCGCCGCGCTCGAAGCCCAATATCGCGACCGCACCGGGATCGCCTCGCTCAAGATCCGGCATAACGGCGTACTCGGTTATCATGTCGAGGTGCCCGCGAAGCATGCCGATGCGCTGATGGCGCCCGAATCGGGCTTCACGCACCGCCAGACGCTTGCGGGGGTCGTACGCTTCAATTCGTCCGACCTCCACGAAGCCGCGAGCCGCGTCACGCAAGCGGGCGTTCACGCGATTGCCGCCGAGGCGGCACATCTTGAGGCGCTCACCGACGCCGCGATCGGCCGCCGCGAAGCGATTGCCGCCTCGTGCGACGTGCTCGCGCGGATCGACGTCGCCGCCGCGCTCGCCGACCATGCGATGAGCCATAACTGGTGCCGCCCCGACCTGGCCGACACGCCGTGCCTCGACGTCAGCGGCGGCCGCCATCCGGTCGTCGAGGCGGCGCTCGCAAAATCAGGCGAGCGCTTTGTTCCCAATGACGTCGCGCTGTCCGAGGCCGACCGGCTCTGGCTCGTCACCGGCCCGAACATGGGCGGTAAATCGACCTTCCTTCGCCAGAACGCGCTAATCGTCGTGCTCGCGCAGGCCGGCGGATTCGTGCCCGCCGCCACGGCAAAGCTCGGCCTCGTCGACCGGCTGTTCAGCCGCGTCGGCGCGAGCGACAATCTTGCGCGCGGGCGTTCGACCTTCATGGTCGAGATGGTCGAGACCGCCGCGATCCTTGCGCAGGCGACGCCGCAAAGTTTCGTTATCCTCGACGAGGTCGGGCGCGGCACATCGACCTACGACGGGCTCGCGCTCGCCTGGTCGGTGGTCGAGGCGGTGCACGAGGTGAACAAGTGCCGCTGCCTCTTCGCGACGCACTATCATGAACTGACGCGGCTCGCCGAAACGCTGAACGCGCTCTCGCTCCACCATGTCCGCGCACGCGAGTGGCAGGGTGACCTGGTCCTGCTCCACGAAGTTGCCGAAGGCCCGGCGGATCGCAGCTACGGCCTTGCCGTCGCGCGACTTGCAGGGGTTCCCGCGGGGGTGGTCAAGCGCGCCGAGGCAGTCCTCGCGAAACTCGAGGCGGGGCGCGAGAAGACCGGGGGGCTCGCGGCGGGGCTCGACGATTTGCCGCTCTTCGCCGCGACGCTCGCCGAGGCCCCCGGCGCCGCGAAGGATGCGCTGCGCGAAGCCCTCGCGGCGATCGAACCCGATGCCCTCGCCCCGCGCGAGGCGCTCGATGCGCTCTACACGCTCAAGCGCCTGATGGCCGACGAGGCATGAGCAAGCTGTTCGACAATCTCGACCAGCGGCGCGCGATCATCGATCGCCGCGACCTTGCGGCGCAGCTCGATATGATCGCTGCCGAAAGCGGCGACACCGGCACGCGCCGCCGCGCGATGGTCGCGCTGCTCAAGGGTGCACTCGACGCCGGGCGCGGCGAGATCGAACGGCGTCTGCTCGAACGGCCCTCGTCGGGGCGCGTCGCGGCGAATGCGACCGCGTTCCTGATCGACCAGATCATCCGTCTCAGCCATGATTTCACCGTCGGATACCTCTATCCATCCGCCAACCGTTCGGCGGGCGAGCGCATCACGCTGATCGCGGTCGGCGGCTATGGCCGCGGCGAAATGGCGCCACACAGCGACATCGACATCGGCTTTCTCACGCCGTTCAAGCAGACGAGCTGGACCGAGCAGGTGATCGAGGCGCAGCTCTATACGCTCTGGGATCTGGGGCTGAAGGTCGGACACAGTTCGCGCTCGCTAGACGAGATGGTGCGCGCGGCGAAGGAGGATCTGACGATCCGCACCGCGCTGCTCGAAGGGCGCTTCATCTGGGGCGACCGCGATCTGTATGACCAGGCGTCGGCGCGCTTCGACGCCGAGGTCGTCGCGGGTAACGCACGGGCTTTCGTCGCCGAGAAGCTCGCCGAACGCGACGAGCGGCACAGGCGCATGGGCGATTCGCGCTATGTCGTCGAGCCCAATGTGAAGGAAGGCAAGGGCGGGCTGCGCGACCTCCACGCGCTCTTCTGGATCGGCAAGTTCATCCACCGCGTGCGCACCGTGCCCGAACTGGTCGATGCGGGGCTGATGTCGGCACGCGAGCTTCGCCAGTTCGAACGCGCCGAAAATTTCCTGCTCGCGGTGCGTTGCCACCTCCACATTCTCGCGGGGCGCGCCGAGGACCGGCTGACCTTCGATTTCCAGCGCGAGATCGCGAGCCGCATGAAATTCGCCGACCGCCCCGGCAAGAGCGCGGTCGAACGGTTCATGCAGCTCTATTTCCTCCATGCCAAAAGTGTCGGCGACGTCACCGGCACGTTCCTCGCACATCTCGACGACCAGATGGCGGCGCGCGGGCGGCGCTTCCTGCCGACGATCCGGCGGCGGCCGGGAAAGCTCCATGGCTTCGTGCTCGACCGCGGACGGCTTGCGCTGCCCTCGGGCGATTTTTTCGAACAGGATCCGATGCGGCTCGTCGAGATTTTCGCGCTCGCCGACAAGCATGGCCTCGAAATCCATCCGCAGGCGATGCGGCAGGCGCGGCACGATGCCAAGCTGATCGAGACGCAGGCGGTGCGCCGCGACGCGCGGGCGAACGAGCTGTTCCTCGACGTGCTGACCTCCCCGCGCGATCCCGAAACGGTGCTGCGCTGGATGAACGAGGCGGGCGTCTTCGGCCGTTTCGTCCCCGACTTCGGCCGCGTCGTCGCGCAGATGCAGTTCGACATGTATCACCATTACACCGTCGACGAACATACGATCCGCGCGATCGGGCTCCTCGCCGACATCGAGCAGGGCCGGCTCAAGGAAGATCATCCGCTCTCGACCGCGATCATGGACCAGATCCATTCGCGGCGCGTCATCTATGTCGCGGTGCTTCTCCACGACATCGCCAAGGGGCGCGGCGGCGACCATAGTGTGCTCGGCGCCGAACTCGCGCTGCGCGTCTGCCCACGCCTCGGCCTCAGCGCGGCCGAGACCGAAACCGTATCCTGGCTCGTGCGCTATCACCTCCTGATGTCGGCGACGGCGTTCAAGCGCGATCTCGCCGATTTCAAGACGATCCTCGACTTCGCGCAGATCGTGCAAAGCCCCGAACGGCTGCGGCTGTTACTCGTCCTCACCGTCGTCGACATTCGCGCGGTCGGGCCGGGCGTGTGGAACAGCTGGAAACGGCAGCTGCTCACCGAACTTTACGATGCGGCCGAGGAAGTGCTGCGCCTCGGCCACAAGCAAAAGGGACGCGAGGCGCGGATCGAGGCGAAGAAGGAAGCCGCCGCAACGCTGCTCGGCCTCGATGAAAAGGCGTTCGCCAAACTCATCAGGCCGCTTCCCGAAAGCTACTGGATCGCCGAGCCGGTCGAGGTGATCGTCGCCAATCTCCGCCACATCCGGGACGCGGGAGACGCGCCGCTGCACATCACCGCGGTACCCGACAACGATCGCGGCGCGACGCTCGTCATGGTTATCGCCGCCGACCATCCGGGACTCTTCTATCGCATGGCTGGCGGCATCCACCTCGCCGGCGGCAACATCATCGACGCGCGCATCCATACGACGCGTGACGGGCTCGCACTCGACAACTTCCTCGTTCAGGACCCGCTCGGGCGCCCTTTTGCGGAGTCGGGACAGATCGCGCGCCTGACCCGCGCGATCGAGGACGCGCTCGCCAACCGCCAGAAACTGCTCCCCAAGCTAGAGGCGCGCGCGCTCCCGCGCACGCGCGCCGAAGCCTTCCGGATCGCCCCCAGCGTCTTCGTCGATAACAAGGCATCCAATCGGTTTACGGTGATCGAGGTTAATGCGCAGGACCGGCCCGCATTGCTCAACCAGCTTGCCTATGCGCTCTTCCAGTCAAAGGTGACCGTACACAGCGCGCATGTCGCCACCTATGGCGAACGCGCGGTAGACACCTTCTACGTCACCGACCTGATCGGCGACAAGATCGACAGCGCGGCGCGCGTGAAATCGCTGGAAAAGCGCCTGCTCGAAGCCGCCGCCAGCCGGAGCGAAGAAGCCGTGGCCGCCTAGGGCCCGCTCTGAAAATCGAACCCTTGCTGGACCGGCGCGACCGGCACGCCTTCGAGTTCGAGCATGCGCGCCTTCGACAGCGCGCCGCCCGGTGCCGAAAACCCCCCGATCGCACCGCCCGCGGCCAGAACGCGGTGGCAGGGGATGATCAGCGGAACGGGATTGGTCGCCATCGCCTGCCCGACCGCTCGGGCATGTTCGGGGCCCGCGTCGAGTGCGCGCGCTACCGCGCCATAGGTCGTTGTCTCGCCCCAGCCAAGCTTGCGCACATGGTCATAGACGCGGGCGAAAAAGGGCGGCCGGTCGCCCAAATCGATCGCGACGCTGAAAAACTCGATGCGTTCGCCGGCATAATAGCGAACCACCGCGTCGATGACCGCCATGATTTCGGCCCGCGGCGGGCCGCGGACCGCGTCCGGCAGACGGCGCAGCATGGCGCGAGCGGCTTCGGGCGCGGTCGCTGCGGGCAGACGCAGCGCCGTGATGCCGGCATCGGTCCAGCCGATCCCCGCAACCCCCACCGCGGTTTCGAAAAGCTGATACTGGCTTTGCCCGGCCATCCTGTTCTCCATCTGGACTGGAGATATAGGGTCATATTTCGCCGAAGCCATATCGCGTCCGAAGCGGCGATATGGTCCAGTCATACGCTGCCACGGGCGTGCAACATTGCCGGTTACATTTTCGCGAGGCGGCGCTAGGGGAAATATTCGGGCGCGCATCTTGTGGATATTTCGAGAGGACAAAGAATGGACAGCGGCAGCAAGGTGCAGTTTTCGGACCGCGAGGCCCTGCTTTACCACGCATATGGCCGGCCCGGGAAAATCGAGATCGTCGCATCGAAACCGATGGCCACGCAGCGCGACCTCAGCCTTGCCTATTCGCCCGGCGTCGCGGTTCCGGTGAACGCGATCGCCGAGGATCCGGCGAAGGCCTATGATTATACGATCAAGGGCAATCTGGTTGCGGTGATTTCGAACGGCACCGCGATCCTCGGGCTCGGCAACCTTGGCGCGCTCGCCTCGAAGCCGGTGATGGAAGGCAAGGCGGTACTGTTCAAGCGCTTCGCCGACGTCGATTCGATCGACCTCGAGGTCGATACCGAAGATCCCCAGCGCTTCATCGAGGCAGTCGAGCTGCTCGCACCAAGCTTTGGCGGTATCAACCTCGAAGATATCGCCGCGCCCAATTGCTTCATCATCGAAGCGGCGCTGAAGGAACGCATGAACATTCCGGTGTTCCATGACGACCAGCATGGCACCGCGATCATCACCGCCGCCGGCCTGATAAACGCCTGTTATCTGACGGGCCGCGACCTTTCGACGGTGAAGGTCGTCGTCAACGGCGCCGGCGCTGCGGCGATTGCGTGCACCGCACTGATCAAGGCGATGGGCGTCCGGCACGAAAATGTTATCATGTGCGACCGCAAGGGCACCATCTATCAGGGCCGTACCGACGGCATGGACCAGTGGAAGTCGGCGCATGCGGTGCCGACCGAAGCGCGCGACCTGACCGAAGCGCTCGTCGGCGCCGACGTGTTCCTCGGCCTGTCGGCCGCGGGCGCGCTGAAGCCCGAGATGGTCAAGGACATGGCGCCCGCGCCGATCATCTTCGCGATGGCGAACCCCGACCCCGAAATTTCGCCCCCGGACGCGCGGGCGGCGCGGCCCGACGCGATCATCGCCACGGGGCGCTCGGACTACCCCAACCAGGTCAACAACGTCCTCTGCTTCCCCTTCATCTTCCGCGGCGCGCTCGATGTCCATGCGACCGCGATCAACGAGGAGATGAAGATCGCCGCGGCCTATGCGATTGCCGACCTCGCACGCCAGCAGGTGCCCGAGGAAGTCGCGGCCGCTTACGGAGGACGCGCGTCGAGTTTCGGGCCCGAATATATCATCCCCTCGCCTTTCGACCCGCGCCTGATGGAAATCGTGCCCGCGGCGGTCGCCGAAGCGGCGATGAAGACCGGCGTCGCGCAACGGCCGATCGATAATCTCGACGACTATCGCACCCAGCTGCGCGCGCGCCTCAACCCGACCACCTCGGTCCTGACGCTTGCCTATGAAGCCGCGCGCAACAATCCGAAGCGCGTCGTCTTTGCCGAAGGCGAAGAGGAAGTGGTCCTGCGCGCCGCGATCCAGTTCCGCGACGGCGGATACGGCATCCCGGTGCTCGTCGGGCGCGAGGGACTGCACGACAAGCTCCGCGCGATGGGCGTCGCCGACGCCGAAAGCTTCGAGGTCCACAACAGCGTCAATTCGCCGCATGTCCCGCAGATGGTCGATATGCTGTACGAGCGCCTGCAGCGGCGCGGCTATCTCCGCCGCGACGTCGAGCGTATGGTCAACCGCGACCGCAACATCTTCGGTTCGCTGCTGCTCAAGATGGGGCTCGGCGATGCGATGATCACCGGCACGACGCGAACCTATTCGCAGTCGATGCGCGAAATCCGGCGGGTGATTGATCATGCCGAGGGAAAGACGCCGTTCGGCATCCACGTCCTCGTCGACCAGCATCACACCATCTTCATGGCCGATACGACGGTCAACGAACGGCCGACCGCCGAAATGCTGGCCGACATCGCCGAACGCACAGCCCAGGTCGCGCGGCGCATGGGGCACGAACCGCGCGTCGCTTTCCTTTCCTATTCGACCTTCGGCAACCCCGAGGGAAGCTGGCTCGAGAGCATCCGCGAAGCGGTGGCGATTCTCGACCGGCGAAAGCCCGCCTTCGAGTATGAAGGCGAGATGGCGCCCGACGTCGCGCTCAACGAGAAGGTGATGAAAAATTATCCCTTCTGCCGCCTGTCGGGGCCGGCGAACGTGCTGGTCATGCCGGGGCTGCAATCGGCGAACCTGTCGGCGAAGCTGCTGCGCGAACTGGGCGGCGGCGCGGTGATCGGCCCGATGCTGGTCGGTATGGAGAATCCGGTTCAGGTCGCAACGATGGCCTCGACCGCGTCCGACCTCGTGACGCTGGCGGTGCTCGCAGCCGGTGGAATCGCACAATAATATAGGAAAGACGTCGCCCCCCGCTTAGGCGGGGGGCATTTGGTTCCCTGCGGCGGCGCCTTCGTGGAGGCGACTACAGGTTTACTGTCCGCCCGGCGCCCCCGCGCCCGGAGCGCCGACCGCGCCGATATTGCCGAAAATATCCTCGAAGAAGCTGCGATGACGGCCGAGCGTCGGAGTCTTGTCGCCTTCAGGGCTGATCTTGCTCACCAGTTCAAGGCCGGTACGATCGACCGCGGCAACATTGCCTGCAGAATCGAAGCGGACCCGCAACACCTGCTGGTCGATCGGGCGCGGTCGCGCGAAAGCGAGCTGGCGCGTTTCGCGCGAAACATAATAATATTCGTCCGTACCGAACTGGCCAACGAACGTCGGTCGGCCGAGTGTCTTTTCGACCGATTCGCGATTATCGACCCCGGCCGTGATCGCTTCGGTCAGCATCGGATCGACGACATAGCCCTGCCGCCCCTTGAGCTGCGCGCAGCCACCGGCCGTCAGCGCGAGCGCCAGCCCGGCGACGATCAGGCGCACGGGCCGGGCGGGAAGCTTCGGGTAATGGGTCGGCATCAACATATCTCCGTTGCGCCGCTTGTATTGGGCGCTGGCAATCGCGCCTCTTAACCGCAAGCGGTCGGCGCGCACAAGCGGCTTATGCCGCGGCAAAGCTTGCGCCAAGCTGACTGAACTCGGAGAGTCAGCGCCAGCGCCCCTTTTCCATCCAGTCGATTCGGCCTAAGCGTTGCGGCATGTTTTCTTCACTTCGCAAATTGTTCCGGTCCGAACCCGATCCGCGCGAAGCGCGGCGCCCGCTGTGGGACGCCGTCGTCGCGACGGCGCGCGCGCCGCACTGGTATGCCGTGGGCGGGGTGCCCGACACGCTCGACGGTCGCTTCGACATGATCAGCCTTATACTCGCGCTTGTGCTGCACCGGGTCGACGAGGATCCGGAACGAGGACTCGCCGGGGTCCAGCTCACCGAATTGTTCGTGAACGACATGGACGGCCAGATGCGTCAGATCGGCTTTGGCGACATGGTCGTCGGCAAACAGGTCGGCCGGATGATGAGCGCGCTTGGCGGACGGCTCGGCGCCTATCGCGCCGCCGACGGCTCGGCGGAACTGCGCGAGGCGCTGGTCCGGAACCTGTGGCGCGGCCAAGCGCCCGACGAAGCAGGATTGGCGCATGTGCTGGCGGAAGTGACTACGCTCCGTGCGGCGCTGGCGGCAACGCCGGTTTCCGATCTGGTCTTGGCCGACAGGTTGGACGGCGTGCGGCCGTGACGCCCCCCGAATTCCCCCTGATCGTGACGCTCGCCGATGCGGCGCACGGCCGCGCGATTGCGGTCGAGGCCGACGCCGACGCACGCGCAGCCATCGCCCGGCGCCTCGGTCTCGTCGCACTCGACCGCTTTGCGCTCGCCGCTGATGTCCGCGCGATCGCGGGCGGGATCGCTGCGAGAGGCGAAGTCCAAGCCGACGTCGTGCAGGCGTGCGCCGCGACCGACCTGCCCGTTCCCGGGACGATCGCCGAGCCGTTCGACCTCCGCTTCCTGCGCGATGTCGATGCGCCGGTCGGCGAGGATGAGGAGATCGAGATCGGCAGTGAGGACCTTGACCTGCTACCCCTCGAAGGCGACCGGATCGACCTTGGCGAAGCGGCGGTGCAGACGCTCTCGCTCGCGCTCGATCCCTTCCCGCGCCATCCCGACGCCGAGCGCATCCTTGCCGAGAAGGGTGTGCTCAGCGAGGCAGCGGCGGGTCCGTTCGCGGCGCTCGCGAAGCTGCGCGGAAAGCCCGGCGCCTAGCGGCCTTCGTCGGGCGCTGGCTTCGCTTCTTCTTCGACCAGGTCGGCGACTGCGGCGTCGAGCCCGGGCTCTTCTTTCGCAGCGGGTTCTGCGGCCGGTTTCTCGGCCGCCTTTTCGTCGCGCGTCGGCGGCAACGCCCCGCCGAGCGCGTTGGTGAGCCCAAGCAATTGCTCGCCGATCACCTTGTCGACCGCAGGCGCGATGTCCGCGACCTTGAAGCGCATATAGCCGCCGACGACATAGTCGAAGCGCAGCGCGCTCCCCGTCGGCGTCTCCTTGACCTGGATCGTCAGCGTGCCGGCGAGCGCCTCGCCCTGCAGCGGGCCGAAAGCGCCTGAGAGGCGGAGCAGTTCGTTCGGTTTCGCAAAGACGATGCGCGCATGCTGGACGCTGCCGACACCCGAACCGGCGTCGGGCAGTTTTTCGCAAAAACAGCCCCCCGCCTGCGAATCGAGCCAGAAGTTGGCAGCATCACCGGACCAGCTATGCTCCTTCGACCACCAGTTCTGCGGCATGCGGAGCATTTTCCAGACGTCGGCCGGCGTCGCGGCGACCTGCGCCGTATGCGCGACGGTAAAGCCGATATCGCCCTGATCTATGATCTTGGCGTGTGCCGCCGGTGCGAAGACAAGCGCTCCCGCCAGCGCCGCACCCGTGGAATATCCCGAAATCGCCATCAGCCCGTCCCCCCTTTGCGTCTCAATAACCGGCGCCGGGGAAACTGGCTAGACTCAGCCCGCGAGGATCGTTTCGATCGCGTCGTTGACCTCGTCGATCGGCGCCATGCCGTCGACATGCGTCACGATGCCGCGCGCTTCGTAGATCGGCAGGATCGGCGCGGTCTTGGCCCGATATTCGGCCATGCGCGTGCGGACCGTTTCCTCATTGTCGTCGGGACGGCGTTTGAATTCCGTCGAGCCGCAAACGTCGCAAACATTCTCCACCTTGGGGAGCTTGTAGCGGTCGTGGTAACCCGCGCCGCACTTCGCGCAGCTGAAGCGGCCGGTGATGCGGTCGACGAGCGCGTCTTCCTCGACCCGCAGCTCGATCACATGGTCGAGCTTGCGGCCACGATCCGAGAGGATCGTGTCGAGCGCGTCGGCCTGCGCCGCGGTGCGCGGATAGCCGTCGAAGATCACCGAGACGTCGGGGCCGAGCTGGTCGAGCCGCTCGCCGATCAGGCCCGAGACGATCGCGTCGGAGACGAGTTCGCCCGCATCCATCACCGCCTTGGCCTGGAGGCCGATCGGGGTTCCCGCCTTGACCGCGGCGCGCAGCATGTCGCCCGTCGAAAGCTGGACCATGCCATGCTCGTCCTCGAGGCGCGACGCCTGCGTTCCCTTGCCCGCCCCCGGCGGACCCAGCAAAATGATGTTCAGCGTCATGGGGACCCCTGTTTGCCCTACCGTGTCGCAAGTGCCGTAGCGGGCGCCTTAGCGCCGCGCAACGCCGCCCTTCAATTTGGCCTTCTTGATGAGGTCGCCATATTGATGCGCGAGCATGTGGCTCTGGATCTGGCTGATCGTGTCGATCGTGACGTTGACGATGATCAGCAGGCTGGTGCCGCCGAGCTGGAACGGCAGGCCCGACTGCGCGATGAAATATTCGGGGATCAGACAGATCGCCGCCAGATAGGCCGCACCGAGCACGGTGATGCGCGTCAGCACGAAGTCGAGATAGGTCGCGGTATTCTTGCCCGGGCGGATGCCGGGGATGAAGCCGTTCTGCTTTTTGAGATTGTCGGCGGTTTCTTCGGGGTTGAAGACGACCGCGACGTAGAAGAAGCAGAAGAAGATGATGCCCGCGGCATAAAGCGCCATATAGAGCGGCTGGCCGTGCGCGAGATACTGGTTGAGCGTGATCAGGAAATCGCCGGTTGCAGTGTCGCCCTGGACATTCTGCCCCATCATCTGCGTCACCGTCAACGGCATCAGCAGCAGCGACGAGGCGAAGATCGGCGGGATGACACCGGCGGTATTGACCTTGAGCGGCAAGTGGCTGCGGTCGGCCTGCATCACGCCGCGCTGCGTCGCGCGCTTCGGATACTGGACGAGGACGCGGCGCTGCGCGCGTTCCATGAAGCTGATGAAAGCGATGATCACGATCGCGCCGCCGATGACGGCAAAGATCGTGCCGCCGCCCATCGAACCTTCGCGGACCTGCGTGAACATCTGCGCAAAGCTGCGCGGCAACTGCGCGAGGATGCCCGCCATGATGATCAGCGAAACGCCGTTACCGATACCGCGGCTGGTGATCTGCTCGCCGAGCCACATCAGGAAGAGCGTGCCGCCGACGATCGAGATGACCGCGCCGACGCGGAACATCATGCCGGGGTCGACGACCGCGGCGATGCCCTGGCTCGCGCCGAGCGTTTCGAGCCCGACGGCGATGAAATAACCCTGGATCGCGGTCAGCGCGACGGTGCCGTAGCGCGTATACTGGTTGAGCTTCTTGCGTCCGCTTTCGCCCTCTTTCTTGAGCGCGGCGAGGCTGGGCGACAAGGCGGCCGCCAGCTGAACGACGATCGACGCCGTGATATAGGGCATGACGCCGAGCGCGATGATGCTCATGCGCTCGAGACTGCCGCCCGAGAAAGTGTTGAAGATGTCGAGGACGCCGCCCGACGCCGCCTGCGAATAAAGGTTCGACAGCGCGACGGGATCGACCCCGGGAAGCGGCACGAACGACAGGAAACGGAAGACGATCAGCGCGCCGATCGTGAACCAGATGCGGTTCTTGAGTTCGGTCGCCTGACCGAACTTCGAAAAGTTCAGGTTGGATGCAAGCTGGTCGGCGCGAGAGGCCATGGTGATCTTTCCTCGAGTGGCGGACCGCGCCCCCGCGACCCGGCGCCTATGTGCGTTCGCCAGTCACGAAGCGCAAGGGCAAAGGCCCGAATTCAGATGCGTCGGGGGCGGATCGACCTGTCGCCGACCCGCCCCCAAGTGCATTAGTTCTTGGCTGCCGCTTCGGCCTTGCGCTTGGCTTTCTTGCCTTCGCCTTCGGCCTTGGGTTCGGGCAGTTCGACCTTGCCGCCAACCTTTTCGACCGCTTCGATCGCGCCCTTCGACGCGCCAGCGACCGAGAAGTTCAGCTTGGTGGTGAGTTCACCCTTGGCGAGGAGGCGGACGCCGTCCTTGCCGCCGCGGGCAACGCCGGCGGCCTTGAGCGCGGCGTGATCGACCACGGCCTTGGCGTCGAGCGTCTTCGCGTCGACCAGCTTCTGGATCATGCCCAGATTGACGATCGCGAAGTCCTTGCCGAAGATGTTGTTGAAGCCGCGCTTCGGGATGCGCATGTGGAGCGGCATCTGGCCGCCCTCGAAGCCGTTGATCGCAACGCCGCTGCGCGCCTTCTGGCCCTTCTGGCCGCGGCCGGCGGTCTTGCCCTTGCCCGAGCCGATGCCGCGTCCGACGCGCATGCGGCCCTTGCGGGCGCCGTTGTTGTCACGAAGTTCGTTAAGCTTGATAGTCATGGTTGCACTCGCTTTCGCTGTGTTCGCGCTATGGACTGGTTTCAGTCCGGTTCGATTTCACTCGACGGCTGAAAACCGGGATAGGGCCCGGCCTTCTCCATCACGATGGCCTGGGCGACATAGCCGCGGCCATCGACATTGGTGATCGAGGGGCTGCCGTGAAGCTGCCACCCCCGGTTGAGCAGTCCTTCGACGCGCGCGCAGAACGCGCTGTCATCGGGACCGGTCAACACACGGTAGAGCTTCACTGCCGTTTAGCCCTCGACGACTTCCACCATATGCGGAAGCTTGCGGATCATGCCGCGCACTTCCGGGGTGTCGACCAGTTCGACCTCGCGGTGCATCTTGCCCAGGCCGAGGCCGGTCAGGATGGCGCGCTGGCTCTTCGGACGACGGATCGGCGAACCGATCTGGCGGATCTTGATCTTCTTGTCGGCCATTGTCTTACTCCGTCACCGCCGCGGCTTCCGCCTCGGCTGCGCGGTCGGACGCGCCGCCACGCTTGATCAGGTCCGAAACCTTCTTGCCGCGACGCTGCGCGACCGACTTCGGGCTGGTCTGTTCGCCGAGCGCCTCGAAAGTCGCGCGGATCATGTTGTAGGGGTTCGAGGTGCCGACCGACTTGGTCACCACATCGGCAACGCCCAGCGATTCGAACACGGCGCGCATCGGGCCACCGGCGATGATGCCGGTACCGGCGGGGGCCGAACGCAGCGTCACATTGCCGGCGCCGAAATGGCCGCGGCCATCATGGTGCAGCGTGCGGCCGTCGCGCAGCGGAACGCGGATCATCGCCTTCTTCGCGGCAGCGGTCGCCTTCGAAATGGCTTCGGGCACTTCGCGCGCCTTGCCATGGCCGAAACCGGCGCGACCCTTGCCATCGCCGACGACGACGAGCGCGGCGAAACCGAAGCGCTTGCCGCCCTTCACGGTCTTCGAGACGCGGTTGATGTGGACGAGCTTTTCGATCAGCTCTTCGCCGCCATCCTCGTCGCGCGGACGACGATCGTCGCGGCGGCCACGGCCACCGTCACGACCGCCGCGTCCACCATCGCGACCACCGCCGCCGCCACGGCCGCGGCGCGGAGCCTGGTTCGTGACTTCGGCGTTGGTGGCTTCGGGAGCCAGGGTCGCTTCGGGCTGGTTGCCCGGACCGGTGCTGTTTTCTTCAGCCATCATTAAAACTCCAATCCGCCTTCGCGAGCCGCGTCGGCCAGCGCCTTGATGCGCCCGTGGAACAGGAAGCCGCCGCGGTCGAACACGACCTGCGTCACGCCCGCCTTCTTGGCGGCAGCGGCGAGGCGCGAACCGACGTCGGCCGCAGCCGCGGTCGTCGCGCCGGTCTTGCCGCGGACATCCTTGTCGAGCGTCGAGGCCGCGGCCAGCGTGGTGCCGGCGGCGTCATCGATGAGCTGCGCATAGATGTGACGGCCCGAGCGGTGCACCGAAAGGCGCGGACGCCCGGCGGCGCGCTGACGGAGCGCGGTACGGACGCGCTGGCGACGTTTTTGGAAAGGGGTAAGATGTGCCATGGCTTACTTCTTCTTGCCTTCTTTGCGGAAGATGTACTCGCCGCGATACTTGATACCCTTGCCCTTGTAGGGCTCGGGCTTGCGCCAACGGCGGATTTCCGCCGCGACCTGGCCGACCTGCTGCTTGTCGATGCCGCTGATCTCGATCGTCGTGTTGTCCGGCGTCTTGATCTCGATGCCTTCGGGCACCGCGAAATCGACATCATGGCTGTAGCCGAGCTGCAGCTTCAGCGTCTTGCCCTGCGAGTTGGCGCGATAGCCGACACCGGTGATTTCGAGCACCTTGGTGAAGCCTTCGGTCACACCCGTGATCAGGTTCTGCACCAGCGTCCGCTGCATGCCCCAGAAGGCGCGCGCTTCGCGGGTATCGTTCGCGGGCTGGACCGAGATGCTGCCTTCGCCGACTTCATATTTGATGAGGTCGGACAGCGGCATCGCCAGCGTGCCCTTCGGACCCTTCACCGACAGCTCGCCGCCGTCGATCGCGGCGGTGACACCGCCGGGGATCGCTACTGCCTTTTTACCAATGCGCGACATCAGAACACCTCCGCCAGCACTTCGCCGCCGACATTATGTTCGCGGGCTTCGGCGTCCGAAAGGACGCCGCGCGGGGTCGACACGATGGTGATGCCCAGGCCGTTGCGCACGATCGGCAGTTCTTTCGAACCCGAATAGATGCGACGGCCAGGCTTCGAGACGCGGGCCACATGGCGGATCGCCGGCTGGCCTTCGAAATATTTGAGCTCGATGCGGATGCCCTTGTGCTGGCCCTTCGCGCCCAGCGCTTCTTCGCTGTAGCCGCGGATATAGCCTTCGCGCTGGAGAACATCGAGAACGCGGACGCGCAGCGTCGAGGCGGGCGTGAGGACGCTGTCCTTCTTCGCCTGCTGGCCGTTGCGGATGCGGGTGAGCATATCACCCAGGGGATCGGTCATTGCCATCTTGTCAGTCCCTTACCAGCTCGACTTCACAACACCGGGGATCAGGCCCTTGTTGGCCAGATCGCGGAGCTGGATACGGCACAGCCGGAATTTGCGATAATAAGCGCGCGGGCGGCCCGTCAGCTCGCACCGGTTACGGATGCGGGTCGGATTGCCGTTGCGCGGGATTTCCGCCATCTTGAGGCGCGCGATCAGACGCTCGCCTTCGTCGAGCGACGTGTCCGCCGCGATCGCCTTCAGCTTCGCGTAGCGGCCGGCATATTTCTTCACCAGCTGCTTGCGACGCTCGTTCTTGTTTACCGAACTCAGTTTCGCCATGACTTAAGTTCTCTTTCCTTCTTGAAAGAGCCTGCCTGGTCCCTTGCGGGATCAGGCGGCTTCCTTTTCCTGCGCTTCGATCGGGAAGGGGAAGCCGAACAGCTTGAGCAGTTCGCGGGCTTCCTCGTCCGTACGGGCGGTGGTGGTGACGATCACGTCCATACCGCGCACCTGGTCGATGCGGTCATAGTTGATCTCGGGGAAGATGATCTGCTCTTTCAGGCCCATGGCATAGTTGCCACGGCCGTCGAAGCTGGTCGCCGACACGCCGCGGAAGTCGCGGATGCGGGGCATTGCGATCGTGATCAGCCGGTCGAGGAATTCATACATGCGTTCGCGGCGCAGGGTGACCTTGCAGCCGATCGGCATGCCTTCGCGCAGCTTGAACTGTGCGATCGACTTCTTCGCCTTGGTCACGACGGGCTTCTGGCCGGCGATGAGTTCCATCTCGGCAGCGGCCGCTTCGACCTTCTTCTTGTCCTGCGTGGCCTCGCCGACGCCCATGTTGAGCACGATCTTTTCGATCTTCGGCACTTCCATCGCATTCTTGTAACCGAATTTTTCGGTCATCGCCTTGACGATCACATCGTCGTAGCGCGTGCGCATGCGCGGGGTGTAGTTATCAGCCATTGATCGTCTCCCCGGACTTCACGGCCACACGGACCTTCTTGCCGTCCTTGGTTTCAAAACGAACGCGCGTCGGCTTGCCGGTCTTGGGATCGGCGAGCGCAACCTTGCTTGCGAACAGCGGCGCTTCCTTGCGCTCGAGACCACCCTGCGGGTTGGTCTGGCTCGGCTTGCGGTGGCGCGTGATGACGTTGACGCCCGCGACGACGACCTTGCCGTCCTTCGGCAGGCTCTGCGTCACTTCGCCGGTCTTGCCCTTGTCCTTGCCGGACAGGATAACGACCGTGTCGCCCTTCTTGATCTTGTTCGCCATGGTCAGAGCACCTCCGGCGCCAGGCTGATGATCTTCATGTAGCCGCGGCCGCGCAGTTCGCGGACGACGGGGCCGAAGATACGCGTGCCGATCGGCTCTTCATTCTTGTTGACGAGCACGGCGGCGTTGCTGTCGAAACGGATCACCGAGCCATCGGCGCGGCGGACGTCCTTGGCGGTGCGGACGATGACGGCGCGATGCACGTCGCCCTTCTTCACCTTGCCGCGCGGCTGGGCTTCCTTGATCGACACGACGATCACGTCGCCCACGCCGGCGGTACGACGCTTCGAGCCGCCGAGCACCTTGATGCACTGGACGCGCTTCGCGCCGCTGTTGTCGGCGACTTCCAATTGTGACTGCATCTGGATCATCGATGCATTTCCTTCTTCCTTGGCCTACCGGGATGCCCCGGCGGTTCCGTGAAACTCAGCTTCAGGCGTCAGCAGCCGTTTTGGGCTTGCTGTGGGTGTCGACCTTGTCGAGCACCTTCCAGGTCTTCAGCTTCGAAATCGGCTTCGTTTCCTCGATACGGACGGTTTCGCCGGCCTTGATGGCGTTGTCCTCATCGTGGGCGTGATATTTTTTCGAACGGCGGATGATCTTGCCGTACAGAGGGTGCTTCACCTTCCGTTCGACTTTCACCACGACGGTCTTGTCGCCCTTGTCGGACACCACCGTGCCGGTCAGAATGCGCTTCGGCATCGATAGTCTCCTTACTTCGCGGCCGAGCGCGAACGCTCGGTCTGCTGCGTCTTGATGCGGGCGATCGAGCGCCGCACTTCCTTGACGCGCGAGGCCTTTTCAAGCTGGCCGGTGGCCGCCTGGAAGCGGAGGTTGAACGCCTCGCGCTTCAGTTCGCCAAGCTGTTCGGCGAGCTGGTCGTCGGTCTTGGCCTTGAAATCTTCGGTCTTGGCCATGTCCTTAACCCTCCAGGTGCGAGGTGTCGCCGAGGCGGGCGATAACCTTCGTCTTGATCGGCAGCTTCATCGCGGCGCGTTCGAACGCCAGCGCGGCCACCGGGCCGGGGACGCCGTCGAGTTCGAACAGGATGCGACCCGGCTTCACGCGCGCGGCCCAGAATTCCGGCGAACCCTTGCCCTTACCCATGCGGACTTCGGCAGGCTTCGACGACACGGGGACGTCGGGGAAGATGCGGATCCACAGGCGGCCCTGGCGCTTGATCGCGCGGCTGATCGCGCGGCGAGCCGCTTCGATCTGGCGCGCGGTGATGCGCTCGGGTTCCATCGCCTTCAGCCCGTAGGAGCCGAAGTTCAGGCTGGTACCGCCCTTGGCATTGCCATGGATGCGGCCCTTGAAGGCCTTGCGGAACTTGGTTTTTTTCGGTTGCAGCATGTCAGCAGTCCTTAGCGGCGATCTTCACGGGCCGGACGGACACCGGTCGTCTGCGCGTCGAGCATCAGACGGTCGGTCGCCATCGGGTCGTGACCAAGGATCTCGCCCTTGAAAATCCAGACCTTGATGCCGCAGACACCGTAAGCGGTGTGCGCTTCGGCCTCGGCATAGTCGACATTGGCGCGCAGCGTGTGCAGCGGCACCCGGCCTTCGCGATACCATTCGGTGCGCGCGATTTCCGCGCCGCCGAGACGGCCGGCGCAGTTGATGCGGATGCCCTCGGCGCCGAGACGCATCGCCGACTGAACGGCGCGCTTCATGGCGCGGCGGAACGCGACGCGGCGTTCGAGCTGGTCGGCAATGCCCTGGCCGACGAGCTTGGCGTCGACTTCGGGCTTGCGGATCTCGACGATGTTCAGCGACACGTCGCTGCCCGTCATCTCACCCAGCTTCTTGCGCAGCTTTTCGATGTCCGCGCCCTTCTTGCCGATGATGACGCCCGGACGGGCGGCATAGATCGACACGCGGCACAGCTTCGCCGGACGCTCGATCACGACCTTCGAGATCGCGGCCTGCGGCAGGTGCTTGAACACGAACTTGCGGATCTTCAGATCCTCGACAAGCATGCGGCCATAGTCCTGGCCCTCGGCGAACCAGCGGCTGTCCCAGGTGCGGTTGACCTGCAGGCGCAGGCCGATCGGATTGCTCTTCTGGCCCATCTTACGCCTCTTCTTCCTGTTCGCGCACGACAATGCGGATGCGGCTGAACGGCTTGACGATCCGGGTCGACTTGCCGCGGCCACGCGCGTGCCAGCGCTTCATCGAGAGCGACTTGCCGACGCTCGCTTCCTTGACGACGAGTGCGTCGACGTCGAGGTTGTGATTGTTTTCCGCGTTGGCGACCGCGCTGGCGAGCACCTTGCGCACGTCGACGGCCATCGCCTTCTTCGAGAAAGCGAGGACGTTCATTGCGTCTTCGACCTTGCGGCCGCGGATCAGCGCGGCGACGAGGTTCAGCTTCTGCGCCGAGCCGCGGATCTGCGTGCCCACGGACAATGCCTCATTATCCGCAACGCGGCGGGGGGACTTTTCCTTGCCCATTAGCGTTTGCCCTTCTTGTCAGCCGCGTGGCCGGGGAAGAAGCGCGTCGGCGCGAATTCACCCAGCTTCATGCCGACCATGTCTTCATTGACCGACACCGGCACGAACTTGCGGCCGTTGTAGACGTTGAAGGTCAGCCCGACGAACTGCGGCAGGATGGTGGACCGGCGCGACCAGGTTTTGATAGGCGCAGAGCTGCTGCCTTCCTGGGCCGTTTCGGCTTTCTTGAGGAGATGGAGGTCCACAAAGGGACCCTTCCAGACCGAGCGAGCCATGGCTTACCTCTTCTTCTTCGCGTGACGCGACCGGATGATCATCTTGTCGGTCGACTTGTTGTGACGGGTACGAGCACCCTTGGTCGGCTTGCCCCACGGAGTAACCGGATGACGGCCACCCGAGGTGCGGCCTTCACCACCGCCGTGCGGGTGATCGACCGGGTTCTTCGCGACACCGCGAGTCAGCGGGCGCTTGCCGAGCCAGCGATTGCGGCCGGCCTTGCCGAGGTTGGTGTTCTGGTTGTCGGGGTTCGACACCGCACCGACCGTGCCCATGCATTCGCCACGGATGTAACGCTGTTCGCCCGAACCGAGACGCACGATCACGAGACCGCGGTCACGACCGACGACCTGCGCATAGGTGCCAGCCGAACGGGCGATCTGGCCGCCCTTGCCCGGCTTCATCTCGATATTGTGGACGATCGTGCCGACCGGCATCTGCGACAATTCCATCGCATTGCCCGGCTTCACGTCGGTCTTCTTGCCGGCGACGACGGTGTCGCCGACCGCCAGACGCTGCGGCGCGATGATGTACGTCTGCTCGCCGTCCTCATACTTCACCAGTGCGATGAAGGCCGTGCGGTTGGGGTCGTATTCCAGCCGCTCGACGGTGGCCGGCATGTCCCACTTGCGACGCTTGAAGTCGATGAAGCGGTACTTCTGCTTGTGACCACCAGCGATACCGCGCGAGGTCACATGACCCTTGTTGTTGCGGCCACCGGTCTTGTTCTTGCCTTCGGTCAGCGCCTTGACGGGCTTGCCCTTCCACAGCGACGATTTGTCGACGAGGATCAGGCCGCGCTGTGCGGGGCTGGTCGGATTATAGGATTTAAGTGCCATTTTCTCTGCCTCTTCCTACAATCAGACGCCGGTCGTGACGTCGATCGTCTGGCCTGCGGCCAGGCGAACAATCGCCTTCTTCACGTCGCTGCGGGTGTAGGGCTTGCCCTTCCAGCGCTTGGTCTTGCCTTTGGTGACGAGCGTGTTCACGCTCACGACCTTGACATCGAACAGCGCCTCGACGGCGGCCTTGATGGCGGGCTTGGTCGCGTCGTTCGCGACCTTGAACACCACGGCGTCATTTTCGCTGAGCAGCGTCGACTTTTCGGTGATCACCGGAGCGAGGATCACGTCATAGTGACGCGCGTCGATGGTTTTTGCCTTAGCCATTGCAGCGGGCCTCCAGCTTTTCGACCGCCGCGCGGGTCAGGACCAGCGTGTCGGCTCGGATGATGTCATAGACGTTGGCGCCGATGGCCGGCAGCGCGTCGACACCGATGAGGTTGGCCGAAGCCATCGCGAAGCTTTCGTGCACCGCGTCGCCATCGATGAAGAGCGCGCGGTTGCCGAGCTCGAGCTTGCCGAGCTTGCCGGCGAGCGCCTTGGTCTTCGCGTCCTTGAGTTCGAGCGTGTCGATGACGACGAGCTTGCCGCCCTTCGCCTTGTCGCTCAAAGCCATCTTCAGGCCGAGGGTGCGGATCTTCTTGTTCAGCGAGTGGCCGAAGGTGCGGGCACGCGGGCCGTGCGCCTTGCCGCCGCCGATGAAGATCGGTGCCTTGCGGTCGCCGTGACGAGCCGTACCGCCGCCCTTCTGGCGACCGAACTTCTTGCCGGTGCGCGACACATCGCTGCGTTCACGGGCGGCGCGAGCCGGACCGCGGCGCTTTTCGAGCTGCCAGGCAACGACGCGGTGCAGGATGTCGGCGCGGGCGTCGACGCCGAACACATCGTCATTGAGATCGATGTCGGTGCCGGCCTTGCCGTCGAGGGTCTGAACCTTGACCTTCATGATCAGGACTCCTGTGCGCCGTCGGTGGCCGCGGTGTCGACGACGGTTTCTTCAACCGGCGTTTCGACCGGCGCGTCAGCCGGGGCTTCGTTGCTGTTGGCCGCGCTCTTGATGCCCGCCGGATAGGGGGCTTCGGGGTGGCGCGGCAGCTTCACCGCATCGCGGACGAGCAGCCAGCCGCCCTTCGAGCCAGGGACCGAACCCTTGACGAAGAGAAGGCCGCGCTCGACGTCGGTGCGGACGATTTCGAGATTCTGCTGGGTGCGGTTGCGCGCGCCCATGTGGCCGGCCATCTTCTTGTTCTTGAAGACGCGGCCCGGATCCTGGCGGTTACCGGTCGAACCATGCGCACGGTGGCTGATCGAAACGCCGTGGGTCGCGCGCATACCGCCGAAACCCCAGCGCTTCATCGCACCGGCAAAGCCCTTACCCTGGGTCACGCCCTGGATGTCGACGATCTGGCCGGCGACGAAGTGGTCGGCCGACAGTTCGGCGCCCACGTCGAGCGTCGCGTCGTCGGCGACGCGGAACTCGACGAGTTTCGCCTTGGGCTCGACTTCGGCCTTGCCATAGGCGCCACGCTGCGGCTTGGCGACATTCTTCGCCTTGGCCGAGCCAGCACCCAGTTGAACGGCGACATAGCCGTCGCGTTCCTTATCGCGCACGGAGACAACCTGGCAGCCTTCGAGGCTCAGGACGGTGACGGGCACGTGGCGGCCGTCGTCCTGAAACAGGCGGGTCATCCCCATTTTCTTCGCGATCACGCCAGTCCGCATGATCCATACTCCTAAACAGAGGCCGGGCGGACCATTCCGCACGGCTTGCGGGACCCATCAAGGCAAGCCTCGACGGAACCCTCCCAGCCCAAAATTTCGATACATCGCCCCGTCCGGGCTGAGGTGCCGCCTTCCCGTGGGTTGGCGGCGAGACGGGGGACGCAGCCCGGTCGTATATGCCTTCCGGAGAAAGCGACCGGCGGTATCCACCCTATCGTCGATCCGGATCGCTCCGGACAATGCAGTCACCAAGGTGGCTGCCGATAGAGACCCCGGTTTTCACCGGGGCGTCGCTGGCTCAGGCCAGCTTGATCTCAACGTTCACCCCCGCGGCGAGGTCGAGCTTCATCAGCGCATCGACCGTCTGCGGGGTGGGCTGCACGATGTCGAGCAGCCGCTTGTGGGTACGCACCTCGAACTGCTCGCGCGACTTTTTGTCGACATGCGGGCCGCGGTTCACGGTGAATTTTTCAATACGCGTCGGAAGCGGGATCGGGCCGCGAATAAGCGCTCCGGTACGACGTGCCGTATCGGCAATGTCGGTGGTGGCCTGATCGAGCACGCGGTGATCAAAGGCCTTCAGGCGAATGCGAATATTCTGCGTTTCCATGACTGTTCCAGTCGAATCCCGTCTAACGATGCGAAAGAGCCGAAATGGCCTGCTCCGACTTCCGTGGGGAAGCCGGATCGGCCATCAAAAACCTTTAAGCTACGAGCCGCGCGAATCACTCCGAATCGCGCGGCTCGCGGCCCTATATTACTTTGTGACGGTTGCCACAACCCCTGCGCCGACCGTGCGGCCGCCTTCGCGAATTGCGAAGCGGAGACCCGGGTCCATCGCGATCGGGGCGATCAGCTTGACCGACAGCTGGACGTTGTCGCCCGGCATGACCATCTCGGTGCCCTCGGGGAGGATGACCTCGCCGGTGACGTCGGTGGTGCGGAAGTAGAACTGCGGACGATAGTTCGCGAAGAACGGCGTGTGACGGCCGCCCTCGTCCTTCGACAGGACGTACACTTCCGAGGTGAACTCGGTGTGCGGCGTGATCGAGCCGGGCTTCGCCAGAACCTGGCCACGCTCGACTTCTTCACGGCCGACGCCGCGGATCAGCGCACCGATGTTGTCGCCGGCCTGGCCCTGGTCGAGCAGCTTGCGGAACATTTCGACGCCGGTGACGACGGTCTTCTTGGTGTCCTTGATGCCGACGATTTCGACTTCTTCACCAACCTTGACGATGCCGGTTTCGACGCGGCCGGTAACGACGGTACCGCGACCCGAGATCGAGAACACGTCTTCGATCGGCATCAGGAAGGGCTTGTCGAGCGGGCGTTCCGGCTGCGGGATCCACTCGTCGACGGCAGCCATCAGCTTCAGGATCGCATCCTTGCCGATGTTGTCGTCGCGGCTTTCGAGCGCGGCGAGCGCCGAACCGGCGATGATCGGAATATTGTCGCCGTCGAAGTCGCGCTTCGAAAGTTCTTCACGGATTTCGAGTTCGACGAGTTCGAGCAGTTCGGGATCGTCGAGCTGGTCGACCTTGTTGAGGAAGACGACCATGGTCGGAACGCCGACCTGCTTCGCGAGCAGGATGTGCTCCTTCGTCTGGGGCATCGGGCCGTCAGCGGCCGACACGACGAGGATCGCGCCGTCCATCTGGGCGGCACCGGTGATCATGTTCTTCACATAGTCGGCGTGACCCGGGCAGTCGACGTGCGCATAGTGGCGGCCTTCGGTTTCATATTCGACGTGGGCGGTCGAAATGGTGATGCCGCGCTCGCGCTCTTCGGGCGCCTTGTCGATGTTCGCGAAATCGACGGCGGCGTTACCCGCGACGTTTTCCGCCAGAATCTTGGTGATCGCTGCGGTCAGCGAGGTCTTGCCATGGTCGACGTGACCGATGGTGCCGATGTTGCAGTGCGGCTTCGTCCGCTCAAATTTAGCCTTGGCCATGATGTAACAACCTTCTTGTTCGATGTTTGCGTTGATCAGTCCTGGACGCGCCTGCTGAATCAGGCGCCGCCCTTAGAGGGTCTTGCCGCGCGGTGCAAGCCCGCGCGGCTTCGACCTATCAGGCCATCTTGGCCTTCACTTCTTCGGCGACGTTGGTCGGCACTTCTTCGTAATGCGAGAATTGCATCGAATAGCTGGCGCGGCCCTGGCTGAAGCTGCGCAGCTGGTTCACATAGCCGAACATGTTCGCCAGCGGAACGATCGCCTCGACGACCTGGGCGATGCCCCGGCTGTCGGTGCCCTGGATCTGCCCGCGACGGCTGTTGAGATCGCCGATCACGTCGCCCATGAATTCCTCAGGGGTCACGACTTCGACCTTCATCACCGGTTCGAGCAGCTTGATGCCGGCCTTCGCCGCCACTTCGCGCATCGCCGCACGGCCCGCGATTTCGAACGCCAGCGCCGACGAGTCGACGTCATGGTACGCACCGTCGGTCAGACGGATTTCGAAATCGATGATCGGAAAGCCGATCATGTGACCATTTTCGGCCGACTCGCGCATGCCCTTTTCGACCGACGGGATATATTCGCGCGGAATGTTGCCGCCCTTGATCTCGTCGACGAAGGTGATGCCCGCGCCGCGTTCGCCGGGGGCGACGCTGACCTTGACGCGGCCGAACTGGCCCGAGCCGCCCGACTGCTTCTTGTGGGTGTAGTCGACGTCGACAGCCTTCGCGAGCGATTCGCGGTACGCCACCTGGGGCGCGCCGACGTTCGCCTCGACCTTGAACTCGCGCTTCATGCGATCGACGAGGATGTCGAGGTGAAGCTCGCCCATGCCCTTGATGATCGTCTGGCCCGATTCATGGTCGGTCGACACGCGGAACGAGGGATCCTCGGCAGCCAGGCGGTTGAGCGCAATGCCCATACGTTCCTGGTCGGCCTTGGTCTTCGGTTCCACCGACAGCTCGATGACCGGCTCGGGGAATTCCATCCGTTCGAGGATGATCGGCGCGTTGGTCGCGCAGAGCGTGTCCCCGGTGGTGGTTTCCTTGAGGCCGGCAAGCGCAACGATGTCGCCCGCATAGGCTTCTTCGATGTCTTCGCGGCTGTTCGCATGCATCAGCAGCATGCGGCCGACCTTTTCCTTCTTGTCCTTCACCGAGTTCAGGTACGTGCCCTTGTTCAGGGTCCCCGAATAGATGCGGGCGAAGGTGAGCGAACCGACGAACGGGTCGTTCATGATCTTGAAGGCGAGCAGCGACAGCGGCGCCGAGTCCGACGTCTCGCGCGAGTCGGGCTGGTCGTTGTCCGGGTTGATGCCCTGGACGTCGGGAATGTCGAGCGGCGAAGGCAGGTAATCGACGACTGCGTCGAGCAGCGTCTGAACACCCTTGTTCTTGAACGCCGAGCCGCAGAGCACCGGAACGAACGCCTGTGCCAGCGTCCCCTTGCGGATCAGCTTCTTGAGCGTGGCGACGTCGGGAACGGTGCCTTCGAGATAGGCTTCCATCGCATCGTCGTCCTGTTCGACGGCGAGTTCGACGAGCTTTTCGCGATATTCGGCCGCCTTGTCGGCGAGGTCGGCGGGGATTTCCTCATAGAAGAATTCGGCGCCGAGGCTTTCATCCTTCCAGATGATCGCACGCTCGTTGACGAGATCGACGAGGCCCTTGAAGCCGCCTTCGGCGCCGATCGGCAGATAGAGGACAGCCGGGGTCGCCCCGAGACGATCGATGATCGTCTGGACGCAATAATAGAAATCGGCGCCGGTGCGGTCGAGCTTGTTGATGAAGCACATCCGCGGAACCTTGTACTTGTCCGCCTGACGCCACACGGTTTCCGACTGCGGCTCGACGCCGGCAACGCCGTCGAACGCGGTGATCGCACCGTCGAGGACGCGCAAGCTGCGTTCGACTTCGATCGTGAAGTCGACGTGTCCGGGGGTGTCGATGATGTTCAGGCGATGCTCGGGGCCGTTGCCCTCTTCGGCCTTCCACAGGCAGGTGGTCGCAGCCGACGTGATCGTGATGCCGCGCTCCTGCTCCTGCTCCATCCAGTCCATCGTCGCGGCGCCGTCATGGACTTCGCCGATCTTGTAGGACTTGCCGGTGTAATAGAGAATGCGCTCGGTCGTCGTGGTCTTGCCGGCGTCGATGTGCGCCATGATACCGAAATTGCGATAGCGTTCGAGCGGATGGCTGCGTGCCATGGTCTTTTCCTTGGACTTGGGGGGAAGCTTTTGGAGCCGCCCCCGATATAGGAAGTTTTGTTGCGATTGCGAGACGGGCCAATGACCCGCCTTCGCTTACCAGCGGTAGTGGCTGAAGGCGCGGTTGGCTTCGGCCATGCGGTGCGTGTCTTCGCGCTTCTTCACCGCGTTGCCGCGGTTGTTCGAGGCATCGAGGAGCTCGCCCGACAGACGCGCGGCCATCGTGGTTTCGCTGCGGTTGCGCGCCGCGGTGATCAGCCAGCGGATTGCGAGCGCCTGCGCGCGGTCCGGACGGACTTCGACGGGAACCTGATAGGTCGCACCGCCGACGCGGCGGCTGCGCACTTCGATGTTCGGACGGATGTTCGCCAGCGCTTCGTGGAACACGCCGAGCGGTTCCTTCTTGGCACGGGCTTCGACCGATTCGAGCGCACCGTAAACGATGTTTTCAGCGACGGACTTCTTCCCGTCCAGCATGACGCTGTTCATGAATTTCGACAGCACCGTATCACCGAAACGGGGATCGGGCAGAATTTCGCGGCGTTCAGGACGACGACGACGAGCCATGGGTTATTCCTTTACAACAGCATCCCGGCGCGACGCGCAGCGGGATGATCAAATAGCCGAAAAAGCGGTCCTTACTTCGGACGCTTCGCGCCGTACTTCGAACGGCTCTGCTTGCGGTCCTTCACGCCCTGCGTATCGAGCACGCCGCGCAGGACGTGGTAACGCACACCGGGAAGATCGCGGACACGACCGCCGCGGATCAGCACGACGCTGTGTTCCTGGAGGTTGTGACCTTCGCCGGGGATATAGGTGATGACTTCGCGGCTGTTGGTCAGGCGGACCTTCGCAACCTTGCGGAGCGCCGAGTTCGGCTTTTTCGGGGTCGTCGTGTAGACACGGGTGCAAACGCCGCGCTTTTGCGGGTTTGCGTCCATCGCCGGGACCTTGGACTTCACCTTCTGGGGAGTCCGGCCCTTGCGGACCAGCTGGTTGATCGTGGGCATGAATGCTTCACCTTTAATTGTCCGCCCATCAAAGCGAACGGTTACTGTACTGCGGTGGATGAAGCTCCGGCCGCAATCCCGCCAAAAAGGGCGAAAAACGACCGACCTGATAACAGCAAAAGACCCCGGCAGACCTGCAAGATCGTCCGGAGGCTCCATCCGCGCCAGCAATGTTCAAGCGCTGTTGCAACTGAAAGAGGCAGCAAACCGCCCTTTTCGGTCGAGCGCGCCCCTAGACCCGATTCCTCCGGTGGTCAAGAGGCAGGCAATATTGTTGCGCCGGACGGAGCGGGCTATCGCGAGTCATGCCCGCCGTCCGCCACGCCAGCTTCGCCCCGCATGTCGCGCCCGACACGCGGTTGCTGATATTGGGAAGCCTGCCCGGCGCGCGTTCGCTTGCCGAACGCCAATATTATGCGCATCCGACGAACCAGTTCTGGCGCCTGCTGGGCGAGGCTATCGAGCAGCCGCTGGCAGACCTGCCCTATGACGACCGGCTGACGGTGCTGCGCGAGGCTAAGGTCGGACTCTGGGACGTGATCCGCAGCGCCGAGCGACACACCAGCAGCGACTCGCTGATCCGCGAGGCCGAGGCGCACGACCTCGCGGCGCTGATGGCCGATCTGCCCGACCTTCGCATGATCGCCTTCAACGGCGGCAAGGCCGCGGCGATCGGGCGAAGGCAATTGCCGCCACTCGAAGGCGTCGCTGTGGTCGACCTGCCGTCGAGCAGCGCGGCGCATACGATCGGCTTCGCGGCGAAGCTCGATCGCTGGCTCGCGCTCCGCAGCGCGCTATGATCAGTCGACGACTTCGCCCCGTGCCATCACGAAATCGACTTTCTTGAGCACGCGCACGTCGGCGACAGGATCGCTCGCGACCGCGATGAGGTCGGCGCTCTTGCCTGGCGCGATGCTGCCGATCTGGTCCGACAGGCCGAGCAGGTCGGCGGCGTTCACCGTTGCGGCCTTGATCGCCTCGACCGGAGCCATGCCGTGCTGGACCATCAGTTCGAATTCGTCGCCGTTGCGGCCGTGCTTCGATACGCCGGCATCGGTACCGAAGGCGATGCGCACGCCTTTGGGCACGAGCGTTTCGAGGCTTTTGCCGGTGATCGAGATGCGCCATTTGATCTTCGCCAGCACGTCGGGTTCATAAGCGTCGGGATTGGCGGCGAGGCGTTCCTTGTAGCCATTCACGGTCGAAAGCGTCGGAACATAATAGGTCTTCGACTTCGCCCACGCCGCGATCGTCGCGTCGTCGAGGATCGTGCCATGCTCGATCGAATCGGCGCCTGCATCGATCGCGAGGCGGATGCCGTCGGCGCCGTGCGCGTGCACCGCGACCTTCTTGCCGAACATATGCGCCGTCTCGACAATCGCCTTGGCTTCATCGTCGAACATCTGCTTGCCCAGGCCGGCGCCGATGCGGCTGTTGACCCCGCCGGTCGAGGCGAATTTGATCACGTCGGCACCGCGCCCGATCTGCAGCCGCACCGCGCGGCGGCAATCATCGGCGCCGTTGCAGGTGTTGCCCGCGCCCGCAAAGAAAGGCCGAAGCTCGTCGCGATAGCCAAGCGAGCCGTCCATATGCCCGGCGCTGCCCGAAATGCTGGCGCCGGCATCGACGATGCGCGGCCCCCGCACCTTGCCCGCGAGGATCGCGTCGCGGAGCGCCAGCGTCGCGCCGTCGCCATCGCCGAGGTTGCGCACGGTGGTGAAGCCGGCGCGCAGCGTCTTCATGCCATTGGCCTCGGCATTGAAGGCCTGCGCCGCGGGGCTGAGCGTGATTTCCTCGAGCTGTCCGGCGATGCCGCCCGCATCGCTCGTCAGATGGACATGGCTGTCGATGAGGCCGGGGAGAACATATTTGTCCCTGAGGTCGATCAGCGTTGCGCCGGGATCGGCGGGCTGGAAACCGTCGGCGATGCTCAGAATCTTGCCGCTCTCGACGACGATCGTCGAAGCGCCGCGCACCGGCTTGCCGGGTTCGGCGAGCAATTGCCCGGCGTGGATGACGGTGCGCGCGGGCGCCTCTGCGGCGAGCGGCGCCGCAAGCGACGCGCCGACCAGCGCGAGCGGAAGGACGTAAAGCGGCTTCATGTCTGCATCCCCTGTTTTTGAACTGGGGAGCGTTAAAGCCGATCAGAAGCCGGCCGTAAAGCGGAGCGCCGCGCCCCGGTCGTCGGGCATCGCGGCGATGTGACCGGGATCGCGGCGCCACCATGTGTTGGCGATAAGCTCGCCGCCGAACAGCGAGAGGGCATAGCTCGCCTCCGCGACCAGTTCGCGGCCCGTCGGCGCGAGATTATAGGTGCGGCGGGCGAAGTCGGTCCTGCCGGTGGCATAATCGTGCGCAACGGGAAGAATGAGGTCGATGCCGCCGCGCGCGACGCGCAGCGGCTGCGCAAAGCGGAGCGCGGCGCGATCGCCGGGGCGGAGCAGATGGGCCTTGGCGATGTCGAAGGAGAATGCGGTCGACCAGAGCGCGCCACCCGCGACCAGCCCGGCGCGGTCGGGGCGCGTCCGCATCTGTCGCCAGGCGGCGGCAATTTGCCAATCGTTGCGCATATCGAGGGTGAGGCTTGCGTCGCCGACCAGGCTGGTCGCGCCGCCGGAGCCGAAGACGGGGCCGAGGCGCGCGCCGAGCAGGCTGTCCGATTCGCGGAGCCAGCTGGCGTCGAGCGCGGCGCGGACGGCGCCGAAGCGGCCGTCCCAGCCGGCACCGAAGCGCTGGTAGCGGCTGTCGCGGCGCGAGCGGTAGCGGAGGAGGGGATCGTCCTGCCAGCGCGAGCCCGAGACCCAGCCGCTTTCGGCATATATGTTAACATATTGGTTTTGCTTTATAGTATGACGTATGAGCGTGCCAACGCCAGGGCTGGCGGCGAAGCCGAGCTCCTCGTGCGCGGCGTCGCCGATCAGCATCGCCCGGCCGCTTTCGCCGCGCTCGCCCGCGAGCAGGCCGCCGGTGCCGCGCCCCGCGGCGAAGCCGATACGCGTGTGCGCGTCGAGGCGCATTATCGCCGAGGCGGCGAGGGTGCGCGCGCGCTGCGCGTCGTGGAAGGAGAGGCCCGCGAGCGCGTCGCTGCCGCCCGCGCCCGGCGTGGTGACGAGCGAGAGCGCGAGCGACTGGCTGGCGGCGCTTTGCTGGCGGACGAGGCCGCCGATCGCACCCGACAGTTTGAAGTCGGGACGGCGCAGACCGAGAGATCCGCCGAAATCGACGTTGAAGGCGCGGCCGAAGCCGTCGGTGACAAGGCCGATCGTCCCCGCACCGCCCGCATCGCCCATCGGACCGCCGAGCATACCGAGCGGCGCATCGAGCGCGACGGCGGTCGAAGTCCCGGTGAGCGCGGTCGCGCCTATCGGCTGAAAGGCGCGCGCGATGTCGAGGATGCCCTGACCATAGACGCCATCGGCGCCGGCGGCACCCGCATCGCGCGCCGACTGGTGGAGGAGCGAGACGATCTGTTGGCTCGAAAGATTCGGGAAGGCCTCTGCGATCAGCGCGACCGCGCCCGCAACCTGCGGCGCCGCGAAGCTGGTGCCATTGAGCACAAAGACGAAATTGCCTTCGGTCTTGAGCGCGCCATTTTCATAGGCGCAGCACACACCCTCACCCAGCGCCGCGAGATAGGAGCTGGCATAGGCGCCCGCGCGGTTGCTGAAGGGCGAGATCGCGCCGCCGTCATCGACCGACCCCGCGATGAGGACGAGCTCGCCGCCGGCATCGCGCAGCCCCTGCGCAAAAGAATCGGGGTTGTTCGGGTCGTTGCCGTTCGCGGTCGTATCGCCGTCGTTGCCCGCCGCCACGACGACGATGATCCCCGCCGCGGTGGCGCGCGAGACGGCGGCGCGCAGGGTCGCGCCGGGCGGATCTTCGCCGCCGAGCGAGATGTTGACGACGCGCGCGCCCGCACTGACCGCGCGGTCGAGGCCTGCGGCGATCGCCGTTTCGGGATAGCGGCAGCCGCTTTCGTCGTTCGACGGATCCTCGGTCGCGCAGCTGCCCGGCCGGTCGGCGCGCAGCACGAGCAGGCTGGCGTCGAAGGCGATGCCGAAGGTGCCGGCGTCATCCTTTCGGCCGAGCAGAAGCTGCGCGACATTGGTGCCGTGCGTCCCTTCGCCATCGATCCCGCGCGATCCCGCAAGGTCGGCCGATTGCGACGAGATTCGCCCGGCAAATTCGGGGCTGTCCTGGTCGATGCCGTCGTCGATCACGCCCGCCAATATGCCCTGGCCGGTGGCCCCCGCCTGATAGGCGGTGATCGCGCCGTGGAAATTGACGCCGTCGGACATGCGCGTTTCGGCGGTATCGAAATTGCCCGTCGGCGGCGGGGTGGGGGTCGGCGTGGGGGTCGGCGCCGGCGCCGGCGCGGGAGCGGGGGGAGGCGCCGGGGTCGGCGAGGGGCGGGTACCGCCGCCACCGCCGCCACACGCCGAAAGCGCGAGCCCCGCGATGGCGAGCAACAGGGGCAAAGGACGCGGCGCCATCCGTTGGATGCGGCTGCGTCGGTGTGCGTCGGCCATCGCCGTTCCCCTTTGCCCTGATAGCCAGCTTTTAGCGCGGCGGAGGGCTTGGCAATAGTATCTTGCGGTTAATTGCGGGTTTGCGATCCTCCCTGCGGCGAAGCGGTGGGGAGGGGGACCATCCGCAGGATGGTGGAGGGGCTGCGGCGCCGCGCCATCGCCCCTCCGTCAGCGGCTGCTCCGCTGCCACCTCCCCGTGAATTCGGCACAGGGAGGATCTTTCGTTCGCCTTGCCTCGACGAACCCCAACCCCTATGCGCCCGGCCATCATGCCCCCCGCGCTCGACCATATCGACAGCTGGATCTTCGATCTCGACAACACGCTTTACGCGCCGTCGGCGAAGCTGTTCGACCTGATCGACGAACGCATGGGTGCCTTCATCATGCGGTTGCTGGACGTCGACGCGGCCCACGCGCGGCGGGTGCAGAAGCAATATTTCCATGATCATGGTACGACGATGGCGGGGCTGATGCGCCATCACGGCGTCGATCCCGAAACCTTCCTGATCGATGTCCATGATATCGCGCTCGACCGGCTGACGATCGACCCGCGGCTGCGCGCCGGGCTCGAGCGGCTGCCGGGGCGCAGGCTGGTGTTCACCAACGCCGACGCCGATTATGCCGCGCGCGTGCTCGAAGCGCGCGGGATCGCCGACCTGTTCGACGGCATCTGCGACATTCGCGTCACCCGCTACACGCCCAAGCCCGATGCGGCGGCCTATGATATGATGGTCGCGCACCTCGGCATCGATCCAGCGAAAAGCCTGTTCGTCGAGGATATGGCGCGCAACCTGACACCCGCCAAAGCGCTCGGCATGACGACCGTGTGGCTGGACAATGGCAGCGAAAGCGGCCATCGCGACCACCTGCCGGGCCATGTCGATTTCCACGCGACCGACATCGCCGACTGGCTCGATACCTTGCCTTCACCTTGGGGAATTTCATGACGACCGACCTCCAGAGCACGATCGAAGCCGCGTGGGATACGCGCGACACGCTGGGCCTTACCACGACCGGCGCGGTGCGCGACGCAGTCGAGACGGCGCTGGCGGGGCTCGACGACGGCAGTTATCGCGTCGCCGAGCGCGATGCGGGCGGCGCCTGGCAGGTCAACCAGTGGCTGAAGAAAGCGGTGCTGCTGTCGTTCCGCCTCAACGACATGGAGATCATCGAGGGCGGCGCCGGCGGCGCGACCTGGTGGGACAAGGTGCCGTCGAAATTCGCCGGCTGGGGCGAGAACCGCTTTCGCGACGCGGGCTTCCGCGCCGTTCCCGGCTCGATCGTGCGCCGCGGCGCCTTTATCAGCAAGGGCGCGGTGCTGATGCCGAGCTTCGTCAACATCGGCGCGTACGTCGGCGAGGGGTCGATGGTCGATGCCTGGGCCACCGTCGGCAGCTGCGCCCAGATCGGCGCCAACGTCCACCTGTCGGGCGGCGCCGGGATCGGCGGCGTATTGGAGCCGCTGCAGGCGGGGCCGGTGGTGATCGAGGACGGCGCCTTCATCGGCGCACGCGCCGAAGTCGCCGAGGGCGTGATCGTGCGCGAGGGCGCGGTGCTGTCGATGGGCGTCTATCTCGGCGCGTCGACCAAGATCGTCGACCGCGCGACGGGCGAGGTTTTCATGGGCGAAGTTCCCGCTTACTCGGTGGTCGTGCCGGGATCGCTGCCCGGCAAGCCGCTGCCCGACGGAACCCCGGGGCCGTCGCTATACTGCGCCGTGATCGTCAAGCGCGTCGATGCCAAGACGCGCGCCAAGACCGGGATCAACGAGCTGCTGCGCGACTGACGCACGACATGGAGCCCGGCTTTCGCCGGGGAACCGCGTTTACCGCTCGCTCAGATAATAGCGTTCGCGCGCGCTGAGGTCGTCGTTCAATTCGTAGACGATCGGCTGGCCGGTCGGGATTTCGAGCCCGGTGATGTCGGCGTCCGAAATGCCCGAGAGATGCTTGACGAGCGCGCGCAAACTGTTGCCGTGCGCCGAGATCAGCACCGTCTTGCCCGCGGCGAGTTCGGGGACGATCGCGGCTTCATAATAGGGAAGCACGCGTTCGATCGTATCCTTGAGGCTCTCGGCCGCCGGGATCGCGATGCCGGCGTAGCGCGGGTCGCTCGCGAGATTCCATTCGGAGCCGGCTTCGAGCGGCGGCGGCGGAATGTCGAAGCTGCGGCGCCAGATCTTGACCTGCTCGTCGCCATGCTTCGCCGCGGTCTCGGCCTTGTCGAGCCCGGTGAGGCCGCCATAGTGGCGCTCGTTGAGGCGCCAGTCCTTGGTGACAGGGAGCCACAAACGTCCCATCGCCTCGAGCGCGAGGTTCAATGTCTTGATCGCGCGCGTCTGGACCGAGGTGAAGCAGGTGTCGGGGGCGACGCTCTTCGCCTTCATCAGCTCGCCCGCCGCCCAGGCTTCGGCCGCGCCCTTTTCGGTGACATCGACATCCCACCAGCCGGTGAAGCGGTTTTCGAGATTCCACTGCGACTGGCCGTGACGGATGAGGATGAGCTGGGGCATTTCGGATCCTTGCGCTGGAGGAGAGTCGCCGCCCTTTAGCGCGGCTTTTCACCGAACGCCAACCGCCCTCTTGAAATGGTTTCGGCTGCACCCAGATTTGGATCGTCCGGCCGCCGATACGGGGCCGGGTGGCGATCGCGGCCGAGCCCGCGGTCCCTTTGCTTCGCTTTGAAAGGAAGGAATGACTCATGCGTAACAGCTTTGACTGGACCCCCTATCGCCGTTCGACCGTCGGCTTCGACCGGTTGTTCGATTTCCTTGAAACCAGCGGTTCGGGCGCGGAAAATTACCCGCCGTTCGACATCGAAAAGGTCGCCGACGACCATTTCCGCATCACGGTGGCCGTCGCGGGATTCAAGAGCGACGAAATCGACATCACCGCGCAGCAGAACATGCTGACCGTCAGCGGCCGCAAGGCGCCGGTGGCCGAGGGCGAGGGGCGCCAGCTCCTCTATAGCGGCATCGCGACGCGCGCGTTCGAGCGCCGCTTCCAGCTCGCCGATTTCGTGCGGGTCGCCAGCGCCGACCTCGCCGACGGGCTGCTCGTCATCGACCTGGTGCGCGAAGTGCCCGAGGCGATGAAGCCGCACAAGATAGCGATCGGTGGCACGGCCCAGCCGGTGATCGAGGACAAGAAGGCCGCGTAAGCACCGGCGAGCCTGACTTGAATGATGCGGGGTCCGGAGTCCCTTCCGGGCCCCGTTTTCGTTCAGAGCGCGCGCGTCATGAAGCGGCTGAACGGGTCGGGCTTATAGTCGGCGAAGGGCGCGCACTCGGTGAAGCCGTAACGCCGATACAGCGCGAGGGCAGGCTCGAACGACCCGCTCGACCCGGTTTCCAAGCTGAGGCGTTCGAGACCCCGTTCGCGCGCGACATCGATGATATGGTCGAGCATATGCGCCGCGACACCCTGCCGCAGAAAGGCCTCGGCGGTGCGCATCGATTTGATTTCGCCGTGCGCGCTATCGAGCATCTTCAAAGCGCCGCAGCCGGCAAGCTCGTCACCCCGGTGGATCGACCAGAAGGTCACGTCGCCCGCGCGCAGTCCGTCGAAATCGAGGAAGTGGCAGCTGCCCGCGGGTGAGTTCGCGAGCATGCCCGCGAAATGCACCTCGAGCAGCGCGCGGACGGGCGCGCCCGACAGATCGTCCTCGACGATCCGCCAGGCGGCACTCACAGCATCTGGTCCAGCGTCTGGAGGCAGGCGTGCGCGAGCAGCTTCGAGCGCTCGGGCGACCAGCCCTGAACCGGATCGGGCAGGTCGCGATTGTCCTTGAACGGCATTTCGAGCGTCATCGACACCGCGCCGAAGCGTTCGGCGAGCTGCGTCGTCGACATCGAGAGATTCGCCTGCCCCGGCGCCGATTCGGTATAGCCGAGGTCGACCTGAAAATCGGGGGTGTTCGACGCGAGCGCGGCCTCGAACGCCTTATATTTTTCGGCCTGCTCGGCCTTCAGCGAGGGAATGCCCTCGAAACCCGCGAGGAAGACCGCGGGGATCGCCTCGTCGCCATGGACGTCCATCGCCCAGTCGACGCCGCTTTCGTCCATCGCGTTCCGAACTGCGAGCACTTCGGGGCTGCGCTCGGCGGTCGGATTCTCCCATTCGCGGTTGAGGTTCACGCCGGCGAAATTGGTGCGCAGATGCCCGCGACGCGATCCGTCGGGATTCATGTTCGGTACGATATGGAAGCGGCATTTCTGCAGCAGCGAGCGTGCGTGCGGGTCGGCTGAATCGGTGAGCTTTTCGAGCGCGCCCTCCATCCACCATTCGGCCATGCTCTCGCCGGGATGCTGGCGCGCATAGAGCCACACCTGCGTGTCGCCGCTGCCCATTTCGAGGCAGTCGACCGGCTGACCTTCGAGGCTGGTGCCGAGGCAGCGGTAGGTGACGCCCTCGCACTCGGCGACCGAGGCGATCAGGTCGTGATGGCGTTCCATCGAATAGGGCGCGAAATAGGCGATATAGAGGATCGGGCTTTCGGCGGTGTGCTGGATCGTCAGCGTGCCGCCGCCCGTTTTGGCGTCATACGCCGTGTCGAGACGGAACCAGTGTTCGCGGTCGGTGCTCGCGCATGCGGCATAGCCCGGCCAACCGTCGGGATAGGCCGATTCCGCCAGCCCGCCGATCGCGAGTTCAAGCGCGTCGCCGACGTGGCACGCGACGCGGAAGTGGAACCACTGGAAAAAGTCCGATTCGCGGTCCTTGCGAATCGAAAGGCGCGCCGACGTGCCGTCGACATTTTCCACGACGATATTGCCGCTGTCGAAAGCGGCGTTGATGCTGATGGTCATTTGACGCTGATAGTGCGTCCGGATTCGCCGGGGAAGTCCTTGAATAAGGCTTCGGCCAATTTCGCTGCGGCGAGGCTCGGCTGGTTCGCGGGCGCCTTGACCGGAACCGCGGTCAGCGCGCGGCCTTCCCACAACGCCTGACCCGTCGCGGCATCGTCGATGCGCACCGACAGCTGAAGGTCGGCCATCCGTTTCGGTCCGCCGCCGAGATTGATTCCGATGCCGAGCCCCACGCCCGAGCCGTAGTTGCCGGTAGACCCGCCAACGCCGACCGACACCGGCGAACGGCGGCCCTCGGGCAACTGTTCGGCGCGCTCGAAGGCAATGCGGACGAGAAGCGGCGCGCGTTCGCCCGCTCCCGCCGCGACAAGCCCCTGCCGCTGGAGCTGCTGGTCGACCGCGGTGCGATAGCTGTTCCATTCGAGCGAGGGCATCGCCGTCCCCGGCGCTGCGCCCGGAACATCGGTCGCCGGACCATCGAGCGGCGCGGTCGCGATGGCGTAGCGCGTGCCCGGCGCCCAGCCGGCGACCGCATTGGTGTGGAAACGGGTGACTTCGACCGGCGGCACCGCCGTCGCGCAGCCAGCCAAGGCGAACGCCGCTGCGCAGAGCAGGGCGGCGGAATGAGGACGCGTCATCGGCGCATCATGCGCCAGCATTTATGGCTTGGCAATGAACGGGATGCCTGCGCACCCCGCCCAAGCAATCAGCGATAGAAGATATGATTGTCGATCTGCGCGATGCGCGTCTTGCGCCAACCCGGCGAGACATAGCGCGCGTGAAAGAAGAGAGCGCCCGGGGCGTGGTTCTTCCACGTGCCGTCGCGCGCGATCTGGGCGATCGCAACGGCATTGTTCCACTGGGTGCCCTGGCGGATCGCGGGCATCCGGCCGCCGCGCACGAAGCTGAACTGGCTTTTCTGGTGGACGACGCCGCACAGGCTTTTGGGGAAACGGCCCGAATTGGCGCGGTTGATCACGACATGCGCGACCGCGAGCTGGCCGGGCAGCGATTCGCCGCGCGATTCGAAATAGACCGCACCGGCAAGGCAGCGCAGTTCGGGATCGATTTCGGCCGGCCTGGGTGTCGCGGCGACGAGTTCGGCGAGCGAAGCGGCCGTCACCGGGGGCGAGATCGGCGCGGGGTCGGCTTCGGCTTCGATCTGGTTGCTGTCTTCGACCGGGGTTTCGATTTCGGTCGGAAGGTCCGCCCTTTCCTCGACCGCCGGCGTGTCGGCGCCCGGGAGGATGATGGCGGGGATATTGGCGTCGGCCGCAAGATCGCTTGCAAAGCCCGGTTCCGCCAGAAGCAGCATGGAGGCAGCGGTCATGCCGACGGCAGCCATGCCGGCTACGTTCAAAATGCGACTCATAGTGTCCGTCAAAAGGGCGGCCGATGATCCGAACCTCTCAAACCAGGCGGGGGGACTAGGGTCCTGTATCGCCGCCTGCGGTCATCGTCCGACTGCGTGTCCGAACCGTTTTGCCGGGGTGCGTTGCAAGAAAGCGATGCAACCCGCGGAACGACCTACGCGTTATCGAATGGGCGCCAGCTATTGTGCGCCGCAACAGAGTCAAGTTAACGCGGCCCACTCCGCGACGAGTCGTGGCGCATCTGCGATATCCAGTTCAACCAGCCACAGATCGGGGTCGGACTTCCGCCGCCGATCCTGATAGTTTGCGCGCGATTCCCCATCATTTGGATCGCTCGGGCCGACCGCCTCCCAGATATAGTGGCCATCGGCGCCAAAGCGCCGCTCGAGCAGCGGCCCGGGCTGGCCGCGGTCGCTGCACTGGACAAGGATGATGCCTGAATTTTCGTCGCCCTTGGCGAGCACGGTCGCAAAGCCGCCGGCCGCTTCGGTGCGACGAAGCAGCAGATCGACAAGGAAACGGCTTTTGAGGCGGGTCATATCAGCTTGTGCCCCTGCGAAGGCAGGGGCCAATCACCGAAGGCACCGTCATCAACAGACGGTGGTGGAAATCGCGACGGCAGGTGATGGGCCCCTGCCTTCGCAGGGGCACGGCTGATCTTTTATCAGGCCGCGTCACGCGTTTCGGTGTCGGCGAGCAGCGCATAGAGCGCCTCGTCGTTCTTCGCGCCGCGCAGCCGGTCGGCGATCGCCTCGTTGCGCAGCATCCGCGACACGCCCGCGAGCGCTTTCAGATGGTCGGCACCGGCGTCGAGCGGCGAGAGCAGGACGAAGAGCAGGTCGACCGGCAGGCCGTCGACGGCGTTGAAATCAATCGGCTTGGCGAGTTGCAGGAACAGGCCGCGCACCCCGCCGAGGTCCGCCATCTTGGCGTGCGGAAGCGCGATCCCGCGGCCAAACCCGGTCGAGCCCAGACGCTCGCGTTCGAGCAGCGCCTCGCTGACTTCGCCGGCGTCGAGGCCGAGCGAACGGCTGGCGAGATCACCGACAAAGGGGAAAAGCGCCTTTTTCGAATCGAGCTGAACATGCGCGCGCACGGTCGCCGGATAGAGAAGGGAAGAAAGATTCATCGTCTGGCCAAATCTTGTTAAACGCCGGACGCCGCCAGGAACTTGGGCTGGCAAACGGTCGCGGATCTGTCGTGGCAGGCCCCCCGCCATCCCGGCTTCGGGCATCGTTGGGCGCGGCCCTTAAGCCGGATGGCGAAGAAAAGCCAGCCCTATCGTGGTTCGACCCAGCCGATTGTCCCGTCGTCGCGGCGATAGACCATGTTGTGTGCGCCGGTCTTGCTGTTGACGAAGAGCAGCGCGTTGGTGTTCCGAAGGTCGAGCATCATCACGGCGTCGGACACGCTGCTGCTGGGGATATCGACGCGCGTTTCGGCGATGATCGCCGGCGCATCGCCCGCGTCTTCCTCGCTGCCAGGATCGAACACGGTATAGCCTGCATTGTCCTCGATCTCGTCGACCGTCGGCGACGGCGCGGCGACGCCATTATTGTGATCCTTCAACCGGCGCATGTAGCGCCTGAGCTGCTTTTCGATGCGTTCGGCCGCCCCCTCGAACGCGACATGCGCGTCCTGCGCCTGGCCATGGCCCTTGAGCACGAGCCCCTGCATCACATGCGCGACGATGTCGCACTGGAAACTGTCGTGCGGACCTTTCCCGAAGGTCGCATGTGCCCCGATCGCGCGCGAGAAATATTTGTCGGCAATCGCGTTCATCCGGTCCGACACATGCGCCTGCAGCGCTTCGCCGGTTTCGATCTGGTGTCCAGAGACGCGGATTTCCATTTTTCTTCTCCTTCTTGGCCGGTGCGACGACAATGGGAGAGTCGTTACACCGTATCGAGCCACAGCGGCTGGTTCAGCCCTGCGACAAATTCGGCGTGCCGCGCGAGTTCGGCGGCCGACGCCATATGGGGACGGGGTTCGCGAAAGGGGCGGCCGGGACCGCGCGATGCCGCGGGCGAGGGGAGGTCGATCGACCCCGATACCGCCGAAGCGGCTCCGAGGCCGAGGCCGAGGCCGATCTGCCGGCCGCCGGTCATTTCGATATAGAGATGGGCGAGCAGCTCGGCGTCGAGCAGCGCGCCATGCTTGACGCGGTGGCTGCGGTCGATGCCGTAGCGCGTACAGAGCGCATCGAGGCTGTGCTTGGCGCCCGGGTGGAGCTTGCGCGCCATCTGCACCGTGCAGCACATGCGCGCCATGTCGAGCGCGGGCCGGCCGGCGCGCGCCAGCTCGGCGTTGACGAATCCGAAGTCGAACGCGGCATTGTGCGCGACGAGCGGCGCATCGCCGAGAAATTCGAGCAGTTCGTCGACGCGCGTCGCAAAGAGCGGCTTGTCCGAAAGGAATTGGATTGACAGCCCGTGCACCGCTTCGGCCGCGGCGGGCATATCGCGCTCGGGATTGAAATAGGCGTGGAAGGTGACGCCGGTTTCACGGCGGCCGATCAACTCGACACATCCGATTTCGACCAGCCTGTCCCCGCTTCTGGGATCGAAACCCGTGGTTTCGGTATCGAAAATAATCTCGCGCATCGAAGGTTCAATCTGGACCCTATCGGGCGTGGAAACAAGAGGTGATGAAACGAATTTGGCGGTGCGTCTCGCTTTTGGGGCGGCCCGTTTCGATGATGAAATCGGCGCGCGACCGCTTGACCCGGTCGGGAACCTGCAGACGGCGGATCGCCTTCAATTTCGCCGTCGTCATGCCGGGGCGCCGCATCACGCGTTTGCGCTGCATCCACGCGGGCGCCGAAACGACCGCGATCGCGCCGACCTTGCGCCAGCCGCCCTTTTCGAAGAGCAGGGGGATGTCGAGCACGACGAAATCGCGCGCGCGGTGGCGCGCGAGAAAGCGTTTCTGGGCCTTGCCGACCGCCGGATGGACGATCGCTTCGAGCGCGGCGAGTTCATGGGTATTGCCGATCACGCGCGCGCCGAGTTTCTGCCGGTCGACGCCGTTCGGGCCCGTGGTGCCGGGAAAACGCGCCTCGATCGCGGCGACGAGCGCGCCGCCGGGGCCTTGCAGCCGGTGCACTTCGGCATCGGCGTCGAAGACGGGGGCGCCCTCACGCTCGAACATCGCCGCCGCGGTCGATTTGCCCATGCCGATCGAGCCGGTGAGCCCGAGAATGAACGGTCGGCGGAGTCGCGAGCCGGGGCGCGGGCGGTGGGTCACGCGATTATCCGGCCACCAGCAGCGCGCGTAATTCCTCGTCACGGCCCTCGGGCGGGGTGGCGCCGAAGAAGAGTTCAAAGGCGAGCGCAGCCTGGCCGATCAGCATGTCGAGCCCGTCGACGGTGTCGAGGCCGCGCGCCGCCGCGGCTTTGAGGAGCCTCGTCTGGAGCGGCGAATAGACGAGGTCGTAGACGATCGCGTCGTCGGGGAGCGGCGACAGGTCGAGATCGAGCGGCGGCTGGCCCGCCATGCCGAGGCTGCTCGAATTGACGAGCAGAGATACGGGGGGAAGCTGTGCATCGAGCGCCACGACATCGCCCCTGAGCCCGAAGGTCGCAAGCAGGCCCATCGCTTTCAATGGACTGCGGTTGAGGATGGTGACGGAGCCGACGTTCGCGCGGGCCAGCGCAAACAGCACCGCGCGCGCCGCGCCGCCGGCGCCGACCACCGCGACGGGGGCGCCCTCGAGATCGAGTTCGGCGAGCGGCGAATAAAAGCCGGCGGCGTCGGTGTTGGTGCCGATCAGCGCACCGTCGGGCTGGCGGACGATGGTGTTCATCGCGCCGATCGTGCCGCGAATGTCGCCGGGGTCGTCGACAAGACCCATCACTGCGGCCTTGTGCGGCATGGTGACGTTGCAGCCGCGCCAGTCGGGATCAATGCGCCGCTCGGCGATATAGGCGGCGAGCTCTTCGGATTTCACATGCGCGCGGCGGTAATCGCCCGGCAGCCCGAGCGCGTCGAGCCAGAAGCCGTGGATCAGTGGCGATTTGGACTGGGCGATCGGGTCGCCGATGACTTCTGCGAAAGGCGTGCTCATTGCGGCGCCAATCCGGTGGTGCGCAGCCACGCCAGCAGGGGCAGCATCGGCATGCCGATGATCGTCCAGGGATCGCCCTCGACCTTTTCAAACAATTGCACGCCCGCTCCCTCGATTTCGTAACAGCCGACGGTCCAGCGGATGCTGTCCCAGTTTTGCGCGACATAGTGGGCGATGAAGGCGTCCGACAAGGGGCGCATCCACAGCTTCGCCTCACCGATCGCGCGCCATACCGGCGCGCCATCGCGCGCGGCGACCGCGGCGCTGAACAGGCGGTGGCGCGCGCCCGCCATGCGGCGGAGATGCTCGGCCGCCTCTTCGGGCGTGGCGGGTTTCGAGAGCATCGCGCCATCGTCGAGCGCAAGCGTGGAGTCGGCACCGAGCACGGTGACCCCGGGAAGGCGCGACGAGATTTTGACGGCTTTCGCCTCGGCGAGCGCGTCGGCGATGTTGCGCGGAGTCTGACCGGCCGCAAGGAGCGAAGCGGTCAGTGCCTCCTCGTCGACATGCGCGGCGCTTGTTTCAAAATCGAGGCCGGCGGCGCGGAGCATCGCGGCGCGGCCGCTGCTTTGCGAGGCGAGGAGCAAGGTCATGCTGCGGCGGAGCGGTCTTCGACGAGCTTGATCACGGCGGCGGCGGTTTCCTCGATCGAGCGGCGCGTCACGTCGATCACCGGCCAGCCGTTGTCGGCGAACATCCGCCGCGCATAAGCGAGCTCGGCCTTGACGCGTTCGTCGTCGACATAAGAGGTTTCGGGCGCCTGATTCAAGGAAAGCAGCCGGTTGCGGCGAACCTGAACGAGCCGGTCGAGCCCGGTCGTCAGCCCGACGATCATCGGGCGCTTCAGATTGAACAGCGCGTTCGGCGGCGGCGATTCGGGGACGATCGGGATGTTCGCGGTCTTGAAGCCGCGATTGGCGAGATAGATACTCGTCGGCGTTTTCGAGGTGCGCGACACGCCCGCGAGGACGATGTCGGCCTGTTCCCAATTTTCCCAGCCGATGCCGTCGTCGTGAGCGACGGTGAACTGAATCGCCTCGACGCGCGCAAAATAGGCGGCGTCGAGGACATGCTGGCGGCCGGGACGCGCCTTTGCTTCCTGCCCGAGCATCCGCGACAGCGCGTCGGTCACCGCGTCGAGCGCGGCGACGGTGGGAAGAGCGTGCGCGCTCGCGCGACGTTCGAGGCTGGCGCGCAGCTCACCGTTGACGAGGGTGAAGAGGATCATGCCGGGACTCGCCTGCACCTCGGCCATGATCCGGTCGAGATGCGATTCCGACCGCACCATCGGCCAGAAATGGCGCACGACCTCGACATCGTCGAACTGCGCGATCGCCGCCTTCGCGATATTTTCGAGCGTCTCGCCCGTGGAATCGGATATGAGGTGGAGGTGAAGCCGGCCCATCGCGCCACCATGGCGGGAATCGGCGAAAAAAGGCAATGCCGGATCAGGCCCGCGCCGACGAAAAACGCCCTGTGGACAAGTTTGGCATAAGCGCAGGGACGGATTGGGCAGGAAAGATTCGTCCCCCGCCGTGTCGATTCCGCTCCACCGCTTATCCACACGGGATGAATCTTATCCACAGGCTGTGAATTAGGGGGAAAGCCTGGTGCGACTCTGCCTGCTGGCTTGCCGTCACGGGAGTCAAGCTGTTGGCAAAAGGGGCGCTCCGGCCTAAAGCCGCCTTGTCCGCCGACCAACAAACCACCACAATTATATTTAAATATATATGAAGAGAGAAAGAAGGGCCGCGTGAAGGCGTCACCGAAGAGCTTGCTCGCCACGCTGCGCGGAGTGCAGCAAGAGCGCCCGCCGCTATGGCTGATGCGCCAGGCGGGACGCTATCTGCCCGAATATCGCGCGCTTCGGGAAACCAAAGGCGGTTTCCTCGAGCTTTGCTATGATCCCGAGGCCGCGGCCGAAGTGACGTTGCAGCCGATCCGCCGCTTCGGTTTCGACGGATCGATCCTCTTTTCCGACATTCTCGTCATCCCGCACGCGCTCGGCCAGCATCTGTGGTTCGAGGCGGGCGAGGGGCCGCGGCTCGCGCCGCCGCTCGTCGATGGCGCATTGGCGTCGCTCGAAGCGGCACCGCAGCGGCTCGACCCCATCTATGCGACTGTCGTACGCGTTGCAGCATCGCTACCGCCCGAGACGACCTTCCTCGGCTTTGCAGGAAGCCCCTGGACGGTCGCGACCTATATGGTGGCGGGGCAGGGGTCGAAGGACCAGGCGCTGGCGCGGCGCATGGCTTTCGGCGATCCGGCTGCCTTTCAGGCGATCGTCGATGCGATCATCGACCTCAGCGTCACCTATTTGTCGGGGCAGATCGAAAATGGCGTCGACGCCGTGCAATTGTTCGACAGCTGGGCCGGGAGCCTGTCCCCCGCACAATATGAGCAATGGGTGATCGCGCCCAATGCCGAGATCGTGCGGCGATTGAAGGCGCTTCACCCCGATACGCCGGTAATCGGCTTTCCAAAGGGCGCGGGCGGCAAGCTTCGCGCCTATGCCGACGAGACCGGGATCGATGCGATAGGACTCGACGAGACGGTCGACCCGGCATGGGCCGATGCCGCCTTGCCGTCACATCTGCCGGTGCAGGGCAATCTCGATCCGCTCGCGCTCGTCGCCGGGGGCGAGGCGCTCGATACGGCGATCGACCGCATCCTTGCGGCTTTCCCGTCGCGTCCCCATATCTTCAATCTCGGCCATGGCATCGTGCCCGACACGCCGATCGCGCATGTCGAACATCTCATCAAACGCGTTCGCGGCGGATAATCTATGGAACTGGCTGGTTTTCTGGGGGCGACGATGCTTTGGGTCAAAGCCGCGCATATTATTTTCGTGATCTTCCTGATGGCCGGCCTCTTCATGATGCCGCGCTTTTTCGTTTATCACCACCAGGCGCCGGTCGGATCCGACGAGGACAGGACGTGGATCGAGCGCGAGGATCGGCTGCGGCGGATCATCCTGAACCCGTCGCTGATCATCGTCTGGATTTTCGGGCTGATGCTCGCCTTCAACGGCGATTATTGGCGCGAGGGCTGGTTCATCGCCAAATTGCTGCTCGTGGTCGGGCTGTCGGGCTATCACGGCTGGATGATCGGCTATTTCAAGAAGCTGAAGAAGGGCGAGCGTCCGCTCACCGAAAAACAGCTGCGCATGCTCAACGAGGTTCCCGGCATCGCCGCGGCGATCATCGTCATCCTCGTCGTCGTCCGCCCGTAGAATCCGCGCCTCCAGACGCAGCCCGATTGACTTGGACCCGGCCCGGATATAGGGGCCGATCAACCCCGCTTCATGTGGGCGGCGCGTCCCCGCGCCGACGCTATCTTTAACGGTCGTCCCACGGCCGGATAGGGCACCCCAGCGGTGCAACGAATTCGTTTCATTTCTCCCTGATTTTCTACCCGGAATCCATCCCATGCATCTCAAAGAACTCAAGACCAAAGCGCCCGCCCAGCTTGTCGAAATGGCGGAAGAACTGGGCGTCGAAGGCGCATCGACGCTGCGCAAGCAGGACCTGATGTTCTCGATCCTCAAGGAACTCGCCGAAGAGGGCGAGGAAATCATTGGATCTGGGACGATCGAGGTTCTCCCCGACTCGTTCGGTTTCCTGCGCTCGTCGGACGCGAACTATCTCGCGGGTCCCGATGACATCTATGTTTCGCCGAACCAGGTCCGCAAATATGGCCTGCGCACCGGCGACACGGTCGAGGGCGAGATTCGCGCGCCGCGCGACGGCGAACGCTATTTCGCGCTGACCAAGCTGATCAAGGTCAATTTCGACGATCCCGAGGCGGTGCGTCACCGCGTCAATTTCGACAATCTCACGCCGCTCTATCCGAACCAGAAGCTGTCGCTGGATACCGTCGACCCGACCGTCAAGGACAAGTCGGCGCGCGTCATCGACCTCGTCAGCCCGCAGGGCAAGGGCCAGCGCGCGCTGATCGTCGCGCCGCCGCGCACGGGTAAGACGGTGCTGCTGCAGAATATCGCCAAGGCGATCACCGACAATCATCCCGAGGTCTATCTGATCGTCCTCCTCGTCGACGAACGGCCCGAGGAAGTCACCGACATGCAGCGCAGCGTGAAGGGCGAGGTTGTCTCCTCGACCTTTGACGAACCCGCGACGCGCCACGTCCAGGTCGCTGAAATGGTGATCGAAAAGGCCAAGCGCCTCGTCGAGCACAAGAAGGATGTCGTCATCCTGCTCGATTCGATCACGCGCCTCGGCCGCGCCTACAACACCGTCGTTCCCTCGTCGGGCAAGGTGCTGACCGGCGGTGTCGATGCGAACGCGCTGCAACGCCCGAAGCGCTTCTTCGGCGCCGCGCGTAACATCGAAGAAGGCGGTTCGCTGTCGATCATCGCGACCGCGCTGATCGATACCGGCAGCCGCATGGACGAGGTCATCTTCGAAGAATTCAAGGGCACGGGTAACTCCGAAATCGTGCTCGACCGCAAGGTCGCCGACAAGCGCATCTTCCCGTCGCTCGACGTCGGCAAGTCGGGCACCCGCAAGGAAGAATTGCTCGTCGAAAAGGACAAGCTGTCGAAAATGTGGGTGCTGCGCCGCATCCTCATGCAGATGGGCACCATCGACGCGATGGAATTCCTGCTCGACAAGATCAAGGATTCGAAGACCAACGAGGATTTCTTCGACAGCATGAACCAATAAGCCAGCGCCATGGCTATCCTCGAACACGCCTTGCTACCCGTCAGGGCGGGCGGCGAAGAGGCGTTCGAGGCGGCCATGGTCCAAGCCAGACCGCTGATCGAAGCCTCACCGGGCTTTATTTTCCTCGAAATTTTCCGCCCGACGGCAACCGGACAGCCCTATCTGCTTTTGGTAAAGTGGAGGTCGATTGCGGATCACCGCGACGGCTTCCGGCAATCGGATCGCTATCGGCAGTGGCGGGCGTTGCTGCATCGCTTTTATGACCCTATGCCAGAGGTCAGCTATTTCGGAGAGCCGCTGTGATTTTGGAATTTCTGACTCAGGCCGCGGCGCACGCCGGCGGTTTCGGCGGTCCCGCCGGAATGTGGGATGCGATCGTCAAGGATTTTTCGAACATTACCGAGCCCGCCGCCTTCGCGGCGTTCCTGCAGGTGCTGATGATCGACCTCGTCCTCGCGGGCGACAATGCGATCGTCGTCGGCGCGCTTGCCGCGGGGCTGCCCGCCGACCAGCGCAAGAAGGTCATCCTGATCGGCGTGCTCGCGGCGCTTGTGCTTCGAATCGCCTTCGCGCTCGTTGTGACACAGCTGATGCAGATTGTCGGACTGATCTTCGTCGGCGGGCTGCTCCTGATCTGGGTCGCATGGAAAATGTGGCGCGAATTGCGTCACACGGGCCAGTCGCAGGGTTCGCCCGAGATTGCGGGCGATGAACATTCGGGTCTGAAGCCTGCCAAAAGTTTCGCAGGTGCCGCCTGGGCGGTTGCCGTCGCCGACGTCAGCATGAGCCTCGACAATGTGCTCGCGGTCGCGGGTGCCGCGCGCGAGCACCCCGGCATCCTTATCGTCGGTTTGATCTTTGCCGTCGCGCTGATGGGCGTCGCGGCAAACATCATCGCCAAATATATCGAGCGTTATCGCTGGATCGCCTATCTCGGCCTCGCCGTGATTATCTATGTCGCGGTCAAGATGATTTACGAAGGCTGGGTCGATCAGAGCGTCGGGATCGGAACGCTGTTCGGCTAATCGATTTTTCTTGCCTCGAAACAAAAAAGCCAGTCCCCCGGGGGGCTGGCTTTTTCGTATCGGCTTCCCATCTCGCGATCATGCCTCAGCTCCACATGACCCGCGTTGCCGTCGGTTGTTCCGATTATCCGGCGCTGCAAGCGCGGATCGAAAATTATGCCCAAGATGGCGAGATCCGATTTGCGACGCGCTTTCGGCCCAAGCGGGCCGACGAGCTGGTCGGCGGCAAGCTGCATTTCATCGTCAAGCACACGCTCGTCGCGCGCGTCGAGATCCTGCGCTTCGATGATCGCAGCGACGGGCGGGTCGATATCGTGTGCGTCGCCCAGCTCGAACGCGTGCATCCGCAGCCGAAGCGGGCGCACCAGGGGTGGCGCTACCTGACCGACGCCGATGCGCCCAAGGGCATCGACGATGCCAGCGGCATCGGCGAATTGCCGCCCGAACTCTACCGCGAACTCGCCGGGCTGAGCCTGATCTAGCGCGCGGCCTGTGCCGCGAGCATCTCGGCCATTTTTTCCCAGACTTTGTTGATTGCCTTCAAGGGCCTGATCATCACCTTGAAATCACTTATTTTTCCATCCTCATCCCACCGGATGATATCGACCCCGTTGATCTGGATGCCGTCGAGATTGCTCTGGAACTCGAGGCAGGCCTGATCGCCGTCGACGATCTCGCGCAGATAGCGGAAATCGTCGCCGCCGAGGACATGGCTTGCCGCGTGGAGATAGGCGAAGACCTTGTCGCGTCCTTCCTGCGGCGTGTGGACGACGGGCGAATGGAACACCGCATCGGCGGCGAGCAGGTCCCTGAGCGCCTGCGGGTCGCCGCCGTCCGCCATATAGGCGTGCCAGGCGGCAAGCCCCGGATGCCCGCTCATGAAAGATGCTCGGCGAAGAAGGCCCGCGTGCGGCCGTCGGCCAGCCGGGCGCCCTCTTCGTCACGGCGGTTGCCCATCGTCGCGGCAAAGCCATGGTCGAGGCCCTGATAGTCGTGGAGCGTCACCTTGGGATGCGGGTCGAGCCCTTCGTGGATCCGCTTTTGCGCATCATGGTCGACGAGATGATCCTCGGTCGGGATGTGGAGCATCAGCGGCCGGGCGATCGCATGGCTCTCGTTCAGCATCTGGTCGATCATCACGCCATAATAGCCGACCGACGCGTCGATATCGGTGCGCGCGGCCGTCATATAGGCGAGCCGCCCGCCGAGGCAGAAGCCGACTGCGCCGACCTTTGTCGCGCCTTGGCCGTGGAGCCATCGGATCGCCGCTTCGATATCCTTGACCCCGTCGTCGGCATCATATTGGCCGAAATAGCCAAAGGCCTCCTGCAGTTCGGCTTCGACATCGGGATTGAGTTCGACCCCGGGGGCGAAACGCCAGAAGATGTCGGGCGCAATCGCGAGATAGCCTTCGGCCGCCCAGTCGTCGCATTTCTTGCGGATGCCTTCGTTGACGCCGAAGATTTCGGGAATGACGATGATCGCGCCAGTGCTGTCGGCATCGGGACGCGCGACATAGGCGGGAAGGGTGCCGGCGCCGTCGAGCGTCGGGATATCGGTGTTCGTCGCGGCCATGCGGGGAGCTCTCCTGTCTCTTGCTTCTTTGCTGTGAAAGCGCGAAGCTAGCGGGGCTGCGAGCATGGCTCAAGCGGCTAACGGGCATTTCGGGTCGGAGACAGGCGATGAAGTTCAATATCGAGATCGATTGCACCCCCGAAGAGGCGCGGCGCCTGTTCGGTCTTCCCGACCTCGAGCCGCTGCACGATATCTACCTCGACCGCGTCAAGGAGCTGATGGCGAAGGGGATCACCCCCGACCTCGTCCAGTCGATGGTCAAGACCTGGGTGCCGATGGGCGGCAGCGGGCTCGAACTCGTCCAGTCGTTGCTCGGCCAGTTCGGCGGCGGGCTGATGGGCGGGACGTCGAAATCGAGCGACGCGGCCGATGACGACAAGCCCGCCAAGGGACGCAAGAGCTGAACCAAGCCGTTGTAAGAGATACGATTTTTGCGTTGTCGAGCGGGATGCCGCCGGCAGCGATCGGCGTCGTGCGCGTGAGCGGACCCGGGGCTCGCGAGGCGTTGCACGCGCTTGCGGGGCGGGTGCCCAAAGTGCGCCGGGCGTCGCTCGCGGACTTGAAGGACGCCGACGGCGCGGCGCTCGACCGGGCGCTGATTTTCTGGTTTCCGGGACCGGCGACGGCGACGGGCGAGGATCTGGCCGAGCTGCATCTGCACGGCGGCCGAGCGGTGGTCGCGGCGGTCGAGGCGTCGCTCGGGGCGATGCCGGGACTGCGGCGCGCGGAGCCGGGCGAATTTACGCGGCGGGCGTTCGAGAACGGGCGGATCGATCTCGCTGAGGCCGAGGGGCTCGCCGACCTGCTCGCGGCGGAGACCGAGAGCCAGCGCGTGCAGGCGCTGGGCATGGCGAGCGGGCATGTGTCGCGCGCGGTGGCGGGATGGCAGGATCGATTGCTCGGGCTGATGGCGGGGGCCGAGGCCGAGCTGAATTTCGCCGACGAGGACGATGTCGAAACTGGCGACGATGTCGCGCGGCGTCTGATTTCGGGGATGGGCGCGCTCGCGGGCGAGCTGGGCGAATGGCTGGCGCGGCCGGCGGCGGAGGTAATCGCCGAGGGGTTGTCGGTCGTGATCGCGGGACCGCCGAATGCCGGAAAATCGACCTTGATCAATGCCTTGGCGCAGCGTGAGCTGGCGATCGTGTCGCCCGTCGCGGGAACGACGCGCGATGTGATCGAAACCCCGCTGGCGCTGGATGGGATCGCGATGCGCTTTTCAGACACCGCCGGGCTGCGCGCCGAAAGTACCGACGATATCGAAATCATCGGCATCGACCGCGCGAAGGCGGCGGTCGAGAGGGCCGATATATTGTTGTGGCTCGGGCCGCCCAAGGAAGCGCCAGACCATCCGCGCGCGATCCTGATCGCGGCGCAGCTCGATCGCTGGCGGGGCGATGCAGCGGCCGAAGCCGAAGCGGCGCTTGCCGATATCGCCCTGTCGGCGGCGACGGGCGAGGGGATGGAGAAGCTCCACCGCTATATCGTCGAGATGGCGCGGACCTTGTTGCCGCGCGAAGGCGAGGCGGCGCTGCGCCAGCGTCAGCGCGCCGCGCTTGCCGAGGCAAAACAATGGCTTGAGATCGAGACGGGTTCACGCGAGGCGCGCGACCTGATCCTGCTCGCCGAGCGTCTGCGGCTCGCGGGGACGGCGCTCGACCGGATCACCGGGCGGGCGGGAGTCGAGGAGATGCTCGACGCGTTGTTCGGGCGTTTCTGCATCGGGAAATGATGTTCCACGTGAAACATCGCAGGATGCGCGACGCGGTGGATTCGCTGGCCGCTTTGCGCTAAAGGCGCCCCAATCATGCAGGATCCAGTGATTTACGATGTCATCGTCGTCGGCGGTGGGCACGCCGGGACCGAGGCGGCCGCCGCGGCGGCTCGTTTGGGCGCTCGCGTTGCGCTCGTCAGTTTCGATCCCGCGCTGATCGGGGCGATGTCGTGCAACCCGGCGATCGGCGGGCTCGGCAAAGGCCATCTGATGCGCGAAGTCGACGCGCTCGACGGATGGATGGCGCGCGCGGCCGACAAAGCGGCGATCCATTACCGGATGCTCAACGCGTCGAAGGGCGCGGCGGTGCAAGGGCCGCGGATCCAGGCCGACCGGAAACTGTACCGCGACGCGATCCAGGATTTTCTTGCCGCCGAGGATAGCATCTCGGTCGTCGCAGGCGAAGCGGCAGCGCTGGTGCTTTCGGCCGATGGATCGCGCGTCGAAGGACTGGAGCTCGGCGATGGGTCGCGGCTGGCAGCATCCGCCGTCGTGCTCGCGACCGGAACCTTTCTCGGCGGCCGGCTTTTCCGCGGCGAGGAGCGAATGGCGGGAGGGCGTATCGGCGAAGCGGGCGCACACCGGCTGGCGCAGCAGCTTCGCTCCGCCAACCTGCCGATGGCGCGGCTCAAGACAGGGACGCCGCCGCGGCTCGACGGGCGGACGATCGACTGGGCGCGGCTGGACGAGCAGGCCTCGGACAGCGCCGAAGGCGCGACCTGGACCTGTTCCACGTGGAACAGCGAGCGGACGGTCCCGCAGATTTTCTGCGCGATCACGCGCACCAACCGCGAAAGCCATGCGATCATCGCGGCGAATCTCGACCGCTCTCCGCTGTTCACCGGCGCAATTGGCGCGGCGGGGCCGCGCTATTGCCCGTCGATCGAGGACAAGATCCACCGATTCGCCGATCGCGACGGGCACCAGGTGTTTCTCGAACCCGAGGGGCTCGATTCCTTCCTCGTCTACCCCAACGGCATTTCGACTTCGCTCCCCGCCGATGTGCAACTCGCGATGCTGCGTACGATGGAAGGGCTCGAGACGGTCGAGATGGTCGTGCCGGGCTATGCGGTCGAATATGATCACATCGATCCGCGCGCGCTCGATCGGACGTTGCAGGTGCGTGAAATCGGTGGCCTCTGGTGCGCGGGGCAGATCAACGGGACGACGGGATATGAGGAAGCCGCGGCGCAGGGGCTGGTCGCGGGCGCCAATGCCGCGCTTGCGGTGCAGGGACGCGAAGCGCTGATTCTCGACCGCAGCGAATCCTATATCGGGGTGATGGTCGATGACTTGGTGTTGCAGGGCGTGACCGAGCCGTATCGGATGCTCACCGCGCGCGCCGAATATCGGCTGCGGCTGCGCGCCGACAATGCCGCGACGCGGCTAACGCCGAAGGGCATCGCATTGGGGCTCGTGCGGCCGGCGACCGCGGGGCTGTTCGAAGCGCGGCAGGGTGAGCGCGCGCGGGCGGAAGCCTTGCTCGATGCGCCGGTGGCGACCGCCGATTATGCCGTGATCGGGCTCGGGCTACCGGGCGACGGGATCGCGCGGCGCCGGATCGACCTGCTGCGCTATACCGACGTGACGATGTCGCGGCTGACGCTACTCGCGCCCGAGCTCGAAACGATTGATTGTGCGATTCTCTCGGAGGTCGCCGAGGACGCGCATTATGCACCCTATATCGCGCGGCAGGAGGCCGAATTGCGCTCGCTCGCGGCGAACGAGGCGATCATGCTCGATCCCGCGCTCGATTATGCGGCGATCGGCGGATTGTCGCGCGAGATGGTCGAGCGGCTGACCAGGGCGCGGCCCGAAACACTTGGGCAGGCGGCGCGGATCGACGGGGTGACGCCGGCGGCGCTGACCGCGATCATGGTGCACAGCCGGCGACGCGCGGCTTGAATCGAGCCGCGCCGGCTAAGTTTGTTGAGGCCCGCAGGTCGTCGATTTGGGTAGGCCGCTGACATGTTCTGAATGATTTTCGCGGAGAGATCGCAGAAGATGGAAGGCAAAGGTTCACGCAGAGCGGCGAGGATGCGAACGGAATTGGGAGGCTGCATGGCAACACCGGTGTCGGGGTCTGGCCGTCAAAGTGAAATGGCATCTTCTTCTTTGCGCCTTTGCGTGACGATTTCGAAATCTCGCGCAGAGACGAAAGGCATTGGGGAGGGGTCGGGATAGCTGTATTCGCGGGAATGACGAGATTGAGGTGGCGACGGTGGATGACGGGGTTCTGATGAGCGAAGAAGCCGCGCGCGCCTGGATTGGCGCGGCGTTTGCGCCGACCGCCGCGCAATGGGCGCGGCTCGACAGTTTTGCGGCGATGCTCATCGCCGAAAATGCGCGGCAGAATCTGATCGCTGCGTCGACGATTCCGACGCTATGGGTGCGGCATATCGCCGACAGCGCGCAGCTGCTGTCGTTCGATACGCGCCACGGCGACGGGCTCTGGATTGACCTGGGCAGCGGGCCGGGGTTGCCGGGGCTGGTCGTCGCTATCCTGAGTGCGCGGCCGATGCTGCTTGTCGAATCGCGAAAGAAGCGCTGTGACTTTTTGCGCTCGGTTGCGGCCGAACTGGACCTGAGGCACGTCGAGGTCGCCGAGGCGCCGCTCGAGCGCGTCGAGACGCGGCCCGCGGCGACGATCAGCGCGCGCGCCTTTGCGCCACTCGACCGGCTGTTCGACTTATCCGCGCGTTTTTCCACCGAATCGACGTACTGGCTGCTGCCAAAGGGACGAAACGCGGTTAAGGAACTGGCATTGCTGCCGCAGCCATGGCAGAGAATGTTCCACGTGGAACAGAGCCGCACCGATGCCGACAGCCAGATTTTGGTCGGCACCGGAAAAATCGCGGCAAAACAGCGAGGAAAGCGATGATCCGCATTGCCGTGGCGAACCAGAAGGGCGGGGTCGGCAAGACGACGACCGCGATCAATCTGGCGACCGCGCTCGCGGCGACGGGCTGGCGGACGCTGATCATCGATCTCGATCCGCAGGGCAACGCCTCGACGGGGCTCGGGATCAAGCAATCGCAGCGCGAATTTTCGAGCTATGAATTGCTGCGCGGTGACGCGGGCGTCGCCGAATGCGCGATTCCGACCGCGGTACCGCGGCTCGATATCGTACCGGCGACGGTCGATCTGTCGGGCGCCGAGATCGAATTGATCGAATTTCAGGACCGGCTGCACCGGCTGCAGCAGGCCTTGTCGAGCACCGAGGCCGGACAGTGGGATATCTGCCTGATCGACTGTCCGCCGTCGCTCGGCATGCTGACGCTCAACGCGCTGATCGCCGCCGAATCGCTCATCGTGCCGCTGCAATGCGAATTTTTCGCGCTCGAGGGGCTCAGCCAGCTGCTCACCACGGTCGAACGTGTGCGTGAGCGCTTCAACCAGAAATTGTCGATCCTCGGCGTAGCGCTGACCATGTTCGACCGGCGTAACCGGCTGACCGACCAGGTTTCCGACGATGTGCGCGAAGTGTTGGGCCCGGTGGTGTTCGACACGGTGATACCGCGCAACGTGCGGCTATCCGAAGCGCCGAGCCATGGGCTGCCGGCGCTGATCTACGATCATCGCTGCGCCGGATCGGCGGCCTATATTGCGCTCGCGCGCGAATTGATCGACCGGCTCCCCGAAATCCGCAAGGCGGCATAAATGGCTGATAATAAAGACGAAAAGCAACCGGATATGACGCCTGCGCGCAAGCGGCCGTCGGGGCTCGGGCGCGGGCTGAACGCCCTGTTCGGCGACGTCGCGGTCGAGGCGCCGGTGCTCGCGACGCCCGGCAGCGCGACGAAGGCCACGCCGGTATCGGGCGACGCGGTGCAGCATGTCGGCGTCGGATCGATTCGCCCGCTTCCCGGCCAGCCGCGGCGCCATTTCGACGAAAATGCCATTGCCGAGCTGGCCGATTCGATCGGGCTGCGCGGATTGCTGCAGCCGATCATCGTGCGCCGGTCGCCTGATGGCGACGGGTACCAGCTTGTCGCGGGCGAACGGCGCTGGCGCGCGGCGCAGCGCGCCGGGCTGCACCAGATTCCCGCGCTGGTGCGCGAACTGGACGATGCCGCGACCTATGAGATCGCGCTGGTCGAGAATATCCAGCGGCAGGACCTCAACGCGATCGAAGAGGCGAGCGCCTATCGCCGGTTGATCGAGGATTTCGGCCATAACCAGGAAGCGCTTGCGAAGCTGGTCGGCAAGTCGCGCAGCCATGTCGCGAATTTGATGCGCCTGCTCGACCTGCCCGAAAGCGTGCAGGAGCTCGTCGGCGACGGATCGCTGGCGATGGGGCATGCACGCGCGCTGATCGGCGCGGCTGATGCCGAAGCGATCGCGCGCCGCGTGGCGAAGGAGGGCCTGTCGGTTCGCACCGTCGAGGCGCTTGTCCGCGCCGCAAAGGGCGGCGATGCGCCGCGCAAGGGGCCGCTCGAATATAAGAGCATGGACGGCGGGCGTGACCCCGACATTGTCGCGGTTGAACGCCACCTTTCCGAATTGCTCGGCATCGGGGTCGCGATTCAATATGCCGGCGAGGGCAAGGGGGCGCTGACGCTGAAATTCGCGTCGCTCGACCAGCTCGATATGATCTGCCAGCGGCTCTCGGGCGAAGGGATCTGATCCTTTTGCTGGCGACGCCGGAAACGATTCGCGTTGCCGCCCCGCTTGTTCTTCCTTTGATTCGCGCAGAGGCCGCAGAGAATTCGGTCTCTGCGTGCAAGATTTCTCAGCCGGCGAATCGGTGAGGCACGGCCGTATATTGTGTCAGCCTGGGCCGTCGAGGAGGGATGGTCGGTCACGAAGACCCGCCTATATTATGTATAAATATATGATTTTAAAAGATAATAACCGGCCATCCGGGCCAGTTCCTATCGCGCTGTTAACCAAGCTTGCTGGCAAAACCTGAACAGGTCCCCGCGTAAACAGGTCGGCGAATGGGGTGGGATTTCCATTCGAATTTTGACCGAATTCAAGGGACCAAATCATATGCGCAACTATGGAATGAAGCGCGCCTTTCTGGGCGCCGCGATTGCTGCCCTCGCCATGAACGCTTCGGCGACGCAGGCGGCGACGGCCACGGGAACGGCGACGGCCAAGATCCTGCGCCAGATCACGCTCACCAAGACCAGCGACCTGCAATATGCGACGATCATCAGCGGCGCGACCGCATCGACCGTCGCCGTGTCGACCGCCGGCGGCGTGACCTGCGGCGCGGGGCTGACCTGCACGGGCACGACGACCTCGGGCAGCTATGACGTCCAGGGAACGAGCGGCGCGGTGGTACTCGTCGGCGGCGATTCGAGCGTCACGCTCAACGGTTCGCTCGGCGGCACGATGACGTCGACGCTGACCTATTCGGCGCCGAGCATCACGCTGGGTGCCGCCGGCGGCAGCTTCCAGGTCGGCGGCACGCTGAGCGTCGGCGCCAACCAGGCGTCGGGCGACTATTCGGGGACGTTCAACGTCACCGCCAATTACCAGTAAGAATTGGGGGGCCTGGCGGGCCGAGATCCGCCAGCCGTGAAAATGGGGTCGTCGGGCGCGCGTCCGGCGGCCCCTTTTTTGCGCCGACGCCCTCGATGGTTAGCGAAATCTCAACCATGTTGGCGCAGGCAGGAGAGGACCAACCGCGGGGCGAGGACCAGTCAGCCCCCGACATCCAACGATTGTGGGGATCGTACCGATGCTGCGCTTTTCAAAGCCTTTCCGCCTGCTCGCCGTGGCGGCGCTCGCCGCGCTGTCCGCTCCCGCCCATGCCGCGGGCGACCTGCTCGTCGCGCCGACGCGCGTCATCCTCGACGGCTCACGCGGCACCGAAGTGGTGCTCAACAATATCGGCAGCGAGCCCGCGACCTATCGCATCAGCCTCGAGATCAAGCGAATGACCGTCGATGGCGGGCTCGACGAGATCGCCGAGGACAATGTCACGCCGGCGGAACGCGCGGCGCTCGACATGATCGTCTTCAGCCCTCGGCGTGTGATCTTGCCGCCCAACCAGCCGCAGGTCGTGCGCGTCGGCGTGCGCGTGCCCGAGGGGTTGCCGCCGGGCGAATATCGCGCGCACATGCTGTTCCGCTCGGTTCCCGATGCGGCGCCGGCGGGCGCGGCCGGGACGAAGCCCGCGAGCACGGGCGTGTCGATCGCGCTGACGCCGATCTATGGCATCACCATCCCGGTTATCGTGCGCGTCGGCGACCTGGGCGCCGACGCGTCGATCGGCGCGGCGTGGGTGAGCGAGGGGGCCGACGGGCCTGCGTTCAATTTCGGCCTTTCGCGCACGGGAAACCGCTCGGTCTATGGCGATATCGAAGTGACGCGGCCCGGCGTCGCCGAGCCGCTGCTCGTCGCGCGCGGAATCGCGGTCTATTCCGAGGTGAGCAAGCGTAACGTTTCGCTGCGCGTGCCCGGCGAGGTTGCGGCGAAGCTCAAGGGCCCGGTGCGTATACGGTATAGCGAGGACCGCGAAATCGGCGGCGGGACGATCGACGAGGCCGAGCGGATGGTGAAATGACGGCATAGGCCGAAGCGAGGCGGTCGGGGCAATGATCCGCGCGGCGCTTTTTCGATGGGGGGCGGCGATCCTCGCGGGGCTGGCGCTGGCGGGGATGCTTCCCGCCGGCGCCGAAGCCGTCGAGAAAAAGCCGGTCGCGGTCGCCGACAATTGGGCGCCGAATGAGGACGATAGCTGGCTGTTCGACGTGCGGTCGGGGCAATATAGGCTCGGCGACGGGGTGCGAGGCTATCAGACGCCGCAGGGGATTTGCGTCGATCTGGGCGATGTCGTGCTCGCGCTCGATCTGGCGGTGCGCGTCGACCGGAAGTTGCGCCGCGCAACCGGCTGGGTGTTCGACGAACGGCGCAGCCTGACGATCGATCGCGACGCGGGCGAGGTGCGCGCGGGGAGCCAGGCTTTCCGCCTGGGCGCGACGACGATCCGCGACACCGCCGCGGGCTGGTGCGTTGATCTGGACAGTTTGAACGCGTGGCTGGGCGTTCCGCTGGCGGCCGATCTATCGAACGCCGTGCTGCGCGTCGATGCGAAAGAGAAGCTGCCGTTCCAGCTCGCCGCCGAACGGCGCGCGCGCGGGGCGTCGATCCGCCCGCAAGGCCAGTTCGACCTTGCGACCCTGCCGCAAGCGGTGCGGCCCTATCAGGCGTGGGCGACGCCGTCGGTCGATGTCGTCGCCTCGGCCGGGGTCGTGTCGGACAGGCGCGGCGGCTCCTATGTCCAGGGGCGTTACGAGATTTTCGCCGCGGGCGAGGCGCTGGCGCAGAGTTTCGACGCGCGGCTGTCGTCGGACAATGAAGGGGTGCCCGACAGCTTGCGGATGCGGCTCTATCGAACCGACCCTGAGGGGCGGCTGCTCGGGCCGCTGAAAGCGACGCATTATGGCGCCGGGGACGTCAGCCTGCTGTCGACGGGCATCGTCGCGGCGTCGGCGCCGGGGCGCGGGGCGGTGCTGACCAATCGCCCGGTCGAGCGGCCCGACGCCTTCGACAAAACGACCTTTCGCGGCGATTTGCCCGCGGGCTGGGACGCCGAGCTCTATCGCAACGGGCAGCTGCTCGCCTTCACGAGCCCCAATGGCGACGGGCGCTATGAATTCATCGATGTGCCGCTGCAATATGGCGCGAACCGCTTCGAGATCGTGCTGTACGGGCCGCAGGGGCAGATCAGGCGCGAAATCCGGCAGGTGCAGGTAGGGATGGATTCGATCCCGCCGCAGCAGACCTGGTATTGGGCGGGGTTCGCGCAGGAAAATGCCGACCTGATCGAATTCGGGGGGCGGCGCGGCGGCGCGTTCCGGCGCGGTTGGCGCGGCACCGCGGGAATCGAGCGCGGGCTCGACACGCGCACGTCGGCGGCCGCTTATCTGCACAGCCTGCTGATCGAGAATGTCCGATATAATTATGGCGAAGTCGCGCTGCGGCGATCGATCGGGCCGACCCTGCTGGAGGTGGGAGGCTCCTACGCGGACGCTTCAAGAGGTGGCGGGGGCGGTGTCGCGGCGCGCGCGAGCTGGCTTGCGGCGTTCGGCGAAACCTATGTCCGTGCCGATGCGATGCGCGGCTGGGGCGGGTTCGTGTCCGACCGCCTGATCGGCAATATCAACGGCATCACGTCGGTCTCGGTCGACCAGTCGGTGAAGCTGGGGCAGACGATCCTGCCGCTCCATTTCGATGTGCGCCACGTCGAGCGCTGGTCGGGCGTCGACAGTCTGGAAGCCAGCGCACGCGCATCGGCAAGTTTCCGCGCGCTGACCTTCACCGGCCAGCTCGACTGGAGCCGGACCAAGGTGCCCGCCGGCCCCGACCCGCCCGACAATTTTGCCGCGACCCTGCTTGCCAACGCGCGCATCGGTCGCGTCCGCGTCCGCGGCGAGGCGCGCTTCGCGCTGTCGGGCGATAATAGCGACACGCGCATGACGCTGATCGGCGAATGGGCGGGGAAGGGCAATGCGGAATGGCGAAGCGAGCTCGGCTATGATCGCGGGCTCGATCGCGCGCGCGCGGGCCTCGGATATACGCGCCGTTTCAACAGGCTACAGTTGACGGGATTCGGCGAGGTCGCGAGCGACGGGTCGCTCGCGGCGTCGCTCGCGCTCGCCTTCAGCTTCGGGCCCAAGGCGGGCGGCGGCTGGCGGGTGTCGAGCGAAAAGCTCGCGAGCCGCGGCCAGGTGATCGCCGATGTCTGGATGGACGAGAATGGCGACGGGGTGCGCCAGCCGGACGAGGCCGCGCTGCCCGATGTGCCGCTGACCGCAGGCAACGCCTTTGTCGATGCGGCGACCGACGTGGACGGGCGCGGAACGATCGATGGATTGGAACCCTTCCGGCCGGTGATGATCGGGATCGACGCGGGCAGCCTGCCCGATCCCTATGTCCAACCCGCACTGCCGGGAGTTGTGGTCGCGCCGCGGCCCGGGGTAGCGACGCGCATTGCACTACCGATGGTCGCGGCAGGCGAGATCGAGGGAATAGTGCGACGCGACGGCGGCAATCCGGTTGAGGGGCTGCGCGTCGAGCTGGTCGACGCCGAAGGCCGCGTGCGTGCGACGACGCAGACGGAATTCGACGGCTATTTCCTGTTCGAAGGCGTGGCGTACGCGCGCTACACGGTGCGGCTGGACAAGGCGTCGGCGGCGGCGCTGCGGCTCGACGGCGATTTTGCGGTGAACGCGGCGCCCGGCAGGGCGACGCCGCGCGTGCGGCTGGGGACGCTGGTGCCGAAGCCGCTGCGGCGCGATGTGGTCGCGCAAGGCGGACCGTCGCCGCATGGCAACAGTCCGCGTGGGCCTCCGGGCGAAGGAGAAGCAGCGACGGACTCAAGGGCGCGATCATTGCGGATTGAATCGTCGTCTCCGCCTTCGCCGGGATGACGAGCTATGAAAAATGATGTTTCAACCCAATTCGACCACGCTCCGGTCGCGATTGACTTCGTTCCGGCTTCGGATGATATCGGCGGCAACGGGCCGGCGCGGACGCCCGTTCAGGCGGGACTTCCGCCCAAGTTCCGCTCCATCAGCCGCATTCTCGCGGCGCCCGGAGCGTTATCATGAATCCCGACCTCTACCAGACCCGCCCGTCGGACCTCAGCCTGACGGCGCTGTTCCTGAAATTCCTGCGCTTTGGCTTTCTCGCTTTCGGTGGCCCGGTCGCGCAGATCGCGATGATCCGGCAGGCGCTCATCGACGAGGAGCGCTGGATCGACCCGGCGCGTTTCAACCGCCTTCTCGCGGTGCTGCAAGTGCTGCCCGGGCCCGAAGCGCACGAGCTTTGCGTGCATCTGGGGATGGTCGCGCGCGGGCGGATTGGCGGCCTGCTCGCGGGGCTGGGGTTCATGCTGCCGGGGCTCGCGCTGATGCTGATCGCAGGCTGGCTCTATGTCGGCTGGGTCGCGGGCAAGGCCGGGCTCGCCGGCGTGTTGCTCGGCGTGCAGGTCGCGGTGCTCGCGATCATCCTGCGCGCCGTCGTGCGGATCGGCGAGCATATCGTCGAGGACCGGCACCTCGCATTCGTCGCCGCCGCGAGCCTGCTCGCGACGATTGCGGGCGTGCCCTTCTGGATTCCGCTTGTCGCCGGCGGGCTGGCCTATGCCGTTTCGCATCGTCCCGCGGCTGCGATCCTGATCGTGGTGGTAGCCCTCGGCTTGGCGACGACGATCCATCTGGCGCTGAGTCCAACTGATTCCGGGCCTGCCGCGATGGCGGCGGTACCCGTCACGCTCGCCGCCTTGTTTGTCGCCGGGCTGAAGGGTGGGCTGCTCACTTTCGGCGGCGCCTACACCGCGATCCCCTATGTCCGCGCGGACACGGTCGGGCGCGGCTGGATCGGCGACGGGACGTTCCTTGATGGTATTGCGCTCGCAGGGGTGATCCCAGCGCCGCTCGTCATTTTCGCGACCTTCGTCGGCTATGTGGCGGGCGGCGCGAGCGGCGCGCTGGCGATCACCGCGGGGATGTTCCTGCCTGCCTTCGCCTTCTCGCTGATCCTGTTCGAGCGGTTGGAGGCGATCGTGGAAAATCCGGCGTTGCACCGTCTTCTTTCGGGCGTTGCCGCCGCGGTCGTGGGGATTATCGCGGCGACTTTCGTTCAGCTGGGCCAGGCGACGGCCGAGCGGGTCGCGGAGCCATGGTTTGCGGCATTACTCTTTGCCGGGGCACTGGTGGTGGCGTGGCGCGTCAAGGGCGCGTGGGTGACGCCCGTTGTCGTGGCGGGCGGGGCGATGGCGGGCTGGTGGGGAATGACGGTTTAAGGGTGGGGTGGACGTTCCCTTATCCGTCGTCCCGGCCTTCGCCGGGCTGACGAGATTGTGGAAGGCACCTTTCCGGTCGAAAGAAAGCGGACGTTCCGCCCGCCTCAGCTCAGCAGCGGCTCCAGCGCGTCCCATTCGCGGTCGACGGCGCGGCGGCCGGCGTCGATTGCGGCACGGATCCTGGCCGGGTCGAATTCGAGCGTTTCGGCGACTTCTTCCTCGGGTTCGATGATGCGGATCGGCGCGAAGCGGTAGCGCGCGATCTGGACGTCGAGCGGGCGGAGGATGCGCGCCGCCTGCGCCCCGCCGATGCCTTCATTCTGGAGCGCGCGAAGCTGGCCCTCGCGCGCGGCGATCAGGTCGTTGATCAGCGCGGCGCCCGACAGGTCGTTCGCCGAAACCTCCGATTGCAATATGTCGACCGCGCGCAGCCCGATCTTGATGAGGTTGGGGAAGGTGCGCACCGCACCCGGCCGCGGTGCGGGCGAGGCGCGCACCGCGATCACGCCGCGCGGGTTCATTTCGAGCGCCGAGCTCAAGGGGGTGACATCGCGCACCCCGCCATCGACCCATTGTTCCTCGGTCCCGTCGCTCGCGCGCGTTTTGAGCGGATCGAAGAAGAGCGGCATTGCGCAGCTGGCATAGACCCAATTGTGGATGCCGGGCACGCTTTCGTCGATCGTGCGATAGGTGCCGGTGCCGAGATTGACGACGCCGAGCAGCAATTTGCGCCCGCTGGCGCCCAGTTTCGCTTCGTTCGCGAAGCCCTTGAGCAGGCGTTTGAGGGGCCCGGTGTCGTAGAGCGCGTCCTCGCCGAGCAAGCCCCCGACGACGCCGAGCGGGCGCGATTTATAGATCGAGCTGTTGCCGCGGATGCCGAGCCAGGCGTCGAGCAGGCCGGGGACGTCGTCCTGCGCGACGCCCAAGGCCTGAATCGCGCCGGTCGATACGCCCGCGACGATGTCGAGCCGGACACCGCGATTGACGACGAGTTCGTGGACGACGCCGACCTGGAACGCGCCTTTCGCGCCGCCGCCGCTCAATACGATTGCCAGACCGCCTGCCATGCCGTGCGCCTCCTGGGCCTGTGCCGGTTTACAGCAATATGGCCGGCTTCCCAAGGCGCGAAGCGGCGTTACCGACAGAATCCCGATGCGGTGTTAACCAGTTTTTATCCATGATTGGCCACAGGGGTAGCGAGCATGAATTTGCCTGTGGGGAATAACATAATGTCCGAAGCCTCTGGTTCGAAAAGCCGTCCGACGAGTGCCGACGTCGCCATCATCGGCGCGGGGCCCGCGGGTCTGACCGCCGCCTATCTGCTGACCCAGCAGGGATATAGCGTGACGGTGATCGAGAAGGACCCGGTCTATGTCGGCGGGATCAGCCGCACGGTCGAGCATGAGGGCTTTCGTTTCGACATCGGCGGGCACCGCTTCTTTTCGAAGAGCCGCGAAGTCGTCGACCTGTGGAACGAGATTCTTCCGCATGATTTCATCGAGCGCCCGCGGATGAGCCGCATCTATTATGAGGGCAAATTCTATTCCTATCCTTTGCGCGCGTTCGAGGCGCTGTGGAATCTCGGCATCGTGCGTTCGACGCTGTGCATGGTGAGCTATGCCAAGGCGAAGCTGCTGCCCAAAAAGACGGTGCGCAGCTTCGAGGACTGGACGATCAACCAGTTCGGGCAGAAGCTCTATTCGATCTTTTTCAAGACCTATACCGAGAAGGTGTGGGGCATGCCGTGCGACGAAATGTCGGCCGACTGGGCGGCGCAGCGCATCAAGGGGCTGAGTCTCGGCGGTGCGGTGATCGACGGCCTGAAGCGCAGCCTCGGGCTCAACAAGCGCCCCAATGACGGCATGGCGACCAAGACCCTGCTCGAAACCTTCCGTTATCCGCGGCTTGGTCCCGGCATGATGTGGGACGCAGCGCGCGACAAGGTTGTCGCGGGCGGCAACCATGTGCTGATGGGCCACAGCTTCAAGCAGCTGACGCAGGACCAGAAGACGGGCCGCTGGCGGATGACCGCGACCGGCCCCGACGGCGATGTCGTGATTGATGCCGCGCATGTCATCAGCTCGGCGCCGATGCGCGAGCTGGCGGCGCGTATTCATCCGCTGCCCGCGTGCGCACTGAACGCCGCGCCGAACCTCAAATATCGCGACTTCCTGACCGTTGCGCTCAAGATACGCTCCGAGGACCTGTTCCCCGACAACTGGATCTATATCCACGACAGCAAGGTGCAGGTCGGCCGGGTACAGAATTTCCGCAGCTGGTCGCCCGAAATGGTGCCGGATCCGGCGATTGCATGCGTCGGCCTCGAATATTTCTGTTTCGAGGGCGACGGGCTCTGGGCGTCGAGCGACGAAAAACTGGTTGCGCTCGCGACGAAGGAAATGGAAATCCTGGGTCTTTGCGATCCGGAAGATGTGGTCGGCGGCGCGGTGGTGCGGCAGGAAAAGGCCTATCCGGTTTACGACGATGATTATGCCGCGCATGTCGACACGATGCGGTCGGAGCTTGAGGCGCGTTACCCGACGCTGCACATGGTCGGGCGCAACGGCATGCACCGCTATAACAACCAGGATCATGCGATGATGACCGCGATGCTGACCGTGCGCAACATCGCGGCGGGCGAGAAGCTCTACGACATCTGGGGCGTCAACGAGGACGCCGAATATCATGAAAGCGGCACCGAGGGTGAACAGGCGGCGCTGGCGTCGGTCCGCGACGTGCCGTCGCGCGTCGCGAAGGCCGCCTGAGGCAGGGCCCGTCCGGGGGATCGGTGCGATGCAACCCATCACCAAATTGATCGCGTCGGTGCGGCGCGGCGAAATTCGATGGCTCAACTACCTGCTCGCGAGCGTTCTCGCGCTCGGCAGCGATGCGGGGCTGTTTCTGCTGTTGCTAGACGCGGGACTGTCGCCGGTGACGGCGTCGGCGACCGGCTATTGCGCGGGTATCCTTGTCCACTGGGTGATTTCGAGCCGGCTCGTCTTCGCCGACGGCGCCGCGGCGCGCGGCACGGGTGAACGCCACCGCCAGAAACTGCTCTTCGTCGGGTCGGCGCTCGTCGGCCTTGCGGTCACGACCGCGATCGTCGGCGGCGGCAGCTCGCTGGGGCTCGACCCGCGGCTCGCGAAGCTCGCGGCGATCGTCGTGAGCTTCCAGACGACCTATCTGCTGCGCCGCCATATCGTATTTCGGGCCGCCGCGGCATGAACGAAGCGGCGCCGCCATCCGTTTCGGATTCGGACGGCATCCAGCTCAGCCCCTGGTTCACGCCGGCGCGAATCGCGCTGATCGTCTGGGGATTGATGAGCCTGATCGCGATCGTCGCCAACTGGCAGGCGATCGGGGCGCTCGACCTTGCCGACACCGACGATGCGATGCGCATGGCGCAGGTGCGCGACCTTCTGGCGGGGCAGGGCTGGTGGGATCTTTCCCAATATCGCGTCAATCCGGCGGGCGGCGGCGTGCTGATGCACTGGTCGCGCATCGTCGATGCGCCATTGGCCGTGGGCATCCTGTTGCTGAAGCCGCTGTTCGGGCAGGCGATGGCCGAACGGATCGTGATGGCGCTGTGGCCGCCGCTGCTCGGCGCGGCGCTGAGCGTCGCGTGCGCGCTCGGCTATCGCAACCTCTCCGACCGCCGCATCGCCTATATCGTGCCGCTGTTCCTGATCATGTCGGGCTATATCCTCGTCCAGTTCCGGCCGCTTCGCGTCGACCATCATGGCTGGCAGATCTTCCTTGCAATGCTGGTGATGGCGCAGGCGCTGCGCCCCGCGAGCTGGCACGCGGGGCTGCTCGGCGGGCTGTTCGCGGCGGCGCTGCTTGCGGTGTCGATCGAGGGCCTGCCCATCGTCGCGCTGTTCGCGGGCCTCGCGGCGCTGCGCTGGGCGCTCGGGCGCGGCGGCGACGACCGCGCGCGGCTGTGCGGCTATCTGGGCGCGCTCGCGGGCGGCGCGATCCTCTTCCAGTTCGCGACCCGCGGCCCGGTGGGCCTCACCGGAAGCTGGTGCGATTCGCTCTCGGCCCCCTATATGGCGGCGTTCGTCGTGGCGGCGGCGGTCGTGTTCGCGTCGGCGCGCGCCAATCCGGCGGCGGTATGGGTCCGCTTTACGCTGCTCGCGCTCGCTGGCGTGGCGGCGGCGGGCGCGCTGGTGGCGACCGAACCGCAATGCGCGAACGGGCCGTTTGCCACGCTCGACCCGATCGTCGTGCAATTTTGGTATCGCAACGTCCTCGAAGGCCAGCCCTTGTGGGCCGCGAAGCCGCACGACATGGTTCATGTGCTCGTGCCGTCGCTCGTCGGTCTCGTCGGATCGCTCCTTGCGTGGCGCGGTTCGATCGAGGCGACCGATCGAAGGAATTGGGCGACGGTCATCGTCGCACTCGCCGGTGCGGCGGCGCTGTCGCTGCTCGTGTTCCGCGCCGTCTCGACCGCCCACCTCTTCGCCTTGCCAGGCTGCGCCTGGCTGGGCCTCCGCGCATGGGCATGGGCGCGCACCATCGCCTCGACCGTGCCGCGTATCCTCGCGTCGGCGATGGCGGCGCTCACGCTGCCGCTGCTCGGCAGCATGGCGGTCGCCGCAGCGCTGACGCCGGTTATCCCCGCGCTCAGGGACGAAGAGAAAAGGGCGGCCACCGAGAAGGCCGAGGCCAATCGTTACAAGGCGAACTGCCTCGACCCGGCGGCGATCGCCGACCTTGATCGCCTGCCGGCGACGACGCTGCTGACGCCGATAGACCTCGGCGCGCCGCTGGTTTTCTGGACGCGGCACAGCCTGGTGGCGACGCCGCATCATCGCAACAGGTACGCGATGGCCGATACGATTCGCGCCTTTGCGGGCGATCCGGCCAAGGCCGAGGCGCTGGTGCGCGGGCAGCAGACGGCGCTGGTCGTCTTTTGCCGCACCGCCAATGATTTCACCAAATATCGCCGCGCGCGCAAGGACGGGCTGGCGGCGCAGCTCTATGCCGGAACGCCGCCCGCCTGGCTCGAAACGGTGCCGATCAGATCGCGCGCGGGGTTGGCGGTGTGGCGGGTGAAGCCCGAGTAGGGCCTAGGCGGCGCGGAAGCTGAGCGCGGCGCCGTTCATGCAATAACGTTTTCCCGTCGGCTTCGGCCCGTCGTTGAAGACATGGCCGAGGTGGCCGCCGCAGCGCCGGCAATGGACTTCGGTGCGCGCATATCCGAGGTCATGGTCGGTCGAGGTGCCGATCGCGCCCTTCAAAGGCGCCCAGAAGCTCGGCCAGCCGGTGCCGCTGTCATATTTGGTCTTGCTCGAATAGAGTGGCAGCGCGCAGCCGGCGCAGGCGAAAATGCCGGCGCGCTTTTCCTTGTCGAGCGGGCTGGTGAAGGGGCGTTCGGTCGCCGCCTCGCGAAGCACGCGATATTGGAGCGGCGACAGGCGCTTTTTCCATTCGGCGTCGGAAAGCTGCCAGCCCGCCTGCGCCTTGGGCCGCCCCGATTTGGCGAAGAGCATCGGCGCGCCGATGATGGCGCCGCCGAGCGCGAGTCCGCCGAGAAGGTAGCGACGTTCGATCATGTCTTCGATACGTATGCCGTGGCCCGCGGGTTACAAGACCGCGTCAATATTTCTCGATCTGTACGGGCAACGCGCGGAAGCCGTGGACAAAACAGGCGTGGACGCGTTCGGGCTCGCCCGTGACCGTCACGCGCATCCGCCGCGCCGCCATCTCCTCGAGCAGGATGCGCAGCTGCAGCTCGGCGAGGCGCGCGCCGACGCAGCGGTGGACGCCATAGCCAAAGGAGAGGTGCCGCCGCGCATTCTCGCGGTCGAGCCGCAGCGCATCGCCATCGTCGAAGACGCTCTCGTCGCGGTTTGCCGACAGGTACCAGAGGATGAGCTTGTCCCCCTTCTTGATCTGGTGCCCGAACAGGTCGGCATCGGCGAGCGCGGTGCGGCGCATATGCGCGAGCGGTGTCTGCCAGCGGATGATCTCGCTCACCGCATTGGGGATCAGAGACGGATCGGCTTCGAGCTTGGCGCGCTCTTCGGGAAATTTGTCGAGTCCGTATGCGAGCCCCGACATGGTGTTGCGCGTGGTGTCGTTGCCGCCGACGATGAGGAGGACGAGGTTCCCGATGAACTCATATTTGTCCATGTTCCGCATCGCTTCGCTGTGCAGCATCATCGAGAGCAGGTCGGGCGTGGGTGGCTGGTCGAGCTTTTCCATCCACAATTTCTGGAAATAGACGAACGCCTCTTCGAGCACCGCGCGGCGCTGTTCCTTGAGCTCGACCTTTTGCGCGAGTTCGACGTCGCCCATCCAGTCGGACCATTCGGTGAGCTTGCGCCGGTCCTCCCACGGAAAATCGAAGAGCAAGGCGAGCATCTGCGTCGTCAGTTCCATCGAAACGCGATCGACCCAGTCGAACTTCTGACCCCACGGCAGGCCGTCGAGCACCTCGCCGGTGCGGCGGCGGATGTCGTCCGAAAGGCGCGTCATTTCGGCGGGAGTGAAGGCGGGGGCGACGGTGCGGCGCTGGTCGGTGTGCTGCGGCCGGTCCATCGCGATGAACATCGGCAGGCGGAAATCCTCATCCTCGTCGCGTTCGAGGATCGTGATGCCGCCATATTCCCACGACGAACTGTAGATGTCGGGCAACGCCTCGACATGCTGGATCGCCTGATGGCTGGCGATATTCCAATAGGGTCCGTGGACGCTGTCCTCGCATTTGACGATGCCGCCGGCTTTGCGGATTTCGGCGAAAGGCGCTTGCCAGCGATCCTCCGAATAGATGGCGGCGGGGCTCATGTCATAACGGTCGGTGACGGGCTGGGGCGCAGCTGCGGTCGCCATCGGCATCCTCCTCCTCAAAAGGGACTCGCCGCAGCGTTTGCCGCCGTCGGCCAGATCAGTTGCAGGATGCCACTGTTTACAGCTTTGTCAATGAGGCTGGGATGAAGCAGCTTCGGCGACAGCCGCGGTGGCCGCAGCGCCTCTTGCGCGGCGCCAGAATTTCCAGCCGCTGCCGCTGCTGAGCACGCCGGCGCGGAACAGGCGCACCGAAATCCAGATGACGAGCGCGACCCAGAGTGCCTGCCAGCCGATCGCGAGCAGATGGATCGCTTTCGCATCGTCGGTCGCGGCGCGCGCCGCCATGGCGAGCGGTGACGAGAAGGGGAAGATTTGCGCGAAGCGGGCGAGGCTGCTTTCGGGCGCGCTCGCGGCGGCGGCGCACAAGCTGAACATGCCGACCTGGAAAATGGTGATCGGCAGGCTGAGCATCTGGATCTCGCGCACCGTCGCCGCCTGGGCGCCGACGCCGAGGAAGACGGCGCCGAGCAGCAGGAAGGAGAGGACGAAATAGACGAAGCCGATGCCGAGGAAGAAGGGCCAGCCGGTCGCCGGCATCGCAGCGAGCGCCGCCGCCGCCTTGCTCGCGCCTTCGGTGGAGGTCAGCGCCGCGGGATCGGACAGCATCGCCGCGGCGAGCCCGCCGCCGACCGCCATCGCGACCCAGAAGGCGATGAACAGCACCGCGACGCCGAGGAAGCCGAGCAGCTTGCCCAGGAAGACGCTTTCGAGCGGAACCGCGGCGGCGAGGATTTCGATGACCTTGTTGCCCTTTTCCTCGGCGAGCGAGCTTACCGTCTGGCCCGCAAGGAGCAGGGTGAGGAGGAAGATGACGAACACCGCGCCGAACCCCAGCGACTGCTGTACCGCGATACTGGTGCCGCCGCTCGACAAGGCCTCGAAACGGGGGGCGACGGGCGGGAGCGGTCCCGCCGCGCGCGCGCGTTGCACTTCGCCCGCGAGCAAGGCGAGATAGCGGCCCGAACCGCTGTCCTTTTCACGTTCGACGATGCGCGGCGCGGCGAGGTCGCCGCTCATCACGGCATAGGTGTCGGCGCCCTTTTCGCGCGCGACGGCGATCGGATCGATGGCGGGGGTGGCGACGCGGAGTTCGAGCAGCGCGGGCTCGCGAGGCATGACCGCGCGCAGCCGTGTATCGGCGGAGCGCAATGCCTCGATATCGGCGGGATCGGCAACCGCGACGATGCGGCCGGCGCCGCGCGCGCTGTCGGCGAGCTGCGACGCGCCCATGCCGCCCGCGAGCCCCATGCCGATCATGAACAGCGGCGCGAGCAGGAAGAGCAGGAAGGTCGGCGTCGCGACGATCGCGAGAAAGTCGCGCCGCGCAATCACGAACATGTTCCGGACGAAAGGGGTCATGCGCTTGCCTCCTCGACGGCATCCTCGGTAGCGTCGGCGTCGAAGCCGGCGTCGACCTGGCGAACGATATGGACGAAAGCGTCGTGGAGCGCCGGGCGGCTGATCGACAGGCCGGTGACGCCATGACCGCTCGCGGTGATGCGCGCGAGCAACGGTTCGACGCCGCCGTCCTCGATCGCGAAATGCCACGCGTCGCCGCGCAATTCGGCGCCCGCGGGCAGATTCGCGGCGACCGCGGCGGGGTCGCTGGCGTCGCGCGGCGTGTAGCGCACCTGCATCGGCAGCAGCGCGCGCGCCTCGTCGACCGTGCCCTCGAAGCGCCGCGCCGAGCGCGCGATGATCGCGATGCGGTCGCAGAGACGCTCGGCATGCGCCATCACATGCGTCGAAAAGAGAATCGTCGCGCCGCGCTCCTGCTCGCGCCGGACGAGCGTTTCGAGCCGCTCCTGATTGACGGGGTCGAGCCCCGAGAAAGGCTCGTCGAGGACGATCAGGTCGGGGGCGTGGACGATCGAACCGATCAGCTGGACCATCTGCGCCATGCCCTTCGACATCTTGCGGATCTTTGCGTCGATGACGCGTTCGAGCCCGAGTTCGGTCATGAAGGTCGCGGCGCGGCGGCGCCCTTCGGACCAGTCGAGCCCGCGCAGCGCGCCCATGAAGGCGATCGCCTCGCGCGCCTTCATGCCCGGATAAAGGCCGCGCTCCTCGGGAAGGTAGCCGATGCGGCTGCGCACGCTCTGCGGCTTGTGCCCGCCGAGCAACCGGCTCGTCCCTTCATCCGGATCGATGATGCCGAGCGTCATGCGGAGGCTGGTCGTCTTCCCTGCGCCATTGGGGCCGAGCACGCCATAGATACTGCCCGCCGGCACCGCGAGGCTGACATGATCGACCGCCTTGTAATCGCCGAAATATTTGGTGAGGCCGTTCGCCTCGACGCTGTAATCGCTCAACCCTGGTCCCCAATCATTCGCATACCAAGCTATGGCACGGCGAGGCGGCTCGCGTATAGAGCGCCAATGGTTGCCGAAGCCTTGCCTCCGCTGGAAGAACGCCTCGAAGCCGTCGCGCGCGCGCATGGGTTCGCGGCGTTCGGGATCGCAAATGCCGATGCGGCGCCGCAGACGGCGGCGCGGCTGAACCAGTGGCTTGCCGAGGGGCGCCACGGCGACATGATCTGGATGGAGAGCCGCGCCGAGCAGCGCGGATCGCCCAAAGGACTGTGGCCCGACGTAAAATCGGTGATCGCGCTGGGGATGAGCTATGCGCCGGCGCTCGATCCGCTAGCGCTGGCCGAGCATCCGGACCGCGGGCGGATTTCGGTCTATGCGCAGGGCGGCGACTATCATGACGTCGTCAAGAAGGCGCTGAAGGCCGTCGCGCGATGGCTGGTCGGCGAAGCGAAAGACGCCGAGGTCAAGGTGTTCGTCGACACCGCGCCGGTGATGGAAAAGCCGCTGTCGGCAGCGGCGGGGCTCGGCTGGCAGGGCAAGCACACCAACCTCGTCAGCCGCGAACATGGCAGCTGGCTGTTCCTGGGCGCGATTTACACGACACTCGACCTAGAGCCGTCGATGGCGGGGCGCGATACGTGCGGCAGCTGCTCGGCGTGCCAGGATGCGTGCCCGACCGACGCCTTCCCCGCGCCGTACCGGCTCGATGCGCGGCGCTGCATCTCTTACCTCACGATCGAGCATAACGGCCCGATCCCGGTGGCGCTGCGGCGCGGGATCGGCAACCGCGTCTATGGGTGCGACGATTGCCTCGCCGCCTGCCCGTGGAACAAATTCGCCGACACCGCGCATACGCACCGCGCCTTTCTGCCGCGCGCCGAATTGGCGGCGCCATCGATCGGCGACCTGCTCGACCTCGACGATGCGGGGTTCCGGCAGGTCTTTGCCGGGTCGCCGATCAAGCGGATCGGGCGCGGGCGGATGGTGCGCAACGCCGCGATCGCGGCGGGGAACAGCGGGGACAGGGCGTTCGTTCCGGCGCTCGAAAGATTGGCGACGGATGAATCGCCGATGGTCGCCGATGCGGCTTTATGGGGGCTCGACGAACTGGCGTCGTGACGTCGTTTGTCGGGGAAGCGGGCCGGTCCCGCTCAGCCTAACGCCGCAGCGCCTGCGCGCAGCTGTTCACCTCGGCGTTGCGGCCGTCGGGGGTGCGCGCATCGACATGCGTCGCGACCGGGTCGGCGCCCGCGCGCGGGGCGTAGAAATAGACGTCGAGGATGCAGCTCGACCCGGCATATTGCAGCTTGCGGCCGGCGCCTTCGGTGACGTCAAGCCGCGGCTTGCCGAACATGCGGCCGATCGCGTCGGCGCTATTCCCGATCAGCGCATTATTCTGCACCGGTCGCACGACCGTCGGCGGGGGCGCGGTGGACCGCGGGGGTGTCGCGCGCGGAATCGCGGGACCGGCGCAGGCGCCGAGCGTCAGGCCGAGCAGCGCAATGGCGCCGAGGCGGCGGTTATCGATCATGTTTCGGGGTCCCCCTTGCCGAGATGCAGCATGTGGACCGCCATAGCGGCGCTCAATATCGGCGCCAACAAATTGGCGACGGGCACCACGAAGCTTGCGGCGGACAGCAGCCCGAGCGACCAGCGCGCCGGCCGGTCGAGGCGCGGGTGGTCCGGGTGGCGCGCAAGCACCATCGCCTCGAGGTCGCGGCCCAGCAGCAACGCGTTGACGAGGAGCGCGAAGATCGGCGTGCCGATCCCGGTGACGAGCAACACGATATAGACGGGGAGCGCGAGCAGGTTGCCGCCGATCAGCCGGGTGAGCGAGGCGAGGGCGAGGCGGATATTCTGCGGCCAGCCGACATCGACGGCGCGCCGCGCGGCAGCGGGATAGTGGCGCCCTTCGACATCGGCGACGATGCCGTCGGCGAAGAGGCCGATCACGACGATCGCGACGGCGCGAAAGAGCAGCCAGCTTCCCGCGACGATGAGGAGGACGATCAGGACGCCAGCCATGTCGAGCGGCGCTCCGTCCAGCCATTGCCAATGGGCGAGCGCCCAGCGTGCGGCGAAAAAGATCGCGGCCCCCGAGGCGGCAAGCAGCAGCAGTGTGAGCGCGAGGCTTTGCGCGAGCACGCGCAGGACGCGCGGGTGGGGCAGGTCTCGCAGCGCGAGCAGGAAGGCGTGGGCGGCGCGGGTCATGGAGCGGGGATGTGGGTCGCCGCGTCCCGCGTCAAGCGCCCACGCTTGCCTTGGCGCGCCGCCGTCCCTAAAGCGCGCGCAGCTTTTTCCACCCAGCACAGGATTATCCATGGCCTCCACCGCCCGTTTCGATGTCGTTGCCATCGGCAATGCGATCGTCGATGTTCTTGCCCGCGCCGACGATGCGCTGATCGAGGCCGAAGGCCTGACCAAGGGGTCGATGCGGCTGATCGACGCCGAAGAGGCCGAGCGACTCTATGCCGCGATGGGCCCGGCGGTCGAAGTGTCGGGCGGCAGCGCGGCGAACACCCTGGCGGGCATGGCGGCGCTCGGCGAACGCTGCGCCTTCATCGGGCAGGTCGCCGACGACCAGCTCGGCCATGTCTTCACGCACGATTTGCGCGCATTGGGCGTCGCCTATGAGACCCCGGCGCTGAAGGAAGGCGCGCCGACCGCGCGCTGCCTGATCCTCGTCACCCCCGATGGCCAGCGCACGATGAACACCTTTCTGGGGGCGAGCCACCTGCTCGAACAGGCGATGATCGACGAGGCATGGATCGCCGATTCGGAAATCCTCTATCTCGAAGGCTATTTGTGGGATCCGGAGCTGTCGCGCGCGGCGATGCGGCGCGCGATCGACGTGGCGCGCGCGGCGGGGCGCAAGGTCGCCTTCACCCTGTCGGACGCCTTCATCATCGAGCGCCACGGCGCCGATTTCCGCCAACTGATCGCCGAAGGGCTGTTCGATATCCTGTTCGCGAACGAGGTCGAGATCCGGGCGCTCGCCGAAACCGACGATTTCGAGGCGGCGGTCGCGGGCATCGCGCCCAAGGTGCCGCTGCTCGTCGTCACCCGCGGCGCGCATGGCGCGCTCGCGATCGAGGGCGGTGAACGCACCGAGGTCGGCGCCGAGCCGATCGACCAGGTCGTCGACACCACCGGCGCGGGCGACCTGTTCGCCGCGGGCTTCCTTGCGGGGCACGCCGAAGGCCGGTCGATGCGTGACTGCCTGACGATGGGCGCGGTGTGCGCGCGCGAGATCATCGCGCAGGTCGGCCCGCGCGCGCAGACCGACCTCAAGGCGAAGGTCGCGGCGCGCCTCGCGTAGCGATCCTTTTCCGCTTTCGTGGGGGAGCGGATCGGTGCCGGAACTTTCGCCGGCGTTGAAGCGTCCTATGCGCCATCAGCATGGGAGAGATTCTTATGGCCGACGAAATCCACACGACGCGCGATCCCGACGGGACCACGCATACCACTACGGTCATCGACCGCGAACCGCGCCGCGGCGGCGGGATCGGCATGGGGCTGATCTTCCTCGTCGTGATCCTGGTCGCGGCCTTTTTCGCCTTTCAATTCCTTGCGAGCGAAAAGGCGGAAAGCGGTGCGATCACCGAAGCCGCGCAGCAGGTCGGCGATGCCGCGCAGGATGTCGGCGACGCGGCGCAGCGCGCGGTCGATTAGGCGTCAGTTCGCAGCCGCCGGATCGGGGTGCCTCCGGAACAATTCGCGGTCGGCGGGCCCGAAACCGCGCGTCCAGATCAGCCAGCCATAGATGCCGAGGATGAAGGGCACGCCGATCAAGAGCTCGGCCCATTCGGGCAGCTGCGTCGCGCCCCAGCCGAGCACCGCGGCGCCCGCCGTCGCCCAGACGAGCGCCCAGCGCAGGCTGTTCACCGGGGCGCCGAGGATATGCGCGAGTAGCCGTGCCTTGACGAGCGAGGCGAAACCGAGCGCGAGCAGCAGCGCGAGCGCGACTGCGGCGGCGTAATAGATCGTCGGCAAGCCCATCGATTGCGCGATCAGGATCAGCGCGACGCTGAGGACCGCCTGGAGCGCGAGTGTCGCCATGCTGATCAGCAGGTTGCGGTGGCGCGCGACATAGACAAGTGCCGCTTCGCTGACGACGGCGGTTGCGGCGACGACTTCGGCGGCGAGCAGGAAGGCGAGCGCGGCGGTGCCGCTGACGAATTCGGGGCCGACGAGGCCCATCACCGCCTCGCCCGGAATACCGAGCGCGAGCGCGACGCCCGCCTGCGCCGCGATGATCCAGAAACCGACCTGGCTGACCTGTGCCGCCACGGCGCCAAGCCGCTTTTCGGCAAGGTTGCGCGTGATCACCGGACCCAGGATCGGCTCGAAGCTGGTCTTCAGCTTTTGCGGCAGCGAGGCGACCTGCTGCGCCATATAATAGATGCCGTAGATCGTCGGCGAGGTGAACTGGCCGAGGATGAAGAGGTCGAGCCGCCGCGTGCCCCATTCGATCGCGTCGGCGGCGGCGAGCGGGGCGTTGCGCCGGGCGAGCAGGATCAGGTGCGCCGGATGCGGGCGCCATACGCCGGGGCCGCCATAATGGCGGATCATCGGAACGAGCGCGGTGAGAAAGGCGCCGACCATCGCGGCGGCATAGGACAGCATCAGCCCGTCGCGCGCCGAAACGAACCAGAAACCCGCGGCGGCGACGCTGATCACCCAGGGCTCGACGATCGCGCGCGCGCGCACCGTCGCGCCGACGTCGAATTTATAGGCGCAAGCGGCGAGCGCGATGTCGGTCCCCGCGATCGCGAAGACGAGCAGCGCCATCCAGCGATCGGCGCTGTCGACGCCACCCGCCGGATACATCAGCTGCGGCAAGAAGAAGAGGAGCGCCGATCCCGCCGCCGAGACGACGAAGGCGACGAACATGCCGTCCCATACGACGATGCGCTGGTCGGCTTCGGGCGCGCTCAATTGCTCGGCGAGGCCGCGCTTGAGGCCCAAGGTCGCAAGCTGCGCGACGAGTTCGATGACGAGCACGGCAAAGGCGAAGCGGCCGACCGCCTCGGGCCCGTACCAGCGGCCCGCCACATAGAGGAAGGGCAGGCGCGCGACGAGGCGGAGGATGAATCCGAAGAAATTGGTACGACCGCCCTTGGCAAGCGCCGCCGTGTCGGCATCGTGCGAGGGTGCGTCGGGCGATGGGCCGGGTAATGGGGGCGCAGCCGCGCTGTCGGTTTGGCTCAAGCCTGGCGCCCCTTCTGCTTTGCCTTGATGCGCAGTTTAGCGCGGCCCGGGGGAGCAGGCAATCGTGTGCGGCAATTCATCGTCCTTCGGATCGCAGCGGACGGCTGAGCAGGGCCTGAATGGCGTCGGCGACGCGCACTTCGCCGGCGACGAGGCGCGCGACCGTATCGGTGATCGGCATGTCGATCCCGTCGACGCGTGCGGCGGCGGCGACGACCGGCGCGCTGAAGGCGCCTTCGGCGACGGTGCGGCGATCGGCCATCAGAGTCTCCGCCGCTTCGCCGCGGCCGAGCCCCTGGCCGAGCGCGAAATTGCGCGAATTGGACGAGGTGCAGGTGAGCACGAGGTCGCCGAGCCCGGCGAGCCCGGCGAGCGTTTCGGCTTGGGCGCCGCGGGCGAGGCCGAATCGCGTCATTTCGGCGAAACCGCGGCTGATCAGCGCCGCGCGCGCGTTGAGCCCGAGCCCGGCGCCGTCGACGATTCCGCACGCGATCGCGAGGATATTCTTGACCGCGCCGCCAACCTCCGCGCCGATCACATCGGTCGAGACATAGGGCCGGAAATGCGGGCGGGCGAGCGCGCGCGCGAGGTCACCGGCGACGTCCGCATCGGCGGCGGCGAGGGTGATCGCGGTCGGTAGCCCGGCGGCGACCTCGTGCGCGAAGGTGGGACCCGAGAGCACCGCGTGCGGGCGCCGCGGCGCCAGATCGCGTGCCATGTCGATCGGGAAGGCGAAGCTGTCCGCCTCCATGCCCTTGCTGCAGAAAATCAGCGGGGCGTCGCCCGCAGGCAGCTCGCCAAGCACCGCGCGCAGGAAGGGGACGGGGACGACGACGAGCAGCGCGTCGAGAGCGACCATTTCGGCCAGCGAACCGGTCGCGGTCAGCGAGGGCGAGAGGATCGCGCCGGGGAGGAAGGCGGGATTGCGATGCTCGGCGTTGATCGCGGCGACGACGTCGGGTTCGCGCGCCCAGAGGCGCACCGGCGCGCCGTCGGCGGCCAGAAGCTGCGCCAGCGCGGTGCCCCAGGCGCCGCCGCCGACAACGCCGAATTGCTTGTATGACGTCATGCTTTCACTCCGGCTCCGCGCACCGCCTCGGCTGCCGGATCGAGCGGCCAGCGCGGGCGGGCGGGCGTGTCAAGCGGGTCGGTCAGCCCCGCGGCAAAGCGTTCGGCGCCCGCCCATGCGATCATCGCGCCATTGTCGGTGCAGAGCCAGAGCGGCGGCGCGACAAAGGCCTTGTCGAAGCGCGCGGCGAGCTCGGTGAGCGCGGCGCGGATCGCGCCATTGGCCGCGACGCCGCCCGCGACGACGAAGGCGGTCGCATCGGGACACGCGGCGAGCGCGATGCGGCTGCGGTCGATGAGGCAGTCGACGACCGCGTGCTGAAAGGATGCCGCGAGGTCGGGAATGCTGTGCTCTCCACTTGCGGCGGCGCGCGCGACTGCGCTTTTCAGGCCGGCGAACGAGAAATGCGGCTCGGCGCTGCCGACGAGCGGGCGGGGGAGCGGAACGGCTTGGCCGTCGCCATCCTGCGCGACGCGCTCGACCGCGGGGCCGCCGGGATAGCCGAGGCCGAGCAGCTTCGCGGTCTTGTCGAACGCTTCGCCCGCGGCATCGTCGATCGTGGTGGCGAGGCGGCGATAGTCGCCGACGCCCTTGACCAGCAGCAGCTGGCAATGGCCGCCCGAGACGAGCAGCAACAGATAGGGAAAGGCCAGGGTCGCATCGGTGAGGCGCGGGCTGAGCGCATGACCCTCGAGATGGTTGACCGCGATCAGCGGCTTGTTCGCCGCGTGCGCGAGCGCCTTGCCGGTGACGAGCCCGACCATGACCCCGCCGATGAGGCCGGGGCCCGCGGTCGCAGCGATCGCGTCGACATCGGCGAGCGATACGCCGGCGTCGGCGAGCACGCCCTCGACGATCGGCGCAAGCCGGTCGACATGCGCGCGCGCGGCGATTTCAGGGACGACGCCGCCATAGGGGCTGTGCTCGGCCTCCTGCCCCGCGACGCGATGCGCCAAAATGCGCCGCTCGCTGTCGACGAGCGCCGCCGCGGTTTCGTCGCAGCTCGATTCAAGGCCGAGGATCAGGGTCATTTATTGCGCGCTCCTTTACCCGCCCCTTTATCGACAGGGCAAGCCGCAGCGGAGCCTTGGAAACGGCTCCTTGTGATGTCTTGAGCATTTCCGGTCGAAAAACCGGTTCCCACTTTTTCCGGAAATGCTCTAGCACCGCGGCGATGATTGAACTCCCGACCCCCGAAAACCCGTTTCGCATCGGCACGCGTGCCTCGCCGCTGGCGATGGCCCAAGCGCATATGGCGATGGCGGCGCTGATTGCTACCCACGGCATCGATGTGGCGGCGCTCGAAATTGTGCCGATGACCGCGACCGGCGACCGGATCCAGGACCGCGCGCTCGCCGAGGTCGGGGGCAAGGCGCTGTGGACGCGCGAGCTCGACGCCGCGCTCGACGCGGGGAGGATCGATATCGCGGTTCATTCGCTGAAGGACGTCGAAACGCTGCGCGATGCGCGCTTTTTCCTGGGAGCGATGCTCGACCGCGCCGATCCGCGCGACCGGCTGGTGGTACGCGAGGGGATCGAGGCTGCGACGATCGCCGACCTGCCCCGGCGCGCGCGGATGGGTACGAGCAGCCCGCGCCGCGCGGCGCAGGTGAAGCGGATCCGCCCCGACCTCGAAACCGTGCTGCTGCGCGGCAATGTCGCGACGCGGCTCGCGAAGATCGCGGGGGGCGACGCCGATGCGACGCTGCTCGCCGCCGCAGGGCTCGAACGGCTCGGGATGCACGATGTCGGGACGGTGCAGGACGCGGCGTTGCTGCTTCCGGCGGCATCGCAGGGCGCGATCGGGATCGAATGCCGCGCCGACGATGCCAGGGCGATCGCGCTGATCGGCGCGGTCGATCATGCGCCGACGCACTGCGCGGTGGCCGCCGAGCGCGCCTTCCTCGCCGCACTGGGCGGCGATTGCCGCTCGCCGGTGGCGGCGCATGCCCGCTGGCAGGAGGATGGCGCGCTGCGCCTCGACGCCGAGATTTTTTCGGAGGACGGGGCGGAGCATGCCGCCGGGCATGTGATCGTGACGCAGCCCGAAGCGCCCGCCGCGCTGGCGCGCCGGCTGCTCGCCGACGCACCGGACGGCGTCCGGGCATTGTTCGCACCATGACGGGCGGATTGCCGCTGATCGTCACTCGGCCCGAACCGGGAAATGCCGCAACGGTCGAGCGTGCAACGGCGATGGGGTTCGATGTCCATGCAACGCCGCTTTTCGCGGCGCGTCCGGTCGAGTGGCGCGCTCCGGCGGCCGGAGATTTCGATGCCCTGCTGCTGACCAGCGCCTTCGCCCCGCGGCTCGCCGGGGCGGGGATTGCCGGCCTTTCCGCCCTCCCCGCCTATGCGGTGGGCACCGCGACCGCGCGCGCCGCCGGGGCGGCAGGCTTGACGGTGGCGATGACCGGAACGGCGGATGCGCAGCGCCTTCTTGATGCCATGACGTCAGCGAATATCCGCCGGATTCTGTGGCTTTGCGGCCGCGAACGGTCGGAATTCGACGCGCGCGGCGCGGCCATCGTGCCATTGCCCTGCTATGCCGTCGATCCCGTTCCGCCGCCGGCGGGATGGGCCGAACTGATCGCCGCGCCCGCAGTGCTGCTTGCGCACTCCCCGCGCGCGGCAACGCGCCTGGCGAGCCTCGTCGGCGCGGCGCGCGCACACCTGTCACTCGCCGCGATCAGCCCTGCTGTAGCGGCGGCGGCGGGGGAGGGGTGGCGCGAAGTCGCGGTAGCGGAACGGCCCGACGATGTCGCCATATTGGCACAGGCGCGTGCTTTGTGGCACAAGGGTACGAAATAGGGTCGTTCGAAAGAGAAACATGGCAATCGACAGCTTCGAAACCTCCCCGGCTGCGGACGGGGCGGTCCCGGCGAAGGGGCTATCGTTCCGCGCCCTCGTCATCGGGGCCTTCCTGCTGCTGCTGATCGGGATCGTCGGCGGCGGATGGGCGGTGAACCGCTGGCTGACCGGCAGCAATGTGCCGCCGCCCGCCAAGACGGTCACGGCACCGGGCGGCACTGCCAGCCCGTTGCTGACGGACGGGACGGCGAAGGGGGCCGCCGCGGCGGCCCCGCTGGTCGTGGCGCCGGTCGACGGTGCGAACGCGCTCGCGGCGCGCGTCGCCGAGCTCGAACAGCGACTGTCGCGGATCACGCTTCAGGCCGAATCGGCGTCGGGCAACGCCTCGCGCGCCGAAGGGCTGCTCGTCGCCTTCGCGGTGCGCCGCGCGCTCGATCGCGGGTTGTCGCTCGGCTATCTCGACGCGCAGCTGCGGCTACGCTTCGGCGACGACCAGCCGAACGCGGTCAAGACGATCATCGATACGTCGCGCGACCCGGTGACGCTCGAACGGCTTCGCACCGAACTCGACGCGATGGCACCGCAACTCGTCGGGCGGAACGGCGAAGGAGATGGCAGCCTGTGGACCGGGCTTCGTCGCGAACTGGGCGAATTGTTCGTCGTGCGTGCGGCCGGCACCAAGTCGCCGCGCGCGTCCGAACGGCTCGACCGCGCGCGGCGCTACCTCGCGGCGGGGCAGGCCGACCAGGCGATCGCCGAGGTCGAAGCGATGCCGGGGTCGGACATCGCGAGCGAATGGCTCATGGATGCACGGCGCTATCATGAGGCGCGGCGCGCGCTTGACCTGATCGAGACGGCGGCGATATTGGAGCCGCGCGACAGCCCGGCTGCCGCATTGGCCCGCAAAACGGCCGAAGAGACCCCTTAGCGACCCGGGCCCATGGGTCGCTTCTTGAAGAAAGCTGACCCATGGCCCTTGCCGATCCGCAGCGCATCGAAGCGCTCGACCCGCTCGATCCCCTCCAGCTCGACGCCGAACTGAGCGAAGAGGAGCGGATGGTGCGCGACACGGCGCGCTCCTATGCGACCGATGCGTTGTTGCCGCGTGTGACCTCGGCGTTTCTCGACGAGCGTTTCGACCGCGAGATCATGTCGGAAATGGGCGCGCTCGGCCTGCTCGGCGCGACGATCGATCCCGAATATGGCGGCGCTGGCCTAAATTATGTCAGCTACGGGCTGATCGCGCGTGAGGTCGAGCGCATCGATTCGGGATACCGGTCGGCCTGTTCGGTGCAGAGCAGCCTCGTGATCCACCCGATCAACGCTTATGGCAGCGAGGAGCAGAAGCGCAAATTTCTGCCCGGGCTGACGTCGGGCGAACTCGTCGGCTGTTTCGGCCTGACCGAGCCCGACGCGGGCAGCGACCCGGGCGGGATGCGCACGCGCGCCGAAAAGATCGAAGGCGGCTATCGCCTCAAGGGTGCGAAGATGTGGATCACCAATTCGCCGATCGCCGACGTGTTCGTCGTGTGGGCGAAATCGGACGCGCATGACGGCGCGATCCGCGGATTCGTGCTCGAAAAGGGGATGAAGGGGCTGTCGGCGCCGAAGATCGAGGGCAAGGTGAGCCTGCGCGCCTCGGTCACCGGCGAAATTGTGATGGACGGCGTCGAGGTTGGCGAGGACGCGCTGTTGCCGCATGTGTCGGGGCTGAAAGGGCCGTTCGGCTGCCTCAACCGCGCGCGTTACGGCATCGGTTGGGGCGCGATGGGCGCGGCCGAATTCTGTTATGAGGCGGCGCGCAATTACACCGGCGAGCGCAAGCAATTCGGGCGTCCGCTCGCGGCAAACCAGATCGTGCAATTGAAGCTCGCCAACATGCTCACCGAAATCGCGCTGGGCACGCAGGCGGCGCTGCGCGTCGGCCGGTTGATCGATGAAGGCCGGCTCATTCCCGACGCGATCAGCCTGCTCAAGCGCAACAATTGCGGCAAGGCGCTCGATATCGCCCGCGTCGCGCGCGATATGCACGGCGGCAACGGGATTTCGGCCGACTATCATGTGATCCGCCATGCGGTGAACCTCGAAACGGTGAACACCTATGAGGGCACGCACGACGTCCATGCGCTGATCCTCGGCCGCGCAATTACAGGCATCAGCGCCTTTGCCTAGGCCCTTGGAAGGCATCCGCGTCGTCGAACTGGCGCGGGTGCTCGCGGGGCCGTGGTGCGGGCAATTGCTCGCCGATCTGGGCGCCGAGGTGTTCAAGGTCGAGCGACCGGGTGCGGGCGACGATACGCGCGAATGGGGGCCGCCCTTCGTGACGGGCCCTCAAGGCGACAATCTGGGCGCGGCTTATTATCATAGCTGCAATCGCGGCAAGCGCAGCATCGCGATCGACATCGCCAGCCCGGATGGGCAGGCGAAGGTGCGCGCGCTGCTCGCCGACGCCGATGTCGTGATCGAAAATTACAAGGTCGGGGGTCTCGCCAAATATGGGCTCGACCCGGCGCGGCTGCGCGCCGATTTTCCGCGGCTGGTCGTCTGTTCGATCACCGGCTTCGGTCAGACCGGGCCCTATGCGCATCGCGCCGGCTATGACTATATCGTGCAGGCGATGAGCGGCTTCATGTCGCTGACCGGCGAGCCCGACGGGGCCCCGCAAAAGGCGGGAATCGCCTATGCAGATATCTTTACCGGCATGTATTCGGCGGTCGCGATCCTCGCCGCGCTGCGACGTCGTGACGTCACGGGCGACGACAAGGGTGGCGGCGCGCATATCGACATGGCCTTGCTCGATTCGCAGGTTGCGGTGCTCGCCAACCAGGCGGCCAATTATCTGGCGAGCGGCGTCGCGCCGAAGCGGATGGGCAACGCGCATGTCAATGTCGTCCCCTATCAGGTGTTTGCGACCGCCGACGGCCAGCTGGTGATCGCGGTCGGCAATGACCGCCAATACCGCAAGCTCTGCGGCATATTGGGGGTGCCCGAATGGGCGGACGATCCGCGTTTCGTCAACAATGCCGCGCGGCTCGCGAACCGCGCCGAGCTGATCCCGTTGCTCGCGGCGAAGATCGCCGCATGGGACGCGCAGCCGCTGGCGCTGGCGCTCGAGGCCGAGGGCGTGCCCGCGGGGCCGATCAACGACCTCGCGCAGGTATTCGCCGACCCGCAGGTGATTGCGCGCGGGATGCGCTTTCGCCCCGAAGGCGCGTCGATCGACGGCGTCGCGAGCCCGATCGTCATCGACGGGGAGCGCATGGTTGCGCGCACGGGGGCGCCGCCGCTGGGCGCATAGAAAAGGGGCGCCGCAGCGGACGCCCCTTCTCCCCCCCCTTTGTCTCAGATCAGAATTTGACCGTTCCGGTGACGAAGACCTGGCGCGGGTTGCCGTAGAAGGCGGTCAGCGTGCCCTCGGTGCCGAGCGCCGAGACCGGCAGGCCGTTGGCGCCGAGCGCGGGGACGCCGGTGACCGGGTCGACGACGATGAACGTATAGCCGGAGGTCTTATACTCCTTGTCGAGGATGTTCTTGCCGAACACCCCCAGGCTCCAGCGGTCGTCGGGCGCGGTGTAAACGATGCTCGCGTCCCACAGCGCAAAGCCCTTCTGGTCGATATAGGGGTTCGGAATTTCGAACTGATAGGTCTTGCTGCGATAGGAGAGCGTCGTCGCGAAGCTGAGGTCGCCGTCGCCGACGGGGGTCGAATAGGCGAGCGTTCCGCTGGCGGTCCATTTCGGTGTGTTCTGCACCTCGCGGAAATCGGCGACATCGGTCGGCACCCCACCGATATTGGTGATATATTCCCTATATTCGGCGTCGATATAGCCCAGCGCGGTCGACAGCGTCAGCCGGTCGCCGACGGCGGCGATATCCTCGCCCAGCCGCGCGCGGCCTTCGAACTCGATGCCCTTGAAGGTCGCCTTGCCCGCGTTGGACACGACGCCGCAGAAGCTCGGCAGGCCTTGCACCGTGCAGGCGACCGAGCCGGGGATCTGGACGTCGGTATAATCGGCGTAGAAGCCCGCGAGCGCGACATTGAGCGCGCCGTCGAGCAGGCTGCCTTTATAGCCGATTTCATAGCTGTCGACCTGTTCGGGACGGAAGCTCAGGAAGGCGGCAACCTCGTCATCGGACGGCATGCCGGGGGTTGTGGCGGGCGCGTTGACGCCGACGCCGCGCGGGTCGAATCCGCCGCCCTTGAAGCCTTGCGAATAGCTTGCGTAGAGCGTGTGGTCGGGCGTCGGCTTGAACGACAGCGAAGCGCGCGGCGTGAATTTTTCAAAGCTGCGGCTACCCTCGAAATCGGTGCCCGGCGCGCCGAAGGGCACGCCGGCGCCGCCGAATACCGGCGACCCGCCGCCGAGATAATTCTGCCGCAGGATCGAGGCCTCCCGCTTGTCCCAGGTATAGCGGCCGCCGATTGACAGGCTGAGCCGGTCGGTGAAGTCAAAGGTCGCATCGCCGAACAGGGCAAAGGTCGTGGTATCGACGTCGGCTTCGGTAAAGGCGGTCAGCCCGGCGAAGGTGTTGAAGATGCGGACGTCGAAGAGCGTATCGGCGGTCGCATCGAGATAATAGAAGCCGAGCAGGCCCTTGAGCCGGTCGCCTTCGTACAGCAGCTGGAATTCCTGGCTGATCTGCTCGTTGAAGTAGAAGCCGGGGACATCGACGTCGACCGCGGGCAGCGCGTCGAAATCGATCGGTGTGGCCGACTTGTCCTTGCGCCACGCGCTGATCGAGCGGAGCGTCACGGTGTCGCTGAGCTCGGCGGTGACGTTCATCGCGAGGCCATAGGCCTCGATATCCTGTTTCGGGTCGTTGAGACCGCCGCGCGAATCGAAGACGTCGTCAAGGACGGGCGCGCCGGTGGCGAGCGAGGGGATCAGGCGGTGGCCGCCGCGCGGATCGCTCTTGTCCTTCGAATAATCGCCGGTGATACGGATCAGCACGGGGGCGTCATAACCGCCGAGCTCGACGGTGCCGCGGCCGGCCCAGACGTCCTTGTTGTAATTTTCGGTGCCGGTGGTGAGATTGTCGCCGAAACCGCCGCGCGACAGGCGCGCGACCGAGCCGCCGACGCGCACGAGGTCGCCGATCGGCGCGCTCGCGGTGACGACGAGGTCGGCCTGGTCATAGGTGCCGAGCGTGCCCTTGATCTTGAGCGAGAATTCCTCCGGCAGCGGCTTGGTCACATATTTGACCGCGCCGCCGATCGTGTTGCGGCCGTAAAGCGTGCCCTGCGGCCCGCGCAGGATTTCGATGCGCTCGACGTCGTAGATGTCGAGCACCGCTGCCTGCGGCCGGTTCAGATAGACGTCGTCGAGATAGATGCCGACGCCCTGTTCGAAGCCCGACACCGGATCCTGCTGACCGACGCCGCGGATGAAGGCGCTCAGCGTCGAGTTCGAGCCGCGCGACACTTCGAGTGTCGTGTTGGGCGTCGTCGCGCCGATGTCGGTGATGTCGATTGCGCCGGCCTTTTCGAGCGCTTCGCCCGAGTAAGCGGTGATCGCGACGGGGACGTCGATCAGCCGCTCGTCGCGGCGGCGTGCCGTCACGATGATCTCGTTATCGCCGGCGTCGGTGACACCCTCTTCCTGCGCAAGGGCGGGCGGGGCAAAGGCGATCATCGAAAGCGCGCTGGTGGCAAGGATGGCACGGCGCAGCGGACGGGCGAAAGGACGCATGAAAACTCTCCCATGTGATGGGCGACCCCTCGCCGCCCTGTTTGCTTTTCTTGGGCCGGTGCTTGCCAAGCCGCGCCGCTTCCAATAATGAAAGGTGAACCAAGTTTCAACTTGGAAGTTGGCTTCGTCGTTTTTTGCTTGCCAGTGGTGCGGAAATGCCACGATGCAGGCGGAGCCGGACGGAGGGGGAGACGGAAGGGCAGCCATGGATCAGCCGCAAACCGACACGGGGCAGGGCGAAGAGGCCCAAGACGATATGGGGGCGGGCGCCGGCGACGCGCGCGACAAGACGCCGCGCACCGAGCGCGGGCGGCGAACGCTGCGCAAGCTGCTCGACGCGGCGGCGGTCGAATTCGGCGAGCGGGGTTTCCACGAAGCCTCGATCAGCGCGATCACCCGCCGCGCCGGAACCGCGCTCGGCAGCTTCTACACCTATTTTGATTCGAAGGAGGAAATCTTCCAGGCGCTCGTTCGCTATATGAGCGAGCAATTGCGCGACCATGTCACGCCGCTGGTTCAGGCCGCGCCCGACGAGATCAGCGCCGAACGCATCGGGCTCGAATCCTATCTCGGTTTCGTGCGCGAGCATAAGGAGATTTACCGCATCATCGACGAGGCCGAGTTCGTCGATTACGCAAGCTATCGCCGTCACTATGAAACGACCGTCGCGCGCGTGCGCCAGCGGCTCGAGGGCGGCGCGGCGCGCGGTGAAATCCGCGATGACGTCAGCGAGATCCACGCTTGGGCGATCGGCGGGATGAACGTGTTTCTCGGGATGCGTTATGGGTTGTGGGATACCGACAGCGACATTTCCGAAATTGCGCGGATTGCGAATGACTTTCTGGCGAATGGGCTGAAAAAGCCGGATTGATGGCCTTTTACCGTGTTGGGCGGGCGGTTCCTTCTTTCGTCTTTCCGGACTTGATCCGCGATCCACTTCGGCACTGAAATCATGGACCCCCGGATCAAGTCCGGCGCGACGAGAATTTGTTGGCTGCTTTCCGTTAGCGGTCGCAAATCTGGTGGATCAGCCCCGCGCGATCAAGAAGATCGCATGTTCGGCGCGCCAGGTTGCGGCGGCGGCGCTGGTCGGTTTGTCGCCCGACAGATACCAGGCCGCCTCGACGGCAATCCCCTTGGCGCGCAGCAAGTCACGAAAATCGCTGACCGTGACATGGTGGATGTTGGGCGTTTCATACCACGCGACGGGGAGCAGCCGCGTCACCGGCATCCGTCCGCCCCACAGCAGGTCTAGCCGGACGCGCCAATGCGCGAAATTGGGGAAGCTGACGAAGGCGCGCGGGGCGATGCGCAGCAGTTCATCGACAATCTTGTCCGGACGCTCGGTCGTCTGCAGCGTCTGCGACAGGATCGCATAGTCGAACGCGTCGTCGGGATAGTCGGCGAGGTCGCGGTTCGCATCGCCCTGCACCACCGACTGGCCGCGCGCGATCGCCGCGGTGACGTTCGCCGGGTCGATTTCCAGCCCGCGCGCATCGACGCCCTTGTTGCGCAGCGCAACCATCAACTCGCCGTCGCCGCAGCCGACGTCGAGGACGCGTGACGTCGCCGGCACGGCATCGGCAATGATCGCAAGGTCGGGACGCAGCGCCATCAGAAACCCGATCCGAGCGCGCCCGCAACGAGCCGGTCGAGCGCGGGGACGTCGAGCAGGAAGCTGTCGTGGCCGAAGGGCGCTGACAGTTCGACGAAGCTCGCCGCCGCGCCGACGCTTTGCAGCGCCTGAACGACACGCCGCGATTCGGACGTCGGATAGAGCCAGTCGGTGTCGAAGCTGACGAGGGTGAAGCGCACGTCCTTCGCCGCCGCAAACGCGCCGGCAAGGCGGCCGTCGTGCGGGTCGGCGAGGTCGAAATAATCCATCGCGCGCGTGATATAGAGATAGGCGTTGGCGTCGAAGCGGTCGGTGAAGGCGAGCCCCTGATGCCGGAGATAGGATTCGACCTGGAAATCGGCGTCGAAGCCGAAGCTCTTGATGTCGCGCGCCTGCAGGCGGCGGCCGAATTTCTCGGTCAGCCCTTCCTCGGACAGATAGGTGATATGCGCCGCCATGCGCGCGACCGCGAGGCCCTTGGTGGGCGCGCGCGCGCTGCCATAATATTGGCCGTCCTGCCAGTCGGGGTCGGCCATGATTGCCTGTCGCCCGACCTCGTGGAATGCTATATTCTGCGCCGAATGGCGCGCCGCGCTGGCGATGACGAGCGCCGAGGCGAGGCGATCCGGATAAGTCGTCGCCCAGGCGAGCGTCTGCATCCCGCCCATCGAACCGCCAACGACGGCGTGAAGCCGCGATATGCCGAGATGGTCGAGCAGCATCGCCTGCGCGCGGACCATGTCGGTGATGGTGATGACGGGAAAGGCCATGCCGAGTGGCGCGCCGGTCGCGGCGTCGGGGGTGGCGGGGCCACTCGTCCCCATGCAGCTGCCGAGCACATTGGCGCAGATCACGTGGAAGCGGTCGGTGTCGATCGGCTTGCCGGGGCCGACCATGCGCGCCCACCAGCCGGGCTTGCCCGTCGCCGGATGGTCGCTCGCGACATATTGGTCGCCGGTGAGCGCGTGGCAGATCAGCACCGCGTTCGACTTGTCGGCGTCGAGCGCGCCATAGCTTTGCCAGGCGATCGTCACCGACGGCAACGCCTGCCCGCTGTCGAGCGGCAGCGGCTTCGCGATCGTGACGCTCTGGTGTTGGATCTGGTGGAGAAGGCTCGCCATGGTGCGCGCGGGGCTAAGCGGGTGCGCGGGGCGTGTCAACGTGCTGGACTCGCGCGTCCCAGCCGTTAAACGGCGCGGCATGACCGACACCAGCGCCACTCTCGCCCCCAAGCCCTGGATCAGCGGCATCGCCCCCTATGTGCCCGGCAAGTCCGCCGGCGCCGACGGGCGTCCGCTGATCAAATTGAGTGCGAACGAAAATCCGCTCGGAACCGGCGAAAAGGCGCGCGCGGCGTTCGCGGCGGCGCAGGGCGCGTCCGACGCGCTGTCGCGTTATCCCGATCCGGGTTCGGTCGAATTGCGCGAGACGATCGCGGCGAAGTTCGGGCTCGATCCGGCGCGGATCATCTGCGGCAACGGGTCGGACGAGCTGCTCCATCTCGCGGCGGGAACCTACGCGGGCGTCGGCGACGAGATTCTCTATGTTCGCTACGGCTTTGCGGTCTACGAGATCGCGGCGCGCCGGGTCGGCGCGGTGCCGGTCGAGGCCGATGATCGCGACTATGCGACCGACGTCGATGCGCTGCTCGCGGCGGTGACCGACAAGACGCGCGTCGTCTATCTTGCCAACCCGAACAATCCGACCGGCACGCTCGCAACGCGCGAGGAAGTCGCGCGGCTCTATGCCGGGCTGCCGAAGACTGTGCTGTTCGTGATCGACCAGGCCTATAGCGAATATCTGTCCGAAGCCGAGGATGACGGAGGGCTCGAACTCGCGAAGACACAGCCGAACGTGTTCATCACGCGCACCTTTTCGAAGATCCACGGGCTTGCCGCCGAGCGCATCGGCTGGGGCTATGCCGCCGCCGAGGTGATTTCGGCGCTGCACCGCATCCGCCTGCCGTTCAACGTCACCCGCGCGGGCCAGGCGGCGGCGGTCGCGGCGCTCGGCGACGAGGATTTCGTGAAGCACAGCCGCGAGCATAATGCCCAATGGCGCGCCTGGCTGGCGGGCGAACTCGAAAGCCTCGGCAATCATGGCGTGCGCGTCGTGCCGTCGGCGTGCAACTTCCTGCTCGTGCTGTTCGAGGGCGATGTGAGCGCCGAGACGGTCTATAACCGTCTGATGGAGGCCGGCTATATCGTGCGCTGGCTGCCGGGGCAGGGGCTTCCCAATGCGCTGCGTATGACGATCGGCACCGAGGACGAAACCCGCGGGCTGGCCGCGGCGATCCGCGGCGCGCTGAACGGCTGATGGGAATAGAACGCGTCGCGATTATCGGACTGGGCCTGATCGGCTCGTCGATTGCGCGCGCGATCAAGGAACGGCTGCCGCAGGTGGCGGTCACCGGCCATGACGCCAAGGCCGAGGTCCGCGACATCGCGCGCGAACTCGATTTTTGCGACGCGATTGTCGGCGACCCGGCCGGCGCGGTGGCGGACGCCGACCTTGTCATCCTCGCCGTGCCCGTCGGGCGCATGGCCGACGCGGCTGCGGCGATCGCGCCGGGGCTAAAGGCGGAGGCGATCATTTCGGACGTCGGCTCGTCGAAGGCCGGGGTGGCCGACGCGCTGGCAAAGGCGCTACCCGATCACGTCGTCATTCCAGCGCATCCTGTCGCGGGGACCGAGAATAGCGGACCGGCAGCGGGCTTTGCGACGCTGTTCGAGGGCCGCTGGTGCATCGTCACGCCGGATGCAAGCGCGTCCGAAGACGCCGTGACGGTGGTGACGTCCTTCTGGCAGGCGCTCGGCGCACGGGTCGAGACGATGGACGCCGCGCATCACGACATGGTGCTCGCGGTGACCAGCCATCTGCCGCACCTGATCGCCTATACGATCGTCGGAACCGCGAGCGAGCTCGAGGAAGTGACCGAGAGCGAGGTAATCAAATATTCGGCGGGCGGTTTCCGCGACTTCACGCGCATCGCGGCGAGCGATCCGGTGATGTGGCGCGATGTGTTCCTGTCGAACAGGGACGCCGTGCTTGCGACCCTGCAGCGCTTCAACGAAGACCTGACCGTGCTCCAGCAGGCGATCCGCCGCGGCGACGCCGCAAAGCTCGAGGACTGGTTCACGCGCACGCGCGCGATCCGGCGGTCGATCATCGAACAGGGCCAGGATGATGCCGCGCCCGATTTCGGGCGCAAGCACTGAATTCCAACCTCTCCCCTCGATGGGGGAGTCAGCCTTCCAGCAGCGCTTCGGGAGGGTTCAGCGCGTTGATCGCGGCGCGCACGCGTGCCTCGGCCTCTTCGCGTGGCAGGCCGGCGGGGATGGTTTCGCCGACCTTGTAGGTGATCGTGCCGGGCCATTTGACCCAGCGGCGCGGCGGATAGGCGATGCCGCTGTTGACCGCGACCGGGATCACATCGATTCCCAACAAGCGGTACATGCCGGCAAAGCCGGGGCGCAGTTCGGGCGCCTGGCCATGCGGGACGCGCGTGCCTTCGGCAAAGAGACACAAGGGCCGCCCCGCCGCGAGCGCCGCCTTCGCCGCGCCGAGCATCGCGCGCATCGCCTTGCCGCCGCCGTCGCGGTCGACGGGGATCAGTCCGTAGAAACGCGCCGCCTGTCCCCAGACGGGGATCGAGAACAGTTCTTCCTTCGCGAACACGGCGGGATGTTTGAACAGCATCGGCTGCTCGATCGTCTCGAACGCCGATTCATGCTTGAAGACGTAAAGTACCGGCGCGTCGGGCATCTTGCCCTCTACGACGATCCGCTGGCCGAGGACGAAGCGGCAAAACAGGCGGTGGGACTGCGCCCAGATGCGCACGAACCAGATTGTCACGCGATGCGAGAGCGGCAGCGAGATCACCGCGCCGATCGAGCTGATGCTGCTCATCAGGACGAACAGCAGCCAGAAGAGGATCGAGCGGACAAGGGCGACGGCGTAGCGCATGGGCGCTGGTCTTAGAGACCCAGAACGCCGCCCGCCAGTCCCGCGAGATATTTATGATATTCGCGGAACAACGTCGCGAAATTGGGCTGGCTGCGTACCGCGTCGGGCAGGATCGTCACCGTGTCGCCGACCGCGCGGCCGATTTCATATTCGGCGCGGCGCATGTGCCAGTCGGTCGTGACCAGCCGGATGCTCTTATATTTGCGGCGCTGCGCCCAGGTAGCGACCTCGGTCGCGTTCGAGCGCGTATCCTCGGCCTCGAACCCCAATGCGATGCAGCAGTCGAACAGGCTGACGGGACGTTTATATTCGGCGGCGAGCTCGCGCGGCTTCACCTCGCGCGCGACGCCGCTGATCAGCAGGCGCTTGGCGTCGCCGGCCTCGAGCCGTTCGAGCGCGCGGTCGATGCGGCCGGGCCCGCCGGTCAGCACGACGATCGCGTCGGTCTTTTGCGCTTCGGCGGGCAGCGGCAACAGCAGCGCAAACCATGCGAAGCCAAGGACCCAGGCCAGAAACAACAGGGAAATCAGGCGCTTGATCATAAAATCTTCTTGAGCGCCGCGAGCAAGGTCTGCCGCGCGGTCAGGGCAGCCAGCGCGATAGCCAATAGCGGCAGCGCCAGCAAGAGCGCCCAGCCCGCAGGACCGAGCGACGCGGTTGCGGCCAGACCGGCGGTGACCCCCGACCATTGCCAACCGATCAGCAGCAGGATCGCCGCGGCGACCGTGCTGCCGAGCGCGATGCCATAAGCGGTGTCGATCGCGATCCGGCGCTGGAACAGCCGCGTGATCTGGCGATCGGTCGCGCCGATCAGGTGGAGCATCTCGATCGTCGGAAAATGGGTGGCGAGCGCGGCGCGCGCCGTCATGATCACCACCGCGGCGCTCGCCGCCGCCATCAGCAGCACGAGTCCGCCCGCGATCCACGCGAGCGAGCGGATGAGCCGCGCGACGGGACCCAGCCATTCGGCGTGCGGGATGATCCGCGCGCCCGGCGCCTCGCGCGCGACGAGCGCGCCGAGCGCCTCGATATGGCCGGCGCGATCCTCGCCGACGAAATCCACATCGACCAGTGCCGGCAGAGGAAGCGATTTCAGCACCGGGTCGTCGCCCCCCTGGCCGCTCCCCTCGCTGCCGAACCACTGGCCGAGCGTCGCCTGCAATTCCTCGCGTTCGACCGAACGCGCCGACAGCACAAAGGGCTGCGCGGCGGCCGCGCGGCGGAGGGCGGCCGCCTGCTCGGCGCGCGTCACCGGGTTGGCGGTCACGATCTGGACGGTGACGCGCCCCGCGATCGCTTCGCCGATCGCATTCGCCGACCGCGCGAACCCGACGCCGGCAGCGGCGGCGAGCAGGGTCAGCATCATCAGGATCGCGACGACCCACGGCGTCGGCCCCGACAGGCGGCGATCGGGTAGCAGGCGGCGATGCTGGACGGGGACGCGCGGGATGATCATGCCCGGCCCATCAGGCTCTGTTCGCCGGCGGATAGCGCAGCGCGCCGGTGGGGTCGGAGAGGCGCCCCTTTTCGAGGCGCATCATCTGCGCATTTTCGATGCGGCTGATCAGGTGGATGTCGTGGGTCGCGACGACGACGGTGGTGCCCAGGCGGTTGAGCGCCTCGAACAGTCCCAGCAAACGCATCGCCATTTCGGGATCGACGTTGCCCGTCGGCTCGTCGGCGACGAGCAGTTGCGGGCGCGCGATCACCGCGCGCGCGATCGCGACGCGCTGCTGTTCGCCGCCCGACAGCGTTGCCGGGCGCGCCTCGGCGCGGTCGCCGAGCCCGATCCAGCTCAGCATCTCGCCGACCGGGCCCGCGAGATCCTCTTCGCTGACCCCCGCGATGCGCAGCGGCAGCGCGATATTGTCGCGTGCGCTCAAGTGCGGGATCAGTCGGAAGTCCTGGAAGACGACGCCGATGCGGCGGCGAAAGCCGGGCAGGCGGTGGCGCGGCATCGCGACGAGATCCTCGCCGAACAGGCGAACGATGCCGCGGCTCGGGCGCTGCGCGAGGTAGAGCATCTTCAGAAGCGAGGTCTTGCCGGCGCCCGACGCGCCGGTGAGGAAATAGAAGCTGCCGGGCTGGAGGTTGAAGCTGATGTCGGAGAGTATCTCGGCATCGGGGCCGTAGCGCAGGCCGACGCCGTCGAATTCGACCATCGCCCCGCCGGGGCGCGCGGGAGCGGGATCCGTCATGGCTTCACGCATGGGCAGCCATGTGCCTGCACGGGGCCTGGGAACAGGGGCGCTGGTCCGCTCATCCGCCTGCCTGTCGCACGGCTATGCACCAAGGACAAGGTGCGAGTGGAACGCGGCGCTTGCAACACCGCGAATCAGCGTGTTTAGAGGACGCCATGATCCTTGCCTGCCCGTCCTGCCACACCCGCTATGTCGTGCCCGATACGGCGATCGGACCGACGGGGCGCACGGTGCGCTGCGCCAATTGCCGCCATAGCTGGTTTCAGGAACCCGCGGCGGCACCCGCCGCGCCGATCGCGCCGTCCGCGACGGTGCCGACGCCGGCGGCCGAGCCTGCCCCTGCACCAGTTTCCACGCCCGGTTATCCGGACGTTACGGAGACTTCGCCCGAGCCCGAGCCCGAGCCCGCGCCGGCGCCGCCGGCCTTTGCCGCCGCCGCGGAGCCGGCGCCGCGCGCGACGCCCGCCGCTGCCGACGCGCCGTTGCCGTTCCGCCGCCCGCGGCGCAATCCCGCGAAACGCTGGACGGCGATTGCCGCGAGCGCCGCCGTGCTGATGATCGCCGCGACGGCGGGGCTTGTCTATTTCGGCCTGCCGGGATGGGCGCAGGGGCTGGGCTTGCCGGGCGGGGTCGACGAGCCCGACCTGGTGATCGAGTTGCCGCCGAACCAGGATCACCGCGAGCTGGCCGACGGCACCATCTATTTCGCGGCGTCGGGGATGATCATCAACCCGACCGACCGCGAACAGCGCGTGCCGCCGATCCTCGCCGAATTGCGCGATGCGCAGGGGACCATCGTCTACAGCTGGACGATCAAGCCGCCGGTGCGGATGCTGCCGCCCAATGAAAAGGTCAACTTCAGCGAGGCGAAGCTCGACATTCCGCGCCGCGCGACGCAGCTGACGGTGAGCTGGGCGCTACCAAAAGGCTGAATTTACAATCTATTGAGGTGACGCCACGGCGTCATAAGCAGAGCGCGGCCGCCAGCGACAACAGGAAGCTGGTCAGCGTCGCCACGATGATCGGCGCGAAGCTTTGCCACCCCTGGTCGAGCAGCAGATGAAGTCGCGCTTTCATCGCGGTGGCGACGATGGCGAGGAGGAGCAAGGCCGAGGCGGCGGTAGCAGCCGCATCGTCGACTGGCTTCGGAACGGCAACCAGCGAATTGATCGCGGCAACGATGAGGAAGCCGAGGATGAACCAGGGCAGGCGCAGCGGAATACGGGTCTTGCTTTCGGCCTCGCCGCTCCGGCCGAGCCAGAGCGCGACGAGCATCAGCATCGGCGCCAGCAGGGTGACGCGCGTCAGTTTGACAATTGTTGCGACCTCGCCGGCGGCAGGCGAATAGGAAAAGCCGCCGCCGATCGCCTGCGCGACATCGTGGATCGACGCCCCGATCAGGAACCCCGCCTGCGCATCCGACAGTCCGAATTGCGCGGCGAGCACCGGATAGAGCGTCATTGCGAGCGCACTCGCGACGGTGATGCCGACGAGCGTTAAGGTGAAACGCGCCTGATCGACGCGTTTGTCGCCGATCAGCGAATAGAGCGCGAGCGCTGCGCTGGCGCCGCAGATCGCGGTCGCGCCGCCCGCAAGGAGGCCCGCGTCGCGGCTTTGCCCGAACAGCTTCGCGCTCGCGACCGTGATCAGGATGACCATGACCATGATCAGCGCCAGCAAAGCGAAGGGCAGGGGGCCAAGGTCGGCGAGCTGCTGCGCCGTGATCCGCGCGCCGATGAGAACGATGCCGGTGCGGAGTGCGGTCTGCGACATCAGGTCGAGCCCGGCATGCGTGCGCCGGTCCTGCGATAGAAAGGAAAGGGCAAGGCCGATCAGCAGCCCCATCAACACGATCGGCACGGCATAATGATCGGCCAGCCAGCCCGCCGCGAGCGCCGCGATCGCGGTAACGAGAACACCGGGGAAATAGGCCTGCCAGCGATGCCGCGCGGGCGGGTTCGCCTCGAGCTGCATCTCGCCATAAAGGTCGGCAGCCATCGGCCAGCTCTGTTCGGATGGTTTCACCAACATTCCCCGTCCTCGTTGCGGGGCCCGCTTCGCATATCCGTGCGCCCCGGTCGATAGGCCATTGCTGGCGCGGCGCGGGCTTGCTAGAGGCCGCGCTCTATCAGCACCCGTAGCTCAGCTGGATAGAGCGCTGCCCTCCGAAGGCAGAGGCCAGGGGTTCGAATCCCTTCGGGTGCGCCAGATAGAATTCTGCGGCGGAAGACGCCGGGACTTCGCGGGAGACAGGCGCCAGATGTACGACCTGCTGGCCGGCCTCTCGGTGATCGAAGCGTCCTCCTTCGTCGCCTCTCCAACCGCCGGGCTCTATTGCGCGCAAATGGGCGCCGAGGTGATCCGCGTCGATCAGATCGGCGGCGGCCCCGATTTCCGGCGCTGGCCGGTGACCGCGGCCAATGACTCACTCTATTGGGAAAATCTGAACCGCGCGAAAAAGTCGGTCGCGCTTGATCTCGGCCGGCCCGAAGGGCGCGAAATCCTGCAGGAACTGGTGCGCGCGACGGGGCAGTTCATCACCAATTTCCCGGTGGGCGGCTTCCTGTCGCACGAAAAGCTCGCCGACGGGCGCGCCGACCTGATCACCGTGCGCGTGATGGGCTGGGCCGATGGCTCGCCCGCGCTCGATTATACGGTGAACAACAGCGTCGGTTATCCGATGCTGACCGGCGCGGGCCCCGACCCGGTCAATCATGTGCTGCCCGCGTGGGACTTGCTCACCGGCGCCTATGCCGCTTTCGCGTTGCTCGCGGCGATCCAGCGGCGGAGCGCGAGCGGCGAAGGCGGCGAGGTGCGGATTCCGCTTTCCGACGTCGCGATCGGGACCGTCGCCAATTTGGGCGGGGTCGCCGAGATGCTCTATTCGGGCGCGAACCGGCCGCGGCTCGGCAATGCGGTTTACGGGCTGTTCGGGCGCGATTTCGTGACGCGCGACGGACAGCGAACGATGATCGTCGTCGTGACCCCGCGCCAATGGGCGAACCTCGTCGCCGCGCTCGGCCTCGGCGAGGCGGTCGCACGAATCGAGGCGGCGCGCGGCGTGTCCTTCGCGGCCGACGACGGGCTCCGCTTCGACCACCGCGATGCGCTCTATCCGCTGTTCGAGGCGGCGATCGCGAAGCGCGACCATGCAGACCTCGCCGCGGCTTTCGACGCCGGCGGGATCGTCCATTCGCCCTATCGCACCATGTATGAAGCGGTGCAGGACCCGGCGCTCGTCGCCGACAATCCGATCTTCGGGAGCGCCGACAACCCCAGCGGTTTCGCCTATCCCGCCGCAGGCGCCTTTGCGACGTTGCCGCAGCAGGAGCGCCGGCCGCCGCGCACCGCGCCGCGCAACGGCGAGCATAGCGAGGAAATATTGGCGGACCGCCTGTCGCTTTCGAGCGCCGAGCTTGCCCGCCTGATCGATGCCGGTATCGTCGGCGTCGCCAAAAGTGGAGATTGAACAATGACCCTGCGCCGCGCCGCCATCGTCGCCCCGATCCGCACCGCCGTCGGCAAGTTCGGGGGCGCGCTTTCGTCAATGACCGCGGGCGAGCTTGGCGCGGTGATATTGAAGGCGCTGGTCGAGCGGACGAAGATCGACCCGGCGCGCGTCGACGACGTCGTCTTTTCGCAGGGCTATGGCAATGGCGAGGCGCCGAGCATCGGCCACTGGTCGTGGCTCGCCGCGGGCCTGCCGCTCGAGGTGCCAGGCTACCAGCTCGACCGCCGCTGCGGATCGGGGCTGCAGGCGGTGATCAACGCCGCGATGATGGTGCAGACGGGCATGTCCGACGTCGTCGCCGCGGGGGGCGTCGAGTCGATGTCGAACGTCGAACATTATTCGACCGATATTCGCAAAGGGGTTCGCGCGGGCAACCTCACGCTCCACGACCGGCTGACGCGCGGCCGGCTGATGTCGCAGCCGGTCGAACGCTTCGGCGTCATCACCGGGATGATCGAGACCGCCGAAAATCTGGCGAAGGACTATGGCATCACGCGCGAGGCGGCCGACGCCTATGCGGTGCAGAGCCACCAGCGCGCGGCGGCGGCGTGGGCGAAGGGGCTGTTCGACGACGAGCTGGTGCCGGTCAGCGTGCCGCAGAAGAAGGGCGATCCGGTGATCTTCGCGCACGATGAGGGCTATCGCGCCGACGCGACGATGGAATCGCTCGGCAAGCTGCGTCCACTCGAAGGCGGGGTCGTGACGGCGGGCAACGCGAGCCAGCAAAACGATGCCGCGGCGGCGTGCCTCGTCGTCGCCGAGGACAAGCTCGAAGAACTCGGGCTCGAGCCAATCGCCTGGTATCACAGCGCGGCGGCGGCGGGCTGCGACCCGAGCCGGATGGGGATCGGCCCGGTGCCCGCGGCCGAGCGGCTGTTCGCGCGCAGCGGGCTCGGCTGGGGCGACATCGACCTCGTCGAGCTCAACGAAGCCTTCGCGCCGCAGGTACTCGCGGTGTTGAAGGGCTGGGGCTGGTCGGAAGACGACAGCCGGAACGAGATTTTGAACGTCAACGGGTCGGGCATCTCGCTCGGTCACCCGATCGGCGCGACCGGCGGGCGTATTCTCGCCAATTTGACGCGCGAGCTGGTGCGCCGCGACGGCCGTTACGGGCTTGAGACGATGTGCATCGGCGGCGGGCAGGGCATCGCCGCGATCTTCGAGCGCGCCGCCTGAGCATGGCCGATTTGCGGGAGGCCCTCGCCGCCGCGCGGAGCTATCGCGGCGCCGCGCAAACGGCGCTCGGCGAGCGGCTGGCGTCGCGGCCGATCGACGCCGAGCAGCGCGCGGCGCACGGTTTCGCGTGGGTCGCGACGACGGTCGCGGCGCTCGAAGCGACGCTGGACTGGTGCGAGTCCGGCCGGGACTCGAACCCGCTCGATGCGAAGATCGCCACGCTCGCCTTCGCCGAAGGGATCGGACAGCTCGCCGGCGGGCTGCCGATGGGGCAGAACGAGATTTTCCGCCCCGCCGACCTCGGCATTGCCGCCGCCGGGTGCAACCTTGCCAATGCCTGCGCCGACTTGCTCGACGCCGACCACGCGGCAACCCGCGCCGAGGTCGCCGCTGCGCTCGCCGGGGGTCACTGGCCGAGCGAGACGCTCCACGACGCCGACCTCGACGCGATCCGCGATCAATATCGCCGCTTCACCGACGCCGCGATCATTCCGCATGCGCATGGCTGGCACCTCGCCAACGCGCTGATCCCCGATGTCACCGTTCGGGCGATGGCCGACCTCGGCACCTTCGGCGTCTGCATCCCTGAAGCGTTCGGCGGGCTGGGCCTCGGTAAGCTCGTCATGTGCATCGTCACCGAGGAGCTGTCGCGCGGCTGGATCGGCGCGGGGTCGCTCGGCACGCGGTCGGAGATCGCAGGCGAGCTGATCGCGATGGGCGGCACCGACGCGCAAAAGGCGGAATGGCTGCCGAAGATCGCAAGCGGGGAGGTGTTGCCGACCGCCGTGTTCACCGAACCCGACGTCGGGTCGGACCTCGGCTCGCTCCAGACGCGCGCGCGGCGCGCCGACGATCATTGGGTGATCGACGGCGCGAAAAACTGGATCACCCACGCCGCGCGCTCGGACCTGATGACCCTGCTGGCGCGCACCGTCCCCGACGCGAAGGGCTATGCCGGCCTCTCGATGCTGCTCGTCCCGAAACCGCGCGGGACCGACGCTGATCCCTTTCCGGCGGCGGGCATGGGCGGCAGCGAGATCGAAGTGCTCGGCTATCGCGGGATGCGCGAATATGCGTTGCAGTTTGACGGCATGACGGCGCCCGCCGACGCGCTGCTCGGCGGCGAGGAGGGGCAGGGCTTCAAGCAATTGATGCGGACCTTCGAGGGCGCGCGCATACAGACCGCCGCGCGCGCGGTCGGCGTCGCGCGGCGCGCGCTCGAACTCGGGCTCGACTATGCGCTCGCCCGCAAGCAGTTCGGCAAGGCGATCGTCCATTTCCCGCGCGTCGCCGACAAGCTCGCGATGAGCCTCGTCGATTTCGTCGTGGCGCGCGAGCTGAGCTATGCCGCCGCGCGCGCCAAGGACAGCGGCAAGCGCTGCGACATCGAGGCGGGCATGGCGAAGCTGCTCGGTGCGCGGGCCGCCTGGTCGAACGCCGACGCCAGCCTGCAGATCCACGGCGGCAACGGCTATGCGCTCGAATATGAAATCAGCCGCGTGCTGTGCGATGCGCGCATCCTCAATATCTTCGAGGGCGCGGCGGAGATTCAGGCGCAGGTGATCGCGCGCGGGCTGATCGAAGGGCGAAACTAGAGCCAGAGCAAAGGCTGGCGCACGGGAAAGTTGCGCACGACCTCGCCGACAACGGGATCGGGGTCGAGCCTTTGCCAGAGGGTCAGCCAGTCGCCGCGTTGCTGCGCGAGACCGCCGAAGAGCAGGTTCGGCTGGCGCACCGGGAAGCCGTCCCAATATTCGACATCGGGCGCGCGCGGCCATTTACCCTTGCCGGCGATATAGGGGGCCATCCATGCGATCGCGCCGGCGATCGAGCGACCGTCGGCGGTCTTCCAGCCGATCAGTTCGCCGCCGCCGAGCAGCCACGCCGATGCCGCGAGCACGTCGAGGTTGAAGAGCGAATAGGCATAAGGCTTGGTGCGCGCGAGTTCGAGCGGCTGGCGACCGTCGGGGGCGATCTGTGTCGGGACGATGATCGTCTTGAGCCGGGTTCGGGCGTCGGCGAGAATGTCGGCGCGGCCGAGCAGCGCGGCGAAGCTCGCCGCCTGCAGCAGCCAGCAGCTGCCGTGGTTGTTCTTCTCGTCGCGTTCCTCGATGCCGAAGGGTGAGGTGGTGAGCCAGCCCAGATAGGATGCGAACCAGTCCTCGACGTCGGTGCGGATCGCGGCATAGCCCGGCGCGTTCCGCCGCGCGAACAGCGTCGCGGCGCGCGCGACCTCGACGATCTGCAGCGTGTCGATCACCCCGATCGCGCGGCCGCTGTTGACGCCGATGATCGCTTGCGCATGGTCGAGGTTAGGATTCATTCGCGTTTTCGGATCGACGAACCATGCGTGGAGGTGGCGCATCGCAGCATCGGCAAAGCGCGCGTCGGCGGTGAGGTTCCACAGCGCCGCGAGCGCGGGGACGGTACGCCCGAACGCGATCAGCGCGTCGCGGTGGCCGTCGAACTTGTCGGGGTTCGAGCGGCCGTCGCGGCGGACATAGGGGCCGCCGGGGCTCGCCGGGTCGGGCCACCAATAATCGCCCTCCGAATAATAATCCTGCCGCCCGGCGGGACTGCGCGGCGCCGGGACCGCGGCGACGGTGCGCGGTTCGGCGGCGAGCAGCGCTTCGGCCTGCGGCAGCAGGCGGCGGCGCTCGATCGCACGGACATCGATCGTCGCGGCGCCCGGCCGCGCCCATGCCGCAGGCGCGGCGAGAAGCGTGGCGAGGAGCAGGGTGCGGCGGGCGATCATCGTTCGTCCTTTACGGCGATGCGGTGGCGCAACAACAGGTCGCCGTCGACAGCGCGCGGATAGGCGCCCGGACCCCACGCGTCGTCGGCGCGCACGAGCAGTTCGTCCAGCATGGCGGCGGGCCAGCCCCGCTCCCGATAGCGCCAGTCGGACGCGCGCCCGCGAAAGGCGGCGACATAATCGGTCGCCTTGCGCAGCGAGCGGCCCTTTTCCTCGACGTGATAAAGGTCGCTGCCAAGGCATGCCGCGCTGTCGGCGACTGTGTAGGCGGCGGAGAGCGCATAGAGCGAATAATGGAAGCTGCGCGTCCGGGTCAGCTCCTTCGGTAGCGCGCCGGATGGATCGACTTGTCGCGCGAGGCGCTTCGCGGGAAAGGCGGCGACGATCCGGCGCGCGACATCGGGGCGCCGCGCAAACAGCGCGAAACGCGCGACCTGCGCATCGTACCAGAGACCGTGATTGTTGGATGCCTTGCCTTCGGCCCTGCCGTTCGGGCTTGTCAGCATCCAGTCGGTGTAGCGCGAAAACCAGCTTTCGAGCGCCTCTGTCTCGGCGGGCGTCAGCGCGCCCGAGGGTGCGATCAGGCCGACGGCGTCGATCGCCGCGATGAAGCCGGCGCCGTCGAGCACGCCTTCGGCGCGGCCGTTCGACACGCCGGGCACGGCCTGCGCGAAGTTCATGTTCGGGTTCATGCGCGTCGCGGGGTCGAGAAACCACGCGCGGATGGCGCGCGCGGCGCCGTCGGCATATGATCGCTCGCCGCTGTAATAATAAGCGAGCGCGAGCGTATCGGCGTCGCGCACCATGCGCGCGAGCGCGGCGCGGTCGAAGCGGTCGCTTTCAATGTCCGGGTTGGTGTCGCCGTCGCGGCGCCGATAGGGACCCCTCGGATTCGCGGGATCGGGCCACCAATAGCGCGCGAGGCTGACATAGTCGTGGCGGTCGCCCGACACGGGGGTGCTGCGCTTGTCGATCACCGACCCGGGTTTCGCCGCAAGCGCCTTGTCGGCGCGGACGGTCAGGTCGCGATATGCGGCGCCGATCGCGGGGTTGGTCGGCAGCGCCGCCTTGATCGCTTCGAGATCGGCGGGGCGCAACGCGAAGGTGCGGCGACCGTCGAACGAAGCCGAATAGCCTTCGCTCGCGTCGCAGACGGGCGCCGCCGGGGACAGGGAAAAAGCCGCCGCCGCGGACGGAGTCGCGGCGGCGGCCAGGATAGCCCAAGGGAGTCGGGCTAAACTCGATGGCGTCACAGGCGGACCCGGAAGCCGAAGAAATATTGCGTGCCGCTGCGCGACACCTCGGCGATGCTGTCGTATCCGCCCTTGTACATGACGTCGTTCGTGCCGGTGACGTTCAGCGCCTGCAGCTTCACCTGGACATTCTCGGTCAGGTTGTACTGCGCCGAAAGATTGACGTAGGTGGCGCCGCGAATCTCGCGATTGGTGCCGCTGTTCGGCTTGTAATAGCCCGAGCGGTAGCGGAGGTTGGCGCGCAGCGAGAGGCCCCATTTCTCGAACCATACCGATCCGCTCGCGGTCCATTTCGACAGGCCGATCAGGTTCGCCGGGTTGACATAGTCGGCGATCGGCGAGGTGTCGGGATATTCGAAATTGGCGAAGGCGCGGTTGACCGACCCCTGGATGCCGAGCCCGTCGAGCGGGTCGGGAAGCCAGGTGAAGGCGTGGCTCGCGGTCGCCTCGATCCCGTAGAGGTGCCGCGTCTCGCTGTCGTTCGTCGGGGCCACCGGCGAAATGGTGACGGTCTCGGTTACCGGCGCGCCGCCGTCGCGGATCGTCGTGATCGTGACATCGGTCGGGATCGGCTCCTCGGCGCTGATCACCGTGCCCTTCGCCCATTTATAATAGCCCGCGATCGAGAGCAGCGTATCTTGCGAAGCGTAAAGTTCGAGGCTCGCGTCGAGGTTCCACGCGCGTAGCGGCTTGAGGTTCGGGTTGCCGGTGGTGGCGTCGAAGATGATATTGTCGAGCCCGGTCCCCGCTGAGGGGTTGAGCCGGATGCCCGCGCCGAAGCTTTCGATCCCCGACCGCGCGATCGCGCGATAGGCGGCGAAGCGCAACTTGACCTCTTGCAACAGGTCGAACGCGATATTCGCGCTCGGCAGGAAGTAATTATAGCTGCCTTTGGCGCGGTTCGTCTGGAGTTCGCCATTCGGGTCGGGGTCGACGCTATAGCTGTCGCCGGCGGTGTCGATCGTGATCACATAGGGCTGGCGATAGCCGATCGAGGTGATCTCGGTCTTGACCCAGCGCAGCCCGATATTGCCGCTGAACGGCACGCTGCCCGCCTGCGATTCGAAATTGGCGAGGCCGTAGAGCGCATAGATGCGCTCGGTGACGTCGATGTCGCTCGGATCGCGCCCGTCGGTTGGATAGGGAAGCGCATCGTCGCCGCCGGTGAAGGTGCGGAACAGGCAGTCGTTGTCGAAGGTCGCCCAACGCGTGACGTTGGTGCCCATGCCCTGTATGTAGCTGGTGGTGGTAAAGGGCACGCGGCATAGCTGGTTCGCCTGCGCGATCAGCTCGGCTGGGGTAGCGCCGTCGATTTCAGCGAGCGTGTTGAGGTCGTTGTTGCGCGCATTGTCGTTGGTGCGGTGATGGTCCGAATAGCGGCCGCCGACCTTGACCGAGGTGATGAAGCCGTCGAGTTCGCGCTCGATATCGAGCCGTCCGGCCCAGATGCGGTCGCGGCGGTCGGTGACGAAGCGGTTGCGCGCATAGACCGAATTGGGCGCGGTGGTCAGGAACAGGTCGTGGTCGGTGATGTCGAAATCCTCGAACTCGACATTCGGCACGACATCGTCGTCCAGATAGGTCAGCGTATAGCCGACGCGGCGGTTCGAACGCATGCGCGTCGCTTTCTGCGTCTCGGTGCGGTGGCTGTCCGAATAGGAGCCGTCGAAGCTGACCGTCCAGCGGTCGGGCGTCCAGATCAGGCCCAGGCCCCCGCCCTTGTAGGTTTCGTTGCGCTGGCGCGTTTCGAGCTGGTTCTCGATATTCGAATTGCCGCGATAGCTGATCAGCGCGCCGGGTGAGTAGCCATTGCTGCCGTCGCCGATGATCAGCGGCTCGAGTCCGCGCAGGCTTTCGGGAATGCCCAGCACATTGCGGTCCTCGCGGCTGCGGCGCTTCGAATATTGGCCGTCGATCGCGACCTCGAATTCGGGCGATGGACGCCATTGGATCGAGCCGATCAGCCCGTCGCGCACTTCCGACGTCTTTTGGGTGCGGAAGCTGCGCGATGAGGTCGGGAAATAAGTGTCGCCGATCGTCTCGCCGACGGTGACGCCATTGGCGGTGCGCGGTCCCTCGGCGAAGGTGCAGTTGATATTGGCGCCGGCGGCGGCCTGCGCCGCGGCATTGCCGGTCAGCTGCCAGGGATTGTCGGCCGACGTGTTGCAGAGCTGAAAGGTCGAATTGCCGTTGTAATAATCCTCGGGCGCGCTTGTGTCCTGCCGCTGGTAACCGATCGACACGCCGATGTCGCCGAGCCCGGTTTCATATTGGTCGGTATAGGCGAAATTGGCGCGATAGCCGAGCCCGTCGTGCTGATAGACATCGTTGTCCTGCGGCTGGAAATCGCCGCGCACCTCGAACTGGATGCGCCGCCTGCCATAGTCGAGGGGCTTCATCGAGCGGAGTTCGATCACCCCGCCGACGCCGCCTTCGAGGAAGTCGGCGCGCTGTGATTTATAAACGAGGACGCCGTTCACCAGCTCCGACGGGAATTGCTGGAAGGCGACCGAACGGTCGGGTCCCGCCGTCGACACCTCGCGGCCGTTGAAGGTCGAGAAGCTGAGCGTCGGCCCGAGGCCGCGTACCGACAGCTCGTTGGCATTGCCCTTGAAGCGGTCGGCCGAAACGCCGGCGATGCGTTCGAGCGTGTCGCCGACCGAATTGTCGGGCGTGGCGCCGATCTCGTCGCTGACAAGGCCGTCGACGACGACGTCGGCGGCGCGCTTGAACTCGATCGAACTGCGCTGCGTCGCGCGCGTTCCGGTGACGAGGATTTCGTCATCGCCATCGACCGCCGGAACCTGCTCGCCTTCGATGTCGGCGGGCGCTTCCTGTGCCCACAGGGGCGTGGCGGCGAACAGCGCGGCCGACGCCAGCAACGCGGCGCGAGTCGGCAAGACCGATGATGACTTCATTTTCCCTCTCCTTTTCCTGCCGCCCCTGATCTGCGGCGATGACCCGGTTGATACCGGTGTCAATCTTAGATGTCATACAACTTATGAAATGTATTACAACTTTGATGGGGGAAGTCAATCGTTCGCGTGGCGGGTCGGTCCGGTGGAGTATATCCGCCAGATATCAAGACCTTCCGCGTTTTCTCGCCAAGTCGTACATGGCCGTCCCGGCGAGCAGATAGGCGCCGCTGCCATAGAATTGCGTCTCCTTCGCCGACACGCTGTCGGGACGGTCGCCGACCTGCTGAACCCAGCCGAGCATCCCGTCGGGCTGCACCGCGCGGCCGAGCGCAGCCCAGCCGCGCACCGCGGCGGGCTCGTAAGTCGCGCGGTCGAGCAAGCCATTGTCGACCCCCCACGCAAAGGCATAGGTGAAGAAGGCGGTGCCGCTCGATTCGGGCGGCGTGCCGCGATCATCGTCAAGCAGCGAGGCGGGCCAGTATCCGTCGGCCTTTTGCAGCGTCACCAGCTTCGTGGCCATGTTCTTGAACAGCTTCTCGTAATAGGGGCGCTCGGGGTCCTTTTCGTCGAGCACCTGCAGCACGCGGACGAGCCCGCCCATCACCCAGCCATTGCCGCGGCTCCAGAACAGCTTGCGCCCCTTGGCGTCGCGCATGTCGAAAAAGCGGCTGTCGCGGAAATAGAGCTGCTCCGACGGGTCGAAGAGATAATCGGTCGTCGCCTTCCACTCCTCGTGCACGAAATCGGCATAACGCTTGTCACCCGTCGCCTTGGCGAGGCGCAGCATGGTCGGGGGCGCCATGAACAAGGCGTCGCACCAGCACCAGCGGTCGGTGCAGGTCGATGTGCCCTTGCCCGGCGCGACGGGAATGAATTCGAGCCCGATCGTCGGGCGGTTGGCGAGCACATGGTCGAAATAGGTTCGCATCGGCGTGATGGCCTGCCTGCCAGCGCCATTTTGCGCCGCCCACAGCCACGCCTGCCCGATCAGCTGGTCGTCGGCGTGGAAGGGAAGGTCGCCCATCTGCCATTTCTCGGCGCGGCCGAGATCGAGCAGCGGTTTGGCGTATCGCCTGTCGCGATTCGCAAGTTCGGTGAGCGCGACCCAGAAGGTTGCCTGCTGCCAGTCGCGCACCTCCTGCACGCTCTTGCGCGCGGCGGGCATCGTCGCCCAGTTGGTTCGGTTCGCGAGCTGCCAGTCCGCGACGCGGCGCGTTTCGGCGAGGATCGCGGCGGGCTGCGGCATCGCGGGCTGGGCGGGCGCCGCCACCGCGGCGGGCGCCGTCATCATCATGGAAAACAGGCTCAGCGACATGGCATATCCTCTCCCTTTCAAGCCGGCCCGGCTTTTCGCCTTGACACCGGTGACATACCTCTTTCCTTTTCTCGCAAGTGTCAATAATGTTGTCACACAACTAGCCCATATTGGCCAGAGGGGATGGAATGCCGAAGATCGTGTCAGCCCGGGTGATATCGACGTCGCCGGGCCGCAATTTCACGACGCTGAAGATCGAATGCGACGACGGCACGACCGGCGTTGGCGATGCGACGCTCAACGGCCGCGAACTGGCCGTCGCGCACTATCTGTCCGAGCATGTCGCCCCCTGCCTGATCGGGCGCGACGCGCACCGGATCGAGGATATCTGGCAATTTCTCTACAAGGGCGCCTATTGGCGGCGCGGCCCGGTGACGATGACGGCGATCGCGGCGGTCGACATGGCGTTGTGGGACATCAAGGGCAAGGTCGCGGGGCTGCCGGTCTATCAATTGCTCGGCGGCGCGGCGCGCGAGGGCTGCATGGTCTATGGCCATGCCAACGGGGCGACGATCGCCGATACGATCGAGGCGGCGCTCGACTACCAGCGGCAGGGATATAAGGCGATTCGCCTGCAATGCGGCGTGCCGGGGATGGCGTCGACCTATGGCGTCAGCAAGGACCGCTACTTCTACGAGCCTGCCGACAATGACCTGCCGACCGAGAATGTCTGGTCGACGGCGAAATATATGCGCGTCGTCCCCGAATTATTCGCTGCGGCGCGCGAGGCGCTCGGCTGGGACGTCCATCTGCTCCACGACATCCATCACCGGCTCACCCCGATCGAGGCGGCGCGGCTCGGCAAGGATCTGGAGCCTTACCGCCCCTTCTGGATCGAGGATGCGACCCCGGCGGAAGATCAGGATGCGTTCCGCCTGATCCGCCAGCATACGACGACGCCGCTCGCCGTCGGCGAAATCTTCTCGTCGGTGTGGGACTGCAAGGCGCTGATCGAAAACCGGCTGATCGACTATATCCGCGCGACCGTGCTCCACGCGGGCGGCATCACCCATATGCGCCAGATCGCTTCGCTCGCCGACCTGCACCAGGTCCGCACCGGCTGTCACGGCGCGACCGACCTGTCGCCGGTGACGATGGCCGCGGCGCTGCACCTGGGGCTCGCCATTCCCAATTTCGGAATCCAGGAATATATGCGCCACACGGCGGAGACCGACGCGGTCTTCCCGCATGCCTATCGCTTTGCTGACGGCATGCTTCATCCCGGCGACGCGCCCGGTCTCGGCGTCGATATCGACGAGGCGCTCGCCGGAACCTTTCCTTATACCCGTGCCTTTCTGCCGGTGAATCGGCTTGAGGACGGCACAATGTGGAGCTGGTGATGCGAAACCTATTTCTTGTTCTTGCCCTGTTCGCGACCCCGGCGGGCGCGCAGGAGCATAAGCCGATCCGCCCCGCCACCGTCGAAGAGCAAGGCGCGCGCGCCGCGGTCACGATCGCGGACTATCGTTTCGACGACCTGCTCTGGGAAAATGACCGGATCGCGTTTCGCATCTATGGCCGCGCGCTGGAGGCGGCCGAACCGCCGTCGTCGTCGGGGATCGACGCGTGGGGCAAGCGCGTGCGCTGGCCTTATATGGACCGGCAATTGCGCACCGGCGACCAGCATGCCGACCATGGCGAGGGGGTCGATTTCTATAATGTCGGCACGGGGCGCGGCGCTGGCGGGCTTGGCATCTGGCACGACAACAAGCTGTGGACCTCGCGCAACTATGTGCGGCCGCGCATCCTGCGATCGGGACCGGACGTCGCCGACTTCGCCGTCGATTACGAACCCTGGCCCGTTGATACGCAGCGCACGGTGCGCGAGACGCGACGCTTCACCTTGCCCGCGGGCACGAATTTCACGCGGTTGAACTCGACGATCATGTCGAGCAGCGATGCCGAGCTGATCGTCGGCATCGGCATCTCCAAGCGGCCGATCGGGGGCGCGAAGCTGGGTGACATCAGGAAGGACGAAGCGGCGGCCCGCATGAGCTGGTGGGGGCCCGCCGACGGCGACAAGGGGCGGATGGCGGCGGCGGTGATCGTCGATCCGGCGGCCTTTGCTGGTTTCGCCGAGGACGCCGACAATTATCTGATCCTCGTTCGCGTCCAGCCGGGGCGGCCCTTCGTCTATTACAGCGGCGCGGCATGGGACAAGGGTGGCGATTTTGCGACCGAGGCCGACTGGAATCGCTATGTCGATGCACAGCGCCCCGATTTCCGGCCCGAGGCCTTGACCCTAGCCAGCTTCGCGGCGCGATGATAACGCAGCATCCATGGCGGTAACCAAGGCGGCATCGCTGGCAGACGATCTGGTCCAGCGTTTCGAGGAACAGATCGAGACGGGCGAAATGCCCGTCGGATCGCGTTTTCCGACCGAAAAGGACATCACCGAGACGTTCGGCGTCAGCCGCACCGTCGTGCGCGAGGCCTATTCGCGGCTCGCGGCGCGCGGCCTTCTGGTCTCGCGGCGCGGATCGGGCGCCTATGTTCCCGACGGCGCGCAATATCGCGCCTTTCAGGTTACCGCCGAGGAAATCGGCGAAATCGACGATGTGCTGAGGCTCCTCGAAATGCGCATGGGGTTCGAGGCCGAGATGGCCGATCTCGCCGCGCGCCGGCGGACCGACGCCGACCTTGCGGCGCTGCGCCGCACGCTCGACGCGATGGAGGAAAGCCGCGACGTCGATGCGTCGGTCGCCGCCGACGCCGCCTTTCACGCCGCGATCGCCAGCGCGACCGGCAACCCCTATTTCCTGCGGTTCACCCAGTTTCTCGGCGTCCGGCTCGTGCCATCGCGGCGGCTCTATCTGCAGGGCGACGATCCGGTCCGGCATCAGCGCTACGCGCACACGATCAACCGCGACCATGAAGCGATCGTCGTCGCGATCGAGGCGGGCGATCCGGTCGCCGCGCGCCGCGCCGCGCGCCGGCACATCGAAAAGTCGATCCAGCGCTATCGCGGTCTGAAGGAGAGCCGATAGCGGGGCGAATCGGACGCAGAGGGGATGGCCGAATGTGGGTCAGGCAGGAAATTAGCTAGCTACCGACCTTGATTTCGACTCGTGATGCTCTATTCCAACCCCGTGCAAGGCGACCCCGACAATTACCTCAGCCTGCTGTCCGCCGCGCAGATTGAAACGTTGCGGCACGTTTACGAGCACAAAAATTCCAAGCAGATCGCCCGCCTGATGAACGTTTCACCGCACACGGTCGATGAACGGGTTCGGCGGGTGTTGAAAAAGCTTAATGTTTCGAACAGGATAGAGGCAGCGCGAATCCTGGCGGTTAACGGTGTCTTCGATGATGTTACCCCTTATCAGCCTTTGACATATCAATTGATCGACCTAGGCGACGTTGCTCCGCCCGCCGATGCCGAAGCGGGGCGCAGTTCGTTTCGGCGAATTTTCGATATTGGTTCGCCATTTCCTACCGCGTCCCAGCCGGCCAACCGGCATGGGTTGATGGAAAGGATAATCTGGCCAATCCTGATCGCGTTCGCGACGATTTTGGCTTTCTCCGCCCTCTATTCGATCCTTGTCGGACTTGGTCGCGTTCTGACCTGATGTTCGAACGAATGCTGCGGGGGGGAACCGGTAGCATTCTTTTTCAAGGAAAAAGATAATGCTGAATCAACGAGTTTCTGCGGCGAAGAAGATCGCTTCCGAGCTGCATCTGGCCGAAGACGCCATCGACGAAGTGATGATCCGCATCGCCCAGCTCGCCGCGACGCTGCCCACCGCGCGCCGCGAGACGAACATGTCGGCGATCGTCGGCCAGGAAGCGATGGCGAAGGTCGCACAGGCGCTGGCCGCCGCCGGCGATGTCCGCCAGCTCCTCACCGACGCGCATCTGGCGCTGACGGTGACGCAGAAGGAAGTCGGCCTCGGCACGCGCATGTTCGGCGCGGGCGTGAAGCCGGCCGCTGCGAAGCTGGTCGACGAAGGCAGCAACGACCGTCAGGGCGCAGACGCGCCGACGTTCGCGAAGGCCGGTTGATCCGCAAGAAAGGTTGACTGCCACAATGTGGTCCGTGGCGATCTATTATGCCGTTCTGCTCATCACCGTGGCCGTCGCGATCCGACGCGGCGGACCGTTTGAACGCTGGGCAGCCTATACGGCATTGATCGCCTCGGTCCTCACGACGGCCGTGACGCCTTTTCCGACCTGGACCAACATCGAGGTCAATATCTTCATCATCGACGTGCTGGTTCTGATGAGCTTCTGGTTCATCGCCATGCGGACGCAGAGTTTCTGGCCTTACTGGATCACCGGATGGCAGCTGATCGCCATTTTCGGGCATATCCAGAAGCTCATGTTCTCGGAGATATTGGCGCGGCCCTATTCGCTGCTCTCGGTGTATATATCCTATCCGATCCTGTTGCTGATCATCTACGCATCGGGATCCTACAGTCGGCGGAATGACGTCACGGCCTGAAATGTGGCTCCCCAGGGGCATCGTCACATGCAGCCGTTTTCGAACGAAGAAATTGCCGAGCTGAAATCGCGGGTCGATCAGATCCACGAACTGCTCGCGAGCCGCGGCGAGGAATCGCCGCCCGCCGCCGTGCGCGGAGTCGAGGCGGCGCGCGACAGCGCTCCGTCCGATGCCGGGCTGCTCGACCAATTGTCGCTCAGCATCCAGATCAGGCGCATCCGCCGCAGCCATTTCGGCGACACCGAAATATCGGGACCCGTCTGGGACATGATGCTCGACCTGATGCTCGCGGGCGCGCACGGCCGCGTGCTCAGCGCCAGCGATCTCGCGACCGGCGCGGGGGTTCCGCTGTCGTCAGGGCTGCGCATGATCGCATCGCTCGAACGGCGCGGGCTGGTGCATCGCTCGATCGACGAGCGTGATCGCCGCCGCACGATCGTGCGGCTGAGCGACCACGGGACCGAGCGCATGGCCAGCTATTTCGAAAGGGTCGGCGGCGTCCGTCAGGCCATGCTGCAGCTGGCAGCCTAGCTGCGCCAATCGCCTATTCGGTCATGTCCTTCATCATGCGATCGACCTTGGCCATCGCCTCGCGCTTGATCTGGCAGATGCGCGCCGCGCTGACGTCGAGCGTCAGCCCGATTTCGTGCAGGTTGAGCTCTTCGAAGAAATAGAGCTGGAGCACCATCTGCTCGCGCTCGGACAGGCGGCCGACGCACTGGCGCAGCGCGCCCATCAAATCTTCCTGCTCGCAGCGATCGTCGGCGCCGGCATCCTCATCAGCCGCAAGGAAGGCGCCGATATCGGTCAGCTCGTCGAGCGAGGTCGAGCGGCCGTGCGTCGCATTGCGTTCGAGCGCGAAATAATCCTCCGCCGACATGTCGAAGGCGACCGCCATCTCGGCCGTGGTCGGCGCGCGCATCAGCTGCTGTTCGAGCGTGCTGCGCATCGCCTGGATCCGCTTCGCGGCGACCATCGCCGAACGGCCGACGTCGGCTTCGCGGCGCAGCTGGTCGATCATCGCGCCGCGGATGCGCGTCGTGGCATAGGTCGCAAAGGCGAATCCGCGCTCCTCATAATGGCGGCTTGCTTCGATCAGCGCGATCAACCCGGTCTGGATCAGGTCGTCGAGCTCGCTCGTCCGCGACACGCGCGAAAAGACCTGCCAGGCGATCTTGCGCGCCAGCGGCGCATATTCCTCGACCAGCGCCTCGGCGCTCTCGCCATAGCCGCGCGCTCGCGGCGCGCGGCCGCCGCTCGCGGCAAACTGCTCGGCGGGCTCAATTCTCATGCGGTTGGTCCTCCATATGGGCCCCCGGCCCGGCCGCGAGGCGCGGCACTTCGGCGCCGATCGTCGCGACAATTTCGGTCTGCTTGGTCGCCGGAATCTCGAGATAGGAGATGACGGCGACGTCGGGGAAAGTGGCGCGCACGAGGCGCGAGAGGGCGGAGCGGCAGATCGGCGAGGCGACGAGCGCGAAGCTGCGCGTCTGGAGCAGCAGCGGTTCGGCCGCCTGACCGACCTGTTCGATGATCGTCATCGCCAGGCCGTGTTCGAACGGCCATTCGGCGGCGGGATTGGCGCGAACCGCCTGATTGAGCAGCATCTCGATCTCGGGGCTGAAGGTGACGACGGGCAGCGGCATCCGGCTCGGCACGATCGTCTGGACGATCAGCGCGCCGATGCGCTGGCGCACCGCTTCGACAAGGTCGATCTCGCCGAACTGCTGCGCCGCCAGCGCGACCATCGCTTCGGCGATCTTGCGGAAATCGCGCAGCGGCACGCGCTCGACGAGCAACGATTTGCAGAGGCTCGCGACGCGCGGCAGCGCATAGCCCTGGGGGCTCAGATTCTGGGCCAGCTGCGGATAACGGGTCTTGAGATTGTCGATCAGCGCCTGCGCGTCGTCGATGCCGAACAGCTCGGCGGCCGAACCGACGATGCTGTTGTTGAGGTGCGTCGCGACGACGGTGGCGGGATCGACGACGGTATAGCCCGCCGCGATCGCGTCATTCTGCATCGCCTTCGGAATCCACAGCGCGTCGAGGCCGAAGGTCGGATCCTTGCACGGGCGGCCGACGACCTTGGTGACGAGGTCGCCCGAATCGAGCGCGAGCATTTCGTTGGGAAAGACCTCATCCTCGCCGACGATCACCCCGGCGACCGAGATGCGATAGACGTTGCCGGGGAGCGAAAGGTCGTCGCTGACCTTCACGGGCGGAACGACGAAGCCGAGTTCCTTCGACAACTGGCGGCGGATGCCGGTGATGCGCGTCATCAGCGGCGACCCCTTGCGTTCGTCGACGAGGGTGACGAGCGCATAGCCGATCTCGAGCTGGCACGCGCTCGCGTCGCTGACATCGGACCATTCGATATGCGACGGGTCGGGCGCGGGGGCTACGGGCTCGGGCAGGTCGGCGACCGCCGCCTCGGCGCGGCGGAGCTGCCAGCCGATCGCGAAGGCAAGCGCGGACGCGGGCAGGATCAAGAGCTGCGGCATCGCGGGGACGAGGCCGAGGATGAGGAGGATGCCGCCGACCGCCATCCAGATCACGGGCGAGGAGAATTGGCTGCCGATCTGGCCGCTGAGGTCGAAGGGCGAGGCGACGCGGGTGACGATCGCGGCGGCGGCGATCGATAGCAGCAGCGCCGGGATCTGCGCGACGAGCGCGTCGCCGATCGCGAGCGTGATATAGGTGCTGCCGGCTTCGGACAGGCTGAGCCCGTGGCTGAAGATGCCGAGAATCAGCCCGCCGATGATATTGACGAACAGGATGAGCAGCCCCGCGACTGCGTCGCCCTTCACGAATTTCGATGCACCGTCCATCGAGCCGTAGAAATCGGCTTCGGTGCCGACCTCGACGCGGCGCGCCTTGGCCTCTTCAGGGGTGAGCAGCCCGGCGTTGAGGTCGGCGTCGATCGCCATCTGCTTGCCGGGAAGCGCGTCGAGGGTGAAGCGCGCGGACACTTCGGACACGCGGCCCGCGCCCTTGGTGATCACGATCAGATTGATGATCATCAGCACGAAAAAGACGAACAGGCCGACGACATAGTCGCCGCCGATCAGGACCTGGCCGAACGCCTCGATGACATGGCCTGCCGCTGAGGTGCCCTCGTGGCCGTGGACGAGCACGACGCGTGTCGAGGCGACGTTGAGCGCGAGCCGGAACAGCGTCGCGAGGAGCAACACGGTCGGGAAGGCCGAGAAATCGAGCGGTTTCGAGGCCTGCAGCGCGACCATCAGGATCAGGAGGCTGATCATGATGTTCGCGACGAAGCTGATGTCGAGAATCAGCGGCGAGACCGGGATCACCATCAGCCCGACGAGGATCAGCATCCCCGCCGGCAGTGCCGAGATGCTGGCGAAACGCGCGACGTTGCGGAGGTTGAAGTCCGCGGTCATGCGGCGCCTCCCGAAAGCGAGGCGAGCCGCCGGTAGGCATCGGCGGCAAAGCCCATCGAGAGCGTCTTGGGCATGGGCTGGATATCCATCATCTGGAGCGGCGGACGGCCTCCGCCGGCGCCCGCGAGCCCGCTCGAACTGCTCGCCTGCGCGTGCCAGCCCGAGGGGGGGAAGGGTTTCATATTTTCGACCTTGCCGCCCTCTTCGAGCTTCACGCGAAAGCGTTCGCGGATCTCGCCAAGGCTGCGCATGCTGCCGTCGGCGGCGTAAAAGACCGAACGATTGGCGGCGGCGGCCTCGGGCATCATCGATGCGCCGGGCTGGTCGGGGTTGGCTGCGAGCGCCGTCAGGAATTTGGCGGCACCGCCGCTCCCGAGGAAATGCGCGAGATAGAGATCGACCGGCTCGGCGGCGCGGCCGATCCGGCTTTCGAGATAGGTGCGATTGTCACCGGTCAGCGCGGCCGCCATGTTCGAAGACGCCGTCGGATCGTCGCGCAGATCGAAAATCTGCTGGCGGAGCGCGGGGTCGGCGACGGTCAGCCGGCCCGACGCGTCGCGGCCGATCGCATCGGCAGCCCACGCTAGGCCATGGTTCGCGCCGTGGCGGTCGAGCGTTGCAAGCCAGGTCTGTCTGGTGAACTGATAAAGGCCGCGCGCCGATGAGGTCTGGGCCTGCGCGGCCGGATTATAGCCGCTCTCGACGCGGGCGACGTCGAACAGATAGTCGAAATCGATTCCCGACCGCGCCGACGCGTTCTGCACCGCATCGAGCACGGGTGCGGCGATGCGGCCGGCGCCTAGGGGATTGTTGATTGCGTTCATGGCTCTGGTTCCGCTTGTTCAGCAGACCAAAAGCAATCATCGTGCCATTTCTCGAAAGTCTAGGAAAATTATCTGGTTATCAGTAGCTTAAAGCCGCACCCCGCGGTCGCGTGCCGCGGATTTCGTGATTCTTGTCAATCCTCTGACGCGTCCAGTTCTTCAAGATATTGACGCGCACCGCCGCGGCCTCAAGCTGGTTCAGCGTCTGCCCGATCAGCGCGCGCGCGCGATGTTCGCTGCCCGCGGGGATCGCCGCGCCGCGAAACAGGATTACCGCAGTGGCGAGTTCCTCGGTCGCCGCGATGATCGCGCCGGCGTCGTGGCCGTCGAGCGCGCCGACGAGCGTGTTGAGCCGCGACTGAACCTCGTCCATCTGCGCCAGCATCAGTCGGTCCCGCGGCCGTGGAAATCGAGCATGGCGCTCGCGATGATCGCCGGGTGGACGCCATAGCTGCCATTCGCGATCGCCGTGCGCAGCGAGGCGACGCGTGCGACATCGACAGGCGGCGACTGGTCGGCCAGGCTGTTAGCGAGGCGCGTCAGCTTTGCGGTCGGTAGATTCTCCTGCGCCGGCTGGAGCTGCGCGGGCGCGCGCGCCGCGACATTGTCGCTGGCGACCCGCCGCAACGGGCCGGTGCGGCCGACGCCGCCAACGGGTCCGATCTTGCTGTCACCCGACATAAAAGCCTCCATCCGGTGCCGTCAGAAAAGTGACGGCGCGGTTCACGAAGGCTTTAACGGACGCGATCCGCGGCGATTAAGGCCGCCGATCACAAAAAACAAAAGAAAGGCCCGGCGCCGTCGGAAAGCCGACAGCCCGGGCCCGGTGGATGGGTAAGCAGGCGAAAATCAGTCTTGCAGCACCGCGCGTCCGGGGCCTGTGACGGTGGCGCTGAGCGACGACCGGGTGTCGTTGCCCTTGAGCGCGATCGTTTCGCCGACGCGCCCGTCCTCGGCGGCGATCGCGGCATAGCTGATCGAATAGCTGTCGGTGTCGATCGTCACGCGAACATTGTCGCCGCGGCGGATCACCGGGGCGCTTGCCGCGGGACGGGCATAGTTTGCCGCCGCGGGGGCCGCGCCGGCGGGGCCCGTCATCGGGACGCGCAGGCGCCAGCCGAGCGGGGCGCAGCGCACCGCGAGCGTGCGCGCGTCGATGGCGGTGATCGACGCCTGTTCGGGACAGCGCGCAAGCTTGATGCGGCGGTCGATCGGGGTCGCGGTGCGACCCAGGGCGCTGGCGATCGTTGCGGTCAGCGCATCGATCGATTGCCAGTCCTCGGTTGCCTGCTGGGCCCCGGCGATATGCGGGACGACGGTGGCGCAGGCGGCGAGGCCGGCGAGAATTTTGCGGGACAAGGTCGATCTCCTTCGATCCGATAGGCTCGCCCGATATTGTGCAGGAAGCGTGCCAGTCACGGTTTGACGCGCGGTTCCGCCGGACGCGACCGCGCGTCGTCAGATTTTTGACGAGCCGCTCGGCGTCGTTTGCATGATCTTATATAAATAGCTGAAATAATGAGAAAAATCATGTTTGGCACGGCCATTGCATTATGCCTTGGTGTTTTTCCGCGCGTCCGTGCCAGCCGGCCGGACCCCGGCGAACGGCTCCGACGCCGGAGGGCGGCAACCGAAGGCCTGCCGCTGGATGGCGGGATTGGAAGGCCCGCCGCCGGATGGCGGAAATGGAAGGAATGTGATGATGGCATCCGAGAAACTCTTTGGCCTGCATGCGACGGCACTCCAGCTTCGCAGCCAGCGCATGATGATGCTCGCGTCGAACATCGCGAATGCCGCGACGCCGGGTTACAAGGCGCGCGATCTCGACTTCGCCAAGGCGCTGGACCTCGCGCAGCAAGGTGCCTCGACCGAAAGCGCGGAGTCGTACCGGGTGCCCGTCCAGGCGTCGCTTGACGGCAATACCGTCGAGATGGCGACCGAGCAGACCGCCTATGCCGAAAACGCGCTCGCCTATCGTTCGAGCCTCGCTTTCCTCAGCGGCCGCATCAACACGCTGTCGCGCGCGCTGAAGGGCGAATGACGATGAACGGCAATTTCTCCGTCTTCGACATCAGCGGTCGCGCCATGTCGGCGCAGCTCGTCCGGCTGAACACCACCGCCTCGAACCTCGCCAACGCGGGGACGGTCGCGGGCAGCGAAGCGGGCGCCTTCCGCTCGCTGAAGCCCGTCTTTCGCACTGTGATGGACGACCATGGCCGCGCGACGGTGCAGATCGACCAGGTCACGACCTCGAAAATGGCGCCTTCGAAGCGCCACGATCCGTCGAACCCGCTCGCCGACGCCGACGGCAACGTCTGGGAAGCCGCGGTCGATAGCGCCGCCGAGCTCGTCGAGATGGTCGAGACCGCGCGCCAGTATCAGAACAATGTCCAGGTCCTCGAAACCGCGAAGGGCCTGATCAACGAAACCCTCAGGATGGGACAGTAAGATGGGCGTCTACAGCATCACGAACAACAATCCGGTGATCCAGCCGAAAGGCAGCAGTCAGCAGATGGACCAGAGCGATTTCCTTCGCCTGATGACCGCGCAGCTGTCGCAGCAGGATCCTTTCAACCCCGTCGATAACACCGAGATGGTCGCGCAGATGGCGCAATTCTCGAGCCTCGCGGGGATCAGCGAAACCAACACGGTGCTCGCGCAGATTTCGGAGCAGCTCGCCGCGCAGACGCAGCTGCTTCAGGACATCAAGGCCGCAACGCCCTCGACCCCCACCACCCAGGAAGGATAAGTCCATGTCATTCTTTACCTCGCTTTCGGGCCTCAAGGCCTCGCAAACCGACATGTCGGTCATCTCGAACAATATCGCCAACGCGGGCTCGGTCGGCTTCAAGCGCAGCAAGGCGCAGTTCGGCGACATTTTCGCTTCGTCGCCGACGCAGTCGACGAAGACGATCGCGGGCCAGGGCACGCGCCTCAATGGCATCACCCAGCAGTTCACGCAGGGATCGTACGAAGCGAGCGAAAAGACGCTCGACATGGCGATCGTCGGCGAGGGCATGTTCATCGTGAAGGGCAATCCCCCGACCGAGGCGATCACCTATACGCGCAACGGTTCGTTCGAACCGACGCCCGATGGCTATGTCATCGACACGACGGGCGCAAAGCTCCAGCTCCTGCCCGTTGACGCCAACGGCAACGTCACCAACAACACGCTCGCCGGCGCCTATGACCTGCAACTGCCCACGGGCGCGCCGTCCGATCCGACCTCGTCGCTGGTCAATGTGTCGATCGGCCTCGACGGCCTCGTCACGGCGACCTTCGCCAATGGCGAGGACCAGATGCTCGGCAAGGTCGCGATGGCAACCTTCCCGACGATGTCGGGCCTGCGCCCGACCGGCGACGCGCACTGGCAGTCGACGGGCGAAAGCGGCGCGCCGACGATCGACGGTCCGACCAGCGGCTCGATGGGCGCGGTTCGTTCGGGGGCGCTCGAACGGTCGAACGTCGATATCACCGAGGAACTGGTGATGCTGATGTCGGCGCAACGCAATTTCCAGGCCAATGCCAAAGCGATCGAGGGCGCGTCGCAGCTGACCCAGACGATCATCGGCATGCGCTGACGCAGCCCTGACCGCCGCCTGCCGGGAGTATCCAGATGGACCGCCTCATCTATACCAGCCTTACCGCGATGCGGGGCAGCATGTCCCGGCAGACGGCGATCGCCAACAATCTGGCGAACGCGCAGACGCCCGGCTTCCGCGCCGATATGGCCAATGCCCAGTCGTTGTGGCTCGACGGCAGCGGGCTCGACGCGCGCGCGATGTCGTCGGAAGAAGTGCTCGGCGCCGACATGCGCGCCGGCACCGTCACCCAGACGGGCCGCGACCTCGACATCGCGATGCAGGGCGACGCTTTGCTGGTCGTGCAGGCGAAGGATGGCGAAGAAGCTTATACGCGGCGCGGCGACCTGCAGGTCGCGCCGAGCGGGCTCTTGACCACCGGGGACGGCAATCCCGTCCAGGGCACGCAGGGCCCGGTGACGATCCCGCCCGCCGACGCGATCACCATCGACCAGGAAGGTCGTGTGTGGATCGTGCCGCAGGGAGGCGACGCCGAGAATCCGCAGGAAGTCGACCGGCTGCGGCTCGCGACGCCGGCGGGGTCGGAGATCGCCAAGGGGCTCGACGGCCTGTTCCGCGTGAAGGGCGGCGGCATCCTGCCCGACGATCCCGAAGCGCGCCTCCTCACCCGCTCGATCGAAGGATCGAACGTCACCGCCACCAGCGCGCTCGTCGAGATGATCGAGGCGAGCCGCAGCTGGGACACGCAATTGAAGATGATCGGCGACGTGCGCGACATGGACAGCGCGACCGCCAATCTGATGCAGCTCCCCCGTTAAGGAGAATTTGAAATGAGTATCGGTGCCTTGCACGTCGCGCGGACCGGTCTGGATGCCCAGGGCTTCCGGATGCAGGTGATCGCCAACAACCTCGCCAACGTCAACACGACGGGTTTCAAGCGCGACCGCGCGAGCTTCGAGACGCTGAGTTATCAGATGATGACGCAGGCGGGCGCGCAATCGACCGCCGAAAACCGCTATGCGACAGGGCTCAACCTCGGCACCGGCGTCGCCTTGAACGGCACCGCGCGCATCGATACGCAGGGCAGCTTCCAGACGACGGGCAACGGCCTCGACGTCGCGATCGACGGCGCCGGCTATTTCCAGGTCGAAATGCCCGACGGGCGTATCGGCTATACCCGCGCCGGCAATTTCGGCCGCTCGCCCGACGGGACGATCGTGACCTCGGACGGGAAGCCGCTGACCCCCGCGATCCAGATCCCCGAAGACGCGAGCAATGTGACGATCGGACTCGACGGCACCGTGTCGGCGACCGCCGCCGACGGCACCGCGCTCGAGCTCGGCCGGATGGAGATCGCGCGCTTTGCCAACCCGGCGGGGCTGCAGGCGATCGGCGGCAACATGCTCGTCGAGACGCAGGCCTCGGGCGCCCCGCTCGTCGGCGGTGCGGGCGAGGAAGGTCGCGGATCCTTGCGCGGCGGCATGCTCGAGGGATCGAATGTCAATGTGGTCGAGGAACTCGTCGACATGATCGAGACGCAGCGCGCTTATGAGGTCAATTCGAAGATGATTTCGGCCACCGACGAGATGATGAAAAATGCGTCGCAGACTCTCTAGGCTGGCGCTGCTGGCCCTCGCGCTTGCGCCCATGGGGGCGCAGGCGAAGGACAAGCTGCCGCCCGACGCCTTTGCGGTGTCGATGCCGCTGCCCCCGCCGCCGCCGCCCGCGAACGGCTCGATCTTTCAAGGCGCCTATGTGCCGCTCACCTCGGGCGGGCGCGCGGGCGCCATCGGCGACATCATCACGATCCAGCTCGTCGAGCGCACCGCCGCGACAAAGAGCAACGCCGCGGGTACGCAGCGCGACGGCGATATCGGCCTCAGCCCGCCGACCACCGGTCCGCTGTCGCTTTTCAACCCCAGCGATATCGCGATGGGGGGCGGCCAGCAGTTCAAGGGCAAGGGTGAGGCGTCGCAGTCGAACGCGCTGTCGGGCGAGGTCAGCGTGACTGTCGCCGCCGTCTATCCCAACGGCACGATGCTCGTGAAGGGCGAGAAATTCCTGACGCTCAATCGCGGCGACGAGCGCGTCCAGATTTCGGGGATCGTGCGCGCGATCGACATCAGCCCCGACAACCGCATCCTGTCGACGCGCGTCGCCAATGCGAACATCCGCTACGTCGGCAAGGGCGAGATCGCCCGCGCCAGCCGGCAAGGCTGGCTGCAGCGCTTCTTCTCGATCATCAGCCCCTTCTAACCGAGGAATTTGAAGTGACCCAGCGTCCGACCCTGTTCACCTTTCTTGCGCTTCTGTTCGCGAGCCTCGCCTTCGCGGCGCCCGCGCACGCCGAGCGCATCAAGGATATGGGCCAGTTCCAGGGCCTGCGTGCGAACCAGCTGACGGGCTATGGCCTGGTCGTCGGGCTCGCGGGCACGGGCGACGACAGCCTCGATTATTCGACGCTGGGCATGCGCGGCGCGGTATCGCGCTTCGGCCTGACCTTGCCCCCGGGCGTGAACCCGGCGCTCAAAAACGCTGCGGCCGTGATGATCACCGCCGAGCTGCCGCCCTTCGCCAAGCCCGGCCAGCGCCTCGACGTCACCGTGTCGGCGATCGGCAAGGCGAAAAGCCTGCGCGGCGGCACGCTCGTGCTCGCGCCGCTCTATGGCGCCGATGGACAGATTTACGCGATGGTGCAGGGCAATCTGGTGATCGGCGGGCTCGGCGTCGATGCCGCCGACGGGTCGAAGCTGACGGTCAATGTGCCGTCGAGCGGGCGCATCGCGGGCGGTGCGACGGTCGAACGCGCAGTCGACACCGGCTTCGCCTCGGCGAGCTACCTCACCTTCAACCTGCATCAGTTCGACGCGACCAATGCCAAGCGCGTCACCGACGCGATCAACGCCGCGATCCCCGGCACCGCGTCGATGATCGACGGCGCCAGCATCGCGATCCGCGCCGGCGGAAACGGGGACGACCGGATGCGGCTGATGTCGCAGATCGAGAATCTGGGCGTCACGCGCTCGGAGCCGCCGGCGAAGGTGATCGTCAACGCGCGCACGGGCACGGTAGTGATCAACGGCGCGGTCCGCGTCGGCACCGCAGCGGTCAGCCACGGCAAGCTCACCGTCTCGATCAAGGAAGCGCCGATGGTCGTCCAGCCGGCGCCGTTCAGCCGCGGTCAGACCGCGATCGAACCGTCGAGCGAAATCGAGGTGTCCGAAGACTATCGCCCGGCCTTCCTGATGCAACCCAATGCCTCGCTTTCCGAGCTGGTCGATTCGATCAACCGGCTGGGCGTTCCTCCCGGCGACCTCGTCGCCATCCTCGAGGCGCTGAGCCAGGCCGGCGCGCTCACTGCGGAACTGGTGATCATATGACGAGCCCCATTTCTTCCGTTTCGGCGACGCCGACCCCTGCGGCTGCGGCGGGCGGCGACGGCGGGCTGCGCAAGGCGGCCGAGGCGTTCGAGGCCGTGATCCTGCGCCAGCTGATGGCGTCGATGCGCCAGGCGAAGCTCGGCGACGATATCCTCGGATCGAGCGCGACCGACAATTTCCGCGAAATGGCCGACGCGCGCACCGCCGACAGCCTCGCCGCGATGCGCCAGTTCGGCATCGCCGACATGGTCGAACGCCAGTTCCGCGGCCTCGCCGGCGGCGCGGCGGCCGGCGGTTCCGGGGGAGGCGTGCAATGAGCGACCTGCTCGGCATCGGCTATAGCGGGCTCAAGGCCTATTCACGCGCGCTTTCGACGATCGGCGACAATATCGCCAATGCCCAGACGCCCGGTTACGCGCGGCGCCGGCTTGAGATGATGGAAGCCGTCGGCGGCGGCAATTCGATCTTCTATCGCGGCAACACCAACCCGGGGGGCGTCGATATCCGCGGCCTCGACCGTTCGGTCGACGCGTGGCTGATCGAGGATTCGCGCATCACCTCGGGCGATTCGGGGCGCGCGGCGACGAAGCTCAGCTGGCTCGACAAGGTCGAAGCGGCATTGAGCGACGAGACGAACGGCATCAAGACCGGCCTCACCAACCTCTATACGACCGCCGACCAGCTCACCTCGGACCCCTCGAACCGGACGCTGCGCGCGCAGTTCCTGCAGTCGGTCGACGATATCGCATCGGGCTTTCGCACCGCCGCGGACCAGCTCGACAAGATGGGCGAGGGGATCGAGGGCGCCGCCGCGAGCGAGGTCGATACGTTCAACGCGAACCTCGATGCGCTCGAACAGATCAATATCGGGTTGCGCAAGGCGCGCCCCGGCTCGACGAACGAGGCGAGCCTGCTCGACGAGCGCGACCGGCTGCTCGACAAATTGTCGTCGCAGGCGGGCGTCAGCGCGAGTTTCGACAATAATGGCGCGGTGACGCTCCGCGCCGCGGGATCGGGCGACCTGCTCGTCGGCGGCGGCGTGGTGAACCCGATTTCGGTGACCGCCGCGCCGGACGGGCGGTTGTCGTACAGCGTCGGGGGGGGGGCGCTCGCGATCTCGACCGGCTCGCTCGCGGGGCTGGCGGAGGGCGCCAATCACGTCGCCGACCAGCGCACCGCGCTCGATACGATGGCGACCGATTTCGCGGCCCAGCTCAACGCCGCGCACCAGGCGGGCACCGATGCCGACGGCAATCCGGGCCAGCCGCTCTTCACGGGCACCAGCGCGGCGACGCTCACCGCCGCTGCACTGACCCCCGATCAGGTGGCCGTCGCCGACGCGTCGGGCAGCAACGGCAATATGCTGGCGTTCGGCACGATGCGCGGGGCGGACGATCCCGAGGCGCGCTGGTCGGGCCATATGGCGACGCAGGCGCAGACGGTCGCGTCGGCGCGCGCGCAGGATGCCGCTGCGGCGACGCGCGCCGACGCGTCGGCCGCCGCGCGCGACGGGGTCAGCCAGGTCGATCTCGACACCGAGGCGGCCGAATTGCTGCGTTTCCAGCAGGCCTATTCGGCGGCCGCGCGCACGATCCAGGTCGCGCGCGAAACGATGCAAACGCTCCTGAGCTCGCTCTAAGGGAAGGTCGAAACCATGATCAATGCCGTGGGCAACCGCATGACGCGCGAAATCGCGCGCCAACAGAAGCTCGCCGACGCGCTCGAGCGGACGCAGATCCAGATCTCGGGCGGCAAGAAGCTGCTGCGCATGTCCGACGACCCGGTCGCGGCGCGGCGCATCGCGACGATCGGCACGACACAGGCGAGCATGACCGCCTGGTCGGCCAACGTCAATTCGGCCTCGGCGCTCGTGTCGCAAGCCGACGGGGTGATGAAATCGGTGAGCGACCTGATGTCGCGCGCGCGCGAACTGACGCTCGCCGCCGCGAGCGATACGGCGAACCCTGCCGACCGCGCCACCATCGCCGCCGAACTCGGGACGATCGCCGATGAGCTCGACGCGCTCGCGGCAACCCGCGATTCGAACGGCGAGCCGGTATTCGCCACCGGCCCCGCGCGCGTGATGCGCTTCGATTCGGACGTCACCTTCGCGCCCGTCCCGTCGGCGGCCGATGTTTTCGTCGTCGGCGGCAACAGCCTGTCGACGGGCATCCGCGACGCCGCCGCGGCGGTCGCGGCGAATGACAAGACGGCGATGAACGCGTCGCTCGACGCGCTCGCGACCGCGATCAGCCACGTCGCCGACGAACATGCCAAGATCGGCCTGTCGGGCGGCCGCCTCGAACGCATCGGCGACAGCCTCGCGTCGCGCGGGATCACGCTCAAGGACGAACGCTCGGTGGTCGAGGATACCAACCTCGAAGAGGCGATCGCCCAGCTTCACGCCCAAGACCTGACGTTGCAGGCCGCGCAGGCGGCCTTCGCCAAGATCAACCGGCAGACCTTGTTCGATATTTTGACCTGACGGCCCTCAATCTTGCGGCGCCGCTGCCGTTAAACATCAAGACGTCCCTGAGTTCGCGGGGGCCGGCCTCGACAGCCGGATCCCCAATGGAGTTGCGCACACATGTTTCCCGTTGTCGGCATCGTCGTCTTGATCCTGCTGGTTTTCGGGGGCTTCGCGCTGACCGGCGGCAATCTTGGCCCCGTCATGCACGCGCTGCCGCACGAAATGCTGATCATCGGCGGCGCGGCGCTCGGCTCGCTGATCATCGGCAATTCGGGCGCCGATCTGAAGGCGCTGGCCGGCGGGCTCGGCAAGGTGTTCAAGGGGCCGCAGTACAAGAAGCAGGATTATCTCGACTGCATCCTGCTCGTCTCGTCGCTGATGAAGATGATGCGTACCGAGGGTCCGGTCGCGGTTGAACCGCATATCGAGGATCCAAAGAATTCGACGATCTTCCAGCAATATCCCAAGCTCTTGAAGGACGACACGCTCGTCCACTTGATCTGCGACACGCTGCGCCTGGTGGTGGTGTCCTCGGGGACGCTCGACCCGCACGCGGTCGAGGAGGTGATGGACAATGCGCTGAAAAGCCACCACCACCATAGCCTCAAACCCGCCGAAGGCTTGCAGAGCCTCGCCGACGCGCTCCCGGCGCTTGGTATCGTCGCCGCAGTGCTCGGCGTCGTGAAGACGATGGGCTCGATCGACAAGCCGCCCGAAATCCTCGGCGCGATGATCGGCTCGGCGTTGGTCGGAACCTTCCTCGGCGTTCTGCTCGCATATGGCCTCGTCGGCCCGTTCGCGACGCGCGCCAAGACGGTGATCGAAAGCGACGGCGCCATCTATCACACGGTAAAGCAACTGATCATCGCCTCGCTCCACGGCCACCCGCAGCCGCTGGTGATCGAGGCGGCGCGCTCGGGCGTCGACCATCATAACCAGCCGAGCTTCGCCGAGGTATTTGATGGAATGCGGGGTCGCTGATGGCGGCGCGTCCGAACACCCCGCCGCGGCCGGTCATCGTCAAGAAGGTGATCCAGCAAGCGCATGGCGGCCATCACGGCGGCGCGTGGAAGGTCGCCTATGCCGACTTCGTCACCGCGATGATGGCCTTCTTCCTGCTCATGTGGCTGCTCGGCGCGACGAACGAGAAGCAGCGCAAGGCGCTCGCCGACTATTTCGCGCCGACGATCGTGCAGACGCAAACCGATACCGCGGGATCGACCGGCCTGTTCGGGGGCGACTCGCTGGTGTCGGTCGACCGCTATCCGCATGGCGCGGCGCAAACCGGCACGCGCGCGATGACGATCCCGCGCGACGCGGTCGGCGGGCCGCGCGAGGCGTCGGGCCGCGAGCGCGAAGCCGAATCGAAGAAATTCAACCTGCTCGCCCAGTCGCTGAAAGACCGGATCCAGAGTCGGGCCGAACTCAGACGCCTTGCGCGGAACCTGCGCTTCACCGAAACGATGGAAGGGTTGCGGATCGACATCGTCGACGACGCCGATGTCTCGATGTTCGCGATCGGCACCAGCCAGCTCACGCCCGCCGGCGCCAAACTGTTCGCGGAGGTCGCGGCGACGATCGCCGAGGTGCCCAACCAGGTCATGGTCCGCGGGCACACCGATGCCGCGCCATGGTCGGCGAAGGCGGGGACGAACAATTGGCGACTATCGGTCGATCGCGCCGAAGTGACGCGCCATTATATGGAATTCCGCGGCATCGCGTCGGAGCGTTTCGCGCGAATCGAGGGAGTCGCCGATCGCGAGCCCTATGTCCCCTCCGACCGATTCGATCCGCGCAATCGCCGCATCTCGATCACCCTCGGTTGGCGCGGGTTCGATAATTAGTGCCAGTTTGGCAACATATCGGAGGTAGTTAACGCATTTGCGCCACAGATACTTCCAATCTGGCAATATCACTTAATTTTGAAGGACTTAGCGAAGGCGCGATAAGCTTTTGTTTACCAGTTTCGTCAATTCCTGAGTCCATCGAAGGGGGCACCGAGCGGGCGGTGCGGTGGAGACCAAAATGACACTGGGGCTTAATAACAATGCAGCGCTCGAAGCGCTGATCATCGGGTCGAGCCCGGCGGTTTGCCGGCTGCGCGAGATGATCCGGCGCGTGGCGCGCTCGAATGCGTCGGTGATGCTTTGCGGCCCGTCGGGCTCGGGCAAGGAACTGGTCGCCCGCGCGATCCACGACGAAGGCGCCCGTGCGGGCAAGGCCTTTTCGGCGATCAATTGCGGCGCGATCCCCGGCGAACTTATCGAATCCGAATTGTTCGGGCATGAAAAGGGCAGCTTCACCGGCGCCCATGCCCGCCGCATCGGCCATTTCGAAGCGAGCGAGGGCGGTACGCTCTTCCTCGACGAAATCGGCGACATGCGTTTCGACATGCAGGTGAAACTGCTCCGCGTGCTCGAAGACCGAACGATCGTCCGCGTCGGCAGCAGCGAGGTAAAGGCTGTCGATGTCCGCGTCATTTCGGCTACCCACCAGGATCTCGGCGCCGCGATCGCCGATGGCAAATTCCGCGAAGACCTGTTCTTCCGGCTCGGCGTGGTTGTGCTCCAGGTCCCCAGCCTGGCCAGCCGCGTCGAGGATATCCCGGCGCTCGTCCGCCACTTTCAGCGCCGGATGCCGGCCGATGCCAAATGCCGATATGACGACGCCGCGATGGCGCTGCTCATGCAGCACGGGTGGCCGGGCAATGTGCGCGAACTCCGGAATTTCGTCGAACGCGCCAGCGTTCTCCATGGCGGCGAGACGCTCGGTGCCGACGATGTCGCGATGCTTTTGAACCCCACCGCAGCGCTTGCGCCGCGGTACGCTGTCCCTGGCAGCGTTGCCGCGGTGCAGGCCAGCGCGGACGATTTTGCCGCAGCGCCTTTCGCCGTGGCCGCCCCGCAGGCCAAGACGCCGGCTCCGGGCCGTCCGATCGACCTGAAGCGCGAGATCGAAACCATCGAACTCGAACAGATCCACGTCGCGCTCGACCTTGCCGACGGCATCATTTCGGAAGCCGCGCGCCTTTTGACGCTGAAGCGCACGACGCTGATCGAAAAGATGCGCAAATATGGCGTCCACCAGCAGGCTGCCTGACAGCGCTTGCGATACAAGTTTCAGCACCCGCTGAAAAAGGGGGCTCTGGTCCGCTCCCGCACCACCCGGCCGTCCGTCCCCACCTCGGGCGGCCGGGTACCCAGCGGGCTCGCTTGATAAACGGCATCGGCCCGCTCCTTCCTGCGAAGGGCGGGCCGTTTGTCATTCGGCGATCATCGCGGCGGGCGTCAGCGGAGCTGCCGCCAGGCGGCGCTGATCGTGAGGATACCTTCGAGCAGTTCGGAAAGTCCTTCGGCGCTGTTTGCCGCGACGGCATCGTCGAGCTTGCGGCGCATGCTGCGATAGACGCGCGATAGCGCCGTCGCGACGTCGCCGCCCTTGTCGCGGTCGAGATTGACGTCGAGACCGATCAGGATCGCGCGTGCGCGGTGCGCGGGTTCAGTGGCCGAAATGCGCTGCCCCTGCCGCACCATGGCGGCGAGGACGCCGACAGCGGTTTCGAGCTCGTCATAAAGCATCGTCACCAGCTCGACGGGGTCGGCGGCGGCGGCGCGGCTTTCATTCTGCAATCGGCGATAAAGCCCGGTCGCCCGGACGGTCGAGGCGGTAGCGGTCACGGCGGCGGTCCCTAATTATTGCCCTGGTTCGTCCAGAGCTCAATCTGTTGTTCCAGATAGCTTTGCGTCGCCTTGAACGCCGCAAGCTTGGCTTCGAGCGCGCCATATTGCTTCTCGAGCCGCGCCTTATAGGCGTCCTCGCGCTCCTCGATCTTCTCGAGCTCATCGGCGAGGCTTTCCTGTTTCGCGGTCAGCGACTGCGAGACGCGGTCGATCGCGCCGTTGGCGCCCACCGCCTTGTCGCGGATCGCGTCGAGCGCGAAGGCGATGCCGGGGTCGCTCTGTTCCGTGTGAGTCGCGTCGCGGCGCGGGTTGAACAGCGCCTCGACCGCACCCGCGTCGGTTTCGAGCGCCTTGTCGAGCTTGGTGCTATCGACCGCCAGCAGGCCTTCCTTCGTCGACGTGATGCCGATATCGGACAGCTTGTTGATGCTCCCGTGGCTTGAAACCACCTTGTGAAGAAGGCCCGAAAGCTCGCGCTCGAGTTCGCGGAGCGAGCTGGTCGGACCCGACAGGTTAGAGGCGGAGACGAGGCTTTTCTTGAGCTGGTTATAGACCGCGACGAAATCGCCGACGGTCTGCTTGATCATGTCGAGCGGCCGGCTCGCGCCGATATCGACCGGCTGGCCGGGCGCCGCTTTCTTGAGCGTGAGCGACATGCCCGGAACGACGTCGTCGACGATATTGGTGGCGCGGCTGAAGGCGACGCCGTCGATCGTGAATTCGGCGTTGGCGGCGCTTTGCCCCTCGGTCATTCCGCCTCCGGTCGCAAAGGCGGAGAGGCCGGGATCCGCGCCCGCGTCGGCGGCGAGGGTGAAGGCGCCGGCTTCGCCCGTCGGGCCTTTCAGGATCAGGCGGTGCCCGCCTTCGTCGGCGATGATCGAGGCGGTGACGCCCGCGCCGCTGGCGTTGATCGCATTGGCCAGCCCGTCGAGGCTGTTGTTCGCGGCGTCGATGGTGATCGTCGTATCGACGCCGCCGACGGACAGCGTCATTGTGCCGGTGCCGATCGCGGCGGCCTTGTCCGCGACGACCCCCGAATAATTGGTCTGCGCGCGCGCGAGCTGGTTTACGACGACGGTCGCGGCGAAGCTGTCGGCCGACAGGCCGGCGCGGCTGGTGGCGCCGAGCACGCTTTCGTCGGACACGGTCGGCGTGCTGCGCAGCGTTCCGTCGGCGACCATCTGGCTCAGTGAATCGGCGAACCCGTCGAGATCGGCGCGGGCTTGCGACAGCGCGCTGATCCGCGTCTGGTTCGTCTGGGTCAGCTCGGCCATGCGCGCGATCTTGGGCTCGCGCGACGCGTTCGCGAGGTCGGTGACGAGCTGTTTGACGTCGAGGCCGGAGCCGAAACCGAGGCTGTTGGCGATTGAGCTGACCATGGCGAAATATCCTTCGCACTGCTTAACGGCGGCGCGCGCGGAAGATTAAGCCTGACGGCGCCCTTCGGGATCGAAACGGTGCGAGGGCGGAATATCGACCGCTGGCTGGGCGAGCCCGTCGGCGGCGGCGCGCTCGAGCTGGAAGACGAAGGCAAGCACGGTGGCGACCGCGATGAACAATTCTTCGGGGATCACGCGGCCGGCGCGCGCGGTGAAGTAGATGGCTCGGGTGAGCTGCGGATATTCGAGCATCGGGACATTGGCGGTGCGCGCCAACTCGCGGATCGACAGCGCGACGTCGCCGCGCCCGCGCGCGACGACGACGGGCGCGGCATCGGTACCGGGGCGATAGCGCAGCGCGACCGAGAAATGGGTCGGATTGGTGAGGACGACCGACGCCTCGGACACCGCCTTGCGCGCCGACCCGCTCAGAATCTCGTGCGCGCGCTGGCGCTGCGCCTGCTTGAGTTCGGGCGCGCCGTCGGACTGGCGCATCTCCTCCTTGATCTCCTGCTTGCTCATCATCAGTCTTTTATTGCGCTGGAACCATTGCACCGGCACGTCGATGAGCGCGATGACGACGAGCCCGCCGGCGAGCGTCAGCATCGCATGGCCGATCGCCTTTCCGGCGAGGCCGATCGCGGCGATCAGGTCGACCCGCGCCATCGTCATGATCGCGGGCAGGCTGCTGGCGACCAGCCAGTAACCGATCGTGCCGAGCAGCAGCACCTTGGCGATCGCCTTGCCGAGCTCGGTCGCGCCCTGCATCCCGAACATGCGCTTGAGCCCGCTCAGCGGGTTGATCCGGTTGCCCTTGAAGTGGAGCGCCTTGCCGCGCCAGCCCATCGAACCGAGCATCGCGGGCCCCGCGATCGCGGCGCCGATCGCCAGCGCGAACAGGCTCGCGAGCGGAAGCAGGATTTCGACCCCGTTGCGCATCAGCGCCTCGGCGGGTGCGAAATCGGCGACGTCGGCGGCGGTCAGCGTCAGCCCGCGGCGGACGAGGTCGCCCGCCGACTGGACGAACCAGCCGCCCGCGGCGACCATCCATCCCGCGGCGGCCAGCATCATCAGCGCGGTCGCCAGCTCGCGCGACATCAGCACATCGCCTTCGCGCGCCGAATCGGCGAGCTTCTTCGCCGTCGGCTGTTCGGTTTTCTGGTCCTTGTCGCTGCCTTCGGCCACGGTTCAGATCCCGGCCATCATGCGCGCGGCGTCGAGCGCGTCGGAAAGGATGCGCGCGACCGCCTCTGCCATCGCAGGGGTCGCGACGCCGAGCAGCACGATCCCCGCCAGCAAGGTCGCAGGGATGCCCACCGCGAACAGGTTGAGCGCCGGCGCCGAGCGGCCGATGACACCCATGATGATCTGGACGAGGATCAGCACGAATCCCACGGGCATCGCGATCGTCAGCCCGGCCGCGAACATCAGGCTGCCGAAACGGATGAGGCCGCCGATCGCGTCCCAGGAAGGAAAGGCGTTGCCGGGGGGCAGCGCGCTATAGCTGTCGACGACGATGTCGATCAGCACGAGGTGACCGTCGGCGGCAAGAAACAGCGCGGTGGCCATCATCGAGAGGAACTGGCCGATCGCCGAACTCGACGCGCCGCTCAAGGGATCGACCATCGACGCGAAGCCGAGGCCCATCGCGTTGCTGATCACTTCGCCCGCGAGCAAGGCGGCGGCGAGCCCCATCTGGAGGACAAAGCCGATCGCGAGCCCGATCACCACCTCGCCAATGATGAAGAAGAAGCCGGGGACCGACACGATGCCTTCGGCCGGCAGCGTCATGCCCGACGCCGCCACCGCGGGCACCCCGACCGCGAGCGCGATCACCAGCCGCAGTTGCACCGGGACGCTCGACGCGCCGAATACCGGCGCGGCGATGAACGCGGCGCCGGGGCGGATCATTCCCAGCATCCACAGCTGGAGCATCGCCTCGATATTCGGGATGTCGGCGGGGTTCACTATCGCCCTATCGCCCTACCGGACGAGCGCCGGGATCTGCGCGAACAGTTCGCGAGTGAAATCGGTGAGCAGCACGAGGATGCTGCCGCCGAAGATCGCGAGGCAGATCGCTGCGACGATCAGCTTGGGCACGAAGGTCAGCGTCTGTTCGTTGATCGACGTCGCCGCCTGCACCATGCCGAGCAGCACGCCGATGACGAGCACCGGCAACAGCAGCGGCGCCGAGGCGAGGGCGAGGATCCACAGCGACTGCTGCGCCACCCCGATGAAATAGTCGGTCTCCATCGTCGGGGCCCTAACTCACGAACGAGGAGGCGAGCGATCCCATCGTCAGCGCCCAGCCGTCGACGAGCACGAAGAGCAGCAATTTGAAGGGCATCGATATGATCGTTGGCGACAGCATCATCATACCCAGCGACATCAGCGCCGACGCGACGATCAGGTCAATGACGAGGAAGGGCAGGAAGATCAGGAAGCCGATCTGGAACGCGGTCTTGAGTTCGCTGGTGACAAAGGCGGGCAGCAGGATCGAGAAGGGCACGTCCTTCGGGCTCGCATAGCTCGGCGCCTTGGCGATCTTGGCGAACATCATCAGGTCGGTCTTGCGCGTCTGTTTCATCATGAAGCCGTGGAGCGCGGTGCCCGAGCGCGATACCGCTTCGCCGATGTCGATCTGTTCTTGGCCATAAGGTTCGATCGCGACGCGGTTCACTTCGCTGATCACCGGCTGCATCACGAACAGCGAAAGGAACAGGCTCAAACCAACGAGCACCTGGTTCGGCGGTGTCTGTTGCAGCCCGAGCGCGTGGCGCAGGATCGACAGCACGATGATGATACGCGTGAAACTGGTCATCATCAGCAGCAGCGACGGCAGCACCGTCAGCAGGCTCATCAGGACGAGAATCTGGAGCGAGAGGCTCAAGGGCCGGCCGTCGCCGCCGATCTCGCTCACCGCGCGGCTGAGGCCATCGGCCGCCTGCGCATAGGCCGCAGGCGCGGCGCAGAGCAGCGTGGCGCCGCCCGCGAGCGCCGCGGCGCGCAGCCAGAAACGGCGATCAGTCGGCATGGAAGTCGCCCTGGCTGTCGTCGGCGATCCGCGTAATGCCATTGCGCGACACCGCGATCAGTACCCGCTGCCCGGCAAATTCGACCACCGCGAGCTTCGATCCGGGGCCGAGCGGGAGCACGTCGACCATCTCGATCGCGCGCGTCTTGGCGGCGCCGCCGACAAGCGGCACGCCCATCTGGACGCGCTTCCACAGCCACAGGCTACCCCATGCCATCGCGCCGATGATCGGCAGCAGGATGAGGAGACGGAGGATATATTCCAGCATCAGGCTCTCCGCTCGAAACCTTCGAGCCCGCGTGCCGGCGCGACGACTTCGGCGACCTGGATGCCATAGCGGCCATCGATGCTGACGATCTCGCCCTTCGCGATGAGGGTGCCGTTGGCGTAGATGTCGAGCAGGTCGGTCGCGGCGCGGTCGAGCTCGATCACGCTGCCTTCGCCCAGCGCGAGCAGTTCGGAGAGTGTCATCGACGTCGACCCGACCTCGACCGACACGCGCAGCGAGACGCCGGCGAGCAGGTCGAAATTGGGCGCGGCGGCGATGCTCTTGTCGCGCCGGTCGGCGCGCCCGGCCTTCGGGGCTTCGGCGATATCAGTCATTGTCCGGTCCTTTTTCGATATGGTCGATCATGATCGCGGCGTTGCCATTGGCCTCGCCTATGCTGCCGAATGCAAAGCTGCGCCCGGCGACGGTCACCGGCACATGGCGCGGCATGGAAAGCGGGATGATGTCGCCGACCTCGAGCGAGAGCAGCTTGACGAGACTGATCTCGGGGCGCGCGAGCACCGAGCGCACCGGCATGCGCACGTCGCGCAGCGCCTTGTCGAGCGCGCCCGACCAGGCGGGGTCGGCGCCGCCATGCGCCTGCGTGTCGGGAAGCAGCTCGTCCCCGGCGATCCCGCGCAGCGCGGCCACCGGATAGGCGCACAGGATGACGCGCCCGTCGAAGGGCGCACCGCGCAGCGTGAAGCGCTGGACAAACAATTCGTCGTCGGCGCGGACCGCGGCGAGCTTCGCCGGATCGGCCGTGACGCAGTCGAGTTCGGGTTCGAGCGCCAGCTTGCCGCGCCAGGCGGCGGAAAGCTGCAAGCCGATGTCGCGACCGAGGCGCGCCGCGAAGCGATCCTCGGCATCGGTCAGTTCCTCGCGCTCGGCGGCGAGCTGGCCGCGGCCGCCATAGAAGATGTCGACGAGCTGGAGCAGCAGCGTCCGCGGAGCGGCGACCAGGATCGGCCCCTTGAACGACGGCGCGTGATAGCGCCAGAAGATCGCCGGGACGGCCGACGCTCTCCAGTCGGCAAAGCTCATCTGCTCGCCGCCGCCGCGCTCGACCTGGATCGTCGGCGCGCCGAGCGCGCGCACGAGATCGCGCAAGCTGCGTGCGAACTGGTTCGCTACCCCCTCGAGCGCGGGAAAGGCGTAACCATCCGCAGCCTTGCGCAGCAGCAAGGATTCCTTGCTGTCAGCGGGCGTGGCCGCGGGTGCGGCCGGCGCCTTCACGGCCTTGACGGTTTTCGGACTGGTGGTCACTGGATCACCAGACTCGTGAAATAGACATTGTCGATACCCCCGAAACCTTCCTTCTCGCGCAGCACATCGTTGATCACGGCGGTCAACTGACGTTGCAGCCGCTGTTTCCCCTGCGATGTGGAGAGCAAAACCGGATCCTGTTCGGCGAGCACCATTAGCACGACCGAGCGGATAGGCACCGCCTGCCGTTTGATATTATTGATAACCTTGCCGTCATAAAAGGTCGAAAGGCTGATACCGATCTGGAGGAACCCCGATCCGTCGGCGAGATTGGTCGTGAAGCTCTCGGTGATCGGGTAGTAGGTGATCTCATACTTTCGCGGGTCGACCTTGAACTTGTCGTTCGGGACCGACACGGTGCCGACCTTCGGCGGCGCTTCCTTGTCTTCGCCCTCGGCGGCGGGTTCGGCGCCGTCCTCGCTGCGCAGGACGAGCTTCGGATATTTATCCTCGGGCTTCGCCTCATGCGCCGACAGCGCGCCGAAATAGATGCCGGCGCCGGCGCCCGCGCCGATCAGCGCGACCGCAGCGACGCCGATCAGCAGCAGCTTCTTGAACTTGCCCTTTTTCTTGGGGGCGCCTTCGACATTATCCTTGGCCATGGTGGGACCCTTTCTGATCAGGCGAAGCGGCCGCGGCGGTCCGCGGCGCGGTCTTCGCCGCGCGGTTCGGCGCGTTCGGTGGCGGTTTCGATGAGATGCGCCGGGTCGGGCGCGGCGGCGCGGCCCTGACCGTGGCCTTGCGACTGGCGGCCGGTCTCGCCCGGGGTGCAGGTCACTTCGGCGCCGGCGACACGGACGCCTTGCTGGCGCAGTTCCTCGACGAGGCGGCCCTGCGCGGCGGTAACGATCGTCGCGGTCGCTTCATGATGCGTGTCGAGCTTCAGCGCGACGCCCTCGTCCCCCATGTGCATCGCGACGTCGAGGCGGCCGAGGTGGCGAGGCATCAGGCGAAAGCTGATGTCGCCGCTGTCCGACTTGGTCGCCGCGATGTCGCGCGCGAGCTGGTCGATCCATACGCCGTCGCTATCCATGTCGAGTACGCGCTCGGCGAGCTGGACGGGGGCAGCGGCTTCGGCGACCGCGGCAGCGCCCTGCGCGGCCGGCTGGGTGAAGAGGATCGTCATCGACGGCGTGGTCTCACCCGGCTTGGCGACCGGGGCTTCGGCGCCGTTCAGGATCGGCAGCGGCGCCCTGGCATCACGCGGGCGCGCGGCGAGGAGCGCTTCCGGGGCTTCGGCGTCGGCACGGGCCGGAGGCGCTTCAACCGGCTTGGTGGGCTTCGTGGCGGCCGGGATGACGGCTGCGACCACCGCTGCCAGATCGGTTGCGGGGGCGGCGGGGACAGCGTCTGCCGTTTCCGCCGTGCCGGGCGCGGCGTCGGTTTCGGTTTCGGTTTCGGCCGGAACCGGTTTGCCGGGCTTGGGCGCCGGAACGGGGGCGCTGCCGCCCAGCGCGATCAGCAGGTTGGCGGCCAGCGTCGCGGCGCCGGTTTCGGCGGGCTCGGCTTTGACGACCGGGGTTTCGCTCACAGCATCCTTGAGCGGCGGTGTATCGATTTGCGGGGCCACCGCTTCGGACGGCGCTGCGGGATCGATCTTGATCGTCGCGGCCGCATGGGCGGAGGGGGCCACCGCGACCGGCGCTGCGGCGAGCAGCTGGTCGAAGCCGCCGCCTTCGCCGCCGCCCTCGGGCAGCTGGCCGATATTGGCGAGGAAGGTCGCGAAGCCCGCGGGCATCGCGCCCTGCGGCGTGGGAAGGGCGGGCGCGCTCATCATGCCGCGCCGCCTTCGATCAGGCGCAGGCGCATGCCGGCACGCGGACGGTGCGGGCGGTTCGCGTCGTCGCGGCGTTCCTGTTCGGCCTGTGCCGATTTGCGGCTGCGTTCATAAAGGCGCACCGCCGATTCTTCCTTCGCCATCGCGCTCTGCGCGCGCGCGCCCATTTCGTCGCGGCGCTGGCTCGCGTTGCTGAGCGGCGCGGTCAGGCTTTCCTGCGCGATGTCGAGCCGCATCGCGAGCTCGCCGATCGTGTTGAGCGCGCCGCCGGCGACCGCGCCCTTCGCCATCGCCAGGTCGACGCGCAGCGTTTCGAGCCGCCTCGCCAGCTCGACGAGGTTCGCCAGCTCGCCATTGGCGCGCGCCAGATTGGCCTCCGCCATCTGATGTTCGACGGAGCGCACGCGGATGATACGTTTGCGGCGTGCGGTACGGGCGTTCATGCGGAATATCCTTCAATCAGGGTTTGGCGGGAAATGTCGAAATCGACCTGCGCTTTCGCGGGCTGCGAAACATAGGCGAGCTGATCGGCGTGACGGGCGATCGCGATGTCGAGCACCGGGTCGGCGCCGGCGACGTAAGCGCCCATCAGCATCAGGTCGCGATTCTCTTCATAGAGCGACCAGAGCTGGCGAAAGCGCGCCGCGGCGGCGGCATGTTCGGGGTCGACCGAATCGACCATCGTGCGCGACAGCGAGCGCGCGACGTCGATCGCGGGATAAACCCCCTGTTCGGCGAGGGCGCGCGACAGGATGATATGGCCGTCGACGATCGCGCGCGCGCTGTCGACGACCGGATCGTCGATGTCGCCGCCGTCGGCGAGCACGGTGTAGAGCGCGGTGATCGAGCCGCCGGTTTCGCGGTCGATGCCGGCGCGTTCGCAGAGCGAGGGGATGAGCGCGAAGACCGACGGCGGATAGCCTTTCATCGTCGGCGGTTCGCCCAGCGTCAGGCCGATCTCGCGCTGCGCATGCGCGACGCGCGTCAGGCTGTCGATCAGCAGCAGCACCTTCTTGCCCTCGGCGCGAAAGGCCTCGGCGATCGCGGTCGCGCGCATCGCGGCGCGCAGGCGGAGCAAGGGCGGATGGTCGGCGGGAACCGCGACGACGACCGACTTCTTGCGGACCTCGGGGGGCAGTTTTGTTTCGACGAAATCGCTGACCTCGCGGCTGCGCTCGCCGATCAGCCCGACGACGATGACGTCGCATTCGGTGCCCGCGATCATCTGGCCCATCAGCACCGACTTGCCGACGCCCGACCCGGCGATGATCGCGACTCGCTGGCCTTCGCCGACGGTGAGCAGGCCGTTGATCGCGCGCACGCCCATGTTGAGCGCGCGGGTGACGCGGCCGCGGCGCAGCGGATTGACCTTCCGCCCCGCGAGCGGCCACTGGAACTGCGACTTGATCGCCGGACGGCCGTCGAGCGGGTTGCCCTGCGCGTCCATGATGCGGCCGAGCAATGTCTTTCCGACCGCAACCATGCTCGACGCGCCATGCGGTTCAACGGGCGCGCCGGTGACGAGCGGCTTGTTGGTGTCGAAGGGGAGGACGAGGCTGCGGTGGCCGCGAAAGCCGACGACCTCGCCATAAACATAATCATTGTCTGCCGACCGGATCCGAACGTTGCTGCCGAGCGGCATCGGGAAGCCCGATACTTCGAGCATGATGCCCTCGTGCGAGACGAGGGTGCCGATGCGGCGCGGGCTGGCGTGCGCGAGGTCGACGGGGTCGAGCAACTGCTGCGCCGAGAGGGCGAGGCGGCGCGTCATGCGGCTTCGCTTTCGCCGAGCGCGGCGCGCAATTCCTCAAGATAGACCGCGCGGCCATGTTCGATCCAGCCGGTCGAGGTTTCGAGGCGGACGGTGCCGCGGATCATCGCCGGGTCGCTTTCGATCGCGAGGGTAAGCGGACAATCGGCAAGCAGCGCGGCGTCGTCGGGGTGAACCCACAAGGTGCGCGCCTTGTCGGCGTCGGCGACCAGCGCGGCGGCGGTCTCGGCCTGCGCTTGCAGCCATTCGGCGTCGATCGGCGCGGCGGCGACGATCTGGCGGACGAGGCGTTCGACGGTCGTCGCGATCAGCTGTGCAAGTTCTTCGCTGGGCTCGTCCTGCAGCGCCTCGGCGCCGGCGAGCAGCGCGAGCAGCTGATGACGTTCGGCGACGAAGGCCGCTTCGGCGAGGCGCTGGCCTTCGGCGAGACCGAGCGCGAAGGGGTCGTCGAGGTCGATTTGGTCGAGGTTTTCGGGCTCTTCGGGCGCGGCCGACGGCGGGGGTGCGAAGGACAGCGGGCGAAACCCGCCATGGCGCGCCATCGCATCGGCCAGGCGGACGGGTGCGAAGCCTGTTTCGACGGCGGGATCAGACATAATCGTCGCCTCCGCCGGCGATCATGATCTCGCCGGCCGCCGCCATCTGGCGCACGATCTGCATCACGCTCTTCTGCGCGTCATCGACGTCGGCGCGCTTGACCATCGTCATCTCGGCCATTTCGTCGCGGATCGTTTCTGCGGCGCGCTGCGACATTGTGGCGAGGCACATGTCGACCATGTCCTCGTCGGCGCCCTTGAGCGCGATCGCGAGCTGGGCGGCGTCAACCGAACGCAGCACGGCGCTGAGGCTCTTCTTGTCGAGGTCGCGCAGATTTTCGAAGATGAACATTTCCTCCTCGATCGTCTGGGCGAGGATGCGGTCGTGCTTCTTGAGCGAGCGGAGCGTGCGCTCGCTGAGCTGCTTCGGCATCTTCTTCATGATCTTGGCGACGTCGCTCGGGCCGCCGATCGCCTGCTTGGCGACGCGCTGGCCATCGACATTGGCGCTCGCGAGCACTGATTCGAGATCCTCGATCGCGGCGGCGGGGACCGAGGTCAGCATCGCGGCGCGCAGCACCAGATCGGCTTGCAACAGTTCGTCGAGCGTTTCGATCGCGCGCGCGGCGACGTCGGGGACGAGCACCGAGAGGATCAGCGCGCCGACCTGCGGATGTTCGCTGGCGAGCAGGCCGCTGATCGCATCGACGTCCATCCAGCGCAGCATTTCGAGCGACGCGGCGCTGCGCTGCGGCGCGACGGCGGCGAGGATATTATCGGCGCGGACGTTGCCAACGGCTTCGTTGATCACGGTGCGGATGCGCGTGTCGGCGCCGATTGCGAGCGCGCTGACGTCGCGGCTGCGCGTCACGAAGCGGTCGAGCGCCTGTCCGATCTGCTGCTCGCTCGCGTTGGCGGTGTCGAACATCGCCTTCGCCAGCTGTCGCACCTCATCGGGGTCGAGCTGTTTCAGAATCGTTGCAGCTTCGCTTTCGTCGAGCAGCATCAACAGGATCGCGGCGGCGGCCGACCCTTCGATCGCCGGCAGGGCGGGCGAATTGTCCAGTTCGGCGACTTCAGGCACGGGCGCCCTCCTGCATCAGGTGGCGGACGACGAGCGCGGCGCGCGCCGAATCCTGGCGGACGAAGGCGCGGACGAGGTTGGCGCGTGCTTCATAGCTTGGCGCCTGTTCGATCATCTCGAGCGTGATTTCGCGATGATTCGAACCGCTGGCGAGCGCGGGGCGGTCGGTCGCGGCGAGCAGCGATTCCTCCAGCGCCTGATTCTGTTCGGCGCGCTTGGCGGCGCGTTCCTTCGCCGCGCGGATCATCGGGCGGCCGATGAACAGGAAGGCGAGCAGCGCGGCGAGGATCGCGCCGACCTGCTTGACGAGCGGCAGGAACCAACCCTGGTCGTAGAAGGGGGGCGCCGTGTCTTCGACCGCCACGAACGGGCGCTGGTTGATCGCGACGAGGTCGCCGCGCGCCGCGTCGAAACCGATCGCGCCCTTCACCAGGCTGTCGATCTTGGTCAGGTCGGCCTGCGTCAGCGCCTTCTTGCCCTGGTTGAGCGCGACGGCGACCGAGACGCGGCGTAGCTTGCCCTGCGGCGAGTGCGTAACCGAAATCTCGCGGCCGACCTCATAGGCGCGGGCGGCGTTTTCATTGCTTTCGATGCCCGGCGCCGGGGCGCCCGGTGCCGCCGGCTGCGGACCTTCGGCGGTGACCGTCGTCGCCTGCGGCGGCTGGTTCGACAGCGCGCCGGGGATGCCGACGGCGGGAGCGGTGCTGCCGCTGGTCGAGCGGGTGATCTGTTCGCTGGTCAGCGCGCGGTCATTCTCGGGGAAGCTTTCGCGCGTTGCCTGGCTTTCGGACATGTCGACGTCGGCGTGGACTTCGACGGTGTAATTGCCCGCCCCGAGCATCGGGCCGAGCAACGTGTCGAGCGCGCGGCGAAAGCGGTCCTCGACCTGCAATTGCAGCTGGAATGCCTTCATGTCGCTGCCCGACGCGGTGTCGGACAACAGCGCGCCGCGCTGGTCGATCACCGACACCTGCTCGGCGTTCATCCCGGGGACCGACGAGGCGACGAGAAAGCGGATCGCCTGCACCTGGCCGTCGCTGAGCGAGCGGCCGTTCTGCAGCGTCAGCATCACCGATGCGGTCGCGGGCTTGTCGTCGCGAACGAACAGGCTCGGTTCGGCGGCGGCGACGTGGACGCGCGCGCTCTTCACCGCGTCGATCGTCTCGATCGTCCGCGACAGGTCGGCCTCGCGCGCCGAGCGCAACGCCTCGCCCTCGATCGCGCGGCTCGACCCCATGGGGAGCGAAGCGATCAGGCTGTCGCCGCTTGGCGCCGCCTTGGGCAGGCCCTGTCCGGCGAGCGCGATGCGCGCCTGGTAGAGCTTGTCGGCATCGACGGTCAGCGCACCGGTCGAGCTATCGATGCTGTGCGCAATGCCCTGTGACTGCAGGGCCTCGGCGACCGCCGCCTTGTCGGCGTCGTCGAGCCCGGCGAACAGCTGCGCCTGCGGCGCGGCCTGCATGGTGAAATAGGCAAGCGCGGCGATGCCGATCGCCGAGGTCATCGCGATCGCGGGCAGCGCGCGTTGCACCGCCGGCTGGCGGACGAATTGCGTGAAGGGTGCGAGACGGCCGCCCAGGACGGGGGCGGCGAGGCGGTTCGCGGACCCGTCGTCGATCGGGGTCAGGATTTGTGCTTCGGCCATGGATTACACCGGCATGTTCATGATGTCGCGGTACGCGGACAGCAGCTTGTTGCGCACCTGCAGGGTGGTTTCGAAGCCGAGCGAAGCTTTCTGGCGCTCGATCATCACGCTGACGATGTCGTGCGTGTCGCCGCGTTCATAGGCTTCGCTGATCTGGCTCGCCTTCGCCTGCTGCGCGTTGACCTGCTGGAGGGCGTTGTTGATCGCGGCGCCGAAATCGGGTGCTGCCTCGGTGCCTTCGGCAGCGCCGATGCCGCCCCGGCCGGCGGCGCGTTGCAGCGCCTGGTTCTGATTGAGGATCGAACTGCGCATTTGCAGCAGCCGGCTCGGGTCAATCGTGCTCATTGCTTCTTCATCCGTCCTGATGCGCGGCGGTCTGCCGCACGCACAGAGAAGGATGCAAAGCCCGTGCCAAAAAAATCTATCTAATGTTATCAGTGATTTATATGGAGTCCGCTGGGGCGGCGGGCGGCTTTCGGCATTTTTTTGACGCGCCGGGCTTAAGCGCCGTCGCCGCCCGCCGTTACTGGCTTCGTGACCGCTCCTCGAGCCCTCACATCACGGGAATGGCCATCGAGGCCGGAAAGGAACAAAGATGACTGTCATCAACACCAATGTGAGCGCGCTTCGCGCCCAGAACAACTCGCGCGTCGCCAGCCAAATGCAGTCGCAGGCGATGGAACGCCTGTCGAGCGGCAAGCGCATCAACGCCGCGAAGGACGACGCCGCCGGCCTCGCCATCGCGACCCGGATGGAAGCTGCCGGCCGCGGCCTGACCCAGGCGATCCGCAACGCCAACGACGGCATTTCGCTCGCGCAGACCGCCGACAGCGCCGCCGGTAGCATCTCGGACATCCTCATCCGTATGCGTGACCTGGCGATGCAGGCCTCGACCGGCACGCTGAGCGACGACGACCGCACGCTGGTGCAGGAAGAAGTCGATGCGCTGATCTCGCAGATCGGCGACGTCGCGACCCGCACTTCGTTCAACGACAATGTGCTGCTCAACGGCAGCGTTGCCGCGGGCTTCGACATCCAGACGGGTCTGGATACCGGCCAGGTCGTGAACATCACGGTCGCCGACCTTCAGGCCGCCGCTCTCGGTGTCGACGCGCTCGACTTCTCGACCGCGGCGGGTGCATCGGCCGGGCTAGCGACGCTCGACACGGCGATCGACACGGTCGCCACTGAACGCGCCAACCTGGGTGCGCAGCAGAACCGCCTGACCTCGGCTGTCGACAATTTGACGTCGAGCGTCACGAATCTGGCGGAATCGAAGTCGCGTATCGAAGACGCCGATTTCTCGGTCGAATCGACGAACCTCGCGGCCGCCGGCATCCTGTCGCAGGCATCGACCGCGATGCTCGCCCAGGCGAACCAGAGCTCGCAGGGCGTGATGAACCTGCTCCGCTAAGTTTAGCGAACAAGTTTCAGGCTATATTCGGTTGGTCCCTTAGATAGCCTGATTGGATGCCCCGGCCCCCACAGCCGGGGCATCTTCTTTTTGGGCGATCGGCGGGCGATCGGTCGTCACGGCCGGTTTCGACCGGTTGCGGACCCACCCATCATCGTCACCCCGGACTCGATCCGGGGTCCATGACTTCAGCGCTGCGATGGATCCCGGATCAAGTCCGGGATGACGAAGGCTGGAAACAACCGGTTGCGGTCGCTCCGTATCCCCTCCCGCCTTCTTCAAACCGCCGTTCACCACCCCAGAGCCGACGCGCCTGCGGGCGACGCGGCTTGTCACCTGCCGCGCCTCAATGAAAATCCCTCGACTTGGGCAAGATGCGGACGTTGCGCGGATGGCCGTGCTTTGCCGCATGGCCGCGCGGCAGCTGCGGATGCCTGACCTCGTCGGCGCGGCAGACTTCGGGGTCGAAGCGCCGGTCGCTCGCCAGCGTATCGAGCATCGCCGTGCGGTCGACGATGCGCGTCGCCATCAGGTGGATCACGCCTTCCTTGCTCCGTTGCACTTCGCCCTCGGCGAGCATCAGCCGCGACGCCATGACGGCGCGGCGTTGGCGTTCGAAATGGCGCGCCCAGAGCAGGATGTTGACGATCCCGCCCTCATCCTCGAGCGTGATGAAGATCGCATTGCCCTTGCCGGGGCGCTGGCGGATCAGCACGACGCCGGCGGTGCGGACGATAGACCCGTTCTTCGCCGCCGCGACCTGGGTGGCGCTCAGCACGCCTTCGCGCTCGAAATCGCGGCGCAGAAAAGCCATCGGATGGCCTTTCAGCGACAGGCGCGTCGTCTGGTAATCGGTGAGCACATCTTCGACCATCGGCGTCGGCGGCAGCGCGGCATCCTCCTCGAAGCCCAGCTCGTTCGCCTCGGCCGCGCCGAACAGCGGCAACACCCCCTGCCGCACCCGTCGGGCGTCCCACAGCGTCGGGCGTCGGTCCTGCCCCATCGAGCGGCACGCATCGGCATCGGCGAGCAGGCGCAGCGCGCGCGATGGCAGGTTCGCCCGGCGCGCGAGTTCCTCGACCGAGGCGAAGGACGAGGATCGCGCATCGGCGATCTGCCTTGCCCATTCCTCCCGAAACCCGTCGACCTGCCGGAAGCCGAGCCGCAGCGCGAGACTGCCGTCGTCGCGTCGTTCGAGGCTGTTGTCCCAATAGCTCGCATTCACATCGACCGCGCGCACCTCGACCCCATGCTCGCGGGCGTCTCGCACGAGCTGCGCGGGGGCGTAGAAGCCCATCGGCTGCGCGTTCAAAATCCCGCAGGCGAAGACTGCCGGATGGTGGCATTTCAGCCACGATGAGACATAGACGAGCTTGGCAAAGGATTGGGCGTGGCTTTCGGGAAAGCCATAGCTGCCGAAGCCCTCGATCTGCTTGAAGCATCGGGCCGCGAAATCGGCTTCATAGCCGCGGCGCACCATGCCGCCGATCATCTTCTCCTTATATTGGTGGATCGTACCGGCATTGCGGAAGGTCGCCATGGCGCGTCGCAGGCCGTTGGCTTCGTCGGGGGTAAATTCGGCGGCGACGATGGCGAGCTTCATCGCCTGTTCCTGAAAGAGGGGGACGCCGCATGTCCTGCGAAGCAGATTGTAAAGTTCCTGCGGGTCGTGCGGCGGCGCGGGGGAAGGAAAGTCCACCGCCTCTTCCCCATTGCGGCGCTTCAGATAGGGGTGGACCATATCGCCCTCGATCGGTCCCGGCCGGACGATCGCGACCTGGATGACAAGGTCATAGAATTCGCGCGGGCGCAGGCGCGGCAGCATGTTGATCTGTGCGCGGCTCTCGACCTGAAAGACGCCGATACTGTCGCCCTTGCAAAGCATGCCATAAACGACCGGGTCTTCCGGCGGGACCGATTTGAGGTCGTGGTCGTCCAGACCGTGCAACCGCATCAGGTCGAAGCATTTGCGGATGCAGGTCAGCATCCCGAGCGCGAGCACGTCGACCTTCATCAGTTTGAGTTCGTCGATGTCGTCCTTGTCCCATTCGATGAAGGTGCGGTCTTCCATCGCGGCATTGTGGATCGGTACCGTCTCGTCGAGCCGGTCCTCGGTCAGCACATAGCCGCCGACATGCTGCGACAAATGGCGCGGGAAGGTCAGCAGTTGCGCGACGATCCACTGCAGTCGCGCAATATCATCCAGCTCGGGATCGAGACCGGCTTCGATAAAGCGTTCGACCGGCATCTCGCTGCCCCAGCTGCCCCAGGTCGTGTCGGCGAGCCGCTGCGTGACATCCTCGCTGAGCCCCAGCGCCTTGCCGGCCTCGCGCACCGCGCTGCGCGGCCGGTAATGGATCACCGTTGCGGCGATGCCCGCACGCCGCCGTGTGTAGCGGCGATAGATATATTGCATCACCTCCTCGCGCCGTTCGTGTTCGAAATCGACGTCGATGTCGGGCGGCTCGCGCCGTTCTTCGGACAGGAAACGCGTGAAGAGCAGATTGTTCGCGATGGGGTCGATCGAGGTGATTTCGAGCAGATAGCAGACGAGCGAATTGGCAGCCGATCCGCGCCCCTGACAAAGGATGGGCGGGTCCTGCGTGCGGGCGAAATTGACGATGTCGTGGACGGTCAGGAAATAGCAGGCGAAGTTGCATTTCCGGATGAGCGAGAGCTCCTCGTCGAGCACCTCCTGCCAACGGTCGGGCAATCCATCGGGATGAAGCCTGTTCGCGGCTTCCATCACCATATGTTCGAGCCAGCTTTGGGGCTCCCAGCCTTCGGGGACCGGTTCGTGCGGATATTCATATTCCAGGTCGCGCAGCGAAAAGGTGATGCGATCGAGAATCTTTCCGCTCTCGTCGACCGCTTCGGGGCAGGAGCGGAAAAGACGGCGCATTTCGTGCGGCGACTTCAGATGACGTTCGCCATTGGCGCGCAGCAGGCGGCCGGCATCATGGAGGTTCGTGCCCTCGCGGATGCAGGTGACGACGTCGTGGAGTGGTCGCTGCCCGCGCGTCGCGTAAAGTGCGTCGTTGGTCGCGAGCATCGGAATGCCGACGCGGTCGGCCAGGGATGACAGGCGGGCGAGATGGCGACGATCGCTGCCGCTCCTCGGCATCGTCGCGCCGAGCCATAGCGAGTCCGGTGCGACCTCTTTGAGGCGGCGCAACTCGGCTTCATCCTTCTCGCTCGCCATCGCGATCAGGATCATGTCTTCGCAGTGGATCAGCAGGTTTTCGAGCTTCATCACGCAGCCGCCTTTTGTCGTACGGCGATTGCCGATGGTCAGCATCCGCGTCAGCCGGCCCCAGCCAAGGCGCGTGGTCGGATAGGCGATGATGTCGGGCGTGCCGTCGTCGAAAACCAGCCGGGCGCCGACGACGAGCTTTATGTCGGGGAACTCTATCCCGTCTTCGGCGGCATCGTCGCGCAGCTTGCGCAGCCCGGTCAGCGCGCGCACCACCCCCGCGACGCTGTTGCGGTCGGCGATGCCGATGCCGGTCATGCCGAGGGCGATCGCTTCCGCCACCATCTCATGCGGATGCGATGCACCGCGCAGGAAGCTGTAGTTGGTCGCGGCGACCAGCTCGGCGAAGCCCGTTTCGGGGCCGGTTTCGGGCGCATCGCTCATGCGAAGACTCCGTGGATATACCAGCGCGGGTCGGGCTTTTCGTCGTAGAGGCCGTGGCGAAAGAGCCAGAAGCGGCGGCCCTGCGCATCCTCGACGCGGTAATAGTCGCGCGTCAGCCCGCCATTGTCGCGGCGCCGCCACCATTCGGCGGCAATGCGCTCGGGGCCTTCGTAACGGCGGATCGCATGCGCCTGCCGACGCCAGCGGAACTGGTGCGGCGGGCCGTCGGGGACCTCCGCGATCACCTCGATCGGCTGCGGCGGGTCAAAGAGGTGGAAGGGGCGCGTCGGCGGCTCGCCGGGATCGGGTTCCTGCCAGGGCAGGGGCGCGGGGGCGTCGATCGCGGGCAGCTCGAGCTGCGCCTGCTCGGGGATATGCGTGTCGGCGGGTCGGAAGCGCCGCACGCGCCCGCGCCCGAGCCGCGTCGCCAACCGGTCGGCGAGTTCGTCGATCGCGGCGTCCTTCACCGCGCCGCCTTCGAGCTTGAGCTGGCTCGCGCCGAGCGTCTCGAGCCGCGGCACGGCGAGGCGGATCATGTCGAAGCCGAAGCCGGGGTCGAGCGGGTCGGCGAGGCCATCCATGCGCTCGGCGAAGAGGCGCATGACAAGGCCGGCGTCGCGCGTCGGATTCCCCGTCTCGATCGCAATCGTCCGCGCCAGGCCATCGCTGCGAAAGAAGGTCGCGCGGAAATGGCGCCCGCCCTTGCCGCGTTCGGCCAGGTCCTCGATCGCTTCGGCGGCGAGTTCGGTGAGGATTTTGGTCGCGTGGGCCGTGCTGCCCAGCGGCTCGGCGAAGCGGCGCTCGGCGACGACCGGCGGCGGTGCGATGCGCGGATCGAGCGGGCTCGGCGCATCGCCCAATATGCGGCGCAGCGCCATCGCGGCGTCGACCCCGAAACGCGCGGCGAGGTTCGCCATCGGGCGACTCGCAAGGTCGCCGATCGTCTTCAACCCCGCCCGCACGAGCGCGGTCGTCGCCTCGGCGTCGAGTTCGAGCGCGACGACGGGCAGGCGGCGGATCGCGCTGGCTTCGTCGGGGGCGGGACGCGCCTGATAGCGCGCGAGCGCGCGCGCGGCGTCGGCGGTGGGGCCGAGTGCATGGCGCAGCGTCATGCCGAGCCGTGCGAAGCGCATCTCGATGTCGGTGATCACGCCCGCCTCGCCACCCAGAAGATGTTCGGCGCCGGCGATGTCGAGGATCAGCCCGTCGGGGGCATCGAGCGCGACGAGCGGGGTGTAGCGCGCGCAGCCCTGCGCGAGCCGGTCGAGCCAGTCCTGATCGAGCACCGGATCGTGGGAAACGATCGTAAGGTCGCCTACCTGAGCGCGCGCATCGGCGAGCGGCATGCCGGGGCGCAGCCCCACCGCGAGCGCCGCCGCATCGACGCTCGCGAGGCGCATCGCACCGCGCTGTTTCTCGGCAAAGACGAGCGGTGCGTCAGGCCGCTTCGGCGCCGTGCGAAGCCATCGCTCGGCGGGCAGGAAGGGAAAGAAGAGTGCCAGATAGCGCCGTGTCGCCAGCATTTGGGCTGAAGCTTTGTTCGTCATGGTTCCAGTCCAGTCGCCAGCGCATCCCGGCGGCGCCGCCGCGCCAGCGCAGCAGTTCGAGGTCGAAGGCGGGCGCGCCGGGGGCGTTGGCTTCGAGGGCGTGGGAGGCGGCGGCGGCGACGCTCCAGCGCGTTTCGGCGACGCTCGGGGCCGGGGCTGCATTCAGCCGGAGCATCAGCAGCGTCGTGCCCGCATCGCGCGCGCCGAGCGCGAGGCGGCGTCCCGCCGTGAGGTCGAATAAAGGGAATCTGCCCCAGCTTTCGACGATCACCGCCGCCGACCCCGCGCAGCGGATCGCGTCATTCGCGCAGGCGAGCAACATCTTCGCATCGGGGGTCTCGACAAGAAGCAGCCGGTCGGGGTCGCCGCCGAGTTCGGCGATGCCGGGGGCATAGATATGACCGCTGCGCTTGCCGGCATCGCTTGTGCGTAGCCAGACGAGCGGCGCCCTGCCCGGCGTGCGCAGCGCGAGGAGTGCGGCGAAGGCGGCGGCGCTCGTCGCGTCGAGCGCGTCGGCGGCGAAAAATTCATGGCACCGCCCGACCGCGAGGCCGCCGCCCAGTGCATCGTCGAAGGATGCGTGTCCGCTCTTCAGCCAGCCCTCGGCCGGGCGGCTTTCGAAACCGCCACTGGCGGCTATCCGGGCGATGCGTTGGCGCAGCCCGGCGAGAGGGTAAGACGACTCGCGCATCATTTGTTCCTGATATGTTCTATTAGCGCTTTTGGGGTCGCGCTTGTCAAGAAGAGTCAGGATGATGGCTCTACACCTCGTCATTCCCGCTTTTGCGAGAATGACGAATGTGGTGGGTTAGGGCGTTTCCATCCCCGCGCGGCTGTCGCCGCCCAATGCGCGGAACAGCGCGATTCGCGTGCTGACGAGCAGCAATTGCGTCCCGATCTCGCTCCGCCGCGCCGAATAGAGGCTGCGCTGCGCGTCGAGGCTCGAGAGGAAGCTGTCGACCCCGCCCTTGTAGCGCGCATCGGTGAGCGTTGCCGTATCGGCCGCAGCCTCCGTATTCGCGGCCGCGGCGCGCACCCGCTCGGCGATCGTGCCCTGCACCGCGAGCGCGTCGGCGACCTCGCGGAACGCGGTCTGGATCGCGCCTTCATAGCTCGCGAGCGCGGCGTCGCGCTGCGCCTCGCTGACCGCGACCCCCGCGCGGCGGCCGCCCGCGTCGAAGATCGTCGCGCTGGCATCACCGCCCGCCGACCAGCTGAACGACCCGCTGTCGAACAGGCTGGAAAGCGCGTTGCTCGCGAAGCCGAGCAGGCCGGTGAGCGAAATCGACGGGAAGAGCTGTGCGCGCGCGACGCCGATATCGGCGTTGGCTGCGCGCAGGCCATATTCGGCCTCGATCACGTCGGGGCGGCGGAGCAGGATTTCGGAGCGGACCCCGGCGGGGAGCGCCACCACCGACGGCGTGACTTCGGTCAGACTGGTGGGGAGCCGCGCGCGGTCGATATCGCCGCCGACGAGCAGGCGGATCAGATTCTCGTCCTGCGCGAGCGCGGTCCGTTGCTGCGCGATCGAATCCTCGGCGGTGGCAAGGATCTGTTCGGCCTGGCGCAGGTCGGTGCGCGGCGCGACGCCGCCGTCGAGCCGCGCCTTGGTCAGCCGCACGTTTTCGCGCGCATTGGCGGCGGTGTCCTCGGCGATTTTCAGCAGGTCGCGGTCGGCGCCATAGGTCGCCCACGCGTCGGCGAGATTGGCGATCAGCGCGAGCCGGACGGTGCGCGACGCCGCCTCGGTTCCAAGCGCGCGGTTGCGGTCGGCTTCGGTCGCATTGGCGAGCTTGCCGAACAGGTCGAGTTCGAAGGCGGTGATGCCGCCGCGTAGCGAGAAATCGCCGCTGCCTCCGCCGCTTCCAGCGCCGCTGCTGGTGCCGCTTCCGCTCGAATCCGAATAGCCGGCGCCCGCGCTGATCCCGAGTTCGGGGAATTGCCCCGACCGCGTGACCCGCACCTGCGCGCGCGCGGCGGCGACATTGGCGTAAGCGACGCGCAGGTCGCGGTTGTTCGCGAGTGCCTGCTCGGTCAGCGACTGGAGTCGTGGATCGGTGAAGACGCTTTTGTACGAAAGGATCGGCAGCGCCGCCTCGCTCTGCAACAGATAGGCGTCGCCGGCGGGCCAGCTTTGCGGGACGGGCGGCGTCGGCAGCACTGTCTTTGGCGCGAGCGAGCAGCCGGCGAGCGCGAGCGTGCCCGCGAGCAGGAGGGCGCGGGTGCGAATCATGCCGGAACCTCCGCCGCGCCGTCACCCTTGTTCTTGCTGAACCGCGCGCGCGCCGCGGCGAGACCGTCGCGCACGCCGCGGCGGACGAGGACGAAGAAGAGCGGGATGAAGAAGATGGCGAGGAAGGCGGCGGTGAGCATGCCGCCGATCACCGAGGTGCCGATCGCGACGCGGCTGTTCGCGCCGGCACCGGTCGCGATCGCGAGCGGCAGCACGCCGAATATGAAGGCGAAGCTCGTCATCAGGATCGGACGCAGGCGGATGCGCGCCGCCTCGACCGCCGCCTCGATCACGCGTTTGCCCTTGCGTTCTTCCTGCTCGGCGAATTCGATCATCAGGATCGCATTTTTCGCAGCTAACCCCATCGTCGTAAGCAGGCCGATCTGGAGATAGACGTCGTTTTCGAGCCCGCGTAGGTTCACCGCGAACACCGCGCCGATCAGCCCCAGCGGGATGACGAGCAGCACCGCGAGCGGGATCGACCAGCTTTCATAGAGCGCCGCGAGGCAGAGGAAGACGACGAGCAGCGACAGGCCGTACAGCAACGGCGCCTGCCCCGAAGAGAGGCGTTCTTCATAGGAGGATCCCGACCAGGCGACGCTGGTGCCGGGGATTTCGTTCGCCATCCGCTCCATTTCGTCCATCGCCTCGCCCGAGCTGGTGCCGGGGGAGGGCTGGCCCGAGATTTCGAAGGCGGGGACGCCCTGAAAGCGCGAACTGCTGCTCGGCGTCGTCGACCAGCCGACGGTGGCAAACGCCGAGAAGGGCGACATTTGCCCGTCGGTCGAGCGAACGAACCATTGGCTGAGGTCTTCGGGCTTGGCCCGATAAGGCGCGTCGCCCTGGACATAGACGCGCTTGACGCGCCCCTTGTCGATGAAGTCGTTGACGTAACGCCCGCCCCACGCGGTCGCGAGCGTGTTGTTCACATCGCCATTGTCGATGCCATAGGCGGTCAGCCGCTGCGTATCGACGTCGATCTTCAGTGTCGATACGTCGGGCAGGTCGGACAGGCGCACCGAGCTCAGCTTCGGATTCTCGTTCGCCATCGCGAGCAGCTTTTCGCGCGCGGCGACGAATTCGTCGCGGCTCATCCCGCTGCGGTTCTGAAGCTGCATCGTGAAGCCTGCCGAATCGCCGAGCCCGCGCACCGCGCCGGGGACGAGCGCGAATATCTGTGCATCGCGCACGCCGGAGAGCGCGGCGCGCGCGCGCCCCGCGATCGCCTCGGCGCTCCGCTCCTCGCCGGGGCGCTCGTCCCAGTGGACTAGGTTCACGAAGCCCTGTCCGGTATTCTGGCCGACAGCGCCGCCGCCCCCGCCCCCGCCGGCGACAAGGAACAGCGCCCCGACATTCGCCTTTTCCTCGGTCAGCATATATTTTTCGACCATGTCGCGCACTTCGAGCGTGCGCGCCTGCGTCGCGCCCGCGGGCAGGCGGAACTGGACCGAAACGCGCCCCTGATCCTCATTGGGCAAAAACCCGCTCGGCAGACGGAGGAAGAGGAAGGCGAGGGCTGCGAGCAGCACGACATAGATGGCAAGGAACAGCCATTTGCGATCGACGACCTTCGTGACGCTGCCGACATAGCGGTCGACCGAGCGATCGAAGCGTGTATTGAAGCCGGTCTTGGCGCGCTCGAGAAAGGCGTGGACACGCGGGAAGCGACCGCCATTGCCCTCGTCGCCATTCTTCGGCTTGAGCAGGGTCGATGTCAGCGCCGGACTCAGGATCAGCGCGACGAGCACCGACAGCGCCATCGCCGAGACGATGGTGACCGAGAACTGGCGATAGATGACGCCGGTCGATCCGCCGAAAAAGGCCATCGGCAGGAACACCGCCGACAGCACGAGCGCGATCGCGATCAGCGCGACCTGCAATTCCTGCATCGACTGGATCGTCGCCTCGCGCGCCGACATGCCGGGATTTTCTTCCATTAATCGCTCGACATTCTCGACCACGACGATCGCATCGTCGACGAGCAGGCCGATCGCGAGGGTCAGTCCGAACAGGGTCAGCGTGTTGATGCTGAAGCCCAGCATATAGAAGATGCCGAAGGTGCCGAGCAGCACGACGGGCACCGCGATCGCGGGGATCAGCACCGCGCGCCAGCTTTGCAGGAAGACGAACATCACGAGGATCACGAGCAGGATCGCCTCGAACAGCGATTTCTGCACTTCGCTCACCGACAGCTTGATGAAGGTGGTCGAATCATTGGCATAGCTGTAGGTCAGGCCGTCGGGGAAATCGGCGCCAAGCTCGGTCATCCGCGCCTTGACGCGGTCGGCGGTCTCCAGTGCGTCTGCCCCCGGCGACAGCGAAATCGACATGCCCGCGCCCGGATGGCCGTTGATGCGCACGACCGTGCTGTAATTTTCGGCGCCGATCTCGACCCGTGCAATATCCTTGATCCGCACCGTCGCGCCGTCGGGCAGCGTTTTCAGCACGATATTCTCGAATTGTTCGGCGGTCTGCATCCGCGACTGGGCGGTGACCGTCGCGTTGAGCATCTGCCCTTCGGGCGCGGGGAGGCCGCCGACCTCGCCCGCCGCGACCTCGCTGTTCTGCGCGGTGATCGCCGCGACAACATCGTTCGGCATCAACGACACCGCGGCGAGCCGCTGGGGATTGAGCCAGATGCGCATCGCGTGCGGCGATCCAAAGACATTGACGTCGCCGACGCCTTCGACGCGCGAGAGAGGGTCCTGGATGTTGGAGGACAGATAGTCGGACACGTCCTGGAACGAGCGTGTGTCGGTGGTGTCGTAGACGCCGACGAGCAGCAGCGAATCCGAATTGGACTTGGTGACGCGCACGCCCTGTTGCTGCACCTGCTGGGGCAGGCGCGAGACCGCCGACTGGATCTTGTTCTGGACCTGCACCTGCGCGATGTCGGGGTCGGTGCCTTTTTCGAAGATCGCGGTGATACTCGCCTGTCCGCGCGAACTCGACTGCGAGCTGAAATAGAGCAGGCCGTCGATCCCGGTCAGCTGCTGTTCGAGAACCTGCGTGACGCTGTTCTCGATCGTCTCGGCCGACGCGCCCGGATAAGTCGCGCGAATATTGACCTGCGTCGGCGCGATGTCGGGATATTGCTCGATCGGCAGCGAAAAGAGCGCGCCGACGCCGCCGAGCATGACGATGATCGCCAGCACCCAGGCAAAGATCGGCCGGTTGATGAAAAGACGCGACATGGGGCGCTATTCGCCCTTCGTTCCGGCGCCGCTGCCCTTGGGCGTTCCGACCCGCTGTGCGCTGCTCGCGGGCACGGGGCGGACGGCTGCGCCCTGTCGCAGATTGCCGATTCCCTGCGTGATCACGCGCTCGCCGGGTTTCAGCCCGTCGGTCACGACCCAGTTGGCACCGGACGTGCGGTCGGCGACGATCTTGCGCCGCACCGCCTTGTTATCCTTGCCGACGAGATAGACGAAGGCGGAACCGTCGAAATCGCGCTGGACCGCGGCCTGCGGCAGCAGGATCGCCGACGGGTTCACCGCCTGGTCGAACATCGCGGTCACGAACATGCCGGGCAGCAACACGCCCGTGGGATTGGGGAAGCGCGCGCGCAGCGTCACGGTGCCGGTCGCTTCGTTGACCGTGACGTCGGAAAACTGGACCGTCCCGGCAAAACCATAGGTGCTGCCGTCCTCGAGGCGCAGGCGCACCGACGTGCTGCCGGCATCGACCCCGCCGCTTTCGATCGCCTGGCGCAGCGTGGTAAGCTCCGCGCTCGATTGCTGCATGTCGACATACATCGGATCAGTTTGCTGGATCACCGCGAGCGGCGTCGCCTGGCTCGCGCTGACGAGCCCGCCCGGCGTCACGAGCGATCGGCCGATGCGGCCGCTGATCGGCGCGGTGATCGTCGCGAAGCGCAGGTTGATCCGCGCGGTTTCGAGCGCCGCGCTATTCTGCGCGACCGCCGCGCGCGCCATCCGCGCCTCGGCAAGTGCGTCGGTATAATCCTGCTCGGCGACCGCCTGCATCTTGGCGAGTGGTTCGAGGCGGCGGGCGCGCTCTTCGGCCGCCTGCACGCTGGCGCGCGCGCTGGCGAGGTTCGCAGCGGCCTGATCGACCCCGGCCCGATAGAGGCTGGGGTCGATCTGATAGAGCGGCTGGCCCGCGCGGACGAAACCGCCCTCGGTAAACAGGCGGCGGCGGATCAGGCCATTGACCTGCGGTCGCACTTCGCTCGTTTCATAGGCGACCGTGCGTCCGCCGAGCGAGGTGGTGACAGGCACCGGCTGGACCGCGACGCTGACATAGCCGACCTCGGGCGCGCCACGTCCGCCCTTTTCCTCTTCGGCGGAACAGGCGGCAAGACACAAGGCGATGGCACACAGGGCTCCGGCACGAAGCAGCGGCCTCTTGTCCAGCATAGGGATTAATCTCGTTTCAAGTCAGAACGGGGAGGTTTTACGCCTATTCAACCCATTGCCCCGCCGCTGGCAAGCCCAATGGGCGCGTTGCGACAATTTGCGACAATTTTTCGGTTGGCAGCGATCCCGCGCGCCGCGGCCGAAAGTTGTCATACTAATGGGATAGTTGTCATACAATTTTTGCTTGACACGCGCTCGCTGTTTCCCGCATCATTCGTGACACCGGTTACCAGTGCCGGGCAACGAAACCGAAAATGGATGCGCGTTGGCCGGCTCGCAAGGGAATGGCCGTCAGACGCCATCCCCGTGGGAAATCAGGGGCGATCGGGCGACTTGCCCGTTGCCGGGTGGGAGGATGGAAATGGCTATTCAGGCAAGATGGGGTGCGGGAACATTGGCGAAGCTCGCGGGCGGCGCATCGCTGGCCGCGCTGGCAATGGCGCCGGCTTGGGCGCAGGACACCACAGCGTCAGCCCAAGAGGATGCGATCGTCGTCACCGGCATTCGTGCTTCGCTCGAACAGGCGGCCGACATCAAGCGCGAGGCCGATCAGGTGCTCGACGTCATCACCGCAGAAGACGTCGGCAAGCTTCCCGACGCGAACGTCGCCGAAGCGCTGCAACGTGTCACCGGGGTCCAGATTACCCGCGTCTTCGGCGAAGGCCAGTCGGTCTCGGTCCGCGGCCTGCAACAGGTGCGCGTCGAGGTCGACGGCCGCACGTTGCTTGGCTGGTCGGCGCGCCTGTCGCCGCCCGAGAACGACCAGCTCGGCCGCTCGTCGGGCCTCGATTCGGTGCCGTCGAGCCTGTTCGGTCGCCTCGAAGTGCGCAAGTCGCCGCTCGCGAGCCAGGCCGAAGGCGGGCTCGGCGGCACGGTCAATCTCGTCACCCCGAAGCCGCTGTCGTTCAAGGAGCCGACGATTTCGGTGCGCGCGCAGGGCGTCTATTCGGAAAATTCGGACAAGTTCGAACCCGCGATCACGGGCTTCGCGACGACCAAATTCGCCGACGGCCGCATCGGTGTCATGATCGCGGGCGAATATCAGAAGCGCACCTCGACGACGCAGACGTTCGAGCGCAACAATTTCCTCGACCGCAATTACACCGCCGGCGGGACGACCACCGTCCAGCCGACGCCGGTGCTGCTCCAATATGAACAATTCACCGTCGATCGCTCGCGGCTCGGCCTCAACGGCGCGATCCAGTTCGAGGTAACGCCCGAATTCACGATCACCGCCGACGCGCTTTACTCGAAGCTCAAGACCGGGCGCCGTCAGGATTTCTTCGCCTTCCGCCTGCCCACCGGCGCCAATCCGGTGACGGGTGCCGTCGTCGAGGACGGCATGGTCGTCGCGGGCAACGCAAACGGAACGGTCACCACTGCGGGGCAGATCCGCAACGAACCGACCGAAAGCTTCCTCTACGGGCTCAACGGAAAATATGAGAGCGACGGGCTGACGATCGAGGCCGACGGCTATTACAGCAAGGGCACGATCGACCAGACGATCCAGATCATCACCTTGCAGGGGACCGCCGCCGTGCCCGGCGCGTTCGATTTCCGCGACCAGACGATCCCGTCGCTGACGCTCGGCGGGACCTTCGACCCGACCGATTACGCCTCGTACAATCCCGCGAACAACGGCGTACGCAGCAACCGCCTGCGCGGCCTGCTCGAGGAATGGACGGGCAAGCTCGACGTCGGTTACGAGACCGCGGGCGGCGTCACGATCGCGGCGGGGGTGCGCTATACCGACCTCCACGCGCGCTCGAACGCCTTCCGCAGCCAGGTCACGTCGACGCGTGAGGAGATCGAACCCTATCTGAAGCTTGTCGATGCGGGCGATTTCCTGTCCGACATCCCGGGCACCTTCCCGCGCAGCTTTTTGAGCACCGCGCCGACCTTCGACTATGTTTTCACGCGCGCGCAGGCGGCCGAACCCAACCCTGATCCGAACGGGCGTTCGACGTTGCTGCCCAACCTCCAGCGCGACTATGACTTCAGCGAAAAGACGCTCGCGGGATATCTGATGGTGTCGGGAGAGGGCGAGATCGCCGGAATTCCATACAAGGCGAACGCCGGGGTGCGCATCGCCTCAACGCGCCTGTCGGTCGATTCCTATGTCAACGTCGGCGCCGTCAGCACGCTGGTCACCGACAAGAACCGCTATACCAATGTGCTGCCGAGCGCGAACATCGCCTTCAACGTCAGCGACGATTTCCTGATCCGCGTCTCGGGCTCGCAGACGATGCAGCGCGCCTCGATCGCCGATCTTGCGCCATCGACCTTCTTCAACGCAACGAACCTGTCGGTCACCGGCGGCAATGTGAATCTCGAACCGCCGATCGCGACGCAGGCCGACATCAGCTTCGAATATTATACGGGGAAAAGCTCGCTGATCTCGGGCGCGCTTTTCTACAAGGACATCAAGAATTTCATCGCGAACTTCGTGACCACCGGCGTCGACCTCGATCTCGACGACCAGGGCCGCGAATTGACCTTCTCGCGCCCCGAAAATCTTGCGAGTGCGAAAATCAAGGGGTTCGAGATCGGTATCCAGCAGTTCATGGACTTCCTGCCGTCGCCGCTCGACGGTTTCGGTGTGATCGCGAACTACACCTATTCGGATGCCGAGGATAACGCCGGCTTCCCGCTCGTCGCGGTGTCGAAGAACAGCTACAACCTTGTCGGCCTTTACGAGAAAGGCCCCTTCTCGGCGCGCCTCGCCTATAATTACCGCGACGAGGCGGTGTTCGAATTTTCGCAGGGGCGCCCAAGCTTCGTCGGCTCGCGCTCGCAGCTCGACGCGCAGGTCGGGCTCGACATCACGAAGAATATCGCGCTGTCGCTGCAGGCGCAGAATCTGCTGCCGAAGAAATCGGCGACGACCGAGTATAGCAATTTCAACACGACCGCGCTCAACAGCTATGCGCTGTCCGAACGGCGGTTTTCGGTCGGCGTGCGCGCGAAGTTTTAAAACGGGTCCCCGGCATGGCGGCGCCCCGCCTTTCACTGGTCGCGCGCCGCCATGCCAAAGAGCCGCAGGGAGTTATCGGGTTATGATTTCGGGTGATCGGCGTGTGCGCCTTGTTTCGGTTCTGGCGCTGGGCGCGGCGCTGACTTTCCCGCTTCAGGCGCAGCCTGCAAAATTGCCCGAAATTCTCTCGGACGCCGCGACAATGGCGGCGAATCCGCTGCCCGACTTCAGTTATGCGGGCTATGGCTTCGGCCTCGCCGCCATCCCCGCCGACGCGGGAACGATCATCGAGGTCACCGACCATGGTGCGATTCCCGACGACGGGCTCGACGATAGCAAGGCGGTGTTGCGCGCGCTCGCCGCCGCCAATGCGGTGAAGGGCAGGGTAACGCTGCGTTTTCCCAAGGGGCGCACGCAGATCACCGAAGTGCTGCGCATCACGCGCAGCGACATCACTCTCGACGGCGCGGGCGATGGTCCGGGCGGCAGCGAGCTCTGGTTCCCGCGCCCGCTGAAGCTGATCGACAAGAGCCATGATTATGACGAACTGCGCGACTATCTGGTGCGCGAGAAGAAGCAGCAGGTCGAGCCCCAGCATAATATCGACTATCTCTTCACCGAATATACCTGGGCCGGCGGGATGATCTATGTCGCGCCCGAGGGCAGCCGCCCCGTCTCCTACGACGGGACGAAGGATGTGCGCGACCCGGTGCTCGCGGCCGGCGTGTCAGGCAAGCAGTTTACCCGCACGCTGACGGTCGACGATCCATCCAAGCTCAAGGCCGGCGATGTCGTGCAACTCCAGTGGTTCTCGGTCGACGGGCCCAAGAGCCAGATTTTGAAGTCGCTTTACGGTCACACCGATCTTCCGATCGGCTCGCACCACTGGACCTTCCCGGACCGGCCCGTGGTCGCGCAGGCGACGCGCATCGCGGCGATCCGGGGAAAGACGGTGACGCTCGGCGACCCCTTGCTCCACGACGTTCGCGCCGACCAGCCCGCGGTGGTCGCCGACTGGCGGCATTTGACGAACGTCGGCATCCAGAATCTGCGGCTGCAATTTCCCCAGGCGCCGGCGTTCGGCCATCATCTGGAGCAGGGTTACAACGGCATTTACATGACCGGCATCTTCGACGGCTGGATAAGCGGGCTGACGATCGACCGGGCGGACAGCGGCATCCTCACCGACAATGCGGCCAGCCTGACGATTGCCGATATCACGACGACGGGCGACCGCGGCGCGCATTATTCGGTGCATGTCGGCGCGGTGCACAATGTGCTGGTCAAGGATCTGAAGGTCGCGAACCCCGTCGTCCATCCGGTCAGCATCAACACGCGCTCGACACGCTCGGTGTTTCTGCGCTCGGTCGTCGATCGCGACGCGGTGATCGACCAGCACAGCGGGTCGAACCACCAGAATCTGTTCGATCAGGTCGAACTGCACATCGATCCGAAGCAGGGCAAGGACGGCTGGCACTATCAGCTCTGGGTCGGCGGCGGCGCGCCCTATTGGAAGCCGGGGCACGGGCTCTACAACACGCTCTGGAACGCGAGGCTGGTGATGCCCGAAAGCGTGCCTGCCGATGCGACGGTCATGATTTCGAGCGGGCTCGAAGGGCCGGGCGAGCGGATCGTCGGCCTGCACGCCAACCGCAAGATCGCGGTCAGTTACACGCCGGCGCCCTATATCGAGGGCACGGGGCAGGCGGTCGATGCCGCGCCGTCGCTCTACGAATATCAGCTCGCGCGCCGGCGCGCCGGGGGCTAGTCCGCCGGCGGCGCGGTGACCGACTGGCGCTCGACGAAGGTCGAGGCGAGGACATTGCTATCGTCGGCCCCACCCTTGGCGCCCGGCCCCAGGAAATCGGGAACGAGCGTTTGCGCGGCGCGGATACCCATCTCACGGATCGGCCAGCGCACGGTGCTGAGCGCGGGCCAGATATGCGTCGCGGTGGGGCTGTCGTCGAAGCCGATGATCGACAGTTCGCCCGGCACCTTGATGTCCTTGCCGTGCGCGACGCTCATCAGGCCCGCCGCCATCTCGTCGTTCGAGCAGAAGACCGCGGTCGGCGGCGCGGCGAGCGAGAGCAGAGCTTCGCCCGCATCGATGCCGGCGGTGTAGCGGTAATTGCCCGGCGCATAGAGTTCGGCCGGAAGGTCGAGCCCGGCCTCGGCGAGCGCTTCGCGGAACCCCTCTTCGCGCTCGGCGGCCGAGCGGAAGCCGACCGGGCCGCGCACGAAGCCGATGCGGCGATGACCGAGCGCGATCAGTCCGCGCACCGCCTCGGCGACGACCTCGCGGTCGTTCGACGAAATGCAGTGCTTCGCATCGTCGATCCGCGCCGAGCCGATACGGACGTAACGCACGCCGAGGTCCTCGCAGAGCGCGGCCAGATCGTCATTCTCCGAAATCGGCGGCAACAGCATCGCGCCGATCGGGCGCTGTTTCTCGAGGAAGGTGCGCACGTCCTCGAGCATCTTGTCCGACCCGCGATCGACCGGGCGGACGAGCAGCGCAAGGTCGCTGTCCTTGATCGCGTCGAGCACTCCGCGCTGGAAATTGAGCACCGTCTGTGCGTTGGGATTGTCGTGGAGCAAGGCGATCAGGAAGTTGCGCCGAAAGGCCAGCGCGCGTGCCTGCGGATTGGGGACGAAGCCGAGCTGCTCGATCGCCTTTTCGACTGCGGCGCGCGTCTTGTCGGTGAGGAATTCGGAGCGGTTGATCACCCGGCTCACCGTCTTTTTCGAAACCCCCGCAAGCGCCGCGACATCGTTGATCGTCGGCTGTTTGCCCCCCGGCCCCTTATTTTGTGCCGCCATATTCTGTCTTTCCCCTGCAAGCCCCTGGCCAGGCCCGCGCTTTCCTGTGTTGATGGGCGCTCGGACGCGTAAAATCAACGCCCGGCGGGGTGCCAACACCTCTTGACACCGGTTACCATCAAAACTAGCAAGGCGACAAGCCAGAAATATCGAGCGAGGATGCGATCCCATGTTTTCCAAGACCTATTACGCCACCCACCCCGTGATGATGGAGGAAGTGTCGAATGCGGAATTGCGCGATCGCTACCTGATCCAGAATCTGTTCCGTGAAGGGGAGTGCGTCCTCAATTACACCCACGCCGACCGCTTCGTCATCGGCGGCGTCGCGGTGGGCGGCGCACCGGTCAAGCTGCCGGCGCAGACCGAGCCGCCGTCGGCCGCGGGCCACCCGTTCCTCGAGCGCCGCGAACTCGCGATCGTCAACGTCTCGTCGGTGGAGGGCACCGTCACCGTTGACGGCGAGAGCTTCACGCTCGGCAACAAGGATTGCCTCTATGTGACGATGGGCGCGAAGGACGTCGAATTTTCAGGGCAGGGCGCGCGCTATTATCTGGCGTCGTGCCCGGCGCACAAGGCGTTCACGACGCGCAAGCTCGGCATCGCCGACGCCAATGCGCTCGACCGCGGCAGCCTCGCCGAATCGAACGAGCGCACGATCTTCCAGCTCGTCATTCCGGGCGTGTGCGACAGCGCGCAGCTCGTCATGGGGCTGACCGTGCTCAAGGAAGGCAGCGTCTGGAACACAATGCCGCCGCACATCCACGAGCGGCGCAGCGAGATTTATTTCTATTTCGAGCTCGACAATGTCGATACCGACCGCGTCATGCATTTCATGGGCGAGGGCGAGGCGACGCGCCACATCGTCATGCAGAATGAGGAGGCGGTGATCAGCCCGCCCTGGTCGATCCACATGGGCGCGGGCACGAAATCCTATGCGTTCATCTGGGCGATGGCGGGCGAGAATCAGGACTATACCGACATGAACGTCCTCGACATCTGTCAGCTGTCGTAATCCACTTATCGTCACCCCGGACTTGATCCGGGGTCCAGGCGACATGGCGGGAATGGATGCCGGATCAAATCCGGCAGGGCGAAGGGTAAGAGGATGACGATGTTCGATCTCACAGGAAAAGTCGCGCTCGTCACCGGCGCCAACACCGGCATCGGGCAGGGGATCGCGCTCGCGCTCGCCGAAGCGGGGGCCGATGTCGCCGCCGCGGGCCGCTCGCCCGCCGACGAGACCGTTGGCAAGGTGCGCGGGCTCGGCCGCCGGGCCGAGAACTTCGCCGCCGACCTGTCGAGCGTCGGCGCGGTGCAGCCGCTCGTCGATGCGGTGCTCGCCGAATTCGGCCGCATCGACATCCTCGTCAACAATGCCGGCATCATCCGCCGCGCCGACGCGGTCGACTTCACCGAGGAAGACTGGGACGCGGTGATGGACACCAATTTGAAGACGCTCTTCTTCCTGTGTCAGAGCGTCGGGCGCCACATGATCGCGCGCGGCTCGGGCAAGATCATCAACATCGCCTCGATGCTGACCTTCCAGGGCGGCATCCGCGTGCCGAGCTATACCGCGTCGAAATCGGGGGTCGGCGGCCTCACCAAGCTGCTCGCGAACGAATGGGCGGCAAAGGGCGTGCAGGTCAATGCGATCGCGCCCGGCTATATCGCGACGAACAACACCGCCGCGCTGCAATCCGACGAAACGCGCAACCGCCAGATCATGGAGCGCATCCCGGCGGCCCGCTGGGGCGATCCCGCCGACATCGGCGGTGCCGCAGTCTTCCTTGCGTCATCGGCGTCGGACTATGTGCAGGGCCATATCCTCGCCGTCGACGGCGGTTGGCTCGCGCGATAAACAGTCTCAAAGCCGTTCGTGCCGAGCTTGTCGAAGCACCGTTCTGCCTTTTGAGTCCACAAGAAGAACGGCCCTTCGACAAGCTGGGGGCAAAACGGAGTTGGGGATGGCGCAAGGCAAGCTGGTCTTTTTCGGCGAATTGCTGATCCGCCTGACCGCGCCGGGCAACGAACTGCTGATGCAGTCGCCGTCGCTGGCGCTGCACGTCGGCGGGGCCGAAGCGAATGTGGCGATCGGCCTTGCGCATCTGGGCCATGATTGCGCGATGGTCAGCCGGATTCCACCCAATGCTCTGGGTCGCGGAGCAGTGGCGGCGGTGCGCGGCGCAGGCGTCGATTGCACCGCCGTCACCACCGGTGCGGGCCGCATGGGGCTTTATTTCCTCAGCGTCGGTGCCGGGCTGCGGTCGTCCGAAATCGTCTATGACCGTGCCGGATCGAGCTTCGCCGCCACCGGTCCCGAGGATTATGATTTCGACCGCTTGCTCGAGCGTGCCGGCCTGCTCCACCTCTCCGGCATCACCCCCGCGCTCGGGCCGCGCTCGGCCGAGGCGGCGCTCAGCGCGGCGCGCGCGGCGAAACGGCTCGGGGTGCCCATCAGCTTCGACGGCAATTACCGCGCGATGCTGTGGGAGGCATGGGACAGCGACCCGCGCGCCATTCTCTCCGAGCTGATCGGCACCGCCGACATCCTTTTCGGCAACCATCGCGACCTGTCGCTGGTGCTCGGACAGCAGTTCAGCGGCGAGGGCGAGGACCGGCGACGCGAGGCGGCCGAAGCGGGCTTCGCCGCCTTCGCGGGTCTCAAGCTGATCGCCTCGACCGCGCGCCATACGCTTACCGCGGACCATCACCGGATCGCGGCGCGCATCGATCTTCGCGACTCTTGCCACCAGACCGACGAGATCGACGTCACCGGCATCGTGGACCGCATCGGCGCGGGCGACGCCTTTGCCGCCGGGGTGCTCCACGCGCACCTGGCAGGAGGCGATGCCCAGGCGATGGCGGCAAGCGGCCTCGCGCTGACCGCGCTCAAACATTCGCTTCCCGGCGACGCGAGCGGGTTCGGGCAAGCCGATATCGACGCCTTTCACGGCGGCGGGCTCGATGTCCGGCGCTGAGCTGACCCGTCGCGCGATGATGACGGCAAGTGCGGCCGCCATGTTCGCGCCGCCGCTTCTCGCGCGGACCGGCGGCGAGGTTCGCACGTTCAAGGGTATCCGCTATGGCAGGGCGAGGCGTTTCGAAGCGCCCGTCGCGCTGCTCGACAATCGCATCGCGCTGGCCGACTTCGGTCCCGCCTGCCCGCAGCGCGGCGATCGCTATCGGCCGCAGTCCGAAGACTGCCTGTTCCTCAACCTCTGGACGCCGTCGGTCGAGGGCAAGGCGAAATGCCCGGTCATGGTCTATTTCCATGGCGGAGCCTATTCGACCGGCAGCGTCACCGATCCCGTCAACGATGGCGCGGCGCTCGCAGCGCGCGGCGATGTCGTCGTCGTTACGGTCAACCACCGGCTGAACGCGCTCGGCTATCTCTATCTCGCCGGGCTCGATCCGCGTTTTCCCGACAGTGGCAACGCGGGGCAGCTCGACCTGATCGCCGCGCTGCAATGGATTCAGCGGAATATTGCGGCCTTTGGCGGCGATCCGGGCAATGTCACCGTCTTCGGCCAGTCGGGCGGCGGCGCGAAGATCGCGACCTTGATGGCGATGCCCGAAGCCAAGAGCCTGTTCCACAAAGCGATCACGATGAGCGGGCAGCAGGTCACCGCCTCGGGTCCGCTCAACGCGACGAAGCGCGCGCAGGCGTTTCTGGGCCAGCTGGGCAGGGGCGTCGATCCCGCGACCGCGCCGGTCGAGCAGCTGATCGCCGCGCTGGCGGCGACCGATCCGATCCTGGGGGGCAGCGTCTACATGGGCCCCGTGCTCGACATGAAGCACCTGACGCGCCATCCCTTCTGGCCCGACGCCGCGCCGCAATCGCTCGGGATCCCCATGATGCTCGGCAATACGGTGATGGAAACGCGCGCTTTCTATGCACCGGACGGCGAGCAACTCGCGGGTCTCGGCTTCGACAATCTGGCCGCACGCATCGCGCCCGAGATGCGGATCGATATCGAACCCTCATGGGTCGTCGAACGATTCCGCACGCATTATCCGAACGCGGAACCGCTCGAACTCTTCCACCGCATCGTTACCGCCGCGCGTAGCTGGCGCGGACAGGTAGAGGAAGCCGAGGCGCGCGCCCGCGCCGGCGCGCCCGCTTTCGTCTACCAGCTCGATTTCGAGCGTGCGAAGCACACCGACGACATCGGTCTCAGCTTCGGCACGATGCCCGATCCAAGCCCCGCGCAACAGGCGATGAGCGACCGCGTCATGGACGCCTTCGTGCGCTTCGCACGCACCGGCGATCCGGGCTGGCCGGCCTATGATCTCGATAAACGACGGACGATGATCTTCGATACGGGCAGTCGCGTCCAGAGCGATCCCCGCCAATGGGAGCGCGAGCTGTTTGCGCGCGTGCCCTATATCCAGCCGGGCACATAGGACTCCGTCATTGCGAGGCGCCGAAGGCGGCGCGGCAATCCAGCGCCTGCGGTAACCACCCTGGATTGCTTCGCTTCGCTCGCAATGACGACAGCTAGACGATCCCGTGCGACCCTAGCCAGTTCCACAATAGCTCGGGCCAGATCGCGACGGGCAGCCCCGCGGTCTTCATCAGCCCGAAGCCATGCCCGCCGCGCTCGAAGAAATGCGCCTCGACCGGCGTCCCGATGCCGCGGGTCGCCTCGCGCAGCCGCACGCTGTTTTCGACCTTCACGACATCATCGTCCTCGGCGTGGAGCAGCCAGACCGGCGGCTGGTCGGCGCGGACATTGCGTTCGGGCGAGTAGAGCTTTTCGCGCGCCGCGTCGGGGCTCGCGCCGATCAGCTTCTCGCGGCTCATCGCATGCGCGATCGCCGGGGCCATCGACACGACGGGATAGATGGCGGCGAGCGCGTCGGGCCGTCCCGACAGCGCATCGGCCGCATCGACCGGGTCATAGACCTTCGCGTCGAAGCGCGTTAGCAGGCTCGTCGCGACCTGCCCGCCCGCCGAAAATCCGCCAAAGGCGACGCGCGCCGGGTCGATGCCGTCGAGCGCCGCGCGGCTGCGCACCAGCCGCACCGCGCGCTGCGCGTCGGCGAGCGGGACGTCGGACCCGTTCGCCCAGCCGTCGCCGGGCAGGCGATAGAAAAGCACATAGACGGTAACGCCGCGCGCGCTCAGCCAGCGCGCGAGCTCATAGCCTTCCTTGTCGACCACGACATAACGATAACCGCCGCCCGGCGCGAGGATCACGGCCGCGCCATTGGGCTTTGCGGGGCGGAAGATGTCGAGCCGTGGGCGCGTGATGCCTTCGAGCATCCGATCGCTCGCGCGCTCGTCGTCGCTCCGCTGCACGACCCTTTCGACAAGGCCCGCGGGCGGCGCGATATGGCCCTCGGGCCAAAGCGACAGGCTTGCATCGGGCGCGAGGCCGGCCGGGCGGGTCCACGCTTCGCGGGCGGCCGCGCTCGCGAAGGGCAGCGCAAGGCTGGCGGTCAGCAGCGCGCGGCGACCGACGCTCATCGTGCGCCCGCCTTGTTCGGATAGGCGATGATCAGCACCAGCGGCTCGCCGCCCGTCTGGCGGATACCGACCTTCGCGCCCTTGTAGAGCCATGCCGCGGACCCGGTTTTCAATTCGCTTTCCTCGCCGTCCGAATGAACGACGCCCGTGCCCGACAGGACATAATAGATCTCGTCATGGTCGATTGCGTGGATGCCGATCGCGGCGCCGACGTGCAGCGCGCGCTTGCGGAATTCGAAGCTGCGCGGCGCGGGAACCGCATCGCTGATCCGATATGCCGTGGACATGCCGATCGCCCCGTGCGGCGGGGCTTCCTCGCGAATCGTCGCCGCTTCGTCGATCACGACCATTGCCGGGGCGGCGGCGCCTGCGAGCATGATCGCGAGCAGCGCGCTCATTGCGCCTCTCCGCGCGATTCGCGATCGCGCGCCGACAGATGTTCCTGCGGCATCGGCGCGGTCTGGCCGGGGTAGCGGCCCGATTTCGGTTCCATTGTCGCCAGATCCCAATCCTGTTCGACGAAGCGCGCGCGTACTGGCGCTTCGACCTTGGGATAGGCGCTGACTTCCCTTTCATCGTCGATGATGTCGCCGCGCCCTTCGGCGACAAAGAACAGCACGCGAATCTCCTCTGCGTCGCGCGCCCACGGCCGGGCGCCCGCGGTCGACAGCACCGAGGTCTCGACATCGCGCACCGGCAGGATCTTGTAACCATCGACCGGCGCGAGCGGCGCCTTGGCGCGGATCAGTTTCGCCTGCGTCTCGCCATAGCGGCCGAATTCGGGAAGCGCATTGCCGTGGCGATCGACCGCCAGATTGTCCTTGCCATAATAGTCGAGGTCGCCGTCGCCGCCCAGCATCAGGAAGGGCAGGCCTTCGTCGGTGTCGTTGCCGCCGCGCATGACATTGCCGATCGCGGTGATCTCGCCCGTCACATAGTCGTGCCCGACCCATTCGAGGTTCATCAGGTTGTAATGCACCGCGCGATGTTTGGGGTTATAGATCAGGTTGTTGACCATCAACACCTGCGCCCCGCCCTTTACCAGCGGCGCGCGCTCGACATTATGCGCCCAGATATTGCGATAAAAGACGATCCCCGTCGCATTGTCGTGGATCAGCGATCCCTTGCTATGCTCGCCCTTCGGATGGCTCGCATCGGCGAGTCCCTCGGCGGCGAGATTGTTCGAAAAGGTGATATTGTGGCTCGTCCCCTTGCGCCATTCCTCGACATTCTTGCCGGTGAAGCGCGGACCCGACGCCGACATATTCTCGTCGATCGCCCACAGGAAGGTGCAATGGTCGACGATGACATTCTGTGCCGCGACGGTCGAAAAGGCGTCGGCCTCCCAGCCGCTGCGCTTCGGCTGGCCGTCGGCGCCGGTATAGACGCGCAGGTGGCGCATCACCACGTCGTGCGTCTTCACGTCGATGCCGGTGCGGATCAGGGTGATGCCGGGGCCGGGCGCGGTCTGGCCGGCGATCGTCAGATAGGGATGGGTGATGTCGATCGTCCTGCGGCCCATGTCGATCACGCCGCCGACCTCGAACACGACGATGCGCGGCCCCGGCGTCTCGATCGCCGCCTTCAGCGACCCCGGACCATCGGGCGCCAGCGTCGTTACGCGCAGGATCTTGCCGCCGCGCCCACCCGCCGTCGTCGCCGCCGGACCGACCGCGCCGGGGAAGGCCGATGGCGCGGCGTGGGTTGCCAATGCCGGCGTACCCGGCATCGCGAGCGCCAGAAAAAGCGCAGTAATCCAAGGTTTCCGGCGCATATTTCTCTCCCTCTTCTTTGGGTATTGACACGGCTGCCCGTATCCTTCAATCTTCCTGACACCGGTTACCCCAATCGGTCAACGAGAAAATATTTCCAAGGGAGAGGGTCTGATCCGGTTCGCCACACTGGTTGGCGTCCGCCATCGCTCTCTGAAAAAATCAAAGGATGGCGCGATTCGCCAAATCGCTCCATCCAATAAAGTAACCGGTGTCATTTCTTGCACGAGCGAGATCCGGGGCGATTAAGGGAGGATGATAATGGCTATTCATGCAATGCGGAGCATTCGCACTTTGACCCGGCTGGCGTGCGGCGCATCGCTTGCGGCGTTGACCGTCGGGCCGGCCTGGTCGCAGGACGCCGCCGGCGAGGCCGTCGCGAGCGAAGACGAGATCGTCGTCACCGGCTTTCGCGCATCGCTCGACAAGGCGCTCGATCAAAAGCGCGATTCGATTTCGGCGGTCGATGTCATCGTCGCGGAGGATATCGCGAAATTCCCCGACCAGAATCTCGCCGAATCGCTCCAGCGCATCCCCGGTATCTCCATCCAGCGCGACGCCGGCGAAGGCCGTGCGATCACCGTGCGCGGGCTCGGCGCGCAATTCACCCGCGTCCGTCTCAACGGGATGGAAACGATCGCGACCTCGACCGACGGCGCGTCGGCGAACCGCGACCGCGCGTTCGACTTCAACGTCTTCGCCTCCGAACTGTTCACCTCGCTCGTCGTCCACAAGACGGCATCGGCCTCGCTCGACGAGGGTTCGCTGGGGGCCGTCGTCGATCTCAACACTGGCAATCCGCTCGGCGGCAAGGAAGGGTTGACGCTCGTCGGCTCGGCGCAGGCGCGCTACAATGATCTGACCAAGGATGTCGATCCGCGCCTCGCGGGCCTCATCGCCTGGACGAACGCCGATCGCACCTTCGGCGTGTCGGCGTCGATCGCCTGGTCCGACTATGGGACGGACGAGCTTGGCAACAACACGGTGCGCTGGGCGCAGGCGCCGTTCCGCAGCGTCGATGGCGTGACCTGTCTTTCGGGTTCCGATTTCGTCGCCAATCCCTCGGACGGCTGCATCGAGGTCGCCGAAGCCTTTCACCCGCGCATTCCGCGCTATGGCCTCGTCCACCACGACCGCTCGCGTCTCGGCGCGACGGCGTCGATCCAGTTCGAGCCGAGCGAGAACACCAGCATTTCGATCGACGGCCTCTATTCGAAGTTCAAGGAAACGCGCGACGAATATTGGGGCGAAGTGTTGCTGCGCAGCAACGAGCGTTCGATCGACCTGTCGAACTACACGATTGATGCGAATAACAATCTGATCGCGGCCGACCTCGACAATGTCTATGTCCGCACCGAACGTTATTCGCGCCAGAGCGAGACCGAATTCTACCAGATCTCGGGCCGGCTGGAACAAAGGCTGACCGATACGCTGGGGGTGAACCTGCTCGCGGGCTTCTCCAAGTCGCAGGCCGATATTCCGGTCGAAACGACGCTCGCCTTCGACGATCGCGATGCGACCGGATACCGTTTCGACTATTCCAACATGAAATATCCGGTGCTCAGCTTCGGTCCCGGGATCGAGGACCCGGAGGCGTTCGAGCTTGCCGAATTCCGCGATCGCCCGTCGTACCAGACGAACAAGTTCAAGACCTTCGCCGCCGACTTCGACTGGGACGTCGCCGACCGGTTCAAGCTGCTCGCGGGCGGCTTCTATCGTCAGTTCGATTTCGACACCGTCCAGTTCAGCCGCGACAGCACCTATTGCGCGGCCTTCACCTGCGCGCCGGGTACCAACGGCCTGCCGGTGACATCGGACATTGCCGAAATCTTCAACCTCGGCGATGCGGGCCAGCCTGACGGCAACACCAACGCGTGGGTCGTTCCCGACCTCGACGCGGGCACCGCACTGATCGACCTTTATGGTCGTCCTGCCGTGCTTCAGGAGGGGCAGCAGCGCGCGGTCACCGAAAAGACCTATGGCGGCTGGTTCATGACCGAATTCGAAACCGACCTGCTCGGCATGCGCCTGACCGGCAACGCCGGGGTGCGCTACGTCAAGACCGACCAGTCGTCGTCGGGATTCACCGGGGGCTCGTTCGTTACCGTCAAACGCAGCTATGACGACTGGCTGCCGTCGTTCAACGTGAATCTCCACCCGACCGAGACCATCATCCTGCGCGGAGCGATCGCGAAGGTGATGACGCGCCCGACACTGGGCACGCTGTCGCCCAGCGCGTCGGTCGATCAATTCAACTTCCGCGTCACGACGGGCAATCCCTTTATCGAACCATATCGGGCAACGACCTTCGATCTCGCGGCCGAATGGTATTTCGCGCCGGGCGCCCTTGCGTCGGTCGCGCTGTTCGCGAAGGATATCGAGAGCTTCCCGCTCGGGACCTCTACCCAGGGCACTTTCGCATCGAGCCCCGTGCCGTTGCCGCCGCTCACGCCCGGAACGCCGGCATATATTGCGGTTGTTGACGGCGCCGATCCCAACCGGGAATTCGAATATCGAACGACCGGTAACGGGCCGGGGGCCAATTTGAAGGGCGTGGAACTGTCGTTGCAGCTGCCCTTCTCGGTCTTCTCGGACTCGCTGCGCCACTTCGGCGTGCTCGGCAACGCGACCTTCGTGAAGAGCGATGTCGATTACACCGTCCCCGGTCCGCTGGCCTATGATCCGACTGACAACCGGCTCGAAGCGCAACCCGCGGACACCTATACCCAGCCGCTGCTCGGGCTCGCCAAGCGTGCGTGGAACGCCACCGTCTATTATGACGACGGCAAATTCTCGATCCGCACCTCTGCGGCGTGGCGCAGCGGCTACAACGACAGCACCAGCGGCAACAACAATATCTTCGAAGGCTATGGCAGCTCGTTCAACGTCGATGCCTCGATCCGCTATCAGGTGACCGAGCAGCTCGAACTGTCGATCGAGGGCACCAATCTGACCGACGATTATCGCTATCGCTTCAACGATATTTTCGCCGAGCGCAATTACGAGAACAACCACTACGGCCGCACCTTCCTGTTCGGGGCGCGGTTCAAGATCTGACGCGAAGGGTTCGTCCCGGTGGGGCCCGGTTCCGTCTTCAGGGAACCGGGCCTTTCTTTTTTCAGGAGAAAGAGGTGACCGATCGCCGCGACATGCTCAAGCTGGCCGGAGCCGGGCTGCTGGGGACAGGTTTCTCGGGCTTCGGTGCCCCCGCCGCCTTGGCAAGGGCACCGGCAGCGCCGGCTCGCTCCGGCCCCGCGCCGGCGGGGGCGAAGGGCTTCGACGGCCAGCGCAAGGCCGACCTCGGCGACGGGCGCTTCCTCAATCCGATCATGGCGGGCGACCATCCCGATCCGTCGATCCTGAAGGATGGCGCCGACTATTATATGACCTTTTCGACCTTCGACAGCTATCCGGGTCTGGTCATCTGGCATTCGCGCGACCTGGTGAACTGGCGCCCGATCGGCCCCGCGCTACGCAAGAATATCGGGTCGGTATGGGCACCCGAACTGTGCAAGCACGGGGGCCGCTTCTATCTCTACATTCCGACCAAGGGCCCGAACACGAGCTGGGTGATCTGGGCCGACCGGATCGAGGGTCCGTGGAGCGAACCGATCGACCTGAAGCTGCCCGACCATATCGACCCCGGCCATGCGGTCGGCGAGGACGGCTCGCGCTGGCTGTTCCTGTCGGGCGGCGACCGGGTAAGGCTTTCGGACGATGGCCTCGAACGCATCGGCGAGCCCGAGCATGTCTATGATCCGTGGCGCTATCCTTCCGACTGGGTTGTCGAAGGCTTCGCGCCCGAAGGGCCGAAGATCACGCGGCGCGGCGATTATTATTACATGATCACTGCGGTCGGCGGCACGGCGGGGCCGCCAACGGGCCATATGGTGATCGCGGCGCGGTCGAAATCGATCCACGGTCCATGGGAAAATTGCCGCGCCAATCCGCTCGTCCGCACCAGATCGGCGGCGGAAAAATGGTGGTCGCGCGGTCATGCGACGCTCGTCGAAGGACCGGCGGGCGACTGGTGGAGCGTCTATCACGGCTATGAGAATGGTTACTGGACGCTCGGGCGGCAGGCTTTGCTCGATCCCGTAGAATGGACCGATGACGGCTGGCTGCGCATGAAAGGCGGCGACCTGTCGCGGCCGATCGCGAAACCGAAAGGCGGCACGGTCGCAGGGCCGCACGGCATGGCGCTGTCGGACGATTTCGCGAGCCTCGCGCTCGGCGCGAAATGGAATTTCTTCAAGCCGGCGCCGGACGAAGCCGGTCGCGCACACGTCGAGGATGGGGCGCTCATTCTGAAAGCGCGCGGCACCGCGCCGGTCGATTCCTCGCCGCTGCTGCTGATCGCCGGCGACCAGGCGTACCGGTTCGAATGCGATATCGAGATCGCGCCGGGCGGCACGGCAGGGCTCATCCTCTTCTACGACGAAAAGCTTTATTGCGGGCTCGGCTTCGATGGCGCGCGGTTCGTCACCCACCAATATGGCATCGAACGCGCACGGCCCGCCAACCCGCATGGGACGCGGATGCGGATGCGTGTCACCAACGACCGCCATATCGTCACCTATGACACCAGCGGCGACGGCGGAAAGACATGGGTTCGCTTCGACCGCGGCATGGAGGTGTCGGGATATCACCATAATGTGCGCGGCGGCTTCCTGATGCTGCGCCCCGGCCTCTATTCGGCGGGGCAGGGCGAGGCGCGCTTCCGCAACTTCACCTTCAGGGCGCTCGATTAAAGCGTCACACCCGACTTCCAGATCGCGATATCGCGCTCCTCATTGGCTTCGGCCTTCGTCGCTCCGCCCGAGGCGGTGGCGGCGATGAGGTCGAGCAGCGCGCCCGACGCAGCATCGAAACCTGCGACGAGCACCTGTCCCGCATCGAAGTCGATCCACCCCGCCTTGCGCTGCGCCAGCGCGCTGTTGGAGGCGATCTTGAGCGTCGGCGCCGGAAAGCCGAGCGGCGTGCCGCGGCCGGTGGTGAACAGGATAATCGTCGCGCCCGCCGCGGTCAGCGCGGTCGAAGAGACGGCATCATTGCCCGGCGCCTCGAGCAAGGTCAGGCCGGACAGCATGGCTTCGCCGCCATAGCGCCGGACATCGACGAGCGGCACCTTGCCGCCCTTCTGCACCGCGCCGAGCGATTTTTCCTCGAGCGTCGTGATCCCGCCCGCGACATTGCCCGGCGAGGGATTCTCGCTCACCGGTTCGCCGTGGCGAACGAAATAATTCTTGAAATCGCGAACGAGCGCGACGGTGTCGTCGAACACGTCGCGCGATACCGCGCGGTCCATCAGCAGCTGCTCGGCGCCGAAAATTTCGGGTATTTCGGTCAGCACCACCTTGCCGCCTGCCGCCGCCACGGCATCGGCCATGCGCCCGACGAGCGGGTTGGCGGTGAGGCCCGAGAGGCCGTCGGAGCCACCGCATTTGACGCCGAGCACCAGCTTTGCGAGCGGCACCTCGCTGCGCGGCTGGTCGGCGCACCGCTGGGCCAGCTCGTCGACCAGCGCGAGGCAGGCGGCTTCGTCATCCTCGACCGCCTGCGCCGACAGGGTCCGAATATGCGCGCGGCGCTCGTCCGGGATCAGGTCGAGCAGCGCGCCGAGCTGGTTGCTTTCGCATCCGAGCCCGACGATCAACACCCCGCCGGCATTGGGATGCTGCGCGAGCGCCGCGAGTAGCGCGCGCGTGTGACCGAGATCGTCGCCAAGCTGCGAACAGCCGAAGGGGTGTTTGAAAGCGTGGACGCCATCGACGCGTCCCGCATGGCGTTCGCCGGCGATTCTTGCAACGCGCGCGGCGAGGTTGCCGACGCAGCCGACGGTCGGCAGGATCCAGATTTCGTTGCGCGTCCCGACGCGTCCGTCGGATCGGACATAGCCGCGAAAAGTCCACGCCGGCGGGGCCTCGGGCTTCGTGTCGGATGCGCCCGGGACATAGCGATAGTCGCCCTCGCTGGTGAGCGCGGTCGCCAGATTGTGGCTGTGGACATGCTCGCCGGGAGCGATGTCGGCGGTCGCGATGCCGATCGGAAAGCCATATTTGATCACCGCCGCGCCGCGCGCGATCGGCGCGAGCGCGATCTTGTGCCCGCGTCCAACCGCGGCCGCGGCCCGAAGGCGGCCGTCGGCGGACAGGATGCTTCCCGCCGCGATGTCGGCAATCGCGGTCGCGACATTGTCGGCGCCATGGACCCGCACCGCCTCGATTCCATTCTCGCCGGTCATCGCCGCTCAGCGTCCGGCGCGGTGAAGAGATTTGTCATACATCCGATATTCGCTTGCCTTTGACACCGGTGTCTCTTACACCTCATCGCGTGAGAGGGAAATGAGAAAGATGCTGGCGACAAGCGATCAAGAGAATGTGGCGCGTGCCCTGATCGACGCGCGTGCGGGAAAGACACCGCTTACCATCTATCCCGGCGCGATGCCGCAGACGATGGCAGAGGCCTATGCGATCCAGGATCGTGCGATCGCGTTCGACGGCCGCCGCATCGGCGGATGGAAGGTCGGGCGAATCGCCCCCGAACTTGTCGATCGCTATGGCGGCAACCGCCTGACCGGCCCCATCTTCGCCGATGAAATCGTCGATGGCGTTGCCCACCGGCCGGAGATGCCGGTCTATGCTGCCGGCTTTGCCGCGGCCGAGGCCGAGGTGCTGCTCTGCTTCGGCGACGTCGGTACGCGCGCCTATGATATCGACAGTGTGCGCGGCTGCATCGCCGACGTCCGCACGGGAATCGAAATCGCGAGTTCGCCCTTTCCCGAGATCAATCGCCACGGTCCCGCGGTCACCGCGTCGGACTATGGCAACAACAAGGGGCTGGTCCTCGGCCCGCCGATCGCCGATTGGCAGAACGCCGACCTCATCCGCATGCCCGTGGCAATGTCCATCGACGGCGCGCCGGTCGGCGCCGCGACGATGGAAGCGATGCTCGACGGCCCCTTCGGCTCGGCGCTGTTCCTGATCGAAATCCTGCGCGCGCGCGGCATAGCTATTCCACCCGGAACATGGGTGTCCGCCGGTGCGATCACCGGTATTCATGAAATCAGGCCGGGCCAGCGTGCCGAAGCAATCTTCGACGGAAAAATCCGCGTCGGCTGCTCGATCAAAGGCTATTAAGCCAACAACAGGAGAGGATTATGGCACAGGCATTCGCGGACGGAGGGACGGCGGCGCCGGTGCCTCGGTCGGGGCGCTACCGCTGGCTGATCGTCGCGGTGCTGTTCGCCGCTACCACGGTCAATTATATCGACCGCACCATGCTCGGCCTGCTCGCGCCGACGCTCGGCGACGAGCTGAAGTGGACCGAGAACGACTATGGCAACATCGTCACCGCCTTCCAGTTCGCCTATGCGCTGGGCTTCCTGCTCATGGGCTGGCTGATCGACCGCTTCGGTCCCAAGATCGGCTACGGAATCGCCATTGCGATCTGGACGATCGGCCATGTCGCGCATGGTTTCGCCTCGTCGGTCGTCTCCTTCATGCTCGCGCGCGTCATCCTCGGCGTCGGCGAGGCGGGGCATTTTCCGTCGGTCGTCCGCGCGTCGAGCGAATGGTTCCCGCAAAAGGAACGCTCCTACGCGATCGGCTGGGTCAACAGCGCGACGACGATCGGCGTTATCCTCACCGCGCCGACGGTCGCCTTGTGCATGCGCGTGCTGGGCTTCGACTGGCGCGAAACCTTCATCTACACCGGCGCTTTCGGCCTCCTGCTCCTGCTCCTCTGGCTCTGGCTCTACAGCAACCCGCGCGAAAGCGGGAAGGTCAGCGAGGCCGAGCTCGCGTGGATCGAACATGATCCGCCCGAAAAGATCGAGCGCATCGGCTGGAGCAAGATCGTCACCAAGCGCGAGGCCTGGGCCTTTGCGATCGCCAAATTCCTGACCGACCCGGTGTGGTTCCTGATGCTCTTCTGGCTGCCCAAATATTTCAGCACCACCTATGACGTCGACTTGAAGATCGTGCTGCTGCCAATGATCATCATGTATCTGCTCTCCGACGTCGGCAGCATCTTCGGCGGCTGGGTGTCGTCGAAGCTGATCCAGTCGGGCCACAGCGTCAATTTCGCGCGCAAGGTCACGATGATTGGCGCGGGCCTTTGCGTGCTGCCCCTGCTGTTCGTCACGGGCCTTGCCAATATGTGGCTCGCGGTCGTGCTGATCGGCATCGCGCTCGCCGGGCACCAGGCCTTTTCGTCGACGATCCTGTCGATCCCGCCCGACATGTTCCCCAAACGCGCGGTCGGCTCGGTGATCGGGCTCGGCGGCTTCATGGGCGGGGTCGGCGGCATGATCATGGCGAAGTCGACCGGGCTCGTGCTCGACGCGACGGGGGGCAATTACACGGTCATCTTCGCGGCCTGCACGACCGTCTATTTCCTCGCGGTGCTCGCGGTCCATATCCTGAGCCCGCGCCTCGAGCCGGTCAGCGTGGAAAGCGGAAAATAGCTCCATGCCGCGCCCGCTGCGCCTCTCCCCCGACCGCCTCTTTCCGTCCGATCCGGCGCAGCGCGACATCGCGCGCCGGCTCTATGCGGAGGTCGCGAATCTCCCGATCGTCAGCCCGCACGGGCACACCGACCCGAGCTGGTTCGCGGGCAACGCGCCTTTCGGCAATGCGGCGGAGCTGCTGCTCCACCCCGACCATTATGTGTTCCGGATGCTCTATTCGCAGGGCATATCCCTCGACGCGCTCGGCATCCGCGACGGGCAAGCCGATCCGCGTGAAAGCTGGCGGCTGTTCGCCTGGAACTACCATCTCTTCCGCGGCACGCCGAGCCGCATGTGGATGGACTGGGTGTTCGCCGAGGCCTTCGGCTTCGACGTGCAATTTTCGGCCGAGACGTCGGACCTCTATTACGACCGGATCACCGAGGCGCTGGCGACCGACGCCTTCCGCCCGCGCGCGCTGTTCGACCGCTTCGGGATCGAGGTGATCGCGACGACCGAAAGCCCGCTCGACACGCTCGAACATCATGCCGTCATCCGCGCCGCCAACGCCAGCGGCGAATGGGCGGGCCGTGTCATCACCGCCTATCGCCCCGACCCCGTGGTCGATCCCGAGTTCGAGGGCTTTCAGGGCAACCTCCAGCGCTTCTCCGACCTCTCGGGCGAGGATGCGTTCAGCTATGCGGGCTATCTCGCCGCGCACCGCAATCGCCGCGCCTTCTTCGCCGAAATGGGCGCGACCTCGACCGATCACGGCCATCCGACCGCGGCGACCGCCAACCTGTCCGAGGCCGAGGCCGAGGCGCTGTTCGCGCGCGTCACCGGCGCCGATGTCAGCGCCGCCGATGCCGAGCTGTTCCGCGCGCATATGCTGACGGTAATGGCGGGGATGAGCCTTGATGACGGTCTCGTCATGCAGATCCACCCCGGCGCGTTCCGCAATCACAATCCGTGGTTGTTCGCGAACTATGGCCGCGACAAGGGCGCCGATATTCCGATGGCGACCGACTATGTCCACGCGCTGCGTCCGCTCCTCGGCAAATATGGCAACGAAGCCGCGCTGACGATCATCCTCTTCACCCTCGACGAGACGAGCTACGCGAGAGAGTTGGCGCCGCTTGCGGGTCATTATCCGGCGCTGAAGCTCGGCCCGGCGTGGTGGTTCCACGACAGCCCCGAAGGGATGCGCCGCTTCAGGAACCAGATGACCGAGACCGCAGGCTTCTACAACACGGTCGGCTTCAACGACGACACCCGCGCCTTCCTGTCGATCCCGGCGCGCCACGATGTCGCGCGGCGTATCGATTGCGGCTTCCTCGCGCAGCTCGTTGCCGAGCACAGACTCGAGGAATGGGAGGCGGCGGAGCTCGCGGCCGACCTCAGCTACAATCTCGCGAAGGCGGCGTACAAGCTGTGAGGCTCGGCCCCGATACGGCACTCCCGGCGTCGGTGCAGGCGCCGGACTACGACCGCGCCGTCCAGGCGGCCGGCATCGTCCATATCGGCATCGGCGCCTTTCACCGCGCGCATCAGGCGGTCTACACCGACGACGCGATGAACGCGGGCGATCGCGACTGGGGCATCATCGGCGTGTCGCTCCGCTCGGGCGGCGTCGCGGCGCAGCTGAACCCGCAAGGCGGGCTCTACACCGTCGCGACGCGTCGCGCGGCCGGGACGCGGCTGCGCGTGGTCGGTGCGGTGCGACATGTGCTCGTCGCGGCCGACGACGCGCAGGCGGTCATCGACGCCATCGCCGCGCCGACGACGCATATCGTGAGCTTCACGGTTACCGAGAAGGGTTATCTCCGCGGCGCCGATGGCACGCTCGATCTCGCCGCCGCGCGTGGTGCGCCGAGCCTCTATCGCTTTGTCGGCGCCGGACTTGCCGCGCGCAAGGCAGCGGGGCTTGGCGGGCTGACGCTGCTCAGCTGCGACAATCTCGCCGGCAATGGCGCGGCGCTGAAGGCGCTGATGCGCCAGTATCTCGCCGCCGAATATTCCGATGTGCTTGGGTGGTTCGACAGCGAATGCCGCGCTCCCTCGACGATGATCGACCGCATCGTCCCCGCGACGACCGACGCCGACCGTGCCGCCATCGAGGCCACTCTCGGTGCGCGCGACGACGGGGCGGTGGTCACCGAAGGCTTCAGCCAGTGGGTGATCGAGGATGATTTCGCCGGCCCGCGCCCGCGCTGGGAAAATGTCGGGGCCGAACTTGTCGCGGACGTCGCCCCCTATGAGACCGCCAAGCTCAGGATGCTCAACGGCGCGCATTCGGCACTTGCCTATATCGGGCTTGGAAAGGGGCATGACTATGTCCATCAGGCGATCGCCGACGCCGATGTTCGTCCGGTGATCGAGCGGCTGATGCGCGCCGAGGCCGCGCCGACGATCGCGGCGGCGCCGGGACAGGACCTCGCTGCCTATGCCGATGCGCTGCTCGACCGCTTCGCCAATCCCGCGCTGAACCATCGGCTGGTCCAGATCGCGATGGACGGCAGTCAGAAGATCCCGCAGCGCTGGCTCGAGACGCTGGCGTGGCATCAGCAACGCGGGGCGCGGTGCTCCTCGCTCGAATCCGCGATCGCGGCATGGATCGCCTTCCTGCGCAGCGATCACCCGATCGACGATCCGCTCGCCGACAAGCTACGCGAAGCGGCGGCGGGTCCGGATGCGATGGCAAAACTGTTCGGCGAAGATGGTCTGATCGCGTCGGAGTGGCGGCCGGCCTAGGTCGGAACCAGCAGCCCCCGGCTCTCGCGCACCTCGGTGTCGAGCCAGTCGATGAACGCCCTTATCCGCGGCTGCGGCGCGACGTCGCGGTGGAGCGCGAGCCAGAAGGCACGCGCGACCGTCTGTTCGCCCCGCACGCGCACCAGCGCCGGATCGCCGCTCGCAAGGAAGCAGGGCAGCACGCCGACCCCCGCTCCGCCCGCGATCATCCGCCGCTGCGCGAGGATCGACGACGAGCGCACCGTCGCGCGAAGTCCCGGCTCGATCTCGCCCAGATAGTCGAGTTCGGGGGCGTAGAGGATGTCGGGCATATAGCCGATCACCGGGATGCCGGTGCGCGACAGCGGCGCGGCGGCGACCGCTTGGTGCCAGTCGGGGCGGTCGGCGGGCGCGTAGATGCCGAGGCTGTAATCGGACAGTTTGCGCGTGATCAGCGGGCCCTTGCGCGGGCGCGCGAGCAACACCGCCATATCGGCCTCGCGCCGCGACGGGTTGAGGAAACCCGACGAGGCGACCAGGTCGATCTCGAGCTCGGGGTGCGCCGCCACGAAACCCGCGAGGCGCGGCGCGATGAAGCTGTTGCCGAAGCCTTCGGACACGCTGACGCGGAGTTGCCCCGACAGCGCCGACCCGCCTTCGGAAGCCTTGTGGATGCGCGCCGCCGCCGCGGCCATCGCTTCGGCATGCGGAACGAGCGCCCGGCCCGCCGCAGTCAGAACGAAACCCGTCGTCGCGCGTTCGAAGAGCGTCTGCTGGAGCGCGGTTTCGAGCGCGCTGATCTGGCGGCTCACCGTCGTTGCGTCGACGTGGAGCGCCGCCCCGGCGCGCGCAAGCGAGCCGTGGCGTGCGACGAACAGGAAATATTGCAGCTTGTCCCAGTCCATAAGCTGCAAATATGCAGTATCGGACTGCAAGTCTATCCCTTGCCATCGGCCGCCGGTTGGGCTGTTGCATCGGCAAGATTTTTACGGGAGACTCGGACATGCGACAGATCGACCATCACATCGTCGGCGGTGCCGGCGGCAGCGCCCGCCAGGGCGATGTCTTCGACCCGAACAATGGCGGCGTGCAGGCGCAGGTCGCGCTCGGCGACCGTGTGCTGCTCGACCGCGCCGTCGCTGCCGCCAAGGCCGCGCAGCCTGCCTGGGCCGCCACCAATCCGCAGCGCCGCGCGCGCGTGATGTTCGAATTCAAGCGCCTCGTCGAAGCGAATATGAACCAGCTCGCCGAAATGCTCTCGTCCGAACATGGCAAGGTGATCGCCGATTCAAAGGGCGATATCCAGCGCGGCCTCGAAGTCATCGAATTCTGCTGCGGCATCCCGCATGTGCTTAAGGGCGAATATACGCAGGGCGCCGGCCCCGGCATCGATGTCTATTCGATGCGCCAGCCGATCGGCATCGGCGCCGGCATCACCCCGTTCAACTTCCCCGCGATGATCCCGCTGTGGATGGGCGGCGTCGCGACCGCGACGGGCAACGCCTTCATTTTGAAGCCCAGCGAGCGCGACCCGTCGGTGCCGGTGCGGCTGTCGGAACTGTTTCTTGAGGCAGGTATGCCCGAGGGCATTTTCCAGACCGTCCACGGCGACAAGGAAATGGTCGACGCGATCCTCGACCATCCCGACATCGGCGCGGTCAGCTTTGTCGGCTCGTCGGACATCGCGCATTATGTCTACAACCGCGGCGTCGCGAACGGCAAGCGCGTGCAGGCGATGGGCGGCGCGAAGAACCACGGCATCGTCATGCCCGACGCCGATCTCGATCAGGTCGTGAACGACCTCACCGGCGCCGCCTTCGGCTCGGCGGGCGAACGCTGCATGGCGCTGCCCGTCGTCGTCCCCGTGGGCGAGGACACGGCCAACCGCCTGCGCGAAAAGCTGATCCCGGCGATCGAGGCGCTGCGCGTCGGCGTGTCGACCGATGCCGAGGCGCATTACGGCCCCGTGGTGACAGAGGCGCACAAGGAAAAGGTCGAAGGCTGGATCGCCAAATGCGCCGACGAAGGCGCCGAGCTCGTCGTCGACGGCCGCGGCTTCACCTTGCAGGGCCACGAAAAGGGCTTTTTCGTCGGCCCGACCCTGTTCGACCACGTCACCCCCGACATGGAAAGCTACAAGGAAGAAATCTTCGGCCCCGTGCTCCAGATCGTCCGCGCCCCCGATTTCGAAACCGCGCTCGAACTGCCCAGCAAGCACCAATATGGCAACGGGGTCGCGATCTTCACGCGCAACGGCCACGCCGCGCGCGAGTTTGCCGCGCGCGTGCAGGTCGGCATGGTCGGGATCAACGTGCCGATCCCGGTGCCGGTCGCCTATCACAGCTTCGGCGGCTGGAAGCGCTCGGCGTTCGGCGACACCAACCAGCATGGCATGGAAGGCGTGAAATTCTGGACCAAGGTCAAGACGATCACCCAGCGCTGGCCCGACGGGGTGGGTGGGGCTGGCGACGCCGGCAACGCTTTCGTCATCCCGACGATGGGCTGACGGGCTCACCGGGCGCGCCAGTGAAACCAGTGCGCCCGGTCGAACATTTCTCCCACGAAGGAGAATGACGATGATGCGATGGACAATGCCTGCGGCGCTTTTGCTGCTTGCCGCGTGCAGCGGCGGTCAGGACGACGAATCGGGCCCCGAAGCCAGCTCGAATGTCGGCCCGCTGCAAAAGGCCGAGCGTCCGGCGCCCGCCGAAACGCCCGAGGCGGACGCCGAGGCCAAGGCGCCGGCAACGGCCGAAGCCGACGACCAGGTCGACGGCAAAACAATCCCGCCCGCGATCCGTGGCCGCTGGGCGCTCAAGGCCGCCGATTGCGCCGCACGACGGGGCACCGACCTGACCGCGCTGACGATCGATGCGACCAACCTGCGCTTCTTCGAATCGCACGGCGAACTCGCGCGCGTTCAGGCAAGCGACGCGGGCAGCATCGTCGCCGATTACAAGTTCAGCGGCGAAGGTGAGGAATGGGATCGCCGGATGCAACTCGACCTCGCCGATGGCGGCAAGACGCTCGTGCGCCGCGATTCGGGTGAGGGTGCCGCCGCGGACGCGATGCGCTATACGCGCTGCGCCGGATAATATTTTCGAAAGGGAGATTTACGATGGACTTTCGCCTGCTCGCAATCGCCGCCGTCCTGCCCCTCGCCGCCTGTACGCAGGAGCGGCCCCCCGTCGAATCGGCCCCGCCGCCGCCCGAAGCCGAAATGACGTGCAAGGTGGAAGCGGTGCAATCCTATGTCGGGCAGACCGCGACCCCCGACCTCGGCGGTACGATTCTCAAGGCATCGGGTGCCCGCACGCTTCGCTGGGGCCCGCCGCGCTCGGCGATGACGATGGACTATCGTCAGGACCGCGTGAACATCATGTACGACGACGCTTACAAGATCACGCAGGTCACTTGTGGCTGATTCCAGCCGGCGCAATCATAGCTCGGCCTCCCCGTTCGAACCCGTCTATGGCTACAGCCGCGCGGTTCGGGTGGGCAGCCGCATCGACGTCGCCGGCTGCGCGCCGATCGAGCCCGATGGAAGCTCGACTCCCGGCGATGCGGGGGTACAGGCGGCGCGTTGCCTGACGATCATCGGCGAGGCGCTCGAAGCGCTCGGCGGCAGCTTCGTCGATGTCGTCCGCACGCGCATGTATATCACCGACGCCGCCGACGCCGACCTCGTCGGCCGCGCCCACGGCGCGGTGTTCGGCGATATCCGCCCGGCGGCGACGATGCTCGTCATCCCGGCGCTGATCCGCCCCGAGTGGAAAGTCGAAATCGAAGCGGAGGCGATTCTAGAGAAATGACCATGACCGACCAGTTCCAGCTTACCGATGACCAGCTCGCCATCCAGGACATGGCGTGCAAATTCACCGCCGACCGCATCACGCCCTTCGCGGCCGAATGGGACGAAAAAAATCATTATCCCGTCGACGTATGGAAGGCGGCGGGCGAGTTGGGTTTCGGCGCGATTTACGTCGCCGAGGAATCGGGCGGCATCGGGCTCGGCCGGATGGAGGCGGCGCTGATCATGGAGGCGATGGCCTATGGCTGCCCCGCGACCAGCGCCTATATCTCGATCCACAATATGGCGACCTGGATGATCGACCGCTTCGGCGGCGCGGAGATCAAGGCGCGCTTCCTGCCCGAGCTTGTCAGCATGGAGAAGATCGCGAGCTATTGCCTCACCGAACCCGGCTCGGGGTCCGACGCCGCGGCGCTCAAGGCGTCGGCAAAACGCGACGGCGACCATTATGTGCTCAACGGCACCAAACAGTTCATCTCGGGCGCGGGCTACAACGACATCTATGTGTGCATGGTCCGCACCAGCGAGGAAAAGTCGAAGGGGATCAGCTGCCTCGTCGTCGAAAAGGACACGCCGGGCCTCAGCTTCGGCGCGCCCGAGAAAAAGCTCGGCTGGAACGCTTCCCCCACCGCGCAGGTGATCTTCGAGGATTGCCGCGTGCCGGTCGAAAATCTCGTCGGCGCCGAGGGCGACGGCTTCCGCTTCGCGATGGCGGGGCTCGACGGCGGCCGTCTCAATATCGGCGCCTGCTCGCTGGGCGGCGCGCAGCGCTGCCTCGACGAGGCAATTGCTTACACCAAGGACCGCCAGCAGTTCGGGCAGCCGATCGCCGATTTCCAGAACACCCAGTTCATGCTCGCCGACATGGCGACCGACCTCGAAGCCGCGCGCGCTCTGCTCTACATGGCCGCAGCAAAGGTCACCGCGAACGCCCCCGACAAGTCGCGCTTTTCGGCGATGGCGAAACGGCTCGCGACCGACAGCGGCAGCAAGATCGTCAACGACGCGCTGCAACTGTTCGGCGGCTACGGCTATCTGAAAGATTATCCGATCGAGCGTTTCTGGCGCGACCTGCGCGTCCATTCGATCCTCGAAGGCACCAACCAGGTGATGCGGATGATCGTCGGAAGGGACCTGCTGCGCCAATGACGGACGATGTTTTGATTTCGACCGACGTCCGCGTCGGGCACATTGCGCTCAACCGCCCCAAGGCGATCCACGCGCTCAACCTCGCCATGTGCGAAGCGATGATCGACGCGCTGCTGAAGTGGCAGGGCAACGCTGCGGTCGAGGCGGTGATCATCGATCATAGCGAAGGCCGCGGCTTCTGCGCTGGCGGCGACATCCGCATGCTTGCGGAGAGCGGCGCGAAGGACGGGAAGGAAGCACGCCTGTTCTTCCACACCGAATACCGCCTCAACCACCTGCTCTTCACTTACCCCAAGCCGGTCGTCGCCTTCATGGACGGCATCACCATGGGCGGCGGGGTCGGCATTTCGCAACCGGCGAAATATCGCGTCGCGACCGAACATACGCGCTTCGCGATGCCCGAGACGGGGATCGGTCTGTTCCCCGACGTCGGCGGCGGCTGGTACCTGCCGCGCCTCGAAGGCCGCGTCGGCGCCTATCTCGCGCTCACCGGCGCGCGGCTCGACGGGGCGGAGTGCTTGGCGCTCGGCCTCGCCACCCATTACCTCCCGTCCGAAAAGCTCGCCGAGGCGAAGGCGCGCATCGCGGTCGATCCGACCCGTATCGGCGGCATCCTGGGCGAATTGTCGGTTACCGCGCCGCCCGCCGCGATCACCCAGCATATCGAACGGATCAACCGCCTGTTCGCGAGCGACACCTATGAGGAGATCCTCGCCGCGCTCGAAGCCGACGGCGGCGAATGGGCCGAAAAGGAGCTCGCGACGCTGCGCACCAAAAGCCCGCAGACGTGCAAGGTCGCGCTCCGCCAGCTCAAGGAGGGCGGCGAGATGCACGACTTCGCCGAGCAGATGCGCCAGGAATATGCGATCGGCAGCCGCGTCGTTCAGATGCACGATTTCATCGAAGGCGTCCGCGCGTTGATTATCGACAAGGACAACAGCCCGCGATGGGACCCGCCGACCCCCGAAGCGGTGACCGAAGACTGGATCGACGCGATCTTCGCGCCATTGCCTGAAAATGAGAAATGGACCCCTCTAACCTAAACCGTCACCCCGGCGCAGGCCGGGGTCTCATCGTCGAGATTCCGGGCTTCGCCGGAATGACGAAGGAGATTGCCGAATGACCTACGAAACCCTTCTCGTCGAAACGCGCGGCGCCGTCACGCTCGTGACGCTCAACCGCCCACAGGCGCTGAACGCGCTCAATTCGGGCGTTCTCGACGACCTGATCGCCGCCTTCGCCGCCTTCGAGGCCGACCCCGGCCAGCGCTGCGCCGTCCTCACCGGCTCGGGCGACAAGGCCTTCGCCGCGGGCGCCGACATCAAGGAAATGGCCGACAAGCCCGCGTCCGATTTCTACCTCGAAGATTTCTTCTCGAAATGGACGAGCGACTTCGTGAAAAAGGTGAGGAAGCCCTGGATCGCCGCGGTGAACGGCTTCGCGCTCGGCGGCGGCTGCGAACTTGCGATGATGGCCGATTTCATCATCGCATCGGACAAGGCGAAATTCGGCCAGCCCGAAATCAAGCTTGGCGTCGCGCCTGGCATGGGTGGGTCGCAGCGGCTGACCCGCGCGGTCGGCAAGGCGAAGGCGATGGAAATGTGCCTGACCGGCCGGATGATGGATGCCGCGGAGGCCGAACGCTCAGGCCTCGTCGCGCGCGTCGTCGAACATGCGACGCTGGTCGACGAAGCGGTCAAGACCGCGACGACGATTGCGTCGATGCCGCCGATGGCCGCGATGGTGAACAAGGATATGGTCAACGCCGCGTTCGAAACCACACTCGACCAGGGCCTCATCTACGAACGCCGCCTGTTCCAGATCCTCGCCGCGACCGAGGACAAGGCCGAAGGCATGGCTGCCTTCATCGAGAAGCGCGAAGGCGTTTGGAAGGGACGGTGACATGAAAATCGCTTTTATCGGACTCGGCAATATGGGCGGCGGGATGGCCGCGAACCTCGCGAAGGCAGGGCATGAGGTCCGCGCCTTCGACCTCAGCGAAGAGGCGTTCGCGCGCGCCGTCGAAGCGGGCTGTTCGCGCGCTGCCTCCGCTGCGGAAGCCGTCACCGGCGCCGAAGCCGTTGTCACGATGCTCCCCGCGGGCAAGCATGTCGCGTCGGTCTATGAAGCCGACGTCTTCCCGCACGCCGCCGACGGCACCCTCCTGCTCGATTGCTCAACAATTGATGTCGCGACGGCGCGGAGTAATATCGAAGCCGCCGCTAACGCGGGCCTCGTCGCCGTCGACGCGCCCGTGTCGGGCGGCATCGCCGCCGCCAATGCCGGCACGCTGACGTTCATGGTCGGCGGCACCGACGAGGGCTTCGCGCGCGCCGAACCGATCCTTGCGAAAATGGGCAAGGCGGTGATCCACGCCGGCGACGCGGGCGCGGGGCAGGCGGCGAAGATCTGCAACAACATGCTGCTCGGCGCCTCGATGGTCGCGACGTGCGAGACGCTCGCGCTCGCGCAGAAACTCGGGCTCGACCCGCAGAAATTTTTCGACATCGCCAGCGTGTCGTCGGGGCAATGCTGGTCGCTGACCAGCTACGCGCCGCTCCCCGGCGTCGGCCCGACGACGCCTGCCGACAATGATTACAAGGGCGGCTTCGCCGCGGCGCTGATGCTCAAGGATCTCCGCCTCGCGATGGAGGCCGCTGCAAGCGTCGATGCCGACGTCCCGATGGGATCGAAGGCACGCGAACTCTACGAAGCCTTTGTCGAGGCCGACAGGGACGGCCGCGACTTTTCGGCGATCATCAAGACGTTGCAGGGCTAACGCCCTCATCCAACGGGGATCGGGTTCAGTAAAAGTCCGCCGTCTCGCCGCCATCGCTGCGTTCGGTGCGATGCACCTGCGTCGGGGCCTTGCGCTCGCCGGTCCTGACCTCGATCCGGTCCCCGAAGCGCCGCACCTCGGCGGGCGACAGGATGCGCGCCCGCGCAATCCCGACCGCCGTCGCCTTCGGCGCCGCCACCGGGGCTGATGCCGGCACGCTGCCGGAAAGCAGGAGGACGGCGAGGAGGGACATGGCGTTCATATTCTGCCGTAACGGCAGGTGTTGCCACCGCTTTAACCCTGAATCGCAAGTTTCCGGTCGCACCTGTGGCGGTCGCGAAGCAAAAGAAAGGCCGCCTGCCCCGCGCTGGGACAGACGGCCTGCTTTTCGTAAGCGGACGGGGCTTAGAAGCCCGACTTCGCTTCCGCTTTCTCTTTCAGCAACGGCGCGATTTCGAAACCATGTTTCTCGAGCGCCGCGACGATCTTGTCGGTGCCTTCCAGCCCCGCCCAGAACATCGGGCCGCCACGATAGACCGGCCAGCCATAGCCATAGATCCACACGACATCGATGTCGCTCGCGCGCTGCGCCTTGCCTTCGGCGAGGATCAGCGCGCCTTCGTTGACCATCGGATAGAGGGTGCGCTCGATGATCTCCTGATCGGTGATCTCGCGCTTCTCGACCCCCGCCTTTTGGCGGAATTCCTCGATGATCTCGGCAACGCGCGGGCTTTCGCTCGGCGTGCGCTTTTCGTCATAGTCGTAAAAGCCCGCCTGCTTCTTCTGGCCCCAGCGGCCTTCGGCGGCGAGCGCATCGCGGATGCTTTCGATGCGGTTGGGGTCGCGGTGCCAGCCGATGTCGACGCCGGCAAGGTCGCTCATCTGGAACGGCCCCATCGGCATCCCGAACTCGACATGCACCTTGTCGACCTGCGCCGGCGTCGCGCCTTCGAGCAGCAGCTTCATCGCCTCCATCTGGCGCGGCTTGAGCATCCGGTTGCCGATAAAGCCGTCGCACACGCCCGCGACCACGGCGACCTTGCCGATCTTTTTGCCGATCGCCATCGCCGTCGCCAGCGCATCGGGTGCGGTCTTGTCGCCGCGCACGACCTCGAGCAGCTTCATGACGTTGGCGGGTGAGAAGAAGTGCATGCCCAGCACGTCGCCGGGACGGCTCGTCGCGGTCGCGATTTCGTCGATGTCGAGATAGGAGGTGTTCGACGCGAGGATCGCGCCGGGCTTCGCGATCTTGTCGAGCTTGCCGAAAATGTCCTTCTTGACGTCCATATTCTCATAGACCGCCTCGATGATGAGGTCGCAGTCGGCCAGCGCGTCGAGGCTGAGCGACGGGGTGATCAGCCCCATCATCGCATCGACCTGCTCGGGCTTGAAGCGGCCCTTGGCGGCCGAGGCGTCGTAATTCTTGCGCACGACGCCCAGCCCGCGGTCGAGCGCGTCCTGCTGCATTTCGACGATCGTGCACGGGATGCCCTTTTGCAGGAAGTTCATCATGATGCCGCCGCCCATCGTGCCGGCGCCGATGATGCCGACCTTCTTGATCTCGCGCAGCTGCGTATCCTTCGGCAGGCCGTCGATCTTCGCCGCCTGGCGCTCGGCGAAGAAGATGTGGCGCTGCGCCGCCGACTGGCTGCCGAACATCAGCTTCATGAACTGCTCGCGCTCGAACGCGAGGCCTTCCTCGAACGGCAGGCGCGTCGCGGCTTCGACGCAGGCGAGGTTAGCGTAAGGCGCCTCGAACCCGCGCCAACGCTTGGCGTTGGCGGCCTTCAGCTTTTCGATCACCGCGACGTCGCCGAACACCGGGCGCTCGCGCGTCGGGCGCGGGCCGTCGGCGATCTTGGCGCGCGCAAAGGCAATGGCGTCCTGGGCCAGGCTGTCCTCGCCCGCGAGTTCGTCGACAAGGCCGAGCTCTTTCGCCTTGGCGGCGGGCAGCGGGTCGCCGGTCGAGGTCATCGTCGCCGCGGCTTCGACCCCGACGACGCGCGGCAGCCGCTGGGTACCGCCCGCGCCGGGCAGCAGGCCGAGCTTCACTTCGGGCACGCCAAGCTTCGCCGAAGGAACGGCGATGCGGTAATGACAGACGAGCGCGGTCTCCAGACCGCCGCCGAGCGCCGTGCCGTGGATCGCCGCGACGACCGGCTTCGACGCCGCTTCGATGCTGTTCAGCACCGCGTTGAAATCGGGGCCGCGCGGCGGCTTGCCGAATTCGCTGATGTCGGCGCCCGCGATGAAGGTCGCGCCGGCGCAGCGCAGCACGATCGCCTGCACGCTATCGTCGGCGAGCGCGGCGCCAAAATTATCTTCGAGTCCCTGACGGACGTGCCAGCTCAGCGCGTTCACGGGAGGGTTGTTGACGATGATGACGGCGATTTCGCCATCCTTTTCCATCGTGACGGAAACGGGGGTTTCTTCGGTCATGGGAGAACTCCTTGGGTCTGGATGTCAGTCATCAATCGCGGCGTGGACCAATGTCTTGACCTCGCGCCGCACGGGATAGGTGGAGGAGGGCATGAGCTGGGTCATGAAGACCATGCAGATTTCCTCGACCGGATCGACGAAGAAGCCGGTCGAAAACATGCCGCCCCAGTAAAAGTCGCCGACCGAGCCGGGGATACCCGTGCGCGCCGGATCGAGCGTGACGGCAAAGCCGAGCCCGAAACCTACGCCCGCATTTTCATCTTCGCTGAAAATACCGACGCTATGCTGCGTCAAATCGCCGCCGCCGGGAAGGTGGTTCGCTGTCATCAGGTCGAGCGTCTTGCGGCTGATAATCCGTGTATCGTCCAGCTTGCCGCCGCCGAGCAGCATCAGGCAGAAACGGTGATAATCGTGGAGCGTCGAGGCGAGCCCGCCGCCGCCCGAATGAAAGCTCCTGTCCTTCGCCCAGCGGCTGCGCGCGCCTTCGTCAAAGCCCTGCATCTTGTCTTTCGGGTGGAAAGCATAGGCGTCGGCGAGCCGGTGCTGCTGGTCGGCGGGCACCTTGAACCCGGTATCGACCATGCCGAGCGGGCCAAAGATGCGCTCCTGCAACACCTCTGCGAACGGCTTGCCCTCGATCCGCTCGATCACCGCGCCGAGCACGTCGGTCGCCATCGAATAATTCCAGTGCGCGCCCGGATCGAACTGCAGCGGGATTTTCGCGAGGTCGGCGATGAAGCTGTCCATCGAATAATCGGCGTCGAAATCGTCGATCCGCGCCTTGCGATACGCGGCATCGACCGGGGTGCGCTCCTGGAAACCATAGGTCAGCCCCGACGTATGGCGCAGCAGGTCGACCATGCGGATCGGTTGTGCCGGCGGCCGCGTCAGGAACGGGACATTGCCGCCGCCCGCAACGAACACGCCGGTTTCCTTGAACTCGGGGCAATATTTGACCAGCGGATCGGACAGCGCCACCTTGCCCTCCTCGACCAGCATCATGAAGGCGATGCTGGTGATCGGCTTGGTCATGCTCGCGATGCGGAAGATGGCATCGTCTTTCAGCGCCTCGCCCGGCCGCGCGTCGCCGATGACGGACTGGTGCGCGATCTCGCCGCGCCGCGACACGAGCGTCGCCGCGTGCGGCAGCCGGCCGGCGCCGACATATTTGGCGGCGAGAAAGGCGGGGATGCGGTCCAGCCGCGTCGTGTCGAATCCATGTGTCATGCGTGGCTGCCTATCAGTGCGAGGTCTGGCCAAGCAACTGGCGCGTCACCGGATGCGAACTGGTCAGCCCGCCGTCGACCGCGATCGCCTGCCCGTTGACGTAACTCGCCTGATCGCTCGCGAGGAACAGCGCGACATTGGCAAGCTCCTCGGGCTGCGCCGCGCGGCGGAGCGGGTTCAATTGGCCCAACTTGTGCGTGACTTCCTTCGCCTTGGCATAATCGAAGGTCGGCTTGGTCATTCCCGTTTCGGTCAGGCCGGGGCAGACGGCGTTGACGCGCACGCCGCTCGTCGACAGCTGCTGCGCCGCGACCTTGGCAAGGTTGATCACCCCTGCCTTCGACGCCGAATAGGCGCCCGGACCCGCACCCGAATTTATCCCCGCGACGCTCGCGGTCAGCACGATCGCGCCGCCGCGGCCCTGGTCGACCATCGCCTTGCCCGCATGTTTCACCATCAGCGCGGGGCCGATCAGGTTGACGCGCAGCGTCTCGGCCCAGGCATCGGGATCGAAATCGAAGATGCCGCCCATGTCGCCGATGATCCCGGCGTTGGCGAAGGCGACGTCGAGCGCGCCATAAGTGTCTTTCGCGGTCGCAACGAGCGACGCCACATCGGCTTCGACGCCGGCGTCGATTTCGAGCCCGACGGCCTCGCCCCCCGCGTCCTTCACCATTTGCGCCGTCTCGTGCACCGCCGCGCTCTTGTCGCCGATGACGAGCTTCGCGCCCTCGGCGGCGAAGCGCAACGCGCTCGCGCGGCCGATACCCGAACCGGCACCCGTGATGATCGCAACCTTGCCGTCCAACGCGCCCATCATGCGCCTCCCGAAATCGTGGCCCCGCCATCGCACACGATGGTCTGGCCGGTGGTGAATGCCCCCGCCTTGCTGGCGAGGAAGACCGCGGCGCCCGCGATCTCGTGCGGTTCGCCGATGCGCTTCAGCGTCGAGGCGGCGGTCGAGCGTTTGAGATTTTCGGGATTTTCCCACAAGGCGCGTGCCATGTCGGTGCGCACCAGCCCCGGCGCGATGCAGTTGACGCGCACGCCCTTGGGGCCGAATTCGACCGAGAAGTTGCGCGCGACCTGCATGTCGGCGGCCTTCGAAATCCCGTAAGCGCCGATGATCGGCGATCCTTTCAGCCCGCCGATCGAGCTGATGATCGTGATCGACCCTTCGCCGCGTTCGAGCATTTCGGGCGCGACCATCGTGATCAGCCAGTGGTTGGACAGGATATTATTGTCCATGATCTTGCGGAACTGGTCGTCGGTGATGCCAAGGCCGGGGCCATAATAGGGGTTCGACGCCGCGTTGCAGACGAGCGCAGTGATCTTGCCGAACGCGGCGCGCGTCTCGTTCACCAGATTCTGGAGGTCGTCCTTCGACGAGATGTTGGCGGCGACCGAAATCGCGGTGCCTTCGCCGAACCGCGCATTGATCTCCGCCGCTGTCGCATCGCACGCATCCTGCTTTCGGCTCGAAATCACGACCTTCGCGCCCTGTTCGGCCATTGCCTCCGCCGTGGCCTTGCCGATGCCGCGCGACGATCCGGTGATCAGCGCGACCTGGCCGCTCATATCGAACAGGCTCATGCGCCGGCCTTCCTCGCAAAGTCCCACGCCCGCTCGGCGAGCGGACGGACGCGTTCGGACATGTCCTTGGCGTGCTGCGACGAGGCGGTGCCCTCGATCACGCGCTTCTTGATGCCCTGGATGATTCCCGCGAGGCGGAAGAAATTATAAGCGAAATACCAGTTCATGTCGGGCACGCCGTCGCGTCCGGTGGCGGCGCAATAGCGCTCGACCATCTCGTCCAATTCGGGAATCCCGAGCGCCTTGCGGTCGAGGTCCATCACCCCCGAACGCCCGCCATTCTCGGTCACCCACGCCATCGCGACATAGGTGAAATCGGCGAGCGGATCGCCCAAGGTCGACAGCTCCCAGTCGAGCACCGCGAGCACTTGCGCGCGATCCTTGGCATAGATCATGTTGTCGATGCGATAGTCGCCGTGGACGACGCTGGTGCGCGTCTGCTCGGGCAGGCTTGCCGGCAGGAACGCGATCAGCTTTTCCATCTCGTCCATCGTCTCGGTCTCGGCGAGACGGTATTGCTTGGTCCAGCGGTCGACCTGGCGCCCGAAATAATTGCCGGGCTTGCCGAAATCGGAGAGCCCCGCCGCCTCGACATCGACGCTGTGCAGCGCCGCGAGCGTGTCGATCATCGCCTCGTAAGTGGCGCGGCGATTTTCCGGCGTCGATCCCGGCATCGCGCCGTCCCAGATGGTGTGGCCATCGACCATGGACATGACGTAGAACCAGCTGCCAACCACCGAGTCATCGGTGCAAAGCCCGTATTGGCGCGCGACCGGGAAGCCCATCTTGTGGAGTCCCGCCTGCACCTTATACTCGCGGTCGACCGCGTGCGCCGACGGGAGCAGCGGACCGAACGGCTTGCGGCGCAGCACATAATTGCCCGACGCGGCCGAGATCTTGTACGTCGGGTTCGACTGGCCGCCGGCGAATTTATGCTGCGTCAGCGGGCCTTCGAACCCCTCCACATTGGCTTCCATCCACGCGGTCAGCTTCGCTTCGTCGAGGACATCGGCACCCTCGGGCGCGACGGTGCCGCTGAAAGCCTTTTGCGCGTCTAATGTCATTGGTCGAAAACGATCACCGACCGCGCGGCGTCGCCCTTTCGCATCTTGTCGAACCCCTCGTTGACCTTGGCCAGCGGGATCGTCTCGGCGACGATCGAGTCGAGGTCGAGCAGGCCGCGGAGGTAAAAATCGACGAGGCGGGGGATGTCGACCGGGAAGCGGTTGCCGCCCATGATCGCACCCTGCAATTTCTTGCCCGACAGCAGGTCCATCGCGCTGAGCCCGACCTTTTCGGACAGCGGCATCATGCCGAGGATCGTCGCGGTGCCGCCGCGGCGCAGCGACGCGACTGCAAGGTTCGCCGAAGCCGGACGCCCCACCGCTTCGATCGCATGGTCGACGCCGCCCTTGCTGATCTCGAGGATCTGCTTCGCGGCATCGTCGGCGAGTGCATCGACGACGTCGGTGGCGCCGAGCTTCACCGCCAGCGCGCGTTTCTCCGGCACCGGATCGGCGGCGATGATGCGGCCCGCGCCCGCGATCTTGGCGGCGTTGATCGTCGCGAGGCCCACCCCGCCGCAGCCGACGACCGCGACGGTTTCGCCCGGCGTCACCTTGCACGCATTGAAGATCGTCCCCGCGCCCGTCGTCACCGCGCAGCCGATGACCGCGGCGCGGTCGAGCGGCATGTCGGGGTCGATCGCGACGCACGCATGTTCATGGACCAGCATCGTTTCGGCAAAGGCCGACAGGTTGAGCATCTGGTTGACCGGCGACCCGTCGGGACGCGTGATGCGCGGCGCGGAGCCGACGGCGCGGCGCGTGTCGCCGCCCATGCACAGCGACATGCGCCCGGTGACGCAGAACTCGCAGTGCCCGCAAAAGGCGGAAAGGCAAGTGACGACCGCATCGCCGACCTTCACCGTGCGCACCTCGCTGCCGACCGCCTCGACGATCCCTGCGGCCTCATGGCCGGGAATGGCAGGGAGGGGGTGCGGATAGGCGCCGTCGATGAAATGCAGGTCCGAATGGCACAGCCCGCACGCGGCGGTACGAATCCGCACCTCGTGCGGGCCGCAATCGGCAACGACGACGTCCTCGATCGACAGCGGCTTGCCCGGTTCGATCAGAATCGCGGCTTTGGTCACAATATCTCTCCGAATGCTGCTTTTAACGCGAAACCCCGATGTCGCCCGACGAGAAGCCCGGCTCGCTCGCTTCGCTATGCTTGGCGAATTCGATCCGCGCGATCGCGCGTTCGTGCACTTCGTCGGGTCCGTCGGCGAGTCGCAAAGTCCGTTGATGCGCATAGGCTTTGGCCAGCCCGAAATCCTCCGACACGCCGCCGCCACCATGCGCCTGGATCGCGTCGTCGATGATCTTCAGCGCCATGTTCGGCGCCTGCACCTTGATCATAGCGATCTCGGCCGCGGCCGACTTGTTGCCAACCTTGTCCATCATGTCGGCGGCCTTCAGGCACAGCAGGCGCGTCATTTCGATGTCGATGCGCGCGCGGGCGAGGCGATGCTCCCAGATGCTGTATTCGGCGACCTTGCGGCCAAAGGCGACGCGCGACTGGAGCCGCTTCGCCATCTTGGCGATCGCTTCTTCCGCCACGCCGATCGTGCGCATGCAGTGATGGATGCGGCCGGGCCCGAGGCGCCCCTGCGCGATCTCGAACCCGCGGCCCTCGCCGAGCAGCATCGCGTCCTCGGCGTTGACGCGCACGTCCTTCAGCTCGATTTCCATATGGCCGTGCGGCGCATCGTCATAACCGAAGACGGGCAGGTGGCGCAGGATGTTCACGCCGGGAGCGTCGAGCGGCATCAGCACCATCGACTGCTGCGCATGGCGCTTGGCGGCGAAATCGGTCTTGCCCATCACGATCGCGACCTCGCAGCGCGGATCGCCCGCGCCCGACGACCACCATTTGGTGCCGTTGATCACATAGTCGTCGCCGTCGCGCTCGATGCGCGTTTCGATATTGGTCGCGTCGGACGAGGCGACGCGCGGCTCGGTCATCAGGAAGGCCGACCGGATCTCGCCGTTCATCAGGCGGCCGAGATATTTGTCCTTCTGCGCGCGCGTGCCGTAACGGTGGAACACTTCCATATTGCCGGTGTCGGGCGCCGAGCAGTTGAACACCTCGCTCGCGAAACCGACGCGGCCCATTTCCTCGGCGCAGAGCGCATATTCGAGGTTGGTGAGCCCCGGTCCCTCGAACTCGAACGTCTCGTCGACATGATGGTGCGCGGCGGACTTGGGCGGCATGAACAGGTTCCAGATGCCGGCCTCTTTCGCCTCGGCCTTCAGGTCCTCGACGATCTGGATCACCTTCCAGCGATCGCCGGCCTTGTCCTGCTCGTTATAGGTCGGGACCGCGGGGCGAACCTTGCGCTCGATGAAATCGCGCACGCGGTCGCGCCAATAGACCTGCCGGTCGGTGAGATCGAAATCCATCTCCGCATCCTTCCCTTTACGTTCACGTAAACCTTTGGACCGATTCGCCGGCCTTGCCAAGTCCTGCGGTCCGAAAATTACCTCATTTGGTCAGCCAGCGTATTTTTCCTTCAGGGGTGCGCCCCGCTGGCGTCGGGTTCGGCGCGCGCGGCATCGCCCAGCAACGCCAGCCGCGCTTCATGGTCGGCGCGCGAGATCGGGAATTTTCGCATCACGATCAGCCCCATCGTCCCGATGATCAGCACCGCGAGCGCATAACCGAGCGCGAGATTGCCGAGCACGTCGCCGCCGACCTCGCCGGGCTTCGCATTTGCCGGAAAGGCCGCGAAGGACAGGATCAGCCCGGCGACGAAGATGCCGATTCCGGTCGCGCATTTCTGCATGAAGAAATAGCCGGCGAAGAACAGTCCCTCGGAGCGGCGCCCCGTCTCGCTCTGCGACGCCTCGACAACGTCGGCCATCATCGACGACGACAGGATCATCAGGATGATCGAGAAGCTGTTCGACACGAACACCAGCGCGAACATCGTCGCGACACTCGGCTTGCCGGGCAGGCCTGGAAAGACGCCCTGGATCCACGCGAAATAGATGCCGCTGTTGACGAGCAGCGCGACGGCGCCGGCGAAAATCGCCCCGTCGCGTTTGCCAAGCTTTGCCGAGAGCGGCGCGACGAGCACGAAGGCCGCGATCATCGAGGCGAACAGCAGGAAGACATAGGCGACCATCTCGCCCTGCGTGAACTGCCAGAAAAACCCGAGCAGATAATTGTTCATCGAGAAGGTGATGCCCTGATTGATGAAGCCGAACAGCGCCGCGAAGATCAGCCACAGGAAGGCCCGGTTCGACAGCGTGTCGCGCATCTCGCCGAGCACCTGCCGCAGCGTCGTTTTGGGCTTCACATCGGCGACGTTCGACACCGCGATGCGTTTGTGCTGCCCCGCCGCCGAAACGAGCACCGCGCCGGCCATCATCAGCGCCCCGGCGAGCGCATAGGGGAAATAGCCCGCGGGATCGACAAGCCCCTTGGCGCCGCCGAAGAAAACCCCATAAGCGAGCAGCAGAATGAGCAGCCCGCCGCCCCAGCCGAACAGGAAGCGATAGCGCATCACCGCGGTGCGCTCGTCATAATCGCCGGTCAGTTCGGGGACGATCGCGACCGATGGCACTTCGCAGCATGACACCAGCGACCGGACGATGATCGCAAAGCCGATCAGCCACGCGACCGTCATCGTGTCGCTCATCGCGGGCGGGCTCCACAGCAACATCCATGCAATTGCGAGCGGGATGGGAGCGAGATAGAGCCAGGGCAGGCGGCGCCCCCAGCGGCTGCGGGTGCGGTCGGTGAGTTCGCCGATCACCGGATCGACGAAGGCGTCGGCGATCAGCGCGACCATGATCGCGGCGCCGACGATGCCCGCGTCGAGCCCGATAACCTGATTGTAGAAGAGCAGCAGGAAGGTCGAAAACCCGTTATCCTTGACGCCATAGGCGATGCTGCCAAGCCCGTGGGTGGCCTTCAGCCAGACGGGCAGGCGCTCGGGGCGCGGAACCGCGATTGTCGCCGCGCTCACGCGGAGGCTCCGGCTTTCGCCGCTTCCTCCATCGCAAGCAGGGCGTCGAACATGCCCGGCGTTTCCTTGTCCCACGCGTGGCGCTGGCCGATCGTCAGCCCGCCGTCGACGAGCAGGTGGGTGCCGGTCATGAAGCTCGACTCCTCGCTCGCGAGATAGGCGACGGCGTTGGCGATATCCTCGGGCTGGCCGCCGCGCGCGACGGGCTGCGCGTTGGCGCTCATTTGCGCGATCACTTCATTCGCCTGCGTCTTGAGCTCGCCCGGCACCTCGAGCGAGGCGGTGAAGATATTGGTGTTGATGAAGCCGGGGCAGATCGCGTTCACGCGGATGCCATATTGCGCCAGGTCGGTGGCCGCGACCTTCGACAGATGCAGCACCCCCGCCTTCGCCACCGCATAGGCGATCGGCGAATAGCCCGCGCCCAGCGCGGCGACGCTCGCGGTGTTGACGATGCTCGCACCCTTGCGATGCTTCATATGCGGCGCGGCGTAGCGGATGCCCATCGCAACCGACTTGAGGACGAGGTCCATCGTGCGGTCCCAGCCCTCGGGCGTGATCTCGTCGATCGGCGCGCGGTCGCCGCCCGCGGCGGCATTGTTGAACACGATATCGATCCCGCCCGCTTTCGCGGCGGCGGCGTTCATCAGCGCTTCGATGTCCGACGGTTTCGTGACGTCGCAGCGGATAAATTCGATCTTGCCGTTCGACTGTTCGGCGAGGGCGCGCCCGCCCGCCTCGTCGATGTCGGCGGCGAAGACATGCGCGCCTTCGCCCGCCAGTTTGAGCACACTTGCCTTGCCGATACCCGATGCTGCGCCGGTGACGACGGCGACCTTGCCTGCGAATCGCATATCTCTGCTCCCGTTTTCTTTTGCCACTTAGCTTAGGCGCCAAAGGTGACGCGTCAACGTCGGCCTGACGGACGCTACGGCGCCGTAACGGCAGGTGCGCCCCGCCAAGTTGACGCTTGCGTAAAGCAGCCAAGCGGACGTAGGTTTGCGCGCAGAAGAGGAGCCAAAAGGATGAGCGAACTGGACGCTTTCCGCACCGAGGTGCGCGAATGGCTGGAGGCGAATTGCCCCGCCGAAATGCGCGAGCCGATCCGCGACGAGGATGACGTCTGCTGGGGCGGGCGCAAATTCAAATTCAAAAATGAAGCGCAGAAACAGTGGCTCGATGCCTGCGTGTCCAAGGGCTATACGGTGCCCGACTGGCCCAAAGCCTATGGCGGTGCCGGGCTGACCCCCGAACAGACCAAGATCCTCAAACAGGAAATGAAGCGCATCAAGGCGCGCTCGCCGCTCGACAGCTTCGGGATCTGGATGCTCGGCCCCGCGCTGCTGCAATTCGGCACCGAGGAACAGAAGGTCCAGTATCTGAATCCGATCGCGCGCGGCGAAATCCGCTGGTGCCAGGGTTATTCGGAACCCGGTTCGGGCAGCGATCTCGTGTCCTTGCAGACCTTCGGCGAGGACAGGGGCGATCATTGGGTCGTCAACGGGTCGAAAATCTGGACCAGCTACGCCGACAAGGCCGACTGGATCTTCTGCCTCGTCCGCACCGACAAGGCGAATAAATATCAGGGCATCACTTTCATGCTCTTCGACATGGAGAGCAAGGGCGTCACCACCAAGCCGATCCTCCTGATCAGCGGCAACTCGCCGTTCTGCGAAACCTTCTTCGACGATGTCGAAGTGCCCAAGACGCAATATGTCGGCGAGATCAACCGCGGCTGGGACGTCGCCAAATATCTGCTCGGCCACGAACGCGAGATGATCTCGGGCGGCGGCGCCGGCGGCGACATGGTCAGCATCGGCGGCGCCTTTGCCAAGGCGTTCGGCAAGAATGCTTCCGGAGAACTCGACGACCCGATCCTGCGCGCCGAAATGGCGGCGTTCGACGTTGACGTCTTTGCCTACAGGGCCATGGGCGAACGCTTCATGGACATGTGGAAGACCGGCCGCGCGCATCCGGCGTCGTCGAACATGATGAAATATGTCGGGACCGAGCTCAACAAGCGCCGCCACGAACTCGTCATGTCGGGCGGCGGCAGCGAAGCGCTCGAATGGGACAGCGAAGAGACCAAGGGCGGCGCGCGCGCGCGCGGCTGGCTGCGCACCAAGGCCAATTCGATCGAAGGCGGCACGAGCGAAGTCATGCTCAATGTCATCGCCAAGCGTATCCTCGACCTGCCCGGAGCCTGACCCATGCCTTTGTACCACAATGACGACCAGGCGATGCTCAAGGACAGCGTCGCGCCTTTCGTGGCCGAACAGGCGCCGGTGTCGCACCTGCGCGGGCTTCGCGACAGCGCCGACGCGACCGGCTTTTCGCGCGACCTCTGGGCGCAGTTCACCGAAATGGGTCTGCCCGGGATGCTCGTTCCCGAAGCTCACGGCGGGCTCGGCATGGGGCATATGGAGGCGGGCATCGTGCTCGAGGAAATCGGCCGCAACCTGACCCCGTCGCCTTTCCTCTCGACCGGTGTCGGCGCGGTCGCCGCGCTGGCGAAGGCCGGCGGCACGCAGGCGGGCCGCTGGCTTCCGGCCATTGCGAGCGGCGAAGCGATCGTCGCGCTCGCGATCGATGAAGGCGCGAAGCACCGCCCCGACCGCATCGCGACGACGGCGACGCGCGCCGGCAACGGGTTTCGTTTGGACGGCAAGAAGAGCTTCGTCCTCCACGGCCATGTCGCCGATATGAGCATCGTCGCTGCGAAGACCGACGGCGGGATCACGCTTTTCGCGGTGCCGAAGGATGCGAAAGGCGTCACCGCCGATCCGCGCCGCTTGGTGGACTCGAGTCTTGCGAGCCATGTCACGCTCGACGGCGTCGAGGTCGATGCCGACGCCGTGATCGGCGAAGTCGATGCGGGCGGCGACATCCTCGACGCGCTGCTCGCCGCCACCCGCACCGGCGCCGCCGCCGAAATGGTCGGCGTCGGGCAGGGCGCGATGGACATGACGGTCAATTACCTCAAGGAACGCAAGCAGTTCGGCAAGCTGATCGGCGAGTTCCAGGGCCTCCAGCACCGCGCCGCGCATCTCTATGGCGAGATGGAAGTCGCGCGCGCCACCGTGATGAAGGCGCAGCAACTGCTCGACGAGGGCAGCGAAGGCGCGAAGCTGATGGTCTCGGTCGCCAAGGCGAAGGCCGGCCGCGCCGCGAACCTCGCGGTGCGCGAGGGCGTCCAGATGCACGGCGGCATCGGCATGACCGACGAATATGACATCGGCCTCTATATGAAACGCGACCGAGCGCTCGCCGAATATATGGGCGACGTGCATTACCATATTGACCAGGTCGCGCGCATGAACGGCTACTGATTTTGACTACGCCCTCCCCTTCAGGGGAGGGCAGCGAGACTTGCCAGCTTGCTGGCTTAGTCGCAGCGGGTGGGGGCCATCGGCCTTGCGCCATGCCGCGAGCCCCCACCCCAACCCCTCCCCTGAAGGGGAGGGGCTTTAAGGAGCCAAGCTTATGAACCTCCAGCAAATGTTCGGCCTCGACGGCCGCATCGCGCTCGTCACCGGCGGCTCGCGCGGCATCGGCAAGATGATCGTCGAGGGCTATCTCGCCGCGGGCGCCGCGCGCGTCTACATTTCGGCGCGCAAGACCGCGCAGATCGAGGAAGCCGTGGCCGATTTCGAGACGCGCTATCCTGGCAAGGTGATCGGTCTGCCCGTCGACCTCGCGACCGTCGAGGGCTGCCGCGCGCTCGCCAAGGAACTCGAAGCGCGCGAGGAGCGACTCGACATCCTCGTCAACAATGCCGGCGCCGCGTGGGGCGAACCCTTCGAGGGCTTTCCCGAAGCGGGCTGGGACAAGGTGATGGACATCAACGTCAAATCGCCCTTCTTCCTGACGCAGGCGCTGCACGGGCTCCTCAAGGCCGGCGGCACCGCCGATCGCCCCGCGAAGGTCATCAACATCGGCTCGATCGACGGCATGCGTTTGAACCCGTGGGAAACCTACAGCTATCACGCGTCGAAGGCGGCGATCCTCTATCTGACCAAGCGCATGGCGGCGCGGCTGGTCACCGACCATATCCTCGTCACCGCGATCGCGCCGGGCGCCTTCCAGTCGGACATGAACAAGGCCGCGCGCGACCATGGCGATGCGGTGGCAAAAAGCATCCCGGTCAAGCGCATCGGCGTGCCCGAGGATATGGCCGGCGCCGCGATCTTCCTCGCGTCGAAGGCGGGCGACTATGTCGTCGGCGACACGATCACCGTCGACGGCGGGCTGGTCCACGGCGATTTGAAGACCAGCATCGACGCCTGATTCTGCGGTATCTGCCGTCCGTCACCCCGGACTTGATCCGGGGTCCACGACCGCGCCGCTGTTATGGATGCCGGATCAAGTCCGGCATGACGCGATTGACTCGTCTGCTTCGGAGGTGTATTATTCAGATAATGCACCAAGGAGCCCAGCCATGCGTTTCGCTTTTCTGATCCCCCCGATGATGCTCCTCGCCGCCTGCGGGTCGGAGGAGAAGAAGGCCGGGGAGGGCACCGAAGTCTCGATCAATGCCGAGGGCGATGGCGGCGGCATCAAGATCCAGACCGGCAAGGATGGCGGGAAGATCCGCATCGGCGGCGATGGCGCCGCGATCAATATCGACGTCCCCGATTTCGTCGACCTGGATGTCGCGAGCGATTTCGACATCGACGGCGTGACGCTCTACCCCGGCAGTCAGGTGACCAAGGTCGATGTCAACGCCAGCGACAAGGCCGGCGCCGATCAGGCAACGGTCAAGCTCGGCTTCACCTCGCCCGCCGCGCCGACGAAGGCCGCCGACTGGATGGCGGGCGAATTCGCCAAAAAGGGCGTCAAGGTCACGCGCGCCGGCGACACGCTCGCGGGCAAGGACAAGGACGGCGCCGACTTCACGATCAAATTCGCCCCCGACGGCGCGAACGCCAAGGGCGAAGTGGTGATTACGAAGATCTGACCCTCCACGTCATTGCGACGAGCATCGCGACGAAGCGCTGGGCGCTTACCCGCTGTTCCGCAGCGCCGTCGCGATCGCGTTGATCGTCAGCTGGATGCCCTCGGCGATGCGCGGGTCGGTCTCGCCCGCGCGGTGGCGCTTCATCAACTCGATCTGGAGCAGGTTGAGCGGTTCGATATAGGGCAGCCGCAGCCGGATCGACGCTTCGAGCGCCGGGTTCCGCTCGAGCAGGCGCGTCTGGCCGGTGATCTCCAGCAGCCCGTCGTGCGCGCGGTTCCAGCCGTCCTTGATGCGGCCGAAGATCGCGGCATGGCCTTCGACATGGCTTGCGAGCCCCGCATAGCGCGACGCGATCCCCATGTCCGACTTGGCGAGCACCATCTCCATATTGCCGAGCAGCGCGGCGAAGAAGGGCCAGCTTTCCGCCATGTCGGTCAGCAGCGCCTTGTCCTCGAACGCCGCGAACGCCTCGCCCGTGCCGTACCAGCCGGGCAGCATCGTGCGCGCCTGCGCCCAGCTGAACACCCACGGGATCGCGCGCAGATCCTCGATCGCGTTCGATTTGGTGCGGCTCGACGGCCGCGACCCGATCTTCAGCGTCGCGATCTCGGCGATCGGCGTCATCGCGCGGAAGAAATCCTTGAACGCCGGCGTGTCGTAGACGAGCCCGCGATACGCCGCGAAGGCGGTGTCGGACAAAGCGTCCATCGCCTCGGCAAAGCGCGCGGCATCGGCGTCGCTCTTCGCCTCGGGCTCGAGGCTCGCGAGCAGGCTGGCCGACACCATCGCTTCCAGATTTGTCGCGGCGCCATCGATCGTGCCATATTTCGCCGCGATCACTTCGCCCTGTTCGGTGATCCGGATGCGTCCCTGCACCGTGCCGGCGGGCTGCGCGCGGATCGCGGCAAAGGCGCTGCCGCCGCCGCGCCCGACCGCGCCGCCGCGGCCGTGGAACAGCTGCATCGACGTGTCGAACTCCTCGAACACCGGGGTCAGCGCCTGCGACGCCTGGTGCAGCCCCCAGGTCGAGGTCATGTAACCGCCGTCCTTGTTCGAATCCGAATAGCCGATCATCACTTCCTGATGCCCGCGCTGCCCGACCTGCGGGCCGATTTCGGGCATCGCGAAATAGCGCGCCATGATCGCCGGCGCCTTGTCGAGGTCGGCGATCGTCTCGAACAAGGGCACGACCATCAGGTTCGACTTGCCCGCGTCGCCGCCGCTCCGCCACAGCCCCGCTTCGCGCGCGAGGACATGGACTTCGAGCAGGTCGGACAGGTCCTGCGCCATGCTGATGATCCACTGGCAGATCGCGTCGGGGCCGAGCCGCGCGCGCACATCGGCGGCGGCGTGGACGATCGCAAGCTCGCCCGCGGTTTCTTCGCTCCACTCGTGCCACGGCGCCGCGAGCGGCCGGTCGCTCGCCAGTTCGGCGGTGAGCAGCGCGACCCGCGCCTCCTCGTCCAGCGCCAGATAGTCGGCGCACACGCCCGATACCGAAAGCAGCTCGGCGAGCACGCGTTCGTGCACCGCGCTGTTCTGCCGCATGTCGAGCGTCGCGAGGTGGAAGCCGAACACCTCGACCGCGCGGATCAGCCGCCCCAGCGCGCCGATTCCCGCGAGCTGGCCCTTGCCGCTCGCCGACAGGCCGTTCGCGATGGTGACGAGGTCGCGGCGGAAATCGGCGGGGGTGGCATAGGCCTCGCCCTTCAGCGCGGCGGGGCGCGGCGGCGCCTTGCCGGTGATCGCCGCATAGGTCGCCGACAGCCGCGCATAAATGCCCGACAGCGCGCGGCGATAGGGTTCGTCGCTGCGGCTCGGCGCACCGTCGCCGCTCGCCTCGGCCAAGGCTTCGACCGCTTCGGGCACCGGCGCGAGGCTCGACGACACCGACAGCTCGGCGCCGAGCGCGTGGACCTGGTCGATATAATGGCCGATCACCGCCGCGGCGTTGCGCGCGGTCGCCATGCGCATCGTTTCGGCGGTGACAAAGGGGTTGCCGTCGCGGTCGCCGCCGATCCAGCTGCCGACGCGCAGGAAGCTCGCGGGGCGCTGCCCCAGCTCCTTTTCCCACCGCGCGTAAAGCTTGGGCACCACGGGCAGGAAGACGTCGCGCAAATAGGTCAGCGCATTGTCGATCTCGTCGGCGACGAACAATTTTTCGGTTCGCAGCGGGCGCGTCTGCCACAGGAGGACGACCTGCCGGCGGATCGCGTCCTCGATCACATCGCCTTCGGGCGTTTCGTCGAGCCCGGCATCGCGCATCCGCATCAGCTCGGCGACGCGGTTCTTGTGATCGAGCACCGACTTGCGCCGCACCTCGGTCGGGTGCGCGGTCAGTACCGGCGCGACGAGCGAGGCGCCGAGCAGCGCCGCGACCGCATCGCTGTCGATCCCGTCGGCTTTCAGCTTTTCCAGCGCCGCGGCGACCGTCGCCTCGGGCTCGGCCGCCACCCCCTGCCGGTCTTCGGCCAGGTTGGCGAGCATCGAAAACAGCATGAAACCGCGCACGAAGGCGATCGTGTCGTCGAGGCTCAGCGCGTCGAGCCCCGGGTCGATCGCCTCGGCCCCCGCGATTCCGCGATGCCGGTCGACGCTCGATGAGCGGATATATTCGGTCTGGCGGAACAATTTGTCGCCGCCATAGGCGCGAATGACGTCGCCGAGGATCCGCCCCAAATAGCGGATGTCGGGATTTTGCGAGATCTGGATAGGTGGGCCCATGGGCCCAACTTGCTGCACCTGCGAAGGTGCAGGGTCAAGCCGCGCATAGCTATGCGCGGCTTATTTCAGTTCGTCTTCACCAGCATCAACATCCCCAGATCGATCGCACGGCGGCCATCGAACGCAACACTGTTGCGCGTGTCGGTGATGAACATCAGCCGTCCCGACGCATCGCTGATGCGCGCCGACACCGCATAGCTGTGGCGCGGGTCGAGCCGGCGCTGATCGACGGTCAGCGAAAAGGCAAAGGGCACCTGCCGCCCGTCGGCGGTGAACGCCTGCTGCGCGATCGTCGTCGATGGCGCATCGGCCAGGCTGACGTCGGCTAGGGTGATTTCGACCTGCGCGGTCGGCGGCAACGCGATCCGCTCGCGATAGGTGATGCTGCCGGTGACGGTCACGGGCCGCTCGGCGGGCGTGGTTGCGCACGCGGCGAGCGAAAGGGCGGAAACCCCGAAAAAGACCGCGCGAACCATTTTAGTCTCCTTGAAACCGTCCCCAAGGGTAAAGGTTTACAGCGCGCAACCCAGAGATGGAAGACCGCAATCGACCGAACTCAGTCGTTCAGCAACGAACTGGCGCAGTCTATTTGCAGGCACTGCCTAGCGGTGCCATGATGACCGCATGAACACCCGGCTCACCTTGATTGACATGATGAAGCGAGCGCTAGCCGACGGCAACATCACGAACAATGAGTTATTCGCTGCCGCACCCGATCCTAAAGGCCTAGCAGAGCTAGAGCGTGTGGCATGGCAAAGACTCAGCCATTGGGCAGACGATGACGACATCCGTGCAAAAGACAAAGTTTATGCCGACAAGCAGCGGCGAAACATCGCCGAAGCACTGGCGGATCTGGAAGGGCTCGAGGCCGGCTACGATCCGAATGAGATTAACCGTGGTGAGCATCAAGCGACGCACGTTCCTTTAGGAAGCTTCGTGGCCGCGCTCGCACTAATTGCGATTCTCTATGCGATGTTCACACAAGGCTTTTTCATGCGTAGTGACTGATCAACGGCAGCTAAGGCTCTAAACCGTTGAGCTGCCAGACCGTAAACCACCCCAAAGCCTCCATGTCCAAAGCGCCGCAGCCTAGCCTTCGAGTTCAACATCCCAATACAGCCAGTCGATCCAGCTCGTGTGGAGGTAATTGGGCGGAAACGCCCGGCCATTGTCCTGCAACTGCCAGCTCGTCGGTCGCCACGGCTGGCGATAGAGCGGCATATGCGCTTGTTGCGGGGTGCGGCCGCCTTTTTTCAGGTTGCATGGGGCGCAGGCGGTCGCGACATTTTCCCACGTCGTGCGCCCGCCCAGCCGGCGCGGCACGACATGGTCAAACGTCAGGTCCTTGCCCGACCCGCAATATTGGCACGCGAAACGGTCGCGCAGGAACAGGTTGAAGCGCGTGAACGCCGGATGCTCCGACGGTTTCACATATTGGCGCAGCGCGATGACGCTCGGGATCGGCATCGTCCGCGTCGGCGAATGAATCTCGCGCTCGTAATTCTCGACGATGGTGACGCGGTCGAGAAAAACCGCCTTCACCGCGGTCTGCCAGGGCCAGAGGCTCAGCGGATAATAGCTGAGCGGCGTGTAATCGGCGTTGAGAACGAGCGCCGGACAGCTATCGGGGTGCCGGGCAAGATCGGGATGGAACATGGCTAAATAACGCTGCCCCCATTTCTTCACGGGATGGCGCGCCACTGCCTCCCGCGCGTGACACCATCATTACATGCCCGATCAGATTCTGCCGTCAAGAGGGCATCTGTCGCAAGATATGGATGATTCACTTTGACTTGGCACAGCATATGGATTCATGGGACCGAAGATGCTGACCCGCTTCGCTCCCAGCCCCACCGGCGAACTCCACCTCGGCCACGCCTATAGTGCGGTTTTGGCGCACGCCGCGGCGCGCGGGGCGGGTGGGCGCTTCCGCATTCGCATCGACGATATCGACGGCAGCCGCTCGCGCGAGGAGTTTGTCGCGGCCGCGCTTGCCGACCTTGCTTGGCTCGGCCTCGACCGGGACGGCGATCCGGTACGCCAGTCGGATCGGCTCGGCGATTATGTCGCCGCGCTCGACGATCTTTGCGCGCGCGGCCTCGTCTATCCCTGCTTTTGCACCCGCGCCGATATCGCCGCCAGCCTGTCGGCGCCGCACGGCCCGTCTGGTGCGACCTATCCCGGCACCTGCCGCAACCTTTCCGACGCCGAGCGCGCACGGCGCATGGCGGCCGAACCGCATTGCTGGCGCCTCGACATGACGCGCGCCGCGGCGCTTGCGGGCGACCTGAAATGGGAGGAGATGGAGCAGGGGCTTCGTCCCGCCGCCCCCCTGGCGCACGGCGATATTGTCCTCGCGCGCAAGGACGCGCCCGCGAGCTATCATCTCGCGAGCACGCTCGACGATGCCGCGATGGGCGTGACGCATGTGATCCGCGGTGCCGACCTCATCGCCTCGACCGATATCCACCGGCTGTTGCAGGCGCTGCTCGGCCTGCCGGCGCCGGTTTACCGTCACCACGCGCTCGTCTGCGGACCCGACGGCAAAAGGCTGGCGAAGCGCGACGCCGCGGCATCGCTCAAGGGACTGCGCGATGCGGGCATCGCCGGCCGCGCGCTCGCCGCCGATTTGGCGGCGGACCGGCTTCCCACTGGCTATTCGCTGCAAAATCCCTAGATAGGGTTTATGGAAATCCTGCTCGTCCTTGGCGTCGTCATCGCCGCCGGCTTCGTCCTCTTCTCGCTCGCGCGGGGCCTCTTCTATTTCTCGCAGGGGCACAAGGCCCAGATGGACGGCACGGTCCACGAGAATCAGGTGATGCAGAACAAGATGATGATGTCGCGGGTGAAGTGGCAGGCGATCACCATCATCCTGCTCGTGCTGATCGGCGTGTTTGCTGCCGGCAGCTAAATCCCGGCAATGGTAAAGCTCAACAAGATCTATACGCGCACCGGCGACGACGGCACGACGGGCCTCGTCGATGGGTCGCGCATCGCCAAGTCCGGTGCGCTGATGGCGGCGATCGGCGATGTCGACGAAGCGAACAGCTGGGTCGGTCTCGCCGCCGCCGCGCTCGACCCGGCGCGCGACGAAGCCGCGATGCTGTCGCGAATCCAGAACGAGCTGTTCGACCTCGGCGCCGACCTCGCGACCCCGCCCGACATCCAGTTCGGCTTTGGCCCGCACGACATGGCGCTGCGCATCGTGCCGAGCCAGATCGCGCGGCTGGAGGACGAGATCGACGCTATGAACGCGGCGCTCGGTGCGCTCAAAAGCTTCATCCTGCCCGGCGGCACCGAAGCCGCCGCGCGGCTCCACCTCGCCCGCGCGGTGGCGCGCCGCGCCGAACGTGCCGCGGTCGCGGCGGGCGAAGGGCGCAAGCTCAACCCGCTCGCGCTGGGTTACCTCAACCGCCTGTCGGACCATCTCTTCGTGCTCACCCGGCACCTCAACGCCGCGGCGGGCGGCGACATCCTCTGGAAACCCGGCGCGACGCGCTGAACCGGCGTTCCCTAAATGTTCTAGACAATTCCGCGCCCTGTAACCATAATCCGACGAACCGCGAAACCGAATCGCACCTCGGGGGATTGTCTCGACATGGCCAGCCGCACCGATGCTTCGACCCGCACCGACCCGATCGAGGCGCTGACTGGGCGCTTCGCCGCGACGCGGCGCCTCTCGCTCGATCTCGCGGGCACGCTTTCGGATGCGGATGCGAGCGCGCAGTCGATGCCCGACGCCTCGCCCGCCAAATGGCACCTCGCGCACACGACCTGGTTCTTCGAAACCTTCATCCTGCGCGACCATGTGCCGGGCTATCGTCTTTTCGACGAGCGATACCCCTATCTTTTCAACTCTTATTATGAGGCCGAAGGGCCGCGCCACGCGCGCCCGCATCGCGGTCTGCTGACGCGCCCCTCACTCGACGAGGTGCGCGTCTGGCGCGCGCATGTCGATGCGGCGGTGCGGGACGCGCTGCCCGATCTGCCGCCCTCCGCCCTCGCGCTTGTCGAACTCGGCATCCATCACGAGCAGCAGCATCAGGAATTGCTGCTCACCGACCTGAAGCATCTCTTCGCGCAAAACCCGCTCGGTCCGGCGGCGTGGGAAACGCCGATCGCGCGTGAAGTTTCGCAGTTTTCCGCGATGAGGTGGGTGAAGGGCGCCGAGGGCATTGCGGCGGCCGGCCATGCGGGCGACGGCTTCGCCTTCGACTGCGAGGGGCCGCGCCACCATGTGCTGCTCACCCCGCACGCGCTCGCCAGCCGCCCGGTGACGAACGGCGAATGGCAGGAATTCATCGCCGACGGCGGTTATCGCACGCCCGCGCTCTGGCTCAGCGACGGCTGGGCATGGGTGCAGTCCGAAGGCATCGAGGCGCCGGCCTATTGGCGGGACGGTCAGAATTTTACCCTCGCGGGCTGGCAGGGCATCGACCCCGCCGCGCCCGTGACCCACATCAGCTTTTTCGAGGCCGACGCCTTCGCGAGCTGGGCCGGTGCGCGCCTGCCGACGGAATCTGAATGGGAAACTGCCGCCGCGTCCTTCGACCCCGACGGCGGACAGCAACTCGACGCCGCGGGACCTGCCCAACCTGCGCCGCTCGCCGATGACACGGGCCTGCAACAGATGTTCGGCAGCGTCTGGGAATGGACCGGCAGCGCCTATCGCCCCTATCCGGGCTTCCGCGCCGCCCCCGGCGCGGTGGGCGAATATAATGGCAAATTCATGAGCGGCCAGTTCGTGCTCCGCGGCGGCAGCTGCGCGACCCCGCGCGGTCACTGCCGCGCCTCCTACCGCAACTTCTTTTACCCCCACCAGCGCTGGCAATTCACCGGCGTGCGGCTCGCAAAGGATCTTTGACATGGGCGTTGTGCGCAATCTTCGTCAGGTTTCGGCCGACGACACCGGCGTCGACATCGCCTTCCGCGCCGACGTCCACGCTGGCCTCTCGCAACGGCCGAAGGCGATTCCCGCGCGCTGGTTCTACGACACGACCGGCTCGGCGCTGTTCGAGGATATCACCGCGCTCCCCGAATATTATCCGACGCGCAGCGAAACCGACCTGCTGACGCGCCACGCCGCCGATATCGCATCGGCGATCGGCCCCGGCCGTGCGGTCGTCGAACTCGGTTCGGGCAGTTCGACCAAGACGCCGCTGCTCCTCGACGCGATCGACCCCGCCGCCTATGTGCCGGTCGATATTTCGGGCGATTTCCTCCGCGACAGCGCAGAGGCGCTCGCGGCGCGCTTCCCCGGACTCGCCATCTATCCGGTGGAGGCCGACTTTACCCAGCGCGTCGATTTGCCGCGCGAAATCTGCCCACTTGCGAAGTTAGGCTTTTTCCCCGGCTCGACGATCGGCAACATGGTCGCGCGCACCGCGATCGACCTCCTGCGCAACTGGCGCAGCGCGCTCGGCGACGGGGCGCTGATGCTCATCGGCGTCGACCGGATCAAGGATATCGGCATCCTCGAACGCGCCTATGACGACCCGGCGGGGGTGACGGCTGCTTTCAATCTCAACCTCCTCGAACGGATCAACAGCGAACTCGGCGGCGATATCGCGGTGGAGAATTTCAGCCATCGCGCGGTGTGGAACGATGTCCACGCGCGTATCGAAATGCATCTCGTCGCCGCATGCGACATGGATTTCACCGTCGACGGCCACAGCTATCATTTGGCGAAGGGCGAGACGATCCACAGCGAGAACAGCCATAAATACGGGCCCCGCGACGCGAACCTGCTGCTCCGCGCCGGCGGCTGGACACCGATCGCGACCTGGGACGACGCCGACCCCGCCTTTGCCCTGATCCTGGCCGAAGCGACCGAGTTCCGCTCCGCCCCCTGACGCTCACCCTTGACGCCCCTGTTCGAAGCCGTAAGGCCACGGGCAGATTGTCAGCGAAAGGGCAGGATATGATCGTCGGCGTTATCGGGGCGGGGCAAATGGGTGCGGGCATCGCGCAGGTGTCGGCGGGCGCCGGCCACGACGTGCTCCTCTCCGACATCGACATCGCGCGCGCCAACGCGGGCAAGGCGGGCATCGCCAAGGCGCTCGGCCGTCTGGTGTCAAAAGAAAAGACGACACAGGCCGACGCCGACGCGCTGCTGGGCCGCATCACCCCCGTCGCCGACCATGCGGCCTTCGCCCCCGCCGATCTCGTGATCGAGGCGGCGACCGAGCGCGAGGAAATCAAGCGGACGATCTTCGCCAGCGTCGGCCAACATCTGTCGGCGACCGCGATCCTCGCTTCGAACACCAGTTCGATCCCGATCACGCGTCTCGCGCAGGCTGCGCCCGACCCGGCGCGCTTCATCGGCGTGCATTTCTTCAACCCGGTGCCCGTCATGGGCCTGATCGAACTGATCCGCGGTCTCGCGACGAGCGACGATACGCTGGCAAAGGTCGAGGCCTTCGGCCGCGGGCTCGGCAAGGAAATCGTCCACGCCAACGACGCGCCGGGCTTCATCGTCAATCGCGTGCTGATGCCGATGATCAATGAAGCGGTGTTCGCGCTCGGCGAAGGCGTCGCGACGATGCAAGACATCGACACCGGCTGCCGCCTCGGCCTCAATCATCCGATGGGCCCGATCACGCTCGCCGACTTCATCGGGCTCGACACCTGCCTCGAAATCATCCGCGTGCTCTACAGCGGCACCGGCGATCCGAAATTTCGCCCGGCGCCCTTGCTCGTCCAATATGTCGATGCGGGCTGGGTCGGCAAAAAGGCGGGCCGCGGTTTCTACGACTGGAGCGGTCCCGAGCCCCTGCCCACGCGGTGAGTGGCTACGACGCCCGGACCCTTGCCTTCTATGCGGCCGAAGCGCCGGTTTATGCGGCGTCGGGCCCGACGGGCGCCGCGCGTCATCTCGATTCCTTCCTCGACCGGTTGCCCGAAAGCGCCAAGATTCTCGAACTCGGCTGCGGTGGCGGCCGCGATGCCGCGCACATGATCGCGCGCGGCTTCATGGTCGATCCGACGGATGGAGTGGCCGAGATCGCGATTCAGGCCGAGGCCCGGCTCGGCAGGCCGGTTCGTGTGATGCGCTTCGGCGAACTCGCCGTCGCCGAACGCTACGATGCCATATGGGCGTCGGCCAGCTTGCTCCATGTTCCGCGTGGCGATCTTCCCGACGTACTTGCGCGCATCCATCGCGCGCTAAAGCCCGGCGGACTGCATTTCGCGAGCTACAAGGGTGGCGGACGCGAAGGAAGAGACCGTTTCGGACGCTATTTCAACTATTTTGCGCGCGAGGAACTCGAAGCCGCTTATCGTGACGCCGCACCCTGGGATGGCCTCGATCTCACGGAAGGGCTTGGCGGTGGCTATGACGGGGTGCAGGGGCCATGGGTTCAAATTATCGCGCGCCGCGCCCTATAGGGGCGGCCGACGGAGCCGAAAGGCATCGGGTGCGTTGGATATGCGAAATGTAGGGGATGAGTTGATCATGCGTAACAAGGCCTTCCTCGCTCTCGCGGCAATCTTGCTGGTCGGAACTGCATCGGCGCATGCCCAGCAAGGTGCCCCCGAAGATTCGACGATCAAGGATACGGCCAATTCGGTGACCGAGCCATTCGACGGCAAGGAGGTTCCTCCCAAGCTGCTCGAAGTGCAGGGCGATCCCTATTCGCTGGCAGGTCTCGGCAAATGCGCCGCTATCATCCGCGAAGTGCGCGAGCTCGACGAAGTGCTCGGTGCGGATGTCAACGAGCAAGTCGACAAGAGCCGCGCGAAAAAGCGCGAGGAAACCGCCGGTCGCGTCGCCGGAACGGTGGCGGGCGGCATCATTCCCTTTCGCGGGCTGATCGGCGAGGTAACCGGCGCCAATGCCGAACGGCGCCGCTACGCACTCGCCGTTTATGCGGGGACGGTGCGTCGGGGCTTTCTCAAAGGCGTCGGGCTTGAGCGTGGTTGCAAGGCGCCAGCGCGGCCTTGATCGCGCTTCTCAGAGCGGCGTGTAGACAACGCGGCAGCGCTCGGGCGCTGAGCGCGCCGCGGTGTTCCATGTCACCTCATTGCCGTTGCGCTGCAGCCGCACGCCGCTCTTGTTCTCGTAAATCTGGCCGCGGTTCGCTGGCGTTGATTTGAGCACGAGCGTCCGCCCGCCGTTGACGCGCACGATCGCGCCGTCGCCGACATAATCGACCTTGAGCCGTGTGCCCGCGTTGCATTCATAGCTGGTGCCGGTGTTGCGCGGCGGCACCGATGAACAGGCGTTAAGCGCGAGAATTGCGGCGCCCGCCGCGAAAGCAGATGTCGTCCTCATGTCGCCTTCCCCTTCAATAACCCGACCGGACGCACAGCACGTCGGCGAGATAAACCCGCCCGCTCACCGTCTCCATATGCTCGCGCGCCGATCCGTTCCAGCCGATCGAACGGCACCAGTTATCGGCCGCTTGCGCCGCGCAATTGGCGGTTGCCGAACCGCGCGTGCAGGCGAGGATGCGATAGTTGCCGGTCGAGGGCTGCGTATGGAATTCGGCAAAATTGCCGCGCGCGACCTGATCGTTGGCCGGCGGATTGGGGTTCCAGCCTCCGCCGCCGCCCGAACCTACCGGACGCATCGATTGGACCGTGATGCCGCGCAGGACATTATTGAGCATCGGCGTATCGCGATCGACCGTCCGGCAATTGCCGCGATAGCGCGTCCTCTCGCAAAGTTCCCAGCGCCCGGTCGGAACCCGGATCGAATTGACCGGCCACGCGAGGCCGAGGTTCGATTTCGCTTCGCCGATGAACACCGCCGGGCCGCGATATCCCGCATCGCGATAGATGGTCGCTTCGGGCGGCCGGGCCATTCGGTCTTCGGGAGACTGCGCGTTCGACGTGGCAAGGAACCCCGCCCCTATCGACGCCGCAGCCGCGGCAAGGATCGACAAACGACAAGCGGTTTTCATCACAGCCTCCCATTTTGCGGCGCGACCCGGAGATTCGTTATGTCCCGGAAGTTTACGTTATCCCGAGGGAGCTTGCAAATTTTCCCAGCGACCGGCGAAAGCCAACGCGGCATCGCACGTTAGATCAGGGCGCCGTCTTGGGGGACGTTGCCAATTCCGCCGTTTCGGGTGTCGAGGCGGATACCGATGCTTCGGGCACGGGGCGTTCGTTGGGAGGTGTCGCGAGCGGCGGCGCGATACCGAGCATCAGCCCAGCGAGCGCCGCCGACATCAGGTTCGACAGGCTGCCGGCGAGCAGCGCCTTCAGGCCGAGCTTGGCGATCATCGGGCGCTGGTTTGGGGCGAGCCCGCCGGTCACCGCCATCTGGATCGCGATCGAGCTGAAATTGGCGAATCCGCAAAGTGCAAAGGTGGCGATCGCGACTGCAGCCATCGACATGTCGCCTTGCACCTTGCCGAGGTCGATGAAGGAGACGAATTCGTTGAGCACGATCTTGCTGCCGAACAGTCCGCCGACGGTCGCGCTTTCGTCCCACGGCACGCCCATCAGCCACATGACGGGGCGAAAGATCGCGCCGATCACCGCCTGAAACGAGAGGCCTTCATAGCCGAACCAGCCGCCGATGCCGGCGAGCAGCCCGTTGGCAAGCGCGACGAGCGCGACGAAGGCAAGAACCATCGCGCCGACCGCGACGGCGAGCTTGACGCCGGTCTGCGCGCCCTGCGCCGCCGCCATGATGATGTTCGCGGGCTTTTCCTCGTCGTGGCTGGCCTCGGGCATGATCACCGGCTCGATGCCGAGATCCTTCGGATCGTCGGGCATCATGATCTTGGCCATCAATATGCCGCCGGGCGCCGACATGAAGCTTGCCGCGAGCAAATAGGGGAGCAACTGCTCGCCGATCATGCTCGCATAGGCGCCGAGGATGGTGCCCGCGACGCCCGCCATGCCGACCGTCATGATAGTGAAGAGCTGCGAAGGGGTGAGGCCGGCGAGATAGGGACGGATGACCAGCGGCGATTCGGACTGGCCGACGAAGATGTTCGCCGCGGCGCCGAGGCTTTCGACCTTGGTGATTCCGGTGACCTTCTGAATCGCGCCGCCGACCCATTTGATCACCAGCTGCATGATGCCGAGATAATAGAGGATCGAGATTAGCGAGGCGAAGAAGATGATCACCGGAAGCGCGGCGATCGCGAAGCTGTTCGCCCCCATTTCGGGCGATGCGAGCGGGCCGAAGATGAAATCGGTGCCCGCCTTGGCATAGCCCAGCAGGTTCGACACGCCGTTCGACATCGCCTGGATCACCGCGCGCCCCCATGGCGTGCCGATTACGAGCACTGCGAAACCGGCCTGGAGCAGGAAGGCGGGAACGACGATGCGCGGGCGAATCCAGCGGCGGTTCGATGAAAAAAGCACGGCAATCGCAAGCAATACGACGATGCCGAGCAGACCGATCAGGCGTTCCATGATGTCAATGCGTCCCCCGCAAGTTAATGGGCCTGAATAACGGGCTTTGGCGGCGGGGCAAGGGGCGCGCGGCCAGCCGTGCTTCTCGGACTTTCCAGCCTGCGTAAAACCGACTATCGGGCGGCATGACCGAACCGACCTCGGCGGCGCTGCCGCGCACGCTTTCACCCTCGCTCTTCCTTTTCTCGATCGTCTATGGCGGCATGGTCGTGCTCGCCGGCGTGCTCGGGAACAAGCAGGTGGCCTTGGGCGGCTGGCTCGCGGTCGAGGCGGGTATCTTCGCATTCCTGATCCTCGTTGCCCTGTCGAGCGCAGTGTCGGAACTGCACGGGCAATCGGTCGCGAACCGGCTCGTCCTTTGGGGTTTCGTCCCGCTGGTGCTGTCGATCATGCTGACCGCGCTGGTGCTCGCGCTTCCGGCGTCGCCCGAAATGCAGCCCGAACGGCTCGCCGCGTTTGACATGGTCCTCGGCCAGAGCCCGCGGCTGATGGCGGCGGGGATCGTCGCCTATGGCACCTCGCAATTTCTGAACGTTACCATCTTCAGCAAGCTCCGGGGACGCGAAGCCGCCGGCACGGGCACGACCTGGCTTGCTATTCGGGGTGCGATCGCCAGCGCCCTGAGCCAGATCGTCGATACGTTGCTGTTCGTCACCATCGCCTTTTACGGCGTGTTCCCGATCGCGAACCTGATGGGCGGGCAGATGCTCGCCAAGGTCGCGCTTTCGGTGCTCGTCATTCCTTTCGTCATCACCGGGTTGGTCGCGCTCGGCCGCAGCCTCGATGCGAAAAACGCCGGATGATATCGATGACCGATCCCTCTAAAATGCCCGATCTGCTCGCCAAGGCCGAAACGCTCGTCGAGGCACTGCCCTATCTACAGCGCTATGCCGGCGAAACCTTCGTGATCAAATATGGCGGCCATGCGATGGGCGATCCCGAAGCGCAGCGCGACTTCGCCGAAGATGTCGTGCTCTTGAAGGCCGTCGGCATCAATCCGGTCGTCGTTCACGGTGGCGGGCCGCAGATCGGGGCGATGCTGAAACAGCTCGGCATTGAATCGACGTTCGTCGGCGGCCTCCGCGTCACCGACGCCGCGACCGCCGAGGTCGCCGAGATGGTTCTTGCGGGCAAGATCAACAAGGAAATCGTCAGCTGGATCGCAGGACTCGGCGGCCGCGCGGTCGGCATTTCGGGTAAAGACGCGAACCTCGTGCTGGCCGAAAAGGTCAGCCGCACCGAGCCGGATCCCAATTCGGGGATCGAGCGCCACGTCGACCTGGGCTTCGTCGGTGAACCCGTCGCGGTCGACCCGACGATCCTTGTCAACCTGACGAACGACAATTTCATCCCTGTTGTCGCGCCTGTCGCGCTCGGCGCCGATGGCGCGACCTATAATATCAACGCCGACACGATGGCGGGCGCGATCGCGGGTGCTCTCGGCGCGAAGCGTTTCTTCCTGCTCACCGACGTCGCCGGTGTGCTCGACAAGTCTGGCGCGCTGCTCACCGACCTTGATCGCGCCGCGATCGACGGGCTGAAGGGCGACGGCACAATCACCGGCGGAATGATCCCGAAGGTGGACACCTGCGTCGCCGCGGTCGATGCGGGGGTCGAGGCGGCGGTCATCCTCGACGGGCGCATTCCGCACGCGATGCTGCTCGAAATTTTCACCGCGAGGGGTGCGGGGACGCTCATTCACCGCTAACATTGATGCCATCGACCTTTTCGGCCGGAGACCTTCCTTGTATTTCATGCTTCTCGATATTCTGTCGATCCTGCTCAACATCCTCTGGTGGATCATCATCGTCCAGGCCGTGATGTCGTGGCTGATCGCGTTCAACGTCATCAACACGCACAATGATTTCGTGGGGCAGCTCTGGCACGTCCTCGACCGGATCACCGAGCCGCTGTACCGCCCGTTCCGGCGCATCATGCCCGATTTCGGAGGCATCGACCTGACGCCGATGGTGGTGCTGATCTTGCTCATCATCATCCAGGGCCCGGTCATGGCCTATCTGTACCGGCTCGGCGTCCAGACCGGGATGGCCTGACGCATGACAGGTTCCGTACCCGCCACCAAATCGATCGACGGCAAGGCCTTCGCCGCGGGCTTGCGCGCGCGGATCGCCGACGCGGTTCCGGCGTTTCGCGCGGCGACGGGGCGAGCGCCGGGGCTTGCCGTGGTTCTTGTCGGCGACGATCCGGCGAGCGCGGTCTATGTCGGGTCGAAAGGCAAGGCGACGGTCGCGGCGGGAATGGAAAGCTTCGAGCACCGCCTGCCCGCTACCGCGACGCAGGATGAGGTCGAAGCGCTGCTCGCGGCGCTCAACGCCGACGAGGCGGTTGACGGCATCCTCCTGCAACTCCCGCTCCCCGGCCATCTCGACGAACAGGCGGCGGTTGCGACGATCGACCCCGACAAGGATGTCGACGGGCTGACCCCGGTCAGCGCGGGCCGCCTCGCGCTCGGCATAGCTGGAATGGTGCCCTGCACGCCCTACGGCTGTCTGCTGCTGCTCCAGGACCGGCTCGGCGACCTGTCGGGCAAGGACGCGATCGTCGTCGGGCGCTCGATCCTCGTCGGCAAGCCGATGGGGCAATTGCTGCTCGGCGCCAATTGCACCGTGACGATGGCGCATAGCCGCACCCGCGACCTGCCCGACCTCGTTCGCCGCGCCGATATCGTCGTCGCCGCGGTCGGCCGCGCCGAAATGGTGAAGGGCGACTGGATCAAACCCGGCGCGATCGTGATCGACGTTGGCATCAACCGTCTGCCGCCCGCGCAGGGCGAAGCCAAGGGGCGGCTCGTCGGCGACGTCGACTATGCCGCGGCGGCGGCGGTGGCCGATGCGATCACGCCGGTGCCCGGCGGCGTCGGTCCCATGACCATCGCATGCCTGCTGCGCAACACGCTGGTCGCCGCGCATCGCCGCGCGGGCCTTGCCGATCCCGAGGGTTTTTGATGCGCCAACTGCTCTTTCCCGCGCTGGCACTGATGCTTGCGGGCTGTACAGGGTCGGCCGACGATTTCCGCAACCGGCCGCTCGCCGCCAACCCCAGCGCGTTCATCGCCGCCGAGATCGGCTTCGCGAGGCTCGCGCAGGAAAAAGGGCAATGGACCGCGTTCCGCGAAACGTCGCATCCCGATGCCGTTATGTTCGTGCCCGAGCGGGTGAAGGCGCGCGACTGGCTGAAATCGCAAAAGGACCCTGCCGAGGCGGTGAAGTGGCAACCGCACGCCGTCTATGTCAGCTGCGACGGGAATAGCGGCGTTACGACCGGCGCCTGGCAAAAGGGGCCGGCGAACGGCTTTTTCACCACTGTCTGGACGCGCGATGAAAAGGGTCGGCTCAGCTGGATTCTCGACCATGGCGATGCGCTGACGACACCGCGCGAAGCACCCGACTTCATCGCATCAAAGCTCGGGGTCTGCGGTTCGCGGCCCGCCGTGCCGATCGAGGCGGGCGGCGAGGGCGAGGATATGGCCGTCGGCCTTTCCGGCGACCAGACGCTCAGCTGGACCTCGACCGTCCGCGCCGACAAGTCGCGCCGCGTCACGATCCGCCTGTGGGACGGCAAGGAAATGGCTACCGTCGTCGACGATCAGGTCGCGGCACCGAAGCGGCCATGATCGACCTTTTCATCTCGGCCTTCGTTACGTTGTTCGTCGTGATCGATCCGCCGGGCTGCGCGCCGATCTACGCCAGCCTGACCACCGGCGCCAGCGCGCAGCAGCGCCGCTCGATGGCGATCCGTGCGACGATCATCGCCGGCCTGATCCTCGTCTTTTTCGCGATGTTCGGCGAAGCCTTGCTCAGCTTCCTCCATATCGATCTCGACAGTTTCCGCATCGCGGGCGGCATCATGTTGTTCATCATCGCGATCGACATGGTGTTCGAAAAGCGCACCGAACGTCGCGAACAGCGTGCCGAGAAGGTCATGGCCACCCCCGAGATCGAGGATGTGTCGGTCTTTCCGATGGCGATGCCGATGCTCGCGGGGCCGGGGTCGATCGCCTCGGTGATGTTGCTCGTGTCGCAGAATAACGGGCTTGAGCGGGCTTTCGTCATCTTTGGCGCGCTGCTGCTCGTGCTGCTGCTGACGCTCGCGGCGCTGCTTGCGGCAGGGCCGCTGATGCGCCTCATCGGGAACAAGGGTGAGGCTGTAATCACGCGCCTGCTTGGCGTGCTGCTTGCGGCGCTCGCGGCGCAATTCGTGATCGACGGGCTGAAAGCCAGCTTCCCGAGCCTGACATAAAAGGGGCGCCGTCTCAGCGGCGCCCCTTCCTCTCCACGGGGTCGAGCCGGTTATTGCGCGGCGTTGACGTCGGCCTGCGTGACCGGCGCGATGCGGATTTCGACGCGGCGGTTGCACTGATAATCGGCCTCGCTCTGCTCGGGCGAGCATTTGAGCTGCGATTCGCCATAGCCTAGCGTCGCCATGCGCGCGCGCTGGATGCCGCGGCCCGCCAGATAATCGGCGACCGATGCGGCGCGGCGTTCGGACAGCCCTTGGTTATAGGTATCGCTGCCGGTCGAATCGGTGTGGCCGTAAACGTCGATATAGGTGCTCGGATATTCGGCGAGCGTCGAGGCGACATTGTCGAGCGCGCTGCGGAACTGCGACTTCACCATCGCGCTGTTGAGGTCGAAGGTCACGTCGCCCGGCATGTTGAGCACAAGCTGGTCGCCCTGACGCTCGACGTCGATGCCGGTGCCCGCCGTGCGTTCGCGCAGCTTCTTTTCCTGCTGGTCCATATAATAGCCGACACCTGCGCCTGCGACCGCGCCGATGCCCGCCCCGACAATTTCCTCGGTGCGGCTGTTCTTGCCGCCGATCAGGTCGCCGAGCAGATAGCCACCTAGCGCGCCGCCGACACCGCCGATCGCGGCTTTCGATATTTTCCTTTCCCCGGTCACCGGGTCGGTGACGCAACCGGTCAGCGCGATTGCGCCGATGCTGGTCAAAATGGTGAGCTTGATTGTCCTGCTGTTCATTTGTCGCTCCCTTTATCCGGCGGATGCTGTTGGTCCTCTGCATCCCGCGCCTGTGTGCCGATAACATATGGCCGGCGATCTGGTTCCCGAAATCGACTGAATGGCGGCTGAGCAGGGCGTTCAGCCGTGCGCCATTGTGTAATGTCCCGGCTTTCGCCTATAGGGAGGATATGACCGAAGCTGACAGGGGCCGGGCGCCGCCGCGCCGTACGACCGCCCAATGACCCCTTTTCCCTGGTCGGATGTTGTGATCATCCTGATCCTCGTCCTCTTGAATGGCGTTTTCGCCATGTCCGAGCTTGCGATCGTTTCGTCGCGCGACCCGCGCCTTCAAGCGGCCGAAAAGCGCGGCAGCCGGGGCGCAAAAATCGCGCGACAGCTCGCTTCCGACCCGGGCCGCTTCCTGTCGACGGTGCAGGTCGGAATCACGCTCATCGGCGTGCTTACCGGTGCCTATTCAGGGGCGAGTCTGGGACAGCCGGTCGCCGACCGGCTCGCCGCGTGGCTGGGGCTCGAGGCCGATACCGCCGAGGCGGCAGGTTTTGCCACCGTCATCGCGCTCACCACCTATATCTCGCTGATCGCGGGCGAACTGGTGCCCAAACAATTCGCGCTTCGCGCGCCCGAGCCTATCGCGATCTTCATGGCGGTGCCGATGATCTGGCTGTCGAAGATCGCGGCCCCCCTCGTCTGGCTGCTCGACAATAGTTCGGCGCTCGTGTTCCGCCTGCTCGGCCTCAATCGCGAATCGGAAGACCGGGTGACCGCCGAGGAACTGCACCTGATCGTCGCCGAGGCCTCGAAATCGGGAGTGATCGAGGAGAGCGAGCGCGCGATCATCTCGGGCGTCGTGCGCCTCGCCGACCGGCCGGTGCGCGAAGTGATGACGCCGCGCAAGGATGTCGACTGGGTCGATATCTCGCTCGACGCGCGCGGGGTGCGCGACAAATTGCTCGAAACCCCGCACAGCCGCCTGCCGGTCGCGCGCGGGTCGGTCGACGACATCGTCGGCGTCGTCCAGGCACGCGATATCGCCGCGGCGCTGTTTCAGGGCGAGACGCTCGACCTTGAGCAGTTGATGCGCCCCGCCAAGGTCATCCACGACCAGATCGACGCAATGGACGCGCTCGAAGCCTTGCGCGTTGCCGAGGTGCCGATGCTGCTCGTTCACGATGAATATGGCCATTTCGACGGGCTGGTGACTCCCGCCGACCTGCTCTCGGCGATCGCGGGCGAATTTGCGTCGGACCAGGACATCGGCAGCGAGCCTTTCGTCGTTGAACGCGACGACGGCAGCCTGCTGATCGCCGGATCGATGCCCGCCGACCAGATGGCCGAGCGGCTTGGCATCGAGCTGGGCGAGGATCGCGACTACGCGACCGCTGCGGGCCATGTTCTCGCGATCCTGAAGCATCTGCCGACCGAAGGCGAGAAGTTCACCGACAGGGGTTGGCGTTTCGAGATCATCGACATGGACGGGCGCAAGATCGACAAGCTGCTCGTCACCGAGATCAGCAAACCGAAGGACGAAGGCTCGGGGTAAGTCCGGCTCTAAGCCATAATGGACCCGCCCGGGGGACCGGGCCGTTGCTTCGGGCGCATGGAAGAAACAGCGCTGCGCGGTCGGCAGCCAGCCGCGGCCGCGTTGGCGCTGCTGCCGAACGGGCAAGGCGAGGGGATTACCGGCTTTGGGGTGGGGAAATGCGGTTCCTCTCTTTCCGTTCGTGCCGAGCGAAGTCGAGACACCCATCGACGCGACGCATAGCCCGAGGGGCATCTCGACTTCGCTCGATGCGAACGGAGTTGGGAGGCTGATATCAGCATTCGGTCGGGAAGCTGCCGCGGTGCATGATTGCAGCGCGAAGAAGAAAGGGGGCCGAAGCCCCCTTTCCCTATGATCGTCCGAACCGTCAGTTGAACGAGGGTGCCGGCGGAACCGGCGGCGGCGGCGCGTCGCTGTCGTCCTCGTGAACCTCGATGATGCCGCGACCGACGTGGCTCTTGCGATAGCCATAGAGGAAATAGAGCACGAGGCCGATGGCGCCCCATACCGGCAGAACCATCTTCGCGTCGAAGGGCAGGTTCATGTAAAGGCCGAGCGTGCCGAGGACGGCGAGCGGTGCGACGACCCAGATGAGCGGCGTACGGAACGGCCGATGGCGACCCGGATCCTTGATACGCAGGATCAGCACCGCGATCGCCACCATGAAGAAGGCGAAGAGCGTCCCCGAGTTCGAAATGTCGGCAAGCTTGCCGACGGGCAGGAAGGCGGCGAAACAAGCGACGGCAACGCCGGTGATCATCGTCACGATGTGCGGAGTCTTCCACTTCGGATGGATCGTCGCGAGCTTTTCGGGCAGCAAACCGTCGCGCGCCATCACGAAGAAGATGCGCGTCTGACCGAACAGCATGATCAGGATCACCGACGGCAGCGCCAGGAAGGCGGCAATGCCGATCGCATTGCCGATCGCGGGATAGCCGACTTGGCGCAGCACGTGCGCCAAGGCTTCACGCGAACAGACCAGGGGCTCCTGACCCATGGCGGCGAGCGAGGCGCAGCGTTCCGCGAGCGCCGTCGAACCGGGCGAGAGGATCTCGCCGGCGGCTCCGTTTACCGGCTGGGCGCCCATCGTACCGATCGCGCCGGCGGCGACGAGGAGATAGAAGATGGTGCAGATACCGAGCGAGGCGATGAGCCCGATCGGCACGTTGCGTTGCGGATTCTTGGTTTCTTCGGCGGCGGTCGAAACCGCGTCAAAGCCGACGTAAGCGAAAAAGATCGAGGCGGCCGCGCCGACCGCGCCGAGTCCCGCCGTCTGGCCGAACCAGCCATTGGGCATGAAAGGATCGAAATTCTGGCCCTTCATCATGGGCAGCGTCAGGACGATGAACAAGGTCAGCGCGGTGACCTTGATGACCACGAGAACCGCATTCACGCGGGCGCTTTCGGTCGTACCGATCATCAGCAGCCAGGTAACCAGCAACGCGATGACCAGCGCCGGCAGGTTGACGATGCCGCCCGCATAGGGCCCGACGGTCAACTCCATCGGCAAGTCAATACCTGCGTTCGCGAGCAATCCGACGAAATAGCCCGACCAGCCGACCGACACCGCCGAAGCGGCGACCGCATATTCGAGGATCAACGCCCAGCCGACCGTCCAGGCGAGCAATTCACCCATCACGGCATAGGTATAAGTATAGGCGCTACCCGAAACCGGCACCATCGAGGCCAGCTCCGAATAGCAGAGCGCCGCGACGACGCAGACGAGCCCCGCGATCACGAAGCTCCACATCATGCCCGGGCCTGCCTTTTGAGCAGCTTCGGCGGTCAGGACGAAGATGCCGGTGCCGATGATGGCGCCGATGCCCAGCATGGTGAGCTGGAAGGCACCGAGTGTTCGATGAAGCGACTTTTTCTCGGCAGTGGCCAAGATGGCGTCGAGTGATTTGACGCGGCCAAATATCATGTAGATGTCCCCTTTGGGGCCCGGTGCGGGCCCGTCTCCTGGCGGGGCAGACTAGCCGCTCTACACGTCAGCGCAACTTAATTTCAGACATGTGACACGCACTTTATCGCACGGTGAAGCGGACCCGATCGATCATCCGCCCGCCCGGGTCGACGAGCGCGAGCATATGGATGCCGGGACGCGGCAATATCTGCTGTCCCGCATCGGCATCGCCCAGCAATGTCTTGTCGAGAATCAACCGGTAGCCCGCAACGTCGCCGCTGACCGCGACCGCGAGCCGCTGGCGGTTCAATGGAATGTCGGGGTCAAGCGCATAGACACTGCCGCTGACCGGGCTGGTGATGCGTGGACGGCGCGCGACGTGGGGCGCCGCGGCCATTTCGGTTTGCGCAGTGCCGGCGAGAAAATATTCGCGGCGTGGCGGTTCGCGAGTGCCTGGAAGGGTGATCTGGCGCGCTTCGACGCCTTCGGGCATCGTCGGCGGCTTGCCGGGATAGCCGGCGTGGAGGGCGAGCATCACGTCGCGCCACACGGGAGCGGCGCCCGAGGTGCCCGAGACGGCGCGCATCGAATCGCCCTCGAGATTACCGACCCACACCGCGACGGTGAAGCGGTCGGTGAAGCCGACGCACCAATTGTCGCGCATGCCTTTCGAGGTGCCGGTCTTGGCGGCCGCCCAAAAGGGGAGGTGGAGCGCGCTGTCGGCGCCGAAGGCGTCGGCGCGGGCCGAGGCGTCGGCGAGGATGTCGCCGACGATGAAGGCGGCAGCGGGGTTTACGATCTGGCGCGCAACTTTTCGATCGTTGCGCACATCGAGGAAGTGGACTTGTGACCACTTGCCCATATTCGCTAATGTTCTGAAGGCGTTGGCTTGTTCTACGAGCGAAACTTCGGCGGAGCCCAGCGCCAGCGAGAATCCGTAATATTCGCCGTCCTCGACGAGGCCGTGGTAGCCGAGCGCCCAGAGGCGGTCGCGGAATTGCTGGACGTCGTCGATGACGAGGGCGCGGACGGCGGGGACGTTGAGCGAGCTGGCAAGTGCGTGGCGGACGCTGACCGGGCCCTTGAAGCTGTGGTCGTAGTTTTTGGGCACGTACAGTCCCGAGGCGGTGTCGAGCTGGACCGGGCTGTCGTCGAGGATCGAGGCGGCGGTGAGCCAGCCATGTTCGATCACTTGCGCATAGAGATGCGGTTTCAGCGTCGATCCCGCCTGCCGCCGGGCGTTGGCGCCGTCGACCGACGCGGCGGTCGATTTGAGGCCGACGCCGCCGACATAGGCGAGCACCTCTCCGGTGGCATTGTCGAGCACGACGACCGCGCCGTCGCGGACGCGGTCGGCGCCGAGCCCGGCGAGTTGGCGGCGCAGCGCGACGATCGCCGCGGTCTGGATACGGCGGTCGATGGTGGTGGTGACGCGCTTGCCCGGCTTGTCGAGCAGGCGGACGGCGAGGTGGGGGGCGAGCGCGGGATCGAAGCGCGCGGCATGTTCGCCCGAAACGAGCGTCGCGGCGGCGGCGCGGATCGCGGCGCAATCCTTGGTTTGGGCGATGCGGCAGGCACGGCGGCCGAGCACTTCGGCGCTGGCGGCGGGGTTGGGGAGCAGGCCGGCGAAGAGCGCGGCGTCGGTGCGGGTCATTTCGGCGGGCTTCTTGCCGAACAGGCTTTGCGCGCCCGCGCCGATGCCCTGCGCTTCCCCGCGTAGCGGGAGGAGGTTGAAATAGGCCTCGAGCATTTCGTCGTGCGACCAGTTTGCCGCGAGCGCCTGTCCGGCGCGCATCTGGCGGAGCTTGGTGCGCCAGTCGCGTTTTCCCGGCTGCGCGAGGCCGGGGTCGAGGAAGGCGGCGAGCTGCATCGGCAGCGTCGAGGCGCCGCGCGAACGGTCGCCGGTCCGCCCCATCGTCAGGCGCGCGCGGATCGCGCTGGCGACCGCGAGCCAGTCGACCCCGCCGTGCGACCAGAAACGCCGGTCCTCGCTTTGCACGACGGCGGTGCGGACGGCGGGGCTGATGTCGTTCAGCGGCACCCAGGCGAGGCGGCGGCGTTCGAAATTGACGCGTTCGCTGTCGAGCAGCTGGCCGTCGCGATCGGTGAGCCAGGCTTCGCTTGGCTGCCATTCGGCGCGGACGGTGGCGTAGTCGGGCATCGCCGGTGGGCGGGTGAGAAGGTGGGCGATGGTGACGAGGATGAGCAGGGTGAGGGCGAGCCAGGCGAGAATGTCGCGCCAGCGGGATTTGCGGAGAGTCATTGATCGTGATGCCTAAACGATCCTCCCCGTGCCGAAGGCATGGGGAGGGGGACCATCCGCAGGATGGTGGAGGGGTTGCGGCGGTGGCGCCATAACCCCTCCGTCAGCGCTTCGCGCTGCCACCTCCCCATCGCTTCGCGACGGGGAGGATCTGGTTCGTCCGCAGCTCGTCATCACTGCCCGACGCTCGCCACCGTCAGCGGGGCGTTCGGCCATTGGCCGCGGATCGCGGGCGAATACATCGCCTCGACGCGCGTCGGCGGCAGGGTGAAGCGGCCCGAGCCGTTCAATCGCACGACATATTCGACCGCGTGGGTGCCCGCGGGCATCCAGCCGAAATAGCCGCGCCAGCTGTCCTTGCCGCGTTCGACATAGCTTGGCTGCGCGCCCGATCCGCTCGCTTGGTCGGCGAGCATTTCGGACTGGCCGCCAAGGTTGCCGACGATCGTCGCGCCGGGGGCGATCGGGTCGTTGATCACGACCCACGTCCGGCCGGCGGCCGCGACGACCTCGATCCGTATCTTGATCACGTCGCCGCGCGTCAGCCTCTCCTTGTTCGCCGCCTTGACGATGCTGACCGACCGTTTGATCCGGTAGCCCGCGTTGAGCGGTTCCTTCAATGGCACCGCAGCCTTGACGCTGACGGTGGCCCACGGGGTGCCGGTGCCGTCATGCTTCAGGCTCATCGTCGCGGCGTTCAGCGCGACGCGCAGCGGCGAGGCGGGATCGGCGGGCAGCGGCCAGCTTTGCGAGGCGGTGCCGCCGGCAAGGCCGATGCTGGTGACCCCGGTGATCGCGCTCGCCGGATACAGCTCGGCGAAGCGGCGGACGGTGACTGCGCCCCATGCGTTGGCGGGGGTGGTGTCCCAATGGCCCTTGCGCTGACGCTGTGCGACGCCGACCATCAGCTTGCCCGCGTCATCTTCCCAGCCCTTGCGGCCGAGCACGGCTTCGAGCGCCTTGATCGCCATTTCGTCGCCGCTGGTCATCATCCACCAGGGTGCGCGCGCGTCGTCGATGAGGTCGAGACGCGTGCCTTCATAGACGAGGCGCTTGCGGAGCTCGGCCTCGGCTGCGGTGCGCAGCCCTGCGGCGTTACGAACGCTAGGGGTGCGTTCGATCACGACGAGCCAGTCGGCGAGCGTGCCGGTCGCCATGTCGATCGGGGCGACGTCGATCGCCGACACCAGCTGCGCGCTCGACGCATTGTTGCGCGCGAGCGCCGCGAGCGCCGCGATGCGGACGGGGCGGATATCCCAGGGGCCATAGCCTTTGCGCGTTAGTCGTCCTTCGACGACCGCCTGCAACGCCTTGACCATCTTCGCTTTCGACGCCTCGGGGATCGCGAAGCCGTTTGCCGCGGTCACGCTCAGCACATAGGCGGTAAGCTCGATCGACCCTTCCATCCGCTCATTGGGCCAATAGCGGAGTAGCCCGTCACTATCGAGATAGGTCGGCATCGCGCCCGCGAGCGCCTGCCAGCCCCCGAGATCGCCGAGCGCGATCGCGCGCGAGGTCGATTGTTCGAAGCAATTATACGGATAGGCGCTCATATAATCGCGCACCCCCGACAAGGGCGGCGCGAGCGTGCCCGCGAGCGCGACGTCGACATAGCCGCCGGGCAGCGCGCCCGCCGGGATCGCGATCGGCAGCGTCGTGTTCGGGCCGACGCGGAACAGACTGGCGGCCCAGGTTTCGACCGGGATCGCGGGTTCGACCTGCTGCTGGAAGACGAGCCGGTCGCGCTGCTTGCCGCCCTTGGTGACCGCCTCGACCGTCCATTCGATCGGGCCAGTTTGTTCGGGCGCGGTCATCGACCAGCTGATCGGCACCGCGCCGCCCGCGGGGATCGTGACGGTGAGCGGCGGCGCGGTCGCGACGGCGGGCGACAGCGTCGGGGTCGCGGTGACCTCCATTGGCTTGTCGGTGCCGTTGCGCAGCGTGAAGCGCGCGTCATAGGTGTCGCCGGTGCGGACCAGTTCGGGCATGCCGGCAAAGACGCCGAGATCCTGCACGGTGCGGACGGTCGTTTCGCCGGTGCCGAAAAATTGCGATCCGTCGGTCGCGATCGCGACGAGGCGGAAGCCCGAGAGATTGTCGCTGAGCGGCACGTCGACCGTCGCGCGGCCCTTCGCATCGAGCGGGACGTTACCCTTCCACAGCAGGACCGGACGGAAATCTTCGCGGGTCAGACCCGACAGGTCACCGCCGCCGCCGCCGCCGGGTTCGAGCGCCTTGCGGCCATAATGGCGTTTGCCCACCACCTGCATCTGCGCGGTCGAGGTGAGCACGTCGAGCGTGCGTTCGCCCATCATCGCGTTCAGCACTTCCCAGCTTTCGTTGGGGGCGAGCTGGAGCAAGGCCTCGTCGACCGCGGCGAAGGCGACGTCGGCGTTCTTCGGCGCCTTGCCGCCGGGCGTCTTGACCTCGATCGCGACCTTCGCGGTTTCGCGGACCGAATATTTTTCCTTGTCGGCTTTCACCTTGACGCCGAGCTGATGGCCCTCCCAGCCGACCTTGATGCGCGCGATGCCCATGCGGTAGGCGGGCTTGGCAAGGTCGACCAGCGCGGTCGGCGGGGCGCCTTCGCTATTCTCGATTCTAAAGCCGGCCGCGCGCTTCAGCTTGCGGAACCAGCTTTCGCCGCCGGTGACGCGGCCACGCACCGCCATCACCGAGACATAGACGTCGGGGGCGTAGGTCGCGGGCAGCTTGACCTTGACGACGGGGTTGGTGCCTTTCAGCGGCACGACAAAGCTCGACAAGACGCCCTCGCGCTCGACGGTGACGAGCGCAGTCGCTTCGCGGAAGGGCATGCGGACCTGGAATTTCGCGGTGTCGCCCGCCGCATAGCGCGGCTGTTCGGCGATCACGTCCATACGATCGCCGTTGTCGCCGCCGAACCACCAGTCGTCGTCGCCCGCGAGCCAGACCGAGCGCACCGCGCGCGCTTCGTTGCCGTCGGCATCGACCGTCGTCGCAACGACCGTCACTTCGCCCGAAATGCCAGGCGCCATCGCGCAGCTCGCGCGGCCGAGCCGGTCGGTCGTCGCGCTGCACGTCGCATCGAGGCGCGTCGTACGCATCTGGTTGTCATAGGCGTAGAAGCCGCCGATCAGGCGCCGGCGCGCGGTGATGATCTCGCGATTATAGAGCGCGACCGCGACACGCTGGCCGCGGATCGGCTTGCCATCGAGGTCGAGCGCGATGAAATTGAGGCGGAGGTCGTTGTCGCGCATCAACCAGCCGTCGGTCTTAAGGCCCAGCCGAACGGCGGACGGATAGAGAGTAATGCGGCGGCTCGACGTCAGCGTCTCGCCATTCGCGTCTTCATAATCCATTTCGGCGGCCATCAGCGTCGGTTCGGTGATCGGCTGGTCGACCGTTATACTCGTCGTCGCAGTGCCGCTCGCGTCGAGCGTGAGCGGGACCGAGCGCGCGAGCGGCAGTTCGGCCGACGGCGTATCGCCGCTGTCGTCGAGCTGAACCACGCCTTCCTTCACCGGCTGGCCGTCGAAATCCCAGTCGCGATAATCTTCCGGCGGCGACCAGCTCGCGCGGAAATTGCTGCGCAGTTCGACCGGGATATTGGGGGCGGGGCCGCCCGAGAGATAGCCGACGAACAGGTTGAGCGGGACCGCAGCCGGGCGCACGAGCGCATTCTTCGGCCCGGTGATCGTCGCCTTCATCGTCGGCAGGCGATATTCGTCGACCCTGACCGACTGGTTCGTCCATATCGTCTTGTCCTCGCCATCCTTGTCTTTCGTCACGAAGACGAGTTCATAATCGCCCATCGGCGCCGAGGCGGGGACGTTCCATGTCGTCTCCCCGCTGCCGGTCGCGGCAATCGCGAAGGGCATTTCGAACTCGGTGTCGGAACCGCGGTGGACGAGGCGGAGCTTGCCCGCGAGCGCATCGGGGGTGCGAAAGCCGAGGCCGATCGGGCGGCGGAGTAGATGCTTCATATGGACGGCCTCGCCCGCTTTCACCAGCGCGCGGTCGAAGATTGTGTGGAGGATGTCCTCGCGTTCCGACCAGCCATAGGGGAGGTCGAAGTCATAGGGGCGGATGCCATCGCCCCAGTCGGTGAGGGTGAAGCTGAAATCGTCGCCCGCGCGGGCGCTGACCATCAGCGCATGGCCCTCGCTCTTGGTCGGATCGGGGGTTTCCTCGCAGCTCGAATAGGTTTCGGGCTGCGGCAAGCCGCCCGCGAAGGCGAGGCGGCCGGCCTTGTCGGCGGTGCCGCGTGCGAGCAGGCGGCCGGTGCAGCTGTCCGAGACGCGGATTTCGGCGCCCGAAACGGGAAGGCCGGTGTCGAGCGAGGTCACCCACGCGAGCGAGCCTTCGCGGCCCCATTTGAAATGCACCGCCATATTGGTGACGAGCGCGGCGGTCGCGACATAGCGCGTCGTCTTGCGGCCGAGCAGGGCGGCGCCGAGTTCGGGGCTGGCGATCTCGACGACATGGAATCCCTTTTCGGTGAGCGGGATGCCGACTACCTCGAATTCCTTGCCGCCGGCGGGGGGCGAGAGTTGCAGGTCGCGGCGTTCGCCGCCCGATGGAGCACCCGCGAACACCGATTTGGTGCCGGTGTAGTTGACCGTGACCTCTTTGCCGCTGCGGTCCTTTTCCTCGCGATAGTCGGTGTCGTCGGCGTCGTCGACGCGGCGAAGCCAGCGCGCGATCGCGGCATCGTCGTCGCTCACCCGAAGCGCGATCGCGGGCATTTTGAGGTTCGCCTGAACGAGCGCGCTTTCGACGCCGCGCACGGTGACGGGCAGCACGCCGCCTTCGCCGGCTTCGAGGATGCCGAATTCGGCGGCGAATTTGACCAAAGGCGGGGCGCGGTCGATGTGGAATTTCAGCGGGAAATTCGACTGGTTCTGCAGCTTACGGCCGCTCTGGTCGGTGACGTCGGCGGGCAGGACGAGCGTCGCGTCGACATTCTGCGGCAGCGGGCCGGTGAAGCGGACGGTGGTCAGCCAGTCGTCGTTTTTGTCATCATCGTCGATCCTCGGCGTCAGGCGCTTGCCGTCGGCGGTGTCGAGCGTCGCGGCGAGGATCGTGTCGCGCGGCACGGGTGAGGCGAAGCTCAGCACGACGTCCTTGATCGGATTGCACCCCGCCTGCGGATTGACGCGGCTGCACGACATTTTGGCGGTGAAGGCGGGGCGGACATCATAATCGAAACGCTGGTCGCGTCCCGCAGTGCGTCCGGGAACGCCAGCTTGTGAAATCCGCGCATCCCAGACGAGCGCCATCTCGCGCCCCGGTGGCAGCGGGCGGCGGCATTTGACGGGCACGATGCGGTCGAGCGCGGCGTCGCGGTCGGCGCCTACAGCGGGGAAGCGCTGCGGCAGGCCGGCGTCGGCGGTGAAGGACTGGCGCGACCAGTTGTTGTCGCCCAGCCCGGTCAGGATTTCGGTCGCGGTTTCGCGCGGCAGCACGTCGAGCGGGATTTTCTCGCCGATGCCGTCGACCGCGCAATAGCCGAAACGGCCGACCGAGGCGCGGTCGGCGGCGACGTTGGTCGCGACGAGGAAGACCTGCTCCTCCTCGATATCGCCGCCGAGACCTCCCGCGAGCACGGCGCGCGCCGAGGGGCCGCCGGTGTCGAGCGCGAAGCGGCTGTTGCCCGCGACCGCAACGCCGCGCGCGGTCTTGAGGCCGTCGCGCAGCTCGACGTGACAGGCGAGACCGCCGGGGAGCGGTTTGTCGAACTCGAGCACCCAGGTGCGCGTATCGACCCAGCGGCCCGACGAAGCGAGCTTGCAGTCGTTGGTCGCGGGCGCCGGCGCGCGGGGATCGCCGAGTGGGACCATGTCTTCGGAAAAGCGCAGCGTGAAACGGGTTATCGTGCCGTCGCCGGTGCCCGAACTGCCGGGGGTCGCGAGCGTGACCTGCGGCACCGTGTCGGCGGTGGCCGTCGCCGCCATCGCAAGCGCAAGGGGTGGGATCAGCGCCAGCTTTGCCTTGCCGCCCAGCCATGTAGCCAGCTTGCGCCATCCCCGCTGCATCGCTTCGTCTCCCCCTTTTGGCCCGGATCTTTATCCTGCTGGAAACAGGGGCAAGAGTCCACCCGTCGCCGTGCGTCGGGCACGGTTAGACGCACTTCGGAAATGGGCTGTGACCGCTGTCACCGACAGCGGCGAAATTCAGCGCGCGAGCATCGGCCCGAGCGGACGTCCGGCAAAAATATGGACGTGGAGGTGGGGGACTTCCTGATGGCTGTCGAGACCGACGTTCGCGAGCAGGCGGTAGCCCGGCGCGACGAGGCCCTGCTCGCGCGCGACCTTGCCCACCGCGCGGATAAAGCCCGCGATTTCGGCGTCGCTCCCGCGTTCGGAGAAGTCGTCCCAGCTGACATAGGGCCCTTTGGGGATCACGAGGATGTGCAAGGGCGCCTGCGGGTTGATGTCGTGGAAGGCGAGCGCATACTCGTCCTCATAAATGGTCTTCGCGGGCAGCTCGCCGCGCAGGATGCGGGCGAAGATGTTGCTGTCGTCATAAGGAAGCGTCGCGTCGATCGGCATGGGGAAAGCTCCTATTGGGGACGGCTGGCCTTTTCGGCGTGGCCCGAGGTGCCGTGGCGGCGGTCGAGCTCGGCGGCGATCATGTCCCAGCCGAGGCCGCGCGCGGCGAGCAGGATCGCGAGGTGGAAGATAAGGTCGCTCGCCTCGCCGACCAGCGCGGTATCGTCTTCGCTGACCGCGGCGATCACCGTTTCGACGGCTTCCTCGCCAAGCTTTTGCGCGATCTTGCCCCTTCCCTTCGCGGCGAGGTTCGCGACATAGGATGCGCCGGCGTCGCCCGCCGCGAGCCGGTCGTCGATAACCGCCTGCAGCCGTTCCAGCGTTTCGCCCATTGCCTTGGTCATCGCGCGATCCTTTCGGACGCGTGCGTAGCGGCGGGCGCCGCCCCCGACAAGCGACGAAGGGGGCCCCGCGAAAACTTACCGCGGCGTAAACCATATCGAAACGCCTTTTGGCTTAGTTTCCGTCGCGCCGGGGGGCGAGATCAACTTCTATTCGGACAAGGATGATGGAAATGGGCACCCGCTCCCAGGTGTTTTTGGCCCAGGTGTTTCTGGCCGCAACGGCCTCGCCGATTGCGCTCGCGGCATCGCCCGCGGCGGCGCAGACCGAGGGCGACGAGATTATCGTCACCGGATCGCGCATCGCGAAGAGCGAATTCACCAGCGCCGACCCGATCCAGATCATCGACCCCGAAACGGCGAAACTGCAGGGGCAGGTCCAGCTCGTCGACGTGCTGCGATCCACCCCGGCGGCGCAAGGGTCGATCCAGATCAATTCGGCGATCTCGAACCGGTTCGTCGCCAATGGCGGCAACGATGTGCAGACAGTGTCGCTGCGCGGGCTCGGCGCCGAGCGCACGCTGGTACTGATCAACGGCCGCCGTGCGGGGCCCGCGGGCATCCGCGGCGCGGTCGCGCCCTTCGACCTCAATGTGCTGCCGCTGTCAGTGGTGCGAGAGGTCCAGGTGCTCAAGACCGGCGCCTCGTCGATCTATGGCTCGGACGCCGTGGCGGGGGTGGTCAATATCCTGACCCGCGACGACCTCGACGGTTTCGAGGCGGGCGGTTTCTCATCGATCACCGAGCATGGCGGCGGCGAGAGCTATGGCGCGGACGCCAGCTTCGGCAAAAAGTTCGACCGGGGGCATATCTTTGCGACGGTCGATGTCTTCCGCCAGCAGAATCTGACGCGCCACGACCGCGGTTTCCTCTTTTGTTCGGAAGAATATCTGAAGCGCGAGGCCGATGGCAGCCGCGCCGATATCGTCGATTTCCGCACCGGGCATCCGGCGTGCAGCAGCACGCAGGCCAATATGATCGTCTTCAGCGATTTTTCGGGGGTCGATGAAAACGGTTTTCCGACCTTCGGCCCCGGGCTGATCGCGCCGAACGGGCAGGCGATTTTCGCGGGCCAATATGGCAATGAATATGCGGGGGTCGGCATCCCTATCAACGCCTATAATCCGATCGGGGTGTTCGGTCCCGCCGATTTCTTCGGGGTCAATTTCGACGGCCCGTCGACCGGCGCGCTCAACCAGTTCGAACCCGCCGAGCAGGATTCGGACGTATTCTCCGGCGTGCGCCGCGTCAGCGCGTTCGCCGAGGGCGCCTACGACGTCACCGACAGCATCACCGCCTATGGCGAATTCCTGTTCAGCAACCGCAAGTCGCATAACAACGGCGTCCAGCGGATCGAACTTCAGCAGTTCACCGGCGCGTCAATGCTGCCCTTTTTCCTGTGCGATCCGACGCAGTTCAACTGCGACCCGGGCGACCTCGGCGATCCGCTCAACGCCGAATTCGGCGGCAACCTCATCCTGCGCCCGCGCGTGCTTGTGAAGTCTGAAAGCCAAGCCGATGTCGATTATTATCGCGGCGTTCTCGGGCTGCGCGGCGATTTCGGGGCGGGGTGGAAATGGGATGTCCACGGCCAGCACAGCCGGTCGGACGCGAGCTATACGCAGGATGTCATCTATCAGGACGCGATCGCTTCGCAGACCTTGCGCACGCGATCGTGCGCGGGGACGACCACGGCGATTCGCGGCGCGGAGTGCATCGACATCGACTTCACCGATCCGCGCGTGCTGCGCGGCGATTTCACGCCTGCCGAACGTGCCTTCCTGATGGGCCGCGAGACGGGCCGCACCTTGTTCAAGCAGACTTCGGCCGAAGCGCTGCTCACCGGCAAGCTGTTCACCCTGCCCGCGGGATCCGTTGGCGTCGCGTTCGGCGCGAATATCCGCCGTGACGAGATCGACGACACGCCGGGCGAAGCGACGCTCGCCGGCAATGTCGCCAATTTCACGACCTCGGGTATCACCGCGGGGCATACCGTGTCGAAGGAAGTCTTCGGCGAGGTCGAAGTGCCGTTGCTCGAAGGCGTGCCTATGATCGAGCGGCTGACGCTGTCGGGCGCGGCGCGCTATACGCATGTCGAGGCGACATCGCGTACCGGCGCGCAGGACGGTTTCAGCGACACGACGTGGAAGGTCGGCGCCGACTGGGCGGTCACCGACTGGCTGCGTTTCCGCGGCACCTGGGGCACCTCTTTCCGTGCCCCCGCGCTGTTCGAATTGTTCCTGCAGGACCAGACGGGTTTCCTCGGCCAGCAGGACATCGATCCGTGCATCCAGACCGCAGCGCGGCTCGCGGCGGGCGCGATCAGCCAGCGCGTCTTCGACAATTGCGCCGCCGACGGCATCGCGCCGGACTATGCCGGCGGGATCGCCCCGGCGACGATCGTGTCGGGCGGCGGGCTTGGCCGGCTCGAGCCCGAAACCTCGACCGCGAAGACGGTGTCGGTCATCCTGACCCCCGATCTGTCGGGTGCGTTGTGGGGCGGGCTCAAGGCGCGCCTCGCCGTCGATTATTTCGACCTCAAGGTCAGGCAAGAGATTACGCTGCTCGGCGCGTCCAACATCCTCGCCGGCTGCTATGATTCGGACGATTTCACGAGCGAAGCCTTCTGCGGCCTGTTCACGCGCACCGCAGCCGGCCCCGACGCGCAGAGCGTCGCGAGCGTCACCGACCGCTATGTCAACATCAGCCGCCAGCGCAACCGCGGCGTCGACCTGTCGCTCGCGATCGATCAGGACCTCGGCAATCTGGGATCGCTTGCCTTTCGCGCGCAGATGACGTGGCAGGTCGAGGACAAGGTCAAGCTGTTTCCCGGCACCGAGATCGATGACAATGGCACGATCGGCAATCCGAAATGGGTCGGCGATTTCAACCTCGGCTGGACGAAAGACGCGTGGACGCTTTTCTATGGGCTCGACGTCATCGGCGCGGCATCGAACATGAAGGAGCTGCTCCGCGCGCAGGGCGGCGATGCGTGCCGCACGTCGAGCTTTCGTCCGGGCGGGCGTTTTTGCCCCGATGTGAGCGTGCCCGCGACCTTCTATCATTCGCTGTCGCTGAGCCGCGACGTCGACGACCGCTTCCGTATCACGCTCGGGGTCGCCAACCTGTTCGACACGCCGCCGCCGCGCGTGTCGACGGTGGTGACCGCGACGCCGCCGGTGATCGGCCAGGCGCCGGCGTTCGGGACGCAGTACGACTACCTCGGGCGGCGCTTCTTCCTGGGCGTGCGCGGGAAGATCTAGAGTTCGGGCAGGTCGGCTTTTGGGGTAGGAAGCGGACATAAGCTCTCTCCCAAGGAGAGAGGCTTTACGGTCGCAACCGCTCGCTAGCGGACGTCCAAATTTGCGACGTGGATAATCGCGCCATCGAGGGGGACGGGGAACAGGGGCTGGACAAGCCCGCGCCGCTCTGGTGAAGCGCGCGGCATGGCCGAGGTCAAACTGCATCCCGACTGGCTCACCCGCATCGGCGGCGAGTTCGAGCAGCCCTATATGGCGACGCTGAGGCAATTCCTCGCCGACGAGCGCGCGAAGGGGAAGGCGATCTTTCCGCGCCCGCGCGACTGGTTCGCGGCGCTCGACGCGACGCCGCCGCAGGATGTGCGGGTCGTGATATTGGGGCAGGATCCCTATCACGGGCCGGGGCAGGCGCACGGGCTCTGCTTTTCGGTCCAGCCCGGCGTGCGCACGCCGCCGAGCCTCGTCAACATCTATAAGGAAATGCGGAGTGACCTCGGTATCGCGCCCGCTTCGCACGGTTATCTCAAACATTGGGCCGAACAGGGCGTGCTGTTGCTCAACAATTGCCTGACGGTCGAGGCGGGGATGGCGGCGTCGCATCAGGGCAAGGGGTGGGAGAAGTTCACCGACGCCGCGGTCGCCGCAGTCGCGGCCGATCCGGCGCCCAAGGTCTTCATCCTGTGGGGCAGCCACGCACAGAAAAAGGCGGCGAACGTGCCGGGTCTGGGCTCGGGAAGCCCGCACCTGATCCTGCGCGCGCCGCATCCCTCGCCGCTGTCGGCGCATAACGGCTTTTTCGGGTCGCGGCCGTTCAGTCAGGCGAACGCGTTTCTCGAAGGCCACGGGCGCGGCGCGATCGACTGGCGCCTGCCGGACAATCCTGAAGCATGAACCGCGCGGCATGAGCATCCTGGCCGATCCGGCGACGCTGGCGATTCTGATCGTCGCGGTGGTGCTGCTCGGCATGGCGAAGGGCGGGCTCGCGGGGGTCGGCGCGCTGGCGACGCCGTTGGCTGCATTGGTGTTGCCGCCCGCGACCGCGGCGGCGCTGTTGCTGCCCGTGCTGATCGTGCAGGACGTGATCAGCGTCTGGTCGTTCCGCAAGACATGGGACGGCTGGATCATTGGCTGGATGCTCCCCGGCGCCGCGCTCGGCATCCTCGCGGGCTGGTATTATGCCGAACGGGTGAACGAAGCGCAGCTGATGGCGGCCTTGGGCGCGATCACGCTCGCCTTCGGCCTATATCGCCTGTGGGTCGAGCGCGGCGGGCGGATCGTCGCCGCGTCACAGTCGCCGGGCTGGGTCGGCAGCCTGTTCGGTTTCGCGACCGGGCTGACGAGCCAGATCGCGCACGCCGGCGGGCCGCCGTTCCAGATGTGGGTCACGCCGCGCCGCCTGCCGCACCTCGCCTTCATCGGGACGAGTTCGATCCTCTTCGCGCTGATCAACTGGATGAAGGTGCCCGCCTATCTCGCGCTCGGCGCCTTTCCGCACGAGGTGGTCGTCGCCGCGCTGCTGCTGATGCCGCTCGCGATCGTATCGACCCTTTTGACCGTGCGCTGGATGAAGCGGATGAACCCCGAACGCTTTTATGTGCTCATCTATATGCTGATGGTGCTGCTCGGCGCCAAGCTGCTGTGGGACGGGCTGGCCGGATAAGGGGCGACGGGCGCCGCGAAAGCGCGTAGGCTCGTCGCCGGCGGGCACAGGCGCCCGCCTTTTTCAAGGTATTGACCATGGCCAAGGGCCAGAAAAAATCGAACCGCGAAACCCGCAAGCCCAAGGCCGAAAAGCCGAAAAAGCCCAATGCGAGCAATCCTTCGACCAAGGTGGGGGTCGTCGCGGGGCTCGACAATATGAAGAAATAATCGCGCGCAAGGAGGCGGTCATGGTTCAGGCACGGTGGAACGGCGCGGTGATCGCCGACAGCGACGACACGGTCGTGGTCGAGGGCAATCATTATTTCCCGCGCGCGGCGGTCGATGCCGTAGCCTTGTCCGATAGCGCGACGACGAGCCTGTGTCCGTGGAAAGGCATCGCGCATTATCATCATGTCACCATCGACGGACGGGTGAACGCGGACGCCGCCTGGTATTATCCCGACCCCAAGGAGGCCGCTGCCGCGATTGCGGACCGCATCGCCTTCTGGAAAGGCGTCGAGGTCGGCTGAGCCTTTCCTGCATGTCTGCCGCCATCCAGATTCTCGTCGATGCCGACGCCTGTCCGGTGAAGGACGAAATCTATCGTGTCGCGTGGCGGCACGAGGCGCAGGTGAAGGTCGTGAGCAACAGCCGGCTGCGCGTGCCCGAGCACCCGCTGGTCGAGCGGGTGGTCGTCTCGGACGGCTTCGATGCCGCCGACGACTGGATTGCCGAGGCGGCGGATGCGAAGAGCGTCGTGATCACCGCCGACATCTTGCTCGCCGACCGCGCGCTCAAAGCCGGGGCGAGCGTGCTCGCGCCCAACGGCAAACCCTTTACGACGGCATCGATCGGCCCCGCGATCGCGACGCGCGCGATCATGGCCGACCTGCGCGCGGGCATGGACGGCCGGGTGGGCGGGCCGCCGCCCTTCTCGAAGGCCGATCGCTCGCAATTCCTCCAGGCGCTCGACACCGCACTCGTTCGGCTCAAGCGCGGTTAGGGGCTGATCGGTTAGGCCGAACGCCTCATCCCGTCATCCCGGCCTTCGCCGGGATGACGATTTCACCCGAAAAAACGCGCTAAAATATTTTTCAGTTTTCTTTCAGTCACTTGAGAAATTTATTCGGCCGAGTGACGGCGATCACCGCCGGGCACGGCGCCGCGCGGCATAAGTCAGGTCATCGGGAACGACCCGAGCCCAATTCGACGACTTGAACCCATCCGGAAAGGAAATGACGATGACCAGGAAGATGATTCTCGCGCCCGCGCTTGCCCTCACAGTCCTCCTGTCGGCGACCCCGGCGATGGCGCAGTCGGCGCAGCCCGCGCAAGGTGGCATGACGGTGACCTCGAACCCGATCCAGATCCTCGTCGGTCTGCTGCTCCCCGCGGTGCAGAAGGTTCGCGAAGCCGCGGCGCGCTAGGCCCGCATCCCGATTTCGTCTCCGGGCCGGCCCACCACGCCGGTCCGGAACCACAGTCCTCCCGCCCCTGCGACCCAGGCGGGAGGGCTGTGTCGTTTTCGAGTTCCTCGCCTATCTCGCGGCGCCCGCCGCCTGCATTTCGGCGATCAGGCCGTTGTCGATGTCCTTCGCGCGCTTGTAGGCGGCGCGTTCGCGAAGGCCGGCGGCATAAGCCTCGAACGCCGGGCGCGGCGCGATGGTGCCGAACTGCAGCCCCCAATCGATCTGGCTGCCGACATAGACGTCGGCGGCGCTGAAACGATCGCCCGCGACGAACGCCTTGCCCGCGACCGCGCTTTCGAGCGCGTCGAGCGCGGCGGCCAGTGATCCGAAGCCCGCCATGCGCTGTTGGTCGGTATCGGGTTCGATCCCGAAATGCTTGGCGGTGATTGCCTGCTCGACGGGGCCCGCGGTGAAGAAGAGCCAGCGATAATAATCGGCGCGGTCTGCGGGGTCGGGCGCGAGGCCCGCTTCCGGAAAGGCGTCGGCGAGATAGGCGCAGATCGCGGCGCATTCGGTGACGGCCTTGCCATTGTGTACGATCGCCGGAACCTTGCCCATCGGGTTCACCTCGAGATAGGCGGCATCCTTCATCGTCGTGCCATAATCGAGGATGCGCGGTTCGTAGGCGACGCCGACCTCTTCGAGCATCCAGCGCGCGATCTGTCCGCGCGACATCGGGTTGGTATAGAAAATCAGTTCGTCGGCCATCGCGCGTCTCCCATGCATTTCGATTCGGATGCGAACATATCAGGAACGAAATCACCGTTCCACCGGGCTTGTTTTGTCATCGTTCGGGGTTAAGGCAAAGCGATGAGCGACGAACGCATCTGGACCGCCGCCGTGCTGGTCATCGGCGACGAGATTCTCTCGGGCCGCACGCAGGACAAGAATGTGTCGCAGATCGCGACATGGCTCGACGTGCAGGGGATAAGGCTGCGCGAGGTGCGCATCGTTCCCGACGTCGAAGAGGAGATCGTCGAGGCGCTCAACGCGATCCGCGCGCGCTACGACTATGTCTTTACCACCGGCGGCATCGGCCCGACGCACGACGACATCACCGTCGATGCGGTGGCGAAGGCGCTCGGCGTCGGCGTGATCGTTCACCCCGATGCGCGCGCGATCCTCGAACGCTATTACAGTGCGCGCGGCGGCGAGCTGACCGAGGCGCGGCTGCGCATGGCGCGCACCCCCGAGGGCGCCGAGCTGATCCCCAACCGCATGTCGGGCGCGCCCGGCATTCGCATCGGCAATCTGTTCGTGATGGCGGGCGTTCCGCATATCACCGCGGGCATGCTCGACGCGCTGACCGGCGAACTCGAAGGCGGCGCGCCGCTCGCCGCGCACACGATCGGCGCCTGGGCGCCCGAAAGCGAGATCGCCGACCTGTTGCGCCTCGGCGAAAAGGAGCATCCAGGGGTCGCGATCGGCAGCTATCCCTTCTTTCGCGAGGGCAAGGTGGGGGCCAATTTCGTCATCCGTTCGGTCGATGGCGCCGAGGTCGCGGCGTGCGTCGCGATGCTGACCGCAGGGCTGGAGGCGCTCGGCTATACGGTGACCGACGGCGGCATCTGATCGGCGACCTGCGCCGGGCGCGGCAGGCGGCGGAGCATCAGGATCGCGAGCAAGCCGAAGATCGCGGCGACAACGAACGCCGCGCCGGGGAAATGCACGGGTGCCTTGTCGGCGGTAAAATAGGCCATCGTCCCCGTCAGCAATAGCGGCGCGACGAGTTGCCCCAGCCCCATCGCCATCGCCGAAATCCCCTGCACCTCGCCCTGCGTTTCGGCGGTTGCGCGGCGCGACATCATCGCCATCAGCGACGGCTGCACCGGCGCCTGCAGCGCTACGGGGATCAGCAGCAGGAAGGCGCCGACCGTCGAGGTGGTGAAGGCATAGCCGATATAGACGGCGACCGCGACGAGGATGCCGAGCGTCGCCGCGTCGCGCTCGCCGAAGCGCGCGACCGCGGGGCCGACGACGAACATCTGCCCCAGCGCGATCATCACCCCGACCGCGGCAAGGCTTGCGCCGATCATCGCCGGTGTCCAGCCAAGCTGCGCGATGCAATAGAAGCTCCACGTCATCGGATAGACGAGGCTCGCGATCTGCCACAGCACCAGCACCACGGCGACGCCGTCCATGCCGGGGAGTGCGCGCATCGTCTTCCACGCGCCGAGCGGATTGGCGCGGCGCCAGTCGAAGGTGCGTCGTCGCTCGGGCGGCAACGTTTCGGGAAAGATGAAAAGGCCGTAGAGCATGTTCGCGGCGGCGAGGATCGCGGCGGCGACGAAGGGCGCGCGCGGGCTGATCTCGCCGAGGAAGCCGCCGATCGCGGGTCCCGCGACGAAGCCGATCCCGAAGGCCGCGCCGACGAAACCGAAGTTGCGCGCGCGTTCTTCCGGCGCCGTTATATCGGCGATCGCCGCCTGCGCCGCGGCATAGCTACCGCCGAAAATCCCCGACAATGCGCGCGCGACGAACAGCCATGGCAAGGTTTCGACGATCGTCAGCAGCGCATAATCGACCGCGAGTCCGCCGAGCGCGAGCAGCAGCACGCGCCGCCGCCCGAAATGGTCCGACAGATTGCCGAGCACCGGCGAGGCAAGAAAGGTCGCGACCGCCATGACCAGGCCGATCCACGCCCCGACCTCGATCGCGTGGGGCAGGTCGATCTCGCCGACCTCCATCACGAGTTGCGGCAGCACCGGCATGATGATGCCGAAACCGACCGCGTCCACGAAGATCGTCGCGACGATGAACGGGATGGTGCGCGACGACGTCACTTGCTCTTTGTCCTTGTCGATCCTAGCGCCACCGAAGCCTCCCTCATGCGTAGCCGATAGATGAAACTCGAAATAACCGCCTCCCTAAATTATCGCTTGCCCGAACCGGTCGATCTGATGCTGCAGATCGAGGCGGCGAACGGCGGCGGCCAGCGCATCCTCGACGCGTCGCTCGACCTCGGCAAACCCGAATATATCTCGCGCGTTCCCGCCGTCGGCGGCATTTGCGAGCCGATCTGGCTGCGCGCCGAGGGCAGGCTGCGCGCCGAATATCGTGCGCGCGTCGCCATCGACCGCCCCGACGTCGACCTTTCGTCGCTTGGCGAGGTACCGCTCCATCGGCTCCCTGCGGAGGCCGTCCCCTATCTCAACGAATCGCGCTATTGCCCGTCGAACAAATTCCACGCCTTCGTCGACCGCCGCTTCGGAGAGCTGGAAGGCGGGGCGAAGGTCGCGCGCATGCGCGACTGGATCGAAAGCCGCTTTACCTATGTCTCGGGCTCGAGCGATGCTGAAACCGGCGCGCTCGACAGTTTCGTCGAGCGGCGCGGCGTGTGCCGCGACTATGCGCATGTGATGATCGCGCTCGCCCGCGCCGCGCATATCCCGGCGCGCATGGCGAGCGTCTATGCGCTCGGCGTCAAGCCCATGGACTTCCACGCGGTCGCGGAAGTCTATCTCGACGGCGACTGGTATATGGCCGACGCGACGGGCATGACCCGGCCCACCCAATGCGCGCGCATCTGCGCCGGCCGCGACGCCGCCGACATCGCCTTCCTGACCGCCTATCGCGAGATCCAGCTGGTCGAGCAGGAGGTGAGGGTGGAGGCCTATGAAGGGAAATAAGCTCGGCGTGGCAAAGCCCCGCCATCCCGCATAAGGGTCTGGCCGAGTTTTCGCTAGCCTCGATCCAGCTCAGCTCAATCGCCGCGAAAGCTGGAGCGGGTGAAGGGAATCGAACCCTCGTCGTAAGCTTGGGAAGCTTCTGCTCTGCCATTGAGCTACACCCGCGTGGCCTGCGCGATTGGCACAGGCCGGGGCGGCGGTCAATCTCTTGGCGTCAGCGCGCCGATTCGAGGATCGTCTCCATCGCGACGAAGGTCGACGTGCTCGCGACGTGGGGCAGGCTCGAGATTTTCTCGCCGAGCACGATGCGATAGCGCCGGATGTCGGGGGTGCGGACCTTGAGCAGATAGTCGAAGCTGCTCGCGATCATATGGCACTCCTCGACCTCGGGAATCCGCCGCACCGCATTGTTGAATTGCTTCAATGCCTCCTCGCGCGTGTCCGACAGCTTGACCTCGGTGAAGGCGACATGGTCGAGCCCGACCTTGGCCGGATCGACGATCGCGCGGAAGCCGACGATCAGCCCGCTGTCGACCAGGCGCTTCACGCGTTGCTGGCAGGGCGTTTTCGACAGGCCGACCTGCAAGGCGAGCTCGGTAAAGGTGATCCGCCCGTCGCGGCCCAGAATCGCGAGGATCTTGCGGTCGAATTCATCCATTTCGACTGTCGAAGAAGACCTTTTCATGCAAATCGACTAGGATTGATCCAAAACATGGTCAATTGATATATGATATGCGAATAAACAAGTCGGATCGACTTTCGGCGATATGGTAACGGAATGCCATGACTCACAGCCCCGATCGCGCGCCCATCCGCGCCCTCGCCCGCCGCAGCGAAGCCGACCTCGTCGCCGAGCTGCGCTCCGCTCTTGCGACCTCTTCGGCGAGCGTCGATGCCGTGACGCGGCGCGGACTTGAACTGATCCGCAAGGCGAAGGCCGAGGGCGAGCGCGAGACACTCGTCGCGCAGTTGATGAACCGCTATCGCCTGTCGACCGAAGAGGGCGTCGTGCTGATGTGCCTTGCGGAGGCGCTGCTGCGCGTGCCCGACAATGCGACCGCCAACGCGCTGATCCGCGACAAGATCGCCGGACGCCACTGGGCCGAGGGCGACGATGACGACAGTCCGCTGATCGTCGCGCTGTCGGCGCGCGGCCTGTCGCTCGGATCGGCGACCTTGATGCTCGACGCGATGGGCAGCAAGGCGAACCCGCTGGGCCTGCTCAAGTCGATGATCCGACGCTCGGGCGAGCCGGTGATCCGGCAGGCGGCGCTCGCGGCGATGAAGCTGCTCGGCCAGCAGTTCGTGATGGGCGAGACGATCGACGCCGCTTGTCGGCGCGCCGACAAGGAAAAGTCCGAACTCGCAAGCTTCGACATGCTCGGCGAGGCGGCGCGCACCGCCGAAGATGCGGCGCGCTACTACGACAGCTATGCCAATGCCATCGCGCGGATCGGCAAGGCGGCGAAGCCGGGCGATCCGCACGCCAATCACGGCATTTCGATCAAGCTCTCGGCGCTCCACCCGCGATACGAATATCTGCAGGCGGCGCGTGTCCGCGACGAGCTGATCCCGAACGTCATCGAACTCGCGAAGGCCGCGCGCGCGGTCAACATCCCGCTGATGATCGACGCCGAGGAAAGCGACCGGCTCGAACCGCATATGGACGTGTTCGCGGCGCTGATCGATGCGGGCATCGCCGACGGCTGGACCGGGCTTGGCATCGTGGTCCAGGCGTATCAGAAGCGCGCGCCGGCGGTGATCGAGTGGCTCGCGAACCGGGCGCGGACGCGCGGGGTCAAGCTGTCGATGCGCCTCGTCAAGGGCGCCTATTGGGATACCGAGATCAAGCGCGCGCAGACGCTGGGGCTCGGCGACTTCCCCGTGTTCACGGCGAAGCTGCACACCGACCTCAATTACATGCGCTGCGCGCAGTTGCTGCGCGACTGCCAGGATTGCATCTATCCGGCCTTCGCGAGCCATAATGCGATGACGCTCGCCTTCGTCTCGGAGCTGTTCGACGGCGCCGATTACGAGCTGCAGCGGCTGCACGGCATGGGCGAGGGCGCCCACGACGCCTTGGTCGCGCTTTTCCCGCCGCCGCGCCCGGTGCGCGTCTATGCGCCGGTGGGGACGCACCGCGACCTGCTCGCCTATCTCGTCCGCCGCCTGCTCGAAAATGGCGCGAACTCGAGCTTCGTGCACCAATTCTCCGACCCCGGCGTCACCGCCGAGCAGCTTGCGGTCGATCCGCGCAGCGTCGCAAGCGCGGCGTCTTCGACCATTGCGACGGGCCTTGGCCTGTTCGACCCGGCGCGGCGCAATTCGCGCGGCTATGACCTTGGCGATCCGGGCGTGCCCGAAGCGCTGGTTTCGGCGATCGGGGCGGCGCGGCGCAGCGACCTCGTCGCGGCGCCCATCGTCGGCGGTGTTTCGCGAAAGGGCAAGGCCGAGCCGGTGCGCAATCCCGCGACGGGGGCGGTCGTCGGACAGGTGATCGAGGCCGATACCGCGACAGTCGCCGATGCCGTAGCTGCCGCGCGCAAGGCGCAGGGCGACTGGAGCCTCGCCGGCGGCGCTTTCCGCGCCGAACGGCTCGAACGCGCCGCCGACCTGCTCGAAGAGCATGACGCGCTCTTCCTCGGCCTCGCGATCGACGAGGCGGGCAAGACGCTCGTCGATGCGATCGCCGAAGTGCGCGAGGCGGTCGATTTCCTGCGCTATTATGCCGCGCAGGCGCGCGCCGACTTCACCTATCCGGTTGCACTTCTCGGCCCGACCGGCGAGCGCAACGAACTGATGCTCGAAGGCAAAGGCGTGTTCGTGTGCATCAGCCCGTGGAACTTCCCGCTCGCGATCTTCCTGGGGCAGGTGTCGGCGGCGCTCGCCGCGGGCAACAGCGTGCTCGCGAAGCCCGCCGAGCAGACGCCGCTCATCGCCCACGCCGCGGTCGAGCTGCTGCTCGAGGCCGGCATTCCAGGCAATGTGCTGCATTACCTTCCCGGCCGCGGCGAAACCGTCGGCGCGGCGCTGACGAGCCATGACGACATCATCGGTGTCGCCTTCACCGGGTCGACCGAGGTCGCGCGGATGATCAATCGCAGCCTCGCGGGGCGCGACGGACCGATCGCGACCTTGATCGCCGAAACCGGCGGGGCGAATGCGATGATCGTCGATTCGACCGCGCTTCCCGAACAGGTCGCGCGCGACGCGGTCGCTTCGGCGTTCCAGTCGGCGGGTCAGCGCTGTTCGGCGCTGCGTCTGCTTTGCGTGCAGGAAGATGTCGCCGACACGATGATCGAAATGGTCGCGGGCGCGATGGCCGAACTCAATGTCGGGGATCCGTCGATCCTCGCGACCGACGTCGGCCCGATCATCGACGAGGAGGCGCGCGCGAATATCGCCGCCTATGTCGCCGAAGCGCGCGCCGCGGGGCGCGTGATCGCCGAAGCGGGGCGGACGAACCTGCCCGTCGAAGGCCATTTCGTGCCGCCGGTGGCGATCCGCCTCGACCATGTCACCGACTTGAAGCGCGAGATTTTCGGTCCCGTGCTGCACGTCGCGACGTGGAAGGGCGGCGAACTCGACGCGCTGATCGATGCGATCAATGCCTCGGGCTATGGCCTGACGCTCGGCGTCCACACGCGCATCGACGGCGTGGCGGCGCATATCGCGGCGCGCGCGGCGGTCGGCAATGTCTATGTCAACCGCAACCAGATCGGCGCGATCGTCGGCTCGCAGCCTTTTGGCGGGCGCGGCCTGTCGGGTACCGGGCCCAAGGCCGGCGGTCCGCATTATCTCCACCGCTTCGCCGAGGAAAAGTCGATCTCGACCGACATCACCGCGGCGGGCGGCAATGCGGCGCTGTTGGCGGGATAAGGCCGGCGCGCGTCGGCGCGCTTCAACCACGAGGCCTGATACAGAGTGGACGGCTGTCCCAGGCAATACGTCCGAAAGCGTCTCGCGGCATTGTGCCGCGGCGACCCTTTGTTATGGTTGCCCCCCGCAGCGGCTTCGCCATACGCCTTTCGCAGCTTTTCGCCAAGCGAGTCTATGCGCCCGGCACGCCGAGCAATTGCGCCTGGGCCTGGAGCCGCCCTGCCGCCGCGGGGTTGGCCGCGACGCCGTCCTTCAGCGCCTGCGCCGCCTTCGCCGTCTCGCCCAGCGTCATGCGGCTGCGCATCAGCATGATCCAGCGGTCCACGTCGGCCGGATTGGCCTTGAGCTTGGCCTCAAGCCCGCTCACCATGCCCTCGATCATCGCATCCTGCTGGCCTTTGGGGAGCTGCGACGCGGCTTCCATGTCGGCGCGGCTCGGCCCCGGAATCGCGCGCGCGGCGACGGGCATTTCGTCGGCGGTGAGCGGTCGCGGCCGGGTGCTGGCAAGGCGCGTGGCAACCTCGATCTTGTGGATCGCGCCGACCTGTTCGATCGTGCGGCGCAGGTCCGCTTCCCACGGCGCGCCTCGCGGCGTGTCGGCGAGCAGCGCGAACCAGTCGTCGATCGCGCCCTGGTGGTCACCGCCGATGTCTTTCCGGACCGCGAGAAAATAGCGCGCGCGCGGATCCCTCGCGTCGAGCGCGATCGCCTTGTCGAACGCTTGCGAAGCGGCGGCGGGCATCGGGTCGCTGTCGCTCGCCATCACGCGCGCCTCGCCCAGCGCCGACCACAATCCCGCCGATTCGGGTGAGAGGGCCACGGCCTTGTCATACGCCGCGATGGCCCCCGCGAAATCGCCGAGGTCGAATTTGGCGGCGCCGAGCGCGGTCCACGCATCGGCGCTGTTCGGTTCGCGCTGCGCTCGCGTTTCGAGCGCGGCGAGCTGGTCGGAGGGCGCAGCGGCGGTTTCGCTGGCCGGAGCGGCGGCCGATGGCGCGGCATCGCGCCAGATCGCATAGCCGACCGCCGCAGCGAGCAGCACGAAGGCGGCGATCAGTATCGCACGATTGGTACGCGTCATGCCGCGCTTCGCGTCTTCGGCCATCTTGTCGCCCTCGCTCATTTTTGCCCTTCTTTTACGCGATGTGAAAAATGCGGGCTGTGCGCGCCGTCATATTGCCTTTGTTTGGCGATGGTGTAGCCTTTGGCACATAAGGTCGGTCAACGATAAAATCGTCAGGGGTCGCACCGGCTTTCCCAGTCAGCAGGGGAGGGGTGCATGGCAATTTCGGATCACGTCGATTTCGCGACGTTCATGGAGGGCGTGAAAAGGCGCAACCCGGGGCAGCCCGAGTTCGTCCAGGCGGTGCAGGAAGTGTCCGAGGACATTTTCGATTTCATCGCCGACAAGGAAGAATATCACGCGCAGCAGATATTGCGCCGCATCGCTGAGCCCGACCGCGTCGTGTCCTTCCGCGTCTGCTGGGAGGATGACAACGGCAATATCCGCGTCCAGCGCGGCTGGCGCGTCCAGAATAACAACGCGATCGGCCCGTACAAGGGCGGCATTCGTTTCCACCCGAGCGTCACCGAAAGCGTGCTCAAATTCCTCGCCTTCGAACAGACGTTCAAGAATGCGCTGACCGGCCTGCCGATGGGCGGCGGCAAGGGCGGGTCGAATTTCAATCCCAAGGGCAAGAGCGTGCGCGAGATCATGCGCTTTTGCCAGAGCTTCATGACCGAGCTGTATCGCCACATCGGCGCGGACATCGACGTGCCGGCGGGCGACATCGGCGTCGGCGGGCGCGAGATCGGCTTCATGTTCGGCCAGTATAAGCGCATCACCAACGAATTTACCGGGGTGCTCACCGGCAAGGGGCTCGAATGGGGCGGCTCGCTGATCCGCACCGAGGCCACGGGTTATGGCGCGGTCTATTTCCTGGCCAACATGCTCGCGGCGAAGGGGCAGGATCTGGTCGGCAAGACCGCCGTGATTTCGGGTTCGGGCAATGTCGCGACGCACGCGGCCGAAAAGATCGTGCAAATGGGCGGCAAGGTGCTGACGCTGTCCGATTCGGGCGGTTTCATCCACGACCCCGACGGGATCACGCAGGACAAGATCGACTGGGTAAAGGCACACAAGACGCACCGCCGCGGGCGGATCGAGGAATATTGCGAGGAGTTCAAAAGCGCGACCTTCACCCCCGGCAAGACGCCCTGGGGGGTGAAGTGCGATGTCGCGCTGCCGTGCGCGACGCAGAACGAGCTGCTCGGCGAGGATGCGAAGACGCTGGTCAAGAATGGCTGCATCGCGGTCAGCGAAGGCGCCAACATGCCGACCAACCTCGACGGGGTGCATGTCTTCAAGGATGCGAAGATCATGTTCGCGCCCGGCAAGGCCGCCAATGCCGGCGGCGTCGCGGTGTCGGGACTCGAGATGAGTCAGAACAGCGGCCGCCGCAGCTGGAGCGAGGGCGAACTGCAACAGATGCTGAAAGACATCATGGACGGCATCCACGCGCGCTGCCTGACCTATGGCGACCAGGGCGACGGCTATATTGATTATGTGAAGGGCGCCAATATCGCGGGATTCAAGAAGGTTGCCGACGCGATGTTGGCTTTCGGGGTGGTGTAATTCGGCCCAAGGCGTAAAAGCGCCGGGTTGGGGAAAAGGGGTATTGCGGATGACGGCGCACGCTGGGAAGGAGCGCGGCGATCGACCTTGGACGGCATTTGCCGTCCTCGTCGCTATGCTGTGCGCGCTGGCGATTGCCGCCTTCATTTTTGCTCCGCCCGCGCGGTCACAGGGCGAAAGCGACGCGCGCTACACGGGCGTCGCATCCTGCGCGGGATCGACCTGTCATGGCCGGATGGAGGGCGATGGCACAATCGTCCGCCAGGACGAGCTGATGCGTTGGCAGGAACCCTCGACCCCCGGCGGCGCGCACAGCCGCGCCTGGGCGGTGCTGAACAATAACCGCAGCCAGTTCATCGCGCGCAACCTTGGTATCGGCGATCCCGCCAAGGCGCAGATGTGCCTTGGGTGCCACAGCACGACGGGCACGGCGCGCGCGGTCCCCGCCGAGGACGGCGTCGGATGCGAATCGTGCCACGGACCTGCGGGCGGCTGGCTCGCGAGCCATTATGCCGGGGTCGGCACCAACGCCGATCCCGACCGCGAAATGCGCGACAAGCATCTCGCCAACCTGTCGGCGGGGCTGAAGAAGCTCGAGGATCCGGTCGTGCGCGCGGGCGTGTGCGTCGATTGCCACTTCGGTTCGGCGGCCGACGGCCAGTTCGTCACCCACCGCATCATGGCCGCGGGGCATCCGCGTATCTCGTTCGAGCTCGACCTCTTCTCCTCGCTCCAGGCGCATCATCAGGAGGATGGTGATTATGGCTGGCGCAAGTTCGGCGTGGCGGGCCGGCGCACCGATCATGTCCAGATGTGGGCGGTGGGGCAGGCGACCGCGCTCGAGCGCAGCCTCGCACTGTTTCAGACGCGGCGCGGGACCGAGGGGATATTCCCCGAATTCACCTTCCTCGACTGTCACAGCTGCCACCGCCGCATCTTCGACCAGGCGAAGCCCGTGCGCACCGGGCTCGACAATCCGGGCCGGTCGATCCCCGAAGGCATGCCGCCCTATAATGACGAGAATCTGATCATGCTCGCCGCTGCCGCACGCATGGCGTCGCCCGCGCTCGCCGAGCAGCTCGCGGCACGCACAGCGGCGTTTCACAAGGCCATGGCGAGCGATCGGGCGAGTGCGGTCGCGGCGGCGGCGCAGTTGGCGCAGACGGTGGCGGCACTCAAGAGCGCCTTCGCCTCGCGCAATTTCTCGGGCGCCGATGCGTTCGCGATGGTCGATGCGATCTCGGCGAAGGCGATCAGCGATCGTTACACCGACTATTCGGGGTCGCAGCAGGCCGTCATGGGGGTCGATACGTTGCTCAACGCGATGGTGTCGTCGGGGCGCGTCACCGTGGGCGCGGCGGCGGGAATCCGCGGCGACATCGACCGCGCCTATGCCGCGGTGAAGGACCCCAATGCCTATAAGCCCTCAGAATTCCAGACTTCGTTCGGCAGCGCGGTGCGCGCGATCGGGGCGCTGCGGTAAGCCATGCGAAGCAAAGCCCGTCTTTTCCGTTCGGCCGCCCTTGCTGCAATGGGCGCCTTGTTGCTGACATCGTGCGGCGGCGGCGGCGGGGGCAGCACGCCGGCCCCGACACCCACGCCGACGCCCACACCAACCCCGACGCCGACGGGCGGCCTCTACACCCCGCCCGCCGCCGAGGCGCTCACCACGACCGAGGTCGAGCGCGTGCTCGCGCAGGCGATATCGGAAGCACAGGCGCGGGGTCTGCCGTCGGTGATCGCGGTGACCGACCGCGTCGGCAATGTGCTCGGCGTCTTCCGCATGACCGGCGCGCGCGCGACCGCGACGACCGCTCCCGCGCCCAATGGCGACAATATCGACGCGCAAAACGTTACCTTTCCGGCCGAGGGCGGCGCGATCGCGAAAGCGGTGACCGGCGCCTATCTGTCGAGCGGCGGTAACGCCTTTTCGACGCGCACCGCGAGCCAGATCGTCCAGGAACATTTCCCGCCCGCGCCGACGACGGTCGGCCTCGAAAGCGGTCCCTTGTTCGGCGTGCAGTTCAGCCAGCTGCCGTGCAGCGACCTGTCGGCGCGTTTCGGCGCACCCGGCGCAGCGACGCTGATCGGCCCCAAACGCTCGCCGCTCGGCCTTGCTGCCGATCCGGGCGGGCTGCCGCTCTACAAGAATGGCGTGCTCGTCGGCGGTATCGGGGTGATGGGCGACGGCGTTTATGGCAGCGATCCGAATATCCTCGATATCGACAATGACGCGGAAGAGTTTATCGCACTCGCGGGCACGCGCGGCTTCGAGCCGCCGTCGACGATCACCGCCGACAAGATCACCGTCGACGGGACGAGCCTGCGCTTTTCGGATGCGACCTTCGCAGGGGTGATGAGCAGCGGCGGCGCGAGCTTTGCGAGCCTCAATGGCACTGCGGGCAATCTAGTCGCGGTGATCGGCTATGCCAATGCCGCGGTCACCGCAGGCATAGCCTATGGCACCGAAGCGTCGGGCATCCGCGCCTCGACGGCGGCCGAATTTTCCAACCGCGACGCGTTCGTGCTGACCGACGGCAGCGGCACGAACCGCTACCCGCTGCGGGCCGGCACCGACGGCGCCACGAACAGCGCCCCGCTGACGCAGGCCGAGGCGCGCGCGGTGCTCGAGGAAGCCTTCGCGGTGATGAGCCGCGCGCGCGCGCAGATCCGCCGCCCGCTCGACAGCCGCGCGCAGGTGACGATCAGCATCGTCGACACGCACGGCGCGGTGCTCGGCATCGTCCGCTCGCCCGACGCGCCAATCTTCGGCACCGACGTATCGTTGCAGAAAGCGCGCACCGCGGCTTTCTTCTCGGGCGCACAGGCGGGGAGCGAACTCAGCGCCAATGCCAGCGCCGATGTCCGCCAGTTCGTGCCCGCCGTGCGAAGCTTCCTGAACGATCCGGCGGCGCTGACCGGCACGATCGCCTTTGCCGACCGCTCGGGGGGCAATCTGTCGCGGCCCTATTTCCCCGACGGTGAGGTGGGCCGTCCGCACGGGCCGCTGTCGCGCCCGATCGCGCAGTTCAATCCCTTCTCGACCGGGCTGCAATCGGCGCTGATCATCGGCAATCTCGGCACGCATCTGGGCTTTGTTTCGGGCGCCAGCCCGACCGATACGCCGGCGCGCTGCACGACGCTGCCCGATGTCGCGGCGGGGCAGAACCGACTGCAGAACGGGATCCAGATCTTCCCCGGCTCGGTCCCCATCTATCGCGGCAACCAGCTGGTGGGCGCGATCGGCGTGTCGGGCGACGGCATCGACCAGGACGACATGATCAGCTTTTTGGGGACGCATAATGGCGGCGCGCGCGTCGGCGGCATCGGTAATGCGCCCAAGGCGATTCGCGCGGACACGATCGTCGTCAATGTCGGCGCGGGAGTTCGCCTGCGTTACATCAGCTGTCCCTTCGCGCCGTTCCTCGACACGGCGCAGCAGAATGTCTGCGACGGGCTATAGGCGATGATGACGGGGGGCAGCCTTTGGCCGGTCATCGCGACACTCGCGGCGCAAGGCGCGCCGGAGGCTGAGGCGTTGCCGCCGCCGCCCGCGCCCGAAGACCCGCCGGTCGCGGGCGATGCCGCGCCCGCCGAGCAGCCCGCCGACGAGCTGATCCCGCCGCCGCCGCCCGTCAATTGGCAGGAGATGGTCAAGGACGATCTGGTCACCGAGATTATCGAGGGCCGCCGCCGCCCCGGCTATCGCCCCGACTTGCCCGACGCGCTCAGCCAGGACAATGTCGGCGCGCTACGTCCGCCGCCGCCGCAGGCGTTTCCGGGGATGGAGGATCAGCTGCCCGTCCCAGACCGCTGGCGCCTGATCGAGACATTGGGCGTGGTCAAGGAACGCTGGTTCGATCCCTATCACCAGAATACGTACAAGGGCGACCGCGCGATCGACCGCAGCAAGGTCAAATGGCTGCCGATCAAGGGCGACGACTGGTTTTTTGTCGCCAATGCGGTGTCCGATACGGTGTTCGAACCGCGCACCTTCCCGATCCCAGTCGGCGTCCAGACGACCGAGCGGCCGGGCAGCCTCGACGTGTTCGGCAAGGACCGCAGCTTCGTCTTTGCGCAGACCGTCATCGCCGGCGCGGCGCTGATCAAGGGTTCGACCGCGTTCAAGCCTCCCGATATCGAATATCGCATCACGCTGGCGTATCAGGCCAATTATGTCGACGTTCCCGAACGGCGCGTGCTCGACGTGCGCCCGTCGAAGGCGAGCCATCGCTATGACTCGTTCCTCGGCGTGCAGGAGCTGTTCGTCGACAAGCATCTCGGCAACACGTCCGACCGCTATGATTTCTATTCGATCCGCCTCGGCATCCAGCCGTTCCAGAGCGATTTTCGCGGCTTCCTGTTCAACGACAGCCAGCTTGGTATCCGCCTGTTCGGCAACCGCGACAACAACCGCTTCCAATATAATCTCGCGGCGTTCTGGCGGCTCGAAAAGGATACCAATTCGGGCCTCAACGACATAACCCAGACGCCGCGCGACGATTTCATCTTTACCGGCAACCTTTATCGCCAGGATTTTCCGGTCGTCGGGCTGACCAGCCAGATCAGCGTCACCTATAATATGAACCGCGAAAAGAATGACGTGCAGATCGACCATAATGGTTTCCCGGTGCGACCGGCGCTGCTCGGCGACCTGCGCGGGCGCGAATATGATGTCGTCTACCTCGGCTACAGCGCCGATGGGCGGATCGGGCGGATCAACCTGACCGCGAGTTTCTATGCTGCGCTGGGCGAGGACCGGAACAGCTTCTTCACCAGCAAGCCCGCCGAAATCCGCGCGGGCTTTGGCGCGGTCGAACTCAGCTACGATCATGACTGGATGCGCTTCCGCCTGTCGGGGCTGTATGCGACCGGCGACGGCGACCCGTACAACAACACCGAGGGCGGGTTCGACGCGATCTTTGAAAACCCGATCTTCGGCGGCGCCGACACGAGCTACTGGATCCGCCAGACGATCCCCTTCGCGGGCGGCGGGCGCGCGATTGCGATCAACGGGCGCAACGGCATTTTGAACTCGCTGCGCTCGTCGAAGGAAGAGGGGCAGTCGAACTTCAACAATCCGGGCACCGTCTTCATCGGCGCGGGCGCCGATTTCGACCTGACCCCCGAGTTTCGCGTCAGCACCAATTTCAACCATCTGTGGTTTGCTGACACGTCGAGCTTGCAGGTGCTGCGCAGCGAAGGGTCGATCCCGAAGGATATCGGCTTCGACCTGTCGGTCGCGACGATCTGGCGCCCGAAAGCGACGCAGAATATCGTCGGGCGCCTCAGCGCCGCGGTGCTGCTGCCGGGCAAGGGATTCAAGGATCTGTTCGACAACAAGCAGAAGAACGACGCCTATGTGTCGATCCTCGCCAATGTGATCGTGAGTTTCTGATGGCGCTGTTGCCACATAATCCGTTCGCGTCGAGCGAAGTCGAGATGCCCATCGGTCGCGCCTGCCTTCACGGCATCTCGACTTCGCTCGATGCGAACCGGGCCTGGGGCGAATGATGGCGCGCAAACTCTTCGCCCTGTTCGCCTTCCTGCTGATGAGCATCAGCCTGGGCGTCAGCGTCACGCGCGCGGCGGAAGAGGAGAAGCCGCTCAAGATCGAATATCGCTTCACCCCGCCCGCGCCGCGCGAGCAGAGCGACGCCGATGTCAGCGCGAAGTCGGAAGGCTGCTACAGCTGCCACACGCGCACCGACCAGCCGTCGATGCACGCGACTCCGGCGGTGAAGCTCGGCTGCACCGATTGCCACGGCGGCGATGCGAGCCAGCGCGGCACGCCGAGCCTTGGTTACGCGCACGCCACGAACAAGGCGATTATGAAGCTCGCGCATCCACAGCCGACGCTGCCCGGTGCCTGGCACGACAGCTCGGCGAACCCGCAGCGCAGCTATACCCTGCTTAACAAGGAATCGCCCGAATTCATCCGTTTCGTGAACCCCAGCGACTATCGCATCGCGCGCGAGGCGTGCGGGGCGTGCCACCTCGAGGTGATCGAGGCGACCGAGCGCTCGCTGATGTCGACCGGCGCGATGTTGTGGGGCGGTGCGGCGTATAACAACGGCATCGTCCCCTATAAGAATTATGTCTTCGGCGAGGCCTATACGCGCACCGGCGAGCCGGCGTGCATCCTGTCGCCCTCGTCGCGGCTGACGGCCGAGGAGTATAAGGAAGCGTGCAAGCCGAGCTTCGGTTTCGACAAGATATTGACCGATGCCGAGAAAAAGCGCGGCGCGCTCGCCAAAATGTATCCGCTGCCGCGCTGGAACGTTATCCCGCCGGGCGATGTCTTCCGTGTCTTCGAACGCGGCGGGCGCAACATCAACACGCAATTCCCCGAAATCGGCTTGCCGAACCCGACCGGCAGCATCCAGCGGCTCGAGGAGCCGGGGCGCCCCGACCTCAAACAATCGAATCGTGGTCCCGGCACCGGCCTGCGCGTCTCGATCCCCGTGCTCAACATCCACAAGACGCGCCTCAACGATCCGTTGTCATGGTTCATGGGGACGAACGACCAGCCCGGCGATTATCGCCATTCGGGCTGTTCGGGCTGCCACGTCGTCTATGCCAACGACCGCGAGCCGCGGCACAGCCTGACCTATGCGCAGTTCGGCCGCGACGGCGAGACGGCGACGATCGACCCGACGATCGCGGAAAAGAAGCCGAAGGGCGGCGACGCGCATGGCGCCGACGCCGGCGACCATGGCGGCGGCGGGCATGGCACGTTGATCGACCCCGCCGATCCGGAGGTCCCGGTGCGCCCCGGATCGCCGCAGCGGCGCGAATCGGGCCATCCGATCAGCCACGCCTTCACCCGCGCGATCCCGACCTCGCAGTGCATGTCGTGCCACATGCACCAGCCCAACATCTTCCTGAACTCCTACCTCGGCTATACGATGTGGGACTATGAATCGGACGCGCCGCAGATGTGGCCGGGCCCGGAGAATAGCGCGCCGCGCCCGCCGGGGATGAGCGACGCGGAGTATCAGAAGACATACAAGCAGCAGCGCTATCCGACCGCCGCCGAAGTGCATCAGGTGCTCGAACGCAACCCCGAGGGCGCGGCGACGCGCGGGCTGTGGGCCGACGTCGAGTTCCTGCGCGACGTCTATGACGTCAACGACAGCAACAAGGACACGCAGTTCGCCGACTATCACGGTCACGGCTGGAACTTCCGCGGCATCTTCAAGCGCGACCGCAACGGGAACCTGCTGAACGCCGACGGCAATATGGCGACCTGGGGCACCGACGCGGCGAATATCATCGACCCCAAGGATCCCGAAAAATGGCGCAAGAGCTGCAGCCATTACAGCGATCCCAAGGAACGCGACCTCTGCCTGTCGAGCGCCGATCCGGGCAAGCCCGGCGTCGAGGGCAAGTTCGTGCCGCCGGGCCTCAACCCCGGCAAAACGGTCCATATGATGGACATCCACGCCGAAAAAGGGATGCAGTGCGCCGACTGCCACTTTGCGCAGGACAGCCACGGCAACGGCTATATTCAGGGCGAAGTCGCGAACGCGGTCGAGATCAGTTGCAGGGACTGTCACGGCACCGCCGATGCCTTCCCGAACCTGCTCACGTCGAACGTCGCGGCGCGGCCGCAGGGGACCAACCTTGCGCTGCTGCGCAACCCCGACGGGCGGCGGCGCTTCGAATTCCAGTATAATGACGATGCCGAGGTGATCGGCCTGATCCAGCGCTCGATCGTCGACCCCAAGCTCGAATGGCAGGTCAGCCTGGTCAAGCAGGCAGTGACCCCGGGGCCGCATTTCAATGCCAAGGCGGCGCGCGCCAAGCTGATGGCGCGCAGCGGATCGGAGGACGGCAAGTTCGAATGGGGTCCGGGGGTCGCCAAGGAAGACCGCGCGCACGGCGACGACAGGATGACCTGCTTCACCTGTCACCTGTCATGGACGACGAGCTGCGGGGGCTGCCATTTGCCGATCGAGGCGAACTGGAAGACGACGTCGCATCATTTCGAGGGCGAAGAGACGCGCAACTTCGCGACCTACAACCCGCAGGTCGCGCGCGACGAGATGTTCCAGCTCGGCCGGCACCAGCTCACCAAGCCCGGCGAACCCGGTCCCGATGGCGAGGTGCGCGGCATCATCACGCCCGTGCGTTCGACTTCGGCGCTCGTGCTCTCATCGACGAACATCAACCGCGAGCGCATCTATGTGCAGCAGCCGCCGATCTCTTCGGCGGGCTATTCGAGCCAGGCGTTCGCGCCGCATTTCCCGCACACGGTGCGCCGGCAGGAAACCAAGCAATGTTCGGACTGCCATTTGTCGGCCGCCGACGATAATAATGCGGTCATGTCGCAGCTGCTGTTGCTCGGCACCAATTTCGTCAATTTCGTCGGCCTCAACGTCTGGTCGGGGATGGAAGACGGCTTTCAGGCGACGCGGGTCACCGAATGGGACGAACCGCAGGCGGTGATCGGCAGCTATCTTCAGAGATATGCCTATCCCGACTATTGGAAGCTGCACGTCGAACAGAATGGGCGCGAACTCAAGAACTGGGTGCGCGGCAAGACCTTCGACAAAAAAGGATCGGGCGAAACGCACGCGCTCGAGGAGTTTGCCAATATCGTTCAGGGGACGAGCGGGCGGGTCAACTGCCTGCAACAGCGCGGCGAATATATGTTCGTCGCCGAGGGCAAGGGCGGGTTCCGCGTCTATGACGTCGCCTCGATCGGCAACAAGGGCTTCTCCGAACGCATCGTTCGCGCGCCCTTCTCGCCGCTCGGGCACGATACGCATGTGAAGACGAAGAATGCGACCTGCATGGCGCTTCCGACGACGCAGCCGATCAGCGTGTCGCGCAACGAGAATATCGTGAAGAATTTCCCCGAGAACCACGAACAGGCGATGCACGACATCTATCGTTACGCGGTGATCACCGACGGCGTCGAAGGCCTGATCCTCGTCGACATCGACACGATGGCTGACGGCGAGTTCCGCAACAACAAGCTGAAGCGCGCGCTGACGTGGAATGACGGCAATATACTCGCGGGCGCGCGGCACATCACGCTTGCGGGCAGCATCGCCTATGTGACGACCGACGCCGGGCTGGTCGTGCTCGACCTGACGGCGCCGCTGCAGCCGAAGGTCACGGCGCAGCTGCCGCTGACCGACGCGCGCGCGAGCGCGGTGCAGTTCCGCTATCTCTGGGTGACCGATGCCGAGGGGGTGAAGCTGTTCGACGTCACCAATCTCGCGCAGCCGGTCGCGGTCCCCGCGGGCACGGTGCGGCTCGCCAATGCGCGCAAAATCTATATCGCGCGCACCTATATATATGTTGCGGCGAAGGCGGACGGGCTGGTGATCGTCGATGTGACGCGTCCTGCGGCGCCGGTCGTCTGGCCGGGGCTGACCTTTGGCGGCGCGCTCAATGATGCCGAGGACGTCATCGTCGCATCGACCAATGCGTCGCTCTTCGGCTATGTCGCCGACGGCCGGAACGGGATCAAGGTGCTCCAGCTCACCAGCCCCGACAATCCAGGCCTCTATGGCTTCTCGCCCAAGCCGACCCCCGAATTGATCGCGTGGGCAAAGACACCGTCGCCGGCGCTCGCTTTGTCGAAGGGTCTCGACCGCGACCGCGCGGTCGACGAAACCGGCGGGCAGATGGCGGTGTTCGGGCGTGTCGGCTCGCGCCCCTTCACGCGCGGCGAAATGGAGAAGCTGTTCCTGAACAGCAAGGGGATGGTCTACAAGGTGCGCGACGAGGTCGATGAAAGCGCGTGGAGGCCGCCGCTGCTTTACGCGAATTGAGGGGAGCGTCGGGTTTCGACTGGAAGTGCGTTCTCCTTCATCGTCACCCCGGACTTGATCCGGGGTCCATGACTTCAGCGCCGCAGTGGATCCCGGATCAAGTCCGGGATGACGAACAAGGGAACGGCAGCTCACCACCCCAAGGCGGGCGTCCCAATCCTGCCTAAAGCCGTTCGGCCTGCACCACCGTGTCCGACGCACGCAGCGCCGACAGGATACGCATCACATGCTGGACGTCGCGCACCTCGACGACGACGTCATAGGTGTGAAAACCGCCCTCGCGGTTCGACAGCCGCAAATTGGTGATGTTCGCCGAATTGGCCGCGAGGATGCCCGACATTTCGGCGAGCGTGCCGGGTTCGTTGAGGATAACGATGCACAGCCGCGCGTTGCCGCCCTCGCTGTCCTCCTGCCAGCGCAGGTCGATCCAGTCGGCGTCGATCCCGTCGGCGAGCTTCGGGCAGTCGATGACATGCACCTCGATGCCCTCGCCGGGGCGCGACAGGCCGACGATGCGGTCGCCGGGAACGGGATGGCAGCAATCGGCGAGCTGGTAAGCGACCCCGGGAGTGAGCCCCGCGATCGATACCGCCGCGCCCTGCACCAGCTTTCCGGGCTTGGTCTTCATCTCGGCGGTGATGCCGGGCACGAGCGCTTCGAGCACCGCATTGTCGGTCAGCCGCTGCTTGGCGATCGCGACATAGAGCGCCGTATCGTCGTCGAGCTTCAGCCGTTCGCGCGCGGCAGCGCGCGCCTTGTCGCCGACCTTGTTCGGCAGCCGCGCGACCATCTCGTCATACATTTTGCGGCCCAAAGCCGCGAGTTCGACTTTTTCCTTCGACCGGACGTGGCGACGGATCGCGGCGCGCGCCTTGCCGGTGACGGCAAATCCGAGCCACGTGGGCTGCGGCGTCTGCTTGTCCGACGACAGGATTTCGACGGTGTCGCCGTTCGAAAGCTGGGTGCGCAGCGGGACGAGCCGCCCGTTGACCTTTGCCCCCACCGTGCGGTCGCCGAGCCCGGTGTGGACGGCATAGGCGAAATCGACCGGGGTCGCGCCCTTGGGCAGCTGGTGCAGACTCCCTTTGGGGGTGAAGGCGAAGATGCGGTCCTGATACATCGCGATACGCGTGTTTTCGAGGAACTCTTCGGGGTCGTGCGTCTGTTCGAGGATTTCGATGAGGTCGCGAATCCACCCCGCCTGACCGTCGGGCGCCGAGCCGCCCTGCTTGTACGCCCAGTGCGCGGCGAGGCCGAATTCGGACTGCTGGTGCATGCCCAGGCTGCGGATCTGGATTTCGATCCGCATATTCTGCTGGTGCATGATCGTCGTGTGCAACGACTTGTAGCCGTTGCGCTTCGGCGTCGAGATATAATCCTTGAAACGGCCGGGGACCATTTTCCATTTGCGATGGATCAGCCCCAGCGCCGCGTAGCAGTCGGCGTCGGTCGGGGTGACGATGCGGAAAGCGATGATGTCGGTCACCTGCTCGAAGCTGACGTGACGTTCCTGCATCTTGCGCCAGATCGAATAGGGGTGCTTTTCGCGTCCCGATACCTCGGCCTCGATCCCCGCCCCGGCGAGTAGTTCCTTGAACTCGCGGCTGATCCCCGCGACCTTGTCCTTACCCCCCGCGGTCAGCTTGGCGAGGCGGCCGGTGATCGTCGCATAGGCTTCGGGTTCGAGTTCGCTGAACGCGAGAAGCTGCATCTCGCGCATATATTCATACATGCCGATCCGCTCGGCGAGCGGGGCATAGATGTCCATCGTCTCCTTGGCGATGCGCCGCCTTTTGTCCGGATTCTTGATGAAATGCAGCGTGCGCATATTGTGCAGCCGGTCGGCGAGCTTGACCAGCAGCACGCGAATATCGTCCGACATGGCGAGCAGGAATTTGCGCAGATTTTCCGCCGCGCGCTCATTCTCGGTCTGCGCTTCGATCTTCGACAATTTGGTCACGCCATCGACGAGCCGGCCGACATCGGGGCCGAACAGCCGCTCGATTTCCTCGGGCGTCGTGAGCGTATCCTCGAGCGTGTCGTGGAGCAGCGCGGTGACGATCGTCTCGCTGTCGAGATGCAGGTCGGTCAGGATGCCCGCGACCTCGACGGGATGGCTGAAATAGGGATCGCCCGACGCGCGTTTCTGGCTGCCATGCTTCTGTACCGTGAACACATAGGCGCGGTTCAGCAGCGCCTCGTCGACGTCGGGATCATAAGCGCGCACGCGCTCGACAAGTTCATATTGCCTCAGCACAGGGTCAGGACCCACCTATTGCACGTTCAAGGCGTCGAAATGGCGAAGATATCGGCTTCGCGTGGTCGCCGCAGATGGTGGTTCCATCAGCAAGGCCGCGCGGGGACGAGATCGAAGCCATTTCGACGTCCCTTCGGGATTTGACCGATTTTGTCCATGGCCGCGTCAGCGAGCCTTGGAATATACTCATATGCCTGCGCCTCGCTTCCTTGCCCTGAACAAAATCGCTTCAAACCTCGATCGTGCAATAGGTGGGTCCTGACCCTTAGTCCCCAATGTCGTTCATGTTGCATATATTGCAATGCGAAATTTGTGTGCGCGGGGCCGAAGTCGTTAGCAACTTTGGTAAAGCCCGTTGGAAGCATCGTTCGTCGCGGGTAGGACGATCAGAGATGGGGACCGAAACGCTCGATTCGACAGCGCCGCCGCGGGTGTCGATGGTGATGCCCGTGCACAATGGTGCGCGCTGGCTCGCCGAGGCTATCGAGTCGGTCCTGGCGCAGGATTTCGCCGATTTCGAGCTGATCCTCGTCGATGATGCCTCGCGCGACGCCTCGCCCGCGATCATGGCGGACGCCGCGGCGCGCGACACGCGCGTGCGGCTGCTGCGGCTCGATGCGAATGTCGGGCTGCCCGCGGCGCTCAATCACGGCTTTGCCGTGGCGTGCGGCGAACTGCACAGCTGGACCTCGGACGACAACCTCCTCCGACCCCAGATGCTCGACCGCCTCGTCGCAACGCTGGACGCAAAGCCCGACGCCGATATCGTCCATGCCGATTTCATGCTGATCGACGATGCTGGGGGCGAACTCGGCCGCTCGCGCGTCGGCCCGGTCGATCGGCTGCTCTATGGCAATAATGTCGGTGCCTGTTTCCTTTATCGCGCGCGCGTGACCGAGGCGCTCGGCGGCTATGACACCGCGCTGTTCGGTGTCGAGGATTATGACTTCTGGCTACGCGCCGCGCAGCGCTTCGCCTTCGTCGCCCTGCACGAGGATCTCTATCTCTATCGCAAACATGACGGCAGCCTGACGAGCCAGCGTGCCGAAAGAATCCAGGCGCTGACTGCCGAGATAGTCGAGCGCGCCTTGCCCGAAACACTGCCGGCGCACAGCCGCAGTGAAATCCTGCTCGGGCTCGCGCTGCGCAGCCGCCGCCGCTGGCGGCTCGACCTCGTCGGCCGCGCCTTTCGTGCAGACCCCGCGCATGTCTTGGCAAAGGCCCCCGCGATCCTACGCTGGTCGCTCGTCGTCGCGCGCAACCGCATAGCGGGCTGATCGGCTCGCACCGAGCCGTGCAAGGACCGCCGCGCCGCCATGATGCGGCGGTCCTTTCGCTTTCCCGATTATTTGGCGCTGTTGCAACGCGCGAGTTCGTCGGCGTCGAGTGCCTTGCCCCCGGCGGTGAAGCTCGCGACCGGCCCAGCCGCCTTGGCAAGCGCCGCGCACATAATCAGCGGACGGCTCGTGCCCTGACCCGCTGTGCAGCCGGCATCCTTGCACGCCCAGACGACATCGCGCGCGACGAAGCGGGCCTTGGGCGCGGGGCTCGCGAGTTCGGCGCTGTAATAGGTTCCACCCGCCGCCGTCGCTGCGGCGGGGACGAGCGCGAGGCCGCCGATCAGCGCCGTGCCAGCCAGCGGCAGCGATCCGAAAAGGGGAGAAAGCTTGAATATGGGCATCTGGACCTCCTGTTTTGCGCGCCCGATGGGCCGCGAAACGCGCCGTAGCAATTGAGTTGCGAAATGCAACGAAGGTCTTATATTTTTTTGGCGCACGGGGCGATTTTACGTTAGGGCATTGGCCATGGGAAAATTACGCGAATTGTTGAACGATCTCGATGGGGGCAATTGCGCCCTGCCGCTCGCGCTCGAGGCGATGGGCGAGCGATGGTCGTTTATGATCCTGCGCGCCGCGTTCAACGGCGTCCATCATTTCGAGGAGTTCCAGCAGGAACTGAACATCGCGCGCAACATCCTGTCGAACCGGCTGTCGAAGCTCGTCGACCATGGCATCATGGCGCGCGAGGTCATGGCTGAGGACCGGCGCAAGGTCCGCTACCAGCTCACCGAAAAGGGTATCGAACTGCTGCCGGCGATGATCGCGCTGCGCCAATGGGGCGAGAAATGGGGCGCGGGCGTGCCTTCGACCCCGGTGCTGGTCGATGCGCGCGACGAACAGCCGATCGGCCCCGTCACGCTGACCGCGCACGACGGCCGGGTGATCGGATACAAGGAATTGCTGTGGAAGCATCGCTCGGAGCTGCAGCCGCTGGGGCAGGCGCGCGTGCGCGCGGACAATCCCGCGGCGACGGTCGCGGCGGAATGATCCGCCACGCCGCCGTTCGCTACCCTGCGCGCGGCCACTGACATCGCCATACGACGGATCCTCATGCCGCTGTTTCGACTGACTTCGCCCGGGCCCTTCTTCGATAACAAGGTCCGGGCCTTCTGGAATCTGCAGATATTGGGATGGGCGGCGTGGCTTGGGCTGCGCGGTGTGTCGGGGCTTGCCAATGGGCAGGCCTTCACCTTTTTCATCCCACAGACGATTTCGGCGATCACGGGCTTTTCGCTGACGCTGATCCTGTCGGTCTGCTACCGCGCGCTGATCAGCCGCCGCCCGTTGCTCATGTGGGGGGTCAGCTTCGGCCTCGCCGGCGTCGCGACCGCGCTCTGGGCGTTCATCGATGCATGGGTGGCGCAGATCCAGAATCCGGCGAGCGAGGCGGGCTTCACCAGCCTGTTGCTCGGCGCGATGTATATCGACGCGACGTCGCTCGCGGCCTGGTCGGCGCTCTATTTCGCGATCAACTATTTCCTCCAACTCGAGGAGCAGAATGATCGCGTCATCCGGCTCGAGGCGCAGGCGGCGTCGGCACAACTCGCGATGCTGCGCTACCAGCTCAACCCGCATTTCCTGTTCAACACGCTCAACAGCATTTCGACGCTCGTGCTCTTGAAGCAGGCCGAACCCGCCAACGCGATGCTGTCGCGCCTCTCGGCCTTCCTGCGCTACACGCTCGCGAACGAGCCGACCGCGCAGGTGACGCTGGCGCAGGAGATCGAGACGCTGAAGCTCTACCTCGATATCGAAAAGATGCGCTTCGAGGAACGACTGCGTCCGCATTTCGCGATCGATCCGGCGGTTTCGCGCGCGCGTCTGCCGTCGCTTCTGCTTCAGCCGCTCATCGAAAACGCGATCAAATATGCGGTGACGCCGCAGGAGGAAGGCGCCGATATCACGATTTCCGCACAGCTGGCCGGTCAAAATGTCCGGATCACCGTGTCCGACACCGGCGCGGGATTGTCAGCCGACCCCACCGACCCCACCACTGGCGTTGCAACGGAATCGACCGGTGTGGGTTTAGCCAACATCAGGGACCGGCTGGCGCAGGCTTTTGGCGATCAGCAACGGTTCGACGTCCATATGGGCGGTGAAGGCGGATTCACGGTGGTCATCGAGTTTCCGTTCCAGCCCGACGGGCAAATGACGATTGGAACCGAACGCACATGACGATCAGAACCATCCTGGTGGATGATGAGAAATTGGCGACCCAGGGCCTGCAATTGCGGCTCGAAGCGCATGCCGATGTCGAAATTGTCGACACCGCACAGAACGGCCGCGAGGCGATAAGAAAGATCAAGACCCACAAACCCGACCTTGTTTTCCTCGACATCCAGATGCCGGGGTTCGATGGTTTTTCGGTGATTCAGGGACTGATGGAAGTCGAACCGCCGCTGGTGGTTTTTGTCACGGCCTATTCGGACCATGCGATCCGCGCCTTCGAGGCGCAGGCGGTCGATTATCTGGTGAAGCCGGTCGAGCCCGAGCGGCTGGCCGACGCACTCGACCGCGTCCGCCAGCGACTTACCGAAAAGCGCGGTGCGGCCGAGGTCGAGCGGCTGAAGACCGTGCTCGCCGAAGTCGCGCCCGAAGCGGTCGAGGATTATGACGCCGAAACGCAGCCCGACGCGCACGCCGCCGACCGTTATGAAAAGATGATCAACATCAAGGATCGCGGCCAGATCTTTCGCGTCGATGTCGATAGCATCGAACGCATTGATGCGGCGGGCGATTATATGTGCATCTATACCGCCGACAATTCGCTGATCCTGCGCGAGACGATGAAGGATCTCGAAAAGCGGCTCGACCCGCGCAATTTCCAGCGCGTCCACCGTTCGACGATCGTGAACCTCAGCCAGGTCAAGCAGGTGAAGCCGCACACCAACGGCGAATGCTTCCTGGTGCTCGGATCGGGCGCGCAGGTGAAGGTCAGCCGCAGCTATCGCGACGTGGTGGCGCGCTTCGTGCATTAATCCAACACCTCGTCATTGCGAGGAGCGTAGCGACGAAGCAATCTCCAGCCATCGGTCTTTTAGGACGATAGCTGGAGATCGCTTCGCTTCGCTCGCAATGACGTTCGCCTAAAGCTGGTGCCCCGTGCGATCGCGCTTCGTCGCGAGATATTGCTCGTTATACTTGTTCGTCGGCAGCGCGAGGGGCAGCCGTTCGACGACCTCGACCCCTTCCTTCTCCAGCCGCGCGACCTTTTCGGGGTTGTTCGTCATCAGCCGGATGCGGGGGACATTCAGCAGATAGAGCATCCGTCCTGCGATTGCGAAATCGCGCGCTTCGACCGGGAAGCCGAGCCTCAGGTTCGCATCGACCGTGTCATAGCCCTGGTCCTGCAGCGCATAGGCGCGCAGCTTGTTGACGAGGCCGATCCCGCGCCCTTCCTGCCGCAGGTATAGCAGCACGCCCCACGGGGCATCGGCCATAGCGTGGAGCGCGGCGTGGAGCTGCGGCCCGCAATCGCACTTGAGGCTGCCGAGCACGTCGCCGGTCAGGCATTCGCTGTGCAGGCGCACCACGGGCGGATTCGCATCGCGCTCGCCGATGACCAGCGCGACATGGTCCGATGCCTCCTCGGGCGAACGGAAGGCGACGATTTCGGCGCTCTCGCTCGCCGCGACGGGCAGGCGCGCGCGCGCCGCGATTTCGAGCCGGGCGGGATCGAGCAGCGCGGCGACATCGTCGACGCCGCATTCGGTCTCGGCATCGCCGGTCGCTTCGCGCACGAAAAAGGCCGGGAGCAGCCCGGCATGACGGGCCATCGTCATCGCGGCCGCGGCAGCGGTTTCGCCCCCGGTCGAGACCGTGCGGAAGGGCCCTTTAAGCGGATTCGCGAGGTCAAGCGCCGGGTCGGCAATCGCCAGCGCCGCCGCGACCGTATCGGCCGCATGGGCCAGCCGCACCGGTCCGGGCGTCGCGGCGGCGCGCTGGTTGGTGAGCTTGAGCGTAACGGCGCGTTCGCCCGACAGCAGCACATCCTGGCTGGCGAAGTCGGTGAGCGCCCCATCGCGCGCGCTTTCGACGGCGAGCAGGTCGAGCGCGCCATCGCCGCCCGCGATGCGGAACGGCCAGCCACGCCGCAGCGCGTCTATGGCGCGGGCTGCCCGGCGAGCTCCGATATCGCTCAAAAGTCGAACTCGGTGATCAGCGGGATATGGTCCGACGGCCGTTCCCAGCTGCGCGCCGGCCGGACGATGCGATGCGACACCGCCTTCGCCGTCAGGTCGGGCGTCACCCACATATGGTCGAGCCGGCGGCCGCGGTTCGACGCCTCCCAGTCCTTCGCGCGGTAGCTCCACCAGGTGTAGAGCGGCGTCGGCGCTTCGATGAAGTGGCGACCGAGATCGACCCAGTTCGATGCCGCCTGCAGCCTTGCCAGCGTTTCGACCTCGACCGGCGTGTGGCTGACGACGTCGAGCAGCGCCTTGTGGTTCCAGACGTCGCTTTCGAGCGGCGCGACGTTGAAATCGCCCGTCAGCACCGTCGGCGTGCCGTTCAGCGCGCCCGACCATTCGGTCATGCGGCCGAAGAAATCGAGCTTCTGCCCGAATTTGGGATTGAGATCGCGGTCGGGAATATCGCCGCCCGCGGGGATATAGACATTGTCGAGGCGGACGCCCCACGGCAGCGTCACCCCGACGTGGCGCGCCTCGCCATTCGCCTGCCAGTCATATTTGCGCACGTCGGTCAGCGGCATCTTGCTGACGATCGCGACGCCGTGGTGCATGCGCTGGCCGTGGGTGACGATATGCTCGTAGCCCAGCCGCCGGAACATCTCGGGCGGGAACAGGCTGCACTCGACCTTGGTTTCCTGAAGGCAGAGGATGTCTGGGGCTTCTTCGCGCAGGAATTTCTCGACGATGCCGATGCGGGCGCGAACGCTGTTGATGTTCCACGAAGCAATGCTGGTGCGAGTCATGGGGTCGGCTCTATCGGCGCGCGGTTCGGTTCGCAACGAGGTCGTTGTTGCGGCCCCGCCGCGTTGGCGGCAGAAAATACACCGGACAAATTAAACCCCCGTCCCAGGGGCGGTGGAACGGGGGTTCAAGGTCAGCGTTCGTCACGCTCTTGAATGAAGGTGCCTGGCAGCCCGGGAGGGGCAACAGGGGGAAACCCAAATCCGGGGGCCGTGTTGGCGCCTTCGAGAGATGGAATAACCGCCCTTCCCTGTCGCCAAGCTGAACAAAAATCCCGCTTCGGCGTCGCCTGTGCAGTTCGTCGATCCAGGGCGACGGTTGGTCCGGAAAATCGGCGCCGGCCGTGGCGCCGGACCGACGCGATGATGGCGCGAGGGTTAACGCCCGCGCCGTTTCGGGCGGGGATCGGTCCAGCGGAAAGCCGAATCGGCGACCGCGACGTTGAATTTCTGGTTGCTGAGGTCGATCCGCGTGCGGTTGTTCTGCGAATCGAGCGCAACCCAGCCGCGCAGACGCAGTCCGCCGGGTGCCGCGCCGTCGCGGACGAACACCATGGTGATCGTGCCATATTCGGGGCGCTTCGGATCCTTGACCTCGACGCTCAGCACATCGTTGTTCCCGGTCGGCAGGACCTTGGCATATTTGGTCAGGTCCCGGTCGGGATCGAGCAGCGCGCCGAGCGGCGAATTCTTCACCGGCCAGCTCTGTACCTGCTTCACTTCATAGTCGATCACGGTGAGCCGGCTGCCATCGCCGACGATCAGCAAGGGCACGTCCTTTTGATACTGGAAACGGATCTTGCCGGGGCGCTTCAGCGTGAGCTGCCCGCCCAGCCGCTGGCCGTTGCGGTCGGTCTGCACGAAGTTGGCGGTCATCGAGCTGGTGGACTTGAGGTGCGACTGCACCGAAGCCAGCGCGTTCGCCGACTGGGCGATCGCGGGCGCGCCGATTGCAAGACCGGCGGCGGCGACGGGAGCGAGTGTCCACGCAAGGGCGCGGGGGAGGGTGGTCTTGAAAATCATCGGGCTCTCATCTTTTCGGATTGATTGGAGGATTCCTCGCATCGGGGCATTGAACCCGCGCTGAACCCCGCCGTTAGACGCTGTTCAAGTCGCGAACCGGGAAAAAGGTTCCTCAGCGCGGCTGCCCATATTGGTCGGTGAGTACGTCGCGGCGGCCGACATGGTTCGGCGGGCTGACGATGCCTTCCTCCTCCATCCGCTCGATCAGGCGCGCCGCGCTGTTGTAACCGATACGGAGTTGGCGCTGCAGCCAGCTCGTCGAGGCTTTCTGGCTTTCGGCGACGATCTGGCAGGCCTTGGCGTACATGCGGTCCTCGGCACTGTCGCCGCCCGCAGGGGCGCCCTCCATCGCGAAGCCGCCATCCTCGGGATCCTCGGTGACGCTTTCGACATAGTCGGGGCGTCCCTGCGCCTTCCAGTGATCGGCGACCGCGCGCACCTCGTCATCGGAGACGAAGGGGCCGTGGATGCGCGTGATCTGCTTGCCGCCGGGCACGTAAAGCATGTCGCCCTTGCCGAGCAGCTGCTCGGCGCCCGCCTCGCCCAAGATGGTGCGGCTGTCGATTTTCGACGTGACGTTGAAGCTGATGCGCGTCGGCAAATTCGCCTTGATCACGCCGGTGATGACGTCGACCGACGGGCGCTGCGTCGCGAGGATCAGGTGGATGCCCGCCGCGCGCGCCTTTTGCGCGAGCCGCTGGATCAGGAATTCGACCTCCTTGCCCGCGGTCATCATCAGGTCGGCGAGTTCGTCGACGACGACGACGATTTGCGGCAGCGGCTGATAGTCGAGCGTCTCTTCCTCATAGACCGGCTGGCCGGTGTCGGGGTCATAGCCCGTCTGGACGCGGCGCCCCAGCGACTTGCCCTTGGCGAGCGCGCCGCGCACCTTGTCGTTGTACGAGGCGAGGTTGCGCACCGACAGCGAGGACATCATGCGATAGCGGTCCTCCATCTGCTCGACCGCCCATTTAAGCGCGCGGATCGCCTTCTTGGGCTCGGTGACGACGGGGGCGAGCAGGTGCGGGATGTCGTCATAGACGCTGAGTTCCAGCATCTTTGGATCGATCATGATCATCTTCACCTGGTCGGGGCCGAGGCGGTAGAGCAAAGACAGGATCATCGCGTTGAGGCCGACGGACTTGCCCGAGCCGGTGGTGCCCGCGATCAGCAGGTGCGGCATCGGTGCGAGGTCGGCGATCATCGCGTCGCCGCTGATATTCTTGCCGAGGATGATCGGCAGCGCCCCGGTCTGGTCCTGGAACAGCGCGCTGCCGATGATTTCGTGGAGCACCACCGCTTCGCGCTGCGCGTTGGGCAGCTCGATGCCGATGACCGTGCGCCCGGGGATCGGCGCGATGCGCGCCGACAGCGCCGACATGTTGCGGGCGATGTCGTCGGCGAGGTTCGACACGCGGCTCGCCTTGGTGCCCGGTGCGGGTTCGAGCTCGTACATGGTGACAACCGGTCCTGGGCGCACCGCAGTGACGACGCCCTTGACCTGGAAGTCCTCGAGCACCGATTCGAGCAGCCGCGCGTTGCGCTCGAGCGCCGCCTTGTCGATCTGTCCCGCCGGCCGCTCGGGCGCAGGGGCAAGCAGGTCGATCGACGGCAGCTGGTAATTGGTGAACAGCTCGGTTTGCGGCTTGGGCCGGGGTTTCGACGGCGCGGTGCGCTGCGCGGGATCGGCGATTTCGGGCGGAGCGCGGTCGACCGGCTCGGCCACGGCGCGCGGCCGCACGGTGGGCTCGATCGGGCCGGGCGCGCGGTCGTCGGCGCGCGCGACGCGGGGGGGCTCGACGACGCGGCTGTTTTGGGCGGCGGGTAGCCTGAACCGTGACGCCCAGCCCTTTTCGAGCCGGAGCGCGCGCCATGCGAGCCACAACCCCAGCCCCACGAGCAGCAGGATCGTAGCGAAGCGGATCAGCGCCGCGGCGGGTTCGCCCGCCTGAGCGAAGAGGGGCGCGATGGCGCCGCCGAGCAGCAGCGCGATGATCCCGCCCCAGCCCGCGGGCAGCGGGGCATTCGTCGCCGGCGACCAGAGCTCGGCGCCTAGCCCGACGAGCAGGATGCCGATGAAGCTGTAGGCGAGCTGGCGCGGCCAATAAGGCTGGGCTTCGCCGGTCCAGAGTCGCCATGCGATGATGCCGAGCAGCGGCAGCAGCAGCGCGACGCCGATGCCGCCGATCGACAGGCCGAGGTCGGCGAACCAGGCGCCCGCGCTGCCCATCCAGTTGGCGGCGGTGCCGTGCGCCGCGGTGTTGAGCGCGGCGTCGGTGCTGTCGTAGGTGAGGAGAGCGAGCGTGAGGAACAGCGTGAAGAGCCCGAGCGCCACCGCCGCCGCGATCACGAGCGATCGCGCGATGCTTTGGCGGAAAACCGTACGCCAATCGGCCTTTGCGGGTGCGGCCTTGCGGCTAGCCATGCTCTTGTTCCGGTCCCTGTCAGTTGATCCGGCGATATGCGCATGGGGCGGACTCGCCGTCAAGCGGGGCCCCGCGCTCGCCCACAGCCTTTCCAACCGTCCCACCGCGCGCTAGGGCGAAACCATGACCGAACTCCTGCGCAGCGATGTCCTGATTTCGGGCGGCGGCCTCGTCGGCCAGGCGCTCGCCCTTGCCCTGGCCCACCACGGCCTGTCGGTCCAGGTCGTCGATCCCGCCGATCCCGTCGCGACGATCGCGCTCGGCTTCGACGGCCGCGCCTCGGCGATCGCGAGCGCGACGTGGCAGATGTTCGAGGCGCTGGGGATCGCCGACCGCCTCGCCGGGCACGGCTGTCCGATCCGCGCCATCAAGGTGGGCGACGGTGCGCCCGATAGCGGACGCGGCGGCGAACTCGATTTCGTCACCGCCGAAGGCGATCCGCCGCTCGGCACGATGGTCGAAAATCGTCAATTGCGCCTCGCGCTGGCTGCCGCGCTCGCCAATGCGCCGCTGGTGCGACTTGCGATGCCCGCCGCCGTCGTGTCGCGCGAGATCGACGGGCATGGCGTCACGCTGACGCTCGCCGACGGCACGAAGCTCGCGGCGCCGCTGCTGGTCGTGGCCGAGGGTCGCCGCTCGCCGACGCGCGATGCCGCCGGATTCAGCATCGCGAACTGGTCCTACCATCATCACGCGATGATCGGCGCGGTCGCGCACGAAAAGCCGCACGGCCATGTCGCGCACGAAATCTTCTATCCGTCGGGGCCCTTCGCGCTGCTGCCGCTCGTCGACGATGAACGGGGGCGCCACCGCTCGGCTTTTGTCTGGACCGTGTCCGAGAAGGACGGTCCCGGCTTCGCCAAGCTCGGAGAGCGCGGCTTCGTCGCCGAACTGCAGAAACGCGCGGGCGGCGTTCTTGGTGCGATGGAACTTGTCGCGCCGCGCATGACCTATCCACTCGGCTTCCACCACAGCGCCTCGATCGTCGCCGACCGGATCGCGCTCGTCGGCGACGCGGCGCACGGCATTCACCCGATCGCGGGGCAGGGGCTCAACCTTGGCCTGCGCGACGTCGCGGCATTGACCGAAGTGCTCGTCGAGGGCGCGCGGCTCGGGCTCGACCTCGGCGATGCGGCGCTGCTCGCGCGCTACCAGCGTTGGCGCGGGCTCGACAATATGATGGTTAGCCTCGCGACCGACGGGCTGACGCGGCTGTTCGGCATTCCGGGACGCACGGCGGCAGCGGTCCGCCGCACCGGGCTCGGCGCGGTGCAGCGCATGCCGATGCTCAAACGCTTCTTCATGGACGAAGCGCGCGGTGAGGCGGGCGACCTGCCGCGCCTGCTCGCGGGCGCCGAAATCTAGGTATTACTACCTAGGTCCCGGACAGGCGGGCGCTAAGCATGCCCGCCTATCCTCAACCGCGCGGCACCGTGCCGCGGCAGGATGGGGAGGGGGCCATGTCGGCAAAAAGCGATGCACTCGAAACGGCTGTGACAGACTATATCCGGGCGCGCACCGCGCTCGACGCGGCGCCGGGCGCGCGGGCACGGGCGCTCGCCGATCGCGCCTTTGCGCGGCTCGCAGCGCTGGCGGCGCCGCGGATCCGCTATTTCACGCGCAGCTATGGCCTTTCCGACGTCGCCGAGGACGCGGCGCAGGTCTGCGCGATCGCGATCCACCGCGCCGCCGAACGCTATGATCCCGCGCGGGCGCGCTTCACCACCTATGTGAACTGGCAAATCCGTGCCGAGTTGCAGGCGCTGCGGCTTCGCCTTCACGGCGACCAGCGTTGCGCCGGCCGCCGCCACGTCACCGCGACGCTGTCGATCGACGCGTTACAGGCGGAAGACGGCGACGAGTGGCTGCTCGATCCGGCGGCGGAAATCGGGACCGAAAAAGGCGCGGCCGACAATCTCGCCGCGCTTCTGGCCGACCGGCTGGTCGAGGACTGGGCAGACCGTCGCCGCGCAAAATCAAGCGCATCGCGCGCGGACGGCGCCCGGATGGACGCGCGGCTTGCGACCGAGACGGATCTCGTTCGCCGCCATCTGACGGTCAGCGACGCCGCCGAACGTCTACGCGAAAGCGACCGTCATATCGTGCGCCGGGCGCTCGCCGACATCGCGCGGCATGCGCCGGTCCGCAAGCTTCACTGAAAGTTACTGCAGCGTCGCGCGCCCGTCGTCGCTGTCGAAACGGCCGAAGAATTGCATCAGCTGGACGACCAGTTCGGCGCGCGCGTCGATCGGGCTCGCTTCGAGCAGCGCCTGTTTCGCGGCCGCATCGAAGGGGGCGACCTGCGCGATGCCGTTGACCAGCGTCGCGTCGTCGAGCTGGCCGACCGAATCCCAATCGACGACATAGCCCTGCCGCGCCGCAAAACGCTTGGCTTCGCGTTCGAGGCTCGCGCGTTCGATGCTCGCCAGCACGGCATCGTCTTCACCCTCAAGCTCGAGCTCCGCCTCGACCTGCCGAAACGGCGTGGTGACGTCGAGCTCGCGACGGACACGAAAACGCGCGACGCCTTCGAGCACGAGGTTGAAGCGCCCTTCGTCGAGCGCCTCGACATCAACGATGCGTCCGACGCAGCCGACGTCATAGAGCGCGGGCGGTTCACGATCCTCTTCGCCGGGAAGCTGGCGCGGCTGGATCATCCCGATTTGCCGGTCGCGCGCCAGCACCTCCTGCACCATCGCCGAATAGCGCGGCTCGAAAATGTGCAGCGGCAGGTGCAGCCCCGGGAACAGCACCGCGCCGGTGAGCGGAAAGATCGCGATCCGCTGGATCGTCAAAGGCGCGGTTTCGCCCATCAGCCGAAAAGGATCAACGACAGGCGGCGGCGCTGCGCGGCGACCCACGGGTCTTCGAGCCCGACGGCTTCGAACAGCGACAACAGCTTAGCGCGCGCCGCATCGTCGTTCCATTCGCGGTCGGCCGCGACGATGTGGAGCAGATTGTCGGCGGCGGCATCGCGCTGGCCGGCGCCGATCTGCGCGCTCGCAAGGTCGAAGCGCGCCTGATGATTGGCGGGGTTCGCCGCGACCGCCGCTTCGAACGCCGCGAGTTCGCCCGGGTCGGGGGCGTCGGCGGCGAGCGCCAGCGCGCTTTTCGCCTGTGCGATGGCAGGATCCGCGGCGATCTCGGCGGGCAGCGCGTCGAGCGCCGCCTGCGCGCCCTCGACATCGCCGGTCAGCACGAACGCGCGAATCAGCCCGCCGTGCGCCGCGGCATTATCGGGCGCCATCTCGAGGATCTGCGCAAAGATGCTCGCGGCGCGCGCGCCGTCGCCTTCGGCGAGCACGCTTTCGCCCATGTCGATCAGCGGTGCGATCTCGACCGCGAGGTCCTTCGCCGCGCTTTCGATCGGCAGCTGTGCGAGCAGCTGGTCGAGAATCGCCTTGAGCTGGCTTTCGGTGCGTGCGTTGGTCAGGTTCGCGACCGGCTGGCCCTGAAAGATCGCATAGACGGTCGGGATCGACTGGACCTGGAACTGGCCGGCGATGAAGCGATTCGCATCGACGTCGACCTTGACCAGCAGGACGCCCTTGTCGGCATAATCCTCGGCAACCTTTTCGAGCACGGGGCCGAGCTGTTTGCACGGGCCGCACCATTCGGCCCAGAAATCGAGGATGACGAGATTGCTCATCGACGGTTCGACGACGTCGCGGCGGAAGGCTTCGACGGCTTCCTTTTCCTGCGGATTCAGACCGAGAGTGGCCACGAAAACATGCTCCTGTTCAGAATGTGCGCCGCCACCGCCGATGCGGATCGGACGCTTGTCCCGCTTATGTGGGATTTGCGGACGATATGCCAACCCTTCGGAGAAAATGCGCAATCAGGGGTTGCCGAGTCAAAAGGCCGGTGCTAATCGCCCGCCTCACCCGCTGGAACCGACCGGTTTCCAGCCGCCAGAGCGGGCGTAGCTCAGGGGTAGAGCACAACCTTGCCAAGGTTGGGGTCGAGGGTTCGAATCCCTTCGCCCGCTCCAGTTTCCGAATAGCGGTAACACCATGCCCGCGGGCCTCCGCTGGTGCCGACCGGCCGCGCGCCGATCAATTTTCGGCGGCCGGCGCGGGCCTGAACGGATCTTCGCGCATCGAACGGCCAGCGGTTTCGGGCATGTAGCGCAGCGCGGCGAGGCCGACGAGGCAGGCGAGCATCATATAATAGGCGGGCATCAGCGGATCGCCGGTCAGGCTGATCAGACCGCTGCCGATCATCGGCGCGGTGCCGCCGAAGATCGAGGTCGAGATATTATAGGCGATCGCGAAACCCGCGAAGCGTACCGCGGTCGGGAACATCGCGGGGAAAGTGGCGGAGATCGTCGCGAGCTGCGGCACATAGAGCAGGCCGAGCGCCATGAAGCCGATCAGCGCGCCGGCGAACCCCGTCCCGATCAGCATATAGAGCGGCACGACGAGCAGCAGCAGGCCGACCAGCGACCAGCGCCACATCGCGCGGCGGCCGACGCGATCGGATAGCGCCCCCGCGAAGGGCAGGAAGAGCATCATGAAGAGCATGCCGATGATCGGCACGAGCAACGCCTCTTCGTTCGACAGGCCGATGCGTCGCTGCAGATAGGTGGGCATATAGCTGAGCAGCGAATAGTTGACGACGTTGAGCGCGACGACGAGGCCGCCGACGACGAGCAGCGGGCGCCAATAGTCGCGGACAAGGACCCCGAGCCCCGGCGGCTCGCGCCGTTCGGCCGATGCCATTTCCTCGCGGAAAATCGGCGTATCCTCCATCTTCGAGCGCACATACATGCCGATCAGCCCGATCGGCCCCGCGATCAGGAAGGGGATGCGCCAGCCCCACTCGTGCATCGCCGCGTCGCCAAGGTGCAGCGAATAGCCGAGCATCAGCGCGGCGCCGAAGGAAAAGCCCGCAAGCGTCCCGAATTCGAGGAAGCTGCCATAGAAGCCGCGCCGGTCGTCGGGCGCATATTCGGCCATGAAGGTCGCCGCGCCGCCATATTCGCCGCCGGTCGAAAAGCCCTGGAGCATCCGGAGCAGGATCAGCAAGGTGGGCGCCCAGAAACCGATGCTGTCGTAGGAGGGAATCAGCCCGACCGCGAAGGTCGCGCCCGCCATCAGCAGGATGGTCATCGCCAGCACCGACTTGCGACCGATACGGTCGCCGAGCGGCCCCCAGAACAGCCCGCCGAGCGGCCGGACGAGGAAGGAGATGGCAAAGGTCGCGAGCGCGAACAGCACCGCTTCCTCGGTATCGCCGGGGAAGAGCGCTGCGGAGATATAGGTGACGCCATAGGCATAGATGCCATAGTCGAACCACTCGACCGCATTGCCGAGCGCCGAGGCGCCGACCGCGCGATGCAGCGGCGAAGGCTTGCGAAAGGGGGGCGGATGCCCCGGGGCGTGGGTCGTTACGGGCTTTTCCATGGGTCACCTGTTTGCGAATGGGAGTCGGAACTGGCGGGAGAATCGGGACCGGCGGGGTCGAGCAGCGCCGCGACCGGCGTCGTGCGCGGCAGGATCTGGAAATCCTGCTGCGCGGCGCCGGGCACCGGATCGCTGGTCGCGAGGCGCCACAGCCCGAAGGCGAGCATCATCCCCGCCGCGAGCGCGATGAAGAGGAAGAGCCCGCCCGCGCCCGCCAGCGTCATAGAGGCCGCGGCGCCAAGCGGACCGAGCGCGGCGCCGGTCGAATAGAGAAGGACGAGCTGGCCGCTCGCGGTCACGCGCTCCGACGGCAAAAGCCGGTCGTTCACAAAGGCGACGCACAGCGGGTAGAGCGCGAAGCTGAGCCCGCCGAACAGCGCGCCGAGGCCGAGCAGCAGGACGCCGGTCGGCGCCATGGCAAGCGCGATGCTGACGCCAAGCGTCGCGGCGAAGCAGGCGATGATGACGCGCCGCCGGTCGTAGCGGTCCGACAGGCGGCCGAGCGGCCATTGCAGCGCCACGCCGCCGAGGATCACGGTCATCATGAAGGTCGCGGTGTCGCCGAGGCCGAGGCCGATCCGGCGCGCGTAGATGGCGGCAAGGCCATAGAAGGCGCCGAGCAGCAGCCCGGTGATCCCCGCGCCCGCGACGCCGAGCGGCGAGGCTTCGAACAGGCGCCGCAGCGGCAGCGAGGCCGCATCCTCGAGCGACGGCGCGGCGGCGCGCGTCAGGCAAACGGGGATGATCGCGAGCGAAATCAGGATCGAGGCGAGTTCGAACGGGATTTGCGGCGCGCTGCTGCCCGAACGCAGCAGCATCTGCCCGAGCGCCTGCCCCGAATAGAGCGCGACCATGTACCAGGCGAGCACCGTGCCGCGCGTGTTCGCCTCGGCGCGGTCGTTGAGCCAGCTTTCGACGCAGATGAATACGCCCGCGACGCACAGCCCGTCGACGAAGCGCAGCGCCGCCCATAGCAGCGGGTGCTGGAACAGCGCATAGGTGAGCGTGCTCGCCGACAGCAACGCGACGAAGGCGGCGAAGGCGCGGATATGGCCGACGCGGCGCACGACGTCGCCGGCCCGCAAGGCCCCCAGTACAAGCCCGGCAAAATAGGTGGTCGCGACCGCACCGATCACCATCGTCCCGCTGCCCGCGCGTTCGAGCCGGAGCCCGATCAGCGTCGAGAGGAATCCGCTGCCCGCCATCATCACGAAAATCGCGACCAGCAGGCTCCGCACGGGCAGGATCGTTGCGAACATCGGCCGCGCCCGGCCGCCGCGTCAAGCGGCGCGCCGGCCCTCCGCGCTCGCGTCGACGTCCTCGATCAGCGCCTTGTGTAGCACACGCACCGCCGCATCGAAATCGCGGCTTTCGACGATGAACTGGACATCGACATTGCGGATCTGATGCTGCATCGCGATCATCGCGATGCCCGCATCGTCGAGCGCGCGCAGCGCGTCGGGGACGAGGCCGGGGCGCGAAATATCGCTGCCGATCGCCGATATCATCGCCACCGGCTGCGCCGAGATGGCGGCCTCGGGATAGTCTTTCTGCAGGTCGGCGATCAGCTTTTTCACCGCGTCGGCGCTCGCCGACAGATAATGGGTGATCGTGTTGGCATTCGACGATTTGCTGACGATCCACAGGCGGTGGCGCGTCAGCGCGTCGAGGATCGCGGCGTCATAACCCTTCACCCCGACCATATCCTGCTCGAAGAATTGCAGCGCCTGCAACTGGCGGATGCCGGTGACGATCTCGACGCGCGGGACGTCGGAGACATAGTCGCCGGTGACGAGCGTGCCGCCATCCTCGCGGTCGAACGTGTTGCGCACGCGCAGCGGGATGTCGGTCTGGCGCAGGCCGCGCCCGGCACCGGGGTGGATCGCCTCCATCCCCAGGTTCGCAAGCTGGTCGGCGACGTCGTAATTGGTGCGGCCGATCTTGCGCGCCTTGTCCTCGCCGACCAGCCTGGGGTCGGCGCTCGACAGGTGAAATTCCTTGTGGATGATCGCCTCGCGCGCGCCGGTCAGGACGGCGAGGCGCGAAAAGGTCATTTCGGTATAGCCGCGCGCATAGCGCCGCACCATGCCGCCCTCGCAGCCGGCATAGCCGGTGACGATCGGCATCGTCGTGGCGAGGTCGATCGCGGCGAAAGCCTCCCTGATCCGTTCGTCGAGGCTGCTGAGGTCGTCCTGGTCCCACAAGGTCAGATCGACGAAGCGCGCGTTCACGTCGCGGTCGCGCAGCAACAGTGCCGTGCTGTGCGCGCTGTGCGCCTCGCCGATCCCGGCGAGCAGCTCGCGCACCGTCATCAGCTGTTCCTTGACGCAGAAGCGGCCGTGCGCGCGCAGGCGGGCCAGATCGTCGAGGCACGACGCGACCGTGGCGATGCGCGTATCGACGAAGGCATCGGCTTCGGCACGGCTTTCGGGCCGCGCGAACATGGCCGCGTTGCGTTCGTGCATCGCGCGGCGGACGGCTTCCATCGCCTCGCGCCAGCCGTCGGCATCGTCGTCGGCGACGAAGCGGCCGTAGACGCCCGGCGCCCCACTCTTCTTGTTCTCGAGCAGCAGGTCGGTCATCCCGGCATAGGCCGAGACGACGAAGATGCGGTTATAGAGGTCGGCGCCCGAGCGCCCTGCGATCAGCACATTGTCGAACAGGGTCGCCGTCGCGGCCATCGATGTGCCGCCGATTTTCTCGACGCTATGCCAGGTCATGCCGGCACCGTCTCGGCGAGCGGGCCGCGTTCGATCGTCAGCGGTTTGGGTTCGCCGCGATGCGCGAGGAACCAGGGGCGCGGTTTGTCGACGCCGAACGGCTTTTCGAGCCGGTTGCTGACCGCATTATAGACAAGGAAGGCGTTGGCGCGCGGGAAGGGCGTGATGTTGCCATTCGACCCGTGCATCAGGTTGCAGTCGAACAGGATGACGGTGCCGGGCTTGCCGGTCGGCGCGACGATGCCGTGCTTGTGCGCGAGCTCGGCGAGGCTTTCCTCATCGGGAACGCCATATTCCTGTTTCTTGAGCGAGCTCAGATAATGGTCGTCGGGGGTTTCGCCGACGCAGGTGAGGTAAGTGCGGTGCGACCCCGGGATCACCATCAGCGGCCCGTTGTGCGGGGTGTTCTCGGCGAGCAGCACCGACATCGACAGCGCGCGCATCCGCGGCATGCCGTCCTCGACGTGCCACGTCTCGAAATCGCTGTGCCAATAGAACTCCTTGCCCGTGAAGCCGGGTTTGTAGTTGAGGCGCGACTGGTGGATATAAACCTCGTCGCCGAGCAGGAAGCGCGCGACGTCGGCGAGCCGCGCGTCAGCGGCGAGCCGCGCCATTGCGGTGCTCTGCGCGTGAATCTCGAAGATCGAGCGGATCTCGTTGCCCTGCGGCTCGGTGACGATCGTGTCGCCGTCGAGCGCCGCCGGATCGGCGAGCAGATTGCCCGCCGCCTTTTGCAGGAAGGCGACTTCGTCGGCCGAGAAGATGTCCTCGAGCACGATGTAGCCGTCGCGGTCGAACTGCGCGGCCTGGGCCGGGCTGATCGGCGCGTCATTGCTCCATTGACTATGGACGACGGGATCCTGCCGCGGCCGCATTTCGGCCTCGGCGGCTTGGCGTGAGGGGTAGAGGTCTTGCATCGGACGTCTCCCTTTCTGTTTTCTGATTGTCAGTCGGCGGCGACGAGGTCGGCGTCGGCCGGATAAGCGCCCGTTTCGTCGTGCACTTCCTTGCCGGTCACCGGCGGGTTGAAGGCACAGGCCGTCAGAATGTCGGTTTCGGGGCGCACGATATGGCGGTCATGGTCGTTGAGCGCGTACATCACGCCGGGTTCGAGCCGGTGGATTTCGCCCGTTCCCAGATCTTCGATGGTGCCGGTGCCCTTGAGCACGAAGACGGCCTCCAGATGGTTCTGATAGTGCATCTTGAGCTCGGTGCCCGCGAACATGGTGGTGACATGGAAGGAAAAGCCCATACCATCGTCCTTGAGCAGCATACGGGCGCTGGCCCAGCCGTCCGAACGGACGTTGCGGTCGGATTTGCGGATGGCGTTGAGGTTGCGAAGGATCATGTGGATATCTCCTGTGATTATTCGGCGGCGACGGCATAATCGCTGGCCATCGCCTCGCGGATCTTGGTTTCGAGGATGTCGAGTCCGGCGCCGAGCACGGCGTCGTCGATCACGAGCGGGGCGAGGACCTTGATCACCTCGTCATGCGCGCCGCTGGTCTCGATGATGAGGCCAGCGTCGAAGCAGGCGGCGGTCACGGCGCCGGCAAGCTCGCCCGATCCGACATTGACGCCGCGCATCATGCCGCGGCCGCGCGTTTCGAATCCATGTTCGGCGGCGATGCGGCCCAGCCGCATCGCGAGCAGCTCGCCGCGCCGTTCGACGTCGCGCTGGAAATCGCCGGTGCTCCAGAAATGGCGGAGCGCGGCAGTCGCGGTGACAAAGGCATGGTTGTTGCCGCGGAAGGTGCCATTATGCTCGCCCGGCGACCATTGGTCGAGTTCGGGACGCAGCAGGGTCAGTGCAAAGGGCAGCCCCATGCCCGACAGCGATTTCGCCAGCGTCACGATATCGGGGGTGAAACCCATATCCTCGAAGCTGAAGAAGCCGCCGGTGCGGCCGCAGCCGGCCTGGATGTCATCGACGATCAGCAGCGCGCCGTGGGCCTTCGCGATCTCGGCGATCCGGCGCAGCCATTCGGGCGACGCGGCGTTAAGCCCGCCTTCGCCCTGCACCGTCTCGACCAGGATCGCCGCGGGCGCGTCGAGCCCGCTCGACGGATCGGCGAGACGTTGTTCGAGCAGTTCGGCGGTATCGACCTCGGGGCCGTAATAATCATAAAAGGGCTCGTGCGCGACGTGGCTGAGCGGCACGCCCGCGCCGCCGCGCTTGGTGGCGTTGCCGGTGCAGGCGAGCGCCCCCAGCGTCATCCCGTGGAAGCCGTTGGTGAAGGCGATTACCATTTCGCGGCCGGTGATCTTGCGCGCGAGTTTGATCGCGGCCTCGACGGCGTTGGTGCCCGTCGGACCGGTGAACATCACACGATGGTCGAGCCCGCGCGGCTTCAGGATCAGCTCCTCGAAGGTGTTGAGGAAATCCTGCTTGGCATCGGTGTGCAGGTCGAGCCCGTGCGTGATGCCGTCAGCGGCGATATAGTCGAGCAAGGCCTGCTTCAGGATCGGGTGGTTATGGCCATAGTTGAGCGTCGAGCAGCCCGACAGGAAGTCGAGATAGCGCCCGCCCTGATCGTCGTGCATCCACACGCCTTCGGCCTTGCCGAACTGGCGCGGCATCGAGCGGGCATAGCTGCGCACCGCCGATTCGCGGCGCTCATAGATACTCCTGTCCGGAATCGCGCCGGACGGCTGGGGTGTCGTAATCATCATCTTATCCCTGTTCTGCGTCTATCTTCGTGCGGTCGATCGGCCCGATCCGGGCCAGATATTCGGTGGCGTGGGCGCCCGCGAAATGGACTTCGCGTTCGAACAGCGCGCTGCGTTCGAGTTCGGCGTCCCACTTGCGGGCAAGGCTGCGGAACAATCCCCACGATGCCTGATTATCGGCGGTGATCGTGGTGATCATGTGGGTCACGCCGTCCTGTGCGGGCCGGCCCAGCAGGTCGGCGATCATGCGGCTCGCGAGTTGCTTTCCGCGTCCCTCGGTGGACACCGCCACCTGCCAGACGAAAAAAGCCGCGGGATCCGAAGGCGGGCGATAGCCCGATACCCAGCCGATGATCCGCCCCGCCTTTTCGGCGATGACGCATTGATCGGCGAAATGCTCGCACTGGAGCAGGTTGCAATAGCGGCTGTTGCGGTCGAGCGGGGGGCAGGCGGCGATCAGCGCCGTCACCGCCGGTCCGTCGGCCGCGCGCGGGCGCCGGAACCGCACATCGTTCGCCGAGGCCGGCACCGCATCCCAATCTTTCCCTGGAGGCAATGACTCTTCGTCTTTTTGCCGATCTAATATCTTTCATCTCCTGAAATAAATTTCGGATTCATGCGGCGCTGAAAGGCCGCGAGTCGCGCAAAATATAAGAATTGAAGCCGGGCGTTCAACCCGTCGCCGTAATTTTATTTCATATATCGAAATATATGACATCGCTGTGTCAGGCCTGCGCAATCGGCGATAATGCGTTGGCGCGCGCGGGCCGGACGGCTAACAGGGCGCATGGACTCCGAAATTGCGAACGCGACGTTGAAGGCCTTGCGGCGCGTGCTGCGCGCGACCGACGGCGGCACCCGCCGGCTGGCCGCGGCGACGGGGCTGACGCCGTCGCAATTGCTGGTGCTGCGCGAGATCGATGTGGGTGAGGAGGTGACCCCGGGGCTGATCGCGCGGCGGCTGCAGTTCAGCCATGCGACGATCACCGCGATCGTCGACCGCCTTGTCGCGCTCGATCTCGCGGCACGGTCGCGGAGCGATCAGGACAAGCGCCGCGTGCTGTTGGAGGCAACGGCGAAAGGGCGGCGCTGCCTCGCCGAGGCGCCCGATATGCTGCAGGAAATATTCGCGGACCGCTTTTCGGCGCTTCCCGCATGGGAACAGGCGATGCTGCTGGCGGGCGCCGAACGGCTGGCCGACCTGCTCGGCGCGGGCGACATGGACGCCGCGCCGTTGCTCGACGCGGGGGCGATCGACCGGGCCTAGGCGAAGGTCAGCGAGGCGAGTGCGACGATGAAGAGCAGGATCACGGCGGTGAACAGGGCCGTCAGCGCCGTGAACAGGACCGCGCTGGGTGCGCGCCGCGTATAAAGCTCCCCGAAGCCGCGCACGGCCGCGGCGCCGGCATCCTCATCCTCGTCGTCGTGCGGCGCCTTGAGCAGCGCGGCGCTGATGGCGCTTGCCGGGACAGGCGTCAGAAACTCGCACCCGAAGCGCCGGCCGTCCTCGCGCACGACGCGTGCCGGGGCGGCGCCGAGTTCGGGGAGGACGAGCAGAAAGGTTTCGCCGAGCGAAAAGGCGGCGTCGGTCTCGATCAAAAGCCCCGTTCGCGACAGGTTGCGGATGACGACCGCGGCTTCGGCCGTCGCCGATCGCGCCGCAACGTCGAGCCGCAGCGTGCGCCGCTGCGTCCGCCTGCGGTCGGCCGTTTCGGACGGTCCGGCGATATGGGCCAGCAAGGATCTCACCGACGTCTCCTTTGGCGACCGGATATCGCACGACAAGCTTAAAATTGCCTTGTTGCCGACCCGATCGCCGGGGCTGGAGGCGCAAAATATCGGGCGGGGTGAAGAACCGCAGCGACGCTCGCCACTTAACAATTAAACGGATATGTTGCCGTGGGCCGGAAAAAACTGCGACGAGCCGAAGCTTCTTGTGGGTCGAATTGGGACGCAATCGGCCGCCGGGCGAACAGGCTACGGCTTCATCAAGTTGTTTCATCTAATTGAATAGTAAGATTCTTCCGGCTGATAATGTTGCGTCCGATGGGCGACGGTTAAGCGCGAGGCCGCTTTTCCTAAAAAATTGTTAACACGCTTGCAGAGTCTCGAGAATCCATGCTCTCCTGATGGGTGGGGAAGGTCCGAGTCGCTCGGACAGTGGGTCGCACTGACATTGGTGGAAATTTTGCTGTGCCGTTTTTGCGGCAGGGCGAGGTGCGGGCGAGGGAAATAGATATGGATGCTTTCGACAATCCGGCACGGAACGGAAATGCGGGGCTTCAACGCGGAGGCGGATCGACGGGAGAGTCGAGCCAGGCCGTTTCGGATAGCGAATTTCTGGTCGCCGCCGCGCACGTGACCGCGGCCGCATCGGCGCTGCCGCTCGCCATCCAGGCGATCCTCGTTCCCGACGCGAGCGGACGCATTGTCCTGCCCGCCGGCGCATCGGTCGATGACATCAGCGTGTCGGGCGCCGACCTGATCGTCACGCTGCCGAACGGGCAGATACTGATCATTCCGAACGGCGCGGTCGATATTCCCTCGATCGTCATCGATGGCGACACGGTGCCCGCGAGCACGGTCGCGCAGCTGCTCGAAAATCTGGGCGAACTGAATCCGGAAGCCGGAACCCGCAGCTCGGGCGGCAATTTCGCCGACCCCGAAGGGCCGATCCAGGACGCCTATGCGCTCGGCGACCTCCTGCCGTACACCGAACTCGCCTTTTCGCAGCCCGAGGACCGCGAACTGCTGCCCGCCGTGCCCGACGACGAACCCGAGATCGTCATCGTCACTCCCGACCAGCCCGCCGGCGCTGCGGCCGCCACCGCGAGCGTCGACGAGGCGGGGCTTCCGGTGCGTGAGGGCGAACCCGCAGGCAGCGCGAGCGAAGCGAACAGCGAAACCACCACCGGATCGATCGTCTATGACGCGGCCGACGGCCTCGACGCGATCACGATCAACGGCACCGCGGTCACCGCCGTCGGCCAGGTCATCACGACCCCGCTCGGCCAGCTGACGATCACCAGCCTGACGCCAGGCAATGTCGGATACAGCTACACGCTGGCCGACAACAGCGATGCGAACGGCGATCCGACCGACATCTTCACCGTCGTCGTCACCGATCGCGACGGCGACACCGCGACCGCGACGCTCACCATCGATGTCGTCGACGACGTCCCGACCGCGCGCGCCGATACCGACGCGGTCGCGGCGGGCAGCTTCGCGCCCGAGGCGGGCAATGTGCTCACCGGCGCGGGGACGACGAGTGACGCGGCGGGCGCCGACACGCCGGGCGCCGACGACGCCGTGCTGACGGGCATCCGCGGCGCGGATGGCGAAGGCGGTTTCTCCGAGCCGGGGACGGTGCAGGGCCAATATGGCACGCTGACCATCGGTGCCGACGGTGGCTATAGCTATGTCCGCGATCCGGGAACGCCGGGCGGCGTCGACGATATTTTCACATACCAGATCACCGATGGCGACGGCGATACATCGACGGCGACCCTGACGATCCGTATCGCCGATGCGCCGACCGTCATCACTTTCGTCCCGGGCGAAGGTGATGACGGGACTATCGTATACGAAGCCGACCTGGCGGGCCGCGATGGCGAGACCCCGGGTTCGGCCTTCGGGGGCGGTGAAGGTGGTGGCGCTTCGACCAGCGGCACCATCACCTTCACTTCGCTCGACGGCGTCGGCAGCGTGTCGATCGGCGGCGTAACGCTGACGCCCGGCGCACTGCCGCAGACGATCGCGAGCGACGCAACAGGAACGCTCGTCGTCACCGGCTATAGTTACGATCCGGCGACCGGCGAGGGATCGGTCACCTATGTCTATACCCTGATCGACAACACGCTCGACGGCGACGGCACAAGGGTCAGCTTCGACCTTACCATCACCGACGTCGATGGCGACGCGGCGACAGACACGCTCGATATCGCCATCGTCGATGACGCGCCGACCGCGCGCGCCGATAGCGACAGCGTAACCGAAGACGGTCCGGCGACCGCCGACGGCAATGTATTGACGGGCTTGGGCGGCGGCGACGCCAATGCGACCGACGGCGTCGCCGACACTCAAGGCGCCGACGGCGCGACGGTGACCGGAGTGGCGGGCGGCAGCGTCGGCGAACCGCTTGCGGGCGCCTATGGCTCGCTGACGCTGAACGGCGACGGCAGCTACAGCTATGTCCTCGACAATGCGTCGCAGCCTGTTCAGGGCCTGTCGGCTGGCGAGGTGCTGACCGATAGCTTCACCTACACGATCACCGATGGCGACGGCGACATCTCGACGACCACGCTGACGATCACCATCAACGGTGCCGACGACGGCGTGACGGTCGATGGCCTCGATGGAGAGGGCGCCGAACTGACCGTCGACGAAGACGATCTTGCCGATGGCTCCTCGCCCGATGCCGCCGCGCTGACACAGGACGGCAGTTTCACCGTTTCGACCCCCGATGGGCTCGGCAATGTGACCATCGGCGGCGTCCAGGTCGTGACGAACGGCGTGTTCGCGCCCGCGACGGTGCCCAGTCCGCTCGGGACGGTCAACATCACCGGCTTCACCCCCGTCACCGGCGCCGACGGTTCGGTGATCGGCGGCACCTTCACTTATGAATATGTGCTGGCCGACAATACGCTGACGCATGGTCCCGACGGCGAGGACAGCGTCATCGACAGCTTCGATGTCGTGGTTACCGACAGCGACGGATCGACCGCGAACGCCAGCCTCGATGTCCGCATCGTCGACGACGTCCCGACCGCGCGCGACGATAGCGACAACGTGACCGAAGACGGCCCGGCGGTCGCCGACGGCAATGTGCTCACGGGCTTGGGTGGCGGCGACGCCAATGCGACCGACGGCGTCGCCGACACTCAAGGCGCCGACGGCGCGGCGGTCACGGCGGTGACCGGCGGCACGATCGGCGCCGCCTTCGCAACCAGCTATGGCGTGCTGACCCTGAACGGCGACGGCAGCTATAGCTACGCTCTCGACAATGCGTCGCAGGCGGTGCAGGGCCTTTCGGTCGGCGAGGTGCTGACCGACAGCGTTACCTACACGATCACCGACGGCGACGGCGACACGGCCACCGCGACCCTGACAATCGCCATAACCGGCGCCGACGACGGCGTGACGATCACCGGCCTCGACGCGGAAGGCGCCGAATTGTTCGTCGACGAGGATGATTTGCCGGCGCGCGCGGGCGAAGCGCCGGGGTCGGACACGACCCCCGACGGCGTGACCGACGGCGACAGCTTCGCCGTATCGACCCCCGACGGCATGGGCATGGTCGTGCTCGACAGCTTCAACGGCGTGCCGCTCGGGGCACCGCTGACGCTGGTTACCGCCGACGGCAGCTTCACGCCGCAATCGGTCACGACCGCTTATGGCACGCTCTCGGTCATCGGCTTCACGCCGGTTATCGGTTCAGACGGATCGGTGATCGGCGGCAGCTTCACCTATAGCTATACGCTGACCGACAATCGCACCGACCATCCCGCCGCGGGTCAGGACGACCGCACCGACAGCGTCGGCGTCACCGTCACCGACGCGGACGGATCGAGTGCCAGCGCGGCGATCGACATCCGCATCACCGACGATGTGCCCGACGCGATCGACGATAGCACGGCGCAGACGGTCGAGAATGCGCCCGTCACGATCGACGTGCTCGCCAACGACGGGCAGGGCGCCGACAGTGTCCAGCCGTCTGCGGTCGCGCTTGTCGCCGGTTCGCTGACCGGCGCCGGCACGCTCGTGAACAATGGCGACGGCAGCTTCACCTACACCCCCGCGGCGCAGGAAAGCGGCACCGTCAGCTTCCAGTATCGCATCACCGACGGCGACGGCGACACCGACGTCGCCACCGCGACGATCACCCTCGTCGCCGATTCGGCGCCGCAGATCGGCAAGGTGGCCGATTTGACGGTCGACGAGGACGGGCTTGCGGGCGCGAACATCGACAACGGCCTCGCGGGCGAGGTGACCTCGACGGGCAGCGCGAGCGCGAGCGGCACGATCATTGTCGATTTCGGCAGCGATGTTCCCGCGACGCTGGCGGGTTCGCTCGTCCTGAACGATGCCGCCGCGCTCGATACGCAGCTGACCGTTGGCGGCGTGCCGGTAACCTTTGCCAAGGTTGGCGACGATCTTGTCGGCTCGGTCGGCGGCAATGAGGTGATCCGTATTGGCCTGACGAGCGCGACCGCCGGTCCCGGCGCGACCGAAGTCACCTATGGCTATACGGTCACGCTGTCGCAGGCGGTCGATCAGGCGCTGCCCGGCGTCGAGGACAGCGATCTTCTGACGGGCATCGGCTTCACCGTCACCGACAGCGACGGCACCCAGTCGTCAGGCGCGTTCGGCGTCACCATCGTCGATGACCTTCCGACGCTCAGCGTGTCCGATGCGCCGACGAGCGTCGTCGAAGGCGCGACCGCGAACGGCACATGGACGCTCGATGCGGGCGCCGACGGCGTCGCGTCGGTGCTCGTCAGTTTCGGCAGCGGCAGCGCCACGCTTGCGCTGACGCCGGGGAGCAGCGTGTCGATCGCGCAGCCGACCGGCACGCTGACGGTGGGCGCCGATGGCAGCTTCAGCTTCGCGGCGGCGGCCGATCAGGATGACGCCACGAATCCGTCCGCGACCTTCATCCTGTCGGCGGTCGATCGCGACGGCGATCCGACGTCGGACAGCCTGACGATCGCGATCACAGACGGCGCGAACCCGAGCAACGCGAAGCCGATCACGCTGACCGTGAACGAGGCGGCGCTCGATGCCATCGGCAGCGATCCGGCCAGCAATGCCGAAACCGCTGGCGGCAACCTCAGCTTCACCGCGGGTTCGGACACGCTCTCGGGCTTCGTCTTTACCGGGGTCGCGGGCCTCGTCGCCAATCTCGACGGCGCCGGTACCGACATCTTCTGGTCGATGGCGCCCGACGGGCAGACGATCACCGGCTCGCTGACGCTGGGCGGTCCCGCCGCGATCACGATCGGTCTGACCGCACCCGCGAGCATCGCGCCCGGCGCGACCGCGACCGCAAGCGTCACCGTAACCCTCGCCGACAACCTGCCGCACGCGCTCGCCAATGCGGCGCAGACGCAGGCGCTGGGAACGGTCACCGTGCAGGCGACCGATACCGACGGCGACCCCGCAACCGGCGTCGTCACCGTGCAAGTCATCGACGATATTCCGGCGGCGAACCCCGATGCGGACAGCGTCGCCGAAGACGGCGCGCTGATCGCGGACGGAAACGTCCTGACCGGCAGTGGCGGCAGTGACGCGAACGCCACCGATGGCGCCGCGGATACGCAGGGCGCCGACGGTGCGGCCGTCACCGCGCTCGTTGGCGGCACGGTCGGCGCGCCGCTCGTCAGCACCTATGGCACGCTGACGCTCAACGCCGACGGCAGCTATTCCTATTTGCTCGATAACAGCAACACGGCCGTGCAGGGCCTCTCGGCCGGCCAGACGCTGACCGAGACCTTCACTTACACGATCACCGACGGCGATGGCGATCCCGCCACCACGACGCTGACCATCACGATCGACGGTGCCAACGACGGGGTCACGATCAATGGCCTGGCGGTTCCCGGCGGCGAGGAGATCGTCGACGAGGACGACCTGGCCGACGGCTCGTCGCCCGATGCCGCGGCGCTGACCCAGACGGGTTCCTTCACCGTCGCCGCGCCCGACGGCCTCGACGACGTCACCATCGGCACCGCGCCGGTGATGGTGAACGGCGTTTTCACCCCCGGCCTGACGACCACGAGCCCCCTCGGCACGGTGACGATCACCGGTTTCACTCCCGTCACCGCGAGCGACGGCTCGGTGATCGGCGGCACCTTCACCTATGAATATGTTCTGGGTGACAACACGCTGACCCATCCGGCAGCGGGCGAAGACAATGTGACCGACAGTTTCCCGGTCACCGTCACCGACAGCGACGGGTCGGGTGCCAACGCCAGCCTCGACATCGTCGTCATCGACGACGTGCCGGCCGCGGCGGCCGAGCCGAACCAGAATGTCGCCGAGGGCGCGACCGTCACCGGCACGCTCGACTTCGTCGAAGGCGCCGACGGGGCGAGCGTCACCCAAATCAACGGCACGGCGCTGGTCTTCGGCATGGACGGCTATTCGCAGGGCATCGACATCGGCGATGGCACGATCAAGGTGAAGGCCGACGGCAGCTACAGCTTCACCGCCGATGCCGCCGTCGCCGGCACCGGCAGCGCGTCGGCGACCTATACGGTCACCGACGGCGACGGCGACACATCGACCGCGCCGATTACCTTCACGATCGTCGATGCCAATGTCCCCACCGCGGGCACGACGCAGGCGTCGGTCGACGACGATGCGCTGCTCGGCGGCAATCCCGCGAGCATGACGGGCGATCTTCCCGACGCAAACGGCGACGGCGACAATGACCAGGCGACGTTCAGCGGCGCGCTCAACCTCGATTTCGGCGGTGACGGCGCGGGGTCGGTGAGCTTTGCCGCGATGGACGGCCAGACGGCAATGGTCGGCACCGAAATGGTGACCTATGACTGGAACGCGGGCACGCTGACGGCCACCGGGCCGCGTGGCGCACTGTTCACGGTCGAAGTCACCGACCCTGCGACCGGGGCCTATACGGTCACTCTGCTCGACAATGTGCTGCACACCGCACAGGGCGATGAAAATGACGCGTCGGCGACGCTCGGCTTCGTCGTCAGCGACAGCGACGGATCGACCGCGCCCGGCACGCTCGAAATCACCTTTGATGATGACGCGCCGACAGTCACCGCAGGCGGCACGCAGCCGGTGCTGACGGTCGATGAAACGGCGCTGGGCACCGATGCGCAGGCCAGCTTTACATCGGTGTTCACGCCGGTGTTCGGCGCCGACGGAGCGGCCCTCGCCAACCCGACGACCTATGCGCTCGGCATCAACGCGGGAGCGACGGGTCTTGTCGACACCGCGACCAACGAAGCTGTCGTGCTCAGCGTCGTCGGCGGGGTGGTCCAGGGCCGGACCGCGACCTCGGACGCGCTCGTCTTCACGATCGGCGTCGCGGCGGACGGGACGGTCACGCTCGACCAGATCCGCGCCGTGGTCCACGCGCCCGACAGCGGGCCCGACCAGCCGGCGGGTCTTGTCGCCGACAATCTGGTCACCCTGACCGCGACGGTCACCGACGGGGACGGCGATACCGCGAGCGCCACCGCGAACATCGGCCAGAATCTCGTTTTCCGGGACGATGCGCCGGTGGCGAACGATGATAGCGCGGGACTGACTGAGGGCGGGCCGAGCTTTGTCACCTTCGACGTCGATACCAACGACAATAATGGCGCCGACGGGTTGGGCAGCCGGACCTTCACCAGCCTGACGGGCAGCTATGGGACGATCACCCTGAATGGCGACGGCACCCAGACCTATACGCTGACCCCTGACGGGCAGGCGGCGATCGACGGCTTGGCGCCGGGGGCGACGCTGACGGACATATTCACCTACACGCTCACCGACAAGGACGGCGACAGCGATCCCGCGACGCTGACGGTCACGCTGACCGGCACCGACGACGGCGTGACGATCACCAACCTGACGCCCAAGCTCGACGGCGGCGACGCGGTGGTCGACGAGGACGACCTGCCCGCCGGGTCCGACACGATGAAGGAGTCGCTCACGCAGACGGGCAGCTTCACCATCTCGGCGCCCGACGGCGTTGCCGACCTGTCGGTCCACGGGGTGCAGGTCATCGCAAATGGCGTTTTCACGCCGGCGACGATCGTCACGCCGCTCGGCAACACGCTCGACATCACCGCCTATGATCCGGCGAACGGCGAGGTCAGCTACAGCTATACGCTAGGCGCCGCCGAAACCCATGGCGCTGTGCAGGGCGAAAACAGCCTGTTCGAGGATTTCGTCGTCGAGCTGACCGACGCCGACGGCGACAACACCGACAGCCTGCTGTCGATCAACATCGTCGACGATATCCCGACGGCGGCGGCCGATGCGGACATTGTAGTGGCCGAAGACGCGGCTCCGGTCGGCGGCAATCTGCTCGCCAACGACACGCAGGGCGCCGACGGCGCGACGCTGACCTCGGTGACGATCGGCGGCAATGTGACCCTGATCGCCGCGGCCGGAACGACCGTGATCCCGACCGCGAACGGCATCTACAGTTTCACCGCGACCGGCGTCTGGACATTCGATCCCAATCCGGTGAACAACGCGGCGGCGGTCGATGCCGGCTTCAGCTACACGATCACCGACGGCGACGGCGATATCGCGACCGCGACGCAGGCGATCAGCCTGACCGACGGCGCCGGTCCGCTCGGCGGCGGTTCGATCACGCTCGCGCTCGACGACCAGAATCTGTCCGACGGATCGACCCCGGCGGGTCCGGATTCGGCGAACGACACGCTCGTCTTCACGCCGGGCTCGGACGCGATCGCCTCGATCGTCTTCGCGAACAGCCTTGCGGGCCTTGGCGGCGGGCTGACCTGGGTGCGCGTGTCGGATACGCAGGTCACGGGTTCGGACGGCGCGCGGCTCGTCGTTACGCTCGACCTGGTGCGCGTCGGCAACAGCGCGTCGGTCACCGCGACGCTCAATGACAATTATGACAGCCATCCGGGACTGAACCTCGACGATCTGGCGAACCTCGGTTCGGTAGGCGTCGTCGCGACCGACGCCGATGGCGACACCGCGACGGGCAGCGTGGCGGTCACCGTCTCCGACGACCTGCCGACGGCGCGCGCCGACAGTGATGCGGTGACCGAGGACGCGCCGGGCGGGGCGACGGGCAATGTCATGACCGGCATCGGCACGACCAACGCGCCGGGCAGCGCCGACACACAGGGCGCCGATGGCGCCAGCGTGACCGGCGTTGCCGTGGGGACGTCGGCGACGGCGGTGGCGGGCAATGTCGGCGCGGCGCTGGGGGGCAGCTATGGTTCGCTGACGCTGGGCGCGGGCGGCGGCTACACCTATGCGCTGAACAACGGCAATGCGGCGGTGCAGGCGCTCGGCGTGGGCGAGACGCTGACCGAAACCTTCACCTATACGATCACCGACGGCGACGGCGACCAGTCGACGACCACGCTGACGATCACGATCAACGGCGCGAACGACCTGCCGACGATCGGATCGGCGACGACCGCCGTGTCGGACGAGGGCCTCGCGGGCGGATTGCCCGACAGCGCCGGGACTGTCGACACCACCAACCTCACGCTCCGCACCGGAACCATCGCGGTCGGCGACCCCGATGGCGATCCGCTGACGCTGTCGCTCGGTGCGCCCGCGACCGCCCTGTTCTCGGGCGGCCAGCCGATCGTGTGGGACACGACCAACCCGCAGCTCTTGCTCGGCAAGGTCGGGACCGAAACGATCATCAGCGTCGCGATCGACAATGGCGGCAATTTCACCGTATCGCTGCAGGGACCGATCGATCACCCCGACACGACGCTCGAGGATGCGCTGTCGCTTGTGGTGCCGGTAAGCGCGAACGACGGCACGACGACCGTGACCAATGCGGCCGCGCTGACCATCGGGCTGGAGGATGACGCGCCGGCTGCGATCGCGCCGCTCGCCGCCGCGCTGATCAACGCGCCGGGCGCGTCGGTGTATCAGTCGCTCGATAGCGACGGCGACGTTGACAATAATTATGGCGGCGACGGGCCCGGAAGCGTGATTTTCACCGCCGCGACGATCGCGGCGCTGCAAGCGCAGGAACTGACCTCAGGCGGCCAGATGCTGACCTATGTCATTTCGGCGAACGGCACCGTCCTGACCGCTGAAAAGCCGAATGGCGACGATGTCTTCATCATCCGCCTGCAACCCGCGGGCCATGCGGATCAATATCAGGTCGAGATGGTCCAGAAGCTCGATTCGACGGCGACGATCGATTTCAACAGCGGCGGCTATGACATCGTCGGCGGCAACACCGCGTGGATCGGCTTTACCCTGGCCGGCGACAATAACAGCCCCGACATTCTCATCACGCCGATGACGAACGGCGTCGACGGCGGCAAGATGAACGCGAACGCGACCAACACCGGCGTATCGGACGGTAACAGCGTCGGTCCGACCGAGGCGGTCCGCATCGATTTCGTCGTCGATCTCACCGGAACGCCCGGCAACAACGACTACGCGCCGATCGCCAATCAGACTCACGCGTTCGATTCGCATTATTCGGCCAACGGCGCGTCGGCCTTCTTCTCCAACATCAACAGCAGCAGCAGCGTCCGCATCGTCGCGCGCGACGACATCGACACCGACAATGACGTCGGCGACGGGGTCCAGGACATAATCACCGGGGTCGCGATCAGCTACAACGGTTCGACGCTGATCGTGACCACCGCGGGCATCTATAATGTCGGCGGGCAGAATTATACGGTCAGCTTCAGCGGCGGCGAAGCGACGATCGACGGGGTCGTCGCGGACACCCGTCTCGCGGGCTTCACCGCCGACGGTTACAACAGCATCGAATTCCACCACGCGGGCGGCGACACGTTCAAGATCGGCGACTTCGGCGCGGTGGTCCAGACCGAAAATCCGGTGAATTTCGAAGTCCCCGTGACGATCGTGGATGGCGACGGCGACACCGCGCCGGGGTCGCTGGCGATCACGACCGCATCGCCGCTGCTCGTCATCGGGTCGGCGACCGGCGACGTTGGCGGCGAGGCGACCGACCATGTCGTCGCCAATCCGCAGGGTCTGCCCGACGGAGCGATCGCGGGCGGCGCGTTTGACGACACGCTCGTCGGCGACCCCGGATCGGTGACGATCACCGAGGGGCAGCAGGCGAATGTCGTGCTCGTGCTCGACAGCTCGGGCAGCATGACGACCCAGATCGCGTTCGGCGGCGGCACGATTTCGCGGATGCAGGCGCTCAAGAACGGCGTGAACGCGCTGATCGACAGCCTGTCGCAATCGGGCGCGCTCGATGTGCGCATCACCGTGATCGATTTCGACAGCGACGGCGACAATCTCGGAACCTTCAACCTCATCGTGAACGGCGTGGTCCAGGCGGCGCAGGTCACGGCGGCGAAGGCTGCGGTCAACGGGATGACGGCATCGGGCAGCACCAATTACGAGGACGGCCTGCAGGATGCGCTGAGCTGGATCAACGGCGGTAACGGGATCACCGGCGCCGACGTGAACAAGGTCGTATTCGTGTCCGACGGCAACCCGACCGTCTGGAACAATGGCGGCAACGGCGACGACGGTGACGCCACCAACGTCCAGAATTCGATGAACCAGGTGCTGGGCTCGGATGGGACGAACGAACCGCAGCAGATCCTCGCGACCGGCTATTCGATCGATTCGGTGGGGGTCAACGTCAATGCGAGCCTGTTGGCGCGGCTCAGCGATGTCGAGGATGGCAATGCTTCGGGTGGAACCGGCAGCGCGACCAACGCGACGTCCGCCGAACAGCTCGCGGCGGTGCTTCAGGTGCTTGGCGGCTCGACCGACCTTGCCGCGGCGGGGAACGACACGATCAACGGCGGCGACGGCGCCGACATCATTTTCGGCGACGTGCTTTACACCGACGCCCTCGCGGCGCAGCTCGGCGTGAACCTGTCGCCGGGGTCGGGCTGGGCGGTGTTCCAGACGCTGGAAGGCCGCGTGAACGCCGAAGCGATCGATCCCGCCGGCAATGGCGCCGACTGGAATCGTCAGGACACGATCGCCTATGTCCGCGCCAATTATACGGCGCTGGCGCAGGAAAGCGGCCGGACGGGCGGCAACGACACGATCAATGCCGGCGCCGGCAACGACATCATCCTTGGTCAGGAAGGCAATGACACGATCAACGCCGGGGGTGGTGACGACCTGATCCAGGGCGGCACGGGCCGCGATGTCATGACCGGCGGGACCGGGGGCGACACCTACGTCTTCAACGCGGGCGACAGCCACCCGACGTTGGGTGGCAGCGGGAATGGCGGGACGATCACAGGGCACGACGTGATCACTGATTTCAATCTCGCTGCCGATATTTTGAACCTCCCCGGAACGCCGGTCCCCGACGGGAATGGCGCGGTGGACGGAACAAACTCGGTTCTGACGATCAGCGGACAAGCGATCCGCTCGCATTCGGTCACCAACGGCGTGATTACGTTCGACGACAATAACAGCTTCGCGAACGCGCTCACCCTGTCGAGCGACGCGCATGTCGCGGCGGCGGTCGATTATCTGCAGCGCAATGACCTCGGCCCGGCGGGAACCACCGTCGCTTTCGTCGCGGGCACGCGGACCTTCGTCTATCAGCAGGTCGGGGCCGATGCGAACCCGGCTAACGATATCCTCATCGAGTTGCAGGGCGTCACGATCACCAATCTGACGACGCTGATCGGCACCCGCGTCACGCCGGTGACGCTCGACCTCGGCGGCGACGGGCTCGATTTCGTCCCGTCTTCTGCGGGAGCCGCCTTCGACCATGACGGCGACGGTGTGCGCGAGGCGACCTCGTGGGCGGGCCGCGGCGACGGCATCCTAGTTCGCGACGCCAACGGGGACGGCATCGCCAATCATGGCGGCGAGATCAGCTTCTCGGTCGCCGGCTCGACCGACCTCGAAGGGTTGCGGCTGCAATATGACAGCAATGGCGACGGCCGGCTCAGCGCCGGGGACGCCGAATTCGCCAGCTTCGGCGTGTGGCAGGACGCGAATGGCGACGGCCTCACCGACGCGGGCGAGTTCCGCTCGCTCGCCGACCTCGGCATCGTCAGCATCGCGCTGACGTCCGACGGCAATGCCTATGTCGCCGGCGAGGGCGAGGTGATCGTCCATGGCGAGGCGAGCTTCACGCGAACCGACGGCAGCAGCGGCGCGGTCGGCGACGTGTCGTTCATCACCCCCCGCGCGGCGAACGACGCCGAACGGACGGCGGGCACCCAGGCGCTGACGAGCTCGCTGGTGGCGGCGTCGCTGGTCGCGCTGGTCCATGACGCGCAGCCGGACGGTCCGGTCATAGACAAGATGGTGAGCGAAAATGCGATTGCCGTCGATACGGCGGAGGGAAGCGGCGCCGTCGCGGCGACCGGGATCTCCGGCGCGACCACGCCGCCTATCGCGAACGAAACGGCGCTCGAATCGGTGGAGGATGCGCCGTCCGTGCTATCGACCGCGGCGACGCCCGACGACCCAGCGGCCGCTTCGATCGACGAGGATCGGGGCGATTGGCGCAACGATACGGGGACCGACGCGCCCGCCGAGCGCGATGCGGACGCGCTGTTCGATCAGGTCGCGGACCATATGGCCCCGGCTCATGGCCTGATGGACGGACTGCTCGCACTCGCCGCGCTGCCGGCCGACGCAGGCGTCGCCGATGCGGCGGCGCATGACCCGGCCGCGACCGCGGTGCTCGCGGAAGTCATCGAGGGCCGCAACGCGGTCGATCAGTTGATCGACGCCGTCGCGAAAGGCGGGGCGGCGCAGGTCGCGGGCGGTGAAACGCCCGCTTTCGACCTCGCACACTTCCTGGGCCAGAGCGTGGCGCCCGGCGCGGCGATCATGCCGCATCCGGCGATCGAGCAGGATCTTCATCAATTGGCGACGGCCTGACCGCCGCATTTCAGGACCAAAAAGACCTAGTGGGAGGGCGATTAGATCATGGCATATCAACCGGGACAATGGATGGCGGGGGCGCTGGCGGGGCTGCTACTCGCTCAGCCGGGCGTCGCGATGGCGCAAGCGCTGGCCGATCGGCCGATCGACGAACTCAAGACCGAGGTGCGGAGCCGTTACGATGCGGCGCTGGCGATGTCGGTCGATCCAGCTGTCACCGCGGCGGACACGGGCAGCTACGCCTGGGCGTCGGAGGCGAAGGTCCAGTGCGGCATCGCGATGGGGTTCCTGAAATCGAACAGCAAGGACGCCGAAAGCCTGCGCCGCTGCGATTTCGCCTATGGCATGATGACCCGCGCGCCGCAGCCCGCGCCCGAGGCGCCGCTGGTGCCGCCCGCGCCGCCCTCGACCGAGAACTGCCCGCCCGAGGTCGCGTCGACCTTTTATTTCGACTGGGATTCGACCACCCCGCCCGCCGATGCGGCGCAGTCGGTGGCTTTCATGGCCGAAAACCGCGCACGCTGCGGCTGGGCGAATTTCACCGTCGTCGGCCACACCGACCGGTCGGGCCCCGATAGCTATAACGACGGCCTCGCGCTGCGCCGCGCGCACGCGATCGCCGACATGATGGGCGGGGCGGGGATTCCCGCAGGCGCGATCGCCGTTTCGGGAATGGGCGAGCGCCAGCCGCGCGTCCAGACCGTCGACGGCCAGCGGACGCCAGAAAACCGGCGCGTCGAAGTCGAAGTGAACGGGATGGGGGGACAGTGATGAGACCGCAACACAAGCTCGCAGGCCTTGCCTCGGCACTCGCTATGGCCTTCTTCGCGGCCTCGGCTTCGGCCGAGCCGACCAGCATGCAGAATGTCATGGCGGTCGCGATCGATTCGAACCCGCAGATCCATCAGGCCGAAATGAACAAGCAGGCGATCGAGTTCGAGCTCGAGCAGGCGAAGGGCCTTTATCTGCCGCGCGTCACGCTCGAATTGTCGGCGGGCGTCCGTCGGCTCGAAAATGCGACCCGTCGCGCGCTCGGCATCGCCAACGACGAGCTGTACCCGCTCGAAGCCGGGATTCGCGCCGAACAGACGCTGATCGACTTCGGGCGGCGCCGCGGCGAGAAGCTGCGCCAGGCGGCGCGCGTCGACGGGGCGGCGCTACGCGTCGTCGAGCGCTCCGAATTCATCGCGCTGCAAAGCGCGCGGCAATATCTCGACATCCTGCTCCAGCAGCGCGTCGTCGCTGCCGCCGAAGACAATATGACCTTCCACAACGGCCTCGTCTCCGACCTGTCGAGCGGGGTGACCGCGGGTTCGATCAGCATCGCCGATCTGCAACAGGCGCAGGAGCGTGCCAAGGCGGCGAGCGTGCGCGTCAGCGAAGCCAAGGAAGCGCTACAAAATGCCAGGATCGAACTGCTCGCGCTGAGCGGGCTTCAGGTCGACGAGGTGCAGATGCCGCCGGCGATGGCCGAAAAGCTGCCCGCGAGCCTCAGCGAAGCCGTCGGTCTCACCCGCGCGCGGCATCCGAAAGTGCTCGAGGCACAGGCCGACGTCGATGCGTCGAACGCCGAAGCCAAAAAGGCCAAGGGCGATTTCGCCCCGACGATCGGGCTCGAGCTGTCGGGCCGGATCGGCGACGATATCGACGCCTTCCGCGGCGAGACGAACGACCTGCTCGGCCGCGTCGTGATGCGCTGGGATATTTTCGACGGCGGGATCAACCGCGCGAAATATCAGGAGATGGTGCGCCGCGCGAGCGAGAGCCGTTTCCGCTTGCACGAGGCCGAACGCAATGCCGAGGCCGACACGCGCCGCGCATGGAATGCGCGCGAGACGCAGACCGCGGTGTTCCGCGACCTGGTCGATCAGAGCAAGGCGACCGACGAGCTGCTTCTGTCGTACCGCGACCAGTTCGGGGTCGGTCGCCGCTCGCTACTCGACGTGCTCGATGCGCAGAACACGCGCTTCAATGTCCAGGTCCGCGCCGAAACCGCGCGCTTCTCGGAGATGTTCGCGGTCTATCAGATCCTCGCCTCGACCAACAATCTGCTCGACGCGTTCAATCTGGCCGCACCCGAATCGCGCCGTGTCTATGCACGCGAAGAGGTCGGCTACGGCCCGCCGGCGCCCGCCGAGCTTCAGCGTCGCCGTTATCCGCAATGATCAGCAGTGGATTGATTCCAAGTAGAAAAACCAGACATGTTGCAGGATCAATCCACGATTGCGCGTATCGGTAGGGAGGCGCCGGGCGATCCGCTTATCGCCTGCATCCTCTTTGTCGCGCAGCATTTCGGGCAGAATTTCCAGCGTGGCGCGCTGTCGGCGCTCGCGCGCGACGAGCGCGGCTTCCTTCCCTTTCATCAGGCCGAAGCCGCGCTCGACCTCTGCTTCATCAACAATGAGCGGCTCTATGCGCGCAAGGTACGGAACCTGGCGCGCGACCTGCCCGCGATCGTCCGCCGCACCGATGGCACATGCGCGGTGCTGCTTGAGGCGAAGGACGAGCAATATCTCGTCTGGGAACCCGGCGCTGCCCTGCCTTTCTGGGCCGACGCGGCGGCGGTCGAGGACAGCTATGCCGGACAGGCGGTGGCCGTCGCCGCCGATCCGACCGCGATCCGCGCCGAGGAGCGGCCGTGGGACGAACCGGCGAAGCGCCACTGGTTCTGGGGCGAGGTGCGGCGGGTGCGCCGGTCCTTCTATCCCGTGCTCGGCGCGGCGCTGATGATCAACCTGCTCGGCTTCGCGCTGCCGCTGTTCACGATGAACGTCTATGACCGCGTCATACCGAACAAGGCGGTGTCGAGCCTGTGGGTCCTCGCGATCGGCGCGCTGCTCGCCTTTGCGGTCGAATTCACGTTACGCCTCGCGCGCTCGACCTTGCTCGACGATCTCGGCCGCGACCTCGACGTCAAATTGTCCGAGAAGATTTTCTCGAAGGTGCTCAACATGCCGCTCGCCGACCGGCGCGGCAGCACCGGGATGCTCGCGCGGCGCGTGTCCGAATTCGAAAGCGTGCGCGATTTCTTCGCCTCGACGACGATCGTGCTGATCGTCGACCTCGCCTTCCTCTTCCTCTTCCTGATCATGATCGCGGTGCTCGCGGGCTGGCTTGCGCTCGTCCCGCTCGCGATCATTGCGGTGATGGGCATTGCGGGTTTCTTCCTTCAGCGGCGGATGATGCAGGCCTCGCTCGATAACCAGGCCGACATGAGCATCCAGCACGCGATGCTGGTCGAGGCGATCGGCGGCGCCGAAACGGTCAAGAGCTGTGCCGCCGAGGGGCAGGTACTCGGCCAGTGGCGCCGGATGGTCGATACCAGCACGCGGACCCAGGCGACGCTGCGCCGGACCGGCGCCGCCGCGATCAACCTCGCGACGCTCGGCCAGCAATTTTCCAGCCTCGCGCTCATCATCGGCGGCTTCTACCTCTTTGACGCCGGCAAGATTTCGATGGGGGCGATCATCGCGATCGTCATGCTCGCCGGACGCTCGATGGCCCCTGTCGGCCAACTCGCTTTCCTGATGACGCGCGGGCGGCAGGCGCTGACGACGATGGCGAGCATCCAGCAGATGATCGACGCAGACGACGAACGCCGCATGGGCAGCAGCGCGCTGAACCTGACGATCGACAAGGGCGACGTCGCGGTTGAAGGGCTGTCCTTCACTTACCCCGGAGCCGCTGCGCCGTCGCTCACCGACATCGACCTCCGAATCGAGGCGGGGGAGCGGATCGCGATCGTCGGCCGCGTCGCGTCGGGCAAATCGACGCTCGGGCGGCTGCTTTGCGGCCTCTATGCGCCCGATGCGGGCAATATCTTCATCGACGGGCTCGACAGCCGCCAGCACTCGCCGATCTATCTGCGCTCGCAATTCCGCTTCGTCGGGCAGGACGCCGTGCTGTTCAGCGGTTCGATCAAGCAGAATATGCAATATTGCGCGCCGGCGGCGACCGACGCCGAACTGCTTGCGACCCTGCAGTCGATCGGCGCCGACCGCTTCATGGGCCGCGACGAGACGGGGCTGGACCGCGGCACCGGTGAACGCGGCGGCCAGTTGTCGGGCGGCCAGCGCGGCTTCCTGACCATCGCGCGCGCGCTTGCCTCGCCCTCGCGCTTGCTTTTCCTCGACGAACCGACCGGCGCGATGGACACGCAGAGCGAACGGCTTTTCATCGAGGCGCTCGATAAGGCCGTCGCGAAATCGCAAACGCTGATCATTGCGACACACCGCGAAGCGATCCTCCAGATGTGCGACCGCATCATCGTCATCGACGGCGGTCGGATCGTCGCCGACGGCCCGCGCGCCGACATCCTCGCGCGGTCGAGCAAAGACGCAGCGCCCAAGGAACCGGCATCATGATCCCAGAGCTCAACATCGGGCGCGACGGTACGGCCCGCGCCGAGGTTCCCTGGGCGGACGCCGATACGCGGCGGCCGTCGAAGAGCCTGAAGTTCATATTGCTGGGGCTCACGCTGTTTGCGGCGGCAATCCTTTTCGCCGCATCGAACGATCGCCTCGCGCGCTTCGTCGAGGGCGTTGTCGCCAGCTGGACGGCCGATCCCGCCGAAACCGCGAAAGCGGCGAAGCGAAAGGCGATCGCGAAGCTGATTACCGAAACCGAGACCGACTCGATCGTTCCGGCCGCCGAGGGCGCCGATGCCGTCGCGCGAAATGCGCTGCTTCCCGTGTCGACGCTGCCCGTCGAGGCGGCGCGGCCGTTCATGATGCCGGTGGTTTCGCTGGTGCAGGCGACCAACGCGCAGCGCTGCCTGACGCAGGCGATCTATTATGAGGCCGCGACCGAATCCGACGCGGGCAAGGCCGCGGTCGCGCAGGTTATCCTCAACCGCATGAAGCACCCTGCCTATCCGAACACCGTCTGCGGCGTGATCTATCAGGGCAGCACGCGCCCCGGCTGCCAGTTCAGCTTCGCGTGCGACGGCTCGATGCGCCGTCCGCCGGTGCCCGCGCTTTGGCGCCGTTCGGCCGAGATCGCGCGCGCCGCGCTGGCGGGCCATGTCGAGATCAGCGTCGGCATGGCGACGCACTATCACGCCAATTATGTCCTGCCGCGCTGGGCGCCCAAGCTGACCAAGATCGAGCAGATCGGCGCGCATATCTTCTATCGCTGGCCGGGATCGTGGGGGAAGCCCGGGGCCTTTTCCGACGCCTATACCGGCGCCGAATATATTCCCGCCTTCAGCCAGCTCTATGCGGGCGGTGCGGCGGCTGCCGAGGCGTTGCCCGGCGTAGTGATCGCGACCCAGGGCGTGCCGCTGCCGCGCGACCCCACTGATCACCGCGCCGACAACGACGTCGGCGGCCGCGTCGATGTCACCAAGGGCTGGGTGCCGAACATTCCCGATCCGACCCAGAGCAAGGCGCGTTTCGACAGCCTGACCAGCCAGCAGGGCGCCGACGCCGCGCCCGAAATCCAGCCCGGAACCTAACTATGGGAATCGCGAAATTCTGGCAGCGCCTTCGTGGGAGCGAGCAGATCATGGTCGCGGCTGCGGCCGGCTTCGTCCTGTTCCTGCTGTGGGCGAGCATCGCGCGCGTTGACGAGGTGTCGCGCGGGCAGGGGCGCGTAATCCCTTCGTCGAAGGTGCAGATCATCCAGTCGTCCGAACCGTCGACGATCCGCGAAATCCTCGTCCGGTCGGGGCAAACGGTGAAGAAGGGACAATTGCTCGTTCGCCTCGACAATACGACATCGCAGTCCGAACTCGGCCAGCTCGAAACCGAAAACGCCCGTCTCGCACAGCGCGCCGCGCGCCTTGCGGGCGAAGGCGGCAGCGGCGCGGCTTGCGCCGGGGCCGATTGCGGCGACGAAGCGCGCCTTGCCCAGGTGCGGCGTTCGTCGCTGCAAAGCCAGCTCGCCGCGCTGTCCGCCAGCGTCGAACAGCGCCGCCGCGACATGGGCGAAGCGCAGGCCACCGCCTCGTCGCTCGAAAGCAGCCTGCGCCTCGCGCGCCAACAGGTCGCGATGCTCGAACCGCTCGCGGCAAAGGGCGTCGTGCCGCAGACCGAGCTGTTGACCGCGCAGCGCGAGGTCGTCGATATCCAGGGCCGGCTGGCCGCCGCGCGCCAGGCGATCTCGCGCTCGCAGGCGGCGGTGCGCGAAGCCGGCGCCGAGGTGCAGCGCGCACGCTTCGATTTCCAGCAGGAGGCGCTCAACGAACGCAGCCAGCTGACGACGAAGATGGCGGTCAACGAGGAAACGATCCGCGGCGCCGAGGGCCGGCTTGCGCGGTCCGAAATCCGCTCGCCGGCGCGCGGCGTCGTCAACGACCTGCTCGTCAACACACTCGGCGGCTATGTGAACGCGGGTGAACAGATCATGCAGATTGTGCCCTTGGGCGACAAATTGCTGATCGAGACGCGCGTTACGCCGCGCGACATCGCCTTCATCAAGGTCGGCGATCCCGCGAACGTCAAGGTCACGGCCTATGATTTCTCGATCTATGGCGGCCTCAACGGCAAGGTCGTGCGCGTGTCGGCCGACAGTATCTATGACGAGGTCGAGCGGCAGGCCTATTTCACCGTCGTCGTCGAAACGTCGAACAGCTATCTGACCTCGAACGGCCGGCGCCTGCCGATCACTCCGGGCATGCTATGCGATGTCGAGATCGTGACCGGCAAAAAGTCGGTGCTGAGCTATTTGCTGAAACCGGTCTTGAAGGTCAGCGGATCGGCGCTCACCGAACGCTGATCGTTCAGCGCCAGTGTGTAACTCTTTTCCGACGCGGGGAGGGCGGCAAGGTCCGGCGACGGCTGCGCGCCGCGATAGGCGTGGACCCAGCGGCGGTTGCCGCTGAACGACAGCACCGGGCGCACCGCATTGGCCTGGCTCCCGTCGTAAAGCCGGTCGGTCACATTATCGAGCACCAGCTTGCCGGCATCGGTCTGGACGAGCAGGAAGGCATGGTCGGCGTTGGCGGCAAGATCGCGGAGCAGCACCAGCTTCATCCGCTCGGCATCGACTCCCGCGGCGCGCAGCATCTGCATCTTCAGGATCGCGAAATCCTCGCAGTCGCCCTTGCCGCGCGCGATCGTTTGCTCGGCGGTCGCCCAGAAATCGCGCTGGCGGTAATTGCGGTCGTCGCCGACATAGGCGATCTCGCGGTTGACCCACTGGTTGACGCGCGCGAGCAACTCGGGCTCGGCGAGGCCCGGCGAGGCGTTGGCGCTGCGAAGCTTGCCCTGCATCAGCGCCGCGGGCGCGGCGCGGCGGACGCGGTTCCAGCGGGCGTCGAAGCGCGTGCGCCTGACGGGGATCGCGCGCGTGCCGAGTTCGGACGCCGCGTCGGCTTCGGCCAAGGAGGGAAGGATAGAGGGGGCGCTGCAGCCGGTGGCGGGAAGCGCGAAGGAAATAGGGCGCTGACTTGCGGGTTCGAGCGCCCGCTGGACGGGCGTCCCGGCGAGGCCCGCGGTAACCGGCACGGCGGTCGTTTCCGCTCCCTGCTCCGCCCGGATACGGTCGAGCGCGCTCGGCGCGCCGCCCAATATGGCGCGCGAAATATCGGCGGGAGCCTGCGTCCCCGCATGGCTCGCGGCGACGCTGCACGCCGCCTTGCCGCCCGCCAACGTCTTCACGTTGAGCAGCTTGGGCGATGCATGGACGGCGGTTGGCGTCATCGCCGCGGCCGCCATCACGATGGCGACAGGAAGCCACCGCGACTCGCCGTAGACAGGATGGGCAGACTTGCTCATGCCGCCCGCTTTGCCGGGGCGAAGTGAGAATCTGCTTCATGGTCATGGTAAACAGTGCGTTCACCATGATTGGCGCAGCGTAGAGACTAATGCCGCGGTTTGAGCGTGAGCGGGAGGCTGGCGGTGACCAGCACGACTTCCGCCGCGGTGGCGGCGACCGACTGGTTGAGCTGCCCGGCCGCGTCGCGAAACGCCCGCGCCAGTGCGTTGTCGGGCACGATGCCGAGGCCGACCTCGTTGGCGACGAGGATCAGCGTGCCCTCGAAACGGCCGATCGCATCGCATAATTGCTGCCCGGCGCGCGCGATATTTGCGTCGGCGAGCAGCAGGTTCGACACCCAGAGCGTCAGGCAGTCGACGAGCACGACGGCTCCTTCTCCATTCATGGCATCGATTGCGGCGGGCAGTTCGCGCGGCGCCTCGACCGTCGTCCAGCGCATATCGCGGTCGGCGCGATGGCGCGCGATGCGCTCGCGCATCTCGTCGTCGAAGGCTTCGGCGGTCGCGACGAAGACGGGGTTCGCCCCGGCCGCCTCGGCGCGCGCCTGCGCATAGCGGCTCTTGCCCGACCGCGCGCCGCCGAGCACGAACAGCGACGGCTCGCTCATCCGCCGATCCCCGCGATCCGCAGCATCGCGTCAACATCGGCGTAGCGCGCGAACTCGGCGGCGATATCGTCGAGCGCGGTGTCGACATCGGCGGCATAATCGCGTCCGCTTGCCGTGACATCGATCCGCGCGAGTAGCGCGCGGCGCAGGTCGGCCGACGCGAACAGGCCATGCAGATAGGAGCCGATCACGCGGCCCGCTGGATCGATCGCGCCGTCCTCTGCGCCATCCTCGAGCATCGCCATGCGCCGCGCCGCACCGGGGCCGCGCGTTTCGCCCATGTGCATTTCATAGCCTTCCACCGGCGCACCCAATGCGGTGCCGCGCACGCGGCGCAATATTTTCGCGGGCGAGAGTGTCGTTTCGACATCGAGCAGGCCCAGCCCCTCGACCTCGGCAGGTGCGCCTTCGATCCCCAGCGGATCGGCGATCCGGCGCCCGAGCATCTGATATCCGCCGCACAGTCCGACGATCAGCCCGCCGCGCCGGTGGTGCGCCCGGATGTCGATATCCCAGCCCTCGGCGCGCAGCGCGGCGAGGTCGGCGATCGTCGCTTTCGATCCCGGCAGCACGATCATTGCCGCCTCGGCGGGAATCGGCCGCCCCGGCGGCACCATCACGACCTCGACTCCGGGTTCGAGCTTCAGCGGATCGAGATCGTCGAAATTCGATATGCGCGGCAGGATCGGGCAGGCGATCAGCTTGCGCCCCTCCTGCGGGTCGGCGGCGCGGTCGAGGATCACCGCGTCCTCGCTTGGCAAGCGCGCCGCCGCGCTCAGCCAGGGAATGACGCCCAGCCCCGGCCAGCCGCTCCGCCGCTCGATCGCGCGATAGCCGTCCTCGAACAGCGCGGGGTCGCCGCGGAACTTGTTGATCAGAAAACCGCGGATCATCGCTGCGTCGTCGGGCTCGATCACCGCGCGCGTCCCGACGACCGACGCGATTACGCCGCCGCGGTCGATATCGCCGATCAGCACGACGGGCACGTTCGCGGCGCGCGCGAAGCCCATGTTGGCGATGTCGCCCGCGCGCAGGTTGATCTCGGCCGGCGATCCGGCGCCTTCGACGATGATAATGTCGCACTGGCGCCGCAGCCTGTCATGGCTTTCGAGCACCTCGGCCATCAGCGCGCCCCGCGCCTCGCGGAAATTGCCGCTGCCCAATGTGCCGCGCACCCGTCCGTGGACGATCAGTTGCGACGTGCGGTCGGCCTGCGGCTTCAGCAGCACGGGGTTCATGTCGCTGTGCGGCTCCGCGCGGCACGCCAGCGCCTGCAGCGCCTGCGCGCGCCCGATCTCACCGCCGTCGGCGGTGACCGCGGCATTGTTCGACATATTCTGCGGTTTGAATGGAAGTACGCGAAGGTCGCGATTGGTCAGACAGCGGCACAGCGCCGCGACGAGCACCGACTTGCCGACATCGGACCCCGTACCCTGCAGCATCAGCGCAGCCATGCCGCGCCCCCCGCGCTCAGCCACAGGAGCAGGCAGGCGCGCAAATAGACGGCGAGCGCGCGGTCGATATCACCGCCGCCTGCGTCGCTGGCCCCATCGCCGATCCATGGCTTGTCGTGCATCACCCCGTCATAGGCGACCGGGCCCGCCAGCCGAAGCCCCAACGCGCCCGCCATCGCCGCTTCGGGCCAGCCCGCGTTGGGCGAGGCGTGATTGCGCGCGTCGCGCCACATGATGCGCCATCCGCCGCCGACGATACACAGAAGCAGCCCCGACAGCCGCGCGGGAATCCAGTTCGCGAGATCGTCCGTGCGGGCCGCCGCCCAGCCGAAGGCGCGCCAGCGGTCCTCGCGATGGCCGATCAGGCTGTCTGCGGTGTTCGCCGCCTTATACGCCCATACGCCCGGCAGGCCGAAGATCAGCAGCCAGAAAAGCGGCGCGGCGACCCCGTCGCAAAAGCTTTCGGCAAGGCTTTCGATCGCGGCGCGCGCGACCCCGGCTTCGCCCAGCGCGGCGGTGTCGCGGCCGACGATCATCCCGACGGCCGCGCGGGCACCGGGCAGGTCGCCGGCATCGATCCGCTCGCCGACCGCGCGGACATGATCGAACAGACTGCGCTGCGCAAGCGCCGGCCAAACGAGGATCGCGACGGTAATCCAGCCCCATGCCCCGAAGCGCGCGAGCAGCAGCGTCTGGACTGCGAGGCCGGCGCCGCCCGTGCCGAACAACAGCAAGCCAAGCGCCAAAGCACCCAGCGCGCGCCGCCTGGCAAAGCCATATTCGGCCCGGTTCCACCGCGCCTCGCAGCCGGCGATGATCCGCGCGAACAGCCCGACCGGATGGCCGACGCGTCGATAGAGCGCGCGCGGCCAGCCGAGCGCCGCGTCGAGCGCGAGCGCGGTGAGCGCGACGGGCTCAGCCACGGCCAAGCGCGGCGTCGAGCCGCGCGAGCGCCGCGGCGTCGGCGGGCAGGCCGAGACGCAGCCAGCGCGGCTGCTCGGCAAAGGGGCGGGTGAGGATCGCGCGCCGGGCGAGATGCTCGAACAGGGCGCGCGCGTCGTCGGCCTCGATCAGGCGGAAGAGGGGACAGGCGCCCGCCGGGCGATAACCATGTCGCGCCAGCATCGCATCGAGCGCCGCAGCGTCATCGGGGAGGCGACGCCGCGTCGCGGCGATCCACCCGGAATCGACATAGGCGGCGGTGCCCATCGCGATGGCCGCTTGGGACAAGGGCCATGCGCCGAGCCGCGCTCGCAGCGCCGCGACGATCACCTGCGGGGCGAGGACGAAACCGAGCCGCACCCCCGCAAGGCCGAAGAATTTGCCGAACGATCGAAAGACGATCAGCCTTTGCGCGTCATCGACCGCCGCCGCGACGCTCTGCGCCGGGTCGGCGTCGGCAAAGGCCTCATCGACGAGCAGCCAGCCGTCGCGGGGGTCGAGCAATTCGCGGATCGCTTCGGCGGCGATGGTGCGCCCGTCGGGATTGTTGGGGTTGGCGAGGATCAAATGCCCTGCGGCGCCCGGCGCGTCGTCGCGGTCGGTCGCTATGCTGTCCGGAATCATCTCACCATGCGTGCGATATCCGGGAACGACATGGCGTGCGGCGCCCCCGATCAGCGCGCCGACAAGGCGCAACCCGATCTCGCTGCCCGGCACTGCGCAGACGTAACGCGGATCGACCCCGAAACAGGCGGCGGCGTTGGCTTCGAGCTGTGCGAGGGCCTCGGGCTCGGGCAATCGCCGCCAGTCGAACACCATGCTCGCGGCGCCTGGCCAGGGATGCGGGTTGAGACCCGTCGACAGGTCGATCCAGTCGCCTTCGCCGAAATGGCGCTTCGCGGCTTCGATGCCCCCGCCATGCCAGATCCACCGATCGTTCATGCGAAATGCGCCAGCACCAGCGCGGCTGCGAGGAGCAGGCTTTCGCCGATCTCGATGCCCGCGCCATGCCCGTCGCCCGAAATCCCGCCGATCCGGCGCATCAGCCACCAGCCCCAGAAAAGGAAGACGAGCGGCGCGGCGAGCAGCGACGGCGATACCCACGCCGCCGCGACGAGCAGCAGGGCCCAGATCAGCAAATCGGCCGGACGCACCACATTGCGGAAGCGCGAGCCGAGCCCCGCGTGCAGGTCGGGCAGCACGCGCGACCATATCAGCGGGCCGATCCGCGCCGCGAAAGGCACGAGCGCGATGGCGACGAACGCCTCGCGCTCAAGCAATGCGTGGAGCAGCACCAGCTTGGCGATCAATTGCAGGGCGATCGCGACCACCGCGAAGCTCCCGGCATGCGGGTCGCCCAGCACCGCGAGCAGCCGGTCGCGGTGCTTGTGCGCCGCACCGCTCGCGTCGGCGATGTCACCCAGCCCGTCGAGGTGCAGCGCGCCGGTGACGGCGCCCCATACGACCAGCGCCGCAAGCGCGCCGGTCCATGGATCGATCCGCGCCCCGGTCCAACCCGCGCCGGCGACGAGAAAACCGACGATCAGCCCGACAGCGGGAAACCAGCGCATCGACGCCGCGAATTCGTCGCTCGACACCGCGACGCGCGGGGTCGGCAGCCGCGTCAGGAACTGGATCGCGATAATCAGCCCTTTCATGGGTAAAGCCCTGCAATCTGTGCACTTCGCCGCTCACCCGGCCAGACGCGGAGCGAAAGCAGTGCCGCATAGGGGAGGTCGAAGGCCCAGAGCTGGCGCTGGTCGAATCCGCAAAGATGGTGCAGCGCCGCGCGCATCGCCCCGCCGTGGGTGACGACCAGCGTCGGGACCGGAGACAGATCCGCTATTGCCGCGGACACCCGCGCAACCAGCGCCGACCAGCGTTCGCCGCCCGGCGGCGGGTTGGTGTCGGGATCGTCCCAGAAACGGCCGAGCGCCTGCGCGTCGACCGCGCTGGCTGGCCCGCCGTCCCAGTCGCCGAAATCGAGTTCACGCCAGCGCGGATCGATCGCGAGCGGCACGCCGATCGCGTCGCCGATGACTTCGCCGGCGTCGCGGCTGCGGCGAAGGTCGGACGCGATCAGGCGTTCGATGCCGAGGCCTCCGGCTTGCGCGGCGCAAGCGGCGATGCCTGCCGCGGTCGGCGAGCCGTCGGTGCGCCCCATCAGCAGCCCCGGCGTTTCGGGCGCGCCGTGGCGCAGCAAATGAAGCGCGAAGCCGCTCACAGCGACGCCGAAACCTGCGCCTCGGCAAAGGTCGCCATCCGGTCGTGCGCCGCGAGCGCGCTGCGGACGATATTGGCCGCGACCGCCGCGCCGCTGCCTTCGCCGAGCCGCATATCGAGCGACAGCAAAGGGTCGAGTCCGAGCAATGCCAGCAGCCGCTTGTGCCCCGGCTCCGCCGAGCAATGGCCCGCGATGCAATGGCCGACGATCGCGGGATTCTCCGCCGCCAGCGGCGCGATTGCCGATGTGCAGATAAAGCCGTCGAGCAGCACCGGAACGCCCAGCTGGCGCGCGCGCACGATGGCGCCCGCGATTGCCGCGATCTCGCGCCCGCCGACGCGGCGCAGCGTTTCGAAAGCCGAGCGCGGCGCAGCGCCATGGAAGGCGAGTGCGCGTTCAATCACCTCGATCTTGCGCGCGACGCCGTGGCCGTCGACCCCGGTCCCCGGGCCGACCCATCCCGTCACGCCGCCGGCAAAGCTGCGCGCGCAGAGCGCGGCGGCGGCGGTCGAATTGCCGATACCCATCTCGCCGAGCAGGATCAGGTCGAGATCGGCCTCGACCACCGCCGCGCCGCGGTTCAGCGCGTCGAGGCATTCGGCCTCGGCCATCGCGGGGGCGTTCGTGAAATCGGCGGTCGGCCGCTCGAGGTCGAGCGCGACCACCGTCAGCTCGACCCCCGCCGCCTCCGACAAGGCGTTGATCGCTGCGCCCCCGTTCGCGAAATTGGCGACCATCTGCGCGGTCACGCTCGGCGGAAAGGCGCTGACGCCGTGGATGGTGACGCCGTGATTGCTCGCGAAGATCGCGGCGCGCGCGCGCGCGATCCGTGGCCGCGCGCGGCCCTGCCAGCCGGCGAAGAAGATCGCCAGATCCTCGAGCCGCCCGAGCGATCCGGCGGGTTTGGTCAGCTCGGCCTGCCGCACGCGTGCATCGGCGGCGGCATGGGCATCGGGGTCGCGCAGCTCGGCGAGAGCGGCCTCGAAGGCTTCGATCGACAGAAAACAGGTCATTCGCCAACAAATCCCGGTGGTGGTGTCCGAGCGATGAAATGGCCTTTGACGCCCTCGGGCCACAGCGAATAGGCGACGCGACCATGCGCGCTCGCCGCATAATGGACGGCATAGTCGAGAATCGCGCGCGCTGAGGCCTCGTCGCCGCCGAACCGCCCAAGCACATAGCCGATCTTGCCCGGCGCGCGCAGATGGACGGTGCAATGATCCTGGCAGGCAAAGAGGCATGCCATGTCCTGCACCGCGATCCCGGCGTAGCGCGGCTCGGCGAGCTTGAGACGCTTCAGCGCCGCGACCAGCCGCGCGCCGCCACGCACGCCTTCGGCATCGACTTGGGCCGCGCGGCTGTGGCGGCAGCTATTGCACACCACCACCGCGGGCCCGGGATCGACGCGTGTCAGCATCAGAAACGCCCCCTTATGCCGGCATAGATGCTGCGGCCGAGCGAGCCATAGCGGTAGGCCGTCATATAATGCTCGGCGAAGATATTTTCGGCACGCGCGAACAGCTTCACCGCGTCGGACAGTGCAACTTCTGCGCGCAGGTCGACGAGCGTATAGCCACCCAGCCGCTGGGCGTTGCTCGCATTGTCATAGCTCTTGCCCGACCAGCGCAACGCCGCGCCGAGTTCGAGCCCGAAGCCGAAGCCATAACTTGCCGATGCATTGGCGGTATTGCGCGGGCGGCGCGGCAGCCAATTGCCGAAATTGGCGCCCGCCGAACGATCCTCGGAGGCGATCCAGCTATAATTGCCGTCCACCGTCAGCGCGCCGAGGGTGAGCGCCGCGGAGCCTTCGACGCCATGCGCTTCGCTGCGCGCGACGTTGAGATAATATCCGAAGCGCGGGGTGGGCGGGTTGATGCCGGGAACCGTGCAGAGCGGATCGGTCGAGGGCGTCGAACAGCCATTGTAGATGATCTGGTTCGTCGTCGTGCGATCGAACCAGGTCGCGCCGACGACGAGTTTGCGGCCCAGAAGATGCTGTTCGATCCCGGCTTCCCAGCCGTGCGCTTCCTCGGGGTCGAGCCCGACATTCCCATATTCGCTGAACAGCTGGTAAAGCCCCGGCGCCTTGAACCCCTCGCCATAGCTCGCGCGCAGCACCGTGCCCGTCGAAAGGCGCCACACGCCACCCGCCGCGAACAGCGTCTGCCCGCCGTAGCGATCATGATCGTCGTAACGGACGCCGCCGTTGAGCGTCAGCCCGTCAACCGGCTCGACGCCGAGCTGGCCATAGACGCTCGTGATCTCGGCCTTGCCGCGCACGAAATCGGGGAGCGGGGTTCCAAGCGATGCCGAGGGCGAGCGGCTGCGAAAGTCCGAGCGTTCGTTTTCGACCCCGAAAATCGCGGTGATGCGGGCGCTGACGTCGAAGCTACCCTGATATTCCCAGCGCTTGTTCGCGCCGTCGGCCTCGAAACTGCGCGGCCGCGCGCGGTCAGGGTTGAAATTGTCGCGGTTCGTGTCGGTATAGGCAAAAGCGATCCGGTTGCGGAATCGCCCGCCGGCAAGGTCGAAATTCAGCCCCGCATAGCCGACGAATTCCTTGTTCAGCCCATAGTCGTTGCTATCGGTGTTGAAGCCGTCGAATTCGACCCGGCCGCTCGAATAAGTGCCGTGCACTTCGGCGCTGACATTGTCGGCGAGCGCCAGTTCGGCGCGGCCCGAGACATTGCTGTTGCGATAGCCGTCGCGCTCGGTGCCGCCGAACGCCTCGGCGTGCGACGAAATGCCGTCGGTGGTGAAACGCTGGCCGCCGAGGCGCCAGCTGAGTGGCCCCGTTCGCCCGCCGACCGCGGCGCGCGCGCTGACGGTCTGGCGCGACCCAGCCTCGAGGTCGAAGCTGCCTTCGAGCGCCTTTTCGGGCGAGGCGGTGACGATATTGACGACCCCGCCGATCGCCTGGCTGCCCCATAGGATCGACTGTGGCCCGCGCAGCACCTCGATCCGCGAAATATCGCCCGCCAGCAAATTGGTGAAGTTGAAGCCGCCGCCGGTCGATGATGGATCGTTGAGCTTCACCCCGTCGATGACGACGACGCTATGCTCGGACTCGGCGCCGCGGATGCGCAGCGAGGTCGACGTGCCATAGCCGCCGTTGCGCGAGATGCTGATACCCGGCGTGCGGAGCAGCAATTCGGTGACGCCGATATCCTGCGCGCGGTCGATCGCTTCCTTGTCGAGCACGGTTATCGACGACGGCACTTCGTCGAGCGCCAGCGGCGCGCGCGTCGCGGTGACGATGATGCTGTCGCCGTCGGCGGCGACGGCGTGTGCGGAGGGTGCGTCCTCGGCGGCCGCGGCGGAGGAGGCCGCGACGGCGGCAAGGCAGATCGAACTTCGGAAAATAAATTTGAACATATAATCAACCCATCGACAATGCCGCCCGCGCGCGCGGGCTCGATGGGTTGTCCTTTGGGGACGCACGACATCGAGCCCGCGCGCGAACGCGGCCAAGCTTGTCGTCATGCGGGTTCACCCCCGTCCGCCCGGCACACCCTGTCCGGTCGAAAGACGACGGCGACGGGCAGGTCTCCTGGCTTGCGGGTCAGCGCCGGTCGGCCGCCTTCTCGGGACTGAAAGTCCCAATGGCATGTGGCCGATGGCTCGCCGCGTACAGTTGCAGGGGCAGCCGGGGTTTTCCCGTTCCCTCTTAGTCCCCGTCGCCGAGGAACCTGTCGCTTGCCGCGGCCGTTAGCCGGTTTTGGCGGCCGCGGTCAATCGCCGCGACGGGAGCGCGCGATCGGTCAGAACAGCCCTGGCAATTCCCGCTGCGCCGCGCTCGGGCGCTCGGGCACCAGCATCGCGGGGGCCGCGGGCACCAGCATCCGGCTGCTGCGCGCCGCCGCGCCGGCACTCGCATCGGCGATCCGGGTCGGGCAGGCGTTGCCGGCGAGGAAGTCGATCGCGGCGCGGATCGACGCCTCGCGCGGGTCGCCGAGCGGGAGCGTCAGATCATCGTTCGCGGCGCAGCTGTTCGCGATCTTCGGTGCGAGCCCGTCATAATAATCGCTCTGTCCTGCGGCATTGCCCGTGGCGAATGCGACCACGCGCATGCGGTCGTCGCATTCGGCCTTGTCGAGCGCGATCTGGCCGACCGGCTTGCCATAGGTGTTGCTGCCGACGAGCGTCATGTCGGCGCCGAGATAGGGCAGCATCGAATTGATCACCAGCTCGCTGGCCGAGGCGGTCGATCCGGTTCCGATGAAGGCGATGCGCGTCGGCGCGATCGATTGCGCGACCGGCGCGAAGCGATGCTCGTCGTCCTCGCTCGACTTACTGCTGCGAAAGCGCGTCTGCGAAAAGAGCTGGCCGGCGCGCCCCGCGCCCATCAGGTCGCCCATAAGATTGGCCGTCGAAACCAGACCGCCGCCATTATAGCGGAAATCGATGATGATGTCGGTGACGCCCTGCGCGCGGAAATCGGCGAAGGCATTGGTCAGCTGGCCGTCGGCCGACGAGATGAAGCTGCGCAGGTTGAGATAGCCATAGCTCCGCCCGCCCTCGGTGATGACCTTGGCGCCATAGCGGTCCGAAACCGGGTCGAGCGAATAATCGGCCTTGGCGACGGTGACGTCGCGCGTGCCGGCCGCGTCGGTGATGCGCAGCACGCGGCTCACCCCCGGATCGTTCGGGCCGAGCGCATCGGCCAGTCCCGCCGTCCCTTCGGCGGCGACGATGCTCGCAACGCTCCGCACATTGCCGCTGTTGGTGCCGATCCCGACGATCGCGGTGCCGCGGTCGATCCCCGCAGCAAAGGCCGGCGCGCCCTCATAGGCTTCGGCGATGACGACGCGCTGACCCGCCGCGTCATAGGCCATGAGCACGCCGAACCCCGCGCTCGATCCGCTGGAAAAGAAGGCGTTCTCCTCGGCGATCGAGGTGATGTAGGTGAAGAAACGGTCCTTGTTCAGCGCCCGCGCTGGGGCAACCAGCGCGTCGATATAGGATTGGACGTCGCTGTAGCTGCCGGGATTGACGCCGCTCGCGACGTCGCCCGGGAACAGATACCATTCGTCGATCACTGCCTTGGCAAAGCTCTGGCGCGAGGCGAGCGCACAATTCGGCGTCGGGGTCGGCGTGGGGCTGGGCGTCGGGGTGACCGTGACCGGATTGCTACCCAATGTCCCGCCGTCGCCGCCGCCGCACGATGCCAGCATCAGCGCCGCCAGCGTTACAGCCGCCACCGACTGCCTCGTCTTGCCCATCAAAATTCTCCCCCCGGTTCGACCCATTCCCCGATTAATCCGTCTCGGTCTCCGTGGCATCGCTGCGCCCCTTGAACCCCTGGGCGATGACATAAAGTTCGGGCGACCCCTTGCGGCTCGCGGGCGGCTTGGCGTGCTTTACCGTTGAAAAGTGTCGCTTTAGTAAAGTCAACAATTCGCGATCGGCGCCGCCCGCGAACACTTTCGCCACGAAAACGCCGCCGGGCAGCAAATTCTGCACCGCGAAATCGGCGGCGGTCTCGGCGAGGCCGATCGTGCGCAGATGGTCGGTCTGCGGGTGGCCGACGGTGTTCGCCGCCATATCCGAAATCACGAGGTCGGGGGCGGAGCCGAGCGCCTCGATCAGCGCATCGGGGGCGGCATCGTCCATGAAATCCATCTCGAGGATTTCGACCCCTTCGATCGGCTCGCAATGGAGCAGGTCGATCCCGGCGACGCGCGCGCGCGGGTTCGCCTTGCGCACGACCTGCGACCAGCCGCCGGGCGTGATGCCCAGGTCGACGACCGCGCGCGATTTCTTGAGGAAGCCGAATTTCTCGTCGAGTTCGATCAGCTTGTACGCGGCGCGCGAGCGATAGCCTTCGGCCTGCGCGCGGCGCACATAGGGATCGTTGAGCTGGCGTTGCAGCCAGCGCGTCGACGACACGCTGCGCCGCTTTGCGGTCTTCACGCGGACGTGCAGGCCACCGCGCCCCCCCGATCCCTTGGCGCCCCCCTTTCCGCCGCTCATTTGCGATACTCGCGGCGCGTGACGGGAATGTCGCGCCCCTGCATCGCGAGACAGCGTAAAATGCCTTCGCGGATACCGCGGTCAGCGACGCCGACGCGCGCGGCGGGCCACAGGTCGATGATGCTTTCGAGGATCGCGCAGCCGGCGACGACCAGATCGGCGCGCTCGCGGCCGATGCAGGCGATTTCGGCGCGGTCGGCGATGCTCGCGTCGGCAAGGCGGCGGCTGATGTCGCGCATCGCGTCGGCGGGAACGACAAGGCCATCGACCGCGCGCCGGTCGTAGCGCGGCAGGTTCAGGAAGACGCTCGCGAGCGTCGTCACGGTGCCGCTGGTGCCGAGCAGGCGCAGCGGCTGGCCGGTGAAGCGTTCGGCGCGCGCCGCAAATCCGGCAAAGGCTTCGCGCGTCACCTCGCGCATATGCGCATAGGCCGCCTGGCGCCCCGCCAGGCTGTCGTCGGGCAGGGGGGCGTGCTCGGTCAGCGACACGACGCCCCACGGCACGCTGATCCAGTCGTGGATCTGCACGTCATGGTCGGACACATCGACGTGCATCAACTCGGTCGATCCGCCGCCGATGTCGAAGATCAGCGCCGGGCCTTCGCCGGGCTCCATCAGATTGTGGCAGCCCAGCACCGCGAGCCGGGCTTCCTCGGCGGCCGAAATGATGTCGAGGACGATCCCCGTCTCGCGGCGGACGCGTTCGGCCAGCTCTTCGCCGTTGCTCGCGCGGCGGCACGCCTCGGTCGCCACCGCGCGCGACAGCGAGACATGGCGGCGGCGCAGCTTGTCGGCGCAGATCGCCAGCGCGGCGACGGTGCGGTCCATCGCCGCGTCGCTGATCCGGCCGCTGCCGTGCAAACCTTCGCCCAGCCGGACGATGCGCGAAAAAGCGTCGATGACGACGAGCTCGCCATTTTGCGGGCGCGCGATCAGGAGTCTGCAATTGTTGGTGCCAAGGTCGATCGCGGCATAGCTGCGCGACCGCGTGATCGGCACGGGGCGCGATTCGCCGCCCGCTTTTCGTCCTTTTGCCGCCGGGCCGGGCCGCGGCGGTCGCCGCGATGGCGCTGCCATTTGCCGCATGGCTATTATTACCTGTCTGCTCACGCGTCCGCAAAACCGCGAACGTGCACTTGGCGCAGAACCTAGGCTCCCCCCGCGATTATGGCAAGGCCCCGTCCAGGTGCCGGGGAACAAGGAAAACCCCGCCCGGCACGGGGCCGGACGGGGGAAGTGGGAGAGGAAGTTATTGGGGGTCGGGCCTGCCTCTTAACGGCAGCCGTCGTTCCCCTTGTCGATCGCGCGGCCGGCGATGGCGCCGACGGCGCCGCCGATGATCGTGCCGACCGTGCGGTCGCCGCGACCGGCGATTTCATGACCGGCTAGGCCGCCGGCGATCGCGCCGATGATCGTCCCGCCGGTGCCCTTGTCGCACTGGCGATAGTTGCGACGATCGCCGCGGTAATAATTGCGGTTGTTGCGGTAATCGCGGCGGTTGTCGCGGCGATAATCGCGGCGGTCATAGCGACGGTCGTCGCGGTCATAACCGCTGTAATAGCTCGAATAGCCGTCGCGGTCGTAATAGCCGTTCTGCGCCGCGGCGGGTGCTGCCAGGCCCAGCGTCGCGGTGGACATCAGGGCGGCGATCGAGAGGGTCACCATCTTTTTCATCGTCGTTCTCCTTCTTTCGTCGTTTGGCCCTTTGGGGCTGTGGTCGATGAAGGGGTTTTGCCCGATTCGCATTGAGCCAAGCCTGAACATCATTGTTGGCTGTTGTTCAGCTTTCCGCGCCGAAACGCTTCCCTTTCCCATGCGGGCACCCTAACCCGCCGCGATGCGCCGCCTCCTTTACGCCGCCCTGGCCTTCGCCGCGCTCGGGCCGATGCCCGGAACCGTCCTGCGCTTTCCGCGCGTCGACTTGACCGAGAGCGCCGCCGCGCGCCCGCTACGCTTCACGGCGGAAGCGGGCGGCACGATGCGCTTCGTGCGCGGATGGCACCTCGTCAGCCCGCACAGCCGCTTCGGTGGCTTCTCTGCGCTCGCGCGGACGGGGGCTGAGAGAGGGGTGGGCGGTTTCCAGCTGATCGGCGACAATGGCTATTGGACGCGGTTCACGCTCGGTTCGCGCGGCGCGGTTTCCGACGTCCGGATTCGCGCGCTTCCTACCCCCGACGGGCGCCCGGCGCGCAAATCGACGGTCGATGCCGAAGCGATGTTCGTCGATCGCGCCAGCGGAAAGAGCTGGATCGCGCTAGAAGGGATCAACCAGATCTGGCGGCTCGATCGCGGCCTTGCGGTCATCGAGGCGCGCCGCAAGCTCCCCCCGCCGCGCTGGCCCACGAACAGCGGGCCGGAAGCGATGGTGCGGCTCGCCGACGGGCGCACGCTCGTCTTTTCGGAGGACGCCGACGACGATCCGCGCGGGCGCGAGGCGCTGGTCTTTACCGGCGATCCGGCGGCGCCGGGGCCGAAGCCCTTTCGCTTCTTCTACGCGTCGGACGGGCGCGGCCTGGTCAGCGATGCCGCGCCGCTGCCCGACGGGCGCATCCTGCTCGTCCATCGGCGGCTTGGGTTCGATCCGGTGTTCACGACGATCATCGCAATCGCCGATCCCGCCGATATCCAGGAAGACGCCGTCCTTCGCGCGCGGACAATCGGCCGCGTGCCCTGGCCGCTCGCCGAAAATTATGAGGGCGCGGCCGTGTCGGTCGAAGGTGGCCGCACCTTTCTCTGGCTCGTCGCCGACGATAATTTCAACGTCTGGCAGCGCAGCCTGCTGCTGCAGTTCGAATTGGTGGACCTTCCGCCGAAAAGGATGCCGGACAGCAAAAAGGCCGCGCAGTAACCCGGCGGCCTGATTGCGTTCTTGGTGCCCCGAGACGGTTCCGGCCGGAACCGCGCCGGATCAAAGCGCCTAAGCGGCCTTTTCGGCCAGCTTCTTCGCGACTTCCTTCTTCACCTTGCGCGCCGAAGCCGACAGCTGGTCGTCGCCGGCCTTGAGCAGCCAGTTGTCGAGGCCGCCATTATGCTCGACCGTGCGCAGGCCGTGGGTCGACACGCGCAGCTTTACGCCCTTGCCGAGGGCGTCCGACAGCAGCGTCACATTCTGCAGGTTGGGCAGGAAGGTGCGCTTGGTCTTGTTGTTGGCGTGGCTGACATTGTGGCCAACCTGGCGGCCCTTGCCGGTCAGTTCGCAGATGCGCGACATCGTCTTCGTCCTCGTCAAAAAATTTCGGATCGGCGTCCGGGCACTTCCCGAGAAACGGGCAATGCAGAACCGGAGTGAGCCGGGAAAGGCGCGCGCTTATCGGCTTGCCGGAGATTCGTCAAGCGATTAGCGGGGGAACATGTCCCGTTTTCCGTTGCCCGAACCGATGCGCCGCGCGCTCGATCTCGCCCGTATCGCCGCCGAATGGGGCGAAGTGCCCGTCGGCGCGGTGATCGTCAAGGATGGCGAGATCATCGCCGAGGGCCACAACCGCCCGCGCGAATCACACGATCCGACCGCGCACGCCGAAATCGTCGCGATTCGCATCGCGGCGGCGAAGCTCGGCAACGAACGGCTCGACGGGTGCGATCTCTATGTCACGCTCGAACCCTGCGCGATGTGCGCGGGCGCGATCGCGCATGCGCGAATCGCGCGGCTCTATTATGGCGCCGACGACCCGAAGGGCGGAGCGGTCGTCCACGGTCCGCGGACCTTCGCGCAGCCCACGATCCACCATCGCCCCGAAATCTACGACGGCATCGGCGAAGCCGAGGCGGCGGCGCTGCTGAGGGACTTCTTCGCCGCGCGGCGTTAGCCGCGACGACGCCGGCTTTGGGGTGGGGAGCTGACCCTTGTGCACCCCGGCGAATGTCGGGGCCCAGTGCGTAAAAGCGCAACGCCAGCGCGGGAATTCTGGACCCCGGCTTTCGCCGGGGTACGGCTAACTCCGGTCGAATCCCGCCGCTCTCCCCCTTGGGGGGGGGGCGGGGGGCGCCGCCCCAGCCGCATCAGGCGCCGAACGCCCCGTCGATCGTGTGCATCGCGCCGGTGACGAAGCCCGCTTCGGGGCCCGCCAGCCAGGCGACCATGCCCGCGACCTCTTCGGGCCGCCCGTGGCGCTTGATCGCCATGAAGCCGTGCATCAGTTCGCGCATCGGGCCGTCCTCCGGGTTCGCATCGGTATCGATCGGCCCCGGTTGCACGACATTGATCGTGATCCCGCGCGGCCCGAAATCGCGCGCCAGTCCGCGCGCCATGCCCTGCAGCGCCGATTTGCTCAGCGCATAGGAGGCCATGCCGGGGACGGGCATACGGTCGCCGTTGACCGACCCGATCACGATGATCCGCCCGCCGTCGGGCATGTGCCGCGCCGCCTCGACCGACGCATGGTAGGGCGCGTGGACGTTAACGCGGAACAGCCGGTCGATGGCGTCGGGATCCTGTTCCAGCGCGTCGCCGAAAATCGCGTAGCCCGCGTTCACGACCAATATGTCGAGCGCGCCGCTCTCGCGCACCCGCGCGATCACCGCGTCGCGATCGGCGCTGTCCGTCGGCACCGCACTCGTCCCGGTCTCGGCCGCCAGCGTTTCGGCTGCCTCGCGCGAACCGTTGTAAGTGAAGACGACGTTCGCGCCGTCGGCGGCGAAGCGGCGCACGATCGCCGCGCCGATGCCCCGGCTGCCGCCGAGGACGAGAACGGATTTTCCTTGGAATGCAGACACAGGAAGACTCCTTGCTTATTAATGTAGGGAGCACTACATAAAACTCCCAAGGCCAACGTCAAGGTATTTTGTAATAGTGACTACAAATAAATCCCGTGCCCGTGCCCGTGGACGTCCGCGCCGCTTCGATCCCGACGCGGCGGTCGCGACGGCGCAGCACCTCTTTCACGCGCGCGGCTATGACGCGGTCAGCGTCGCCGACGTCACCGATGCGCTCGGTATCAACCCGCCGAGCCTCTACGCCGCTTTCGGCAGCAAGGCCGGCCTCTACGCGCGCGTGCTCGACCATTGGACCGAAACCGCGGCGATCCCGCTCGCCGACATCCTGCGCGCCGATACCCCGGTCTCAGACGCGCTTGCCGCCTTGCTGGAGGAGGCCGCCCGCCATTACGCGTCCGGCACCCACGCTGGCGGATGCCTCGTGCTCGAAGGGACCCGCTGCAATGACGAGGGCGCGCGCGAGGCCGCGCGGGCACTGAGTGGCGCAGCGGAGCAGGCGATTCGCGACTATATCGCCGTCCGCCATCCGGAAGCCGCCGACAGCGTGACCGACTATGTCGGCACGATCATGCTGGGGCTTTCGGCGAAAGCGCGCGCCGGACACGACCTGCCCCGCCTCCTCGCCAGCGCGCGGATCGCCGGCGCCGCCGTCGCGCAAATCCTGCCTGGCTGAACGGCGCGTCGGGTTCGCGCGCCGATGCCCCCTTGCGAAGCCGGGCCGACGCGGCATAGTCCGCTGCCATGCACCGCCTCATCGCCCCGCTCGCCCTCGCCGCCGCCCTGCTCGCCGCCGCGCCCGTCCACGCCAAGCCCGCCGACACGGAGGCGGCGAAGAAGATATTGAAGGACAGCATCGCGATCCCGACCGTCGAAGGGCGCGGCAAGGTGCCCGAACTGGCGGCCTATTATGCGAGCGTCCTCAAGGCGGCGGGCTATGCCGACAGCGATATCGAGATCACCCCGATGGGCGAAACGGCGACCTTCGCCGCGACGCTCGCAGGCACGACGAAGCAGAAGCCGATCGTGCTGCTCGGCCATATGGACGTCGTCGAGGCCGATCCCAAGGACTGGACGCGCGATCCCTTCGTGCCGGTCGAGGAGGATGGCTATATCTTCGGTCGCGGGTCGGAGGACAACAAGTTCGACGTTTCGATGATGGTCGCGACGATGGCGCAGCTCAAGAAGGACGGTTTCAAGCCGAAGCGTTCGATCATCCTGCTCTTGTCGGGCGATGAGGAAACGCAGATGACGACGACGCGCGCGCTGGCCGCCAAATATAAGGGTGCCGAATTCGCGCTGAATGGCGACGGCGGTGGCGGGCTGATCGCGGAGGATGGCAAGCCGCAATATTATGGGCTGCAGGCGGGCGAGAAGACCTATGCCGACTTCACGCTCGAAGTCACCAACGCGGGTGGCCACAGCTCGCGTCCTTCGCCCGTCAACGCGATCGTCCAGTTGTCGAACGCGCTCGCCAAGGTCGGCGCCTATCGCTTCACGCCGCAGCAGAATGAGCTGACCAGGGTCGGCATGCCGATCGTCGCCGACCAGGTCGGCGGCGAGATCGGCGCGGCATTGAGGGCGTTCGCCGCCAATCCCGCCGACGCCGCGGCGATCGCCAAGATTCGCGCCGAACCGGAATATGTCGGCCAGATCGGCACGACCTGCGTGCCGACGCTGGTCAAGGGCGGTCATGCCGAGAACGCGCTTCCCCAGCGCGCGACCGCGAACATCAACTGCCGTATCTTTCCCGGCGTGCCGGTCGAAACCGTGCGCGCCGAACTCGAAAAGGTGATTGCCGATCCGGCGGTCAAGGTGAACACCGATCCCGACGCCAGCGCCAGCGATGCTTCGCCCCTGCGGCCCGACGTGATGGCGGCGGTGAAGAAGGCGGTGCATGCTCGCGCCCCGGGCTTGCCGATCATTCCGTCGATGAGCGCGGGCGCCACCGACTCCTATCATTTCCGCGCGCAGGGCGTGCCGAGCTATGGCGTCGCGGGTCTCTTCTCGAAAGCAAGCGACAGCTTCGCCCACGGCCTCAACGAGCGCGTGCCCGTCGACGCCATTGCCCCCGCGCTCGCGCATTGGGACAGCCTGCTTCGCGATTTGTCGAAATGAGGCCGCGCCCCTGCGAAGGCAGGGGCCTATCACCTGAGGTTATGTGATAAACCGCCGCATGCGAAGAAGGCCGGGGCTGGGCCCCTGCCTTCGCAGGCGCACAGCTATGGCAACAACGCCCCCACCGCCCGCTCGACCATAGCGACCGCCGCTTCGGCGCCGAAGCTCGCGGCGTCGAGCGACAGTTCGAGCCACAGCCCGTCGACCATCGCGGTGAGCATGATCGCGAGCCGCTCGGGCTCGCGCGCGTCGCACGCCGTCAGCAACTCGGTCAGCCGCGCGCGATAGCCGGCGTAACTTTCCGCGTGGATGTCCGCCATGCGCGCGTCACTGCGCGCCAGCGCCCAGAAGGCGGTCCACGCGCCGAGCAGATCGGGATCGGTTACCGGCGGGCGGAAACTTGCGGTCAGATAGGCGGTCAGCCGCGCGCGCGGATCATGGTCCGCATCCTCGACCGCGCCCGCGAAAATCGCGTCCATCCGGTCGCTCGTCGCCTGATAGGTCGCGGCGACCAGATCGTCGATGCCCCCGAAATAATGCCGCAGCAACCCCGGCGACACCCCCGCCTTTGCGCAGATCGCGCGCACATTCGTCCCCGCAAGGCCGTGTTCGGCGAGGCACGCCGCGGTTGCCTCGATCAGGTCCGCCCGGCGGGCATCGGCGCTTTCGCGCGTAAAGGCTTGGCGAGCGGGCTGCATACTGTTATACGTTTGTATAACAAGGAACGAGCCATGGCAACTGCACCGCTTCACGCACCCGATCGCGACCCGCTCGACGGCTGGTCGCTGCCCGCCTGGACATATAGCGATCCCGATTTCCACGCCGCCGAGATGGAACGCATCTTCCGCCCGAGCTGGCAGGTCGTCTGTCACGACAGCGACATTCCGAACGCCGGCGACTGGCACAGCATCGATTATTGCGGCGAGAGCGTGATTGTCGTGCGCGGCATCGATCATGTCGTTCGCGCCTTTACCAACGTCTGCCGCCATCGCGGCTCGCGGCTGCTCGACGGCGCGGCGGGCTGCGCGAAAAAGCTCGTCTGCCCCTATCATGCCTGGACCTACGAACTCGACGGCCGGCTGACCGGCGTGCCCGACTCGGCCAGCTATCCGACACTCGACAAGGGCAGGGCCGGGCTCGTTCCCGTCGGTCTCGAGCAATGGCGCGGCTTCTGGTTCGTGCGGCTCGAAGATGACGGCGGTCCGTCGGTGGCGAGAATGATGGCGCCCTATGAGGCGCAGGTCGCGCCCTATCGCTTCGAGGCCCTCGGTGCGCTCGGCCGCGTCACGCTGCGTCCGCGCGAGGTGAACTGGAAGAATGTCGGCGACAATTATTCGGACGGCCTCCACATCCCCGTCGCGCACCCCGGCCTCACGCGCCTGTTCGGCAAAAGCTATGGTGTCGAGGCCGAGGACAATGTCGACCGCATGTGGGGCGATCTGATCGATCGGCCGTCGGTGAACTGGTCCGAACGCATGTACCAGCGGCTGCTGCCCCCGGTGCCACACCTGCCCGAAGCCAACCAGCGCCACTGGCTCTATTTCAAGCTCTGGCCGAACGTCGCCTTCGACATCTATCCCGACCAGGTCGATTTCATGCAATGGTTGCCCACCGGGCCGACCACCTGCCTGATCCGCGAGATTAGCTATGTCCTTCCCGATGAGCGCCGCGAGATGAAGGCCGCGCGCTATTTGAACTGGCGCATCAACCGCCAGGTCAATGCCGAGGACACCGCGCTCATCACCCGCGTCCAGCAGGGGATGGCGTCGAAGAGCTTCACCATGGGGCCGCTCAGCGACAAGGAAGTGTGCCTCAAGCATTTCTGTTCGCGGATGCGCGACCTGATCCCCGAATCGCGGCTTGAGACAGCGCCGCCGCCGGGGTGGAGCCGGTAAGAGTTCTCCTCCCGCTTGCGGGAGGGGCTAGGGGAGGGCCTGTTTCCTCCCGGTCGATTGTCAGCGGGACAGGCCCTCCCCCGGCCCCTCCCGCAAGCGGGAGGGGAGTATGAGCGATCCAGTCATCATCGTCGGCGGCGGCCCCGCCGGTATGGTCGCGGGCCTGCTGCTCGCGCGCGCCGGGGTGCCCGTCACCATCCTTGAAAAACACGCCGATTTCCTCCGCGATTTCCGCGGCGACACGGTGCACCCCTCGACGCTCGACCTGTTCCACGAAATCGGGCTGCTCGATCAGCTGCTGAACCTGCCGCATGCGAAGGTCGACACGATGACCCTCGACCTGCTCGGCGGGCGCTACACGATCGCGTCGCTCAAAAGCCTGCCCGTCGCCGCGCCGTACGTCGCGATGATGCCGCAATGGGACCTGCTCGATTTCATCGCGCGGCAGGGGAAGGCCTATCCGACCTTCGACCTGCGCATGTCGACCGAAGCCGCCGGACCGACCTTCGACGCCGCAGGCCGCGTGAACGGCGTGACCCTGACCACGGGCGAGACATTGGCCGCGCGCCTTGTCATCGCCGCCGACGGCCGCCGCTCGGTGCTGCGCGACGCCGCCGACCTGCCGCTCGAAGATCTTGGCGCGCCGATGGATGTGCTGTGGTTCCGTATCCCGATGCCCGCCGACGCCCCGACCGACGTGCCGCTCGGCACCATCGACGCGCGCGGCATGGTCGTCGCCATCCCGCGCGGCGATTATTGGCAATGCGCGCGGATTATCGAAAAGGGCGGCTTGCCGGCGATCGAAGCGAGCGGGATCGCCGCCTTCCGCGACGATGTCACCGCGCTCGTCCCTGGTCTTTCCGCCGGGATCGACACGATCGCCAGCTTCGACGACGTAAAACTGCTCACCGTCGCGCTTGATCGCCTCACGCGCTGGTCGCGGCCGGGCCTGCTCGCGATCGGCGACGCGGCGCACGCGATGTCGCCGGTCGGCGGGGTGGGCATAAACCTCGCGGTGCAGGATGCCGTGGCCACCGCCAATATCCTCGCCGCACCGATGGCTGCGGGCGCAAACCCCGACCCGCTGCTCGTCAAGGTCCAGGAACGCCGCTGGAAACCGACGACGCGGATGCAGGGGCTCCAGCGCTTCGCGCATCAGAATATCATCGAACCGATGCTTCGCGGCGAAATCACCCGCGTGCCGCTTGCCGTTCGCCTGCTCGACCGCATCCCGCTGCTCCGCCGCATCCCGGGCCGTATCCTCGGCCTCGGCTTCGGCCGCCAGCATGTCCAATCCCCGCTTGCGAAAGAATTTTCATGACCAAAGCCTATGACGCCCTGATTATCGGCGCCGGCCACAACGGCCTCGTCTGCGCTTTCTATCTCGCCAAGGCGGGGCTGAAGGTGCGGATCGTCGAGGCGCGCGACATCGTCGGCGGCGCCGCGGTGACCGAGGAGTTTGCGCCGGGATTCCGCAACTCGGTCGCGAGCTACACGGTCAGCCTGCTCCAGCCGAAGGTCATCGCCGACATGAAGCTCGCCGATCATGGCTATCGCGTCATCGAACGTCCGATCAGCAATTTCCTGCCGCAGGAAGATGGGGGCTACCTCAAGCTCGGAGGCGGGCTCGAACGCACGCAGGCCGAGTTCCGAAAGTTCAGCCACCGTGATGCCGAGGTGCTGCCGCAATATTATGACGCGCTCGAAAATGTCGCCGAACTGCTCCGCGACCTTGCGTTGAAGGTTCCGCCCAACATCGGTGATGGCTTTCGCACGCTGATCGACGGCGCGCGGCAGGGGCGGCGCTTCGCGACCCTCAGCCTCGAACAGCAGCGCGACGTGCTCGACCTGTTTACGAAATCGGCGCGCACGATGCTGGATAGCTGGTTCGAGAGCGAAGCGGTCAAGGCCGCCTTCGGCTTCGACGCGGTCGTCGGCAATTATGCCAGCCCCGACACGCCGGGCAGCGCCTATGTCCTTCTTCATCACGTCTTCGGCGAAGTGAACGGCAAGAAGGGCGCCTGGGGCCACAGCATCGGCGGCATGGGCAGGATCACCGAGATCATGGCCAAGGTCTGCCGCGACTTGGGGGTCGAGATCAGCCTCGAAAGCCCGGTCGACAAGGTGCTCGTCGACGCCGGCAAGGCGGTCGGGGTCAAGCTGGCCGGCGGCGAGGAAATCGCGGCGGCGCGCGTGATCGCCAATGTCGGGCCGAAATTGCTTTACGAGCGCATGATGGACCCCAGCGACCTGCCCGCGGGGTACGAGCGCCGGATCAAGGGCTTCAAGGCGGGCAGCGGCACCTTCCGCATGAACGTCGCGCTGTCCGAACTACCGCGCTTTACCTGCCTCCCCGAGCCGGGCGAACATCACCAGTCGGGGATCATCCTCGCGCCGACGCTCGATTATATGGACCGCGCCTTCCTCGACGCGAAACAGCATGGCTGGTCGAAGGCGCCGATCGTCGAGATGCTGATCCCGTCGACCGTCGACGACAGCCTCGCGCCGCCCGGGAGCCATGTCGCCAGCCTGTTCTGCCAGCAATTCGCGCCGGTGCTGCCCGATGGCCGCGACTGGGACGACGAGGAAGAAGCCGCTGCCGCCGCTATCCTCGACACCGTCGAGAAGCATGCGCCGGGTTTCCGCGCGAGCATCATCGCGCAGACGCGCCTCTCGCCCAAGGGTCTCGAACGCAAGTTCGGGCTCGTCGGCGGCGACATCATGCACGGCAATATGAGCCTCGACCAGCTCTGGTCGGCGCGCCCCGTGCTCGGCAACGGCGGGTATCGCGGACCGGTAAAGGGGCTCTATATGTGCGGCGCGGGCACGCATCCGGGCGGCGGCGTGACCGGCGCGCCGGGGCATAATGCGGCGCAGGTGATTCTACGCGACCGGGGTTTCTTCGCGCCCAGATGGCGTTGAGGTCGGCGCCGCTTCGCGCGTCCACCAATAAAGCGGCAGCCCCGCCGCCATCAGGATCAGGCTCATCGCGCTGACATTCGGCCCGGCCCCCCACAGCGTCCAGCCGGAATAGGCGAGGCCGATCAGCGCGACCGGGATGGCGACACGCAGCCGCAGCGCGGCGGCGGCGCAAGAGAGATAGAGCCACAGCGTCACCGAGGTCGACAATATCGCCATGAAGGTGAACATCTCGGCGGTCGACTTGCTGCTGTTCAGCACGACGCAGGCGGTCGCGAGGAGGCTCGCGCTGAACAGCGCGACAATGGGCGTGCCGTGGCGGTTGGTCGCGGCGAAGCGCGCGGGGAACAGGCCTTGGCGCGCGAGCGTCGCAGGCAGTTCGGCCTGGATCAGCGTGAAGCCGTTGAGCGCGCCGATCGCGCTGATCGCGGCAAAGGCGGCGATGAACAAGGCCGGGCCATGCCCCCAATAGGTTTCGGCGAACAGCGCAAAGGGGGCGTCGGACTTCGCAACCTCGTCCGCGGGCAGCATCAGCGCGACCGCCGAGCAGACGATGAGGTAGAGGATTCCCGTCGCGAGCGTGCCGATGATCGTCGCGCGCGGGATGGTGACGACCGGATCCTCGACCTTGTCGGTCGCGATGCTCGCCGATTCGAAGCCGAGCAACGCCCACAGCGTCAGGATCGCCGATCCGCTGACCGCCGTCAGCGACAGCCCCTCGGCCGGAAAGGGGGTGGTTGCGACTGGCACCGCGCCGCCGAACGCGACGGGGATAAGGACGATCACCGTCAGCAGCGGGATCAGCTTGATCAGCAAGGTCACGACCTGGAAGCGGCCCGCGGCGCGCGCGCCGCGCCAGTTGATCGCGGTGACGATCCAGATCAGCGCGAGCGTCGAGATCGCCATATGCTGCCCGAGCGCGGGCGCGAAAAGGCTGAGGAAGCTGACAGCTGCGACCGCGAGCGTCACATTGGCGGTCCACACCGACACCCAATAGGCCCAGCCGATCATGAAGCTGGGGATGCGCCCGAAGGCGAGCTGGACGAAGGCGGTCGGCCCGCTCGCTTGCGGAAAGGCGACGGTCAGCCGCGCGAGGACCATTGCGAGCGCCAGCGCGCCGGCGATCGTGATCGCCCAGCCCGCGACGCCATTCCAGCCGAAGGGCGCGAGGCTGGCGGGAAGCAGGAACACCCCCGACCCGATCATATTGCCCATCACGAGCGCGATACACATCGAAAGGCCGAGCTTGCGGCCCGGCCCCTCGCTGCGGGTCGGTGACTGGGTCACCCGATCAGAATTCCTTGCTGACCTTGATGCCGATCAGGCGCGGGCGAATGACCGTGTCATAGAAGACGCCGCCGTTCGCGGTTACCCCGTCGGGATCGCCGCAAGTGGTTTCGAGGCACTGGACGCCGGCGTTGATGACCCCGTTGCTGTCGAACAGGTTCGTCGCGAAAAGCTCGGCCTTCCAGCTCTCGCCCTTCACCCCGACGCTGACGTCGGCGGTCGTATAGGCGTCGAACATGCCCTTGATGCCATTTTCAAGCGTGCGAACGTCGCTGCGACGCTTGCCGATATGGTTGACCGCGAACTGGACGTGCGCGCCGAGGTCGCCGACCGGGAATTCATAGCGCGCGACGATGTTGCCCTTGAACTTCGGCGTCACTGGCAGGCTCGTGCCCTTCGGCGCGAGCAGCGCGTTGTCGGCGCCGTCGGCGCCCGGCAGCGTGCAGTCGAAGGCGTCATTGGCAATGGCGCAGAAATCGCGGCGGATTTCGGCGTCGTTATAGCTCATGCCCGCGTTGATCGAGAAGCCGTCCTGGCGGTAGCCGAGGTCGAGTTCGATCCCGCGAATCCGCGCGACACCCGCATTGCGGATTTCGCTGAGCCCGTTGAGGCCGAGGAAGGAGAGCTGGATGTCGTTCCAGTCCTGCTGGTATATCGCGCCGTTGAAACGCACCGGGCCCCAACTCGTCTTCCACCCGAACTCGTAATTGTCGAGCGTGTCCGAGCCATAGGGCGGCAACGATCCGCGCCGGTTGATCCCGCCGGGGCGGAAACCCCGCGACCAGGTCGCATAGACGAGCGCGTCGTCGCTGAACTTGTAGGTGAGGTTCAGCTTGTGGATGAAGTCGGTCTTCTTCGTCCGCTTGTCGAGGTTGGTACAGGGCGACCCGTCGACCACCGCCGGCCCCTGGCAGGCATAGACCGGATTGCCGCTGAAGCCGGGGTTGTTGTAGCCGAAGAAGCCGACGAGGCTGTTGTCATATTTATACACCCGCCCGCCGCCGGTCAGCGTCAGCTGGTCGGTGATGTCGAAGCTGATCTCGCCGAATGCGGCATAATCGCGGTCGACGCGGATCTGCTTGGTCAGCCAGATATTGTCGACGGTGCCGGGGACCTGCAGATCGTCGGACAGGTCGTCGATGATGTAATGCTGTTCGATATTATGCTTCTGCCGTTGCCAGAACACGCCGCCGATAAAGCGGATGCGTGCATCGGCGGGCGAGGCGACGCGCGCTTCGAAGAAATTACGCCGATAGCGGTCGATGCCCTGGATATACTGGTTCGGACTGATCTGGTCGCCCGCATTATCGTAGAAATAGACCGCCGATCCATAGAGCGCGTCATAGAAATAGGCATAGTCCGAATAGTCGCTCTCGACGTCGGTCTTGCGGCGCAGGTGCCCGCCGGTCACGGTCAGATCCCAATTGCCGAGCTTGCCCTCGATCGTCAGCGCGGCCTGCAGCCATTTGTCCTTCGACGATTCGGGGTTGTACTGGACGGTTTGCAGCTTGTCGGTGACGGCGCTCGACCGTTCCTGGGCGAAGCTGCCGTTCGTCTTCTGGATCTGGCCCATGATCGTCGGGCGCAGCGTCCAGTCGTCGTCAAGATCGATCCCGAGCGCGAGCCGCGCGCCATAGGTGTCGGCGTCGTTGTAATTCTTTTCGGCAAGGCCCGCATTGGTCTGGACAATGTCGTCGCCGGGCAGGTCGACAAGGTCGTCGCCGACAAATTGCTTGATCGGATAGGTTCGGCTTCCCGGGATATTGTCGATATAGCCCGCGTCATGGCGATACCAGCCGACAAGGCGCAGCGCCGCCCGCTCGCCGAGCGGGGCGTTGATGAAGCCCTCGACCACGCCGCCGAAATCGCCGTGCGCGACATTGTTGACCTCGACTCCTACCTCGCCATAGGTGCCGCTGGTGTCGGGCTGGTTGGTGACGAGCTTGATCGTCCCCGCCATCGAGCTTGCACCGTAAAGCGTTCCCTGCGGCCCGGCGAGCGCCTCAACGCGCGCCAAATCATAGGCGTGGATGTCGAGCGCGCCCTGGATCGTCGTGATCGGCATTTCGTCCAGATAGGTGCCGACGGTCGGCAGCGACGCCGAGTGATTGGCGTTCTCGCCCGACGCGACGCCGCGGAAATAGACCTGGCTGAACCCGGGCGCAGCGGTCTGGATCGTCACCGACGGCAGGAATTTGACGACATCCTGAAATTCCTTGACCTGCAGCTCGTCGAGCCGCTCGGTTCCGATCGCGGTGATCGCGAGCGGCACATCCTGCAAATTCTGTTCGCGCTTCGACGCGGTGACCACGATGTCGCGGTCGTCGTTGGTGCTCGCCTCCTGCGCGAGCGCGGTTCCCGACGTGCACAGGATCGTGCTGCCGAGCAGAAAGGCGCCGCTTTTGGTAAATACTGCCGGTAGCTTCCGCATGAGATCCCCCTCAGATGACAGTCCTGTGACGGAGAATGACGCGGCGCAGCGCAAGCGCAAGCATTGTTGTGCAGCGCAGCGGTCGTTGGTCGAAAATGTCGCCTGCTGTTGCCGAAAGGCAACGTTTTGTCGTGGACGTGCTCAGCCGAAATCGGCGGGCACGGCCGGATAGGCGGTGAGCACGGGCCCCAATGCGTCCTTCAGCGGGCCGAGCCATTCTTCGTAAGGCTGCCATTGCCCGACGCCGTCGCGATTGATCGGGCGGCGCACCTGTTCGCTCGACGCGGTGCGCACCGCGCGCGCGTTGGCGTGGAACGCCATGCACGCCTCCTCGAACGGTTGGCCCAGATAGGCGATCATCTTGCGCACTTCGGCCTCGGGTTCGTCGAGCAGCGCTTCGTGGACCACGCGGTGGACGCGCCCCGGCTGCACGGCGTCGATATGGGCCATCAGCCGGACATAATCGCAGTAATAAGCGCCGACATCGGCGAGGCCGTAGCTGAAAGCCTGCCCCTTGGCGAAATGCTGCCGGAAGTTCGAAAAACAGCAATCGAGGGGCGCGCGCCGCGCGTCGATGATCTTCGCATTGGGCAGGATCAGGCGGATGAAAACGGTATAGAGCCAGTTGTTCGGCAGCTTGTCGATATAGAAGGGCTTGCCGGTCTTGCGCTGCACGGCGGTGCGATCGAGGAAGGCCGCGCCCAGTTCGGCGAGCTGGGCGTGCGGCGCCTCGGCCAGCGCCTCGATCCATCGGCGTCCGTCCTGCTTTGTCTCGCGACCGAGTCCGAGCGCGAGCGCAGGGATGTCGGGCAGCTCCATCGTGCCCTCGATCGCCGAGTGGCAGCTCAGGATCTGTTCGATCAGCGTCGACCCCGCGCGCGGCATGCCGAGGATGAAGATCGGATCGGGCGCCGGGTCGCCCGCGCCGGCGCGCGCAGCGAAGAATTCGGCTGTGCTGGCGGCGATGATCGCATCGACCGTCGCGCGCGTCTCGGCGGCGCGATAGCCGAGCTGGGCGGAACGGATCGCGTTGCCTGCGGCATAATGGCGAAAGGCGGGTTCGTGCTCGTCGCTGTCGTCATACGCCTTGCCGAGCGCAAAATGGAGATGAAGGCGGTCGTCGGCGCGCGCGTCGCTTTCGGGTTTGGCGGCAACCAGCGCCGCTTCCATCGCGGAGCGATCGGCGGCGTCGAAGCGGATCGTCTTGAGGTTCGCGAGGCTCCACCAGATTTCGCCGAGCCCGGGATCGGCGGCGAGCGCGCGACGATAGGCGGCGATGCCGTCCTCCTGCCGCCCGACGGTCTTCAGCATATGGCCATAGCTCATCCACAGCTTGGCGTGATCGGGAAAACGGCGCGTCAGTTCCTCGTAAAGCGCGAGCGCTTCGTCATACCCGCCGATGCGCCCGAGCGCGGCGGCGCGAAGGTTCGCGTGCGCGGGATTACCCGGATCGCTTTCGAGCACGGCCTCGAGCGTTTCGGCCGCCTCGGCAAAGCGGTTCTGCTTGTAATAGACGGTCGCGAGATTGGCGCGCGCCGCACCGAAACCCGGCGCAAGCGCAAGCGCGCGCGAAAGCAGCTTTTCGGCGTCCTCATAGCGCCCGAGCCGCCCCGCTACCTCGGCGAGCATGCGGATCGCCGCGACGTCGGTCGCATCCTCGCGCAGTCGCTGGCGCAGCGCGCCCTCGGCGTCGGGCAGCCGGTTTTCGGAAAGCGCGAGCGCCGCATCGACCATCGCCGGGTCATGGGCCGTCGCGCCGACTGCGGCGAGCGAAGCCGCCTGCGCTTCCCCTTCGCGGTTCAGCGCGCGCAGCGCATGCGCGGCAAGGCGGTGCGCCGCCGCCGATGTCGGCACTTCGTCGATGATCGCCTGCGCCTGCGCCAGCGCCGCCCCGGGCTGGCCGTTCAGGAGCTGGCGGGCGTTGGCGAGCGCCTGATCGAGCGTGACGGTCGCCAAATGCCCCCGCCTCAGCTTTTCGCCGCGCGGGCCTTGGCTACCGCCTGCCGCAGCGCGTCATAGCCGATCTGGCCCTGGAACAGCTGGTCGCCGACGACCCACGTCGGGGTGGCGTTGAGCTGGAGCTGGGTCGCGATCGCGAGGTTGCTGTCGAGTTCGCGCTGGAACAGCGCCTCGTTCGCGGTCGCGTCGGCGCTGCCGTCGGTCACGACGCCCGCCTTTTCCGCCGCCGCGGCGATCGCCGAGGGGTCGAGCGACGATGCCCGGAACATCGCGTGGTGGAAGGCGTCATATTTGCCCTGCCGCGCGGCGGCGAGTGCCATGATCGCGGCGTCGCGGCTCTGCGGCGCGATGATCGGCAGCTCGCGGAACACGACCTTCAGGCGCTTGTCCTCGCGGATCAGCCGGTCGACGTCGGGCACGCTCGCGCGGCAGAAACCGCAGGCATAGTCGGTGAACACGACCAGCGTGACATCGCCGTCGGCGTTGCCTGCCCACGCGCCGGCATAGGGCTTTTCGAGCGCCGGGCGGATCGCGTCGATCGCCTTCGCGATTTCGCCGTTGCGCTGCGCTTCGAGCGCCTCGGGAATGATCTGCGGGTTCGCCTTGATATAGTCGGCGACGATGGTTTCAACCTCGGCCTTGCTCATTCCGCCGCCGAAACGGCCGCCGAGCCAGAAGACGAGCGCGAGTAGCAACAGGCCGCCGAGCGCAAGGCCCCATGCGCGCGTGGCAACGCCTTCCATCCCGGTCCCCTTGATTTGCGGCAGGCGCTGCGCCGACATGGCTTTGGCGCCCGCGGGCTTCTTCGCCGGTGGGGCGATCGGCGAACGGTCGTCGCCTTCCGCCATGGCCGCCGCGTTCGCCGGAGCAGGCTTCGCCATGGCCGGGATTGCGGTGTCACCCGCGAAGAGTGGCAGGTCGGGCGCGGCGGCCGCCGTCGCTGCGGCTTTCGCTTCGGATTCTTCGCGCGCGAGCAATTGTTCGAGCCCCGACGGCGGCGGCGCCATTTCCTCGCGCGGCGCGGGACGCAGCTTGGTCGCCGCATCGCCCAGCTGCTCGCGCAGGCTTTCGCTTCCGGCCTTGGCAATATCGACGACCCCCGCCCTGGTCTTGCCCGCGACCTCGCCAAGCCCGCGCCCGGCCTCGCTCGACAGCTTCCGCGCCTTGTCGCCGAGTGCCATTTTTTCCCACGCTTCACCGCCCGCCTTGGCCGCCGCGCGACCGGCCTGCGCCGATCCGCGTCCCGCGGCGCGCGCCGCGCGCGCGGTCGCCGCGCCGGTTCTCGCTGCCAGTTCGCGCGAGCGGCGGGGGATTTCCATCGCCTCGACGCGTGCGGGAATATCGGCGCGCTCGCCGACGCGGATCGTCCAGTCGGCAAAGGCCTCGACGCCGCCCTGGATGCGGTCCCACAGGTTCGCGGCACCGGCCTTGATCGCCTCGGGCTTTACCAGCGGCTCGCCGCGCGGCTTCTCGGGCTTGTTATAGCGTGTCAGGTCGATGCCGACGGGGGGCTCCTCCTTCGGTTTCGCCAATCCTTCGTCCGGTGTCGGCGCGCCCATGCCCGACGTCGGCGCGGGATCGCGCAGCCACGGCTGGTAATAATCGTCTTTTCGGTCAGTCACTAAGGGTCAGGTCCTATGAATGGGACGGCTGAGGCGGAAAAATGGCGAACATATCGGGCCGAATGGCCCGCCGGTCATAGTGGTTCTATGTCCAAGGGACATTTGGTCCGAGAGGGAAGCCATTTTTCCGTCCCTCGGGGATTTGGTCAAATTTGTCCATTGCCGCGTCAGAGCGCCTTGGAATATTCCCATATGCCTGCGCCGCTCTTCCTCGCACTGAACAAATTTGCCCCAAACCTCAGCCGTCCCATTCATAGGAGCTGACCCTCACGCCCTTGCGCATCATTATTGGCGATGCGGTGCCCGTTTGCCCTGCTTGAATCTAACGCCGTTTGCGCTCGCGTTCCACCTCGGCGCGAGCCACCATCGAAATATCCTGTGCACGGATCCAGTCGGGGGAGCCCTGGGGCAGTCCCTGCATCGCCATTTCGGCATTACGCAGCGCGAGCCCGGCCTGTCCACCCTCCAGGCTGTAGCGTTCGGCCGAGGCGAGCGCGGCGCGCGCCTGATCGCCCTTGCTCGCATAGACGATGCCGAGTTGGTACCAGGCGAAAGGATTTTCATTGTCGAGTGCCACCGCCGTTTTCAGGACCTCTTCGGCTTCGGGGTAATTGGCGGGATCCTCCGTCGCGATCAGTGCATGGCCCAGCGTCGCGCTGATCAGCGGCTGCGAGCGCGACTGCGAAACCGCCTTGCGCAGCGGGGGGATGGCGTCCTTGGGCCGCCCCGATTCGAGCAGCACCTGCCCTTCGAGCTCGAGGAAATAGGGATCGTTCGGGTTCGTCGCGAGCAATCCCTCAACCTCCGCCAATGCCTTTTGCGGATAGGCGCTCTTGTGCCAGGCATAGGCGCGAGCATAGCGCGCGGGGATGCTGCTGTTGCTCTCCGGAAACTGGCGCAACGTTCGCTCCGGGTCGGACATATAGCCCGAAAGCTTGGCCTTGATGCGCTGGAATCGTTTCTCGATCGCGGGATCGGCGGGTTTGTTCCACGCGGGATCGATGACATAGACCTCGCGTAACGTCTGGATACGGTCGCCCGACATCGGGTGAGTGCGACCATAGGCCTGGTCGTCGTCCTGCTTCACCGCATAGCGGAATTCGAGGTTCTGGAGCTTCTTGAAGAAGGCGAGGCTGCCGCGGCCGCTGATCCCCGCTTTCGACAGATATTGCGCGCCCGCGGCATCGGCGGTCGATTCCTGAACGCGGCTGAACGCGAGGAACTTGCCGAGCGCCGCCTGCTGGCCGGCCATCATGATTCCCATGCCGGCCTCCCCGCCGCCGGCGGCAATCGCCGCGGCGCCGAGCAACAGGCTGAGCAGCGAAATGCCGCTCGCCGCCTTGGCGCCCTCGTTGACGCGGATCGCGTGACCGCCCATGACATGGCCGAGTTCGTGCGCGAGCACACCCTGCACCTCTTCGGCGCTGTCGGCCGCCTCGATCAGCCCGCTGAAAACGTAAATATCCTGGCTGCCTGCGACGAAGGCGTTGATGCTGCGGTCGCCGAGCAGGTGGACACGCACCTGTCCGGGCCGGAGCCCCGCGGCGACGAGCAGCGGGTCCATCATGTCCTGGAACAAGGCCTCGGTCTCGGCGTCGCGCAGGATCGACTGCGCCGCTGCCGGGCGCATCGCGATCGCGACCATCGCGAGCAAAGTCAGCAGGATATGGAAAATGGGGCGCAGCCTTTGCGCCCCGGACGCGGGTTGCGGCGGGAAAGCGGTCATCCCCGCCTCTCTTGCGCCGCGCGCCTGAACCCCGAGTGAAGCCATAAAGGCTTATTGGGGGCCAGCACGCGCGGACGCAAGGTCAGCTTGCAGATTCTGCGATCGGTTGCCGCGGATCAGTTTCCGCCCGATCGACTTGGTCAATCAGTTGCCAAATGTGCGCTGCCACCAGCCGCGGCGCGGTTCGCCCTCGGCGCCTTCGCCCGACTCGTCGCCATTGGCGGCGACGGGTTCGGCCTCGCGCGTGGCTTCGGGGGCGGCTTCGGCGGCGACGGCTTTCTTCGCCCGGCTTGCTCGCTTCTTTGGCGCGGGCTTGGCGGGTTCGGCTTCGGTCGGCGCTTCGACGGCAGGCACTTCGGGGACCGGCGCCTCTGCAGCGGCTTCCGCAGCTTCGGCTTCGGCGGCCGCGGCGGCCTTGGTCTTGCGCGGCGCGCGCTTGCGTTTCGGCTTCTCCTCGGCGGCCGGCGCTTCCTCGACAACCGGTTCGGGCGGCGCTTCGGCCACTTCTAGCGGTGCCGCTTCTTCGGCCACGGCCTCACCGGAGTTTTCCTCGGCGTCGGCCTTTTTGCGGCTCCGGCCACCGCGGCGGCGCCGCGGCTTGGCTTCGGCCTCTTCGGCCTCCGCCTCGGAAGCCACGGCTGCGTCGGCGGGAGCCTCCTCGTCTGCGCCGGCCCCGGCGGCATCGCCTTCGCCTTCCTCGCCGCTTTCGACGGTGTCAGCGGTCTCGTTGCCTTCCTCGTCGCGACGCCCGCGGCGGCCGCGGCGGCGGCGGCGGCGGCGCTTGCGGCCTTCGCCGTCGGCATCGCCTTCCTCGCGGTCGCGCGCGCCTTCTTCGCGGTCACGCGAACGCGCAGGACGATCTTCGGCGGCCTCTTCTTCGGCTTCTTCTTCCTCGTCCTCGGGATAGTCGTCGTCATCGTCCTCGATCGGTGTGATCGGTGCGAAGCTGCGGCGGGCGATCGGCGGCGGACCGCTCACTTCGACCGCCATGCGCGCACCTTCGGTCTCGCCATCGGGCAGGATCTCGACCGTGACGCCATAAAGCTCCTCGATCTCGCGCAGTTCGCGGCGCTTTTCGTTGAGGAGGTAGAAGGTCGCCTCCTGGCTCGCGCGCAGGGTGATCTTGTTACCCTTGCCGCGCGCGGCTTCCTCTTCGATCAGGCGCAGTGCGCTGAGACCCGCCGACGAGGCGGTGCGGACGAGGCCGGTGCCTTCGCAATGCGGGCAGGGACGCGTCGAGGCTTCGAGCACGCCGGTGCGCAAGCGCTGGCGGCTCATCTCCATCAGGCCAAAGCCCGAGATGCGGCCGACTTGGATGCGCGCACGGTCGTTCTTCAACGCATCCTTCATCGCGCGCTCGACCTTGCGGACGTTCGAGCCATGATCCATGTCGATGAAGTCGATCACGACCAGCCCGGCCATGTCGCGCAGGCGCAGCTGGCGCGCGATTTCGGCCGCAGCCTCGAGGTTGGTGCTGAGCGCGGTCTGCTCGATATTATGCTCGCGCGTCGATCGGCCCGAATTGATGTCGATCGACACCAAGGCTTCGGTCGGGTTGATCACCAGATAGCCGCCCGATTTCAGCTGGACGACCGGATTGAGCATCCCGGCGAGCTGATCCTCGACGCCGTAACGCTGATAGAGCGACACGGGATCGGCATATTGCTTCACGCGCCGCGCGTGGCTCGGCATCAACAGCTTCATGAACTGCTTGGCGGCCTTGTAGCCCTCGTCGCCCTCGACGAGCACTTCCTCGATGTCCTTGTGATAGATGTCGCGGATCGCGCGCTTGACGAGGTCGCTGTCCGAATGGATCAGCGCCGGCGCGCTCGAACCCAGCGTATTCTCGCGGATTTCGTCCCACAGGCGCGCGAGATAGTCGAAGTCGCGCTTGATCTCGACCTTGGTGCGGCTCATCCCCGCGGTGCGCACGATGCAGCCCATCGTCGGCGGCAGATTGAGCTCGTCGATCATCGCCTTCAGCTTGCGGCGATCGGCGCCGTTCGAAATCTTCCGGCTGATCCCGCCACCGTGCATCGTGTTCGGCATCAGCACGCAATAGCGGCCGGCGAGCGACAGATAGGTAGTGAGCGCAGCGCCCTTGTTGCCGCGTTCTTCCTTGACGACCTGCACCAGCATCACCTGGCGGCGACGGATGACGTCCTGGATCTTGTAGCGGCGGCGCAGCGACATGCGGCTCTCGCCGTCCTCGTCGTCACCCCGACGCCCGCGCCCGCGGCCACGGCCGCCCTTGCGGCCATCGCGTCCACGGCGCTTGCGGTCGCCGCGACCGTCCCCGGTTCCTTCTGAGCCTTCCTCGGCGCCTTCTTCCCCGTCCTCGGCGTCGCCGTTTTCAGCGTCGCCTTCGTCGCCGTCGGCGTCTTCGCCGATGGTTTCGGGGGCGGGGGCGTCGCCATTTTCGTCTTCGTCATGATATTCGACGTCGGCGACATCGCCTTCGAGCTCGTCGAGGTCCTCCTCGGCGCGCTGCGCGGCGGCGGCGGCGTGCTCGGCCTCTTCGCGGAGCAGTGCTTCGCGATCCTCTTTCGGAATCTGGTAATAGTCGGGGTGGATTTCGCTGAAGGCGAGGAAGCCGTGGCGATTGCCGCCATATTCGACGAACGCCGCCTGCAGCGACGGTTCGACGCGGGTCACCTTGGCCAGATAGATATTGCCCTTGAGCTGCTTGTGCTCGGCGGACTCGAAATCAAACTCCTCGATTCGGTTTCCCTTGGTGACGGCGACCCGGGTTTCTTCCCGGTGCCGCGCGTCGATCAACATGCGCGTGGTCATTAGTTACACTCCAAGCGCGCCTCGGCGCGCCATCAAAAAATCCCGCTAACCCTCCTTGCGGAAGGCCGCGGCGGATACGGATGAAAGGAAAAAAGACGTTATTGCCGAAAGGAGCCTGCGTCCGGTCCTGGACGCGCATGCGGTCTTCAAATCCGGCGACGGCCGGGGCGAAAGCGCCCGCGTCGGGATATGAAGAGGGCATGGCAAGCCTCATACGGCATCAACCTGTTACGGGATGAGCGGGCGGGCAGGGCGGGCGCCTTGCGAACGCCCCGACTGTCCGGTCAACCGGGTGGACTGGCGGCAGGCTTGTCCTTCCCAATATGTCCGGCGCCAAGGCGGCCATGATCCGCATATTCGCGGAACAGGCCCTCCCCTCAAAAGGCCGGACGGCACCGGGAACGACACCGTCAGTGATGGCGTGCTAGCATCGGCACGGACCGACGGCAACCACAACCGCCGCAGAAAGATGGGATGGCGTGGAGGTGTTGCAAGAAAACCATCGGGTTGCGTTTGCGGAATCGGCGGCTGACCCGCCGGTCGGCGCGGCATTGTCCCGCCATGGTCAAGGGCGGATTCACCGCGATGACGTGCCGGGCGCCGACGAATCCGAATAAAGCTGGACCATCGCCCGCCGTGGACGGCATAGACAGGCCATGAGTCCGCTGCTCGTCCTGATTGGCCTGATCGGAGCCCTCCCGGCAGCATCGCCGGGGCAGGCGGGCGCGATCGATGGCGATCCGCGCCCCCTCATAACGGGCGAATTTGGGCCTGCTTCGCGGGCTCCGCGCGGCGAACCGCGATCATTCGCCGGCTTTCGCGCCAAGCGCCCGGAAAAGCGCTACAGCGTGACCGTCCCGATCGGAAAGCCCAAGCCCGCGGTGACGCTGCCGCGCATCGATGGCCCTGCCGATGCGCGGCTGCCGCTGGTCGTGATCGACGCCGGTCACGGCGGGCACGATCCCGGCGCGATCTCGCCGCACGACGGCAGCCGGGAAAAGGACATCACGCTGGCGCTGGCCCGCGCGATCCGAAAGGATCTGCTCGCGCTGGGCCGGGTGCGCGTCGCGCTTACGCGCTCGGACGACCGTTTCCTCGTGCTCGAGGAACGTTACGGCATCGCGCGGCGGCTGAAAGCCGACCTGTTCATCTCGGTCCACGCCGACGCCGCCGAAAACCAGGAGGCCAGCGGCGCGTCGATCTATACGCTGTCAGAGGTCGCTTCCGACCGCGAGGCGGCGCGGCTGGCGGCGCGGGAGAACAAGGCGAATATCATCAATGGCGTCGATCTCGGCGCGCATAGCGGCGACGTGTCGGCGATCCTGCTCGACCTCACCCAGCGCGAGTCGATGAACGTCGCCTCCGACTTCGCGCGGCTGCTTCAGCGCGAGGCGTCCGACGAGGTCAAATTCCGCACCACCGCGCACCGCTTCGCCTCCTTCATCGTGCTGAAGGCGCCCGACACCCCATCGGTGCTTTTCGAAACCGGCTTCATCTCGAACAAGGACGATATCGAATTCCTCGCTTCGTCCGCCGGCCAGAAGAAGGTCGCACGCGGCGTTCGCGAAGCGGTGCAGATCCACTTCGCCCGCCGGATCGCGGAGCGATGAACCGCCCTTCCGGCAATATATAGTCTTGACTAACTTTTCGTGCGCCGCCAGCCTCGGCGGGTTGGGAGAGGCGTATGGCGTGGAGCAACTGGTCGGGCAGCGTGACCGCGAGCGCCGCCCTTGCGCGCCCGCAAAGCGAGGATGAGCTGGCGGCGCTCGTCCGCAGCGCCAGCAAATTGCGCGTCACCGGCGCTGGGCACAGCTTCATGCCGCTGTGCGAATCGAGCGAGCTGATCCTCAGCCTCGAAGATATGGCGGGCACGATCCGCGTGGCCGCCGACCGCCGGACCGCGCGTATTCCGGCCGGCTGGAGCATCCGCCGGCTCACCGCGGCCTTGTGGGAGGAGGGGCTGGCGCTCGCCAATCAGGGCGACGTCAATCCGCAATCGCTTGCCGGCGCAATGGCGACCGGCACCCACGGCACCGGTGTCGATCTTGGTTCGCTTTCGACCTTCGCGCGCGGTTTCCGCCTCGTCGATGCCGAGGGCGATGTGCATTGGTGCGATGCGACGACCAACGCCGATCTCTATCAGGCGCAGCGCCTGTCGCTCGGGCTGTTCGGCGTTGCGACCGAAATCGAGGTCGCTGTCGTCCCGGCCTTTCATCTCGCCGAACGGATCGAAAAACGACGCTGGGCCGAAATCCGCGAAAGCCATGACGAACTGGCGCAGCGGCATCGCCATATCGAATTCTGGTTCTTCCCGCACAGCGACCATGTGATCCTGAAGACGCTCGATCCCTGCGATCCCTGCGACCCGCCGCCGACGACGACCGACATGGAGGAGGCGACCTTTCGCCGTATCCTCGATATCTCGGCGCGCCTGCCGTTCCTGACCCCCTTTCTCCAGCGATTGATGATGAAAAGCGGCATTTCGGGCCGCCGCCGCGGCCCCGCGCACAACATCTTTCCGTCCGACCGCACGGTCCGCTTCGAGGAGATGGAATATGAAATGCCGCGTGCCGTCGGGCTCGACACGCTGGACGAGATCGTCGGCTGGATCCGAAGGAAACGTCTGCCGGTGGCCTTTCCCTTCGAATATCGCACCGTCGCCGCCGACGATATATGGATGAGCCCGATGAACGCGGGCCCGGTCGCCGCGATCTCGATGCACCAATATGCGAAGATGCCATGGGCTTCCCTGTTCGCCGAGGCCGAGGCGATCTTCCGAAGCGCCGGCGGGCGACCGCACTGGGCCAAGCGTCACACATTGAACCGTGCCGACGTCACGGCGCTCTATCCGATGGCGGGGCGCTACAGCGCCGTGCGCCACGCCGCCGACCCGCGCGGCAAATTTCTCAATCCGCATCTGGAGGCCTTTTTCGCATGACGACCGACCGCGAATTGCACGAACATCTGATCGGCCGCCAGGGATCGCGCGCTGACCTCAACACGCCCGTGCTGGTGCTCGACGTCGAGGCGCTCGACCGCAATATTGCGGCGATGGCCGCGCTGACGGCGGGCAAGGGGGTCGCGCTGCGCCCGCATGCGAAGACGCATAAAAGCGTCGATATCGCCAAGCGCCAGATCGCGGCGGGCGCGGTCGGTGTCTGCTGCGCCAAGATCGGCGAGGCCGAGGTGCTGGCCGATGGCGGCGTGACCGGCATCCTCATCACCTCGCCCGTCGCTGCGCCGCGCGCGGTCGAGCGGCTGGCGGGGCTCGCCGCGCGGGCCGAAGGGCTGATGGCGGTGGTCGACCATCCCGCCGTCGCCGAACGGGTGCAGGTCGCGCTCGCCGCTGCCGACGCGCGGCTCGACGTCGTCATCGACATCGACCCGGGGATCGCGCGCACCGGTGTCGCCTCGGCCGAGGCGGCGGTCGCACTCGCCAAGGCGATCCACCGGTCATCCAAGCTTCGATATCGCGGCGTCCAATATTATTGCGGGTCGCAGCAGCATATCGAAAGCTATGCCGATCGCCGCGCCGCGATCGTCGAGCGCACCGCCTATCTGCAGGAGGTCATCGCCGCGCTGACCGATGCCGGCTTCGCGCCCGCCATCGTCACCGGATCGGGCACGGGAACGCACCGGATAGACCTCGACCTCGGCGTCTTCACCGAGTTGCAGGCCGGGTCATACGTCTTCATGGACAAGCAATATCTCGATTGCGACATCACGGGTGGTGAAGCGTCGCCGTTCGAGGTGTCGCTGTCGGTCGATGCGCGCGTCGTCAGCGCGAACCACAGCGGGCTCGTCACGATCGATGCCGGCTACAAGTCGCTCTCGACCGACGGCGGTGTCGCGGTGGTGCAGCGCGGCGCGTCCGAAACGGCCTTTTTCGCTTTCATGGGCGACGAACATGCCGCGCTCATCGCGCCCGAAATCGGGACCGAACTCGCCCCCGGCGATCCGGTCAGCCTGACCGTTCCGCACTGCGATCCGACGGTGAATCTCTATGATTTCTACCATGTCGTTTCCGGCGACGCGCTCATCGACATCTGGCCGGTCAGCGCGCGCGGCCGCGCGCGATGAGCGTAGCCGCCCGCCGCCCGCCGCAGCAGGATCGCGCGCGCCAGACGCGCGAACGCCTGCTCGACGTCGCGGGCGAATTGCTTGCCGAGGTCGGAATCGAACGGATCTCGACCAATATGATCGCGGCGCGCGCCGGGCTCACCCCGCCCGCGCTTTACCGTTATTTCGGTGACAAATATGCGGTGCTCGAAGCGCTCGGCCGGCGGCTGATGCAACGCCAGAACACCGTCCTCGAAGCCTGGCTGGCGCGCCATGCTCCGGCCGGAATCGCGGACATGGCCGATCATATCGGCGAACTGCTGGCCGAAAATGCGGCTGTGACGCGCGCCGAACCGGGGGCGGTGTGGATTTTGCGCGCACTCCACGCGTCGCCGCAACTTGTCCACGTCCGACTCGAATCGCATCGCGATGTTGCCGACCGGTTGACGGACGCCTGTGGCCCGCATCTTCCCGGCGCCGACCGCCAAACCCTGTGGACGCCCCTGCGGCTCGCGGTCGAGATCGGCTTTGCGGTCGACGAAATGCTTTACGAAGAAGATCGCGTTTCGTCCGGCACCGTCTTCGCCGAAGTCGCCTCGATGCTACGCCGGACGCTGCTCGATCTGGCCGACAGCGCCTCATAGCCCGCCTCGCCGCAACCATGCTTCCCTTTCGGCGACACAGGCTTTAGAGGCGGGGCATATGGCCGCCGACAGTCCGCCCGATTTCCGCCTTCGCCTCCGCCGCGACGGCAATGCCGTCATCGCCTGGTTCCGCGACATGTGGACGCGGCGCTGGTTCCGTTGGCTCGGCTATCTGGTGCTTGCCGGCCTGCTCGGCATCGCGCTGATCTGGGCTGTTTTCGCGCGCGACCTGCCCTCGGTCGACCAGCTGCGCGACTATGAGCCGCCGCTGCCGACGATGGTCCGCGATGGCGAGGGCAAGCCGGTGCACAGCTATGCCCGTGAACGCCGCGTCCAGCTCGAATATAGCGAATATCCGCAGCTTTTGGTGCGCTCCTTCCTCGCGGCCGAAGACAAGACCTTCTTCAGCCACGGCGGCATCGATTATCCGGGCATCGCCTCGGCGATCATCACCAACCTGACGAGCAGCGGCCGTCCGATCGGCGCCTCGACCATCACGCAGCAGGTCGCGAAGAACCTCCTGCTCACGAACGAGCTCAGCTATCGCCGCAAGGTGCGCGAGGCGATACTCGCGATGCGCATCGAGAATGCGCTGACCAAGGAACAGATTCTCGAGCTTTATCTCAACGAAATTCCGCTCGGCCGCCGCAGCTTCGGCGTCCAGGCGGCGAGCCGCGCCTATTTCGACAAGGATGTCGACCAGCTTCAGCTCCACGAAATGGCCTTCCTCGCGATTCTGCCCAAGGCGCCCGAGAAATATGGCCGCGCGCGCTTCGAGCGCGAGGCGCTGGCGCGCCGCAATTTCGTGCTCGGATCGATGGAGGATAATGGCTGGATCAGCGCGGCGCAGCGCGACGCCGCGCGCGCGATGCCGCTCGGCCTGACCAACAGTGGCAATACCGCGATCGCGCAGGTCGGCGGTTATTATATGGAAGAGGTGCGGCGCCAGTTGATCGCGCAGTTCGGCGAAACCGCCGAGGACGGCCCGCTCAGCGTCTATGCCGGCGGCCTCTGGGTGCGCACGCCCTATGACGGCAAGATGCAGCAGGCGGCGGCGATGGCGCTGCGCAAGGGGCTCCAGCGCTATGATGCGGGCAAGGGCTGGTCGGGGCCGATCGCGACGATCGAGGCCGACGATCAGTGGCAGAGCCGCCTGGCGTCGAGCTTTATCGGCATCGACTATGATAATTGGCGCGTTGCCGCGGTGCTCTCTAAATCGGGCGGCGAGGCGCGGATCGGCTTTGCGAACGGCGATAGCGGACGCCTGCCCGCGAGCGCCGCGACCCTGCGTTATCGCAAGACGGGCGGCAGCGCCTTTTCGGCGATGCGCCCCGGCGACCTGATCGCCGTCAAATCGACCGGAGCCGACCGCTACGCGCTGCGCAACATTCCCGAAGTATCGGGCGGCATGGTCGTCGAAAGCCCGCATTCGGGCCGCATCTATGCGGTGCAGGGCGGCTTCGACGTCCGCCTGTCTCCCTTCAACCGCGCGACGCAGGCCGAACGCCAGCCGGGCTCGACGATCAAACCCTTCGTCTACGCCGCCGCGCTCGACAATGGCATGACGCCGGCGACGATGATCGTCGACGGGCCGTTCTGCGTCTATCAGGGCGCGGCGCTGGGCAACAAATGCTTCCGCAACTTCGGCAATTCGGGCGGCAGCGGCGAGCATACGATGCGCTGGGGTCTCGAACAGTCGCGCAACCTGATGACGGTGCGCGCGGCGAGTCAGGTCGGCATGGAACCGGTCGTCGAGATGATCGGCAGGATGGGCATCGGCAAGCACGAACCCTATCTATCGACCGCGCTCGGCGCCGGATCGACAACGGTCGAGAAGATGACCAACGCCTTTGCCATGCTCGCCAATCACGGGCGTGAACTCAAGCCGCGCGTGATCGATTATGCGCAGGATCGCCGCGGCAAGGTGATCTTCCCGGCGAACTGGAAACCGTGCGAAGGCTGCAACAAAAAGGATTGGGACGGGCGGCCGATGCCGCGCTTCGCCAAGTCGGGCAAGCAGCTGATGGACCCGATCACCGCCTATCAGGTCGTCCATATGCTCGAAGGCGTCGTCCAGCGCGGCACCGCAGTGCGGCTGCGCGACCTTGGCGTGCCGCTATTCGGCAAGACCGGGACGACGACGGGGCCGAACGACGTCTGGTTCGTCGGCGGCACGCCCGATGTGGTCGCGGGCATGTATATCGGCTTCGACCAGCCGCGAAGCATGGGCGGCTATGCGCAGGGCGGCAGCTATGCCGCGCCGATCTTCAAGGATTTTGCGCTCGCGGCGCTCGCCGATCGCCAGCCGATTCCCTTCGCGGCGCCAAAGGGCGTCCGCATGGTGCGCATCGATCGCCAGTCGGGCCGGCGCGTCTATGGCAGCTGGCCGGGCACCGATCCCAAGGCATCGATCATCTGGGAGGCCTTCAAGCCCGAAAGCGAGCCGCGGCGGACGATCCGCGAAGAAGAGATCAAGCCCGTCAAGACACCGCGGCGTCAGGACGCGCCCGTTCAGCAAAGTCCGGGCCGGCGCAGCGACAGCGAATTCCTGGAGGATCGCGGCGGTATCATCTGACGCCGTACATCTCCTTTCGCGCCGCCTTTTCATGCGGCGCGCGAAGCCCTAAGGGCGGGACCAACATATTTCAGGAGCAAGGACATGCGCGCCGAAGCGCAGGATCATATCGACAAGATTGGCGCCGCGTTGGCGTTGCTGCGCCGCTTTCTCGACTGGGACCGCGCGGTGCGGCGGCTCGACGAACTCAATGCGAAGGTCGAGGACCCGACGCTGTGGAACGACGCGAAGGCGGCGCAAGAGGTCATGCGCGAACGCCGCCGTCTCGACGAGGCGATCACGGCCACGCGCGCGATCGAAAGCGAATGCGCCGACACCGCCGAGCTGATCGAACTCGCCGAGATGGAAGGCGACGAAGCGATGGTCGACGAGGCGGTGGCTTCGCTCGCGGCGCTCGCGGCGCGCGCCGAGGAAGACAAGATCAAGGCGCTGCTAGCGGGTGAGGCCGATGGCAATGACGCCTATATCGAAGTCCATGCCGGCGCCGGCGGGACCGAGAGCCAGGACTGGGCCGAAATGCTCCAGCGCATGTATATGCGCTGGGCCGAAAAGCGCGGAATGAAGGTCGAACTCGTCGAATATCAGGCGGGCGAACAGGCGGGCATCAAGTCGGCGACGATGCTGGTGAAGGGCGAGAATGCCTATGGCTATGCGAAGACCGAGAGCGGCGTCCACCGCCTCGTCCGCATCTCGCCCTATGACAGCTCGGCGCGCCGCCACACCAGCTTCTCGAGCGTCTGGGTCTATCCGGTGATCGACGACAATATCGAGATTGAGATCAACGAGGGCGACCTCAAGATCGATACCTATCGCGCCTCGGGCGCGGGCGGGCAGCACGTCAACACGACCGACTCGGCCGTCCGCATCACGCACATCCCGACCGGGATCGTCGTCGCGAGCCAGAACGACCGCTCGCAGCACAAGAACCGCGCGACCGCGATGGGGATGCTCAAGGCACGGATGTACGAGGCCGAGCTTCAGAAGCGCGAAGCCGCGGCTTCGGGCGAATATCAGGCGAAGACCGAAATCGGCTGGGGCCACCAGATCCGCTCCTACGTCCTCCAGCCCTATCAGCTGGTGAAGGACCTGCGTACCGGGGTGACCTCGACCGCCCCCGGCGACGTGCTCGACGGCGCGCTCGACCCGTTCATGGCGGCGGCGCTGTCGCAGAAGGTGACCGGCGAAAAGGTCGAGGTGGAGGACATCGATTGATCCGCCGCGCGCTCGCCCTCCTTGCGCTCCTGCCGCTGCTCGGTGGTTGCGATGCGCCTTGGGGCGACGACAGCGACCGCATCGAAACGGCGCGTAAATTTCCTCCCGCCGACCGCCCGGTGGCACCGATCACCTCGACCAAATGGTCGACCGAGGAAGCACGCGATCGCGTCAACGAGGCCGACGACGTCATGGATTCGGCCGACGTCCGTCCCGGCATGACCGTCGCCGACATCGGCGCGGGCGACGGCTATTATACCGTCCGCCTCGCGCAGCGCGTCGGCGCCAATGGCCGCGTGCTCGCGCAGGACATCATGCCCGAAGTAATCGAGCGGCTCGCCGACCGCGTCGCGCGCGAACGGCTCGATAATGTTTCGCTGAAACTCGGCGCGGTCGACGATCCGCGCTTGCCCGGCGCGAGCTTCGACCGTGTTTTCATGGTCCATATGTATCACGAGATCGGCGAACCCTACGCCTTCCTGTGGCGCCTCCGCCCGGCGCTGCGGGCGGGCGGGCAGGTGATCGTCGTTGATGGCGACCGCCCGATCGCGCAGCACGGCACGCCCTTCCGTCTGCTCGTCTGCGAGTTTCAGGCGGTGGGCTACAAGCTCGTCTCCTACGACGACAAGCAGCACGCCGGCGGCTATCTCGCGCGCTTCGTGCCCAAGGGCAAACGCCCCGAACCGGACGCGATCAAGGTCTGCGACAACCCCTAGGGTCTGTGTCCCTAATAGACGATCAGCCGGTCATCGGCGCCCACGTCGGCGATGAAGCTGACCAGTCCCGCAGCGCGGGCGTGCGGCACCAGATCGGTCGCCGCCATGCCGACGAGCGCCATGCCCGACTGGCAGACGAACAGCGCGACCTCCATCGCCACCGCTTCCTCGACCAGCCAGGCAAGGTCGGGCTGGCCCGCCGCGCGGCGCGCCTCGTCGCCGGCAAAGGACACCGGATCGCGCAGCAGCGCCGCGGCTTCGCCCTGCAGGAAGATGCGCACCCGGCGCCCGAGCGCGGCCGCCGCCATCCCCGCCTCGAGCGCCGCATAGAGCCGCCGCCCCTCGGCGACCGCGACGATGATGTTCAGGCCTTGCATATCGGGCACTCGGGGTCCTCGGGCACGCGGACCTCGCGCCAGCGACGGTCGAGCATATCGACGATCGCGAGGCGGCCGGCGAGCGGGGATCCCCAGCCGGAAAGCGCGCGCACCGCCTCCAGCGCCGCCATCGTCCCGATCATCCCCGCGAGCGCGCCCATCACGCCGGTTTCGGCGCAGTTGATCCCCGGCCGGTCGGGATCGTTGCCGACGAGGCAGGCGTAGCAGGCATGGCCCGCGCGCCAGCCCTCATACAGCGCGACCTGTCCCTCGAACGCGCCGATCGCGACGCTGAGCAGCGGAATTTGGAGCGTCACCGCCGCGCGGTTGACCGCAAGCCGTGTGGCGAAATTGTCGCAGCCGTCGAGGATCAGGTTCGCGCCCGCCAGAAGCGCTTCGGCGTTCGCGTCGTCGAGCCGCTGCGCCACCGCAACGGCATCGACGTGCGGATTGATCCGCCGCGCCGCCTCTGCCGCAACCTCCGCCTTGCGCGCGCCCAGGTCGGCGTCGGTAAACAGCGGTTGGCGCTGGAGGTTCGACAGCTCGACCCGGTCGTGATCGATGATCGTCAGCTTTCCGACGCCCGCCGCCGCCAGATAGGTGATCGCCGGGCAACCGATCCCGCCCGCACCGATCAGCGCGACATGCGCCGCCTTCAGCTTCGCCTGTCCCGCGCCGCCAAAGGCCGGAAGGATGATCTGGCGTGCGTACCGGTCGAGTTCGGCGTCGCCGAGCATTATTCGCCCGGGCGGCGCAGCTTGATGCCCGACAGCGAGGCAAGGCCCAACGTGTCCGCCGTCTCGTCGACGGCGTCGCTTTCGACCCCGGTCGACCCGAAGCCTCCCGCGCCGCGCGCCGTCTCGTCAAGCGTCTCGACTTCGGCGAAGGCGGCGCGCTGGACTGGCGCGGGCACGAGTTGCGCGATGCGGTCGCCGCGCCTGATCTCGAAGGGTTCGTCGCCCAGATTGGCGAGGATCACCTTCACTTCGCCGCGATAATCGCTGTCGATCGTTCCCGGCGTGTTGAGGCAGGTGACTCCATGCTTGAGCGCGAGCCCCGAACGCGGTCGCACCTGCACCTCATACCCTGCGGGAATCGCCATCGCGAAGCCCGTCGCGACCGCGTGGCGCGTGCCGGGGCGGATCGTCAGCGACTCCGCCGCGACGACGTCCATCCCCGCCGCGCCATCCGACGCATAGGCGGGCAGGGGCAGGCCGCCGCCGTTCGGCAGGCGCTGGATGGCGATTTCAATCTCTTGCAAGGGGGACATGCTTGTCGAGTTCATCGGCGATCTTTTCCATCAATTTGCGGGCGACGGCCGGTTTGGGGAGCCGGTCCCAGCTGTCTACGCCGTCTTTGCTAACGATATGCACCCGGTTGCTTTCGCCGCCCATCGGGTCGGCGGACACGTCGTTGGCGACGATCCAGTCGCATCCCTTGCGCGCGAGCTTGGCCTCGGCGTGCGCGATGACGTCGTTGGTTTCGGCGGCGAAACCGATCAGCAGCGGCGGGCGATCCGGGCTTTTGGCGACGCTCGCCAATATGTCGGGATTTTCGGCGAGCGCGAGCGGCGCGACGGTGCCGCTGCCATCCTTCTTGATCTTTTGCGCCTTCGCGTCGGCGGCGCGCCAGTCGGCAACCGCGGCAACCATGATCGCCGCATCGACCGGCAGGCCCTCGGCGACTTCGGTGGCCATCTCGACCGCGGTCTCGACATCGACGCGGATCACGCCGGGCGGCGTCGGCAGCGGCACCGGCCCTGCGATCAGCAGCACCTCCGCGCCCGCCTCGGCGGCGGCGGCGGCGATCGCGAAGCCCTGCTTCCCGCTCGAGCGGTTGGCGATATAGCGCACCGGGTCGATCGGCTCGTGCGTCGGCCCCGCGGTGACCAATATGCGGCGTCCGAACAGCGGGCGATGGTTCGCAGGCGCGAAATCGGGCTGGCCGGTGAGCGGTATTGCGGCGGGCGCGTGGGCGAGGGCGGTATCGATCGCCGCCTTGATCGTTTCGGGCTCGGGCAGGCGGCCGGGGCCATATTCGCCGCACGCCATCTCGCCCTCGTCGGGTTCCATCACCGTGACGCCATCGCCGCGCAGCGTGGCGACATTGCGCCGCGTCGCGGCGTGCAGCCACATTCGCACATTCATCGCGGGCGCCGCGAGCACCGGTTTGTCGGTCGCGAGCAGCAGCGTCGTCGCAAGGTCGTCGGCGATGCCAGCGGCCATTTTCGCGAGCAGGGCCGCGGTCGCGGGCGCGACGACGACCAGGTCGGCCTCGCGGCTTAATTGAATATGCCCCATCTCGACCTCGTCCTTGAGGTCGAAGAGATTGGTATGGACCTTGTTCTCGCTCAATGCCGCGAGCGTCAGCGGGGTCACGAACTGCTCGCCCGCGCGCGTGATCACGCAGCGCACGGTCATGCCTGCCTTGCGAAGCAGGCGGACAAGCTCGATGCTCTTGTACGCGGCGATGCCGCCGCCGATGATGAGCAGGATGCGCGGGGCGGCCATCAGCGGGGGCAGGCCGGTCCGCCGCAGGCGGCGATCGACAGGGGGTGATTCATCGCCGTCTCCTTCGCTCCCCAGTTATGCGCTTCGGCGCGCCAGTTCAAGGATAGCTAGGCGGCGGGAGCCACGGTGAGTGCCGGGCGCCACAGCGAACGCGCCAGCGCGGCGAGCGCGGCGGGCGCGAAGGCAAGACCGATGAACAGCGTCGGCGTGACCAGCATCGCCCAATAGAAATTGGCGGGCCGCGCAAAGAGCATGAGCAGCGCGGCATAAAGGAGCTGGACGACGAGCACGGCCAGCCCGAGCCGCGAGCGCCACGCGGCCCACCCGAGCAGCGCGAGCGGGACGAGCAGCGCGCCGGTCCAGCCCGCGAAGAAACGCAGCAGCGACGAAGCCTGAACGAACGACAGATAGGCGATCCAGCCGCCTTGCCCGTGCCAGCCCTGGCTCGCCGCGTCGGCCGGCGATGTGACCGCGGCGAGCGCGGCGATATGGGCAGCGAGCCCGCCCGCAAAGGCCAGACCGACCGCCATCCACCCGGCGGCCGCGCGCCAGTCGCGGTCGATCAGCGCGAACAGCCCGAACAGCATCGCGACGGGCAGGACGGTCTCGCGGATCGCCAGCGCGGCCGCGACGAGGGCCATCGTCACCCACGGCCGCGCCGGGCGATGGAGCGCGAGCGCCAGTGCGAGAAGGACGCCCGCCGCCACCTCGTGAATATACAGCCACTCGCGCGCGGCGAGTTGCGTCAGGTTCGCCGCGACGAACAGCGCGCCCACCGCCGCATAGCGGGGCAGACCGGCCTCGGTCCGCATTCTTCGGTACCAGAAGAGGATCGCCGCGCCGCCGATCAGGAGGAGCGCGAGCATCATATTCCGCTCGCCTAGTGCGGCGAGGATATAGGCGAGCGTCGGCAGGCGGACCGTCACGAACGGGCGCAGCGGATAATTTCCTGCCCGGTGCTCGGCCGCCGCCGCGGCATAATAGGATTCGCCAGCGTCGATACGCTGCACAATGCGCGCATAGAGCGCATGATCGCCGACGAGCCCGTCGAACCGCGCCGAAGTCGGCGCCGCGGTGCGGAGGTGATCGCGCCCGACGCCGCCGGTCGCCCCCCACAGCATCACGAGGGCAAGCAGCGCCAGCACCGCCGCCGCCACCGGGCGCGATACCCCGCCAAAACGGTTCCAGCCGGATGCCGCGCCGGTCATTTGCGCCAGGTCAGCGCCGACGACATGGCGAAGTTCCAGATCGCGCCGACGACGACGCCCGCGACCCCCGCGACCCACCAGCGTTCGTCCTGTCCCGCCATCCAGGTGCCGATGCCGATGTTGGCCACCGCGCCCAGCGCCGAAATCGCATAGAAGCTCGCAAGGCCGCCGAGCAGGCGCCAGCCTTTCAGCTTGCGGTCGGCATAGGTGAAGCTGTTGTTGAGGAAGAAGTTAAAGGCGATCGCGGTCATCACCGCCGCCGTCTGCGCGGCGACAAAGGCGCTGCCCGTGCCGAGCACCGCGCGCAGCACGGCGAGGTGGACGAACACGCCGAGCCCGCCGACCATCAGGAATTTGATCAGGCGCACGGGCACGAAGCGGCCGATCGTCTTGTCGGCGATCAGTTCGGCATATTCGGCGATCACGCGCGCCCCGATCTTGCTCTCGCCCGCCTCGCGGCTGCGGAATTGATAGGGGATTTCGGCGACCTTCAGCGGGGTGGGGCTCGACGTCAATATGTCGAGCAATATCTTGAAACCGATCGCGGAGAGGCGCGGCAGGGCGCGCTCGAAGGCGTCGCGGCGGATCGCGAAAAAGCCGCTCATCGGGTCGCTGACGTCAGTGCCGAGCGCGATCTGTCCGGCGCGCGTCGCGAGCCGGCTCATCCGTGCGCGGTCGCTGTTCCAGTCGCCGATCCCGCCGCCCGCGACATAGCGCGTGCCGACGGCGATATCGGCTCCGTCGTCCGCAATCGCGTCGATCAGCCGCGGCAGCGCGTCCTCGCTATGCTGGAGGTCGCCGTCCATCACCGCGACGATGGGTGCTGCGGTCGCCAAAATGCCCTCGACCACCGCCGACGACAGGCCTCGCCGGCCGACGCGCTGGACGATGCGGACATGGCGCGATTCGCGGGCGATGCGGCGCACCAATTCGCTCGTCCCGTCGGCGGAATTGTCATCGACGAAAAGGACTTCCCAGCCGCGTCCGGCGAGCACCACCGACAGTTTCGCGATCAGCTTTTCGACATTGGCGGCTTCGTTGAGCGTCGGCACGACCACCGCGACATCGAGCGGCAGCGCATCGATCGTCAGCGGCGAATCGGCAATCAATATGTCGTGGCGCATGAAACCTCGGCTCTATCCGGATTTCACGTCCGGGGTTGGTCGAGGTCAGGCCATAATGATTTAGGGTAAATGTCCGGTAACCAAAGGCCGCACGCGCTGGCCGGCTCAGCCGAGCCAGTTGAGGAGGCCGGCTCCCGCCGCGGCCCCCGCGACGGCGGTCAGCGCATAGCGCCACCAGCGCCGCTTCTCGCCCTTGTCCCACATCAGCGGAATGTCGGGCAGCGGCGGCGCAGGCGGCGCAGCGCCCTTCTTCGGCAATTGCGCGTCGAGGCGGCGGATGATGTCGGGGATCAACGCCAGCGTCTTGCCCTGTTCGCGCAGACCGTCGGCGAGCGCGGCCTCGGGGCCGAGTTCGTCGCGGATCCATGCGCTTACGAAGGGACCCGAGACGTCCCACATGTTGATCTTGGGATTGAGCATCGTCGCGACGCCCTCGACCATCACCATCGTCTTCTGGAGGAGGAGCAGGTGCGGCTGCGTCTGCATGTCGAAGTCGCGCGTGATCGCGAACAGCCCGTCGAGCATCTGCCCGACGCTGAGCTCGCTCACCGGCTTGCCGCGCATCGGCTCGCCGACCGCGCGCAGCGCCGTCGCGAATTCTTCGACATTGTGATAGTCGGGCACATATTGCGCCTCGAAATGGATTTCGGCGACGAGGCGGTAATTGCCCGTGGTCAGCCCATAGAGGATCTCGGCAAGCCAGTAGCGCGCCTGCCGGTTGATCCGCCCCATGATTCCGAAATCGACCGCCGCGATCGTGCCGTTGGCCTTCACGAACAAATTGCCCTGATGCATGTCGGCGTGGAAGAAGCCCTCGGCGATCGCCTGGCGCAGGAAGGCGTTGACGAGGTTCGCCGACAATTTTTCCATGTCGTGCCCCGCGGCGATGAGCTGCTCGCGATGCGAAATCTTGATGCCGTCGATCCAGTCCAGCGTCATCACCCGGCTGGCGGTGCGGTCCCAGTCGATCGCGGGCACCTCATATTCGGGCACCGCCGCCATCGCGTCGGCCAGTTCGGACGCCGAGGCGGCCTCGCGGCGCAGGTCGAGCTCGCGCAGCGTCCAGCGGCGGAAATTGGCGATCACCTGCCGCGGGCGGAGGCGCGACGCTTCGCCGCCAAAGGCTTCGAGATGCGCGGCCGCCCATTCATAGGTTTCGATGTCGCGCGCGAACTGCTTGTCGATGCCGGGTCGGCGCACCTTGACCGCGACCTGGCGCCCGTCGGTCGTCACCGCGCGGTGGACCTGCGCAATCGACGCCGATCCGACGGGTTCGGGGTCGAATGCGCTGTAAAGGCTTTCGAGCGGAACCTCGAAGGTCGCCTCGATTTCCTGGCGGATGCGCTCGAACGCGACCGGCGCGAGCGCGTCCTGCAGGCTCAGCAGGTTGCGCGCGGCCTCTTCGCCGACCAGATCGGGGCGCGTCGCGAGCGTCTGGCCCAGCTTGACCGCCGCAGGGCCGATCGCCTGAAAGGCAGCGGCATAATCGGGGATTTTGGGCTGAATCGTCCCGAGCCGCGCGAGGCGGCACAGCCGCTTCACCCCCGGCGGCGTCTGCGGCGCGGTCTCGATCCCGCGCAGCGCGCCGTGGCGCGCAAGGATGCGCCCCCACTTCAGCAGGCGGACGATATGGGTGACGGGTCGGGTCAAGCTTTCCACCCGCTGTGGATCGCGACGAGACCGCCGAGGATCGGTTCGACCTTCACCGCGGTGAAGCCCGCGTCGCGGATCATCTGCGCGAACTTCGGCATCGGCGGGAAGCGGCGGATCGATTCGATCAGGTAGCGATAGCTGTCCTCGTCATCGGCGATCAGCTTGCCGAGCTTGGGGACGAGGTGGTGCGAGTAAGCGTCATAGGCCTGCGCGAAACCCGGCCATTCGTTGGTCGAAAATTCGAGGCAGAAAAAGCGCCCGCCATAGCGCAGCACGCGGTGCGCTTCCTTCAGCGCCGCCGGGATGTCGGTGACGTTGCGGATGCCGAAGGCGATCGTATAGGCGTCGAAAAACTGGTCGGGGAAGGAGAGCTTCTCGGCATTCTGCTCGGACCAGACGAGGCTGTCGATGCCGCGCTCGGCGGCGCGTTCGACGCCGACGCCGAGCATGTCGGGGTTGATGTCGGCGACGGTTATGCTGGCGCCGAAGCGCTCCATGCGAAAGGCGATGTCGCCGGTGCCGCCCGCCATGTCGAGGATCGTCTCGCCCTCGCGCGGTTTCACGCGGCGCACGAAGCGGTCTTTCCACAGGCGGTGCATGCCGCCCGACATCGCGTCGTTCATGATGTCGTACTTGCGCGCGACGCGGCTGAACACTTCGCCAACCATCGCGGTCTTCTCGCCCGCGGGGACCTGTTCATAGCCGAAGCTGACGGTATCGGGGGTGGCCATGGAGTGCGCGCCTTTGCGGGGGAGAGATAAAGTCGAACGGCCTTTAGCGGGGCCTTGTCGCGCGCGCAAATGGCGCGTAGCCCGACAGGCGATATGCCAGAGTTGCCCGAAGTCGAAACCACCGTCCGCGGCCTCGCGCCCTTTCTCCAAGGGCAAAGGCTGACGGCGGTCACCACATTTCGTCCGGACCTGCGTCGGCCCTTTCCCGCCGACCTTGCGCAGCGGCTGACCGGGGCGACGGTCACGACCTTGTCGCGCCGCGCCAAATATGGCGTCATCTCGACTGACCGCGACGACCATATGATCTTCCACCTCGGCATGTCGGGGCGTTGGCGGACCGAGGGCGGCGCGGCGGCCAAGCACGACCATCTGCTGCTCGAAACCGGCGCCGGGCATCGGCTCTTCCTCCACGATCCGCGCCGTTTCGGTTCGGTCGACCTGGTGAGCGGCGACCCGCTGACGCGCTTCTCCGCCTTTGTGACGCTCGGTCCCGAACCCTTGTCCGAAGCGTTCGATGCCGCCTATCTGGCAAAGGCGCTCGCCGGGCGGCGCGCGCCGGTCAAGGCGATGCTGCTCGACCAGACCATCGTCGCGGGGCTCGGCAACATCTATGTCTGCGAAGCGCTCAACATGGCGCGTATTTCGCCGGTGAAGCCCGCCGCCGATGTCTCCAGGGCGAAGCTCGCCCTGCTGGTCCCCGCGATCAAGGAGGTGTTGATCGCCGCGATCGCGGCCGGCGGCTCGACCCTGCGCGATTTTCTCGGCCCCGAAGGTGATCTCGGCTATTTCGCCAAGGACTGGCGCGTCTATGGCCGGGAAGGCGAGCAATGCGAATGCGGCGGGACGATCGCGCGGATCGTGCAATCGGGCCGCTCGACCTTCTATTGCCCCAAATGCCAGCGCTAGTGCGGGATTTTTCCCGTAAACCCATTGACCAAATCGCCTGTCGCCGCTATGCGCGCACCCTTCGAGCAGGGTCCGGGCGTCCGGAACCGGCCGCATCCGGACATTGATTCGCTGCACCTCGCACGATTCGGCTGCTCCGTTGAGGCTGTGCTCCGACCATGTAGACCGTTTGAAAGACTAGAGGAATTTATGGCCAATACGCCGCAGGCAAAGAAGCGCATCCGCCGCAACACCGCGCGCACCATCGTGAACAAGAATCGCGTTTCGCGCATTCGCACGCTGGTGAAGAAGGTCGAAACCGCCGTCGCCGCCGGTGACAAGGATGGCGCCGCTGCCGCGCTGAAGGCGGCGCAGCCCGAAATGGCGCGTGGCGTCGCGAAGGGCGTGCTCCACAAGAACACCGTGGCCCGCAAATATTCGCGCCTGACCAAGAGCGTGAACGCGATCGCCTGATTCATCGCGTCCCGAAAGGGAACAAAAAGGACCCGCCGGCATCTTGCCCGCGGGTCCTTTTTTGCATCGGATATTGTGACAACGCCGTGGCAATAGTGTTGCACCGCGGTAAGTGACGGATTTACGGCGATTCGTTGTTTTGCCTCCGGATTGTCACAAATAAGATACTGAAAACAATAGAAAAAATCGCGTCTTGGCGGGATTCCGGTCCCCCCGGTGAGTCAAGATTTTTATTTCAGTATTTTTACATGGCCAGCCCTTGATCGACTCGCCGCGCCCTGACTAGACAGGGGCGTCGTCGGCCTTCGCCGGTGGCCGCCACATCGACATGATTCGCAACTTTTCGGACCGCTTGTCCGGACAGGAAAGCTGTGCCTTGGCGCAGCTGACGGATCGGCGCGTGGCGGTCGCCCGAAATATCCGGCGCGCGGGGACCTGAGGGGGCGGCACGGCGTGATAGAGAGCAGCAATCGGCATGAGCAAAACGCAAAGGGCGGAGCGATGAGCGGCGATGCTGCAACGCTTTGGCCGCGCGTGGCGGAAGGGCTGCGTCGCGACCTTGGCGCGCGCACCTTCGATCATTGGCTGAAGCCTGTGCGCTTTGCCGATTTTTGCTCGCTCTCGGGCGTGATCACGCTCGAAACGGTCAGCCGCTTCTCGGCAAACTGGATCAACGAGCGGTTCGGCGACCGCCTCGAACTCGCGTGGCGGCAGCAGCTGCCCGCCGTGCGCGGCGTCATGGTGCGTGGCGGGGCCGCCGCCGACGATCGCGCCGCGGCGCTCGCGGCACCGCCGCTGCCGCGCTTCGATGCGCCGACGCCCGCGGCCAATCCCGCGCTGCTCGGTTTCGATCCGCGGCTGTCGTTCGACCGTTTCGTCGTCGCGCGCAGCAATATCCTCGCCGCCAACGCCGCGCGCCGCATGGCGATGGTCGAGGCGCCGCAGTTCAACCCGCTCTATCTGTGCTCGGGCACCGGGCAGGGCAAGACCCACCTCCTCCAGGCGATCGCGCAGGATTATGCCGCGGCGCACCCGACCGCGAACATCATCCTGATGTCGGCGGAGAAATTCATGCTCGAATTCGTCGGCGCAATGCGCGGCGGCGACATGATGGCATTCAAGGCGCGGCTGCGCGCCGCCGACCTGCTGCTGCTCGACGATCTCCAGTTCGTGATCGGCAAGAATTCGACGCAGGAAGAATTGCTCCACACGATCGACGACCTGATGACGGCGGGCAAGCGCCTCGTCGTCACCGCCGACCGCCCGCCAGCGATGCTCGACGGCGTCGAGGCGCGGCTCCTGTCGCGCCTCTCGGGCGGACTCGTAGCCGATATCGAGGCGCCCGAGGACGATCTTCGCGAACGCATCATCCGCCAGCGGCTCGCCGCGATGCCAATGGTCGAGGTGCCAGACGCGGTCGTCGCCTATCTGGTCAAGCATTTCACGCGTAACATCCGCGAGCTCGAAGGTGCGCTCAACAAGCTGCTGGCCTACGCCGCGCTCACCGGCACGACCGTCGACCTGACGCTGGCCGAAGACCGGCTCGCCGAAAATGTCCGCAGCGCGCGCCCGCGCATCACGATCGACGAGATCCAGCGCGCGGTGTGCGCACACTACCGGCTCGACAAGTCCGAAATGGCGTCGAAGCGCCGCGTGCGCGCGATCGCCCGCCCGCGCCAGGTCGCGATGTATCTCGCCAAGGAACTCACGCCGCGCTCCTATCCGGAGATCGGGCGCCGCTTCGGCGGGCGCGACCATTCGACGGTGATCCACGCGGTGCGCACGGTCGAGGCGCTCCGCGTCGCCGACAGCGAACTCGACGCCGAGATCGCCGCGATCCGCCGCGCCCTCAACAGCTGATCGACAAGTTTATACCGGGATTATCCCCGGAGATATCCCCATGCTGCGGGAGGTGGTTTGATCGTCCGCCAGGGTGACGAGAATTTGATGTCTGCTCTCGGTAGAAAGCCGACATTGCTGCCTCTCCAAACCCAAAAAAGGCCCGCTTTCCTTCCGGAAGGCGGGCCTTTTATTTTCTGGCGTCGAGATCGCTCAGCCCTTTTCGGGCGGCGCTACCGTAATCCGAACCCGCTCCCCCGAATTGCCGGGAAAGTCGGTGAACATCGCTTCGACGAGGTTCGGGACCAGCGCCTGCAGATTATTGTCGCGCGACTGCGCCTCGGCATGGCCCTCGAACAGGCGCGAGCCGTCGGCGGCGCGGTTGATCTGCAGGTTCAGCCCGCTGGTGTAGACGGTGTAGCTCGACACGTCGTTATAGCCCCAGCCGGGACCGAAACCGCCCCACAGGAAGGGATCGCGATAGCCATAGACATAGCGCCGCCCGCCGCGGCCCGCGACGATCACCGGGCGATAGAAGCCGCGGCCGTAATAGCCGCCGTACCAGGGGTCGCCGAAACCGGGGCTCGACACGACGCGTTCGCGGCCCTTGTCGACCCCGTAATCCATGCGGACGACCAGGTCGGCGCGTTCGCCGTTCGCCGCGGGGCGATAGCCGTAACGCGTCAGTTCGCCCGCGACCATATTCGCATATTGGCCGAACTCGATGCCACCCTGCAGCGCGGGGTTGCTTGCCTCGACGACGAAGCTCTGGCCCTGCGGCGCGGGCAGTTGCGACTGGAAGCGCGCGACATCGGCCTTGAACGGGGTCGCGCAGCCCGCGAGCGCGAGTGCCGCGCCCGTCAGGACGGCCAGGCCCAGCCGCCGGAAATTGATCTTGCTCATCGTCTTGGCTCCGTGATTCGGTTGCGCGTTCACGCCGCGCTTTCATACCATAGACTATGCCGACGCGACTTAACCTTGGTTGAACCCGTTTCGTCGCACGGCGTTCCACGTACCGATATGGGGACGCGAAACGCCAAGACAAGAAATTTCGCCCTGAAACAATGCCGAAACCGCGCGCACAAGCGTCAGCGACAAAGCCCCAGTGCGGCATAGGCGGCGTCGAGCGTCGGCTTCGCGAGCGCACGCGCCTTCCCGGCGCCCTTGTCGAGGATCGCGTCGAGCGCGGCGGTATCGTCCTTGAGTGCGACGAAGCGCGCGTTGATCGGGCCCAGCTTTTCGATCAGCAATTCGCCGAGCGCGGGCTTGAACGCCCCGAACCCTTGCCCCGCATGGTCGCGCAGCACCGCATCGACGCTCGTATCGGCAAGCGCGGCATAGATGCCGACAAGGTTGCGCGCCTCGGGACGTCCCTCAAGCCCTTCGGCTTCGGACGGCAGCACCTCGGGATCGGTCTTCGCCTTGCGGATTTTCTGCATCATCGTGTCGGCATCGTCGGTCAGGTTGATGCGGCTCATGTCCGACGGGTCGGACTTGGACATCTTCGCGGCGCCGTCGCGCAGGCTCATGATACGCGCCATGCCCGCCGGGATGATCGGTTCGGGCAGCGTGAACACCGGTGCCGCTTCGCTGGCATAATCATTGTTGAATTTCTGCGCGATGTCGCGCGCGAGCTCGAGATGCTGCTTCTGGTCCTCGCCCACGGGGACGTGCGTCGTCTGATAGAGCAGCACGTCGGCCGCTTGCAGCACCGGGTAGGTATAGAGCGCCGCCGACGCGCTTTCGCGATTCTTGCCCGACTTGTCCTTGAACTGCGTCATGCGGTTGAGCCAGCCGAGCCGCGCGGTGCCGTTCAGCAGCCATTGCAGCTCGGCATGCGCGGGAACGCGCGCCTGATTGAAGAGGATCGAGCGGTCGGTGTCGATCCCGCAGGCGACCAGCGCGGCGGTCATCGCGCGCGTGTTGGCGGTCAGCTCGGCGGGCACATGCGGCATCGAGATCGCGTGCAGGTCGGCGAGGAAATAAAGCTTCTCGCCCTCCATCTCGTCCTGCATGCGCACCCAGTTGCGGATCGCGCCCAGATAATTGCCGAGGTGCAAATTTCCGGTGGGCTGGATGCCCGATAGCGTCCGCATGTCGATCGTCCCGTCTGAGGTTTAGAGTTGGCGTCGGCGCAGCTGGCCGACGGTGTCGCGATTGACCACGCCGAACAGCAAGGCGCAACCGAAGAATATGACCGCGCCCGTCGCGACGAGCGCGGCGAGCGCGACGATCCGTTCGAGCACGCCGCCGGTGAAGGCGCCGCCCGCCAGCGGGATCGCATAATGGAGCGCCGCCGCCATCGCCGCCGCGGCGAGGACGATGCGCGCGATTCGTCCCGCCACCTGCCCGGTCAGGCGGAACATTCCACTGCGGTGGAGGATGGCATAGAGCATCGCCACATTGCACCAGGCGGCGACCGACCCCGCCAGCGCAAGCCCCACGATGCCGAGCGGCGGGATCAGCAGCAGGTTGAGCGCGATGTTGACCGCCAGCGAAATCGCCGCGGTCCACACCGGCGTGCGCGTGTCCTTGCGCGCGAAGAAATTGGGGACGAGCACCTTGACCAGCACATAGGCGGGCAGGCCGACGACAAGCCCGCCGACGACCGCGCCGGTCGCAAGCCCGTCGGCGGCGCTATATTGCCCGCCGACGTAAAAGGCGCTGGTGATCGAGGGGCCCGCGACGAACAGCGCGACGGCGGCGGGCACCGTGAGCAGCATCGCCAGTTCGACCGCATTGCTCTGCAGCCGGAAGGCGCCGTCGCGATCGTCCTGTGCGACGAAGCGCGACAGCGCGGGCAGGATCGCCGTGCCGAGCGCGATGCCGATGATCCCGAGCGGCAGCTGGTTGAGCCGGTCGGCCATTGCCAGATAGGTGATGCTCTTGTCGGGCAGCGTCGCGATGAAGAAGAGGTCGATGAAGCGGCTGATCTGATAGACGCCGGCACCGAACACCGCGGGCAGGATCAGCGCACCCATTTCGCGCACGCCCGCCGTCAGCCGCGGTCGGCGCAACGCGGGGCGAAATCCCGACCGCCGTATCCAATAATAGAGCCAGGCGAGCTGGAACAGGCCCGACAGCGAGACCGAAATCGCCAGATAGAGCCCGGTTGCCGCCTTCGCCGCTTCGCCGCCGTCGCCGGTGGCGAGGCCGAGCAGCAGCGCACCGATCAGGCAGATGTTGAGCAGGATCGGCGCGGCGGCGGCGGCGGCGAAGCGCGACAGGCTGTTGAGAACCGCCGCGAACAAAGTCGCGACGCTCATGAAAGCCAGATAGGGAAAGGCGATCCGCGCCATCAGGACGGCAAGGTCGAAGGTTTCGCCGTCGGCCTGCAGCGCGTCGCTTGCGAACAGCCCCATCACCCACGGCATGACGATCAGCAGCAGCGCCGAAAAGACGATCAGCACCGGGATCAGCACCGCGAGCACCGCGTCGGCGAAGGCGCGCGCCTCGCCATGGTCGCCGTCCTTCGTCATCCGCTGGTTGAACAACGGGATGAAGGCGGCGGCGAATGCGCCTTCGGCGAACAGGCGGCGGAAAATATTGGGCAGCTGGAAGGCGAGCTGCCACGCGTCGGCGACGCCGCCGGCGCCGAGAATGCGACTGAGCAGCATGTCGCGCGCGAAGCCGAAAATGCGGCTGACCATCGTCAGGCCGCCGATCGTCCCCACGCTTTTGACGAGGCTGCTCAAGTCTTCAGCCCGCCCCGCTCAGGGGCTTATGCCTGGCCGACCGTGACTTCGCCGGCCGCTTCGGCCTGCGTCGCCTGCACCTGCTGCATGAACAGGCCGTGGAAATCGATCGGTTCGAGCAGCAGCGGCGGGAAACCGCCATCCTGCACCGCATCGGCGACGACGCGGCGCGCGAAGGGGAAGAGGATGCGCGGCGCTTCGGCAAGGAAGAAGGGCTGCAGTTGGTCGTCGGGGACGTTGCGGACGCCGAACAACCCGGCATATTTCAGGTCGATCACGAAGCTCGTGCCCTGTTCGGTCTTCGACGTCACGTCGATCTTCAGCGTCACTTCATACAGATTGTCGCCGACGCTGTCGGCGGCGATGTTGAACTGGACATCGACCTGCGGCGCTTCCTGCCACTGATAGACGGCGGGCGCGTTCGGATTTTCGAACGAAAGATCCTTCACATATTGCGAGATCAGGCCGATCGCCGGGCTCGTGTCTTCGCCGTTCGGCTGCAGGGCGGGATTGTTGAGGTCGGGGCTCGTTTCGTCGGCCATGATGAAAGGAACTTTCGCTAAAAGATGGAAACAATATCCGCATCCGCGCGGCTGTACGGAACCGCGGCGCACGGTTGCCGGGGCGCTTAGCAGCGCCCGGCAGCCAGCACAATGGCCGCCTGAGGGGTGCGCCGGTTGAGGGGGAATCGTTGACCTGCCCCGCCGGAGCGGTCATGGCTATTTGAAACTAGGCGGCGTATCGCCTATGTATCGACAGATATGTTTCTGCTCTCCGCATTGGACTTTTGCCCGTGACCGCTTTTTCGATCGTCCTGCTCGCCATGATCGCCGCCTTCCTCGGGATGCGGCTCTACTCGGTGCTCGGCAAGCGCACGGGGCATGAGCAAGAGCCCGTGTTGCCGCGCGAGCGCGCAGCCGCGACGCCGGTCCGCCTCGACGAAGGCGACGGCGCGCCGGCCGTGGTGCCCGCATCCGCCGACACGGCGGGGCTGGTCTATGAGCCCGGTGCCGAGGCCGGCCTGCGCCAGTTGCTCGCGACCGACCGGAATTTCGACGCCGGCCGCTTCATGGAAGGCGCCGAGGCGGCGTATCGCATGATCCTCGAGGCCTATTGGAAGGGCGACCGCGACACGCTGCGCGACCTCTGCGACGATGACAGCTACGACGCTTTCGTCGAAGCGATCGAAGCCCGCGAAGCGCGCGGCGAAACGTTGGAAAATCGCTTGATCGGTATCGATTCGGCCAAGATCACCGCAGTCGAGATGAGCCGCAGCGAAGCGCGCGTGACCGTGCGCTACCACGCCGACATCAGCGCGATCACACGCGATGCCGACGGCAAGCTGATCGCCGGGTCGATGAGCGACGCGGCACAGGCCGACGATCTCTGGACCTTCCGCCGCCAGATCGGCAGCAACGACCCCAATTGGGTGCTCGACGAAGCCGAATCGGCCTGATCGCATGATCCGGGCGGTGGGGGCGCCGCGCGCGCGGACTTTCGGATTCGCGCTGTTCGCCGCCCTGCCGCTGCTGTCGGGCTGCGCCTCGGTCGTGCCTGCGGCGGACGGCAGCCGCCCGGCGACAGCCACCCCCGCGCCATCGCGACCGGCCGGCACCCCGCGTCCCTATGTGCCGCGCCCGTCCGAGCGCCCCGGCGCCGCGGCGCAGCCGGTTCCCGCCACCCCGCGCGCGCCGCTTCCTGCCGCCGCGACCCCGGCCGAGGCAACGACCGCCGCCGCCAGCGGCGTGATCGCCGGTCCCGATTTCGCAACGCTCGGCGTGACCGCCGAGCAGGCGGCAGCCGCGCTTGCCGCTTTCCGCATCAGCTGCCCTTCGGTGCAGCGGCGCACCGATACGAGCGGCCTGACGTTGGGCGCCGACTGGGGCGAAAGCTGCAGCGCGGCGAAAAACTGGGCGGACAGTGACGCGCTGACCTTCTTCGCGCGCTATTTCGGCACGGTGCAGGTCGGCGCGGGCACCGCTTTCGTCACCGGCTATTACGAACCCGAAATCGCCGCTTCGCGGGACCAGCGGCCGGGTTATGACATCCCCATCTACCGCCGCCCAGCCGACCTCGTCGAAGTCGATCTCGGCCAGTTCGCCGACGACCTCAAGGGCCGCAAGATCCGCGGCCGAGTCGAGGACGGCAATTTTGTCCGCTATTACGACCGCACGGCGATCGAAAGCGGTGCGCTCGAGGGGCGCGGACTCGAAATCGCCTGGGCAGCCGACGCCGCCGAATTCTTCTTCCTGCAGGTGCAGGGCTCGGGCCGCCTGCGCCTGCCCGACGGCGGCGTCATGCGGATCGGCTACGACACGCAGAACGGCCGCGGCTATGTCGGCATCGGCAAGTTGCTGCTCGACCGCGGCGAATTACAGCGCGGGCAGGCATCGATGCAGGGCATCCTCGACTATCTGCGCGCCGATCCGGTGCGCGGCGCCGCGGTGATGAACGAGAACCCCAGCTGGGTCTTCTTCCGCGAACTCACCGGCCCTGGCCCGCTCGGCGCGCTCGGCGTGCCCGTGACCGGCCGCGCGAGCGTCGCCGCCGATCCCAAATATGTGCCGCTCGGCGCGCCCGTCTTCCTCTCGCTCGACCGCGCCGAACCGAACGGTCTGTGGGTGGCGCAGGACACCGGCGGCGCGATCAAGGGCGCCAACCGCTTCGACAGCTTTTGGGGCGCGGGCGAGGATGCGCGCGCGATCGCGGGCGGCATGGCGGCGCGCGGTTCGGCGCTGCTCCTGCTCCCGCGCGCGAGCATCGCGCGGCTGATCCCGGCGCCTTGATGTGCCGCGGCGCCTCGCTCCCGACGAAACGGCGCTGTGGAAAAAGGTCGCGGCAACGGTAACGCCGCTGCCGAGGCCGACGGCGCCGCTCGCCCCTGCGGCACCGCCGACCGTCAAGCCGCCCAAACCGACCCCGCGCGGCACCGCCGCGCCGGCCGCGGCACCGCGTCCCGCGGTGAAGCTTCCGCCGCCGCGGCGCGCGCACAGTCAGGCAACGCTCGACGGCCATTGGGACCGCCGCCTGAGGAAGGGGCTTGTCCGCCCCGACATGAGCATCGACCTTCACGGCCACAGCCTCGCTTCGGCTCAGGCCTTGCTCGACGATGCGATCGGGCGTGCGCTGCTGCGCGGCGCGCGCGTGCTGCTCGTCGTCGCGGGGCGGCTGCGTCCCGGCGCCGACCGCCTGCCGATGATGCACGGCGACCCGCGCCCGCGCGGTGCGATCCGCGCCTCGCTTCCCGACTGGCTTGCTTATTCGCCCTATGCCGACCAGATCGTCGCGCTCCGCCCCGCGCACATCAGCCACGGCGGCGGGGGGGCGGTCTATGTGATCCTGCGGCGATCCCGCGAGGATTAAAGGAAGGCGCGCATCAATATGCCGCGATAGATGGCGGTGAGCTTGTGCAGATCTTCGACCGCGACCGCCTCGTCGAGCTTGTGCATCGTCGCATTGGTCAGCCCGAATTCGACCACCGGGCACAGCGCATGGAGGAAGCGCGCATCCGATGTGCCGCCCGTCGTCGACATTTCGGGGCGCAAATCGGTCTCGGCATGGATGGCCTCGGCGACGAGTTCGGACAGCTCGCCCGGCGGGGTCAGAAAGGCTTCGCCCGAAATCTTGCCGAGCACCTTGGCCTCGGGTTCGACGTTGCGTGCGATCCGCTCGATCATCGCGACCAGGTCGGCGCCCTTGTGCCGGTCGTTGAAACGGATCGACAGCCGCGCGCGCGCCGAAGCGGGGATGACGTTGGTCGCGCCGTTGCCGACCTCGATGTCGGTGAATTCGATGTTCGACGGCTGGAACCAGTCGGTCCCCGCGTCGAGGCTCACCGAATCGATGTCCGACAATATCTTGACCAGCTTGGGGATCGGATTGTCGGCAAGGTGTGGATAGGCGACGTGCCCCTGCGTCCCCGGCACGTCGATCCAGATATTGACCGACCCGCGCCGCCCGATCTTCACCATGTCGCCGAGCCGGTTTACCGAGGTCGGCTCGCCGACGACGATCATGTCGGGCTTCACCCCGCGACCCTCCATATGCTCCATCAGCGCGCGCGTGCCGAAGATTGCGGGGCCTTCCTCGTCGCCGGTGATGATCAGGCTGATCGTGCCCGCGTCGATCGGCGTCGCGGCCGCGGCCGCCACGAAGGCCGCGATTGATCCCTTCATGTCGACCGCGCCGCGGCCATAGAGCAATTCGCCGCGGATCTCGGGCGCAAAGGCGTCGCCCGTCCAGCCGACGCCCGGCGGCACGACGTCGAGATGCCCGGCGAAACCGAAATGAACCGGCCCCTCGCCCGCGCGCACCGCGAGCAGATTTTCGACCGGCCCGTCTGGCTCGATGCCGTCGATGAACCGCTCGACCGTGAACCCCAGCGGGACCAGCGCCGCCTCCAGCGCGTCGAACACGGCACCGGTGGCGGGGGTGACGCTCGGTGCGGCAATCAGTGCCTTGGCGAGTTCGACGGGATCGACATGATGGGTCATGTCCGCCCCCTTACTCCTTCGTTCGCGTTCAAGTCGAGGCTTTGCATCGCCGCACCTTTGTGCGAAACAAAGAAGGAACAAAATACATGAGGACTGCCATGCCCAAGCTCGATCTCGACAGCATCCCGCAAACCAACACGACCGGCTATCCGCCGCCCTACGACGAACCCGTGCAAGGCCGCTGGTACCGCCGCCTCGCGCCGCCCACCGGCCTCAGCGATTTCGCCGCCAGTCATGTCGTGCTGAAACCCGGCGCCTGGTCGTCGCAGCGCCACTGGCACGACGGCGAGGACGAGATGCTCGTGATGATTTCGGGCGAGGCGGTGCTGGTCGAGGACGACGGCCGCTGGCCGATGCGCGCCGGCGATATCGCGGTCTGGCCCAAGGGCAGCACCAACGGCCATCATCTGATCAATGAATCGGACGCCGACTGCGTCTTCGTCGCGCTTGGCGGGGGCAAGGCGCACGACACCGGCGGCGGCTATTCGGACATCGACATGCTCTTCACGCCCGACGGTTATTTCCACAAGGACGGCACGCCCTATCCGACGTCGCGAATAGCTTGATCGGCGGAACTGCGGTGGCGGTTTCGGGGTGGAAGACGGCCGATCGCCTATCCCAGCTTCGTCATCCCGGACTTGATCCGGGATCCATGGCCGCGCCGTCGTCGTGGATCCCGGATCAAGTCCGGGATGACGATGAAAGCAAGGGCAACCCATGGTCGCACCACACCCCCGGGCCCAAGCTTTTATTCCCCTATGCTCCTAAGCAATTGCATATCGCGGCGGGAAGGCTTAACCGGCGGCGCATCGACCGTTTAGAGTCAAGACAGGGCTGATATGGCTGGCAACGAACCAAGCGCGCGTCCGCGCTCCCCGCATTTACAGGTGTATAAATGGACCCCCGCGATGGCGGTTTCCATCTTCCACCGCGTCAGTGGCGACGGTCTCGCGATCGTCGGCGGGCTGATGTTCCTCTGGTGGCTCGGCGCGCTCGCCGCCGGTCCCGACGCCTATGCGGCCTTTATCGCCTGCGTGTGGCACGACCCCAGCCCGGAGGTCGGGACTTTCCACCAGGTCACCAATATTCTCGGCAAGGTGGTGCTCGTCGGCCTGACCTGGGCCTTTTTTCAGCATCTCTTCTCGGGGCTGCGCCATTTCGTGCTCGACACCGGCGCGGGCTATGAGCTCAAGACCAACAAGCTCTGGTCTATCCTTGTTTTCGTCGGGTCGGTAACGGCGACCGCCGCCGTCTGGCTCGCTGTCTTTGCGGAGGCGCTCAATGGGTAACGGAACGCGTCTCGGCCGCGTGCGCGGGCTCGGCTCGTCGCACCATGGCTCGCATCACTGGATCCAGCAGCGCCTGACCGCGCTTGGCAACGTCCTGCTCGTCACCTGGTTCGTCGTCTCGATGTTCCGCCTGCCGCTCGGCGATCATGGCGCCGTGCTGCGCTGGGCCTCCGACCCGATGGTCGCGCTCGCGCTGATCCTGATGGTCGTCAGCGTCTTCTGGCACCTGCGGCTCGGCTTGCAGGTGATGATCGAGGACTATGTCCACGGCGAGGCGACGCGGATCCTGTCGCTCGTCCTGTTGAACTTCTACGCGATCGGCGGCGCCGCCTACGGCATCTTCGCCATTGTCCGTATCGCGCTTGCGCCCGCCGCCGGGCTCGCTCCTGGGGGCATGTAAGATGACCGAAGCCTACAAGATCATCGACCATATCTATGACACCGTCGTCGTCGGCGCCGGCGGCTCGGGCCTCCGCGCGACGATGGGCAGCGCCGAAGCGGGCCTCAAGACCGCCTGCATCACCAAGGTGTTCCCGACGCGCAGCCACACCGTCGCGGCGCAGGGCGGCATCGCCGCCAGCCTCGGCAACAATTCGCCCGACCATTGGCAATGGCATATGTACGACACCGTCAAGGGCTCCGACTGGCTCGGCGACCAGGACGCGATCGAATATATGGTGCGCGAGGCGCCGAACGCGGTCTACGAACTCGAACATGCAGGCGTGCCGTTCAGCCGCAACGCCGACGGCACCATCTATCAGCGCCCGTTCGGCGGCCATATGCAGAATATGGGCGAAGGCCCGCCGGTGCAGCGCACCTGCGCCGCCGCCGACCGCACCGGCCACGCGATGCTCCACGCGCTCTATCAGCAGTCGCTGAAATATGACGCGGACTTCTTCATCGAATATTTCGCGCTCGACCTGATCATGGAAAATGGCGCCAATGGCCCCGAATGCCGGGGCGTGATCGCGCTGTGCATGGAGGATGGCAGCATCCACCGCTTCCGCAGCCAGGCGGTGGTGCTCGCGACGGGCGGTTATGGCCGCTGCTATTTCACCGCGACGTCGGCGCATACCTGCACCGGCGACGGCGGCGGCATGGTGCTGCGCGCCGGCCTGCCCTTGCAGGACATGGAATTCGTCCAGTTTCACCCGACCGGCATCTATGGCGCAGGCGTGCTGATCACCGAAGGCGCGCGCGGCGAGGGCGGTTACCTCACCAACAGCGAAGGCGAGCGCTTCATGGAGCGTTACGCCCCGTCGGCGAAGGATCTGGCGTCGCGCGACGTCGTCTCGCGCTCGATGGCGCTCGAAATCCGCGAGGGCCGCGGCGTCGGGCCGCACAACGACCATATCTACCTGCACCTCGATCATATCGATCCCGCGGTGCTCGCCGAGCGCCTGCCCGGAATCACCGAGAGCGGCAAGATTTTCGCCGGCGTCGATCTGACGCGCCAGCCGCTGCCCGTCGTGCCGACGGTTCATTACAATATGGGCGGCATCCCCTGTAACTATCATGGCGAAGTCGTCACGCTCGGCAAGGATGGGCCCGACACGGTCGTCCCCGGCCTGTTCGCGGTCGGCGAAGCCGCGTGCGTTTCGGTGCATGGCGCGAACCGTTTGGGCTCGAACAGCCTGATCGACCTCGTTGTCTTTGGCCGCGCGACGGGCCATCGCCTGAAGGAAATCCTGACCCCCGGCGCGGCGCAGCAGCCGCTGCCCAAGGACAGCGCCGACCTCGCGCTCGCGCGTCTCGACCATTTCCGCAACGCCAATGGCGGATCGCCGACCGCGGAAATACGCACCGAGATGCAGCGCGCGATGTCCGCCCACGCCGCGGTGTTCCGCACCGACGAACTGATGGCCGAGGGCAAGGAAAAGCTCACCAAGACCTATCAACGCATGAACGACGTCCATGTCACCGACCGCAGCCTGATCTGGAACACCGATCTCGTCGAAACGCTCGAACTCGATAACCTTATCAGCCAGGCGACGGTGACGATGCACTCGGCGTTCAACCGCAAGGAAAGCCGCGGCGCCCACGCGCACGAGGATTTCCCGAACCGCGACGATGCGACCTGGATGAAGCATACGGTGGCATGGTTCGAAGGCTGGGGCGGCAAGGGTGGCGGCGTCCGCCTCGATTACCGCCCGGTCCACGAATATACGCTGTCCGACGACGTCGACTATATCAAGCCGAAGGCGCGGGTCTATTGATCCGCGCCGGGGCGTCGGCCGGCATCAATCGCCGAACAGGCTGCGCACCGGGTTGATGTCGGAAAAGGGCACGTCGACGTCCTTGCCCATCAGCCACAATTTCTGGCACGCGATGGCGAAGAACATCAGCGCGATGGTCCAGACGATGAACGTCTTGCGCGCGATCCAGCGGCGCTCGGCCTCTTCGGCCGCGGCGCGCGCCTTGTAGTCGACACCCAGCTCGCCCTCGAATTCGGCGACAAGCTGCGCGCGGCGGGTACGCGAAATATTCGCGATACTCGCGTCCCCTTCTTCGCGTTTTGATCCGCGTTTCGCCATTGCTCCACCTTGGCCCCAGCTAGTCCTGCCTCCGTCCATAGCGCCTTGCCCCTGCCAATTGGTTAATCCGCCGCTATCGGCTCGTCGCAATTCCGATCAGCTTGATGCGTGCCGTCGCGCCGCGAAGCAGCGTCAAATCGCGCGGGGGCCGGCCGAGCGCGGCAGCGAGCAGGCGCAGCACCGCCTCGTTCGCGGCGCCGTCAGCCGGCGGTGATGTGACGCGGACTTGCACGCTTTCGCCCTCGATGCGGATCTCGTCGCGGTTCGCACCGGGCGTGACGCGCACCTCGATCCGCCCCGATGCGGCGCGCGCGCGAAGCGCATCGGCCAGCGCGGGGTCGGGGCGATATTTCAGACGGTGACGACCAGCTTGCCGACCGCGGTCCGGTCGCCGAGCTTGGCGATCGCCTTGCCACCGTCTGCGAGCGCATAGGTGCCGGTAACGCGCGGCTTGATCTTGCCCTGTTCCCACAGCTGGAACAGCCGCGCGATATTGGCACGATTGCGCACCGGTTCGCGCGCGACGAAGGCGCCCCAGAACACGCCTGCGACGTCGCAGCTCTTGAGCAGGGTCAGGTTCAGCGGCAGGCGCGGGATGCCGGCGGGGAAGCCGACGACGAGATAGCGTCCCTCCCACGCGATCGAGCGCAGCGCGGGCTCGGCATAATCGCCGCCGACCGCGTCATAGACCAGGTTGGCGCCATTCGGGCCGACGGCTTCCTTGAACTTGTTCGCGAGTTCCTTCGACTGGTCCTTGTCGAACGGCTGGCGCCCATAGACGACGACCTCGTCGGCACCGGCCTGGCGCGCGATCTCGCCCTTTTCTTCGCTCGACACGCCCGCGACGACGCGCGCACCGAACGCCTTGCCCAGCTCAACCGCGGCAATGCCGACCCCGCCCGATGCGCCGAGGACCAGCAAGGTATCGCCTTCCTTGATATGGCCGCGATCGACGAGCGCGTGAATGCTGGTGCCATAGGTCATGAGCAGCGATGCGCCCTCGGCGAAATCATGGCCCTCGGGCAAATGATAGACATTGTGGACGCCGACCGCGACGGCTTCGGACATGCCGCCGTTGCCGCAACCCGCGATCACCCGGTCGCCGACCTTGAACTCGGTCACGCCCTCGCCGATCTCCGCGACCAGCCCCGCGACTTCGCCGCCGGGGGCAAAGGGGCGTTCGGGTTTGAACTGATATTTATCCTCGATGATCAGCACGTCGGGAAAGTTGACCGCACAGGCCTTCACATCGATCACGATCTGGCCCTTGCCCGCCGTCGGGCGCGGCAGTTCGCCGAGCGTCAGCGTTTCGGGGCCGCCGGTTGCGGTCGACAAGAGAGCCTTCATCATCTTCTCCTCTTTATGATATTTTTTCGGTCTTACGCGGCGGGCCGCATCCATGGACGATCCGCATCGAGCTGTCGTTCATAGGCGCCGATCGCGGCATCGCTCTTTTCGGTCAGCGAAATCTCGTCGAGCCCTTCGAGCAGGCACATCTTGCGGAACGGGTCGATGTCGAAGCTGAAACGATCCTGAAACTGCGTCGTTACCGTCTGATGCTCAAGGTCGACGAAGACCGGATCGGTGGCCGCGACTTCCATCAATCGATCTATCGCCGCCTGCGGCAATACGACGGGCAGGATGCCGTTCTTCACCGCATTGCCCGAGAAAATGTCCGAATAGCTGGGCGCGATCACAACGCGGATGCCAAGATCGCCGAGCGCCCAAGCGGCATGCTCGCGGCTCGACCCGCACCCGAAATTGTCGCCCGCGATCAGGATCGGCGCGCCCTTGAAATCGGCGCTGTCGAACAGATTATCGGGATCGGCGCGCAGCGATTCGAACGCCCCGCGTCCCATGCCCTCGCGCGTCGTCGTCTTCAGCCAATGCGCGGGGATGATCACGTCGGTATCGACATTCTTGAGCCCGAACGGAATCGCGCGGCCTTCGACCTTGTCGAGCGGGGTCATGCCATGAGCTCCCGCACGTCGGTGAGCTTGCCCGTCACCGCCGCCGCCGCCGCCATCGCCGGACTGACGAGGTGCGTGCGCGCGCCAGGGCCCTGGCGACCGACGAAATTTCGGTTGCTGGTCGAGGCGCAGCGTTCGCCGGCGGGGACCTTGTCGGGGTTCATCGCAAGGCACGCCGAACAGCCGGGTTCGCGCCATTCGAGCCCCGCGTCGATGAAGATGCGATCGAGCCCCTCGGCCTCGGCCTGCGCCTTTACCAACCCGCTGCCGGGCACGACGATTGCCCATCTGACATTGTCGGCCTTGTGGCGACCCTTGATCACCGCGGCGGCGGCGCGCATGTCCTCGATGCGGCTGTTGGTGCAGCTGCCGATGAAGATATTTTCGACCGCGACATCCTGCATCCGTGTGCCGGGGGTGAGGCCCATATATGCGAGCGATTTCGCGGCGGCGGCCTGTTTCGACGGATCGGCAAAGCTCGCGGGGTCGGGGACGATGCCGGTGATCGGCACGACGTCCTCGGGGCTCGTGCCCCAGGTCACGCTCGGCGCGATATCGGCGGCGTCGATCACCACAACTTTGTCATAGGTCGCGCCCGGATCGGTCGCGAGGCTTTTCCAGTACGCGACCGCATCGTCCCAGTCGGCGCCCTTCGGCGCATAGGGCCGGCCCTTCAGGTAAGCGAAGGTCGTCTCGTCGGGCGCGATCAGTCCGGCGCGCGCGCCGCCCTCGATCGCCATGTTGCTGACGGTCAAACGGCCCTCGACCGACAGCGCGCGGATCGCGCTGCCGGTATATTCGATGACATGGCCGGTACCGCCCGCGGCGCCGATCACGCCGGTGATGTGGAGGATGATGTCCTTCGCGCTGACACCGGGGCCGACGTCGCCCTCGACGCGCACTTCCATCGTCTTCGCGGGTTGGAGCAGCAGGGTCTGCGTCGCGAGCACATGCTCGACTTCGCTCGTCCCGATACCGAAGGCGAGCGCGCCGATGCCGCCGTGGCACGCGGTGTGGCTGTCGCCGCAGACGATCGTCGTGCCGGGCAGCGAAAAGCCCTGCTCGGGCCCGACGACATGGACGATGCCCTGCTCGGGCGCGACCGCGTCGATGTAGCGGATGCCATATTCGGGCGCGTTCTTCTCGAGCGCCGCCAATTGCGCGGCGCTTTCGGGGTCGGCGATCGGCAGCTTGTTGCCCGCCGCGTCGAGCCGCGCGGTCGTCGGCACATTATGGTCGGGCACCGCGAGCGTCAGGTCGGGGCGGCGCACCGTGCGCCCGCTTGCGCGAAGCCCCGCAAACGCCTGCGGGCTGGTGACTTCATGGACGAGGTGGCGGTCGATGAAGATCAGAGCGGTGCCATCGGGGCGCTGTTCGACGACATGCGCGTCCCAGATTTTCTCATAAAGCGTGCGGGGCCGAGTCATGCGGCTCACTTACGCCTGCGGCATAACTTTGCAAGCCGGTGGCGATCAAAAACGCAATTTTCGGTCGCAATGGTGGTCGACGAGCGGAGTGTGGCCTCACGCATGCAACGCGCCTATAATCGCCCCATGTCGATGCTCGCCATCATTGCCCTCATCCTCGCCACCGTCGTGGCGATGGAATTTGTCGCCTGGGCGAGCCACAAATATATCATGCACGGTTTCGGCTGGGCCTGGCACCGCGACCATCACGAGCCGCATGATAAACTGCTGGAAAAGAACGACCTGTTCGCGATCTTCGGCGCCGCGCTCAGCATCTCGATGTTCGCGCTCGGCAGTCCGATGATCCTCGGCGCGGCGGCGTGGGAGCCGGGGACGTGGATCGGGCTCGGCATCCTTTTTTACGGCATCATCTATACGCTGGTTCACGACGGCCTCGTCCACCAGCGCTATTTCAAATGGGTTCCGCGGCGCGGCTATGCCAAGCGGCTGGTGCAGGCGCACAAGCTCCACCATGCGACGATCGGCAAGGAAGGCGGGGTGAGCTTCGGCTTCGTGCTCGCGCGCGACCCGGCGAAGCTGAAGGCCGAACTGAAGGCGCAGCGCGAGGCAGGCGTGGCGGTGGTGCGGGAGGCTATCGCCGACTGACACTTGTCATTGCGAGGAGCCGAAGGCGACGCGGCAATCTCCCGGCTTTCCTTCTTGCGCGCGGCCCCTGGCTGGAGATTGCTTCGCTTCGCACGCAATGACGGAGTCTGGACTATCTAGCTGTTTCGATAGTCCGCCGTAATCACTCCCGCCGCCATCAGCTCCGCCTCGTGGCTTTCCTCGCGCCATTCCTCGATCAGCGCCTGCCGCTCCCACTCCGGCATCGCCGGATGCGCGAGCATATGGCGGGTCCACGCCTGTCCGGCGCCGACGTCGAGGCCATAAGTGCGAATACGGAACGCGACCGGCGCGAAGAAGGCGTCGACCGCCGAGAAATCGGCACCCGCCAGCCACGGGCCGCCGAACGTCGCCAGCCCTTCCTCGAACAGCTCGCGGAGGCGCGTCACATTGCCCTTTAGCGCATCCGACATCGGCTTCGGCGTTACCCGCACCCCCACATTCATCGTGCAATCGTTGCGAAGCGCCGAAAAGCCGCTGTGCATCTCGGCGACCGCGCATTGGGCCCAGGCCCGCGCATCGGGCTCTGCCGGCCACACGCTGTCGTGCCGGTCGGCGAGATAGAGCGCGATGCCGAGCGAATCATATATGGTGCGCCCTTCGTGGACGAGCGCCGGGACCTGGCCGGTCGGCGAAAAGCTGCGGAAAGCGTCATAATTCACCGGCTTGGCAAAGGGCTCGATCCGGTCCTCGAACGCGATGCCGAGCCCCTGCATCAGCATCCACGGGCGCAGCGACCAGCTCGAATAATTGCGGTTGGCGGTGATCAGCACATACATGCGTCGCGCTCCTGGGCGATAATGGGGGAGGTGTAGTCGGGATCATGCGCGAAGGGCAGGTCGGTGCCGTCGCGCAATGCCGCGAGCACGCTGCCGAAGTCGCTCTTGGCGCGCCAGCCGAAGCGCCGCTCGGCGCGCGACGGGTCGTAGACGCGGTCGATGATATCGGGAAGCACCCAGCCTTTCGTGGCGTATAGCGCGGCGGCGTCGGGGTACTGGCGCGCGATCACTGCGCGCGCGTCGCGGGCAAGCTCTTCGGCGTCTTCGCGTGCAAAGGGCGGCGGCGCGGAGAGAATGAAGGTGTCGCAGCCGATCTGCGGCGCCGCCTCGAGCGCGGCGAGATGCGCCCCCGCGGCATCCTCGACCGTCAGGCGGCGGTTCAGCAGCTCGTTGGCCTTGAGATTTTCGCCGCTCGGGGTCGCGTGGGTGTCGTCATCCTCGGGAAAGAAGCGGCCGGTGCGCAGGATCGCCACGTTGATGCCATGCTCGCGGTGGACCAGCTTGACGGCCTGTTCGGCGGCGAGCTTGGTGATGCCATAGATGTTGCGCGGTTCGACGGGCGCGAAATCCTCGTCCATCCACCATGCGCCCTTTACGCCTGCGCCCGCGCGAACATCGGCGCGTACCATCAGCGAAGTCGTCGAGGTGAAGAGGAAACGATCGTTGCCCGCCGCGACCGCCGCCTCGATCAGGTTCAGCGTGCCCGTCACATTGACGTCGACGAAAGCCTGCCGCGGATAGCGCACGATATCGGGCTTGTGCAGCGCGCCGCCATGGATCACCGCCTCGATCCCGTGCTCGCCCATCACGCGCTCGATCAGCGCGCGGTCGGCGACGGTGCCGATCACATCGGTATGCGCGCCGGGCACGACGTCGAGCCCGGTGATGCGATGGCCATGCTCGACCAGCAACGGGGCTAGAGTGCGGCCGAGCCAGCCCGACGACCCGGTCAATAGCACGCGCATCGATCATTCTCCTCCCGCCTGTGTGGACGCGCGCCTGATACACAGGCGCCGGGCGCGGGAGCAAGGGGCGTTACCCTTTGGGAGCCTCGGCAACCGGCTTGGTCGCGACGGCCGTGCGCTTCGCCGGCGGCAGCTCGCCGAGATCGAGCCAGCGTGCATCTTCCCGCCGGTGATAGCTGTCGAGCGCCGCGAACGGGATGCGGAAGGGGAATCCCCAATCGCTGTTCCACAGCGCGACAACGCCCGTCCGCGTCGCGGGTTCGAAAATCATCGTGGCGCGATAGCCCGCGACCGCGCCCGAATGGCCCGCGAGCCGGTAGCCGTCATAAGTGAAGCTCCGCCAGCCGAGGCCATAGCCCGCGTCACCCGTCGCCTGGCGCAGGGCGCCGCCATAGAGGCGCGCCGTGCCGACGCGGGGGCGATGGGCCAGTTCCAGCACCGGTGCCGGCAGCACGTCGGGGCGGCTGCCCATCATCGCCTGCATCCATTTGGCGAAATCGACGATGTCGCTTTCGACCCCGGCGGCGGCGGGAACGCGCCAATACGCCTCCTTGACCGGGCGGACCTGCGCGCCGCGGTGCGGCCTCGCCCAATCCTTCGCGCCCGTCAGCCGCGCCATCCCGTAACCCGCGCTGACCATGCCGAGCGGGCGGAAAAACCGGTCCTCGACCGCGTTGGAGAAAGGCTCGTTCGCGGCCCGTCCCAATATCTCGCTCGCGGCATCGAAGGCGATATTCTGATAGGTGTGGCAGGTGCCAGGTTCGCATTGCAGCGGTGCGAGCGCCAGGCTCGCGCGCAGCAGCTCGGGGCTCTGCCCCTCCTCCAGTTTCTCGTCATAGGCGTTTTTGGTAAGGCCGGTGCGCTGCGCGAGCAGATCGCCCACCGTGACGCGTTCTTCCGCTCCTCCGGGCAAGCGCAGCGACGTGCGCCAGCGCGAAATCGGACGATTGAGGTCGACGGCGCCGTCCTTCGCCAGCGCGGCCGCGAGCGCGCCCGTGGCGGTCTTGGAGACCGAGGCCCAGCGAAACAGCGTCTGCGGCGTTACCGGCGCGCCGGTCGCGGCATCGGCGAAGCCATAGGTGCGCAGGAAACGCAATTCGCCGTCTTCGACGACCGCCACGGCCAGCCCTGCCATTTCGGGTCGCTGCGACAGGTCGGCGAGTTGCCGGTCGAACGCGCGATAGTCGATCCGGCCGCGCCATTCGGCGGGCGTGTCGGGCAGGTTTTCAGCGGCCTGGATCGGGATCGGGACGCTGGCAAGGGGCTGGCTGTCGCCAAAGGCGTGAATGCCGAACCAGCCGGCCGATCCCAGTGCGGCGATAGCGACGAGGCAGGCAAGGACCCGCTTCATTGACCCGTGTTTAGATGGCGACCTCATAATTGGCCGTTGTCTTAGCCGCGACTTCGTCCGCCGTCACCCCCGGTGCGAGCTCGATCAGCTTGAACGGGCTGTCGTGATCCTCGCGCTTGAACACCGCGAGGTCGGTGATGATCATATCGACGACATTCTTGCCGGTCAGCGGCAGCGTGCATTCGGGAATGAATTTGGGGCTGCCGTCCTTGGCATTATGCTCCATCACGACGATGATCTTCTTGACCCCGGCGACGAGGTCCATCGCGCCGCCCATGCCCTTGATCATCTTGCCCGGGATCATCCAGTTGGCGATGTCGCCATTTTCGGCGATCTCCATCGCGCCCAATACGGTGAGGTCGATATGCCCGCCGCGAATCATCGCGAAACTGTCGGCAGAAGAGAAATAGGCCGACTGTGGCAATTCGCTGATCGTCTGCTTGCCGGCGTTGATCAGGTCGGCGTCCTCGTCGCCCTCGAGCGGGAAGGGACCGATGCCGAGCATGCCGTTTTCGGACTGAAGCGTCACCGTCATCCCCGCCGGGATATGGTTCGCGACCAAAGTCGGGATGCCGATACCAAGGTTGACGTAATAGCCGTCCTGCAGTTCCTTCGCGGCGCGCGCCGCCATGTCATCACGCGTCCAGCTCATTGGCTTGGCTCCCATTGCTTGTCGGAGGGGAAGGCGTCGCCCCAGCCCAGTTTTTCCCACGGGCCGTAGACGGGGTTGGGGAAAAGGAACCAGCCCTTGTCCCAGAGTGCGGTGGCACCCGCGCTGGTCGCGAGCGCCATGCGCTGCGCGGCGGGCAGGTCCTTGACGTTGAACTGCTGGCTGAAATCGCCGAGCTGGTCGCCGGCAAGGATGATCACGCAGTAACGCGATGCGATCGTCGCGCGGCGTCCATCCTTGCTCGACCCGCCGGCATCGTCGCCCATCAGGAACAGGGTCTCGCCATGCTTGAACTCGCCAAGCCCGGCGGCGCGGAGCGTATCTTCGCTGCCCTTGGCATTGGCGGCGCTGCGATTGGTGTTGGCGATGACGGTGATTCCCGCGGCGCGCAGCTTGCTCACCATCTCGACCGTGCCGGGCATCGCGACCGCCTTGCCCGCGCCCGTTTTTTCCCACTGGTCCCATACCTTGAGATCGAAGCCGGTGCGCTTCTCGGCGAAATAGCGCATGGGGCCGAGGTTCCAGATCAAAGTCTCGTCGGCGTCGAACACCGCGGCGAAGGGCTTGTTGCCGCACGGCTCGAACGTCGGGGCGTCCATCGTCGCTCCCGCCGCCAGCACGACGCTGTCCTTCGGGCGCGCCTTGATCCGCCACGCGCCATAGTTCGCGATGCGCGCATTGGTGGCGCCCACAGCAACGGCGGCTTCGGGCGAGCCATAGAGATATTGCAGCGGGGCCGGCGGTTTGGCGGTTTCGACCGGCGCAGCGGCTGGCGGCGGAGCGGGCGCCGTGGTCACTTCTGCCGGCGCGCTCGCGCAGCCGCCGAGCAGTAGCGCCGCAGCAAGCGGGAGCGCGCGCATCACGCCGCCTCGCGCGGGCGCGTGGTGCGGAATTCGATCTTCTTGTCGTACGGCGCGCCGAGGACGAGGCGCTTCACATAGATGCCGGGCAGGTGGATGCAGTCGGGGTCGAGGCTGCCGGTGGGCACGATTTCCTCGACCTCGGCGACGCAGATTTTCGCCGCGGTCGCCATCGGCTGGTTGAAGTTGCGCGCGGTCTTGCGGAAGATCAAATTGCCGCTCTCGTCGGCCTTCCACCCCTTGATGATCGCGAGGTCGGCAAAGATGCCGCGTTCGAGGATATAATCCTGCCCGTCGAAGCTTTTCACCTCCTTGCCCTCGGCAACGAGGGTGCCGACGCCGGTCTTGGTGTAGAAGCCGGGAATGCCCGCTCCGCCCGCGCGGCAGCGCTCGGCGAGCGTGCCCTGCGGGCAGAATTCGACCTCGAGCTCGCCCGCCAGATACTGCCGCTCGAACTCCTTGTTTTCGCCGACATAGCTGCTGATCATCTTCTTGACCTGCCTGGTGCGAAGCAGCTTGCCGAGCCCTTCGCCATCGATCCCGGCGTTGTTGCTCGCGATCGTCAGATCCTTGGTGCCCGCGTCGCGGATCGCGTCGATCAGCCGTTCGGGGATGCCGCACAGGCCGAAACCGCCGGCGCAAATCTGCATGCCGTCAAACAGCAGGCCTTCGAGGGCGGCGGCGGCGTCGGGATATTGCTTCTTCCCCATGGGACGGCTCTCCTGAATGTTTCGTGCGCGACCTTGGCGCATTTGATCCATCAATTCTAATTGTTCGATTTTTGGATTATACATACACGATGTCTATCAATCGCGTCTCGCTCTATCATCTCGAAACCTTGCTGTGGATCGACCGGCTCGGCACCTTTTCGGCCGCGGCCGAGCGGCTGAACACCACCCAGCCGACGGTATCGGCGCGGATGCGCGAACTCGAACAGCGTCTCGGCACGGCGCTGTTCCGCCGCGAAGGGCGCGCAATGTCGCTCACCGCGGCGGGGCGCAAGCTGGTGCGCGATTGCGATCCCTTGCTACGCGACATGCAGGTCGCGCTGCTCGGCAGCGGCGGCTATGGCGAGGCGAGCGGGGTGGTGCGGATCGGCGCGGGGGAGATCGCCGCGGCGAGCTGCCTTCCCGCCTTCGTCGCGGGATTGAAGGCCGATATGCCCGGCGTCGGTCTCGAAATCGAAATCGACCTCACCGCGAACCTGATCCAGCAACTGCTCACCGGGCGCACCGACATCGCTTTCGCGGCGGGGCCGATCGCGCATCCGGCGCTGAAAACGAGCCCGATCGGCGCGGTCGAACTGGTGTGGCTTGCCAGCCCCGCGGTCGCCTCGGCTTTTGCCGGCGGAGAAGCGACGCTTCCGGTCTGGTCGCTCGCCAGCCATTCGCCGATCCACGGCCGGATGCGCGACGCGATCGCGGCGTCGCGAATCGCGCAAAAATCGCTCAACCTCTGCAACAACGCGCGCACGATGATCGACATCGCGAAGGCGGGCGGCGGGATCGGCATCTTTCCGCGGCCGATGGTGCGCAGCGAAGTCGCGAGCGGCGCGCTGGCGCTGATCGACGCCATGCCCGCGCTCGCGCCGGTCGAATTCCACGTCGCGATGCGCGTAGCCGACACCGAGCCGGTGCTCACACGGATTTTCGAGCGCGCGGCAAAGCTGAACCTCGCCAAGGCACTCAACTGAACCGGGCGGGGTTCCCGGCCAACGGCTCGCGTCGCACCCCTAAGCCGGTGCTCCCGTCACGCCGCCTTCTTCGTCTTGGGGGCCGGCGTCTTGGGCTTGTAGCGGCAAAGGTCATCGACCGGACAGCGCCAGCATTCGGGGGTGCGCGCCTTGCAGGTGTAGCGGCCGTGGAGGATCAGCCAGTGGTGCGCGCCGACGCGGAAGGGCGCCGGGGTTTCCTTCTCCAGCTTCTTTTCGACCGCGAGCACCGTCTTGCCGGGGGCGAGGCCGGTGCGGTTGCCGACGCGGAAAATATGCGTGTCGACCGCAAAGGTTTCCGCCCCGAAGGCGCAGTTCATCACCACATTGGCGGTCTTGCGCCCGACGCCGGGCAGCTCGACGAGCGTGTCGCGGTCGGCGGGCACCTCGCCGCCATGGTCGCGGACGAGGATTTCGCTGAGGGCGATGACATTCTTCGCCTTGGCGTTGAACAGCCCGATCGTCTTGATGTGCTGCTTGAGGCCGTCTTCGCCGAGCTCCATCATCGCCTGCGGGGTCTTCACCTCCTGAAACAGCCGACGCGTCGCCTTGTTCACCCCGACGTCGGTCGCCTGCGCCGAAAGCACGACCGCGACGAGCAGCTGATAGGTGTTGCCGAACTCCAGCTCGGTCTCGGGACTGGGGTTCAGCTCGGCGAGACGGCGATAGAATTCGAAAATGTCGGACTTCTTCATCGCGCTTACGAAAGCCCCAGCACCTGCGGCATCCTGTAACGTTCGGGCTTCTGGTTAATCAGCCACAGCGCCGCGCGCACCGCGCCGCGCGCGAAGATCATGCGGTTTTCGGCGCGATGCGACAGGGTGATCATCTCCTCGGGGCCCGCGAAGATCACGTCATGGTCGCCGGCGACGGTGCCACCGCGCAGGCTCGCGAAGCCGATCCTGCCGTGGCCGCGTGCGCCGGTGAGGCCGTCGCGGCCGCGTTCGGAGCAGGTTGCGAGGGTGATCCCGCGCCCCTCGGCCGCCGCCTCTCCGAGCAGCAGCGCGGTGCCGCTCGGCGCATCGACTTTGTTCCGGTGGTGCATTTCGAGGATTTCGATATCATATTCGGGGTCGAGCCGCGCCGCCGCCTCGCGCACCAGATGCGCGAGCAGCGTGACGCCCAGCGAGGTGTTGCCGGTCTGGAGCACCGCAATATCCCGGGCGGCATCGTCGATCAGATAATGATGGCGCTCCTCGAGCCCCGTCGTGCCGATGACGATCGGCTTGCGCGCCGCGACGCAGGCGTCGAGCGTCGCCTCGAGCGCGGCGGGCGACGAGAAATCGACGAGAATGTCGGCCTCCGCCGCGAGCTTCGCGACATTGCCGCCCTTGTCGATGCCGCAACTGCGCTGTCCTGCCTCCGATATGGCGGCGGCGAGCGCGAGGCCCATCCGGCCCTCGCTGCCGATAATGCCGATGCTGGTCATGGCTTGCCTTTCGTGCCCCCGTCATGCTGAACGATGTCGCCCGCCTAGCGGTTGTCGCCTTCGAATCAAGAAGAACAGGATAGCATGTCTCCAATCCAGAATATCGTGATCCTGACCGGCGCCGGGGTTTCGGCCGAAAGCGGCATCGACACCTTTCGCGACGCCGGCGGCCTGTGGGAACAGCATCGCGTCGAGGATGTGGCGACGCCCGAGGCCTTTGCCCGCGACCCTGACCTGGTGCTGCGCTTCTACGACATGCGGCGCGAGGCGATCCGGACCAAGACGCCCAACGCGGCGCACCGCGCGCTCGCGCGGCTCGACGCCGAATGGCCGGGCGAGCTGTTGATCGTCACGCAAAATGTCGATGATTTGCATGAGCGCGCGGGGGCGAAGCGGCTGATCCACATGCACGGCGAGCATCTGAATGCCTGGTGCACCGCATGCGACAATCGCGTGCCGTGGACCGGCCCGCTGCTGGGTCGTCCCGCGTGCAGCGCGTGCGGTGTGACGGGGCACCTCCGTCCCGACATCGTCTGGTTCGGCGAAATGCCTTACCGGATGGAGGAAATTTACCAGGCTCTGAACCGCACCGACCTGTTCGTGTCGATCGGCACCTCGGGCGCGGTCTATCCCGCCGCGGGTTTCGTGCGCGAGGCGCGCGCCGCGGGAGCGATGACGCTCGAGCTCAATATGGAACCGAGCCAGGGCAGCCATTGGTTCGACGAGGCGCGCCACGGCCCGGCGACGCAGCTGGTGCCGCAGTGGGTCGAGGCGATGCTGGGCGGGTGAGGCTGGCTCCTGCGATGCCGCCGCTTTCGGCCGGACGCGGCCGATAGAGACGTGTGCTCCGGCTTTCGCCGGGGTGCACGACCGGCCACTCCCCCAAAGCCGCCTTTCAACGCGCGATCAAAAGGCTGATTGTCAGGGGAGTTCCATCCCCAGCGCGGCCGAGAGGTCGGCGAGCGCCTGCTCGCCGCTCGTTACCTTGATCGCGTGCATGCCGAGCTGGCTCGCCGGCTTGCAGTTGATGCCGAGGTCGTCGAGATAGATGCAGTTTGCGGGCTCGGCGCCGAGCGCCTCGCACATCATTTCATAAATCCGCGGGTCAGGCTTGCGGACGCCGACCTTGCTCGATTCGATGACATGGTCGAAGCGCGCCATGATCGCCGCGACCTCGGCGGCGAGTTTCTCGCTTCGCGCCATCCCGGCACCTTTGCCCGACGGAACATTGTTGGTGATGCACGCAATGCCAAAGTTGCTCGCCTTCAGCGTATCGAGCGCAGCGACCATCGCCGGACGCACCGCTCCTGCCAGTACCGCCAGCACCGCTTCGCCTTCCAGTATGTGACCCATCGCTTTCGCCTCGGCCGCGAACAGCGTGTCGAACGCCGCCGCATCGATCTCGGCGCGTTCGAATCGTGCCCATGCGTTGCCGTCGGGGTCGGCGGCGTTGACGCGGCGCACGAAGTCGCGCGGCAGGCCGCGCTCTTCCTCGAGCCGGTTGAAGGCTTCGAAGGGCGAGGCGGTGATGACGCCGCCGAAATCGAAGATGACATGCGTGTATCGGGACATGGCATGGCTAGAGCGTAGATTGACGTTAACGTCAACTATGACGGTCAGGGTTCGACGACGATCCCGGCGCTGGGATTGGCTCGGCCCGAAAGCATTTCATGATAGGCAGCCACCGCCGCATCGTCGCCGCTGCGCTTGTCGATCGACGTGAGCCGCGGCGCAACGTCCATGAAGGCCAGCCATGCCTCTGCGATCTTCTGCCCGAACGCCGCACCGCCCCAGTCGGCGATCCGCTTCTGGCTGCGGCCGGGCGCGAAGAATCCCTGCCGTTCGGGGCCGGGCAAGCCTTCGACGTCGGCCTGCGCGTCCCAGTGCGACTTGCCGACGATGATCGAGGCTTTGAGGTTGTTTCCGAAATGGCTGTGCACGACGCGCGTCACCGCGCCATTGCCCGCCATATCGACGAGCGCGGCAGGCGTCGCGGCGTTGAGCGTCATGATCTGGTCGTAGCTGATCACCCGGTCATAGATGCCCTGCGCGGCGAGGGCGTCGACATTGGCCGCGCTGGTCAGGCCGACCGTTTCGGGGCGGGGCTCCGGGCGCCGCTTGAGCGTGAAGCCGAGCCCGATCGCGGTCTTGCTCGACGCGCTCGCGATCAGGATCTGGCTGGCGCCATAATCGCCTTCGTCCTCGAACTGGTCGCCGATCAGCCAGCCGGTCAGGAAGAGCGGGCGGAACACCGGCCAATAATCATGGTCGGCGGTGCGATAATCGGTCAGCGCCTCGATCCGCTGATAATTGTTGTAGATGGGAGGCAGGGTGGTGCGTCGCGGGGTGACATCGGTGAAGCCGCCCGGCCCCGCGTTGCCGACAGTCAGCACGGCATTCTCGGCCATCGGATAATAGCCATAGAAGCGATCGCCAGCCGACACGCCGTCGGCCTGGCTTTCGGTCACGGTGGCAAAACCCCAGACAGGGAGGCGGCCCGGTGCGTCCCGCTCGGCGAAGAAATCCCAATAGCCCTGATCGTTGCCGAACAGGCCCGCGGGTTTGCCGAACACCGCATAGGTGATGTTGTTCGCCGTCATCGCATAGCTGTCGAGATGCACGCGCACCTGTCCCGGTGCGAGCGGTGCGCCCGCGTCCTCGACCAATTTGGCTTGCGTGATATCGTCGCGATCGATGTCGATCGCCCAGCTCGTCGAACTCATTCCGGACCCCTCCGATTGACGTGCCCACGAATGCGGGATGGACGACAGTCATACAGATGAGAGCGCGCCTGACAATCGCGGTCGGGCGAACCGGAATGGCATTCGGGCCCGGTGGCGAGGCGGATCAGCCCACCACCGTCCCGAGCAGCGACCCGATCGCGATCGTCGCCGCCATTGCAAAAGCACCCCAAAAGGTCACGCGCATCACGGGACGGAGCATCGGCGCCTTGCCCGCCCATGCGCCGAGTGCGCCGAGGACCGCGAGGAAGACCAGCGACGCGGCCGAAACCGTCCACGGCAAGGAATCGCCCTGATCGACGAGTACGGTCGCGAGCGGCAGCGCCGCGCCAACCGAAAAGCTCGCCGCCGAAGCCGCCGCCGCCTGCACCGGCCGCGCCGCCATCGCATCGGTCATTCCCAACTCGTCGCGCAAATGGGTGTCGAGCGCATTGTGTGTGGTCAGTTGCTCCGCGACCTGCTCGGCGAGCGCGCGGTCGAGCCCGCGCTGTTGGTAAATCTGCGTCAGTTCCTCCAGCTCGAACTCGGGATCGGCGGCGAGGTGGCGTTTCTCCAGCTCGACATCGGCCTTCTCCGCGTCGCCCTGCGAACTCACCGACACATATTCGCCCGCCGCCATCGACATCGCGCCCGCGACGAGCCCGGCACTGCCGGTGATCAGGATCGAGGCCTCCGACGCGCCCGCCGCCGCGACGCCCGCGATCAGGCTGGCGGTCGAGACGATCCCGTCATTGGCGCCGAGGATCGCGGCGCGCAGCCAGCTGATCCGCGTGACGCTATGGGTTTCCTCGTGCATTCGGCGTCCTTTAATATTGCAGCTGCAACCCCGGCCGCGCCCAGCGCGTCTTCACCAGCCGCCCCGTGCCCGACAGGGTGATATAGGCATCCTGCCGGTCGGGCCCGCCAAAGGCGATGTTGGTCGTGAAAATATCGTCGGTCGCGACGAACTCGACCAGCTCGCCCTGGGGCGAGACGACGCTGATCCCGCACTCGCCGATCGTCGCGACGCAGATATTGCCGTTCGCTTCCATCGCGAGGCTGTCGAAGAATTTATAGCCCGCAGGACGATAGAGCGGGATGCCGGGGCCGCCGGGGCCCGCGGCGTCGTCGACCTTGCCCGGCGCGACGATGTTGAACTGGGTCAGGCGGCAGGTGTAGGTTTCGGCCACGTAAAGCTTGCTGCCATCGGGCGACAGGCCGACGCCGTTCGGATTATAGCTCGGGAAGATCACTTCTTCGATAAAGCTGCCGTCGGCTTTCGCGTAAAAAATGCCGACGATGTCGTGGCAGCGCGCGGCATAGTCGACCTTGCCATGGTCGGTGAACCAGAAGCCGCCGTGCGTATCGAACATGATGTCGTTGGGCCCGCGCAAGGTCACGCCATGATCGCCCGACTTGTACAGCACCTCGACTTCGCCCGTCTCGATATCGATGCGCTCGATCCGCCCGCCTGAATAATCGTCGGCGATACCGTGCGGCGCCAGATAGCCGTTCGATTCGACATAGTTGAACCCGCCGTTGTTGCAGCAATAAAGCTTGCCGTCGGGCCCGATGGCGAGCCCGTTGGGGCCCCCGCCGGGGGTCGCGATGACCTCCTTCCGCCCGCCGGGCCAGCAGCGCGTGATCCGCTTCGCCTCGATCTCGACGACGATGACGCTGCCGTCTTCCATCACGACCGGCGCCTCGGGAAAACGCAATCCGTCGGCTATCAGTTCAAACTCGGCCATACCCATCTCCCTTGCGTGTCCGCACTTCCTATGCTTTGCGGCCATCATGCCCGTTCGCACACTCTTCGCCACCAATTTCTACGAAGCCGACATCGGCACGCCCGACCTGCTCGAAGAGCTGGAGGAGAGCTGCCGCCTGTTCGCCGAAGAGGATGGCGCGGGGAAGGCGTGGAGCCGCACGCATGGCTACAAGGGCTACACCAGCTACGCCAGCCTCGGCGACCTGCCAGAACGCGACCCGGCCTTTTACGACCTCAAGAAGCTGCTCGACAAAGAGGTGAAGGCGTTCGCCAAGGCGTGCCATTTCGATCTCGCCAAGCCGCTGAAGCTCGATAGCCTGTGGGTCAACATCCTGAAACCCGGCGGCACCCATAGCGGCCATATCCACCCGCACAGCATCGTGTCGGGCACCTTCTACGTCGCGGTCCCGCCGGGATCGGGCGCGCTCAAGCTCGAAGACCCGCGCCTGCCGATGCTGATGGCCGCGCCCGGGCGCACCGATGACGCGCCCGAGCAGCAACGCCCCTTCGTCTATGCCGAACCCGCTGCGGGCCGCGTGTTCTTGTGGGAAAGCTGGCTGCGACACGAAGTGATGCCGCATTCGGGCAAGGGCGAACGGATCAGCATCAGCTTTAACTATCGCTGAGCGGCCTTATATGGGCGACATCTGTTAGACCAAGCCCCTCTTCCCGTTCGCGTCGAGCGAAGTCGAGACGCCTCTCGGCCTTGCGCACCATCGATGGGTGTCTCGACTTCGCTCGACACGAACGGATTTCGGGGGTGTAGCGAAAGTGCCTCCTATGACAGCGACCTACGATGCCGACCTCCAGCTCTTCATCAACGGTGCGTGGCGGAGCGGCGAGGGGCGCGACGAGCGGCCGGTTTTCAACCCCGCGACCGCGGGCACGATCGCCGAACTGCCCGTGGCGACCGCCGCCGACCTCGACGAGGCGCTCGCGGCGGCGGAACGCGGCTGGCCCGTGTGGCGCGCGAAAACCCCCGACGAACGCGCCGCGTTGATGCACAAGGCCGCGGGCATCATCCGCGAGCGCGTCGAACATATCGCGACCTTGCTGACGCTCGAACAGGGCAAGCCGATCGCCGAGGCGCGCGGGGAGGTGCTTTCGGCCGCCGGCCTGTTCGACTATTTCGCGGAAGCAGGCAAACGCATCGAGGGCCGCGTGCTGCAGCGCCCGCTCGGCCAGCGCGCGATGGTCACCAAACATCCGGTCGGCCCGGTCGCGGGCTTCAGCCCGTGGAATTTCCCGGTCAACCTGATGGTCAAGAAGATCGCCCCCGCGCTCGCCGCGGGCTGCGTCGTGATCGCGAAGGCGCCCGAGGAAACCCCGGGCTGCACCAGCGCGATCATGCGCTGCATCGCCGATGCGGGCATCCCGGGGGACGTCGTCCAGCTGGTCTATGGCGATCCCGACATGATCAGCCGCCATCTCCTCGCCAGCCCGGTGATCCGCAAGGTCAGCTTCACCGGCTCGACCGCGGTCGGCAAGCATCTGATGAAGCTCGCCGCCGATGGGGTGAAGCGCATCACGATGGAACTCGGCGGCCATGCCCCCGTGCTGATATTCGACGATTGCGACCTCGAAGCGACGCTCGACAAGGTCGTGTGGCAGAAGTTCCGCAACGCCGGACAGGTCTGCATCTCGCCGACGCGCTTCTATGTCCAGCAGGGCATTTACGATGCCTTCGTCAAGGGTTTTGCCGAGCGCACCCAAAAGGTGAAGATCGGCAGTGGGCTCGACGCCGAAACGCAGATGGGCCCGCTCGCCAACGCGCGGCGCATCCCCGCGCTCGAAGCGCTGGTCGCCGATGCGAAGGCGAAGGGCGCGCGCGTCATCGCGGGCGGCGAGGCGACGGGCAACGGCTATTTCTTCCAGCCGACCGCGATTGCCGACGTGCCGGTCGAGGCCGATGCGATGAACAATGAACCCTTCGGCCCGATGGCGCTGATCCGCCCGTTCGGCAGCGAGGACGAGGCGCTCGAACAGGCGAACCGGCTGCCCTACGGCCTCGCCGCCTTCGCCTTCACCGAGAACGGCCGGCGGATCAACCGCATCGTCGACACGATCGAAAGCGGCATGGTCGGGGTGAACAGCTTCGTGATTTCGGCACTCGACACGCCGTTCGGCGGGATAAAGGAATCGGGCTTCGGCAGCGAGAGCGGGCCCGAGGGGCTCGACGGCTATCTCGTCACCAAGGCGGTGCATATTTACTGACGCCCAATCCTCCCTGTGGCGAAGCCATGGGGAGGGGGACCGCTCGCGAAGCGAGTGGTGGAGGGGCCGCCACGGCAGTGCTTTGGTCCCTCCGTCAGCGCTTCGCGCTGCCACCTCCCCATCGTTACGCGACAGGAAGGATTTTCAATCCCGCTCCAGCGCCACGAAATCGCGGCCCATCGGTGTAAGGTGCGCGCCGCCATCGACGAAGATCGTCTGCCCGGTCACCGCCTCGGCGCGCGCCAGATAGACGACCGCATCGGCGATTTGCGCCGGCGTCGGCAGCGCGCGGAGTGGCATCCGCTTTGCCAGCCGTTCGACCTGCGCTGCCGAATAATCCTCGGTCGCCAGCGTCAGCCCCGGCGCGACGGCGTTGACGCGCGCGCAGTTCCCGAACGCGACCGCCAGCGTCGCCGTCGCCTGCCATAGCGCCGATTTCGACAGGCTGTAGGCGATCTGGTCGGGCACCGGATGCGCGACGCGCTGATCGACGATATTGACGATCGCGGGGCGCTGGCCCTCGCTGACGGCGACGAGCGTCTTCGCCAGCATCACCGGCGCGGACAGGTTGACCTGCATCATTTCGGCGAGCGCGGCAGCGGACAAATCCTGCCACGCGCCCTCGGCAAACAGCGCGGCATTGTTGACGAGCAGGTCGGGCGCGCGCCCGAATTTCTCGATCACCGCGGGGACCAGCGCGGCGACCGCCGCCGGATCGGCGAGGTCGGCGGCGAAGCGGTGGCTGATCGCGCCGGTCTCGGCGAGTGCGTCCGCCAGCACCGGGTCGGCCTCGCCCGGACTGCGCTTGTGGATCGCCAGCGCATAGCCTTCGCGGGCGAGGCGAGCAGAAATCGCGGCGCCGACGCGGTGGAGCCCACCCGTCACCAGCGCCAGCTTCTGCGTCATTTCCGCGACCGCCGCATGGTGATGCCGATCTGCTCGCCCTCCTCGGCGATGGCGAGCTTGACGATCTTCACCTCGACCTCCTCGACCTTCTCGTCCTGCAGGAAGAGCGTGTCGATGATATGGTCGGCGACGCTTTCGATCAGCACGAAATGCACATCCTTCGGGATGCCCTCGGTCGCCGCGAATTTGAGGTGCATATAGTTCTTCGAGCGGCTGAGCGGCGTGGTCGGATCGTAATGATCCGCCATCGCCAGCTTCGCGCGCACCGAGATGCGCAGCGGCTGCGGCAAATGCGTCTCTTCGGAATAGATGCCGGTGAGCACCTGGGCGGTCAGCCCGTCCACCTCCAGCCACAATATATCGGTCACAAGAAAATCCTGTCGAACGAGCGCGACATTCGGCTTTCCATCGCCGTGCCGCACCCCTAAAGCGCCGCCGCATTAGCGAAAGGGTGCGCGTTGGTCGAGTTACTTCCATTGTCGAATATCGAGCCGCAGGCGGTCGAGGCGCTCCTCGACGCCGCTTTCGGAACGGATCGCTTTGGACGAACCGCCTATCGCATCCGCGAAGGCGTGGATGCGGTGCCGTCGCTCAGCTTCGCGGCGTTCGTGGACGGTGTGTTGATCGGCACGATCCAGTGCTGGCCGGTCGCGCACCGCGCCGCCGATGGTACCGCGACGCCGCTGGTCATGGTCGGTCCCGTCGCGGTGCGTCCCGAGGTCCAGCGCGGCGGATATGGCCGCATGCTGATGACGCATATGCTGAACGCCGCCGAAACCGGCGCTGACGGCGCGCTGATGATGATCGGCGATCCCGAATATTACGGTCGCTTTTTCGGCTTCGACGCCGATGCCACGGGCGAATGGGAATTGCCCGGCCCGTTCGAGAAACGCCGCCTGCTCGCGCGCGCGGTGAACGGGCACGACCTGCCGGCGGGTGCGGGGATGATCGGTCCGCGCTGAGTTCCTCCCGCTCGATGGCGAGAGGCACTATCACCCGCATCCACTTCGCCTAAGCCGCTTCGCGACCAAAGCCGCATACCCTTCTCCCATCAAGGGAGAAGGTCGATTGGACTGACTCGACTTGCACAGCGCGCCCTTCCGCCTATGTCGGATAGATGGTTAGCCCCGTCCCCCCGGTTCCCAAGGATTTTTCGCAGCTCTCGCTCGCCGAGACCGTCGAACTGCTCGCCGCGCGCCAGTTGCCGCCGGTAGAGCAATGGCATCCCGAACGAACCGGCGATAGCGCGATGGAAATCCGCGCCGACGGCAGCTGGTATCATGAAGGCGGGCGGATCAACCGGCCTGCGATGGTCCGGCTCTTCTCGACGATCCTGCGCCGCGAACCCGACGGCAGCCACGCGCTCGTGACGCCTGCGGAGAAGTTGGGCATTGCCGTCGAAGACATGCCGTTCCGCGCGGTCGAGATTAAGAGCGAAGGCGACGGCGCGGCGCGCAAGCTCGTTTTTCGCCTCGACACCGACGATCTGGTGATCGCCGGCGCAGACCATCCGCTCAGCTTCGGCAACGACGCCGAGAATCCCGACCCACGGCTGCACGTGCGCGGTGCGATCGGCAACGGGCTCGAAGCGCGGATCGACCGCGCGCTTTATTACGAGATCGTCGAGATGGCGCTCGCCGAGGGAATGGAGAGGCCCGCGATCTGGTCGAACGGCATGTGCTTCCCGCTGGTGGACGCCTGATGCTGTCCGAAAAGTTGCGCGACGCGCTCGACAATCTGCTTCCCGATGCGGGCGAGGATGAGGCCTATCTTGGCACCCCGACATTGCGCGATGCCGCGGTGCTTATCGCGTTCACCGATCGGCCCGATCCCGGCGTCATCCTGACCCAGCGCCCGCAATGGCTGCGCAGCCACGCCGGGCAGGTCGCCTTCCCCGGGGGCAAGATCGATCCGGGCGATCGCGATGCGATCGACGCGGCGCTGCGCGAGGCGGAAGAGGAAATCGGCCTCAGCCGCCGTGACGTGATGATCGCTGGCGCGACCGAGCCCTATCGATCGGGCAGCGGCTATATCATCACCCCGGTGCTCGGCGTCATCCCGCCCGACCTGCCGCTCGATCCCAATCCGGACGAGGTCGAGGACTGGTTCGAGGTGCCGCTCGACATATTGTTCGACCCCGACAATTATGCGCGCCAGCATGCCAATTGGCAGGGGCACGACCGCCATTATTATGACATGGACTGGCAGGGGCGGCGGATCTGGGGCGTGACGGCGGGAATCATCATCAATCTGGCGCGGCGTCTGCCCGCGGGATGGCACCGGTGACGGCGCTGCCCGATGCCGAATGGCGCGAGCGTCCGGGGCTTCGCCGGATCGTCGCGGCGCTGACCGCCGATGGCGGCGCGGTCAAGGCGGTCGGCGGTGCGGTGCGCGACACTTTGCTTGGCCTGCCTGTCGCCGACATCGATCTCGCGACCCCGCTCTTGCCGGAAGAGGTCACGCGGCGGCTCGAGGCCGCCGATATCAAGGTCATTCCGACGGGCATCGTGCACGGCACCGTCACCGCGATCGCCAGCGGCGACCATCACGAAATCACCACGCTGCGCCGCGATGTCGAAACCGACGGCCGCCGCGCGACGGTCGCCTTCGCCGAGGACTGGCGCGACGACGCCGCGCGCCGCGATTTCACGATCAACGCGCTCTACGCCGATCCCGATACGGGGGTGATCGACGACTGGTTCGGCGGGCTGGCCGACCTCGACGCGGGGCGGGTGGCCTTTATCGGCGACGCGGCGATGCGCATCGCCGAGGACCATCTGCGCATCCTGCGCTTCTATCGCTTCGCGGCGCGTTTCGGGCGCGGCAACCTCGACCCTGCCAGCCACGCCGCGGTGGTGACCGCGCGCCAGTCGCTGAAAAGCCTTTCGCGCGAGCGCATCGCCGACGAGCTGCTCAAGATCCTCGCGCTGCCCGACCCGCGCGCGATCGTCCGCCAAATGGCGGCGGACGGTATTTTCGAAGTGCTCCTCCCCGAACTCGATGCGGGCTTTGCCGCCGCGCTCGACCGGCTCGCGACGAACGAACGAACGGCCGCTGCATCCATCGCGCCGCTCCGCCGTCTCGCGGCGCTGCTGCCCGCCGATGCCGCGGTCGCCGAAACGGTCGCGAGCCGGCTCCGCCTCTCGACGCGGCAGCGCAAGCATCTGATGGCACTCGGCGGGAATCGCGCCGACGTCGCGCGCCCGATCCGCCAGCTTGCGCACGCGATCGGCATCGAGGCCGCGCGCGACGTCCACCTGCTCGCCGGCGACCCCGCCGCGGTCGCGGCGCTGGCGGACTGGCAACTTCCCCAACTGCCGCTGAAAGGCGGCGACATCGTCGCGCGCGGCATCGCCGCTGGCCCCGAAGTCGCGCGCATTCTGAAAGCGGTAGAGGCCCAATGGGTGGCGGAGGATTTCCCCGGCGCGGCGCGCGTCGGCGAGCTCGTCGATCAGAAGATCGGTCGCACCAGCGACTGACGCCAATAGTCGAGCGCGGATTTGCTATCCATCGGCCGCGCGAACAGGAAACCCTGTCCGAAATCGCAGCCCAGCGCCGACAGCAGCCGCGCCTGGTCGGTGGTCTCGACCCCTTCGGCGGTCGTCTTCATCCCCAGCACTTCGGCGAGGCTCTGGATCGTACGGACGATCGCCACCTTGTCGCGGTCGTCGACCATATGCTCGACGAAGCTGCGGTCGATCTTGAGCACGTCGATCGGCAGGCGCTGAAGATAGGCGAGGTTCGAATAGCCGGTGCCGAAATCGTCCATCGCGACGCGTGCGTCGAGCGCCTTCAGCTCGCTCAGCACCGACAGCGCGAGGTCGGGATCGCCGATGATCGCGCTTTCGGTGAGTTCGATCATCAGCCGCTCGCCGCCGATCCGGTGTTTTTCGAGCGCCTGGCGGACGACCCCGGCGACATCGTCGCGGACCAGCTGGATCGCCGAGACATTGACCGAGAAATAGGCGTCGACGACCTTGCCGCCGTTCTGCTTGTCCCATTCGGCGAGCACCGCCGCCGCCTTGCCGATCGCCCATTGGCCGAGCGGGACGATCAGTCCCGAATCCTCGGCGATCGGGATGAATTCGGTGGGCGAGACTGCATGGCCGCTGCTGGTGTCCCAGCGCGCGAGCGCCTCGAACCCGGCAACCCGGCCGCTCGACAATTCGATCAGCGGCTGGAAGGCAAGGTGGAGCCGGTCTTCCTCGATGGCGTTGCGAAGCTCGGTCTCGAGCCCGAAACGATTGTCCGACAGCATCGCGGCTTCGGGTTCATAGATTTCGATGCGGTCGGTTTGCTTCGCGCGCTTGAGCGCGATCTGCGCGTGACGGATCTGGTCCGCGATATCGGTGTCAATCGCCGGCTGGATCGCGCAGCCGAGCGCGCAATCGACGCTGACCTTGAGTTCGCCGATGCGGAACGGATGATCGAAGCAGCCGCGGATGCGCCGCGCCATTTCGCGCACGTCGGCGCGGCCGCCCGCGATGCGCGTCGAAATGGCGAATTCGTCGCCGCCGGTGCGCGCCAGGATATCGCCGCTACGCAGGCTCGATTTCAGGCGGCGCGCCACGGTGATGATCAACTCGTCGCCCGCCATGGGGCCGATATGTTCGTTGATCCGCGAAAAGCGCGCGAGGTCGAGCAGCAGGATCGCATGGTCGCCGCCCGCCCCTTCAGCGCGGGTGCGCTGTTCGACCAGTTCCTCGAACCCGGCGCGGTTGGGAAGCCCGGTCAGGCTGTCGGATACGAGTTCGCGGCGCAGATTGCGCTCGGTCATCATCTCCTGCGTCCGGTCGATCAGCGTCAGCAGGAACAGCCCGTCGTCGCCCGATTCGGTGGGCAGCGGTCCGATCGACCCGCGCAGGTCGCGCGCCGCGGGCCCCTCGCCAAGTTGGCAGGAGAATTCCTGCGATTCCTCGGGATATTGGGAGGCCCACTCGATCGCGCGCAGCAATTCGATCGGCGCGTCGGCGCCGACGGGTGACAGGCTCAGCCGATCAAAGGCGGCGTTGCTTGCGTGAAGCCGGAAATTGCCGCGCGCCATCGGTCTGATCAGCGCGGCCGGTACAGGGAGCGCGTCGATCCAGCCGACGAACAATAAGGGCCGGTCTTCGCCGGTTCTATCGATAGGCATAACAGCGGGTTTTGTGCGACCTTTCCCCATTACCCAATGCCTAGGTCATGGGAAGTAAAGAAGGGATTTACGGCTACATCGAAATGAGGTCAGCCGAAGCGATTGTTGCGGGGGAATCCCGTCGGTGGCATCCGGCCGGCCGCGCCGCGCGCGACGCGCCAGGGGACAAGGTCGGTTTCAGTGCGCGTGCGGCCGGTGTCGCCGCCCATCGCCCAGCTCAAGCCCTCGGCAAAGATGAAGCTGACCGCGTCGGACAGGCCGCCGTCGCGATAGCGTTGCAGCATCACGCCCTGGCCGCGCGCCATGACCGGAACCTCGGCGAGCGGGAAGACGACGAGCTTGCGATTCTCTCCGACCGCCGCGACGCTGTCGTCATCGGCGCCGATCGACCGGACGACGGCGAGCGCCGCCTTGGGTTTCAGGTTGACGACATTGCGGCCCTTCCGCGTTTCGGCGACCACTTCGGCCATCTGCGCGACGAAGCCGTGGCCGCTCGTCGAGGCGAGCAGCAAACGGCCTTCGTTCGTCGCGGGAATCAGTGCGACGATCCGCGCCTCGGGATCGATATCGACCATCAGGCGCAGCGGCTCGCCAAAGCCACGCCCGCCGGGCAATTTATCGGCGCCGACGGTGAAGAAGCGCCCGTCGCTCGCGGCGACCAGCAGCTTGTCGGTCGTCTGCGCGTGCGCGGCGAATAGCAGCTCGTCGCCTTCCTTGAACTTGAACTCGCCCCACTGACCCTCCGCGACATGGCCGCGCTGGGCGCGGATCCAGCCGCGTTTCGACAGGATCACCGTCACCGGCTCCTTCTCGATCATCGCGTCGAGCGGGATTTCGCGCGTCGGAGCGGCTTCGGCGATCGTCGTGCGCCGCGCGCCGAGCAATGTGTCGAGCCCATAGACGTCGCGCAGCTTCTCGAGGTCCTTGCGCAGCCGCGTCTTCTGCCGCGCCGGGCTTTCGACGAGCTTCGCCAGCTCCTCGCGCTCGGCGGTGAGGTCGGACTGCTCGCGCTTGAGTTCCATTTCCTCGAGCCTGCGAAGCGAGCGCAGGCGCATGTTGAGGATCGCCTCGGCCTGCCGGTCGGTCAGGACGAACTCCGCGATCATCACCGGCTTGGGTTCGTCCTCGGTGCGGATGATCTCGATGATCCGGTCGAGGTTCAAAAAGGCGATGATATAGCCCGCGACCAGCTCGAGCCGGTCGTCGATCTTGCTGATGCGGTGCTGCGCGCGGCGCACGAGGACGATGATCTGGTGCTGCAGCCATTCGGTGAGCAGCTGTTTGAGCCCCATCACCTTCGGCGTGCGCGTCGCGTCGAGGACGTTGAGGTTGAGCGCGAAACGGCTCTCGAGCTCGGTGAGCCGGAACAGGCTGTCCTTCAGCACATCGGGATCGACATTGCGGCTCTTGGGTTCGAGCACGATGCGCAGATCTTCGGCGCTTTCGTCGCGGACATCCTCCAGAATCGGCAATTTCTTGTCGGCGATCAGCTGCGCGATCTGCTCGATCAGCTTGCCCTTGGCGACCCCGTACGGGATTTCGCTGATGACGAGATGCCAGGTGCCGCCCGACAATTTCTCGATGCCGCTGTCTTCCCAGTCGCCGTCGGCCGTCTTGCCGGTCGAGAAGCGCGCGCGGACGCGGAAACCGCCGCGTCCGGTTTCATAGGCGTGCGCGATCGTCTCGGCGCTGTCGACGACGATGCCGCCGGTCGGGAAATCGGGTCCCTTCACATGGTCGAGCAGTTCCGACAGCTCGGCATTCGGCTTCTCGATCAGCAGCAGCGCGGCGCCGATGACCTCGGCGGCATTGTGCGGCGGGATGTTTGTCGCCATGCCGACCGCGATCCCGCTCGCGCCGTTGGCAAGCAGGTTGGGGAACAGCCCCGGCATGATCTCGGGCTCTTCGTCTTCGCCGTTATAGGTCGGGCGGAAATCGACCGTGCCCTCGTCGAGTCCCTGCATCAGGTCGACCGCCACGCGCGTCAGCCGCGCCTCGGTATAGCGGTAGGCCGCGGCATTATCGCCGTCGATATTGCCGAAATTGCCCTGGCCGTCGACGAGCGGGTAACGGAGCGAGAAATCCTGCGCGAGGCGGACCATCGCGTCATAGACCGCCGTGTCGCCGTGCGGGTGGAATTTGCCGATGACGTCGCCGACGACGCGCGCCGATTTCTTGTAGCCCTGCGACGGGTCGAGCCGCATCGCGCGCATCGCCCACAGCAGCCGGCGGTGGACGGGCTTCAGCCCGTCGCGCAGGTCGGGTAGCGACCGCGCAGTGATCGTCGACAGCGCATAGACGAGATAGCGTTCGGACAGCGCGCTGTCGAACGGGGTATCAATGCTGTCACCGGGCTGCGAGGGAGGAAGGTCGTCTGTCGTGCTGGCCATTGTTTGCAGCCGATAGCAAGGCTGGCGCGCCAAGGCAAAGGCTTGCGTCGACGCGGCGCGATTGGTCGGAAGAAGCTGTGGATCGCCAAAGTCCCCACAATGAAAAGGGCCCACCGGTCCGGCCGGTGAGCCCCTGGTCCTGGGAATATGCGGGCCGGTGCGACTGCGCTTCGAAAGCGTCCGGCCCGGGCTGTCCTATGGCGCGAGGATCGCGACGGCGAGGTACAGCAGCAGAGGCAGGCCGAAGCCCAACAGCGTCAGGGCGACAAAGGCGACGCGCGTCCACAAGACATCGATGCCGAACTGGTCCGCCATCCCGGCGCACACGCCGAAGATCATCCCGTTACGGCGATTCTTGCGAAAACCCTGGTTCATTTCTTTCCTTTCGATCCCGGCCTTCAGGCCGGCGTTTTTTGGGGGAGGCGGCTGGTCAGGCGACCAGCCCACCGAAGTGCGCAGCGTTCGGGCCGACAGCGGCGAGGAACATCAGCGAGCAGTAGAGCGAGGCAACCGCGGCGATCGCGTAGCTCTTGAACGATTCGACGTTGAAATGGGCCATGATATTTTCCTTCCTTGAACCTTCCATCCGGACCATCCGGTGGATGCCGACAGTATTGCAGGGACCGTGCCAATTTCATTCATTGGCGGTTAAGCGCGGTTTTTTGGTTCCCGAAATATTATTTCAGCGCAAAAAATGCGCCAGGATGGCAAAAATTCCCGTTCATCGGAAAATTTTCAATGACAGTTCTGGGCGCGACGGGCTGGCTTCGGCCGATGGGCTGCGGTAGGCGCGGCACAGGATGACGCTGACCCGCTTATCGCTGACCGATTTTCGCAATCATGCCGCTGCGGATATGGCCGCCGGGCCGGGGCTCGTCGCGCTGCATGGCGACAATGGCGCGGGCAAGACGAATATCCTGGAAGCGATCTCGCTGCTCGCGCCGGGGCGCGGACTGCGCCGCGCCGCGCTGGCGGACATGGTGCGCGACGGGGCGAGCGGGGGCTTCGCCGTTTTTGCCGAGGTCCAGGCGGGCGCCGACCTGCCCCCGGTCGCGCTGGGAACGGGGATGGAGCCCGCGCAGCCGGGGCGGCGGATCGTGCGCATCAACGGCGCCCCGGCCGCGGCGACGGCGCTGGGCGAATGGTTGGCGATATTGTGGCTGACCCCCGCGATGGACCGGCTGTTCGTCGAGACTGCGGGAAACCGGCGGCGCTTCCTCGACCGGCTCGTGCTCGCGCTCGACCCGCGCCACGCGCAGCACGGCAACCGCTATGAAGCGGCGCTGCGCGCGCGCGGCAAGCTGCTCGCCGACCCCGCCGGCGCCGACGGGCAATGGCTGGCGAGCCTCGAGGCGCAACTCGCCGAACATGGCGCGGCGATGGATGCGGCGCGGCAGGCAATGCTCGCGGGCCTGTCGGCCGAACTCGCGGGTCAGCCCGACGCGCCATTCGCGCGGCCGCTGCTGACGCTCGTCGATTCCGACGGAAAGGCGCGCGAGGCGCCGCACGCGGTCGATGCGCTGAAGGAGCTTTTCGCATCGCGCCGCCGGATCGATGCCGCGGCGGGCCGCGCGACCGCGGGGCCGCACCGCGACGATCTCTCCGCCATGCACGCCGCGACCGGCCGCGCGGCGGCGCGCTGCTCGACCGGCGAGCAAAAGGCGATGTTGCTCTCGCTCGTCCTCGCGCACAGCGACTGCGTCGCGCGCGCGCGCGGGCAGCGCCCGGTGCTGCTATTGGACGAAGTCGCCGCGCATCTCGACCCGCTGCGCCGTCGCGCGCTTTATGAGCGCCTTGCCGGGCAAGGGGGTCAGGCCTGGCTCACCGGGACCGAGGCGGGGCTGTTCGACGACATGCCCGGGCCGGTAACGCGCTTTCGCGTTGCGGGCGGGCGGATTACGGCGGGGTAGATATTTGCCTTCCGGCTGTTTTCGACCGGCGGCTGCCCGATTCATCATCGTCACCCCGGATTTGATCCGGGGTCCGTGCAGCGCCGGAGGATGATCCCGGATCAAGTCCGGGATTACGAGAATAGAGGAGCAGTTGCTTCCTCCTCCCGAAAGCGGCGGGCCGTCGATCAAAGAATCTCGCGCACCACATCCTGCGGACGGCACAGCCGCACGCCCTTGTCGGTTTCGACGATCGGGCGCTCGACATAAGCGGGGTTGGCGGCCATCGCGGCGATGATATCATCCTCGCTCGCATCCTTCAGGCCGCGCTCTTCGGCGTCGGTGCCGCGCAGCCGCAGCGCTTCGCGGGCGGCGAGGCCGGCGTCGCCGAACAGCTGGCGCAGCTTGTCGGCGCTGTAGGGATTTTTGAGATATTCGACGACGCTCAGCTCGACGCCCGGGGTTTCCTGAAGAATCGCCAGCGTCTTGCGCGATGTGCCGCACGCGGGGTTGTGCCAGATGATCGCTTTCATGGGTTCGGCCCTAACGCAGCCTTACTGCCGCGTAAACGCGCTATTCATGGCATATATGGCACATCTTCCCGCATGAAGGGGAACCACCAGCTTGCCTTCGCGGCCGACACACGACTTATGCAAAGTCGAGGGAACGCCAAAGGCGGCCAATGCGGGGTTGGGTTGCAAGTGAATGAATTGATCGATCGCAGGAGACTGCTCGCCGGGATCGCGGGAGCGGGGGCGCTGGCCGCGGTTCCGACGCGTGCACAGCTTCCGAACTGGGTGCAGCAACCGGCCCTGCCCTTGCCGCCGCCCGTCGACTATCTCGCCGTGGCAAAGCGGCAGCTGGCGCTGCAGGCGCGCAATATCCCCCAGACCGATCGCGTCGGTGTCGTCGATTTCGGCCTGCCCTCGTCGCGCCCGCGCTTCGCACTGGTCGATATGGTCGCGGGCAAGGTCGACATGTTCCCGGTGACCCACGGGCGCGGCTCGGACCCGCAGCACGATGGCTGGCTCAAGAGCTTTTCGAGCCGCGTCGGCAGCCTCGCGACCTCGCGCGGCGCCTATCGCACCAGCGATTATTATTGGGGCGCCAACGGATCGTCGATGCGCCTCGCCGGGCTGGAACCCGACAATTATACCGCCGACCAGCGCGCGATCGTCGTGCATGGCGCCTGGTATGCGGACCCGGCGCTGATCGCGACGCAGGGCAAGCTCGGGCGCAGCGAGGGCTGCTTCGTCTTTGGCGAAGAACTGCTGCCGATGATTCTCTACAAGCTCGGGCCCGGCCGGCTGCTGTTCGCTGACCGGCTGAGCGCTCCCCCGCCGATGCCGACGCCCTTCCAGCTGCCGCCCGCCGACCCGCTGCCGGGAACGGAGAATTTGCGGCGCGCGAGCACGTTCAGCGGGACGCTCCCCACGACCGCGGATTAAGCGCAGCGTTGGCTTTGGGATGGGGAGCGGTCGATAGGCCGGTCCCTGCGCAAATATGGGCCGAAAGCGACTTCCGCTCAATAAATCCCGCTCGTCGCCGGCGTCGTCACGCGTGCGGCGGTGGGCACCGTCGGGACGACCGGCGGCGGCTCCGGCGCAATGACCGTCGCGGTCGGGCGACCGGGCTTGGCGAAGCTCGCCACCACCGGCGCGTCGCGGCCGTAGATGTCGGCGAGCTTCTTCACACCGCCCTTGCCGTCGGGAACCATGGTCCAATAAGCGACATAGACGGGGAAGGGCTGGTCGAAGCCGAAGCGCGTCGTCTTGCCGCTCGCGATCGCCTCGCCGAATTCCTCGGGGCTTTTTCCCGCGAACATCACCGCCATCAGGCCCGAGAAGTGCAGCGCGCGCTCGGTGCGGATGCAGCCGTGGCTGAACGCGCGTGCGGCGGCGTTGAAAGCGCCCTTCGAGGGGGTGTCGTGGAGGTAGATCGCATGCTCGTTGAGCATTTCCATCTTCATCACGCCGAGCGCATTGTTCGCCCCCGGCTGCTGCACCACCGACAGCGTCTTGCCGCTGCCCGTCCAGGTATAGCCCTGCGCACGCGCCGAGGCGGGGTTGCGCGCGATCGTCGCGCCGATGCCTTCGTTGATGATGCTGCGCGGCAGCGTCCAGGTCGGGTTGACGATGATGCCGGTCGCCATCGGATTGAGCTGCGGCGTCGGAGTCGAATTCTTGCCGACGACGGCCTTGTGCGTCGCGATGGTCGTGCCGCCATGGACGACGCGGGTCACATATTCGGGGACGTTGCTGACGACATAGCGGTCGCCGAGGCTGCGCGGCATCCAGCGCCAGCGTTCCATGTTGACGCGGATCGCATTGGCCTCGGCAGGCGTCTTCGCTTTTTTGAGCGACGCCTTGAGCGCCGCGAAATCGGGATGCACGGGATCGAGGCTCGCGAGCGTTTCGGACACCGTTCCGGCGCCCAGCGCGGCGGTGAGCAGCGACAGCAGGGGTTCGCTGTCGCCGTCGCTGTCGGTCATGAACCATTGCTTGCGCGCGGCGTTCGGCGTCCGGCCGTCGCGCAGGTGCGTCGCGAGCAGCAGGAAGCTGTCGGTTGCGGCCTTGTCGAGCGCCGCCTGATCGTCGCCCAGGATCGCCGCGGCGAGGCCGTCAGGATTGTAATCCCTGGCGAACAGGCCCTCGTCGCCGACCTTTTCGATGAAGCTCAAAAGCGCGGTCGCATTGTCCTCCGACCAGCTCGGCATGTCGATCCGCACCGCGACGACCGGCGCGTCATCCCTTACCTTGTCGGGCTGGAGGATGACCGAATCCTCCTTCACCTCGGTTTGCGCGAAGGCAGGGGCCGCGAACAGGGTCAGCGGGAGGAGGAGAACCGCAGCGGGACGCGCGGAAAAGGAAGCGTTTTTGGCCATGGTCAAAGCCCATAGCCAAAAAGAAGGGCTAGCGAAAGTGAAGCGCCGCACAGCTCGGCGCAGTTGTTCAAAGGGGGGTCAGGCCGCGCCGCCCTCATCCTCCCGCGCCAGCCATTCCTCGAGCCACTTGATCGTATAATCGCCGTGGATGACGTCGGGGTCGGCCAGCAAGGCCTGGTGAAGCGGAATGTTGGTCTTGATCCCGCCGATCACCATCTCGTCGAGCGCGCGGCGCATCCGCATCATGCAGCTTTCGCGGCTGCGGCCATAGACGATCAGCTTGCCGATCATGCTGTCATAATAGGGCGGGATTGAATAGCCGGCGTAAAGCCCGCTATCGACGCGGACGTGCATGCCGCCCGCGGCGTGATAGCTCGTCACCTTGCCCGGCGAGGGCATGAAGGTGCGTGGATCCTCGGCATTGATGCGGCATTCGATCGAATGGCCGCGGAATTCGAGGTCTTCCTGTTTGACCGACAGGCCCGCGCCGCCCGCGATGCGGATCTGTTCGCGGACGAGGTCGAAGCCGGTGATCATTTCGGTCACCGGATGCTCGACCTGGATACGCGTGTTCATCTCGATGAAGAAGAATTCGCCATTTTCCCACAGGAATTCGATCGTGCCCGCGCCGCGATAGCTCATCGCGGCCATCGCGTCGGCGCAGACCTTGCCCATGCGCGCGCGTTCGTCGGCCGAGATGATCGGCGAAGGCGCTTCCTCGAGCACCTTCTGGTGGCGGCGCTGCAGCGAGCAGTCGCGCTCGCCGAGGTGGATCGCATGGCCCTTGCCGTCGCCGAAGACCTGGAATTCGATGTGGCGCGGATTGCCGAGATATTTTTCCATATAGACGGTCGGATCGCCAAAGGCGGCCGCCGCTTCGCTCGACGCCTGGCCCATCAGGCTTTCGAGGCTGCCCTCGTCGGGGACGACCTTCATGCCGCGCCCGCCGCCGCCCGAGGCGGCCTTTATCAGCACCGGATAGCCGATTTCCTTCGCGAGCTTCTTGGTTTCCTCGCTGAAGGTGACGGCGCCCGGCGAGCCCGGAACGACGGGAAGACCCAGCGCGACCGCGGTGCGCTTCGCCTCGACCTTGTCGCCCATCGTGCGGATATGCTCGGGCTTCGGCCCGACGAAGATCATGTCATGCGCTTCGATAATCTCGGCGAAGCGCTCGTTCTCGGACAGGAAGCCATAGCCCGGATGGATCGCGTCGGCGCCGGTGATCTCGGCTGCCGAGATGATCGCGGGGATATTGAGATAGCTGTCCTTTGCCGCGGGCGGCCCGATGCACACCGCCTCGTCGGCGAGGCGGACGTGCATCGCGTCGGTGTCGGCGGTCGAGTGGACCGCGACCGTCTTGATGCCCATTTCGTGGCACGCGCGATGGATGCGCAGCGCGATCTCGCCGCGGTTGGCGATCAGGAGCTTTTCAATGGCCATCGTCGATTCAGCCGATGGTGAACAGCGGCTGGTCGAACTCGACCGGCTGACTGTTCTCGACATGCACGGCCTTGAGCGTTCCCGCGGCGGTTGCGGTGATCGGGTTCATCACCTTCATCGCCTCGATGATCAGGATCGTGTCGCCCGCCTTCACCGCCGAGCCGACCGCCGCGAAATTGGGCGCGCCGGGTTCGGGCGCGAGATAGACGGTGCCGACCATCGGCGACTTAACCGCGTCGGCGAAATTGTCGGCGGTGGGGGCTGCTGCGGCGGCGGCAGCCGGAGCCGCGGGGGTTGCTGCGGCAGGCGCGGCGACCGGCGCGGGTGCATAGTGGGTGGGGGCGGCGGCGGTCAGCGTGCGCGCGACGCGAACCTTGCGGTCGCCGTCCTCGACTTCGATTTCGGAAAGCTGCGTATCGTCGAGCAGTTCGGCGAGTGCGCGCACGAACGCCGGATCGATGTTGATGCCATTGTCTTTATGGTCACCCATGAGAATTTTTCCTGCTGTTGCGGCGTCGTCGTTTCAACGCCCGGACCCCGATTTTTGATGCGCCCCCTTTGTCAGAGACGGGCGGCGGCGTCCAGCGCCAGCGTATAGCTGTTCGCGCCATGCCCCGCAAAATGCGCGACAGCGGCCATGCCGACATAGCTGATGTGGCGAAACGGCTCGCGCTGCATCGGGTCGGACAGATGGACCTCGATCACCGGCACCTTGATCGATTTGATCGCGTCGTGGATCGCGATCGATGTATGCGTATAGCCCCCGGCGTTGAGCAAAACGGCCTTCGCGCCCGCCACATAGGCTTCGTGCAGCCAGTCGATCAGCACGCCTTCATGGTTCGTCTGCCGGCATTCGAGCCTGATTCCCAGCCCTTCCGCCTGCGTTTCCAGTCGCGCGTGAATATCGTTCAGCGTGTCGTGGCCATAGATCTCGGGCTCGCGCGTGCCGAGCAGGTTGAGATTGGGGCCAGAGAGGACAAAGACGGTCGGAAGGTCGGGCAAGGGGCGGTCTTTCGGTTGCGACGTTGCGGGCTCCCCCTATATGGGCTGCTCGGCAAAAGGCAAAGCAAGGCGGATTTCACGTGATCTCGGTCATCCTCAACGGCGAACCGCGGCAGGTGCGCGAAGGCAGCATCGCCGACCTCGTCGCCTCGCTCGGCCTCGACGTGAAGAAGGTCGCGGTCGAACGCAATCGCGCGATCGTGCCGCGATCGACGCTCGCCGACGTCGCACTCGCCGAGGGCGATGCGCTGGAAATCGTTCATTTCGTAGGAGGCGGTTGAGTTGTCAGCAGACCAGTGGAGCGTTGCCGGCCGGACATTTACGTCGCGGCTGATCGTCGGCACCGGCAAATACAAGGATTTCGAACAGAACGCCGCGGCGGTCGAAGCGTCGGGGGCCGAGATTGTCACCGTCGCGGTTCGCCGCGTCAACGTCTCCGACCCCACGGCGCCGATGCTGACCGACTTTATCGATCCGAAGAAGATCACCTACCTGCCGAACACCGCGGGCTGCTTCAATGCCGACGATGCGATCCGCACGCTGCGGCTGGCGCGCGAGGCGGGGGGCTGGGACCTCGTGAAGCTCGAGGTGCTGGGCGAGGCGAAAACGCTCTATCCGAATATGCGCGAGACGCTCGAGGCGACCGAGGTGCTCGCGAAAGAGGGCTTCCTGCCGATGGTCTATTGCGTCGACGATCCGATCGCGGCGAAGCAGCTCGAGGATGCGGGCGCGGTCGCGATCATGCCGCTGGGCGCCCCCATTGGATCGGGGCTGGGCATCCAGAACCGCGTCACGATCCGCCTGATCGTCGAAGGCGCGTCGGTCCCGGTGCTCGTCGATGCGGGCGTCGGCACCGCGAGCGACGCTGCGGTCGCGATGGAGCTCGGCTGCGACGGCGTGCTGATGAACACCGCGATCGCCGAGGCGAAGGACCCGGTTCGCATGGCGCGCGCGATGCGCCAGGCGGTCGAGGCGGGACGCGACGCCTATCTGGCGGGGCGCATGGGCCTCAGGCGCTATGCCGACCCTTCGAGCCCGCTGGCGGGATTGATCTAAGGCAGAAGGCGGCCGGAAGGCGCCATCCTTCTCCCCTCCCGCTTGCGGGAGGGGAAAATCGGTTCGTGGCCTCAGCGTCCGCTTCCCACCCCAAAACCGACGCCCATGCCAGCTTGCTTACCCCATGATGAAGGCGTTCAATTTGTTGCCGTCGGGATCGCGGAAATAGCCGGCGTAGAAACCCTCGCCGCGCGGTCCCGGCGGGCCTTCGCAGCTGCCGCCGTTCGCCAGCGCAATGTCGTAGAGGCGCTGGACCTGCTCCTTGTCTTTCGCCTCGAGCGCCACCATCACGCCATTGCCCACGGTCGCGGGATTGCCGTCGAACGGCTTGGTCAGGCCGATGCCGGCGCCGCCGCCCGGCTTGCCCCATGCTATGAAGCCGTCGAATTCCATCATCCGCGGCGTATCCAGCTCGGCGGCGATCGCATCGTAAAATACCGCCGCTTTCGCCAGATCCCGCGTCCCCAGCGTCACATAACCGATCATCATCCATCTCCCGACTCGCAGAGATGAACATAATAGGAACAAAATAGATCGAAGCAAAGAAAAAGGGCGTCGGACACATGGCCCGACGCCCCTTTCGTCGACGCGGCGGGCGCGCCTATTTGATGCGGATCGCGATAAAGGCCGAGGGCCCCCCACGACGCAGGATTTCGAGCAGCACCGCGTCGCGGCCCGCCTTCTTCGCATCGTTCACGACCTTCGCCAGCGCCTCGCTCGACGTCACCGGTGTGCGGTTCGCGGTCAGGATCGCGTCGCCGCGGCGCAGACCTTTGCGCCCCGCGTCGCTGTTGCCCGACACCGCGCCGATCACGAGTCCCTTGCTGTTCGCCTCGATGCCGACGGCGCGCGCGATGTCCGGGGTCAGCGGCTGCACCGCCATGCCGAGGCTGTTCTGGATCGTCTCGTCATGCGCGCCCGACGGATCCTCGGGCATCGTCTGTTCTTCCTCGGGGTCGAAATTCGCGCCCGCGAGTTCGTCTTCGGGCGGGCGCGTGCCGACAACGGCATTCAGCGTCATCGTCTTGCCGTCGCGCACGACCTCGAGCGGGATGCGCGTGCCCGGTTTGGTGTTGGCGACGATATACGACAGCGTCTGTTGCGGCGTCACATCCTTGCCGTTGACCTTCAGCACGACGTCGCCGCGCTTCAGCCCCGCCTTCTCGCCGGCTTCGCCCGGTTCGACGCGCTGGATGAATTCGCCGCGATCCTTGGGCAGGCCGAGCGCCGAGGCGAAATCCTCGGTTACCGGCGCGATGCCGATGCCCAGATAGCCGCGCTGCGGGGCTTCGCCGGCGCGCAGCGCTTCGATCACCGGGATCGCAGCCTCGGCCGGAATCGCGAAGTTGACGCCGATGTTGGCACCGACGGGCGAGATCAGCATGTTGTTGATGCCGACGACATTGCCTTCCAGGTCGAACAGCGGGCCGCCCGAATTGCCGCGGTTGATCGCGGTATCGGTCTGGATATAGCGGTCATAGGCGCCGCCCTGGCCGATATTGCGCTGGACCGCCGAGATGATGCCCGCGGTCACGGTCGAACCGAGGCCGAGCGGGTTGCCGATCGCGACGACCCAGTCGCCGACGCGCGCCGGACTGCCGTCAGCAAATTTGACGAAGGGCATTCCGGTGGCATCGATCTTGAGCAACGCCAGATCGGACGCCGCATCGCGGCCGACGATCTTCGCCTTATATTCGCGCTGGTTGGTCAGCGTGACCGTGACTTCGTTCACCGCCTCGCCGCGCGGGCCGCCCGAAATGACGTGGTTGTTCGTGACGATATAGCCGTCGGCCGAGATCAGGAAGCCCGACCCGCCGCCCTGCTGTTCCTGCGTGATCGGCTCGCGCGTCCCGGCAAAGGGGTTGAGCCGGACGCCAAGCGTCACTTCCTGCTTGGTCGAGATGTTGACCACCGCGGGCTGCAACTGTTCGACCAGGTCGGCAAAGCTTTCGGGCGCGCCGGCGCGCGGCACGGCCCTCGCCATCTCGCTCTTTTCGTTCTGCGCGACCTGCGCCCCGACGGGGGACTGGGTGACCAGCGCCAGCGCGGTGCCACCCGCCAGCAAGGCCGAAGTGATGCCATAAACATAACGCACGATCGGAAATCCTCTTCGTTCTTTAAAAAAACTCAATAACCCCGGCTGCGGCGGTCTGCGTCGGGCTGGCTGAATGGTGTTTGAACATGAACGGACGCTGCAGGTTCCATTCATCGGTCGCCTGCTTGCCGCGAACGCGTCAACCGCCGCTGAAACGTTTCAGATATTCATTGTCGGGCGACATGATGATCGACGTTCCGCCTTGGTTGTTTTCACCCAGGAAGGTCTGCCGATAGCTCTGCATCGCGCGATAGAAATCATAGAATTCGGGGTCCTTGCCAAAGCTCGCGGCATAGATGCGCGCGGCTTCGCCGTCGGCGCTGCCGCGAATGATCTGCGCCTCCTTCTGCCCTTCGGCGCGGATCGAGATCGCCTCCTGCTGGCGCGCGGTGCGCATGCGGTTATAGGCCGCCTCCAGCGTGGCGCCTTCGGGCAGGTCGGCGCGCTTGATCCGCACGTCGATGATCTCGGCGCCATATTTCTGCGCCTCGCGGTTCAGCGCGACCTGGATATTGTCCATCACCGCGCCGCGTTCGGCCGACAGCAGGGTGGCGAAGGTCCGCTTGCCAAGCTCGTTGCGCAGCGACGAGCCGAGGATGGTCGCGAGTTGCTGCTGCAGCCGTTCCTCGGTGCGGATCGCGGTGTACATGCGCACGGGGTTGGTGATGCGGAGGCGCGCGAAGGCATCGACCTGCAGCCGCTGCTGGTCGGTCGAGAGCACCTGCTGACGCTCCATGTTGATGCCCAGGATGCGCTTGTCGATCAGCTGGACCGAATCGGCGAACGGCATGGTGATCAACACGCCGGCGCCCGAACGCCCGAACTGCTCGCCCTTTTTATAGGCGTTCTTGGTTCCATAGATTTCGCCGACGCGCAGGATGACAGCCTGGCGATCCTCGGGAACGATTGTCACCGTCATCATCAGCACGACCAGCACCGCGACGATGCCGACGAGCAGGCGCACGGGGTTGCGGAAAAGCGAGCCGAACATCATTCGCCTCCCTTCGTCGCCGCTTCGGGTGCCTTGAGGCGCCTCTGCACTTCGTTGAGCGGCAGATAGGGCGTCACCCCGCGCGCTTCGATGATCGTCTTGTCGACGTTCGACAATACCGTCTCCATCGTTTCATAATAAAGGCGCTGGCGCGTCACTTCGGGTGCCAGCTCATATTGGGCGTAAATCTGGTCGAACGCCGACGTGTCGCCGCGCGCGCGTTCCAGCACCTGCTGCTGATAGGCGCGGGCAAGGTTGATTGCCGCTTCGCGCTCCTGCCGCGCCGCGGTGACTTCCTTGAACGCCTCGTCGACCTGGCTCGGCGGATCGGCCTGGCGGATGGCGATGCCCTGGATCGTGACGCCCGCGCGATATTCGTCGAGCAGCGCCTGCATGCGCCGCTGCACCTGCGCCTCGATCTCGACGCGGCCCGGACCGATCGCCTGCACGAGGTCGAAATTCGCGACCGTCGCGCGCATCGCGCTTTCGGCGACCTCGCGGATCGTGTCTTCGGGATTGGCGAGCTGGAAGAAGAAAAGTTCGGGGCTGCGAACCGACCAGCGGACCTCATAGGCAAGGTCGACGATGCTCTGGTCGCGGGTCAGCACGAAATTCTCGTCCGTCGCGTTGGGCGAGCCGATCGCCATCGTGCGGATCGCGCGGACGTCTTCCATCCGCACGCGCTCGATCGGTGCCGGCAGCGTGATCTTGAAACCGGGGCCCATGGTGCGCGAATAGCTGCCGAGGCGCGTCACTACGCCTTCCTTTTCGGGCGGGATGACGTGGATCATCGAAAAGCCCAGCACGATCACGACAAGGCCGAGGATCGCCCATTTCCAGACCTTCGCCGACTCGCCGAAGTCGAAACCGCCGCCGCCGCCCGAGCCGCCGCCACCGAAACCACCGCGCCCCTTGCGCAGCAGCTCGTCAAGCGCCGAGGGGCCGCGCGGCTTTTGCCCGCGCCGCTGGTCGGCGGGATCGGGCGTCACCCACGGGTTGCGCGGGCCCGGCTTCTTGCCGTCGTCGCCGTCTTTGGGACCGCTCCCCCACGGGCTGTTCGCCATCTGGCTGATCTGTTGAAGAAATTGCCGCAATCCCCCCGGACCGCGGCCGGCCATGTTGGCTTCATTTTCGTTGCTCATGCTGCTTTTATAGGGGCGGCGGGCGCGATTAACAGGGGGTGCGCGCGAAAATGGCTGGCAAACGTGCCGATCATGCCTATCTGCCGCGGACATGACCGAACATAGCGCAGAACTCGCCCGCCTGACCGCCGCCGCCGCCGACCTTAGCGAAGGTCGTTCCTCCGGTCTGCGATTGCTCGACGACTCGGGCCTGCTCGCGGTGGTGCTCGACGTCTCCGGATTGGCGGTCGAGGAACGGGGGCCGCTCGAAGACAGGCTGCGTGCCGGCCTCCTTGCTGAACCCGGTGTGCGCGAGGTGCGCATCGCGATGACCGCCGAGAAAAAGGCGCTGACGATCATCGCGGTCGGCAGCGGCAAGGGCGGGGTCGGCAAATCGACGCTCGCCGCGAACCTCGCCGTCGCGCTCCACCGGCTGGGCGTCAAGGTCGGGCTGGTCGATGCCGATATCTACGGCCCGTCGCAGCCCCGGCTGATGGACAGCGAGGGCGTGAAGCCCGAATCGCGCGGATCGAAGCTGGTTCCCGTTCCCAACGCCTATGGCGTGCCGATGCTGTCGACCGGACAGATCGCGGCGCCCGGACAGGCGATCGCGTGGCGCGGCCCGATGGCGGGCAAGGCGCTCGAACAGCTTGTCGACGCGAGCTGGGGCGATATCGACACGCTCGTCGTCGACCTGCCTCCCGGCACCGGCGACGTCCAGCTGACGATGATCCAGCGGCACAAGCCCGCAGGCGCCGTCATCGTCTCGACCCCGCAGGACCTCGCGCTGATGGACGCGACGCGCGCGATCAGCCTGTTCGAACAGGCGGACGTGCCGATCATCGGGCTGGTCGAGAATATGGCGGGCTATGCCTGCCCGCATTGCGGCGAGGTCAGCGACCCGTTCGGCAGCGGCGGCGCAGAGGCGGCGGCGGCGACGATGGGCCTCGACTTCCTCGGCCGCGTGCCCTTGTCGATGGGCATCCGCCTCGCCAGCGACGGCGGCGTGCCCCCGGCGGCGGGAACCGATCCGGCCGGTGAACCATTCCACGCGATAGCGGCGAAGGTCGCCGAATGGCTGGATGCACGAAAGGGCAAATGATGGCGATCAACGACGAAGGCGAGATCCGTGAGCTTTTGGGCCAGCCGCGCCGCATCGCCGTGGTAGGCGCTTCGCCCAACCCGGCGCGGCCGTCGAACGGTGTGCTCGCCTTCCTGATCGCGCAGGGGCACAATGTGATCGCGGTCAACCCCGGCCATGCTGGCAAGACCATCCACGGCGCGCCCGTCGTCGCGACGCTCGCCGATGTCGAGCCGCCCGCCGAAATCGTCGACATCTTCCGCAACAGCGAAGACGCGGGCTCCGCGGTCGACGAAGCGATCGTCCACGGTGCGAAGGCGGTGTGGATGCAGATGGGCGTCGTCAACGAAGCCGCCGCGAAGCGCGCCGCCGCCGCGGGGCTGGTGGTCGTGATGGACCGCTGTCCCAAGGTCGAGATTCCGCGTCTCGGCCTGCTGCGCTGAGGCGGCCACCGCTCGCGCCTTCAGGCGGCCGGATCGGAAAGCCTTTGCTTCGCCGACTCGCGCCGATTATCAGCATCGCCGATGGCGGGCATTCGCGACACTGTGGGGAAAGACAAATCGCGCCGGCCGCACGTCAGCCGGCGTCAGATGCTGATCGGCGCGACCGCCGCGGGCGGCCTTGCGATCGCGTGGAGCCTCTGGCCGCGCGATTATCAGCCGAACCTGACCGCCGCGCCCGACGAGCATGTCTTCAACGCCTTTCTGAAGATCGGCGACGACGGACATGTCAGCGCGGTCGTTCCGCAATGCGAAATGGGGCAGGGCGTCACGACGCTGCTGCCGCAGATCATGGCCGACGAGCTCGGTGCCGACTGGCGGACGATCGCGGTCGAAACCGCCCCGATCAGCCCGCTCTACGCCAATACGCTGCTCGTCGACGAGGATAGCGCGACCTTCACGCCGCGATCGGGCGTCCCCGATTTCGTGTCCGACGTGCGCAGCTGGGCGCGCCGCGAATGGGCGGTGCGCCACGCGGTGATGCTGACCGCGAACAGCTCGTCGGTGCGCATGTTCGAAGGCCCGTGCCGCGCCGCGGCGGCGCAGGCGCGCGCGCTCTTGATGATGGCTGCGGCCGAGCGGTGGGATGCCGACTGGCAGGAATGCGACACGCAGGACGGGTTCGTCATCCACGGCAAGAAAAGGCTGCGCTTTGGCGAGGTGGCAGCCGCGGCTGCGCTACTCGATCCGCCCGCCGAGCCCGTCTATCGCGCGCACAGCCCCGATCCGCTTTATGGCAAGGAGCTGACGCGGCTCGACCTGCCGGCAAAGATCGACGGGTCGGCCAATTATGCCGGCGACATCCGCCTGCCCGACATGGTCTTCGCCGCGATCCGGCAGGGGCCGCTTGGCGCGACGCGGCTCAAGAGCATCGATCGCAAGGCGGGCATGGCCGCGCCCGGCCTGCTGCATGTCGTCACGCACGACCGCTGGGTCGCCACCGTCGCGCGCAACTGGTGGGCGGCGAACCGCGCCCTCGACCGCTTCGCTCCGGTGTTCGAAACCGAAGGCACGCCGGTTTCGAGCGACGGCATCGACGCCGCGCTGAAGGCGGCGCTGAAAGACGACGGCTACCGCATCGCGAGCGAGGGCGACGTGGCCGGGGCGATGGACGGGCGAAAGCCGATCGCCGCCGAATATGCGGTCGCCCCGGCGCTCCACGCCGCCGTGGAAACGCGCACCGCGACCGCCGCCCCCGACCGCGACGGGCTGCGCCTCTGGGTCGCGACGCAGGCGCCCGCCCAGTGCCGCGACGCGGTAGCGCGCGCGACCGGCCTCGCGGCGGCGAACGTCACGCTATTCCCGATGATGGCGGGCGGATCGTTCGACGCCTGCCTCGATCACAGCGTCGCGGTTCAGGCGGCGATCGTCGCGCTGCAGATAAAGCGCCCGGTCCAGCTCGCCTGGTCGCGCGCCGAGGAGATCATGCGCCTGCCGCCGCGCGCGCCGGCCCGCGCGAAACTGACCGCGACGCTCAACGCCGCGGGCGGGATCGACGCGCTGGTGACGCGCATCGCGGTGCCCGCGACCAACCATGAGGTGCGCGCGCGGCTGTTCGAGAATATCCCCGCCGACGAGGCGCAGCGCGCCGCCGCGGGCCGCGCCGACGCCGCTGCGGTCGAAGGGGCGATGACCCGCTATGCGATCCCGCACCGGGCGGTCGATCATTGCCCCGCCGACATCGGGCTGCCCACGGGCCGCTGGCGCGGCAACGCCGACAGCTACACCGCATTTTTTACCGAATGCTTCATCGACGAAATGGCGGCGCGGGCGGGAAGCGACGCGCTCTCCTATCGCATGGCGATGCTCGGCAATGCGCCGCTGCTCGCGCGCTGCCTGCTCACCGCGACCAGCCTCGGCGGCTGGGAAGGCGGCTTGTCGGGGAGCGCGCAGGGGCTCGCCTGCCACTCGATGCGCGGCAGCCATATCGCGCTGATGGCGACCGCGCGGCAGAGCGACCGGGGCCTTCAGGTCGAACAATTGGTCGCGGTCGTCGATGCCGGGCGGCTCGTCAACCCGGCGATTGCGCGCCAGCAGGTCGAAGGCGGGCTGATCTTCGGCCTCGCCGCCGCGGTCGGCGCGACGACCGATTATGAAGGCGGTGTTGCGACCGCGCGCAAACTCGGCCAGCTCGGCCTGCCGCGCCTGTCGCAGACCCCTCGGATACTCGTCGAATTCGTCGAGAGCGACCGCGAACCCGGCGGGCTCGGCGAGGTCGGCGTCCCCGTCGTCGCCCCCGCGCTCGCCAATGCGATGTTCGCCGCGACCGGGCGGCGTATCCGCCGCATCCCGCTGTCGGCGCATCCGCTGTGACCTTGCCGGCCGATCATCCCGCCGTCGCGGCACCGCGCGTCGGTGTGCTGCTCGTCAATCTCGGGACGCCCGACGCGCCCGACGCGCGCTCGGTTCGGCGCTATCTCGGCCAATTCCTGTCGGATCGCCGCGTCGTCGAGATCCCGCAAATCCTGTGGCAGCCGATCCTGCGCGGCATCATCCTTACCACCCGGCCGAAAAAATCGGCGCACGCCTATGCCCAGGTGTGGACCGACGAGGGATCGCCGCTCGCCGCGATCACGCGCGCGCAGAGCGCGGCCATGCAGCGCGCCTTGGGCGACGCTGCGGCGGTGGCTTATGCGATGCGTTATGGTCAGCCGGCGATCGGCCCGGCGATCGATACGCTGGTCGCAGCGGGATGCCGCCGGATATTGGTGGCGCCGCTCTATCCGCAATATTGCGCCGCCACGACCGCGACCGTGGTCGATGCGGTGGGCGATCATCTCAAGACGCTGCGCTGGCAGCCCGCGCTGCGCTTCCTGCCGCCCTATCACGACGATCCCGCCTATCTGAAGGCGCTCAAGGCGTCGGTCGTGTCGGGGCTGGCTGCGCTTGATTTCGTGCCGGATGTGCTTCTTGCGAGCTTCCACGGCATGCCCGAGCGCACATTGCAGCTGGGCGATCCCTATCATTGCCAGTGCCGCAAGACCGCGCGCATGCTTTCGGACATGCTCGGGCGCCCGGTCGAGGTCGCCTTCCAGTCGCGATTCGGGCGCGCCAAATGGCTCGAACCGGCAACCGACAGCCAGCTCGAAGCCTTTGGAAAGGCCGGCAAGAGCGTTGCCGTCTTCGCGCCGGGCTTCGCCGCCGACTGCCTCGAAACGCTCGAAGAACTCGCGATTCGCGGCAAACAGCAATTCGCCGACGCGGGGGGCGGGCATTTCGCCTATCTGCCCTGCCTCAACGCCGAAGCGCCCGGCGTGGCGATGATCGAGGCGCTGGTACGGCGCGAACTCGCGGGGTGGCTCTGACTTTCCCGCATTTGCGGCGCTGCTTACCAACTGTTTAGGACCATGCGCTAACTTGATCCGGCGTGGCGCCAAAAGGGCGCAACCCCCGCGGCATATGGAGACGGTCGATGGACGAGATTCTGACGGCGGCATTGACGCTGGCGGGACTCACGCTGGTATTTGCCGGGATCGCCTATGCCGTCTGGCGATCGCGGCATCCGCGAGCAGCCACGGCGGCGCCCGGTCCCGCGCCCGCGGTGCGCGAATATCGCCTGCCGAAACTGTCGCGCCGGGTGAAGGACGAACCCGACGACGTAGAAATTTCCCCGTCGCGGCTGGCGCGGATCAGCCGCAAGGCGCCGCCCGACATGCCCGCCGAGGGCGAATATGACACCGTGCCCGACGCCGTTTCGCCGGCTGAATCCCGCGAACCCATCGGCGCCGATCTTCCGGCCGCGCCGCCCGTCGCCGTCGAAACGGCGCTCGAAACGATCGCGTCCGACGTCGAGGAAAAGGCGCATCGGACAGAGAGGGCCCATGATGCCGAAGCCATCGCGCTTCGTCTCCTTCCCCAGATTCCCCCGCGCGATGCGATTTCGACCAACAGCTGGCTCGGCGGCCGCCCGCGTCTCGGCGTGGGCATGGAATGGCCCAAAATCGACGGCCAGCCGGCGGACTTTTTGGCGCAGGTCGATTGCGCCGCCCTGCCGCCCGAGCTGTGGGGCGGGCTGGGGCCGCGCGAGGGCGCGCTCGCCTTCTTCATCCATCGCCGCAAGCCCGAAGTGCGCGTCCTCCATCTTCGCGACACCGGCATTCCGTCCCAGCCCCCTTTCACACTCAACGATGCCGAAGGCTGGTTCGGCCCGCATGGCGGACTCGACCTCGGCGATCTCGCCTCCTTCGCGGTCCGCGCCTTTCCCGAATGGCCGGTCGATCTCGTCGCCGTTCGCGCGGGCGATGCCGATCCGCGCGGCGCCGCCGATGCCGATGCGATGGCCGGCGAAGGCCATGCCCGCAGCTATGACATTGCCGATCCCGCTTTCCACCCGTTCGACTGGGGCAGCATGACCGCGATGGTCGCGCTCCTCGAAATGCGGCTAAGCCAGCTCGAAAATGACGCGGGGACAGGCGCCAGCGACGATGGCGCTCCGGATTCCTGTGCCGCGCTCAACCGCGAAGCCTGCGAACGCGCGCGCGAAATCATCGCGATCGTCCACGACAGCGCGGCGCGCGACCCCTTTTCGCCGGGCGACGCGACCGCCGTGATGGCGGCGCTTCACGCCATCCGCTGGGCCAGGACGATTCGCACGATCGACCCCGAAAGCGGCGAGGAGCGTGCGGAGACGATCACGCTGCCGCTGACGACGCATCGCCCCGACGCCGATCTGTGGGTCCACGACTATCAGACGATCCTGTTCGACCGCGCCAAACATGCCTGGTGCGCCAACCCCGACAATCTGTCGGGGCCGGCGCGCGCCTTTTTCGAGCCCTGGTGGCGCGAGATGGCGGTGCGCGAGATCGCGGCGATGGGCGGCGAACCGCACCGTCCCCGTCGCGATGATGACGAAGACCGCGAGGCGGTCCTGCTCGACCTGCCGAGCAGCGGGCTGATGAGCCGGAAATTCGGCGACGGCGACAATCTGGTGGTGACGATCGACCGGGGCGACCTAGCGATCGGGGATTTTTCGAAGGTGCGGGCCCGGCTCGACAGCTAGGTCCTTACCCTGGGGCTCCGACCCTTCGCCCAGCTTCCCGAATAGCTTTGCGATTGACGTTCCGGTCAACTTGCGGCGCTTCGCCCCGCAGCCTAATCATGAAGCGATAACTCTGTGGGAGAGCTGGATTTATGACACGTATAGCAATCGTCACCGGGGGCAGCCGCGGCATCGGTGAAGCGATTTCGCTCAAGCTGAAGGAACAGGGCGTCACGGTCGTCGCCAACTATGCCGGCAACGATGAAAAGGCGCGCGAATTCACCGACCGGACCGGCATCGCCGCGCTGAAATGGGACGTCGGCGACCATCAGGCGTGCCTCGACAATTGCGCCCGCATCGCTGAAGAATTCGGACCCGTTGACATCGTCGTCAACAACGCCGGCATCACCCGCGACGGCACGCTCGCACGGATGAGCTATGACGATTGGGACGATGTCATGCGCGTCAACCTCGGCGGCTGTTTCAACATGGCGAAGGCGACCTTTGGCGGCATGGTCGAGCGTGGCTGGGGCCGCATCGTCAACATCGGCTCGATCAACGGGCAGGCGGGCCAGTACGGCCAGGTCAATTATGCCGCCGCCAAATCGGGCATCCACGGCTTCACCAAGGCGCTGGCGCAGGAAGGCGCGAAAAAGGGCGTGACCGTGAACGCGATCGCGCCGGGCTATATCGATACCGACATGGTCGCCGCGGTCCCCGCCCCGGTGCTCGAAAAGATCGTCGCCAAGATTCCGGTCGGCCGCCTCGGCCAGGCCGACGAGATCGCGCGCGGCGTGGCCTTCCTGTGCAGCGAGGATGCGGGCTTCGTCACCGGATCGACGATGTCGATCAACGGCGGGCAGCATATGTATTGACGATGGCAGGCGCGTAACCAAGCCGTTCGCGCAGCGAACGACGCGGTTAGGCGCCGGTGCCGCAAAGCGGCAGCCATCGGCACGGCCAGCGGGGCGGCGATCCCAGAAGATCGCCGAACCCGCCTGACGGCGGGCGGCGGCTTTGCTGTCGCCAGCAGGGGCGCTACAATCCCGTGATGAGTTCCCCCTTTCACCCCCCCGTCAAACGCTCGGTGACGATCGCGGGCCACCCGACCTCGATCAGCCTCGAGCCGATGTTCTGGGACGCGCTGGAGGCCGAAGCGGCGCGGCAGGGGCTTCCCGTCAACGCGCTGGTCGCGCGGATCGACGTCGAACGGATGGACGCCGACGACCCGCCGAACCTGACTTCGGCGATCCGGCAATGGCTGTGGCGCGGCCGGCCCGGTCAGATCGCGCCGTAGACCGCCGATCCGAACGCCGCCCCCTTGTCGGGGGCATGGTGCAGAAACAGCGACGGCTCGATCAATTCGAGTTCCATGATGTGGAGCGCGCCCGCTGCGTCGCCGACCATGTCGACGCGCGCATAGACTGGCGCGGCGGGCGCGGCCGCCAGTGCCGCCGCCGCAAGAGCCTGCGCCCCATCATTCGCCTCCCACGGCTCCTCGCGCCCGCCGAACTGTTCCTGCACGCGGAAATCGCCCGTTGCGGGGCGCTTGACGATTGCGTGGCTGAACTTGCCAGCGAAGAAGAAGATCGAAAATTCGCCGTGGGTCAGGATGCCCGGCATCAACGGCTGGACGAGGCGGCGCCGGCCGGCGGCATCGCCGGGGATCGGCGCGCCGGGCGCGATGCGGTGCGTCCCGTCCGCCCCGCCCGAAATCGCGGGCTTGATCACGATGTCGTCGGTCCCGAATTCCGCCGTCGCCTTGGCAAGGCTCGCATCGTCCAGCGCCGCGACCTCGACCGTCGGCACGACCGCGACGCCTTTCGCGGCGAGTTCGGCGAGATACGCCTTGTCGCTGTTCCAGCGCAGCACCGGCACCGGATTGACCACGGGCAACCCTTCGCCTTCCAGCCGGTCGAGCAGCGCATACCAGCCCGCGACGTCGCGCTGATAGCCCCAGGCGAAGAGCGGCAGCACCAGATCAAAGCCCGCGAGGTCGCCGGGATCGGTCCACACGCGCGACTCGACGACCAGCCCGGCCGCAGTCAGCGCCGCCGCCTTGCGCGCAAAGGCAGGCTGCCATTTCTCGTCATAATCGGGCGCCGGGGTCAGGATCGCGACGCGCGGCTGAAACGGCATTGAGGGAGCTTTCCTGAAGCCCCTCCCCTTCAGGGAAGGGTGGGTCTCTTATCGCGCCAGCAATCCGCGTGCCTGCCCGGCGATATGCGACAGCATCGCGCCGTTCGGGTTCGGGATCATTCGCGCGCGGTCGACGGTGCTGCGGAACTGTTCGACGCGCGGTGCATGGTCGGCGAGCCATTTGGTCACCGCGGCGTCGAGGTCGCCCTTCGGCAGCCCGCCAAGGAATGCCAGCCGCATCTGCTGGAAATCGCGCGCGAGGCTGTTGACGAGCAGCCGTTCCCACGGATCGGCGGGGCTCATATGCGCCGCCAGCGTTTGCGCCCAGTCGAGCCCCAATGCCTCGCCCAAATGGGTGAAGGCGCGTGTCACCGCGACCTCGTCGTCGCCGCGCCGCTCGGCGAGGTCGACGATGCCGATCGCGCCGTCGGTCTTGAACAGGCGGACGACCGCGGCGGTCAGCGTTTCGGGCGCGCCGGCATCGAGCAATTGCTGTGCGAGCATGTCCCACTGGCGCTTGACCGAGGGGCTGAGCAGCGCATCGACGCCCGCGGTCAGGCGGTCGACGCCCGGTTCGAGCCGCGCCACGACCGGCCCGGCCTGCGACAGCGTCTGGGTGACGCGCAGCAGGTCCGCCATCTGCGAAGCCATCGCCGACGCTGCCTGCGCGAAAAGCGACAGGCGAACGCCCTCGTCGATCTTCGCCTCGTCCAACGCGTCCCAGATCGCCGGCATTTCGAGCAGGCGTTCGACCGCGACGAACGCCGCGGCGATGTCGCCGAGCGCGCAGCCTTCCTCTTCGACCAGCTCGAACGGATGGACGATGCCCATGCGGTTGATGATGCGGTTCGCGATCTTGGTCGCGATGATCTCGCGGCGCAGCTGGTGGTCGGCGATCGCCTGCGCAAAGTCGCGCTGCATCTCGGCGGGGAAGGCCGCGGCGAGGTCGCTCGCCAGCGCCGGGTCGTCGGGCAGGTCGCTGTGCTCGATCGCATCCTGCAGCGCGAGCTTCGCGGTCGAGAGCAGCACCGCGAGTTCGGGGCGCGTCAGTCCGCGCCCTTCGCCTGCGCGGCGCAGCAATTCGTCGTTCGCCGCCAGCCCCTCGACCTTGCGGTCGAGCCGGCCCGCACCCTCGAACGTTTCCATGATCCGCACCAGCGACGGCACCGCGGCCGATCCGCCCTTTTCGGCAATCGACAGCGCGAGCGCCTGCAGCCGGTTGTCCTCGAGCACAAGCTCCGCGACATCGTCGGTCATCCGCACGAGCAGCGCGTCGCGGTCGTCCTGCGACAGGCGCCCTTCGGCCATCTCGCGATTGAGCGCGATCTTGATATTGACCTCATTATCCGAACAGTCGACGCCCGCGCTATTGTCGATGAAGTCGGTGTTGATCCGTCCGCCCTTGGCCGAAAAGGCGATGCGCGCCGCCTGCGTGACGCCCAGGTTCGCGCCTTCGCCCACCGCCTTGACGCGCAGATCCTCTGCATCCACGCGCAGCGCGTCGTTCGCGGGGTCGCCGACCTCGGCATTATTCTGCCCCGCCGCCTTCACATAGGTGCCGATGCCGCCGAACCACAGCAGGTCGACCGGCGCCTTCAAAATCGCCGAGATCAGCGAGCTTGGATCGATTTCGGAGACCGAGAGGCCGAGCAACGCCTGCACTTCGGGGGAAAGCGGAATGCTCTTCTGGCTGCGCGGGAAAACGCCGCCGCCCTTCGAGATCAGCTTCTTGTCATAATCCTCCCAGCTCGAACGCGGCAGGTTGAACATCCGCTCGCGTTCCTTCCAGCTCTTCGTCGGATCGGGATCGGGGTCGAGGAAGATGTGGCGGTGATCGAACGCGGCGGTCAGCTGGATCGCCTTCGACAGCAGCATGCCGTTGCCGAACACGTCGCCCGACATGTCGCCGCAACCGACGACGCGGATCGTATCGGTCTGCACATCGACGCCCATTTCGGCGAAGTGGCGCTGGACCGACAGCCATGCGCCCTTGGCGGTGATGCCCATCGCCTTGTGGTCATAGCCTTTCGACCCGCCGCTCGCGAACGCGTCGCCGAGCCAGAAGTCGCGCTCCATCGCCAGCGCGTTGGCGACGTCGGAGAAGGTCGCAGTGCCCTTGTCAGCGGCGACGACGAAATAGGGATCGTCGCCGTCGAGAATCGCCACGCCCTTCGGGTGCACGACCTTGCCGCCGACGAGATTGTCGGTGATCGACAGCAGCGATCGGATGAAGATGCGATAGCATTCGGTGCCTTCGGCGAACCAGGCATCGCGGTCGAGCGCCGCGTCGGGCAGCGCCTTGGGATAGAAGCCGCCCTTCGCGCCGGTCGGCACGATCACCGCATTCTTCACGCGCTGCGCTTTCATCAGCCCGAGGATTTCGGTGCGGAAGTCGTCGCGGCGGTCGGACCAGCGCAGCCCGCCGCGCGCGACCGGGCCGGCGCGCAGGTGGATGCCCTCGACGCGCGGCGAATAGATCCACACTTCGCGCCACGGCAGCGGCTTGGGAAGGCCGGGGATCAGGCTCGAATCGATCTTGAACGCCAGCGCCTCTTCGGCCGCGGGCGCGAAGGCGTTGGTGCGCAGGGTCGCGCTGACCACGGCATGGAACAGGCGCAGGATGCGGTCCTCGTCGATCGATTTGATGTCGGCGAAATCGGCGAGGATCTCGGCTTCGAGCGCTTCGGCGCGCTTCGCATCGCGCGCCTTGGGGTCGTGGAGCGCGCGGAAGCGCTCGATCAGCGCGGAGGTCAGCGCGGGCGCGTGACGCAGCGCGCTGACCACCGTGTCCATGCCATAGGCCGAACCGCCCTGACGCAGGTAACGGAACCAGGCGCGCAGCCAGACGATCGCGCCCGGGTCGGTCTGGTTGGTGAGCACCAGTTCGTTGAACGCGTCATTTTCGGCGCGGCCGTCCAGCACCGCGGCGATCGCGCCTTCGAGCACCTCGGCGTAGGGAAGCAGCGCGAGTTCGTCGACATTGGCGGGCAGGCGCAGCGTGAAGTCGTGGATCACGATCGGCGGTTCGTCATCGCCCTCGGTGCCCGGCGCGCGCGTCTGGCCGAGCGTCGTGGGGATTTCCTCGAGCACCTGGAAACCGAAATGTTCGAGCGCGGGGACGACGTCGGAGAGGGCGAGCGGACCCGCCGCGCTATAGACCTTGAGCCGCAGCCGGTCGTCGCCGTCGAGGGTCTTGCGCGCCAGACGCACGCTGCGCGGATTGTCCGCGTCGAGATCGCGCAGGCGCAATATGTCGCGCGCCGCTTCTTCGGGGTTATAGAGGTTTCGGTAATTGGGCGGAAAGGTCGCCGCAAAACGCGACGCCAGCGCCGCGGCGCGGCCCGGGTCGCCGCGCTTCGCCAGCGCCGCCTCGACCTCGGGCTGCCAGCCGCGCACCATCTGTTCGAGCTGCGCGTTGAGCGCTTCGGTGTCGGGAACGACACCGCCGCTGCGCAGGTCGAGCGTGTAGCGCAGCAGCGCCGCGCCGCCATCCTCGAGCACCATCGTCCAGCCGATGACGCCGGCTTTCGCTTCGCGCACCAGCATCGCCTCGACCGCGATGCGGCGTCCGGTCGATACCTCGTCGCGCGGCAGCCAGACGAAGGCGAACAGATGCCGGCCGAGCGCGCTGCGCACCATCACCAGCTTCGGCCGGGGCCGGTCGGTGATCGACATCGAGGTCAGCACCAGTTCCTCGAGCGAGGCGCTGTCGAACGCGATCAGCAAGTCATGCGGCAACGCGGTGAGCGCATGGGCGAGCGCCTTGCCCGCATGGCCCGAGGGATCGAAGCCGAATTTTGCCATCAGCGCATTGAGCTGCGCGCGCAGCACCGGGACCTTCGCCGGCGGGGTCGACAGGGCCTGGCTGGTCCACAGGCCGGCGTGGATCGACAGCCGTTCGACTTTCTTGCCCTTCAGTTCGGGAACGACAACCAGATCGAGCAATACGCGGCGGTGGACCGCCGATAAACGGTTCGACTTGATCAGCAGCGGCGTGTGCCCTCCCTTGTCGAACCAGGCGAAGGCGGCATCGAGCGCGGCGGGCGACAGGAGCTGGCCGTCGCTGCTGTCGCTGATGCCGAGCGGATCCTGAACCTTGCCATCGCGCGTGCGCCATTCGTGGCCGAGCTGGGTCATCGACCCGCCTTCGAACCAGCGCAGCAGCTCGGCGCCTTCGCCCTCGACGCGCATCGCGGCGTCGGCGAGCATCGCCGCGCGCATCGCGCGCCAGTCGCGCACCGCGGCGCGCACGTCGCGCAGCGCCGCTTCGAGCCCGTCGAGCAGGCGCCGGCGCGCGCGCGCATCGCCGCGTTCGAGCTCCATATAGATGACCGACTCGCGCGCGGGGCCTTCGCCCGCTTCCTGCAAATGGCCCTTCGCATCGCGCTTCACCGCGACGACGGGGTGGAGGATGCGGTGAACGACGAGCCCCTGCGCCGCGACCGCCTGCGACGTCGAATCGACGAGGAAGGGCATGTCGTCGTTGATGATGGCGAGCCGCATCCGGCGATCGGTGCCGTCGGCGGCGATCGGTTCGAGCAGGAGCGACGGGGTTTCGGCGGCGCGGTCGAGCGCGGCGCGCGCGGCGAACTGGCTCGCGTCGCTGAGCGCGGCCTTGTCCATATCGTCGCCTTCGCCGGGCAGCGCGCTGCCGGCGAGCGCGGCCAGATAGGCGGCGGCGACTTTCGGCGGGATTTTGACGGTGGAGGGGGTCGGCGTGTCCGTTTCCGGCGTGTCGGACAGTTTCTGAGACATAAAATGCAGCATCCCGAACCAAAAGAGGGGGATCCCAGCCGACGATCGGCGGGGGTCCGTTCGCTGCCGCCTCCTATGCGCCTCAGCGCGCCGTGGCTCAAGGCCTCGTTCGGGGTCCCGCGTAAAAATATTTCAATTTTGGGGTTGTCTGTTGCGTGAACGCTCTCAGCCGTTCCGCGGTCAGGTGCCGGGGGTGATGGCGATCGCCCTTTTCGCCAGCTTGGCGACGAGCGCCGGATCGTCGGCCGCCTTGGCGACGATGCCGATATGGCCGCCGGGCATCGCGCGCGCGATCAGCACGACGAATTCGGCGTCGCCCGCATCATGTTCGAGGATCAGCGCGGGCTGCGCGCGGCGAAGCGCTTCGAGCTTCTCATCCGGCCGCTCACGGCTGTCGGCCGGCTTGCGGCGTGCGCGCGCGTCCTTGACGAGACCCTTGAGCCCGCCCGGATAGCGATCGAGATAGGCGGCAAGTTCGCCGCGGCCGACCGCCTCGTCCTTGGCGTGACCGAGCACGCAGGCATATTCGGCGAGCCGCGTCTTGTCATAGGCCGCACCGAAAACCAGCTTCACGATCGGCGTCATCGGTGCGCGGTCCTGCACCGCCAGCCCGGCGTCGTCGAGCAACGCGGCGAAGGCGTCGGGCTGCTCCTCGGCCGCCAGCGCGAAATCCCACGCCTTGCCGACCGCCTGATAGAGCGCGCCGCGACTCCGGCTGTCGGCGGCGACCGCGCGCTCGGCGGTTTCGCGCGCCAGCGCCAGCCAGTCGGCGAGTTCGGCATCCGTGCCGGGATCGGCCGGCACATCGCTGTCGGCGGGACTATCGGCGAACAGGTCGCCGTCGCCCTGCAGCGCGGCAAAGCCGGGGGCGGCGTCGGCCGCGACCTCGTCGCCCAGATGGCCCGAGTCGGGGCCGTCGGCCCACACCGGCACCGGCGCGGTCAGCGGCGCGGCGCTACGCAGCGCCTGTTCGACCGACAATTGCAGTTCCTCGGCCTGATCGGCGGGCGCGGCTTCCTTCCAGTTGATCACGCCCATGATGAAATCGATCGTGTCGTCGTCGGACGAGAAGGGCAGCAGGATGCCGCGGTACATGATCGTCGCGCCGCGCTCGCTTTCGAACTCGGCCTCGAAGCCGATCGGGGCGCGGTTGGCGATGATCTGCAGATAATGGTCGGTCAGCCGCGAGAGCAGCGAACGCCCTGGAATCTGGCTGATATAATGGACATCCTCATCGATCTGCGACTCGGTGCGCAGCGTCTCGCCGATATAGGCCAGGCCCGGATTTTCGACGCCCGCGGTGAAATCGAGCAGAACCGAATTGGGTCCGAAATCGGCGCTTTCGAGATCGAGGTCCTCGACCGACGGATAAGCGCGATCGGCGAGCAGCGACGCCCAGTAATTATAGGCCCGGACCTGCATCCGCCGTTCATCGACGCCGACCGACGCGGGCGCATCGATCGCCCCATCCTCCTGGTCGTGGCTGCCCGAAAGCAGTCCGCGCATGCTGTCCATCATTCATCCCCAGCCATAAGCATTGGTAAATGCTATGCACCAGGACTGGTAAAAGCGGCGTAAACGATGGTGGGGCGCGACCCGCGGGCCGCGCGGCCTTAACTCGACCAGCCCCCCGCAAGCGCGCGGAACAGCGCGACCTGGCGCCGCGAGATCTGCCCGTCCTGCGCCGCGAGCACCGCTTCGGTCTCGGCAAAGGTGCGCTCGGCGTCGAGCCATTCCAGCGAATCCGACGCGCCTTCCTGCCGCTTCGCGCGCACGATTCGCGCCGCGCGCTCGGCCTGGTCGCGCGCCGCGCGCAGCGCCTGCCGCTGTTCGAGCGAACGGGCATAGGAGGAGAGCGCCGTCTCGGTTTCCTCGAGCGCGCGCAGCACCGTGCCGTCGAACTCGGCGAGCGACGCCTGCGTATCGGCTTCGGCCGCCGCGATCCGCGCCCGCGCGGGCTCCTGGTTCGGGAACGCCCAGTTGAGCAAGGGGCCGAGCAGCCAGCGCAGCGGCCCGCCGCCGAACACGTCGCCAAAGCCCGTGCCGGTTGAACCGGCCGAACCGCCCAGGGTGATTCGCGGATAGAGGTCCGCGGTCGCGACGCCGATGCGCGCGGTATCGGCGGCAAGGCGGCGCTCGGCGGCGCGAATGTCGGGACGGCGCTTCAATAGCGCCGCCCCATCACCGACCGGGATGGGATCGGTGATTTCGAGGCTGATATTGCGGTCGGCCGCGATGGCCGGCAGCGCGGCAGGAGCACGACCGGTCAGAGTCGCGAGGCGGAAAAGCGCCGCCTGCCGTTCAGCTTCGATGGAGGGGATGTCGGCTGCCCGCTGGTCGCGCAGCGTCGTGATGCGCGCGAGGTCGAGCCCGGTCGCCATGCCGACCTCCTTGCGGCGCTCGGTCAGCTTCACCTGCTGGTCGAGCAGTCCGACGATGCGTCGCGCGACGTCGAGCCGCGCCGCGCCCGATGCGGCGTCTGCATAGGCTTGCGTCGTGTCGGCGGCGACGATCACGCGCACCGCGTCGGCATTGGCTTCGGCGGCTTCGGTATCGCCGCGCGCGGCCTCGATCGAGCGGCTGACGCGGCCGAACAGGTCGACCTCGTACGAAATGTTGGCGCCGACATCGACGGTCCAATCCTCGCGATCGGCGCCGGGGAGGCGCTGGCCTTCGGGATTGCGGCCGTAATTGGCACCGGCGCCGATCTCGCCTTGCGGCAAACGATCCGACCGCGCACCGCGCAGCGCGGCGCGCGCCCTGGCGATATTCGCCACCGCGACGCGCACGTCGGTGTTGTTGGCAAGCGCGTCGGCGACGAGGCCGTCGAGGACGGGATCGTCATAGAGGCGCCACCAGTCGGCTGCGACCGGGGCGAGCGACACCGCGGGACCGTTCGCCGAAACGAACGGGCCGGCAGCGGCAGGCGCCGAAGCCGATTGCGGCGCCTTGTAGTCGGGGCCGACGGCGCAGGCGGCAAGCGCGAGCGCCGATGCGGCGGTGAGGATATTGCGGAGCATCATGGTCTTTCTCCCTATTCCGCCGGCACGGGCAGCGCCGCGCCATGGTCGCCCGCGCCGCGCTTGCGGCGCGCGGCGAACCAGTCGCCGAGCGCGCGGCAGACGACGTAGAAGGTCGGCGTGAAGATGAGGCCGAACGCCGTCACCCCGAGCATCCCGAAGAACACCGCGGTACCGAGCGCCTGGCGCAGCTCCGCTCCCGCGCCGGTCGCGATGAGCAAAGGCACCGCGCCGAGGATGAAGGCAAAGCTCGTCATCAGGATCGGGCGCAGGCGGTCGCGCGCGGCGCGCACCGCGGCGTCGATCGGCGACAGCCCATCCTGTTCCTCGGCCTGCTTGGCGAATTCGACGATCAGGATCGCATTCTTCGCCGCGAGCGCGATGAGCACGACCAGCCCGATCTGCGTCAGGACATTATTGTCCATACCGCGCAGGTTCACGCCGATCATCGCCGCGAGCAGACACATCGGCACGATCAGGATGATCGCCAGTGGCAGCACGAGGCTCTCATACTGCGCCGCGAGGACGAGGAAGACGAACAGCACCGCGAGCGCGAAGACGATTCCCGCGGTGTTCGCTGCCGCCTTTTGCTGGAAGGCGATGCCCGTCCATTCGGTGCCGTAGCCCGCGGGCAGCGATTCGCTCGCCAGCTTTTCCATCGTCGTCAGCGCCGCGCCCGAAGATGCGCCCGGCGCCGTGTCGCCGTCGATCTCGACCGCGGGGAAAAGATTGTATCGCGTCACGCGATACGGCCCCGTGCGGTCCTCGAAATTCGCGACCGAGCCGATCGGCACCATCGCGCCCGAATCGGACCGGGTCCGCAGGTTCGCGATGTCGGCGACGCTCTGGCGGAAGGGCGCGTCGGCCTGCGCGGTGACGCGATAGGTGCGACCGAGCAGGTTGAAGTCGTTGACGAACGCCGAGCCAAGATAGACCTGCAACGCTTCGAACACGCGTTCGGGCGGCACGCCGAGCGCATTCGCCTTCGCCCGGTCGATGTCCGCGAAAACGCGCGGGTTCGTGGGATCGAAGAAGGTGAAGACATTGGCGAGGCCGGAGGTCTGGTTCGCCTTGCCGATCAGATTGTTCGACTCGGTCGCCAGCGCCGCATAGCCGTGGCCGCCGCGATCCTGAACGACCATCCGGTAGCCGCCCGCCGACCCGATGCCCTGGATCAGCGGCGGCGGGATGATCACGATCTGCGCCTCGGTGATGTCGGCGGTGCGCTTGCGCGCCTCGTTGATGATGTCGTCGAGCTTGACGCCCAGCTTCTTGCGCTCCTCGAAGGATTTTAGCGGGAAGTAAGCGGCGGCCGAATTGGGCGCGAGCGTCTGCGACGGGCCGTCGAAGCCCGCGAGCATCACCGATCCGAGCACGCCGTCGACGGGCAGCACGCGCCGCGCGACCTTTTGCAGCACCGCGTCGGTGCGCTCGACCGAAGCGCCCGAGGGCAGCTTGGCGACGACAAGGAAATACCCCTGGTCCTGCGCTGGTATGAAGCCCGTCGGCGTCGCCCAGAACAGCCCCGCGGTGGCGGCGATCAGCCCCGCATAGCTGACCATCATCTTCTTCGGCGCGCGCACGAGCCGGCCGGTCAGCCGCGCATAACCATCACTCATCCGCTCGAACGCGCGGTTGAACGCGTCGCCCGCGCGGCGGAGCATCTGCATGCCCTTGCCTTCGTTCGCGGGCGCCGAATGGCCGCGCAGCAGGATCGCCGCGAGCGCGGGCGACAGGGTGAGCGAGAGGATCAGCGAGATGATCGTCGCGGTCGAGATCGTCACCGCGAACTGCTGGTAAAAGGCGCCCGACAGCCCGGTCAGGAACAGGGTCGGCACGAACACCGCGCAGAGCACGAGCACGATGGCGACGAGCGCCGCCGACACCTCGTCCATCGATGTGCGCGCGGCTTCGAGGGCGCTCATGCCCTTTTCAAGATTGCGTTCGACATTCTCGACGACGACGATCGCGTCGTCGACGACGATGCCGATCGCGAGCACCAGCCCGAACAGCGACAGATTGTTGAGGCTGTAGCCGACCGCCGCGAGCACCGCGAAGGTGCCGATCAGCGACACGGGGATCGCGAGCACGGGGATGATCGCCGCGCGCCATTTCTGCAAGAAAACGAGGATCACGATCACGACGAGCACGACCGCTTCGAGCAACGTGTCCATCACCGCGTCGATCGACTGGGCGATGAATTCGGTGGGGTTGTAGATGACGCGATATTCGAGGCCCTTGGGGAAATTCTTCGACGAGGCCGCCATTTCGGCCTCGACCGCTTCGGCGGCGGCGAGCGCGTTCGAACCGGGGCGCTGGAACACCGCCATGATGACCGTCGGGTCGCCCGACAGATAGGTGTTGCTGTTATAGTCCGACGCGCCCAGTTCGACGCGCGCGACGTCCGACACGCGGACCTGCCGCCCGTCGGCATCGCTGCGGATGACGATGTTGGCGAAATCCTTGGGATCGGAGAGGCGGCCCTGCGTTTCGACGTTGAGCTGGAAATCGCTGCCGTTGGCGTACGGGGGCTGGCCGAGCGTCCCCGCGGCGACCTGGACATTCTCGCGGCGCAGCGCGGCGACGATCTCGCCCGCCGTCAGGTCCAGCGCGGCGGCGCGGCCGGGGTCGATCCACACGCGCATCGCATAGTCGCGGCTGCCGAACAGGCGCACGTCGCCGACGCCGTCGATACGCGAGAGCCGGTCGCGCAGCTGGGTCAGCGCATAGTTGGAGATATAGGCGCGATCGAGCGACTTGTCGGGCGAAACGAGGTTCACCACCATCAGGAAGTCGGGCGACGTCTTGCGCGTCACGACGCCCAGGCGCTGCACCGTTTCGGGGAGGCGAGGGGTCGCGATCGCGACACGGTTCTGCACCAGCACCTGCGCGGCGTCGAGGTCGGTGCCGATCTTGAAGGTGACGGTGATCGTGACATTGCCGTCACCGGTCGACTGGCTGCTCATATAGAGCATATTGTCGACGCCGTTGATTTCCTGCTCGATCGGCGCCGCCACCGTATCGGCAACGGTTTCGGCCGACGCGCCCGGATAGCTGGCCGACACGGTCACCGTCGGCGGGACGATGTCGGGATATTGCGACACGGGTAGCCCGATATAGGCGACCGCGCCGACGATGGTGATGATGACGGCGAGCACGGCGGCGAAGATCGGCCGGTCGATGAAGAAGCGTGATAGGCGCATGGGAGAGCCCCTGTCTGGAAAATCGAAACGGAGTCGGAACCTCAATCCCTCACGTCATCCCGGCGAAGGCCGGGATCTCGACGTTGAGGATGAACGCACCGTGGAGATCCCGGCCTTCGTCGGGATGACGAATAAGCTATTTCGCGAAGGTCGCCTGCGCCGACACCGGTTCGTTCGGACCTGCCGGCGCCTTGTCCGGCGCATCGGCGGCGATCTTGCCCGCCTTGGTCACCGCCTTGGTGCCGGGACGCGCGAACTGGTAGCCGTTGATGACGACGCGATCGGTCGGCGTCAGGCCCGACCGGATGACGCGCAGGCCATCGACATCGGGACCGATCTCGACCGGCTTCGCGGCAACCATGCCGTCCTGGCCGACGACATAGACGATCTTGCGCGCCTGGTCGGTCTGCACCGCGGCGGCGGGGACGAGCAAGGCGTGCGCCGTCCGGCCGGTCGACAGGCGCATGTTGCCGAACATGCCGGGGGTCAGGAACATTTCGGGGTTATCGAAGCGGCCGCGCGCGCGGATCGTGCCCGACCGCGGGTCGAGCCCGTTGTCGGTGAAGTCGAGCTGGCCCTTCCAGCGATAATCGCTTTCGTCCTGCAGCCGGACTTCGACGTCGGCGCCCTTGTCGCCACCCTCGCGCTTGGTCTTGAGGAACAGCGCTTCGGACCCCTGGAAGGTGAAATAAATGGGGTCGAGCGCATTGATCGTGGTGAGCAGGGTGCCGCCGGCATCGCCCGCCGATACAAGGTTGCCCGCGTCGATCTGACGGTCCGAAATCCGGCCGCTCAGCGGCGCGCGAACCGTGGTGAATTCGACGTCGAGCGCGCGCGCCGCGATACGGGCATCGGCACCGGCGAGTGCGGCGTTGGCCGCATTGACGCGCGCGCGCAGCCGGTCGATCTCGCTCTGGGACACCGCCTCGATATCGACGAGGCGGCTTGCGCGGTCGAGTTCGAGCCTGGCGAGCGCAAGGTCGCTGCGCGCGCTCGCCGCTGACGCGCGCGCTTCGGCGAGCGCGGCGCGATAGGGGCGCGGATCGATGGTGAAGAGCGGCTGGCCTTTGCGGACGATCTGCCCGTCGGTGAAGTGGATCGCGGTGATCGCGCCCGAAACGCGCGGGCGCACTTCGACCGCCTTCGACGCTTCAAAGCGGCCGATATATTCGTCCCATAGCGTGACGTCGCGCGCGATCGGCGCGGCGACGGTCAGCACGGGCGCGGGCGCGGCGGTGGCCTGCGGCGGGCCGTCGCGCAGCAGCCACCAGGCGCCGACGATCAGCACGAGGAACGCGCCGATCCACGCGGCGCGGCGGCCGCGTCCGGGATGGAGCAGGGTCCTGAGTTCGCGGCGGACCTTCGCGTCTGCGGGGTCGAGCTTTTCGATCGGGGTGTGGACGGTCATGGAATGCCCTCTTCTTTTCGTTCGTTTCGGCCGCCCGCGCCCCGGGGGAGGGGAGGGGGGCGCAGGCGGCCGGTGCCGGAAGCGCATGCCTCCGGCTGGTGTCGCAATTGGTCCGTGTTGCCGGAGTGCCTCTGCGAAGAGACGACCGCTCCGTCCCGTCACACGCATCCCATGCGCGCGCGGGGTCCCTGTTTATATCTTGCGGGCGAACGCCACCGGGCGCCCGACCGGAGCAAGACCCTCTCCCGGGAAATGATTCGATGGTGACAGTTCCGGCCGCCGCACGCTCTTTGTCATGTGGCGGCCGGTCTCGGGGGAGAGCCTCTTTGTATACTGAGTGGTATATAAGTCATGTTGCGCTGCGTCAAGCGCATTCTGTACCGGGCAGTAGAAATTTTTCTTTCAGAGCGTTTACCGAAAAAGTGGTCGCCGGTTTTTCGGCGGGTAAATGCTCAGATCAACGCCCCGGCCACAGCTTCAGGCTGGTTTCCACCAGCCGCTCAAGCTCGGCGCGCGTCGCGCCTGCGCCGGCCTGCACCGACATGCCCTGGTTCACCGCGGTCAGGAAGGCGGCGAGCCCCTCGGCGTCGGTGTCGGGCGGAAAGTCGCCTTCCTCCTTGGCGCGCGCGAAACGGTCAAGCATCGCGCGTTTCGCCGCCGCGCCGCGTTCCAGCACGGCCTGGCGGATGCACTCGGCCTCCGCCCCGCAAGCGACCGACGTGATCACTCCGAGGCAGCCGTTGGGATTTTCAGGGCAGCAATACATATCGAGCGCGCCGTACATCAGCCGTTCGGCGACGCCGCGCGCGGTCGGCGCTGCCAGCGCCGTCTGCATATAATCGAGCTTCTCGCGCTCATACAGGTCGAGCGCCTTGTTGAAGAGCGCTTCCTTGTTGCCGAAGGCCGCGTAAAGACTGGGCTTGGTGATCCCCATCGCCTCGGTCAGATCGGCCATCGACGCGCCTTCATAGCCCTTCGACCAGAAGACGCGCAGCGCTGCCGCCAGCGCGGCGTCGACGCAGAATTCACGCGGACGGCCCTTGTGCGGCGTGGCAGCGGTGGCGGCTTCGATTTCCATAACGGCTGGTATATAAGTGGGGTGGGGCAAAATGTCCAGTGGCGGTCCGGTCAGGCGATCCGCGTGTCGATCGGCAGGCCGCCTTTCAGCGTCAGCGTGACCGGTGTGCGCTCGGCGATGTCGGCGAGCCGTGCCTTCTGCTCCTCGTCGAGCCCGGCGATCGTCAGCACCCGGTCGATGCGCAGCCCGTCCTTGTTGACCAGCCGCAACCCCACCTCGACCGAGTCGAGCGGCCACTCCTTGCGGTCGGCGTACATGCGCAGCGTGATCGCGGTGCAGGCGCCAAGTCCCGCCAGCAGGAAATCATAAGGTGCGGGCCCCAGATTCTTGCCGCCCAGCCCCGGCCCTTCGTCGCCGACCAGCGCGTGGCCGCTGACGTTGATCTCGGTGCGATAGCGATCCCTGCCGATGCGCGCGGTTCCGTGGGCCATGCGGGGTCCTCATTGTTCGTGGAGCCGCTTTTCTATTCCGCGCGGCGCTGAAACGGCAAGGCCAAAGGCCCGGCGCGGCGAACGCCGTCAGGTTACCGTCAAGAAAGCGCGCTAAACCCCCGACGGGGGGGCATGCATGAAATCTGGGGAACTTTGGAGGCCCGAGCCGGAATCGAACCGGCGTATACGGATTTGCAGTCCGCTGCGTCACCACTCCGCCATCGGGCCTCATGCCGAACTGCCGCATCCTCGGGGGATGGGCCGGGTGTTGGACGGCGCCGCTAGTGAGGGGCTTTCGCTGGCTTGTCAAGGATTCGCCGGAAGCGCCGCGCCGCGCGGGCGATGCGGGGTTGGCGGCACCCCTGTTGCCAGCTATGCGCGGCAGCATGCGGCGGCTTGGCTGTATTATCATTGCAATACAGCATGGCTTCGGCTAAAGCGGCCCCGCACAGGCTCAAATTCCAGGGAATCGGAAAAGACTGATGGCGACGAAGTTTAGCGAAATCACGGCGGCGGAGATGCGCTCCGCCATGGTCGACAGCCAGCTCAGGACGAACGACGTCATTGATCCCGCGGTGATCGGCGCGATGGGCGCGGTGCCCCGCGAGGCGCATGTGCCCGCCGCGCTCGCCGGCGTCGCCTATATGGACCGTGCGATCGCGCTGGCGAATGGCCGCGCGCTCAACGCCCCGCTCGTTGCCGGCCGCATGCTGGTCGCCGCGGCCGTGCGCCCCGGCATGCGCATCCTGCTCATCGGCAGCGCGACCGGCTATACCGCGGCGCTGCTCGCCCGGCTCGGCGCCGAGGTTCATGCGGTCGAGGAAGACGCGCAGCTGATGGCGGCGGCGCAGGCTGCGGTCGCCGACGCCCATATCCATTGGGTCCAGGGCCCGCTCGCGGCCGGCGCGCCCGACGCCGCGCCGTTCGACCGCATCATCGTCGAAGGCGCGATCGAAACGCTTCCCGCCGCGCTCGTCGCGCAGCTCGCCGAGGGCGGCCGCCTCGTCGCCGCGCGCCGCGAAGGTGCGGTCGCGCGGCTGGTCGAAGGCGTCAAGGTCGGCGGCACCGTCGCGCTGCGCAGCTTCGCCGACATGGACGTCGCACCCTTACCCGGCTTCGCCGCGCCCGCGGGCTTCCGATTCTGACGATCGGGCCCACCCCTCCTTGTTCCAGGCTGACACCACGATGACCGATACCGACAAGAAACAGTGCCTTCGTCGTGCCCGCTGGCTCGCCGGCCTTGCCGCGGGCGCGCTGATGCTGCCGATGACGGCGCAGGCCGAAACATTGCAGGGGGCGCTCGCCAAGGCGTATGAAAACAACCCGACGCTGACCGCCGCGCGCGCGGGCCAGCGCGCGAACGACGAAAATGTCCCGATCCAGAAGAGCTATGGCCTTCCCGATATCGGGACGCAGGCGAGCTACGACGAAAATATCATCGTTCCCGGCAACAGCTTCAACGCGCCCGCGCGCTCGCTGAGCGCCGGCGGCCAGCTGACCGTGCCGCTTTATCAGGGCGGGGCGGTGCGCAACGCGGTGCGCGCCGCGAAATTTCGCGTCGAGGCGGGGCAGGCCGACCTTCGCGCGACCGAGGCGAGCATCTTCTCGCAAGTCGTCGGTGCCTATATGGACGTCATCCGCGACCAGGCGATCGTCCAGCTCAACCAGAAGAATGTCTCGGTCCTGCGCACCAATTTGCAGGCGACGAGCGACCGGTTCGAGATCGGCGACCTGACCCGCACCGACGTCGCGCAATCCGAAGCACGGCTCGCGCTTGCCGAGGGCGACCTGCGGACCGCCGAGGCCAATCTGATCGCCAGCCGCGAGGGCTATATCCGCCTCGTCGGCGAGGCACCGGTCGATCTGGAGGCGCCGCCGCAGCTCCCGAACCTGCCGACCACCGCCGAGGACGCGGTCGCGATCGCGCTCAACAGCAACCCCGACATCGAATCGGCGAACGAACTGGTCAACGCATCGAAAGCCGACATCGGCACCGCCAAATCGTCGCGCGCGCCCAAGGTGTCGGCGATCCTCAATGGCGGCTACAACAATTATCTCGGCTCGCTCGACAGCGGCGTTCCCGGCGTCAGCGTCACGCAGGAAACGTCGAGCGCGGCGGCGGGGGTTCAGGTCACGCTGCCGATCTTCACCGGCGGCCGCCGCTCGGCGCAGGTGCGTCAGGCGCAATCGCGCAGCAGCCAGGCGATCGAACAATATGTCGAGGTCGAACGCGGCGTGATCGCCCAGACGCGCGGCGCCTATGCCGCGTGGCAGGCGAACGAACGCATCATCGCCGCGACGCAGCAGGCGGTGAGCGCAAACGCGCTGTCGCTCGAGGGCGTGCGCGCCGAAAACAGCGTCGGCACGCGGTCGATCCTCGACATTTTGAACGCCGAACAGGAATATCTGAACACGCAGGTCCAGCTCGTTTCGGCGCAGCGCAATTCCTATGTCGCGGCCTTCTCGGTGCTCGCCGCGATGGGCAAGGCCGAGGCGCGCGACCTGGGGCTTGAGGGCGGCGCGCTCTATGACCCCGAGGTCAATTACAAGCGCGTGAAGGGCGAGCTTTGGGACTGGGCCGACGATCCCGCGCCGCAGCAGGTCGCGACCGACACGCGCGCCGTTGCCGCGGCGAATGCGGGGGTTCCCGAAGGCCCGCCGTCGCTCGCGCCACAATAAGGCTTGGCAAAAGCCGCCCCGAACCGGTAAGAAGATGGTTAACTGCCCTGTTTTCGTGGGCTGAGGGGGCTTGGTGATGGGCGATATGTCGCGGGAACCGTCGATGGAAGATATCTTGTCGTCGATTCGGCGCGTGATCGCCCGCGACGAGGCGCCGGGCGCGGCGCGCGAGGTGCGCGTCGCCGAAGCCGACGATATCCTCGACCTTCAGGATCAGGAAGATCGCGCTGCCGGTGCGGCCGCCGAGGAAGCCCCCGAGGCGGAGGAACTGGTCTCCGAAGCGAGCGCCGATGCCGCGCGCCAGTCGCTCGAAGCCTTGACCGCCGCCATCACGCCGGCCGCAGCCGCCCCCCCCGTCGCCGCCGCACCTGCGGCTGCCGGCCGCACGATGGAAGATGTCGTGCTCGAAGCATTGCGCCCGATGCTCAAGGACTGGCTCGACACCAACCTGCCGCCGCTCGTCGAGGCGATGGTGGCGAAGGAAATCAGCCGGATCACCGGCAAAAAATTCTAGGCGTCCGTCTTTTCGGGCAGGATGACCGGATCGACAGCTAACGACCAGAAGCGGCCATTCCATTTGGTCGATGATCAGACGGGGGGTTTCTTCTCCAGAATGATCAAGGAATCCGTCGGATCCCCTGGGACCGCCTTGGATATATAACCGCAGCCCGGAGGTCCCATTGCGGAATAATAGTATGCCGTGTGCAGCCTCTCCCATCTTGCGCCACGCTTCCGAAAGCTTATTCCAAACGGCACCCCGGCACACGGCGTAGCCAAAACGCCTGACAGAAATGCCTTCCCGTTTTTCTTCACGACGCGGTAGAGTCTGAACGTTGCGGAAGCCTGACAATCCTCAATCTTTGCGGTCCGCACGCTGAACCTGCCGGCATCAAGCCCCTCCGCCGACACCACTCGCGTCGGGAGCGGCGCCATCTCCGCTGAAACTGATTTTAAGTCTTTCAGATATTTTCGCTCTTCGTCGCTTCTACGATCCGGACCGGGCAGCTTTTGCTGCCATTCCATCGTCTTGGCGTCGAGGCCTCGCAGGGTAGTGTTGAAGCAGAATGAACTGAACTTCCACGCAGTCATATCGCCTAGGAGGAAATCACGAACCAACGCATCTTCGTCGGAATTTTTTGCGTCGCTATTAGCTCTTGCAGGCGAAGTGATCACACACGCCCCCGCACACACGATAAGAGCGATCTTCGATCCAAAGCGATAATGCATGGTAGGTCATCCTGTGTTCGGCCTTACTGACAGACCCTAATATACGGCAATTTGCTAACGTCGGCTCCCCACCCCAAAGCCACCGCTCGCGATCGCCGCCCTCGCCCGCCAAGCTGCTTTAGCCTTGTAACACGCCGCCCGCTCCCCCACATCGCCCCCTATGGCGAAGCGGAGCCTTTATCAGCGAATGCGGTCGAATGCGCAGATGCGTACCGCGCTGTTCGCGCTCGGCATATTGCTGATGATCACGGGCATCGCGATCGGGCCGTTGCCTGGCCCCGGATTCCTGATCGTCTTTCCGCTGGGGCTGATGCTCTGCCTGCAGAACAGCGCGTGGGCGAAGCGCGTCTATGTCCGTTTCAAATGGCGGCACCCCAGATATGGTGCCTGGGCCGACCGGATCATGCGCCGCGTCAGCGCCGCGCGGCGCCGCGCGCGCGCGGCGCTGGACACGCCAGATGGCGATTGACTTTCGACCGACTCTTGCTTATCCGCGCCTCCAACAGTGGCCGCCCACGCTTGGCGGCCCTTTTCTGTTGCAGCATTTGACGAGATCTAGGGAAAACCGCGATGAAGCGCACTTATCAACCGAGCCGCCTCGTGCGCAAGCGCCGTCACGGCTTCCGCGCCCGCAAGGCCACCGTCGGTGGCCGCAAGGTCCTGGCCGCCCGCCGCGCCCGTGGCCGCGCGAAGCTGTCGGCCTGATCGCCCACGCTTCGCCGCCAGCGCGTCTGGTGCGAACGCTTTCAAAACGTAGCGAATTTCTGGCCGCGAATCGCGGCCTTCGCTTTCCCATGCCCGGCTTCGTCCTGCTCGTCCGTCCGCGCGGCGACGATGAGGATGCGCTGGGCATCGGCTATACGGTCAGCAAGAAAGTCGGCAACGCGGTCACGCGCAACCGGATGAAACGCCGCTTTCGCGAACTCGCGCGCGCGGCGCTGCCGCAGGCCGGAATCGCCGGCGCCGACCATGTGCTGATCGGCCGCCCCGGCGCCAACGACATGGAATTTGCCGAGCTGGGCGAGCATCTCGATTCGGCGCTGAAGCGCGCGGCGAAGAAGCTCGCGGCGAAGGCGTCGTGATTACGCCCACTGCCTCTTATCGTCACCCCGGACTTGATCCGGGGTCCATTGCCACCGGCGCCGCATGGACCCCGGATCAAGTCCGGGGTGACGAAGTGGGGCCAATCGCGAATAAACTTCCACCGTTTTCCGGGCTTCCTGCATGATCGCCCGCCTGTTGATCCTGATCGCGCGCGGTTGGCAGCTTGGTCCGTCGCGCATCCTTCCCCCCACCTGCCGCTATGCGCCGTCGTGCAGCGAATATGCGATTATCGCGCTGCGCCGCCATGGTGCGATCAAGGGTGGCTGGCTGGCGACAAAGCGGCTATTGCGCTGCCATCCTTGGGGGGGCCACGGCTATGACCCGGTGCCATAGGCCTTCGGCGCCGGCATCATCCCCGATTTTTTTGAGACGAAGAGAGACCGAAGAGCGTGGACGACAAGCGTAACCTGATCGCGGCAATCCTGTTGTCGGTGGCCATCCTGCTGGGCTGGAATTTCGTCTCCGAGAAATTCTTCCCGACTCCCGACAAGCCCGATGTGACGACGACCGTCGCCGGCACCAACGGCGCCGCGCCGGCCGCGACGCCGGGCCAGCCGGCGGCCCTGCCCGCCCCCGGCGTGCCCGCGCCCACCACGGCGCAGGCGATCCGCCCGATCGAGGCCGTGCTGGCCGAGGGCAACCGCATCCCGATCGACACCCCCGCGATCAAGGGGTCGATCAACCTCGTCGGCGCGCGCATCGACGACATCACGCTCAGCAAATATCGCCAGACGATCAAGAAGGATTCGCCCCCCGTGCGCCTGTTCGCGCCCGGCGGCACCAAGGCGGCCTATTTCGCGAGCATCGGCTGGTCGGCGCAGGGCATCGTCGTTCCGGGTCCGACCACGGTCTGGACCGCGACGGGCACCAAATTGACCCCGACGACGCCGGTAACGCTGAACTGGACCAACGGCGCGGGCCAGAATTTCCGCATCGAATACAGCATCGACGACGATTATCTGATCACCGCGAAGCAGACGATCGCCAACACCGGCGCCGCCCCCGTCGCGGTGCGCAGCGGCACCTATATCGACCGCACCGGCAAGCCGACCGACCCGCACGAGCAGGACAGCTGGACGATCCACGTCGGCCCGACCGGCTATCTCGACGGCAAGTCGAACTTCACCAATTATGACGAGCTGGAAGAGGCGACCGGCGACACGCTGTCCTACACCTCGGCCGGATGGCTTGGCTTTACCGACAAATATTGGCTCGCCGCGGTGATCCCCGCGAAGGGCGAAAAAGTCTCCGCCGCGTTCAATTCGCTGCCGGGCGGAGCCTATCGCGCCGCCTTTGCCCGCGACCTCGTCGAAGTCGCGCCGGGTCGGCAGGTGACGACCACCAGCCGCGTCTTCGCCGGCGCCAAGGAAGTCAGCACGCTGTCGCGCTATCAGGACGATCAGGGCATCACGCGCCTGTCGAACGCGATCGACTGGGGCTGGTTCGAATTTTTCGAGGTCCCGATCTTCAAGCTGCTCGACTGGCTGTTCCGCATGGTCGGAAATTTCGGCGTCGCGATCATGGCGCTGACGCTGATCATCCGCCTGCTGATGTTCCCGATCGCGCAGCGCCAGTTCGGATCGATGGCGCAGATGCGCCTCGTCCAGCCCAAGATGAAGGCGCTGCAGGACCGCTATAAGGACGACAAGCCCAAGATGCAGCAGGAGCTGATGAAGCTCTATAAGGACGAGAAGATCAATCCGCTGGCGGGCTGCCTGCCGATCGTGATCCAGATTCCGATCTTCTATGCCTTGTACAAGGTGCTGATGCTGACGATCGAAATGCGGCACCAGCCGTTCATCCTGTGGATCAAGGATCTGTCGGCGCCCGATCCGCTGCATATCCTGAACCTGTTCGGCCTGTTGCCCTTTACCCCGCCGTCGATCCTGTCGATCGGCATCCTCGCGGTAATCCTGGGTATCACGATGTTCCTGCAGTTCCGTTTGAACCCGCAGGCGACCGACCCCGTGCAGCAGCAGGTGTTCAAGATCATGCCGTGGCTGTTCATGTTCATCATGGCGCCGTTCGCGGCGGGCCTGCTGCTCTACTGGATCACCAACAATATCCTGTCGATCGCGCAGCAGCAGTGGATGTACCGCAAGTTCCCGCAGCTGAAGGCGGCACCGGCCAAGTGAGCGAAGTCGATCTTGATCCCGGCGACGACCCCGAACGGGCCGAGCGCGCGCGCAAGCTGTTTTCGGGGCCGATCGCCTTCCTGAAATCGGCGCCCGCGCTTCAGCACCTGCCGGCGCCGAGCGTGCCCGAGATCGCGTTCGCGGGACGCTCGAACGTCGGCAAGTCGTCGCTGCTCAACGCGCTGACGAACCGGGGCGGGCTCGCGCGCACGTCGGTGACGCCGGGGCGGACGCAGGAGCTCAACTATTTCGACGTCGGCGAACCGCTGGCGTTCCGGCTGGTCGACATGCCGGGCTATGGCTTTGCCAAGGCGCCGAAGGATGTCGTCAAGAAATGGCGCTTCCTGATCAACGATTATCTGCGCGGGCGCGCGGTGCTGAAACGCACATTGGTGCTGATCGACAGCCGCCACGGGATCAAGGACGTCGACCGCGACGTGCTCGAGATGCTCGACACGGCGGCGGTCAGCTATCGCCTCGTGCTCACCAAGGCCGACAAGATCAAGGCGACCGAACTCGAAGCCGTGCAGGCCGCGACCGAGGCCGAGGCGCGCAAGCATCCCGCCGCGCATCCGCAGGTGATCGCGACGAGCAGCGAAAAGGGCATGGGGATTGCCGAGCTGCGCACCGCGGTGCTGGAGGCGGTGGAGGTTTGAGGCTCACTTTCTCCCCTCCCGCTTGCGGGAGGGGTCGGGGGAGGGCATGTCATGGGGACCTTCGGGCCGGAACAGGCCCTCCCCTAGCCCCTCCCGCAAGCGGGAGGGGAATATGGAGACTCCATGAAACTCTTCATCGGCAACAAGGCCTATTCGAGCTGGAGCCTGCGCGGCTGGCTGGCGGTCAAGCATAGCGGGCTGCCCTTCGAGGAGGTCACCGTCCCGCTTTACGACGAGGACTGGTCGAACCGCCGCGAGGGCGACGAGTTCGCGCCGTCGGGCGGCAAGGTGCCGATCTTGTGGGACGGCGACGATATCGTCGTGTGGGACAGCCTCGCGATCATCGACTATCTCAACGAAAAGACCGGCGGCACCAAGCATTTCTGGCCCGAGGACATGGCCGCGCGCGCAATGGCGCGGTCGATGGCGGCCGAAATGCACAGCTCGTTCGCCGCGCTGCGCCGCAACCACAGCATGAACATCCGCCGTATCTATCCGGCCGCCGAGTTGCTCCCCGAAGTCCAGGCCGATGTCGTGCGTATCTTCCAGATCTGGGCCGAGGCGCGCGCGCGGTTCGGCGGCGAAGGCGATTTCCTCTTTGGCGACTGGTCGGCGGCCGACATCATGTTCGCGCCGGTCGTCACGCGCTTCGTCACTTACTCGATCCCGCTGCCGCGCTTTGCCGCCGCCTATGCGCAGGCCGTCATCAGCCATCCGTGCATGCAGGAATGGATCGGCGGCGCGCAGGCCGAGGACTGGGTCATCGAACAGTTCGAGGGGCCGGTCGAGGGATAGCAGCGGTCTGGGGCTCCTCCCCCAGCAGCCGCGGCATCATCCTGCGTCGATTGGCCTCGCCCAATCGCCGTGCTGGGCCATCCACAGGCTGACGGCGGCGATCGCGGCGGTTTCGGCGCGCAGGATGCGCGGGCCGAGCGCGATACGGCGCACCGCGGCGTGGGCGAGCAGCAGGTCGCGCTCGCGGCCGGTGAAGCCGCCTTCGGGGCCGGTGAGGATCGCGGCGGGGGCCGGCGCCGCGACATCGGCGAGCGGGCGCCCCCCGGCTTCGTCGGCGAAGAGCAGCGCGCGCTCCGCGGGCCAGTCACGCAGCAGCTGCGGCAGCTTGACCGGCGGCGCCAGTTCGGGGAGCGCGGTGCGGCCGCATTGCTCGCACGCCTCGATGATCTGCGCTTCGATCCGCTCGCTCTTGACGCGCTCGACGATCGTGCGTTCGGTGATCACCGGCTGCAGCCGCGCCACCCCCAGCTCGGTCGCCTTTTCGATGATCCAGTCGAGCCGCGCCTTCTTCACCGGAGCGAAGCAGAGCCAGAGGTCGGGCACGCGTTCGATCGCGCGCGTCTGCCGCTCGATACGCAGCGTGGCCGAACGCTTCGCGGCGTCGGCCACGGTGGCCAGCCATTCGCCCGTCCGGCTGTCGAATAGCAGGACCGGATCGCCCGCCTTCAGCCGCATGACGCCGAGCAGATAATGCGCCGCCGGCCCGTCGATCACGGGCGCGGCGTCGGGGCCGAGCGGCAGGTCGATGAACAGGCGGGGCGTGCTGGCGGGCGGCCAGGCGGGAGTCGCGGGCATGGGGCGCGCGATAACAGAAGGCGGCCTGTTGTGCATCTTTTGCCGCCAAACGCGCTTCCCTGTCCCGATCCGGGTCAAAAGCGCCGATCCGCGCCCGTCGGCGCCGCGCCGATTAGCGTTTTGGTAAGCAGTCCTCCCCTAGGTGCGAGATTACCAGCGGCACATCGGTTGGGGAGTGCTGCGGGCCGAAGAGGGGTTAGACCATGCGAGGGACCTGGATCGGCCGGCTGCGAGCCGGCACCAAATCGCTCATTAGCGACCAGCGCGGCAACGCCTTCATGCTGACCGCCGCGGCGATCGTGCCGGTGATCGGCATCGTCGGGTCGGCGGTCGACATCGGCCGCGCCTATATGACGCAGCTGCGCCTGCAGCAGGCATGCGACGCGGGCGTGCTCGCCGGGCGGCGCGCGATGGGCGGCGCCAGCTATTCCGAAGCGGCGCAGTCCGAAGCGAACAAGATGTTCAACTTCAACTTTCCCGAAGCCAAATATGGCGCGTCGGGCATTCTCTTCTCCTCGCAGGCCCTGAACGCCTCGGACGTCGCCGGACAGGCCTCGGCGGTTTTGCCCACCGAACTCATGTTCATGTTCGGCAAGGACCAGTTCCGCCTGTCGGCGAATTGCACCGCGAAGCTCGAAATCTCGAACGTCGATGTGATGATGGTGCTCGACGTCACGGGATCGATGGCGCAGACCAATTCGGGCGATTCGGTCGATCGCATCACCGCGCTCAAAGACGCGACGATGGATTTTTTCGACACGCTGACGACCGCCGATATCGGCGACGGACGGCTGCGCTTTGGCGTCGTGCCGTACAGCTCGACCGCGAATGTCGGCGCGATCCTTTCCGCCGAAAATCCGGCGTGGCTTGCCAATAACGTGACCCTGCCGTCGCGGACGCCGATATTCCGCGAAGTCTATACCGAAACGGGGACCGAGACGAGCGACGAATATACCGACAGCGCTACGACCTACGATTCAAGCTGGACCAACGACGGCACGGTATCGGCAAGCAGCAGTTCGGCATGTGAATCGCGGACCCCGCCGGCAAATACCACGCCGTCGCCGAGCGGATCGCCGGATTACAACCAGACGGGCCAATATGTCGACGGTGACACGCGCGTCACGACCTATGATAAAGAACAGACATATACGTTCCGTACCTATCGATACTCGTGGCGGAGCAGCAACAGCACCTGCCGCAAGCAATATCGCAAGGGCTATTTTACGCGCACCTACGAGACGACGGTGACCGAGACGAAAACCGACGTTTTCGACAATCGATATACCTATGAGGATCGCGATTTCGACGTCAGTCTGGCCAAGACCGGCGCGGCTATCGTCACCGATACGGGCGATTCGGGAACCAGCGTCAGCTATACTTGGGGCGGCTGCCTCATCGAACGCGCCACGGCTGAATTCGATTCCGATGAGACCGCGCCATCGGACGCGCTCGACATGGATATCGACCTGGTACCCGACGCCGATGTCGATACCCAGTGGCGACTTTTGATCCCCGAAATCGCATTTGCGCGAGCGAGCCATCCGGCCAATCAGCCGGCCTCGAGCGACCCGATCACGGTCAACGAGTTCAACAGCAATGGCAGCCGGAACATCACGCTGGATACCAGTTCCAAAGGCCGGTGGCAGCGTTATTCGAAATATTGGGGCGATGGCTGGGGTGTCTGTCCGGCCCCCGCCATGAAGCTGACGACGATGACCGCTGATAATCGCAGCACCTTCAATACCTATGTCCAGTCGCTTCAGCCGCTGGGCGGCACCTATCACGATGCCGGGATGATTTGGGGCGCGCGGCTGCTCTCGCCAACAGGCCTGTTCGCTGACGAAAATGCGACGGCGCCGAACGAGCGGCCGATCAGCCGCCACATCGTCTTCATGACCGATGGCGCGATGGCGCCGAACATGGGGAACCTGACTTTTCAGGGCTATGAGTATCTGATGCACCGCGTCGGCGGAACGACCGACGGCGAGCTTCGAGATCATCACAACAACCGCTTTCAGCAATTGTGCCGAGCGGCGCGCCAGCGGGGGATCACCATCTGGGTCGTATCCTTCGGGATAGGCAGCGATGCCAGCCTGAACAGCTGCGCTTCCTCCGGCGCGGCGTTCGAGGCCGACAATGCCGCCGAACTCAACGAACAGTTCCAGGCGATCGCACGACAGATTTCCAAGCTGAGGCTGTCGCAATGACCGGCGTCCGCACCCTGCTGCGCCGGCTGCGGCGGAGCGAGCGCGGCACCGCGTTCGTCGAATTCGCGCTGACCGCGCCGGTGTTCCTGCTGATCCTGCTCGGCATCTTCGATTACTGCTGGCAGATGTATGGGCAGCAAGTGCTGCAAGGCGTGGTCGCCAAGGCGGGCCGCGATGCGACGCTGGAAGGCTTTGCCGCCGATCAGGAGGCCCTCGACGAGCGGGTCGAGGCCGAGGTGAAGAAGGTCTTCAAGAACGCGACCGTGAGTTTCAACCGCCGCACGTTCGACGATTACAGCGACATCAAGCCGCTGCGCTGGGTCGATACCAACGGCAACGGCGTCCAGGATCCCTCGCCCGACGATTGCTGGGAGGATGGCGGCAAGCAGGGCAACGGCGGCGCCGACGACGTCGTCCAATATACGGTGTCGATGCGTTTCGACCGCGTGCTGCCGGTGTGGAGGATGCTGGGCCAGCCGCAGTCCAAGACGCTGACCTCGACGACGCTGCTGCGCAACCAGCCCTTCGCCGCCGACGGCGAAGTGCTCGCGGAGACGTGCGGATGACCCTGCCCCGCCCCCTTCGTCGCCGGGCGCGGATCGTCGCGCGCCGTTTCGCGCGCAATGTCCGCGGCGCGGTGATGCTCGAAATGGCCTTTGCCATTCCCTTCCTCGTGCTCGTCGGTTTCGGCGGGCTGGAAATCGCCAATCTGACGCTGGCGCACACGCGCGTCAGCCAGCTCGGACTCAACACCGCCGACAATGCGGCGCGTATCGCGGCGGGCAGCAACCTAACGCAGCCGCAGGTGCGCGAGGTCGATATCAACGAAGTGTTCGCGGGCGCCGAGCGGCAGGCGGCGGGCCTGAATTTCGAGAATAACGGCCGCATCATCCTGTCGAGCCTCCAGCGCAACAATGATGGCGGCCAGACGATCAAATGGCAGCGCTGTTTCGGCAATATGGAGGTCGCCTCGGCCTATGGCGTCGAAGGCACCGGCGCGACCGGCACCGATTTCCCAGGCATGGGCCCGGTGGGCCGCGAGGTGACCGCGGCGGCGGGCACGGCGATCATGTTCGTCGAGGTCACCTATGAATATGAGCCGCTGCTGTTCGGCAAATGGCTCGGCCCGCAGACCATCCGTTCGACCGCGGCCTATAATATCCGCGAGGCGCGCGACCTGTCGGGCGTGAAGTCGCCCGGCGACAGGGCCGATTGCGACTGACGGCGCGCACGCCGGCGCGAGTGAAGGCAGCGTCGATCGGGCATTTATTCGCGAAGCTCCGCCTGCTATCGCCCGCGCATCGATGACGGCGACCCATCCCCCCGACAGCCAGCTACGCGGCTTCGTCGCGCTGCTCCCCGCCGCGGCGCGGCCCTATGCGCTGCTCGCGCGTTTCGACCGGCCGATCGGCTGGTGGCTGCTTTACTGGCCCTGCGCTTTCGGCGTCGCGCTGGGTGGCGGGGCGGTGAGCCACTGGCCGCTCTTCCTCTGGCTGCTGCTCGGCGCGATCGCGATGCGGGGGGCGGGCTGCGTCTATAACGACATCGTCGACCGCGACCTCGACGCGAAGGTCGCGCGCACCGCATCGCGGCCGGTGGCGAGCGGCGCGGTGTCGGTGCGCTATGCCCTGCTGTGGACCATAGCCCTGTCGCTGGTGGGATTGCTGGTGCTGCTCCAGCTGCCGCGGCCGGCGCAGATCGTCGCGCTCGCGAGCCTGATCCTCGTCGCGGGCTATCCGTTCATGAAGCGCATTACCTGGTGGCCGCAGGCGTGGCTGGGGCTGGTGTTCAGCTGGGGCGCGCTCGTCGCGTGGGTCGCGGTGGGCGGGCCGGACGGGCTCGGGCTGCCTTTGCTCTATGCCGGCTGCATCGCGTGGGTGATCGGGTATGACACCATTTATGCGCTGCAGGATATCGAGGACGACATGCTGATCGGCGTGAAGTCGAGCGCGCGCGCGATGGGCCACCATGTGAAGGGCGGGGTTGCGATCTGCTACGCCGCCGCGCTCGCCTGTTGGGGCGGCGCCGTCTGGGCTGTGCGCCCCGATTCGCTGGCGCTCGCCGCGCTGTTGCCCGCGGCGGTGCATCTGACCGGACAGGTGGTGACGCTCGAACCCGCGAACGGAGAGGATGCGCTGGCGAAATTCCGCAGCAATCGCTTTGCGGGGTTGTTGGTGTTCGCCGCGATGCTGGTGGTGGGGACGGCGCCCTGATTCGCTCCTCCCTGTGGCGAAGCCATGGGGATGATTATTCCGCCGCGAGCAGTTCCTCGGCGCCGCCGAGGTCGACCGAGACGAGGCGGCTGACGCCGCGTTCGACCATCGTCACGCCGAACAGGCGATGCATGCGCGCCATCGTGACGGCATTGTGGGTGACGATCAGGTAGCGGGTGTTGGTTTCGCGCGCCATGCGGTCGAGCAGGTCGCAGAAGCGTTCGATATTCGCGTCGTCGAGCGGCGCATCGACTTCGTCGAGGACGCAGATCGGCGCGGGGTTGGTGAGGAACAGGCCGAAGATCAGAGCCACCGCGGTCAGCGCCTGCTCGCCGCCCGAAAGGAGCGTCAGCGTGCCGAGGCGCTTGCCCGGCGGCTGCGCCATGATTTCGAGGCCGGCTTCGAGCGGGTCGTCCGAGTCGACGAGTTCGAGATGCGCCTGCCCGCCGTTGAACAGCGTCGTGAAGAGGCGCTGAAAATGCGCGTTCACCGCCTCGAACGCCGCGAGCAGCCGCGCGCGGCCTTCGCGATTGAGACTGCCGATCGAACCGCGCAGGCGGTTCACCGCTTGCGTCAGCTCCTCGATTTCGGCGGCACTCTTCTCGCGTTCGGTGTCGAGTTCGACGAGTTCGTCGGCGGCGACGAGATTGACGGGGCCCAGCCGCTCGCGGTCGGCGATCAGCCGGTCGTGCTGCGCCGATTCGGCGTTGGCGTCGCCGACGCTCGCGCTGTCGAACCCGGCCTTTTGCGGGAGCAGCGGCGGCGGGCATTCGAAACGCTCGCCCGAGAGGCGGCCCATCTCGATCCGGCGGAGTTCGGCATTTTCGGAGCGGGCGACAGCGCCGGCGCGGGTTTCGCGCGCGGCGGCGACGCGCTCGCGGATCGCATTCAACGCGGTTTCGGCCTCGCGCAGCGAGGATTCGGCGGCGCGCTCCTGCGCTTCGGCGGCGGCAACCCTGTCGCGCAGCGCGGCTTGCCGGGTTTCGGCCTCGGCGCGCTGTTCGGCGAGCCTCGCGGGAACGTCGGCGAGCTTGTCGGCTTCGGCGGCGAGCGCCTCGGCGCGCTTGTCCATCTCGGTCACGCGGCGCGCGGCCTCGCCGGCGCGTGCCTTCCAGCTCTTGATCTCGGCGCTGACGACCGCCTGCCGCTCGCTGAGGCTCGCGAGCGTGCGTTCGTGCGCCGCCAGCGCGCCCTGCGCCGTGCTGGCGTCCGCACGCGCGCGCTCGGTCACCTGCTCCTCGGCGTCGAGCGCGGCGCGGGCCAGCCGCTCGTCGGGGAGCGCGGCGAGCGCGGCCTCCTGCGCGGCGAGCGTTTCGGCGGCTTCCCTTGCGGCCTCGGCGATCTCGGCGAGGCGGCGGTCGAAGAGCGCTGCGGCATCGCGGTGCCGATCGAGCGCGGCCTGCGCCTGGTCGGCGGCGCGCAACGCGGTGCGGCGCGTTTCGTCGGCCTGCGCGAGCGCCTTGCGCGCGGCGCCAGCGGCCTCGGCCAGTTCGGCGGTCTTCGCGGCGGCGGCGTCGCGGCGGTCGCGAAGTTCCTGCACGCCGAGTTCGACCTGCGGCCGCTGCGCCGCGAGCGCGTCGAGACGGTTCTGGCGCTGCAGCCGCTCGGTCGCGGTCGCGCCGTCGCCGCGCGTCACGAAGCCGTCCCAGCGGCGCATCACGCCATCGGTGGTGACGAGGCGCTGGCCCACCGCGAGCGGCTGACCGCCATCGCTTGTCGCCACCGCGACCTGCGCGAGGCGGCGCGCCAGCGCGGCGGGGGCCTGGACGAATTTGGCAAGCGATTCGGTGCCCGCGGGAAGCGCGGGATCGCCCGTCGCCGCATCGGCGCCGCCCCAGCTGCGCGCGGCATCGCGGTCGGTGCCGGCATCGAGGTCGTCGCCGAGCGCGGCGGCGAGCGCGGCTTCATAGCCGGGCGCGACGCGGAGCTGATCGAGGATGCGGCCCGCGTCGCTGCGCGCGGCGGCGAGCGCGCGTTCGAGCGTCGACGCCTCGCCTTCCAAGGCGGCGAGCGCGGCGCGCGCCTCTGCCAGCGCCGCTTCGATACCCGCGAGGTCGGCGGCGGTCGCTTCGCGGTCGGCCTCGGCGGCGTGCAGCGCATTTTCCGCGGTCGCGATCGCGGCTTCGGCGGCTTCGGCGGCCTCCGCGCTGTCGGCGAGCGTCGCGGCGAGTGCGGCGCTGTCGCCAAGCGAGGCGACCTCGGCATCGACGCGCGCCTTGTCCCCGGCGACGCGGCGCACCGCAGCTTCGGCGCTTTCCACCGCCGAAACGGCGATACGCCGGTCGGCGGCCTCGCTCGCGGCCCTGGCGCGCGCTTGCGCAAGCGCGACCTCGGCATCGCGGAGGCGCGCCTGCGCGGCAAGGCTGGCTTCGGCGAGCGCGGCCTTGCCTGCGCCGTGCCCGGCGATGTCCTGCGCCAGCGATTTGGTTTCGGTGTCGAGCGCGGTCAGCGCGGCATGCGCCTCGCGCGCGAGTTCGCCTTCGTGCGCGCGGTCGTCGGCGATGCGCCGCTGCTGCGTCGCCAGATCTTCGAGCCGCTGGAGCGCGGCGCGTTCCTCGCCCTGCAGCCGCACCTGCGTCGCGGTGGCTTCGGCGAGCGCGTCGCGCTGCGCCTGTGCATCGCTGCGCGCCGCCGCGACGCGGGTGGCGACCTCGGTTTGCGCCTTCGATATGGTTTCGAGCTCGTCCTGCGCGGTTTTCACCGCGGCTTCAGCGGCGTCGGCGTCGCGGCGCGCCTGATCGGCGGCGGCAGCGGCATCGCGCCAGCGCGCGTAGATGAGCCGCCCTTCGGCGATACGGATATCGTCGCTGAGCTTCTTGTATTTCTCCGCCGCGCGCGCCTGCCTGCGCAGCGCGTTCGCGCGCACCTCCATGTCGGCGACGATTTCGGAGAGGCGGGTGAGATTGGTTTCGGTCGCGCGCAATTTCTGCTCGGCGTCCTTGCGGCGGACGTGCAGCCCGGCGATGCCCGCCGCTTCCTCGAGCATCGCGCGGCGGTCGGTCGGCTTGGCGGCGATGACGTTGGCGATCTTGCCCTGGCTGACGAGCGCGGGGCTGTGCGCGCCGGTCGCGGCGTCGGCAAAGATCAGCGCGACATCCTTGGCGCGCACGTCGCGGCCGTTGGCGCGATAGGCGCTGCCCGCGCCGCGTTCGATACGGCGGATGACCTCGAGATCGTCGCCGTCGCCGCCATCGGACAGCCCGGCGACGAGCGCGCCTTCGGTGTCGCAATGGAGCGCGACCTCGGCAAAGTCGCGCGCCGGGCGCGACGAGGTGCCGGCGAAGATGACATCCTCCATCCCGCCGCCGCGCATCGATTTGGGCGAGGATTCGCCCATCACCCAGCGGATCGCTTCGAGCAGGTTCGACTTGCCGCAGCCATTGGGGCCGACGACGCCGGTCAGCCCGGGCTCGATGCGCAGTTCGGTGGGTTCGACGAAGCTTTTGAATCCGGTGAGGCGCAGCCGCTTTATCTGCACGGGAGAAACCCGCGCAGTCTATCGAATCGGAGCTGGTGCAACCTTGGTGTCACATATCCCCCATGCAGCCGTCATGCCGTGCGGCACGGGGAGTCGCAAGGGGGTAGGAACACCGTCGCCCCCGCCTTCGCGGGGACGACGGTGTTCCGTATGACGACGCCTTAGCGCGCGCCCATCGTGCGCAGGCGGTCGCGCAGCGGGCCCCAGGCGGCGATGCCTTCGGCGACCTGGCCGTTGATGACGAAGGTCGGCGTGCCGGTGATCTGATATTTCTCGACGCCCGCGTTGGTGCCCTTTTCGATCGCCTCGACATTTTCGACCTTGGCGAGGCACTGCTGGATCGTGGCGGCGGGGACGCCGCGCTGCTGGTAGAATTGGTCGATGCCCCAGCCCTTGGCGAGCGCGGTGAAGCGCTGCTCCGGCGGCAGCTTCATCGCTTCCTCGATCCCCGGCTGCGGCTTTGACGCGCCGGCGATGAAGGCCTCATGCTCGATGAAGGTCGCGTCGGCGAGCGGGAAGAAGCGGTCGGGGCCGGTGCATTTGACGATCGCGCCGGCGATCGCATCGACCGGGTGGAGCATGAACGGCGTCAGCTTGTACGATACGCGGCCGGTGTCGACGAAATCGCGCTTCAGCTCCTCGTGCGAATCCTGCGTGAATTTCGCGCAGTGGCCGCAGGTGAAAGCGCCGAATTCCTCGATCTTGATCGGGGCATCGGGGTTCCCCATGACCATGCCGTCGCCGTCGACGCTGACGACCTGCGACCAGCTCTTGCCGGCGGGCGGCGCGACCTTCGCGACAACCTCCTGCTCCTTGGCGGGGTCATCGGCGCCGCCGCCGCAGCCGGCGAGCGCGAGCGCGCCGAGCGAGGACAGGAGGGCGATACGAAGCGATGCGTTCATCTTTTTCTTTCTCCACGAAAACGGGTTTGCGCAGCTTTTAAGAGGCCTTGAGCGCGAGGTCGAGTTTCGATTTGAGCGCCGGCCAGGCGGTGACGTCGGCGTTGCGGCCATTGACGAAGAAGCTCGGCGTGCCCTCGACCCGGTCGGCGTTGAGCCCGATGTTGGTCATGCCGGTGAGTTCGGCCTGCGCGACCTCGCTGTCCAGCGCGGCGTCGAGCTGCGCCTGCGTATAGCCGCGCGCGCGCATCAGCGCGGCGAGGCCGGTGCCCGCGGCGATCTTGCGCGCGCGCTCGGCCGTGGGGCCTTCGAGCCAGCTCTTTTTCTGCGCCTCGGTGGCTTTCTGGACCTTGGCGATGGTCGCGGGGAAAGCGGCGAAGATCGCCTGATGATTGCCGGCGAAAGCTTTCGCACCGCCGACGCGCGCAAGCAGCGCCGCGGTCATGTCGACGGGGTCGCGGACGAGGTTGCGATATTCGAACAGCACCAGCCCGCGGTCGATATATTGGGTCTTGAGCGGAAGCGTGCCCGCCTTCGCGAAATCGGCGCAGATGTGGCAGGTATAGCTGAAATATTCGACGAGGCGGACCTTGGCGGCGGGATTGCCGGCGAGAAAGGCGCCGATCGGGGTGGTCGACACGGTCTGCGACCATGCGGCAGCTTTGGCGGGCGCCGCCGCGATCAGGCCGAGCGCAGCGCCCGAGAGCGCCAGCACCGCCGTCCGGCGGTCGAGAAGCGGGTCGTCAAAAGCGGACATCCGTCGTTCCTAACTGATCCGGGGAAGCTTGGGCGGTGTCGCCAGCCCTGCCGCCATGCGTTCGAGCACGGTGCGCAGTTCCGGGTCGCCGATGTCGCGCAGGCTGTCCCCCAGTTCGGCGGGTACGGGTTTCAGCATTGCCGGCGGCTGAACGGGCGCAGCGGGGGTGACCTGCCCGTGCGTCATGCGAACACTGGCGATCGCGGCATAGCCGAAGAAGCGGTTGACCGCGGCGACGATGTCGGGCGCGACATGCTGGAGCATCGGTGCGTGCGCGCCGCTGATCGTGAGGTGCAGCGTGCCGCCCGCTTTCTGCCCTGCCGGAAAGCGGATCATCGCGGGCTGGGTGACGTCGGCGAGCCGATCCCCGACGATCTCGCGCCAGCGGCTGACCACCGACGACTGGACGAAACCGAATTTGCGAAAGGCGGTGCGGCCGATTTCGGGGACGAGGTCGGAGATCGCACGCGCCTCGCCGCCGCGCGGGCGCTCATAGGGGCGCGCCGCCGCCTTGGTGGTTTTCGCGCCGCCTTTCGTTCCCGCTTTCGCCCGCACCTTTTTGGCGGGCGTGCCGTCTTCGGTGCCTTTCGTCATGCAGGGCGCCATGCCATAGGCGGGGGGTGAGCGTCCAGACTTCCGCTATCGTCGATGATTTCGCGCGCCGCCTGCTCGGATGGTATGACCGCTCCGCGCGGGTGCTGCCGTGGCGGATCGCGCCGAACAGCGGCGGGGTCCCCGACCCCTATCGCATCTGGCTGGCCGAAGTCATGCTTCAGCAGACGACCGTCGCTGCGGTAACGGGCTATTTCGCGCGCTTCACGGCGCGCTGGCCGACCGTCGCCGACCTCGCCGCGGCGGACGATGCCGACGTCATGGCAGCGTGGGCGGGGCTCGGCTATTATGCGCGCGCCCGCAACCTGCTCGCCTGCGCGCGCGCCGTGGTCGCGGATCATGGGGGGCGTTTTCCCGACAGCGAGGCAGGGCTGCGCGCGCTGCCGGGGGTCGGCGATTATACCGCCGCGGCGGTCGCGGCGATCGCCTTCGGACGCGCGGCGGTGGTCGTCGATGCGAATATCGAGCGTGTGATTGCGCGCCACCGCCTGATCGAGACGCCGCTGCCGACGGCCAAGCGCGAGATTCGCGCGGCGCTGGCGCCGCTGGTTCCCGCGGACCGGTCGGGCGATTTCGCGCAGGCGCTGATGGACCTTGGCGCAGGCGTCTGCACACCGCGTAGTCCGGCCTGCGCGATCTGCCCGGTGACGGCCGACTGCCGCGCGCGCGGTCGCCCCGACATCGAGCGCCTGCCCGTCAAGCCGCCGAAAAAGGCGAAGCCGCATCGGCACGGGGTCGCCTGGTGGATCGAGCGCGACGGCGCGATCTGGCTCACGCGGCGGCCCGACAAGGGGATGCTCGGCGGGATGCGTGCGCTGCCCGGCGGCGAGTGGACCGACGCGCGCGCCGCCGAGTCGGGAATCGTCAGCGTCGATCATGGCTTCACCCATTTCGACCTGACGCTGACATTGGTGCGCCGCGAAGCACCACCGCAAGCCGGCGATGCCGCAGCGGAAGGCATGTGGTGGCCGATCGCGGACCTTGACGCCGCAGGGCTGCCGACGCTCTATCGCAAGCTGACCGACAAGATGCTGGAGAGAGATATATGACCATGATGGTATCGCGCCGCGCGTTGATGGGCGGGATCGCGCTGGCGGGTGCGGGCGCGCTGCTGCCGCGCGCCGCGCTCGCGTGGCGCGCCGAAGGCGCGGCGCTCTATCCCGCGACCAGCGCTTTCGTCAAAGGCTTCGTCGATCGCCGCGAACTTGCGGGCACGCTCGCCGCGATCGGCAAGGGACAGGCGGCGCCCGTCTTCATCGGCGCGGGGGTGCAATCGAACGATTCATCGACGCCGGTCGGTCCCGATACATTATGGCGCCTCTATTCGATGACCAAGCCGGTCACCGGAATCGCGGCGATGCTGCTGATCGAGGATGGCAAGATGACGCTCGATCAGCCGATCGCCGATTTCCTGCCTGCTTTCGCCAATATGAAGGTGCAGAACACGCCCGACGGGTCGATCACGGACGTCCGCCCGGCGAGGGGCCCGATCACGGTGCGCCAGCTGCTGACCCACACCGCGGGGCTTGGCTACAACATCATCCAGAAGGGGCCGATCAAAAAAGCCTATGACGATGCGGGCATCGTCGGCGGGCAGGCCAGCCGCCTGCCGATCCCCGGCTTCGCGCCGGTCGATCCCGCGCCGAGCCTTGCCGCCATGGCCGACCGGCTGGCGGCGCTGCCGCTCGTCTATGAGCCCGGAACCAAATGGAGCTATTCGATCAGCCTCGACCTGATGGGGCGGCTGATCGAGGTCGTGTCGGGGCAGGCTTTCGACGCGTTCCTGAAGGCGCGGCTGTTCGACCCGCTCGGCATGGCGAGCACCGGATTCATGGTAGAGCCCGGGGACGTCGGGCGCTTCACGAGCAATTATGCGCCGTTCGGCGGCGCGCTCATTCCCTTCGACCCAGCGGCGAGTTCGATCTATCTCGACCCGCCGCCCTATCCGTTCGGCGGCGGCGGGCTGGTGTCGAGCGCGCGCGATTACGACCGCTTCCTCGCGATGCTGCTGGGTGAAGGCCAAATCGGGGGCGCCACAGACGGCGTGCGCGTGATGAAGCCCGAAACCGCGCGGCTCGCGATGTCGAACCTGATCGCCGACAGCGTCGACCGCAAGGGCAGTTTCATCGACGGGCAGGGTTTCGGGGCGGGCGGGCGCGTGTCGCTCCCGACCTCTCCCGGCGGTGAAGGGATTTTCGGCTGGGCGGGCGCCGCGGGGACGATCGGCTTCGTCCATCGCAAGCTCGGTTATCGCGCCGCGGGCTATACGCAGATCATGCCGCCCGAATCGGTGCCTTTCCAGGGCAAGTTCGGCGAGACCTTCTTCAAGGATGTGGCGAGCTGATGCCCTTGCCGCTCGGTTTTACCGGCGCGCGTCTCGATCGCGCCGACCAGATGCGCACCAATGCGGGGGCCTTTGCCGCCGCGACGGCCGACCCGCGCGCGACCTGCCTGACGCTCGACGGGATCGATTTCGTGCCGGGGACAGGCGGCGGGTTGCTGTGGGAGCCGCTCGATCCCGCCGACGATCGCGCGCTGATGCTGCTCGGCATCGACGATGCGGGTGCGCCGCGTTTCGTGCGCGAGGCCGCGGCGGGCACGCGGGTAGACGCGCGCTCGCGCACCGTGATGCGGCGGCTGCCCTTGCTGTCGGCGGAGGAGGCGGCGCTGTATGGCGGCGCCCGCAGCCTCGTCGACTGGCATGCGCGCCATCGTTTCTGCGCGGTGTGCGGATCGCCGACCGACCTGTTTCGCGGCGGCTGGGGGCGGCGCTGCGGCAGCTGCAACGCCGAACATTTCCCGCGCGTCGACCCGGTCGTGATCATGCTCGCCGAGTTCGAGGGCCGCGTTCTCGTCGGGCGGCAGGGTGGTTTTCCGCCGGGCTTCTTCTCGGCGCTCGCGGGCTTCGTCGAGCCCGGCGAATCGCTGGAGGAAGCGGTGGCGCGCGAATTGTTCGAGGAAGCGGGCATCCATGTCACCGACGTTTCTTATGTGGCGAGCCAGCCCTGGCCCTTCCCCTCATCGCTGATGATCGGCTGCCGGGCGGTCGCGAAGGATCCCGCGCTGACGCTCGACACGACCGAGATCGAGGCGGCGATGTGGGTCGACCGCGCCGAGGTGCGCGCGGCGCTGGCGGGCGAGATGGGCGCAAGCTTCCTCGCGCCGCCGTCGCTGGCGATCGCGCGCTATCTGCTGGAGGATTGGGCGGAGTTGTAGGTAAGCGGTCTGGTGTCCGTTTTGGGGTGGAAAGCGGACCAGATGGCTTATCGCTTTTGATAGAGCTCGACCGCCTGCTTCACGAGCAGTTCCTAGGTCTCTTCCATATTAGTGCCGGTGTAAGCCTCCATTCGCCATGTCCCGTCGAGATAGTGTTCGCCGAGTGGCGACTCCAAAAAGCTCACGATTCCGCGCAGCTCTTCCTCGGTGAATTCCCAGTTGATATGACTCTCATATGCTTCCTGATATTGCGGGCGATATTTCTCATAGGCTGCTTTCAGGGTGTCTATGGGGCCGGTCCATATCTCCATCAGCGTCCTGTTCTGTGGAGCATTTTCGGTGCCTTGCGCCCAACCCAACTCGGGTATGAAAGCGTATCTTTCTAAAAAGCTCCCTGTGTCGATCCGGACTTGAAGGCCAGATGCCTTCATAAACCGATGAATCAGAGCTAACTTCTCGGCACTCGGTGGGGAGGATTCCTGTGCGGACGGCGCAATGACGGCGGCGGAACTTTGCGGCTCTGCATTTGCTGGCGAATTATGGCCGAGGGCCAGCAGGGCAATACAAATTAGCATTTTCATGCAGGCACTATGGCATCTTTGCCGACGGCCGCAATCGGTCGGAAGCGGCCTTCCCCGACGCCGCGACTGCGAAGTTCAGTTGAGCGCCACGAACCGCGCCATATCGTCGCGCGTCAAATATCGCACGTCGTCGAACGGCGTCGCGTTGGTCAGCGCATAAAAGGCCCGCGCCTTCGCGGCATCCATTCCCATTTCGCGGTAAAGCGCGAGATATTCGGCGTGGACCGGGTCGCTTGCCGGATAGTCGTTCGCCTCGCGCCCATATTCGTCGGCCCAGCTATGCACGCCGAATTCGGCGTCGGGCGCGGCGCGGCGCGTGACGCCGGCCAGCCACAGTTCGACCGCGCCCGACCGGATCGACCCGCCCGCGGGCACGACCGTTTCCATGCCCTGGCGCCGGATCGCCCGCGCAAGGATCAGATTGGCGTCCTCGTCGAGGCTGCCGGGGCAATCGACCATCTCGAGCCGCCTCAGCCCCGGAAAGGCCGCGAGCATCGCCGCGAACTGGCGCGGGGTCGCCGAGGTGACGTCGCCCGCCATGCGGACCGTCGCGCCGTCGATCACAGCGAAAGGCCCGAAGCGCGCTTTCGCATGGCCGAGCGTTGCGAGACTGGCCGCGGGCGCATAGCGACGCGCCGCTGCAAACTCCGCATCCTCGGCCAGCGCCTCGTCATCGAGCAGCGCCATATCCTCGTCGATATAGTCTGCGCCCTCTTCGTCGCCGGCATCCTCATAGGTCCACGTCACCGTCGTCGTCGTGATCGTCACAAGCTGCTGCGCCTGCGCCGGCGCGAACGCCAGCACCGACGCCAAGGCGGCGACGATCAGGGTGCGAAGGAAGGCGGACGGCGAGATCATGCGTCCGCCTTCGCGCGGGCGCGATGATCAAAGGACCAACAGGCAGCGTCAGCGCGCCGTTAACCCCGTTTCGGGACGCTCAATCGCGATCGGGCGCGCCGAGCGGGAAATAGGCGCGATACGGCCGCGCCTCCTCGACGCAGCGCGCGACCGCCGGATGCGCGAGCAATCGGGCGCGATAGGCGCGCAGATTCTCGCAGCCTTCCGGGATGGGATGAACCCAGTCGGCGTAGAACAGCGACGGGGCCGCCGCGCAGTCGGCCAGCGTGAAGCCATGCGGCGTCGCCCAGCCGCCGCCCGCCAGCTCCTTGTCGAGCCAGCCATAGACGGTATCGAGCGCCGCCTTCGACTGGTCGACGATCATCGGCACATGATGGTCGGGCCCGCGGATCGCGTCGGCGACCACCGCCTGCATCCGGCCCATCACATGATTGTCGAAGATGCGGTCGAACAGCCGCACCTTCAGCGCCGCCTCGAAATCGGTGGGGATCATCCGCGGCTCGGACACCAGATGGTCGAGATATTCGATGATGATCGACGATTCGAACCAGGGCACGCCATCGTGGACGAGCAGCGGGAACTGCCCCACCGGCCAATGCGCCTTCAGCTCGGGCATATGGCCGGGGAACGCCGGGTCGACCGAACGATAGTCGAATTCGATCCCCTTCTCGTAAAGCGCGATCAGCGCCTTCCACGTATAGGAGGAAAAGGGGTGTCCGTAGAAGATCAGCATCGATTGCCTTCCCTGCGCGTCAGCCGGCACCGACGGCTTCGCCTTTCAGCGCCGCCTCGATCTTTGCGATGTCGATCTTCTTCATCGTCATCATCGCGTCCATCGCGCGCTTGGCTGCGGCGCGGTCCGGGTCGGTCATCGCGCGCGTCAGCGCGCGCGGGGTGATCTGCCAATTGACCCCCCATTTGTCCTTGCACCAGCCGCACATGCTTTCCTCGCCGCCATTACCCACGATCGCGTTCCAGTAGCGGTCGGTCTCTTCCTGCGTGTCGGTGTTGATCACGATCGAAAAGGCTTCGTCCGGCCGGAATGCCGGCCCGCCGTTGATCGCGATGAAGGGGATGCCCATCACGGTGAATTCGACCGTCAGCACATCGCCTTCCTTGCCGTCGGGATAGTCGCTCGGCGAGCGGGTGGCGGCGATGAATTCGCTGTCCGGAAAGGTCGCGGCATAGAATTTCGCCGCCGCCTCGGCGTCATGGTCGTACCACAGGCACATCGTCACCGGTTCGCTACCGTTGCTCATGATCCGTCTCCTTTGCTCGCGGCGCTCAGACCACCGGTTCGCCGCGCACCGCGGCCTCGATCGTCGCGATGTCGATCTTCTTCATCCCCATCATCGCCTCGAACGCGCGCTTGGCCGCGGCGCGGTCGCTGCCGGTCGTCGCGTCGGTGAGCGCGCGCGGGGTGATCTGCCACGACACGCCCCATTTGTCCTTGCACCAGCCGCACACGCTTTCCTGACCGCCATTGCCCACGATCGCGTTCCACAGCCGGTCGGTCTCCTCCTGCGTGTCGGTGTGGACCTGGAAGGAGAAGGCCTCGCTATGCTTGAAGATCGGCGGGCCGTTGAGCCCGACGCACGGCGTACCGAGCAGCGTGAACTCGACCGTCTGCACATCGCCCTCCTTGCCGCCCGGCGAATCCGCCGGCGCGCGGTTCACCGCGCCGACATGGCTGTCGGCAAAGGTCTTGGCATAAAAGGCCGCGGCCTCCTCGGCATCGCCTTCGTACCAGAGGCACAGGGTCATCGGGGTCTTCGTCATCGTCTCTCTCCTGAGTTTTCTTGGGGGGGATTATGCTTTGCGCGGGCCGACGAAGCCGATCGGCGCACCCTCGGGGTCGATCGCGTTCATCGCATATTCGCCGCCGGGGATTTCCATCGGTTCGTTGGTGATGGTGCCGCCGTTCGCGGCCACCGCATCGCGCGCCCGGTCGATATCGTCGACGCCGATGTAGAAATTCCACACCGGCACCGGATAGCCCTCCATCAACGGCATCACCGCGCCCAGCCCGACATCGCCGCGCTGGATGAAGCGATAGGCGCCAAGCTCGCCCATCGGCATCTCGCCTTCCTGGCGCCAGCCGAAATGCTTTTTGTAAAAGGCGATGGCGCCGTCGGGGTCGCTCGTCGCAAGCTCGTTCCAGCGCATATGCTGCGCCCGATCGGCCGAAAACACGTCGCTTTCGCCGCCGCCCTCGGGCGGGATCGGGTCCATGATATAGAAGGGCGCGCCCTGCGGGTCGCTGACCATCGCGATGCGCCCGACGGGCAGGTCGGTCGCCGGCATGTGCACCGCGCCGCCATCGGCCTTGATCGCGTCGATCGCCTTGTCGACATCGGCGACATGCAGATAGCCGAGCCAGCCCGGCCGCGCCCCGCCCGCGATCATGTCGGCGTTCAGCGCCAGCACCCCGCCGGCGTTGCCGCCGTCGGCGCGCCCGATCATCCGATAATCCATGTCGCCCGCCGCCGGATCGCGCTCCGGCGCGATCGTCCAGCCGACCACCGCGCCGTAAAAGCGCGCCGCGCCCGCCGGGTCGGGGGTCATCAGTTCGTACCAGATGAAGTTCGATGCGTCGTTCATCGTCTCTCTCCTCGATCTTGATCGTCAGTAAGTCAGGCTCGGGAACCAGTCGCCGCGTCCTTCGGGCGTCATGTCGAGCAGCCCCCACAGCGGATCGACCAGGTCGCCCGCGCGGTGGTGCTGGCCGGGATCCTCGGGCGCATAGGCCATCTCGCTCGCCCAGACGTGGCGGATGACACCGCCATCGCGGTGAAAGACGTTGAAGATCGTCTCGTCCCAATTTTCGCCCGGCTTCATGCCATGCTCGGCGCGCTTGGCGTCGCTCAGCTTCGACGTGTCGCCGAAATAGTCGGCCGAATAACGCCCATCGACATCGGACAGGAAGACAAGGTGCGGCCAGCGCCGGTCCTTCGCCCAGGCTTCGAGCCGCGCGATCGGCGATTTCGCCACGACATAGAGCGGCGCCCGTTGCCCGACATGGCGCGCGCTGCCGTCGATCGCGTCGAGCATATGCGTGCAGCCGTTGCACGGCTTGTCGCGCTCGGGTCCGAACATGAAGCTTTGCAGGATGATGCTCGGCTTGCTGTCGAACAGCGCGGAGAGCGTCACCCGCTCGGGCCGCTGATCGGCGCCGATCCGCTCGAAACCATAATCCTCGGGCACTTCGCCGCCGGGCGGCAGCGCGCGGCGTTTCGCCGCCACCGCCTCGATCTGCCGGCGCAGCGCGATCTCGTCGGCAAGCAACTCGGCGCGCGCCGCGCGATATTTCGGGCTCTCGTTCGGGAAGGACAGATGTTGCATGTCTTTTCCTTTCATTCCGGGGAGGGGGTGGCGTTGATATCGAGCATCTCGACGCGCTCGACGCTTCTGCTCACCCTGCATATCCCTTCGTCGTTTCGATCGGCGGGGCGCGAAAGTCCATCGCCGCCCATGCCGTCAGCAGCCGCCACATGAATTTGCCCGACGGCGTGCGGTAATTGGGGATGTCGCCCGGCAATTCGGTGCCGTCCGGCCGGTCACCGACGATCGTCCGCATTTCGGCCGCCGGCCGCTCTTCTGCGGCGATGCGGTCCGAATAGACGCTGAGCCAATGCCCCTTGGTGAATTCGAGCGCGATCGGCGCGTGACAGCATCGCGCGACAAAGCGCCGCGTGGGCGACTCGGGGGTCAGCCGATGCTCGTCGAGCCGGTCCGATCCCGACAGCCATTCGATCCGGTCCTTGCGCATCAGGACATAGGGCGTGCCGCCATCGGCGCCGACGACCTCCGGCGCGCCGGGCACGGCCGCGAAACGCCGGCCCGCTTGCTGGCAGCTCTGGCAGTAACAGGTCGCCGCAACGATCGGCTTGCCGCTCAGCTCCAGCGTCACCGCGCCGCACCGGCACGATGCGGTGCGCTTGATATCGCGATCGTCGGTCCCGGCCGTCACGCCGATGCCTCCAGCGCGGCCATCGCCTCGGCGATCCTCACCGGCGCCTTGGGGCGCGCGTACATCGCATCCAGATAGGCGCGGAGCGCGGGGGCGTCGCCCAGCAGTCCTTCCTCCCGCGCCCAGTCGAGGGTGAAGGCGGCGTTGAAATCGGCCACCGTGACCTGCTCGCCGACGACGAAGTCGCGCCCCTGCATATGCTGCTCGAACACCGCGACCATGCGCTCGCCGTCGCGCTTCGCCAGCGCGATTTCGTCGTCCGATTTCTCGTCCGCCGCATAGAGGAAGCTATGCAGCGCGATCCGCCACAGCGGTGCTTCGATCTCGGTCATCAGGAAGAACAGCCAGTGATACATCAGGCCGCGGCCTTCCGGTGCATCGGGGATCAGCCCGCCGCCCGGGAAGCGGTCGCCATATTTGTCGGCGAGATAGAGCTGGATCGCGGCGGACTCGCTCACCACCAGGTCGCCGTCGACCAGCACCGGCAGCTTTGCCGCCGGGTTGAGCGCGAGGAACTCGGGCGTCCGCTGCTCGCCGGCGCCCAGATCGACCGGGATCATTTCATGCGGCAGGTCGAGCTCGTTCAGCAGCCACAGCGCGCGCAGCGCGCGGGTGGGGGGCGTGCCATAAAGTTTGATCATCTTGTCGTCGTCCTTTCGCTCCTCCCTGTGGCGCAGCCATGGGGAGGTGGCAGCGGCGAAGCCGCTGACGGAGGGGCAATGGCGCGAGGTCGCGGCCCCTCCACCATCCTTCGGATGGTCCGCCTCCCCACCGCTTCGCGGCAGGGAGGAACAGAGCATCACGCCTCGACGATCGGCTCGAATCCGCCATAGATCATGCGCGCGCCGTCGAACGGGTTGGTCGCAGGATCATGCTTCATCCGCTCGTCGGTCATCATCTTTTCCCAGCCGGCGACCCGCGCTTCCTTGCTCGGCCATTCGACCCAGCTATAGACGATGCTCTCGCCGTCCTTCTTGTGCGCGGCGCGGGCATAATCGGTGACCTTGCCGTCGGGGACATCGTCGCTCCACGCCTCGACGACGCGCGTCGCGCCATAATCGATGAAAACGGCCGACATCTTCTGCGCCAGCTTGCGATAGGCTTCCTTGTTGCCGTCGGGGACGGGGACGATATAGCCGTCGGCATAGCCGAGCTTGCCTTCAGCGCGCTCGTCGACGATCGAATCGAAGCCACCATAGATCATCCGCATTCCATCGAACGGCATGGTTTCGCCCATATTCTTCATCCGCGGGTCGCTGCGCATCTTCGCGTTTGCGGCATCGCGCGTCGCCTTGTCGGGATATTCGAACCAGCTGAACACGACGGTTTCGTCGGGTTTCGCCTGCACTGCGCCCTTGAAGTCGTTCACCTTGCCGTCGGGGACGTCGTCGCCCCAGCATTCGACCATGCGCGTCACGCCGAATTCCTTGAACAGCGGCGCCGCGTCGGCCGCATGCTTGTAATAAACATCCTTGTTGGCGGTGGGCACCGCGGCGACAAATCCTTCTACATAGGTCATCTTCTCTCTCCTTCGGGGGGTTGGAGTCGTTTTCAGGCGGGCGGACCCGCCTCTTCGCTGAACGCGGCAAGCTGCGCCGCCAGCGCCTTCTGGAACGCCGGACGCGCGAGGCAGCGGTCGAGATAGGCCTGCAATCGCGGCTGCTCGGCGATCAGCCCGGCCTCGACGCCTTCGCGCAGCACGGTCGCCATCGCGATGTCGGCGACCGTGAAGTCATCGACCAGATATTGCTTGTCGCCCATCGCGTCGTTGAGGCGGCCCAGCCGGCCCTGGATGAACTCGATCAGGCTCGGGCGGCGCAGCTTCGCCCATTCCTCGTCTTTCGCGAACAGATCGACATTGCCCAGCTCGAACAGCATCGGCTCGACGCTGTTATAGGCGGCGAACAACCAGGCGAGCGTGCTCGCGCGCGTCTGGGGATCGCGCGGCATCAGGCGCGCGTCCTTTTCCGCGAGGTGGAGCAGGATCGCGCCGCTTTCGAACAATCGCACGCCATTGTCGCACAGCACGGGGACCTGCCCCCACGGCTGGAACAGGAAATGGTCGGCGGGGCGGTTGATCGCGCTGATCAGATGTTCGGCATAATCGAGGCCGATTTCCTCGCACGCCCAGCGCGGGCGCAGGTCGCGGACATAGCCGCGCGCGAAGTCGGGAACCCAGTCGAAGGCGGTGACTTCAAGCTTGCTCTCGGGATTGACGGGCATGGGGAACTCCTCTCGCTTTTCTTGTGGGGGGTCAAAAGGACGGCGGCGGCGGCGCCTTGTCGTCGAGAAAGGGCACGACCATCGCCGTGATCGCCGGGATTTCGCCCATGATCCCGATGTGCGAGGTCGCGGGCAGGATCGCGAGGCGCGCCTTCGGCGCCGCGGTCAGGAAACCCTGCGTCGCGGCGGCGACGTCGCCGCCGCCGCGCAGCTTGAACAGGGCGATCGCATGGTCGAGCGTCACGCCGTCGGCGTCGCCGATGATCACCATCGTCTTGCCGGGGATTGCGCGGACGGCGGCGTCGGACCAGCCGAACGGTGTCGCGTCGAGCGACTTGATGTTCGCGACGAGCGTCGGGAATTTGTCGGGCGCGGGCGACAGGCGCCGATATTCGGTGTCGATCGGGCTGCCCGCGAAGATGTCGGGGGTCAATTTGGCGATGCCCGCCAGCACTTCGGGATACCAGCCTTCGAGGCGCGAGGTCGCCGACAGGATGACCTGCTTGCCGACCTTGTCGGGATGCCCGACCGCCAGCGCGACCGCGGTCGAACCGCCCATTGAATAGCCGAGCACGTCGGCCTTTGCGACGCCGAGCTTGTCGAGCACGGTGGCGGCATCGTCGGCCATGCGATCATAGCTCAGCGGCGTGTCGACGCCGCCCGAACGGCCATGGCCGCGCGCATCGATCGCGATCACCGGCCGCGATGCGGCGAGCGGGTCGATCAGCGGTTTCATCGCGTCGGCGGACATGAAGGCGCCGTGCAGGATCAGCAGCGGAGTGCGGCCCGATGCAAGGTCGCCGTGCACCTGATAATGGATCGCGGCGCCGGCGACATCGACATGCCCGCTTTGCCCGGCCCTCGCGGCCGGTTGGCTCGCGCCGGGGGTTTGCGCCGCCGCGGGCTGCGCCGCTGCTGCGATCGTCGCCGCGACCGCGATCATCGCGAAGGCGGAGGCAAGCGCGGGGAGGGGAGAGCGTCGGGTCATCGAATCATCCTCTTGTTGACTAGACGGCGCCTAGGCGCGTTTGCCTTTGAAATAGGCGACGAGGCCCATCGCGTGGCCGTGGCCGAGGTCGAAATCGGCTTTCAGCCAGTCGATGACCTGTCCCGCCTTCACCCCGGACGCGAGGCCCTTTTCGTCGGCGAGGCCCTTGTCGATCGCCAGCGCGTGGAGCGCGGCGGGCGACTGGCCCGTCTTGGCTTCGATATTGGTCATATAGGCCTGGAAACTCATCGCTCAGACCCTCCCTGCGGCGGGATGGACCAGCAAGCGCAATGCGGGCGAACGTAGCCACAGACCCGCCCAAAGCATCACGCCCAGATAGACGCCGAACAAGGTGTGGCTGAACATCGGGCTGCCGATACGCAGGTGGGTCGCGATCGCGCCGCCGAGATAGCCGGTGATCAGGATCGCGCCGAGCACCGCGGTGCGCGGCCAGATATAAAGCAGCGTCGGGATCAGCAGCAGGATGCCGAGCATATACATCGTGCCGACATCGAGCGGCCAGCCGAGGCCGGGCGGGCTATATTTGATCGCGACCTCGGGCGCCGCGAGCTTGAGCCCGGCATCGAAGAGGAGGAAGAGGATCACAAGGCCGCTCAGGACGCGGCCGGCGATCAGCTGACCCTTGCCGGGGACGATATCGGTCATTTCTCTTCCTCCTCCCTGTGGCCGGTTACGCCGTGGCTTCGGCCGGGGCGTCGGTCGGGATCGCGGTGGGGTCCATCCACATCACTTCCCAGATATGGCCGTCGGGATCCTCGAAGCTGCGGCCGTACATGAAGCCGAAATCCTGCGTCGGGGTCGGGTCGGCCTTGCCGCCCGCCTTGACCGCCTTGTCGACCTGTCCGTCGACCGCCTCGCGGCTGTCGGCCGAGACGCAGAGCAGGACCTGCGCGGTCGTGCGCGCGTCGGGGATCGCCTTCGACGTGAAGGTCGCCCATTTTTCATGCGTCAGCAGCATGACGTGGATCGACCCTTCCTCGACGACCATGCACGCGGCGGTGTCGTCGGTGAAGGCGGGGTTGTTCGCCGCGCCGACCGCCTCGTAAAAGGCTTTCGACTTCTCAAGGTCGGTGACCGGCAGGTTCACGAAAATCATCTGGGGCATCGTCTTCTCTCCTTGGGGGGTGGTGGGTGTTGAAGTCAGCGTGCGCGGCGCGCGGCCGCAATTACCTGGCGCATCATGCCGCGCCTCCGCGCCCGAACAGCATCCGGACATAACGCTTCAGGTGCGTGACGGTCCCGCGCGCGATCGCCGGGTCGTTCGTCGTTTTGGCCAGGACGAAGGCGCCCTGCAGCACCGACTGGACATGCTGCGCCAGCCCGATCGCGGTGACGTCCGCGGGCACCTCGTACAGGTCCATCGCGGCCTGGATGTCGGGGGCGAGCGCCTCGCAATAGGCGTTGATGCTCGCCTCGCACGCGGCGCGGATCCGGTCGCTCGTCGCATAGGCTTCCTGCACCATCGTGCCGACGAAGCAGGTGTAATCTTCGGTGGGCCCGTCGAGCATCGACAGGCGGAAATCGATATGGCCGAGCAGCCGGTCGAGCGGATCGTCGAGGTGGACGTGCGGCGCCAGCTCGAACATCGGGCGCGCGCGGTCGGTCCAGCCCTCGGCGGCCGCCACCGCCAGCTCTTCCTTCGACGCGAAGTGGTGGAAGAAGGCGCCCTTGGTCACGCCCGCCGCCGCGCAGATCTGGTCGACTGTCGTCGCCGAATAGCCCTGCCTGCGCACCGTGGCATGCGCCGCGGCGATCAGCTTCGCCCGCGCGCTGCCGCGCGGCGCGCGCTCGCCCGGGGTGCCGCCGCCCGCCGGGGGGACGGTGCGGGCGGCGGCTGCGGGAGTCGCGGGGGAGGTCGGGGGCGTCTGATTCGTCGTCATGCGAATCGACATACCGACTGGTTGGTATGTTGTCAAACCCGCAATCGCCCCCACCCGCCGCGGCACCTTCGTAACCTTCCGAAAAAGACTCGACCTTCCCGCCACTTCGCCTAAAGAGGGCCTCGGAACAAAGGGGGCACATGGTGCTGTTCCGGGGGGAATATGGTCGCTGTCGTTTCAACCACCGCCTATCTCGGCATCGAAGCCCGCAGGGTCGAGGTGCAATGCCAGGTCACGCCGGGCGTCCCGCGCTTCGTCGTCGTCGGCCTGCCCGACAAGGCGGTCGGCGAAAGCCGCGAGCGCGTCCGCGCCGCGATCGCCGCGATCGGCCTGGCGCTCCCTCCCAAGGTCATCACCGTCAACCTCTCGCCCGCCGACCTGCCCAAGGAAGGCTCGCACTACGACCTGCCGATCGCGCTCGCGCTGCTCGGTGCGATGGGGGTGATCGATGCCGAGACGCTCGCCTCCTACGTCGTCGTCGGCGAGCTCGGGCTCGACGGGCGCGTCACGCCGTCGCCCGGCGTCCTGCTCGCCGCGATACATGCGGGCAGCGTGGAGCGCGGACTGATCTGCCCCGCCGCGCAGGGGTCGGAGGCGGCGTGGGCGGGCAATGTCGAGGTGATCGGCGCGCCCGACCTCCTGTCGCTGCTCAATCATTTCAAGGGCAATGCCCCGCTGACCCCGCCGGTCCCGGGCGAGGTCGAAATGCCCGCCCGCGCTGCCGACCTGTCGCAGGTCAAGGGACAGGAAACCGCGAAGCGCGCGCTCGAAATCGCCGCAGCAGGGGCGCATAATCTCATGATGTCGGGGCCGCCGGGCGCGGGCAAGTCGCTGATGGCGGCGTGCATGCCGGGTATCTTGCCCGACCTGACGCCCTCCGAAGCGCTCGAGGTATCGATGATCGCATCGGTCGCGGGAACGCTCGAAGGCGGACGCCTCGTCCGCGCGCGGCCGTTCCGCGCCCCGCACCATTCGGCCTCGATGCCTGCACTCGTCGGCGGTGGGCTGCGTGTGCGTCCGGGCGAAGTCAGCCTTGCGCATCTGGGCGTGCTCTTCCTCGACGAGCTGCCCGAATTCCAGCGCGGCGTGCTCGATTCGCTGCGCCAGCCGCTCGAAACGGGCGAGGTCAGCGTCGCGCGCGCCAATGCCCATGTTACCTTCCCCGCGCGCGTCCAGCTCGTCGCGGCGATGAACCCGTGCCGCTGCGGCCATCTCGGCGACCCGGCGCTCGCGTGCAGCCGCGCGCCGCGCTGCGCCGCCGACTATCAGGCGAAGCTGTCGGGGCCGCTGCTCGACCGCATCGACCTGCACGTCGAAGTACAGGCGGTGAGCGCCGCCGACCTCGTCCTGCCGCCCCCCGCCGAAGGCAGCGCCGAGGTCGCGGCGCGCGTTGCGGCGGCGCGCGATGTGCAAACCCGGCGCTATGCGGAGCACAAGGCGCGCACCAATGCCGAAATCGACGGCGAGCTGCTCGAAGCCGTCGCGACGCCCGATGAAGCCGGGCGCAAGCTGCTCGCGCAAGCCGCCGAGGCGATGCGGCTGTCGGCGCGGGGCTATACGCGTATCCTTCGCGTCGCACGGACGATCGCCGACCTTTCGGGTGCCGAAACGGTTGGTCGCATCCATATCGCCGAGGCGCTGAGCTATCGCCGCCAAGCGCCGAGGAACTGATGGAAACCTTCGCGTTCGAGGCCGATATCATCGAATGGCGTGGACCCGCGCCCTTCCTTTTTGCCGCGATTCCCGACGAACATGTCGGCGCGATCCGTTATGCCGCGATGACGACGAGCTATGGCTGGGGCGTGGTCCCCGTCGTGGCAATCATCGGCGACACCGAATTCGCGACATCGCTCTTCCCGCGCGAAGGCGGTTACCTGTTGCCCGTCAAGCTCGTTGTGCAGAAAGCCGAAGGCGTCGGGCTCGGCGACCGGATCGCCGTCATTCTGCGGGTCGGCCGACCCGCCGCGCGCTGAAGTGAATTTGCTCCATGGCAAAGAATTCACAACACATTGATGCGATACTGCGGCGATGACTGCGTTGCGCGCTCTCGGGGAACCATGGTGCGGCCGGCCTTGGCTCGGCCTTTTTGCCATGCTTCTCGGCCTGATGGCGGTGCCGGCGCATGGACGGGCGCTCGACGTCGAGCGCGACCTCTGTCACGCGGTGAGCAGCGCCGGGCTGGGCGACGATGCCATGACCGGGCTTCGCTTTTCGTGCCGCGGAACGCCGACAGCTTATCAGCAGGGGAGCCTGTGGCTTCGTACCCCGATCGACGGCTCGGGGCCGCATCGTGGTCTGGCGCTGATGGTCCACAATTCGCGCTTCGACCGACTCGCGGTCGGCTTTTCCTATGCCGACGGCGCGACGCGCTGGCAGCAGGTGCGCAGCGGCGATTTCGGTTCGCACTGGCGCGCTGGCGGACAGATATTGTTCGAAGCACCTGCCCGCGGTGCGGCGCTCACGGCGGTGACAATGCGCTTCGACGGAATTTCGGGGCACCGGTTCGTGCAGGCGCGGATCGTCTCGAAGGACGAGGCGGGAATGCAATCGGCGGGCATGGCGGCGGCGGTCGGCGCCGCGCTGACCCTGCTGCTCGTCAGCTGCATTTACAGCATGTCGCTCGCGGTCGCGGTGCGCCGCCAATATCTCGCCTGGCAGGCGGCCTGGGCGGCGACGATGTTGCTCTGGGGTACGCTCTGGTCGCAGGCGCATCTGGCGCTCGTGCCTGCGATGGCGGGGGCTGTGACGGCACAGGCTGGCACTTTCCTCGCCTGCCTCGCCATCGCTGTTGCGACCGCGAGCGCGGTCACCGCGGTCGAACGCGGCACCGTGCCCAAGGGACTCCGGAGGACAGCGCTGTTTTTCGGGGTCGGCGTCGGCCTCGCGGGTGTTCCGCTGGCGCTCATCCGGGGCGGCAGCCTTGCCGGACTGGCAGATCTGCTCGGACTCCTCGTCATCGCCGACCTTGTCGCGGTCGTCGCCTATCTCGGCTGGGCTTGGCGGCGCGGGTCGATCGAGGCGCGCGATTTCCTCGGCGCCTGGGGGTTGCCCATGGCGGTGCTGGCATTCATCCACATCGTCGATGTCGAGGACGGCTTCTGGGGTGGCGGGTCAAAGCTCGTCGTGCTTGTCGCCGCGACGTGGCAGGCGCTGTGGCTCGCCGCCGCGGCGACGCGCCGGCTTGCTCACCTGCGGATCGAGCGCGACCATGCACGCGATGCCGAAGCGCAGGCGCAGCGGCTGGCGCGGCGCGATCCGCTGACGGGCTTGCCCAATCGCCGCGGCTTCATCGACAGCGTGACGCCGCTGCTCGATCGTGCGCGCACGGATAATCTGCCGGCTGCGCTGCTGCTCGTCGATATCGACCGCTTCAAGTCGATCAACGATATCTACGGCCATGATGCGGGCGACGTGGTGCTGTGCGGCATCGGCCGCCGGATCGAGCGCTGGGAAGGTCCGATGTGTACCGTCGCGCGACTCGGGGGCGAAGAGTTCGGTCTGCTGACGATCGGAATGGAGGGCATCATCCTCGGCCGCTTCGCCGAGAGTATCCGGCGCGGAATCGCCGCGTGCGATCATAGCGAGGCCGTGGGCGAGCGGTTGGTGACCGCGAGCGTCGGGGTCGCCGAAGTGCGCCCGGCGTGCGATTTCAAGCAGCTCTACCGTCTTGCCGACGAGGCCCTTTACGATGCCAAGCGCGGCGGCCGGAACAGGGTCGCCGTCCAGCGACACCAGAACAGCGCCGGCTTGCCATCCGGCCGCGAGATCGCCGTGTCGAAATGATCGTCGCCGCGCCTGTGCGCGGCTCCGATCAGAGTGCCACCGACTTGTTTTCGACGACTTCAAGCGGCGGCGGCGCCTTTGCCGTCATTGCGCCATGGCGGCGATGGCTGAGCTTGCCGTCGACCTTGCCGCCATTTTCGATCGTGATGCTCTCATAGACGACGTCGCCTGTGATCCGCGCGGTCGCATGGACGATCAGCGTCTTGGCTTCGATCGACCCGTCGAGCAGCCCCGCGATTTTCGCGGTTTCGGCGGTCACCGCACCCTTGATCTCGCTCGCTTCGCCCTGGACGAGGTTGGCGCATTTGAGGTCGCCCTCGATCTTGCCATCGACGTGCAGGTCGACACTGGCCGCCACATTGCCGGTGACGACGACGTCCGATCCCAGGATCGAAAAGGTCGTATGACGCGCGCCGGTCGCCATCTTAGCGGGCACCGCGGACGGCAGCGACGGAACCGACTCGCTGTCGGGCGTCGGCTTTGACTTCGAGAACATCGGCTTTTGCCTCCAGGAATCTGCGTGGATTGACCGCTTCGCCGTTCAGGCGGACTTCGAAATGCAGGTGGCTGCCGGTCGAGCGGCCGGTAGAGCCCATTTTGGCGATCTGCTGGCCGGCGGTGACCTGCGTGCCAACCTTGGTCGTGAAACCGGAAAGGTGCGCGTAGCGGGTCAGGATGCCCTGGCCATGATCGACCTCGACGACATTGCCATAGCCGGATTTCTGGCCGACGAAGCTGACGCGCCCCGGCGCCGCGGCGAGGATCGGGGTACCGATCGGACCGCGGAAGTCGAGCCCGGCGTGCATCGCGCCCGCGCCGGTGAAAGGATCGCTGCGATAACCAAAGCCCGACGACATCATCAGCACATTGGCGGGGTTGCCCGACGGAACCGCGACGAGCGTGCGTTCGAGCACTTCCATTCGGAACAGCGCGTTGTCGAGCGCCGCGAAGCTGGCGCCCAGCGCCTTCGCCTTGCCCATGCGACCGCGATAGGGGATGAACGGACCACCGCGCCCGGCCGCGGCATTGCGGACGAGCGAATCGGGGTTGAGGCCGAGCGCCGCGACCGCGGTTTCGGCTTTCGCCGCACGGCCCTTGACCGCGGCGAGAAGGCGCGCCGCGAAGGCTTCCTGTCGCGCTGCGACCCGCGCGAGGATCTGCGCTTCGGGCGGCAGGTTCGGGTCGATCGCGCTGGTCTTCACCGGTTCGGCCGGAACGGCGGTATGCCCGCCGGACTGCTGCGTCGCCGGTTCGGCGGGCATCGCGGCCGGATCGATCCCGAAATGGGTCTCTGCAACGCTTTCGAGAAGCGCCTGACGTTCTTCGAGATCGGCGGCGGTTTCGGCAACGCGATCACGATATTTTGCGATACGCGCCTCTCCCGCCGCCGCAGCGGCTTGCTGCTGCGCGACGGCGGCACGCTCGTCGACGGTAAGCAGCTGGTTGATCACTACGGCGAGCATGGTGCCTGCCCAAGCGAGCAGCACAAGGCCGGCGATCAGCGCGACGCGTTTCTGCCAGACGGCACTAACACGCAGGAATCGGACATGGCCGTGCGTGCGAACGAAGATTTCATGGTCCTGAAACAGCGCAGAGACGCGCTGGCGCAGATCGCGCAGGCCCGTTGTTTTCGACGACAAGTGGCGACCCCATCTTGTTTGTTTTGTGGAGCCCTCCGCCCCGATTGATGCGCGCCTTATCAGGCCGATCCGGCCCAAGCGAATCTTTGGACCCCGAGTCGGGTTGAATCGAAACCATCGCGCGGTGAACGGTGTCAACTTGGGTGAATACTGCCAATTTGGCGGGATTCGGCCGCCGAATCGGCCTTTTATATTGACGGCTTGCTTACCATTTTTGGCTAGCGCTAAGCGGGTGAATATCATGGCCGAATCCGATTCCCCCGTCCCGAACGAATCGCCGCGCGACGCGTCCGCGCCAGCCGCCGCGCGCCCGCCTTCGGCGGTCAGCGCCGGGGTCGGCATCGTCGGGCTAGCGGGGCTGGTTAGCTATTTGCTCATCGCACGGTTCGCGCCCGAAATCGCGGCTTTCCTTGGCATCGACTGGGGATCGCGCGGGTCGATGAGCGGACCGAATTCGGCGATTGCGAGCGTGCTCGCCTGCGGCGTGCCGATGGTGCTGTGGTCGGTTTTTGTCGACAAGGTGCATCGCAATCCGTCGACCGGAATCGACTGGTCGCAGCGCCGTCCGTGGCGCGAAACGCTCGACATCAGTCTGACCAAGCTCGCCGGAATGTGGGCGACATGGGGCCTGATCGCGCTGATCTATGCGACGATGCGCTATTATTGGGAGGGCAATTACGCCTTTTCGATGAACCTGCTCGAAACCGTGGCGCCGTGGCTGCTCCTCGTCTCGGTCCCCTATATGCTGTGGCTCGATCGCCGCATGATCGAGCCGCGCGACGGCTGCTGGCAATTCGGGCGTTGGCTGATCGCAGCCGGGCAGCCGGTCGATGGCAGGGCGATCGCGCATCATCTACGCGCTTGGGCGGTGAAGGGCTTTTTCACCGCCTTCATGCTCTCGATCGTTCCGGGCAATTTTTCGGCGCTGGTCACCGTGCCGATCAGCGAGGTCACCGCAAATCCCTATTTAACCGGGCTGTGGTCGATCAATTTCCTCTATCTGGTCGATGTCCACATTGCGACGGTCGGCTATATCCTGACCCTGAAGCCGCTCGACGCGCATATTCGCACCGCCAACCCCTATGGCATGGCGTGGGTCGCGGCGCTCGTCTGCTATCCGCCCTTCATCCTGATGAACGGGGGCCCGCTCGACTATCAGGTCAATGGCTCCGACTGGGGTTATTGGCTCGCCGGGCACGAGGGGCTGCTGATCGCCTGGGGTATTGCGCTGGTGCTGCTCACCGCGGTCTATAGCTGGGCGACGATGGCGTTCGGCATCCGCTTTTCGAATCTGACGCACCGCGGCGTCATCACGCACGGTCCGTATAAATACACCCGTCATCCAGCCTATATTTCAAAGAATATGACTTGGTGGATCGGCTCGCTGCCCTTTCTCGTGACCGCGGGCGGCTGGGTCGAGGGCGCGCGCAATGTCGCGTTGCTCGGGCTGGTCAGCGGCATCTATTACTGGCGCGCCAAGACCGAGGAGAAGCATCTCCTCGCCGATCCCGCTTATGTCGCCTATTGGAACTGGGCGCAGGCCAACGCTTTCATCCCGCGGCTGTTCGCCCGGATGACGGGCCGCGCGCGCCCGCTGATCCGGCTCGAACCCGACGAACGTGTCGGGCCCGTCGCCTAGCTTCCGTTCTTCCTAGTTCGAGACGCCGTGGCTTGCGGCGGCGGCTTCGGCTGCGCGGCGAGCCTGCAGATCGGCATGGGCCCGATTGATCACGCGCCACGCCTTTTCGCAGCGCTGCTGGTCGGAAGACCGCTCGCTGGCGCAAAGCCTGTCGAGCCGCGCGAGGATGGCTTTGGGGCTGTTGTCGCGAAGCGCAGGAAAGGCCCGGACATATTCTCCGGAGCTGTTGGAGCCGATGGTCGCGGCCGAATTGATATCGATGCCTTGCGCCGCGGCGCCGGCGGAAAACAGGGTGAGCGCGATCAGGCTGGCGGACAAACGGATCATCATCGACTCCTGCATCAGGCGGGTTTCATGTCCGTGATAACATGGAAGGATCGTGATGCGAAGCCCGGCCCGTGCGGCTTTGGATCCGCGCGGGCCGGGAGCTTTGGTCAGAATTTGAAGCCGGCCTCGACGCCCCAGATACGGGGTTCGTTGACGTAGCTGGTCAGGTTGTTGAAATCGATGCCGCCGGTCGGCGATTCATCATTGGTGATGTTGCGCACGAAGCCCGCGACGTCGAAGCGATCGGTGCGATAGCCGACACGCAGCCCGCCCTCGATCATCTTGTCGTCCGAAAATTCGACCGAGCGATAGAGGAAGAACTGGACCTTCGAACGATAATACCAGTCGGTAAAGGCATAGATGGCGCCGTCGCCGACGGGGATTTCATAGCCGGCGGTCCAGTTCAGCGTCCATTTCGGCGACTGCGGCAGCTGGTTGCCGTCGATCGAGAAGATGCCGGGGCTTCCCGGGCGCTGCGGGTCGAGCACGGTGCACGGCGTCGCCGAACCGCAGCCCGCGACGAAGGCATTGGCGTCGTCGATTTCGGCGACGTTCCAGGCGCCGCCGATCGAGAAGGTCAGCCCGCCTGCAGGCGCCGCTTGCAGTTCGGCCTCGATACCATGGCCCTTGGCATCGACGTTGAGCAGGCTCGCGACGTTCGCGGTGCCACCGACGGCGGTCAGCTGAAGATCCTTGGTGTCGAAGAAATAGCCGGTGAGGTTGAAGCGGACGCGGTCGTCGAGGAAAGCGGTCTTGATCCCCGCTTCATAGGACATCGTCTCTTCCTGGTCGGCGGTCGAGATCGTCCGCGCGAAGGTCAGGCGGCCCTGCACCGACGGCGCGCGATAGCCGCGTGCGACGCGGGCATAGAGCGTCAGCGCGTCCGACGCGTCATAGGTCGCGCTGGCGTCCCAGGTCAGCAGCTTGCCCTTGACCCGTGCGGCCTGCGGCGGGACCGGTGTGTTCGGGTTGACCACGAAGTCGGGGCGCGTCTCGACCGGGCGCGACGCGACGAAATCGCGCGTGTCGTGGTTGTAGCGCGCGCCGGCCTGCAACTTGAAGCCATTGTCGAATTCATAATTGACCGAGCCGAAGAGGCCGTAAGCCTCGCTGTCCTGGCGCTGGATCGCGATCGCCGACGGGGTCGCGTCGGTCGGACCGCCGAATTCGAAGCTCGAAATGTCGAGCTTTTCGTCGAAGTAGAAGGCGCCGAACTGATAGCCGAGCCCGCCGCTGTTGTTCGACGCGATGCGGATTTCCTGCGTGAACTGGTCGAGGCTCGGCACATTGTCCTGGCTCTGCGCCTGGAAGGGGATAAGTCCCGGACCCGATTCGGGCAGGAAAACCGCGCCGAAGCCGCCGTCGATGTCGCCCCGGCTCTTGAAATTGCCGTTCCAGTAGGAGGTGATCGAATAAGCGGTCACCGCGCCGAAATCATATTCGAGGTTGAGCGCGGCGTTATAGGTGTTGAGCTTCTGGAAGTTCAGCCCGTCCTGCCACACCTTGTCGCGTTCGAATTCGGTGCCCGCGCCGCCGAGGCCGACGAGCTTGTTGCTGCCCGGCAGCTGCGTATTGGCGCGGAAGATGATCGCCGAGCCGTCATAGACGCGGACCTGCCCGGTCACGCGGCCGGTGAAGGGGCCATTTTCATATTGCAGCTGGAGGCGCGCGGCGATGTCGTCATAGCCGCCAAGATCGTCCTTCTTGGTCGTCGCGATATTGTCGACCCAATTGTCGCGGTGCTGGAACAGGGTCGAGAGGCGGACCGAGAAGCCGCTGTCGTCGGCGGCGCCCGCCGCGACCTCGACCTGCGTGGTGCCATAGCGGCCATAGGAGGCGCGGGCGTAGCCGCCGGTCTTGCCGGGCTTGACGGTGTCGAACTTGACGATGCCTGCCGGCGTGTTGCGGCCGAACAGCGTGCCCTGCGGCCCGCGGAGGACCTCGACGCGGTCGAGGTCGAAGATCGGGAAACCCTTGAGGATCGGGTTTTCGAGGACGACGTCGTCATAGACGAGGCTGACCGGCTGCGACGCGTTGAGGTCGAAATCGGTGTTGCCGAGCCCACGGATATAGAAGCGGGGAAAGGTGCGCCCGAACGAGCTTTCGATGTTGAGGCTGGGGACGCGGCCCGCGAGCACGCGGACGTCGGCGCCGGTCGAGGTGATCGCGCCGAGCGTATCGCCCGACAGCACGCTGACCGAAACCGGCACGTCCTGAAGGCTTTCCTCGCGGCGTTGCGCGGTGACGACGATGTCGCCGAGACCGCTGTCTGCTTCGGCGGCGGGAGCGACGGATGCGTCCTGTGCGGCGGCCGGCGCGGCCCATGCGGCCGCAGCAAGAGCGAAACTTATAGCGGTAGCGGAAGGAAAGTGGCGCATGGCGAGCTTCCTGAAAATAGAGTTGACGATGGGAGAGCGGAAAACCAGCGTTCTTTGGCTGCGCGCGCGCGCGCGATCAATCGCGGAAATGCACCGCGCTGACGTTCGTGTCAGCAGTGTTGCGAAATTGCTGCACTTTGGCGACCGGGCGACGCCGTTGACACCCGGCGGGCCCAATCCTATATTGCGTCCACACCCCACCGTCCGAGATAGAGCCTGACTTTGCGCAACGGGCTGTACGGATAGGGCGGCAGGGATTTCGAGATGCGTTGGAAAGCTGCGGTAAACCGGCAACGGTTCGTCGCGGCCTTTTTGCGTCTCTACCTGCGCTCGCGAGCTATTTTCTTAAGGCGAGACAATCACTTATGGCGACCAAGGCGAAGTCGGTGGGCAAGGCCCTCGAAGCAACCGCAAGCAAGCGAATCCGCAAGCTGTTCGGCAACATCCACGAAGCGGTGGAGATGCCCAACCTCATAGAGGTGCAGCGCGAATCCTATGAACAGTTCCTGCGCTCGGATCCGTCGGTCGGCTATGTTTCGGGGCTCGAAAAAACGCTGCGCAGCGTTTTCCCGATCCGCGATTTCGCCGGCACCGCCGAGCTCGATTTCGTCCATTACGAACTCGAAGCGCCGAAGTACGATGTCGAGGAATGCCGTCAGCGCGGCATCACCTATGCAGCGCCGATGAAGGTCACGCTGCGCCTGATCGTCTTTGAAGTCGACAGCGAAACCGACACGCGCTCGGTTCTCGATATCAAGGAGCAGGACGTTTACATGGGCGACATGCCGCTCATGACCGAGAACGGCACCTTCTTCGTCAACGGCACCGAGCGCGTCATCGTGTCGCAGATGCACCGTTCGCCGGGTGTGCTCTTCGACCATGACCGCGGCAAGACCCACTCGTCGGGCAAGTTCCTGTTCGCCGCGCGCGTCATTCCGTATCGCGGTTCGTGGCTCGACTTCGAATTCGACGCCAAGGACATCGTCAACGTCCGTATCGACCGCAAGCGCAAGCTGCCGGTCACCAGCCTGCTTTACGCGCTGGGCATGTCGGGCGAGGAAATCCTCAACCATTTTTATGACCGTCTCGTCTTCGAGCGCGCCGAAAACGGCTGGAAAGTGCCCTTCGTCGTCGAAAACTGGCGCGGATCGAAGCCCGCGTTCGACGTGGTGGACGCCAAGACCGGCGAAGTCGTCTTCGCCGCCGGCCACAAGATCAGCCCGCGCCTGGCCAACAAGGCTGCGAAGGACGGTCTCGACACGCTGCTGATCCCGACCGAGGAAATCTTCGGCCGTTACAGCGCCTATGACCTGATCAACGAGTCGACCGGCGAGATCTATATCGAAGCCGGCGACGAAGTGTCGGCCGACAATCTCGAAAAGATCGACGCTGCGGGCATCGACAAGCTCGTGCTGCTCGACATCGACCATAACAACACCGGCCCCTGGATCCGCAACACGCTGAAAGCCGACAAGGCCGAGGATCGCGACCAGGCGCTGAGCGACATCTACCGCGTGATGCGCCCCGGCGAACCGCCGACGCGCGAAACCGCTGAAGCCTTGTTCGGCGGCCTGTTCTTCGACAGCGAGCGCTACGACCTGTCGGCGGTCGGCCGCGTCAAGCTCAACATGCGCCTTGGCCTCGACGCCGAGGACACGGTCACCACGCTGCGCAGCGAAGACATCCTTGCGGTCGTCAAGGAGCTGGTGAACCTGAAGGACGGCAAGGGCGAGATCGACGATATCGACAATCTCGGCAACCGCCGGGTCCGTTCGGTCGGCGAGCTGCTCGAAAACCAGTATCGCGTCGGCCTGCTCCGCATGGAACGCGCGGTGAAGGAGCGCATGTCGTCGGTCGACGTGTCGACGGTGATGCCGAACGACCTCATCAACGCGAAGCCGGCGGTCGCCGCGGTGCGCGAATTTTTCGGTTCGTCGCAGCTCTCGCAGTTCATGGACCAGACCAACCCGCTGTCCGAAGTCACCCACAAGCGCCGCGTGTCGGCGCTCGGGCCGGGCGGTCTGACCCGCGAACGCGCGGGCTTTGAAGTCCGCGACGTTCACCCGACCCATTATGGCCGTATCTGTCCGATCGAAACGCCCGAAGGCCCGAACATCGGTCTGATCAACAGCCTCGCGACCTTTGCGCGCGTCAACAAATACGGCTTCATCGAGACCCCGTACCGCCGCATCGTCGATGGCAAGGTCACGAACGAAGTCGTCTATCTGTCGGCGATGGAAGAGTCGAAGCACACGGTCGCGCAGGCGAACGCCGATTTGAACCCCGACGGCAGCTTCATCGACGAACTGATCTCGGCGCGCGAAGCCGGCGAGTTCCTGATGGCCCCGCGCGATCAGATCACGCTGATGGACGTGTCGCCGAAGCAGCTCGTTTCGGTCGCGGCCTCGCTGATCCCCTTCCTCGAAAACGATGACGCCAACCGCGCGCTCATGGGCTCGAACATGCAGCGTCAGGCTGTGCCGCTGCTTCGCGCCGAGGCACCCGTCGTCGGCACCGGCATGGAAGAAACGGTTGCGCGCGATTCGGGCGCGGCGATCGCGGCGCGCCGCGGGGGCGTGATCGACCAGGTCGATGCGACGCGTATCGTCATCCGTGCGACCGACATGGTCGAACCCGGCAAGTCGGGCGTCGACATCTATCGCCTGCAGAAGTTCCAGCGTTCGAACCAGAACACCTGCATCAACCAGCGTCCGCTGGTGAAGGTGGGCGATGTCGTCCGCGCCGGCGACATCATCGCCGACGGTCCTTCGACCGAGCTTGGCGAACTGGCGCTCGGCAAGAATGTGCTCGTCGCGTTCATGCCGTGGAACGGCTACAATTATGAGGACTCGATCCTCATTTCCGAACGCATCGTGAAGGACGACGTCTTCACCTCGATCCACATCGAGGAATTCGAAGTCACCGCGCGCGACACGCGCCTTGGCCCCGAGGACATCACGCGCGACATTCCGAACGTCGGCGAGGAAGCGCTGCGCAACCTCGACGAAGCGGGCATCGTGTACATCGGCGCCGAAGTCGGCCCGGGCGACATTCTGGCCGGCAAGATCACCCCCAAGGGTGAATCGCCGATGACGCCGGAAGAAAAGCTGCTGCGCGCGATCTTCGGCGAAAAGGCCAGCGACGTGCGCGACACCTCGCTCCGCCTGCCGCCGGGCGTGTCGGGCACGGTCGTCGAGGTCCGCGTCTTCAACCGTCACGGCATCGACAAGGACGAACGCGCGATCGCGATCGAACGCGAAGAGATCGAGCGTCTGAAGCAGGATGCCGACGACGAGCGCGCGATCCTCAACCGTGCGACCTTCTCGAGCCTCAAGGACCTGCTGATCGGCCAGACGACCAGCGCGGTACCGAAGGGCCTGAAGAAGGGCGACGTCGTCACCGAAGAGATGCTGATCGAACTCGACCGCGCCGACTGGTGGAAACTGGCGGTTGTCGAAGACAATGCGCAGACCGCATTGGAAGCGATCAAGGCGCAGTATGACGACGCGATCAAGCGGATCAACGCGAAGTATGAAGATCGCGTCGAGAAGCTGCAGCGCGGCGACGAGCTCGCCCCGGGTGTGCTCAAGATGGTCAAGGTCTTCGTCGCGGTAAAGCGCAAGCTGCAGCCGGGCGACAAGATGGCCGGCCGTCACGGAAACAAGGGCGTCATCAGCCGCATCCTGCCGAACGAGGACATGCCGTTCCTCGAAGACGGGACGCATGTCGATATCGTGCTGAACCCGCTCGGCGTGCCGTCGCGCATGAACGTCGGTCAGATCCTCGAAACCCACCTTGGCTGGGCTTCGCGCGGTCTGGGCCGTCAGGTCACGCAGGCGCTCGACGAATGGCGCGACGCCAATCCCGACGCGGTCGGCGGGCAGATGCCCGAAGCCGTGCGCGATGCGCTCGAACATGTCTATGGCGCCGAATATGCCGAGGACATCAAGTCGCGCGATGCCGACAGCATCGTCGAACTGGCCGATAACCTCCGTGTCGGCGTGCCGTTCGCGACCCCGGTGTTCGATGGCGCGAAGGAAGCCGACGTGTCGAACATGCTGACCCTCGCTGGGCTGGATGAATCGGGTCAGTCGGACCTCTACGACGGCCGCACCGGCGACAAGTTCGACCGCAAGGTGACCGTGGGCTACATCTATATGCTGAAGCTCCACCACCTCGTCGACGACAAGATCCACGCGCGTTCGATCGGCCCCTACAGCCTCGTCACCCAGCAGCCGCTGGGCGGTAAGGCGCAGTTCGGCGGCCAGCGCTTCGGGGAAATGGAGGTGTGGGCGCTCCAGGCCTATGGCGCGGCGTACACGCTCCAGGAAATGCTGACGGTGAAGTCCGACGACGTGATCGGCCGCACCAAGGTTTACGAAGCGATCGTCAAGGGCGATGACACCTTCGAGGCCGGCATTCCCGAAAGCTTCAATGTGCTCGTCAAGGAAATGCGCTCGCTGGGCCTCAATGTCGAACTGTCTTCCTATGCGGAAGAAGATCCCGATGAAGGTCCCGACGCCCTTCCCGAAGCCGCCGAGTAAAATTTTTCCTCACCCCCTTCGCCTGCGGCGAGGGGGGAAGAGTGGAGCAAGATTATGAACCAGCTTACCAATTTCATGAACCCGGTGGCGAAGCCCGAAACCTTCGACATGATCAAGATCGGCATCGCGAGCCCCGAGCGTATCCGCTCGTGGTCGTTCGGCGAGATCAAGAAGCCCGAAACGATCAACTATCGCACGTTCAAGCCCGAGCGTGACGGCCTGTTCTGCGCGCGCATCTTTGGTCCGATCAAGGATTATGAATGCCTGTGCGGCAAGTATAAGCGCATGAAATACAAGGGCATCGTCTGCGAAAAATGCGGTGTCGAAGTCACGGTCACGAAAGTCCGCCGCGAGCGCATGGGCCACATCGAGCTCGCCGCGCCCGTCGCGCACATCTGGTTCCTGAAATCGCTGCCGTCGCGCATCGGCCTGCTGCTCGACATGCAGCTGAAGCAGCTCGAGCGCGTCCTCTATTTCGAGGCCTATATCGTCCTTGAGCCCGGCCTGACCCCGCTCGAGAAGTTCCAGCTTCTGACCGAAGACGAACTGCTCGACGCGCAGGACGAATATGGCGAAGACGCATTCAGCGCCGGCATCGGCGCCGAGGCGATCCGCGTGCTCCTCGAAAATCTCGATCTGGAGCAGGAACGCGTCGACCTGATGGAAGAGCTCGCGACTACGAAGTCGGAGCTCAAGCCCAAGAAGATCATCAAGCGCCTGAAGGTTGTCGAAAGCTTCATTGATTCGGGTAACCGTCCCGAATGGATGATCCTGGAGGTCGTCCCCGTGATCCCGCCCGAACTGCGCCCGCTGGTGCCGCTCGACGGTGGCCGCTTCGCTACAAGCGACCTTAACGACCTTTACCGTCGCGTGATTAACCGCAACAACCGCCTGAAGCGCCTGATGGAGCTGCGCGCGCCGGACATCATCGTCCGCAACGAAAAGCGCATGCTGCAGGAAGCCGTCGATGCGCTGTTCGACAACGGCCGCCGCGGCCGCACGATCACCGGTGCCAACAAGCGTCCGCTGAAGTCGCTGTCCGATATGCTCAAGGGCAAGCAGGGCCGCTTCCGCCAGAACCTGCTCGGCAAGCGCGTCGACTATTCGGGCCGTTCGGTTATCGTGACCGGCCCCGAACTCAAGCTGCACCAGTGCGGCCTGCCGAAGAAGATGGCGCTCGAACTGTTCAAGCCGTTCATCTATGCGCGCCTCGACGCCAAGGGTCTGTCGATGACCCTGAAACAGGCGAAGAAGTGGGTCGAAAAGGAACGCAAGGAAGTCTGGGACATCCTCGACGAAGTCATTCGCGAGCACCCGGTCCTGCTGAACCGCGCCCCGACGCTTCACCGCCTCGGCATCCAGGCGTTCGAGCCCGTGCTGATCGAGGGCAAGGCGATCCAGCTTCACCCGCTGGTCTGCGCCGCGTTCAACGCCGACTTCGACGGCGACCAGATGGCCGTTCACGTCCCGCTGAGCCTTGAGGCGCAGCTGGAAGCGCGCGTGCTGATGATGTCGACGAACAACATCCTCAGCCCCGCGAACGGCAAGCCGATCATCGTTCCGTCGCAGGACATGGTCCTTGGTCTCTATTATCTCTCGCTGGAGCGCGAAGGCGAACCGGGCGAGGGCATGCTGCTCGCCGACATGGCCGAAGTGCACCAGGCGCTGTTCACCGGTTCGGTGACGCTGCACACCAAGGTCATCAGCCGCGTTCCGCAGACCGACGAGCAGGGCAACGAGTATCTCAAGCGTTTTGAGACCACTCCGGGCCGCATGCTGATCGGCGAATGCCTGCCGAAGTCGCACACGGTGCCCTTCGACGTCGTCAACCGCCTTCTGACCAAGAAGGAAATCGGCGACGTGATCGACCAGGTCTATCGTCACACCGGCCAGAAAGAGACCGTGCTGTTCGCCGACGCTATCATGGCGCTGGGCTTCCGCAACGCGTTCAAGGCGGGCATCTCGTTCGGCAAAGATGACATGATCATTCCGGCGTCGAAGGAAGGCATGGTCGACGAAACCCGCGCGCTGGTGAAGGATTTCGAGCAGCAGTATCAGGACGGCCTGATCACGCAGCAGGAAAAGTACAACAAGGCGATCGACGCCTGGTCGCAGTGCGGCGACAAGGTGGCGAACGCCATGATGGACGAAATCCGTGCGACGCCGAAGCTGCCCGACGGCCGTCTGGCCCCGATCAACTCCATCTATATGATGGCGCACTCGGGTGCCCGTGGTTCGCAGGCGCAGATGAAGCAGCTCGCCGGTATGCGCGGCCTGATGGCCAAGCCGTCGGGCGAGATCATCGAAACGCCGATCATCTCGAACTTCAAGGAAGGCCTGACCGTTCTCGAGTATTTCAACTCGACCCACGGTGCGCGTAAGGGTCTGGCCGATACGGCGCTCAAGACGGCGAACTCGGGTTACCTGACCCGCCGTCTGGTCGACGTGTCGCAGGACTGCGTCGTGATCGAGGAAGATTGCGGCACGACCCGCGGCATGGAAATGCGCGCGATCATCCAGGGCGGTTCGACGATCGCCTCGCTGGGTGAACGCATCCTTGGCCGTACGACGCTCGAAGACGTCGTCGACAAGGACGGCAATGTCATCGCTCCGGTGGGCACGCTGCTCGACGAACCGACGACGCAGCGGATCGAGGACGCCGAAGTCCAGTCGGTCAAGATCCGTTCGCCGCTGGTCTGCGAAGCGACGCTGGGTGTTTGCGGCAAATGCTATGGCCGCGACCTGGCCCGCGGCACGCCGGTCAACATCGGTGAAGCTGTCGGCGTTATCGCCGCGCAGTCGATCGGTGAGCCCGGCACGCAGCTGACGATGCGTACCTTCCACATCGGCGGTGCGGCGCAGGTGAACGAACAGTCGAACGCCGAAGCGATTTCGGACGGCACGATCGAATATCGCGACATGGCGACGATCGTCGACCAGCGCGGCCGCCGTCTGGCGCTGTCGCGTTCGGGCGAAATCGCCATCATCGACAGCGAAGGCCGCGAACGCGCGTCGCACAAGCTGCCCTATGGTGCGCAGATCCTGCACAAGGATGGCGAGAAGGTGAAGAAGGGCGACCGGATTGCCGAATGGGATCCGTTCACCATGCCGCTGATCACCGAAAAGCAGGGCGTCGTGAAGTATCAGGATCTTGCCGACGGCAAGACGCTGGTCGAACAGGTCGACGAAGCGACGGGTATCGCCCAGCGCGTCGTGATCGAATATCGTTCGGCGGGCCGCGCCAAGAAGGAAGACCTCCAGCCGCGCCTGACCCTGCTCGACGACCAGTCGGGCGAAGCCGCGCGCTACCTGCTCGCGGTCGGCACGATGCTGTCGGTCGAGGACGGTCAGGAAGTGCAGGCGGGCGACGTTCTGGCGCGTGTCAGCCGCGAAGCGTCGAAGACGCGCGACATCACCGGCGGTCTGCCGCGTGTTGCCGAGCTGTTCGAAGCGCGCATTCCGAAGGACAACAGCGTTATCGCAAAGATCAGCGGCCGCATTGAATTCGTCAAGGATTACAAGGCGAAGCGCAAGATTGCGATCGTTCCGGAAGAAGGCGATCCGATCGAGTACCTGATCCCCAAGTCGAAGGTTCTGGAAGTGCAGGAAGGCGACATGGTCAAGCGCGGCGACGCGCTGATTTCGGGCTCGCCGAACCCGCACGACATTCTGGACGTCATGGGCGTCGAGGCGCTGGCCGAATATCTGGTCGCCGAAATCCAGGAAGTCTATCGATTGCAGGGCGTGAAGATCAACGACAAGCACATCGAGGTGATCGTTCGCCAGATGCTGCAGAAGGTCGAGATCACGAACGGCGGCGACACCACGTTGCTGCCGGGCGAGCAGCTCGATTATCTGGAGATGATGGAATATAACGCCAAGCTGCCTAAAAACGGCGTTCCCGCGGAGGGCCGTCCGGTCCTGCTCGGGATCACCAAGGCGTCGCTGCAAACGCGCAGCTTCGTCTCGGCCGCCTCCTTCCAGGAGACGACCCGCGTCCTCACCGAAGCTTCGGTGCAGGGCAAGATCGACTCGCTGCAGGGCCTCAAGGAAAATGTCATCGTCGGCCGCCTCATCCCGGCGGGTACCGGCGCTGCCATGAACCGCGTCCGCGTCACCGCTTCGTCGAAGGACGCCGCGCTTCGCGCCGCCATGCGCGCCGCGAATCAGGAGCATCTGATCGCGCCGACGACCGCCGCCGAAGAGCATGAAGCCGAACTGGCGCAAGGCCCCGAAGCCGCGATGGGCGACGATCCGCTGGGCGCCGTCCAGGGGAGCTCGTCGGGTGAAGCCGACGTGATGGTCGAAGAGCGCGCCGAAGGCGACGGCGAGGAATAAGCTTCCTTACGCCTTTGGCCGACAGAAACGAGCCCCGCCGGAGCGATCCGGCGGGGCTTTTTCTTCAGGAAACCCGGCCCGCCACCCGTGCCGCCACCCACCGCCCGTTTGCCGATTGCCTGTCCCCGCCCCCCGCTCTAGACCTTGGGAAAGGCTTTCGAATGGAGGACAGTGGGTGAGCGACGGCAGCGCGGTGAGCGAAATCTATATCGGCCTTGGCGGCGGCGGAGCGGCCGACGGGCCACGCCAGTCGCTAGTACTCAAACGCGCAAACCGTCACGGGCTGATCGCCGGCGCCACCGGCACCGGCAAGACGGTGACCTTGCAGGGGCTCGCCGAGGGTTTTTCGGCTGTTGGCGTCCCGGTGTTTGTCGCCGATGTGAAGGGCGACCTCGCCGGTATGGCGATGGCGGGCAGCCCGACGGCGAAGGTCCATGAACCCTTTTCGAAGCGTGCCGCCGAAATCGGCGACACGACATGGACTTATCGCGACAATCCGGTGATCTTCTGGGACCTGTTCGGCGAGCAGGGGCACCCGATCCGCACCACCATCTCCGAAATGGGTCCGCTGCTGCTCGCGCGGCTGATGGGCTTGAACGAAGTTCAGGAAGGCGTCCTCGCGATCGCCTTCCGCATCGCCGACGAGCAGAATCTGCTACTGCTCGATCTGGGCGACTTGCAGGCGATGCTCGCCTGGTGCGCCGAAAACGCTGATGAGCTCACGACCAAATATGGCAATGTTTCGAAGGCCACCGTCGGCACGATCCAGCGGCAGTTGCTAACGCTTGAAAGCCAGGGCGGCGACCATTTCTTCGGCGAGCCCGCGCTCGACATACAGGACATGATCCGCACCGATGAGAGCGGCCGGGGCTATGTCAACATCCTCGCCGCCGACAAATTGATGGCGAGCCCGAAGCTCTATGCGACCTTCCTGCTCTGGCTCTTGTCGGAGATGTTCGAGACGCTTCCCGAGGTCGGCGATCCCGACAAGCCGAAGCTCGTCTTCTTCTTCGACGAGGCGCACCTGCTCTTCGACGATGCGCCGCCCGCGCTCACGGAAAAGATCGAGCAGGTGGTGCGCCTGATCCGCTCGAAGGGTGTCGGCGTCTATTTCGTGACGCAGAACCCGATCGACGTGCCCGAAGCGGTCGCCGGCCAGCTCGGCAACCGCGTCCAGCATGCGCTCCGCGCCTTTACCCCGCGCGATCAGAAAGCGGTGAAGGCCGCCGCCGAAACCTTCCGCCCCAATCCCAAGATCGACGTCGCGCGCGAGATCACCGAGCTGAAGGTCGGCGAAGCGCTTGTATCGCTGCTGATGGCCGATGGCGCTCCCTCGCCGGTCGAGCGCACGTTGATCAAGCCGCCCTGTTCGCGCGCGGGGCCCTTGGAAGCCAAGGAACGCGCGATCATCCAGTCGATCTCTCCGGTCGAGGGCAAATATGACACCCCCGTCGACCGCGAAAGCGCCGAGGAATTGCTCGCGGCCAAGGCCGAGCAGGCGCAGGCGGCTGCGATCGAGGCGAAAGCGCAAGCCGAAGCCGACAAGCAGGCCGCGATCGCCGCGAAGGAAGAGGCGAAACGCAAGGCGGCCGAGGAGCGCGAGCGCATCCGGCTTGAAAAGGCGGCCGCGCGCGAAGCGGCAAAACCCTCGATGGCCGAGAAGATGATGCAGTCGGCGGCGCGCTCGGCGGCGACGAGCCTCGGCAGGCAGGTCGCGGGCAAGTTTGGCGGCCAGCTGATGCGCGGCATATTGGGCAGCCTGTTCAAGTGAACGACGCCGATGCCGCGGCGATGGAGGCGAGCCTCGCCGCCGTCGCCGATGCCTGCGTCGATATCCGTCACGCGCTGTTCGACCGCTTTTTCGCCGCCTTCCCCGATCGCCGCGCGAGCTTCATGATCGTCGAGGCCTCATCGCGGCGGATGACCGACGAGACGCTACAGATGATGCTCGGGCTGGCGAAGGGTGAGGGCTGGGTGTGGCCGCTCGTCGCCGAACTCGTCTTCACCCATCGCGCCGATGGGCCGCTGCCAATCGCCGAATATGATGCCTTCATCGACATGACGGTCGACGTGCTGGCCGTTGCGGCGGGCACGGCGTGGACCCCCGAAACGGCTACGGCGTGGCAGTGTCACGCCGATGCGTTGAAGGTGATGATCCGCAAGGCGCGCGCCGAATGGGAAAGCGCGATGCCGGCCGGGGTGCCGCAACGCGCCGAATAAGAATCTTCGTCACCCCGCGAGGGCGGGGATGACGGGAGAAGGATGGCCCTATTTTTCCTTCAGCCAGCTTTCGACTTCGCGCTTGATGCGCGGGCGGCTGGCGCTGCGTTCCTTCAGGCTCGCCAGCGTCTTGTCATAGGGTTTGCGCACATCGGCGGCCAGCGGTGCCGCGATTCGCTCGAGCTTCGCGATCATCGCGGGATCGTTCGACGAAGCCGCGAGCCCTGCGAGGAAGCGGGCGCGTGCCGAGGCGTCGATGAGCCGGTCGACCGCGGCCTGATTGGCCTGCGCGAAATCGACCGCCAGTTCGGCATGGTTGGCGGCGACCGCGCCGATGATCGCGGCGCTGACGGTCTTGCCGGGTTCGTCGGTTAGCGCGAGCGCGAGTGCGCGCTTGGCAAGCGCTTCGTCTTTCGCCGACCCGAGCAATGTATAGAAAGTGCTGCGCTCGACCGCCGATTTCGATGCCTTGGCCATGGCACGCAGCTTGTCCCATTCGGCCTTGCCCGCATTCGCCGCGACGATGCCAAGCCAACGCGATTTCAACGGACCGTCGAGCGCGGCGGGATCGCTGTCCAGCAGCGCGAAGCGGCGCCGTGCTTCGGCGAGCACCTCCGCATCGCCCAACGTCCCGAGCGCCCCGAGCGTTTCCGAACGCAGGATGCTGTCGAGCGCGGGCTCGTCGGCGCGGGCGTCGAAGCCGAGCCGCCCCATCGCCGGGGCGAGCGCCGCGGTGCCGCGCGCTGCGATCTGCTCCTGCACCGCCGGCTGGTCGTCGAACAGCTTGTAGAGCGCCGCATAACGCCCGGCGGCGTCGCCGAGCAGCTTCTGGTTGGCATCCTTGGGCACCGCCGCCAACAGGTTGAGCGCCGCGCCCATCGGCTGGTATCCGGCATAGGCGAGCGCGAAATTGTCGCCGAGCAGCCCCAATTGGTCGATTGGGGCCAGCTTTGCGTAATCGGTGCGAAGCGCGGTCAGCGCAGCGGACGAATAGAGAGTGCGGTAATAGCCAGCCTGGCCCGCGTTGATCAGCACCGGGCCGCAGCCGGGCAGGGTCAACGTCCCCGTCCCGCCCGCGACCACCTGCCGCGCGACCGCACCATCGCCGGCGCGCGCGAGGACGGGCACCTGCCAGCGGCGGTTTTCGGCGTCGATGCCCTGCTTGCGATCGCGGGAAAATTCACTCTGTGTCAGCGCGACGGTCGTGTTGCCGCCCGCGCAGGTCACGCCGCCGACGCGGAGCAGCGGAATGCCCGGCTGGTTCGTGAAATCATGCGCGATCGCCGTCAGCCCCTTGGCGCCCGCCGTTTCGACCGCGCCCCACAGATCGTCGGTGCGCGTATTCGCATATTTATGCTTTTCCATGTAGTTGCGCAGCCCCTCGCGCCACACATCCTCGCCAGCGTAGGATTCGAGCATCGTGATGACCGCTTCGCCCTTCTGGTAGGTGATCGCATCGAACGCCTGGTTGGTATCCTCGACCGTGCGGATCGTCTGGACGATCGGGTGCGTCGTCGCGAAAGCGTCGAGCCCCATCGCGCGCTCGCGACCATCGACGCGGTCGAGCAAAGGCTGCCAGTCGGGGTGGAAATGGTCGCTCGCCTTGGTTTCCATCCAGCTCGCGAAGCCTTCGTTGAGCCAGAGGTCGTCCCACCACGCCATGGTGACGAGATCGCCGAACCATTGGTGTGCGACCTCGTGCGCCTGCGTTGAATAGATCTGCTGGCGCGTCGCATCGCTCGTGATCTTCGGATCGTCGAGCAGGATGCGCTCGAAGGTGAAGATCGCGCCCCAATTTTCCATCGCGCCGAAAAATTGCGACTGGCCCGGGCCTGCGACATTGTCGAGCTTGGGCAGCGGATAGGGCTGGCCGAAATAATCGCTGTAATAGCCGAGCAGGGGGCCGAGGCTGTCTAGCGCGAAGCGCGCCTGCTCGCCCGATCCCTTGGGCGACACGATGCCGACATCGGCGCCGCTGTCGCTCTTCGCCGCGAGCCGCTCGAAATTGCCGGTCGCGAAGAAGAGCAGGTAGGACGACATTTTGGGCGAGATATGGAAGGTCACCTTCTTCTTGCCGCCGTCGACAGGCGTTTCGCTCGTCACGGGCATGTTGCTGACCGCAAGGTCGCCCGCGGGAACGGTCGCCGAGAGGGTGAAGGTCGCCTTGTAGCTCGGCTCGTCGAAGCTGGGCACGAAGCGTCGGGCGTCGGGCGCCTCGAACTGGGTGAACAGCCCGCGCACCTCCTTGCCGCTGAGCTTGTCGGGATAGTCGAGCGCGAAAAGCCCGTTCGCCTGCGTATTGATCGTGCCGGTGTAGCGGATAGCAAGGCGATATTTGCCCGGCGCGAGAGGCGCGGGGGCGGTGAAGATTACCGTCTGCGCGGCGGCATCGGTCGCTGCGGTCAGCGCGATAGCCTTGCCGTCCGCACCTATGAGACTGGCGCTCGCGAAGTCGAGGTCGAGCGCGTTCAACGTCAGCGTCGCTGAGGGCTCGTATAGTTCGATGTCGATGCCCGCCTCGCCGGTGAAGGTCAGCGCTTGGGCGTCCGGGGTGACGCTGATGTCATAATGCAGCGGTCGCGCGATCCGTGGCAGCTGGCTCGGGATGCTTGCATCGAGCGGGGCGCCGGCCAGCGCAGGCGCCGCTGCGACGGGTGACGCCGGCGCAACTCCGGGCTGCGTGGCGCAGGCGGCGAGGCTCAGCGACGAAACGGCGCTGAAAAGGAAATGACGTGCAGTTGTTTTCATGATGCGATCCCCGGTAATTTTCTGCCATGCTACGCCTGCAGGGCCATCTTGCGGGCGCCGCTTCGACCGGCGGTCATAGCCTATCGACAGACGACGCGATTCACGGCAGCTTGGTTGCATGACAAAACCTATATTGCCTGGAGAGGTAGCCGCCGCCGTCGTCGATCCCGTCGCCTATGGCAATTGGGACCCGCTGAACGAACAGCTCGCCTGGGCGCGGGCGAACGCGCCGCTTGCGGTGGCCGAAAGTCCCGAGATCGACCCCTTCTGGCTCGTGACGCGCCACGCCGACATCATGGCGATCAGCCGCGATCCGCAGCGCTTCGCGAACGGCTTGCGCCCGACCGTGCTCACCAATCGCGACGGCGAGGCGATCGCGCGCGCCGCGACGCCGAACAACGACGGACACCTGATTCGGTCGCTCGTGCAGATGGATGCCCCCGACCATATGAAATACCGGCTGCTCACGCAGAGCTGGTTCATGCCGAAGAATCTCAAGATCGTCGAAGACCGCATCCGTCATCACGCGCGCAATGCGGTCGAACAGATGCTGTCGATGGACGGGACATGCGATTTCGCGCGCGACGTTGCGGCGCATTATCCGCTGCGCGTGATCATGGACATATTGGGCGTCCCGCCCGATGACGAGCCGCGCATGCTGATGCTGACGCAGCAATTGTTCGGATCGACCGACCCCGAGCTGAACCGCAGCCGCGAGGCAATCACCAGCGCCGAGCAGGCGATCGCGATGCTCAATTTTGTGATCGCCGACTTCGAACAATATTTCGGCGCGCTCACCGCCGACCGCCGCGCCAGCCCGCGCGAGGATATCGCGACGGTGATCGCCAATGCCATGGTCGGCGGCGCGCCGATTCCGGAACGCGAGCTTGCGGGCTATTATATGATCATCGCGACCGCGGGCCATGACACGACGAGCGCCTCGACCGCGGGCGCGATCATGGAACTGGCGAAGAACCCCGATCTGTTCGCCCGTTTTCGCGATGCGGAGAGCGACAAGGCGGGGTTGATCGAAGAGGCGATCCGCTGGACGACACCCGTCCAGCATTTCATGCGCAGCGCGCGGGAAGATGTCGAGATCGGCGGGCAGACGATCCGCGAGGGCGACTGGCTGATGCTGAACTATGTTTCGGGCAACCGCGACGAGCAGGCGTTCGGCGATGCCTTCGTCTTCGACCCCGATCGCGAAAAGAACCAGCAGATCGCTTTTGGCTTCGGCGCGCACGTCTGCCTCGGCCAGCATCTCGCTCGCATGGAAATGCGGATATTGATGGAGGAATTGCTGCCGCGCCTCGCCAGTGTCGAACTTGCGGGTGAGCCGAAGCGCGTCGAATCGGTGTTCGTTGGCGGGCTGAAACGCCTGCCTATCCGCTTCACACTTGCCTAGCCCGGCAGATCGTAAACGTCTTTATTTACAATGGAACAATCGCTCCCGAGCTGCGTTTCACCGCAGATAAGGAGTATGTGATGAAAAAATGGAAAAAGGGCGCGGTCGCGTTCGCAATGGCTTCGATGGTTCTTTCGCCGGTTGCGGCTTCGGCGGCATCCGCGATTGATGGCGCGCGCGCGACCTCGACTGTTCGCGGCGAAAATGATCTTGAAGGTGGAAGCTGGATTGCCATCGTGCTGGGCCTCGCCATCGTGGCCGGCGGCGTCTGGCTGGCCGTCGATGGCGACAACGACGATCCAGTAAGCCCGTAAGCCAAGCCGAGCCCGTCCCTGCGGACGGGCTCTAGCTTTTCTCGCTTATGAAAAAGCGGGCCACGACCTCGCTCGCCAGCCTTGCGGGACGCAGCGTTTCCGCGTCGATGCAGCACCAGCTCGACTTGACTTCGGCGAGCACCTCTTCGCCGCGTTTGATAATCGTTTCATAAAAGGCCCGCGCGCCCTGAACCTTCTCGAGAATGACCGTCGCGATGACCTGGTCGTCGAGAAAGGCAGGTCGGCGATATGTGATTTCGTGCTTGAGCGCGACCCACAGATGCGCCGCCACCGCCTCGGGCGGCGCGATATGGCGCCAGTGCGCGAGAACCGCTTCCTGTACCCAGCTCAGATAATGGGCATTGTTGACGTGCCCCATGAAATCGATCGCATCGGGACCGACCTTGATGTCATGGTCATGGGGTAGCGCGGCTGAGTTCATATCGTTGACACTAGTGTCAACAAACTGTGACGGAAAGATGAATCTCGAAACTCGCGGGCGATTTCGGCGCAAGCATCCAATCGCTCCTCTCCGCAACATGATAGGAAGGTTGGGCCTGTCACGCGGGAGGGGATGTCATGGAGCATGTTTTCGTTGCCTTGCCGGGCCGCGCCGATGGTGATGGCTTGTATGAAAAAACCTTCCTGCGCGACGAGGCTGGCAGGAAAGAGCGGCAGGTTCTGTGGGGCGATTGGCTGACGCTCGACCCCGACATGCCGCAGACCGGCGAATGGCGCTGGGTCCGCTGGGCCTGGAAGGATCCTGCGAAGCGCAAGCTGCTGAAGATACGCGCAAGCGAGGTTTCCGATCGTCGTCCGCTCGAAATGATCTTCCTCGACGTCGGAATCGGCGACGGATCGGTCCTGATCACGCCCGAGCGCGCGACCGATCCCGACCTGCCGCCGGGGCAGCAGGAGCGCGTCATCGTCGTCGATGCGGGCAAGGGGCGGGCGATGCGCGATTTCCTCGATGCGCGTTTTGGCACCTACCGTGCGGGCATGGCCTTTCACGCAGCGGTCATCAGCCACGCCGACCTCGACCATTATGGCGGTTTTCGCAACATTTTTTCGAACAAGGACATCAGTTTCGAGCATGTCTATCACAATGGCGCGCTCGAACTGCCGACGGGCACCGAGCTCGAGGGCATGGGCGGCATCACCGAACCCGATGCGAGCGGTGTGCGCTACCTCAAGCAGATCGTCGAAAGCGACGCCGCGGCGCGCGCCACCTATGATCCCGAAACCAATCCGTCGAACCGGACCTTCGCCAGGCTGATCGCGACGGCGATCGCGAAAGGCAATGTCGGCAGCTTTTCGATGCTGTCGACCGAACATGGCCATTTCGCGCAGGGCGCGCGGTGGATGCCCGGATTCGCGCCCGGCGACCGCGAAGGTTATACGATCGAGGTCCTCGGCCCGTGGGCCGAGCGTGATGCGGCGGGCAAGCTGCGGCTTCGCAGTTTCGGCGATGCCGCGAAGACGAAGAATGGGCATTCGGTGATTCTGCGCCTGCGCTTCGGTGAATTTTCGATCCTGTTCGGCGGTGATCTCAACACGCCGTCCGAACGTTTCCTCCTGACCCGCTATGCCGGTCTCGACGCCTGGCCGCAGGACGAGGCGGGCCGCGAGGCGATGATCGCCGCGGCGCGCAGTCGCTTTCGCTCGGACGTGATGAAGGCGTGCCACCACGGCGCGTCGGACGTCACCGACGAATTCCTGCGCGCTGTGAACCCGGCCGCGTTCGTGATCTCTTCGGGTGACGACGATGTGAACTACGTCCACCCGCGGCCCGATTTGCTCGGCCGGCTGGGCAAGGCGGGGCGTGGCGCGGCACCGGTGCTGCTATCGACCGAATTGCAACGCTCGACGCGCGAACAGGAGGATGCGGCGCTTGTCCGGCGGTTGAAGCGCGGCATCGACCTGCTGGCGGCGGGCGGCCCCGATGCGGACGAAGAGGGCGCTCCCCTGTCGGACGCCGCGCGCGCGGCGGCGCGTGAAACGCTGGCCAACGCCCTGAATGCCGACGTCGACACGCTGAGCCGGTCCAACGTCAGCGTCGATGGCGCGATCTATGTGAAGACCGACGGAAAGCGGCTGATCGCGGCGTTCAAGAAGGAAACGCAGGATCCCAACAATAAATGGTTCTGGTACAGCTATGCGCTGAAAGTCGATCAGACGATGGTTCTGGTGCCGCGCCCCGAGCATTGAGGCGGGCGCGTCAGCCGCGCCCGCGATACGGCGCGACGCCCTGGTCGGGGAGCCACAGCCCTTCGGGCGGCGGCCCCGATTGCCAGAAGACGTCGATCGGAATCCCCCCGCGCGGATACCAGTAACCGCCGATGCGCAGCCAGCGGGGCCGCATCTCGTCGAACAGGCGACGACCGATGCCGACGGTGCAATCCTCGTGAAAGCCGGCGTGGTTACGGAACGACCCGAGAAAGAGCTTGAGGCTCTTCGATTCGACGATCGTTTCGCCGGGGGCGTAATCGATGACGAGGTGTGCGAAATCTGGCTGGCCCGTCACCGGGCAGAGCGAGGTGAATTCGGGCGCGGCAAAGCGGACGAGATAAAGCTCTCCGGCGCGTGGATTGGGCACATAGTCGAGGACGGCCGCCTCGGGCGAGGCAGGCAGTTCGCTGGACTGGCCAAGATGTTTCGGTGTGAGCGGGGTAGGGCTGGAATCGGTCATGGAAAGGCTCTAGTGCGCAGCGGCGCCGATGTCACCGACTGGTGGATCGGGATCGGCCGGGTTCAGCGCCAATTCAGCGGCGCGGACGACATATGGGTAGTGTGGGATCGCGGACAAGATGACGGTGCGTAACTTCGGGCGACAACAGGCGGCGGCATTGGCGCTGGCGGCGGCAACGCTGGCCGCAGGCGTTCCCGTCGCCGCGCAGGATACAACGACGCCGTCCCGTCCGATCGACTTCCGCCTGCCGCCGCCCGCCGACGACGGTCGCGAGCCCGGCGTGCAGGGACCATCGGACAATGGCTTGCCGCCGGTGGCACCGGGCGAGCGGCGGGGTCAACCGACACCGGCCCCGACCCCCGCGCCTACCCCGACCCCGACATCGCCGCAGGCCGTTACGCCGCCGCGCGTGACGCCGACTCAGCCCGCGACCCCGGCGCCGGATCCTGCGCGGCGCGATACGCCCGCGACTGCGACGCCGCGCCCGGCTCAGCCGGAAGCGACAAATCCGGTTCAGCCCGCGACGGCCGATAATCCCGAATTGCCGCCGCTCGATACGGCCGCGTCGGCGCCCGCCGCAACCGTCAACGCGGCTCCGGCAGCCGCCGACGAAACGCCGGGCGTCTCCGCGCCGAACGGTACGCCGTCGGGCACCCCGATCTGGGCCTGGGTGCTCGCGGCGCTGGCGGCCGCGGCGGTCGCTTTCTGGTACTGGCGTCGCCGCAGCGCGCCGGCCGGTCCGGCGGCAGAAGAGATCGACGAAATCCCGCGGCCGGCGACACGCGCGGTCGCCCCGCCGCTCCGGGCCGCGGCTCCGCCAGCCCCGCGTCCGGCGCCCGCTCCGCCGCCGGCACCCGCATCGCGGCCCGAGCCGGCTTCCGCCCACCCGCTCGTCACCCGCGCCGCGGGCGAGAAGCGTGCCGTGGTCGGCATGGCGCTCGACATTCGCAGCATCCGTTTTGCGCCCGATCATGTCGCGGTCGGCTTTGCGCTCAACCTGATGAATCAAGGTTCCGTGCCGGCGACCGGACTGATGGTGCGCATCGCGCTCAACCAGGGCTCGGCGATGACCGAGCCGGTGCTCAGCCGCTTCTTCGATGGAGCGGGGGGCAGCGTGCTGCGCGACGATATGGCGTTGGCGGTCGGCGCGGGCGAAGAGCTCTCGACCGAAGTGATGCTGCCGCGCGCAGCGATCGAACCGCTGATGATCGGCGGTAGACCGATGATCGTCCCGGTGATCGCGTTCGACGTCACCTATCACTGGGACGGCGATGGCGAGGCCTTCGGACAGAATGCGGGCAGCTTCGTCATTGGCCGCGAACAGGGTGCCAGTGGCAGCGAAAAGCTCGCGCCGCTGCCGCTCGACCGCGCCGCCTATCAGGTCGATCGTCCCGGCGCGCGCGCGACCGCGATCAAGCGCAGTCAATAATTCGGCTCAAAACGGCGCTGCTTTTCTGTTGCGGTGCAGCATCGGCTGAGGCAGGACTGACCCTGCTTGAAAAAGCGCAGGTGGGGGCATAGGCTGGCTATCCCCGGAAAGAAGCCACAGCAGGATGGCCGGGCGAGGGACAGGCAAACAAGGTTCCCGACCGGTCGTAACAGGAGCATGACATGGACGCCTTGGTCTCAACCGACTGGCTGGAACGCGAACTGGGGGCATCGGACCTGCGGGTCGTCGATGCGACGAAATTTCTGGACGCCGGCCGCGATGCGCGCGCCGAATATGAAGCGGGACACATTCCGGGCGCGGTGTTCATGGATCTTGCCGAACTGACCGACGCCTCGAACGCGGTCGAAAACATGGCTCCGTCGGCGGAAAAATTCGCGAGCCGGATGCAGTCGCTCGGGCTCGGCGACGGCAGCCGCATCGTGCTGTACGACGACAGCCCGCTGAAGAGCGCGGCGCGCGCCTGGTGGCTCCTGAAGCTGTTCGGTGCGCACGACGTCGCGTTGCTCGACGGCGGCCTCGCCAAATGGAAAGCCGAAGGCCGCGCGCTCGAAATGGGCAAGCAGACGCTGCGCCACCGCCATTTTACCGTGTGGCGCGATGCGAAGGCGGTGCGCACCAAGGAACAGATGCTCGCGAATGTTGACAGCCGCGCCGAACAGGTCGTCGATGCGCGCCCGGCCGCGCGCTTCACCGGCGAGGAGCGCGATCCGCGCCCCGGCCTTGCGCCCGGCCACATCCCGAACTCGCGCAGCCTGCCGCACGGGGAATTGTTCAACGCCGATGGCACGTGGAAGCGGGGCGATGATCTGAAAGCCGCCTTCGATGCCGCCGGGGTCGATCTCGACAAACCGCTCGTCACCACCTGCGGCAGCGGCATGACCGCAACCGTCGTCGCCTTTGGCGCGCACCTGCTCGGCAAGGACGACGTCGCGGTCTATGACGGCAGCTGGACCGAATGGGGGGGCGACGCCGCGACGCCGAAGGCGACCGGCGCAGCCTGAACCAGGCAGGTCGGATTCCTCCTCGTGTCGGGGTGGCTTTTGGCCGGTGCTCCGCTAACAAGGCGGCGATGAGCAACAGCAACGACGACAGCCTCCGCCCTGCGACCAAGCTCGTGCAGGGCGGACGGCGCGCCGAATGGACCGGCGACCCGCGGCTCGGCGGCGGGATCGTCAATCCGCCGGTCTGGCGTGCCTCGACGATCCTTTACGACAATATCGCCGACCTCAAGGCGCGCGGCCATGCCACGCACGACAAGCTCTATTACGGCCGGCGCGGGACGCCGACGGTGTGGGCGCTCGCCGATGCGCTGACCGGAATGGAAGCCGGCGCCGAAGGGACGCTGCTCTATCCATCGGGGGTCGCGGCGATTTCGGCCGGACTGCTGGCGCTCCTCTCGCCGGGTGACCACCTGTTGATGGTCGATAGCGCCTATGAACCCACCCGCGCCTTCTGCAACGGCATGCTCGCGCGCCTCGGCGTTGAAACGACCTATTATGATCCGCTGGTGGGGGCACGGATCGCCGAGCTGATCCGGCCCGAAACGAAGCTCATTTTCCTCGAATCGCCCGGCAGTCTGACCTTCGAGGTCCAGGATATCCCCGCCATCACGCGAATCGCCCGCGAACGCGGCGTGTTGACGATGCTCGACAACACCTGGGCGACGCCCTTGCTCTTTCCGGCTATCGCGCACGGCATCGACGTGACGATGATGAGCCTCACCAAATATGTCGGCGGGCACAGCGACGCGATGATGGGTTCGCTCACCGCGACGCGCGCCGTGTGGCCGAAGCTTCGCAGCGCCGCCTACCAGCTCGGCCAGTCGGTTTCGCCCGACGATTGCGCGCTGATGCTGCGCGGGCTGCGCACGCTCGACGTGCGGATGCAGCGGCAGGGCGAAAACGGCCTCGCCGTCGCGAACTGGCTCGCGGGCCGGGCGGAGGTCGGCCGCGTGCTGCACCCCGCGCTGCCGGACGATCGCGGCCATGCGATCTGGTCGCGCGACTTTTCGGGCGCCAGCGGGCTGTTCGGCTTCACGCTGAAGGGCGTCGATGAAGCGGCGCGGACGCGCTTCATCGATTCGCTCGCCCATTTCGGGATCGGATTCAGCTGGGGCGGCTATGAAAGCCTCGTCGTGCCGGCCGACCCGGCGACGATCCGCACCGCGACCCGCTGGACCGACCCAGATCCGCTCGTTCGCCTGTCGATCGGGCTCGAGGACCCCGCCGACCTGATCGCCGATCTCGAACGCGGCCTTGCCGCGATGGCGGGATGATCGCGTTGGGCGGGTTGGGCGAAGCTGTCGTCGGCGCGGTCGATACGCTGAAGGCGATCGGCATCGACGTCGGATCGTACCGGCTTTCGCTCTATGGTCTGTTTTCGACGGTCATCGTCGCGATCCTGCTCTATATCGCGGTACGGATCGCGCTGCGCTCGACCAAATGGCTGCTGCGCCGCAACACCCAGATCGACGCGACGCAGCGACTGCTCGCCGAAAAGCTGATCGCGATCGCGCTTTTCGTCTTCGCGATGCTGTTCGGTATCGACCTGCTCGGCATCGACCTGACCGCTCTGGCGGTCTTTTCAGGCGCTGCCGGCCTCGCGATCGGTTTCGGGCTGCAAAAGACCGTCGGCAATCTGATAGCGGGAATCATCCTGTTGATGGACCGGTCGATCAAGCCGGGCGACATCATCGTCGTCGGCGATGGCAGCGCGATGGGTGGCACCAGCCTGCCGGGCGGGATGCCCAATGTCGGGCGCGTCGCCAAGATCGGCGTGCGCGCGGTCAACGTCATCACCCGCGACGGCAAGAAGCATCTGATCCCGAACGAGCTGCTGATGACGCAGGCGGTCGAGAATTGGAGTTTCGCCAGCCCAGAGGTGCGTGTGCGGATGCGCGTTCCGGTCGGCTACGACTGCGACCTCCGGCTCGCGCAACGACTGATGGTCGAAACCGCGAAGGAAAATCCGCGCATCCTTGCCGAACCCGAACCCGTCGTCTGGATCACGGCGTTCGGCGAACGCGCGGTCGAGCATGAGCTTCGCTACTGGATTTCGGATCCCGAAGCGGGGCTCGGAAATATCCAGGGCGAGGTGTTTCTGGGAATATGGGACCGCTTCAAGGAAGCTGGAATCCGCATTCCTTACCCCCGCACGGACGTGCGGATGGTCGGGGCGCCGGATGAGGATCCGGCGCCCGCCGACGGAGTTTAGAAGCCGGTTTTCTTCGCGCGCTCGACACATTCGACGATGATGCGCTTCGCTTCGTCGACATCGCCCCAGCCGTTGAGCTTTGCCCATTTGCCGGGTTCGAGATCCTTATAGTGGGTGAAAAAATGCTCGATCTGCTGGAGCACGATCGGCGGCATGTCGGTGTAGCTCACGACGTCGGCATAATAAGGGAAGGTCTTGTTGACCGGGACGCACAGCAGCTTCTCGTCGCCGCCGGCGTCGTCTTCCATGAGCAGTACGCCGATCGGGCGGCATTTGACCACCGCGCCCGCGACGATCGGCGAGCGGGCGACGACCAGTGCGTCCAGCGGATCGCCGTCCTCGCCCAGCGTGTGCGGGACGAAACCATAATTGGCGGGATAGCGCATCGGGGTGTGCAGAAAACGGTCGACGAACAGCGCGCCCGACGCCTTGTCGAATTCATATTTCACCGGCTCGCCGCCGATCGGAACTTCGATCAGGACGTTGAGGCTGTCGGGCGGGCTGTCGCCGGCGGGAATCAGGTCGATGCGCATGGGAGAAGTCAGTCCTTTGTTTTTTGATTCGGGCGCCCCTTAGCCGTTCGCGCCGCGCGAAGTCGAGACACGCCGAAGCCGCGCGGCGATGACCGGTGTCTCGACTGCGCTCGATACGAGCGTACGATGGCGGGATTTAAAGCGCCCGCCGCGGCGCCAATAGCCGATCGAACCAGTCGGGGCCACTGCCGCTTTTTTCGAGATGCGGCCAGCGCAGCCCTCCGTGATAATCGATCTCGACATTACGATAACGCCCGCCGCGTTCGACGAGCAGCCGCACCGGCGTCTTGCCGTCGGCCGCCGCCTGAACCGCAGTTTCGATCCGCTCGCGGCTGTAGGCGAGCCCATCCACCGCGACGATTTTCGTACCATTGACGATATCGGCCTTGAAGGCGGGGCCGTTCCACAGGATGCCGGCGGCGACGCCATCCTTGTCGATCGTCATTCCCAGCGAATGGGTGAGGTCGGCGTTCCTCGCCTGCGTCATGCGGTCGCGATCGAAAACGTTCGGCGTATCGCTCCAGACGAGGCGGTACCCCGCACGCTCGATCCCGCCGACGGGCGCCGGCTGGCCGCTCGCCTGCATATGTTCGCGCAGGAAGCTGGCCCAGTCATAAGGGTGGACGAGGTTCAGCGCCGCGACCACATCGTCGAAGTCATAGCTGTCCTGCCCCCAATCGCCTTCGCGCCCGCCGAAAAAGGCGCGCGCGAAATCGTCGAGGCTCTTGGCATTGTTCGTCGCGCCGCGGATCAGCATGTCGGCCTCGAGCCACATCAGCGACCCTTCGTTATAATAATCCTCGCTCCGCGACCAGCTGGCGAAGGGCTTGGGCTTGCGCGCCGCAATCACCGGGTCGAGCGTCGTGTCCTCGACCGAGCGCCACTCGCGGCCGGGCTGGACGCTGTAATAGCCGGCGTTGGTCGCCCATTCGGCGAGCACCATCTCCTTCGACTGCATCCCCGACCGCGCGGCGAGCACGAGATCCCAGAAGCTCGTCTGCCCTTCGTAGACCCACAGCAGATTGTCCTGCATGGGGGTGCGATAGTCGGGGGTCCACAGCTTGTCCGGGCGGCGATATTTGCCGTTCCAGCTGTGCGTCAGCTCGTGCGGGAGCAGCCCGCGCTCGCTGTCGTTGTCGTTCCATTTGGTGAAATAGTCGGGGTTGCGGCTGTTCTCGCTCGACCGATGATGCTCGAGGCCGATGCCGCCGAGCTCGTCGGTCAGCGCGAGCAGGAATTCATAACGGTCGAAATGGCGGACCCCGAACAGCGCGACGGCTTCGGACACCAGCGCGGCGTGGCGCGCGATATGGTCGGGACTCGCCTCCAGATATTTCGCTTCGTCGGCGACGACATTCAGCGTCACCTTGTTACCGAGATCCCATTTGCGGAAATATTTGCCCGCGAACATCGGGCTGTCGACGAGCGACTCGTAATTGGTCGGCGCGAAGCTGTAGCGGCCCGCCGACACCTTGAGCCCATCGAGCGCCGCCGCGCCGGTCCAGCCCTCGGGCAGCGTCACTTCAAGCTGTACGGGGATGTTCCGCGTGAAATAGCCTGCGGGATACAGGCTGACCTGTTCCCATTGCAGGTTCATCATGGCGGGCGTGACGACGACGCGGCCCTCGCTCGTCCGGGTTGGCGACAGGAAGTCGAACATGACGTCGATACTCTTCGTGCCTGCGGGGACGTCGATGTCGAAGGCGTAGACGTCGGTCGGCTGTCGCGTCCAGGCGAGCGGCTTGCCGCCCGCCGATGCCTTGAACCCGGCCATCTCGGCGATCGCGCCGCGCGGCGCGTGCTTGCCGGGCAGCCATTCGGGATAGAGCAGCGTCAGCTTGCCCGCCTTCGCCACCGGAATCGTCTGACGGACATGGAAGATACCGCGTGCGACGTCGGTCGCATCGACCCGCAGCTGCATCATACCGGGATAGGGCTTGTCGGCGGGCAGCGGGATGGTCAGCGGCTGGACGACGGGCTGGGGGCGGCTATTGCCGTCCTGCGCGTGGATGGGGGAAAAGGCGAGGGGAGCGGCAAAGGCGGCGGCCGCGACGAACAGTGCTTTTTTCATGGGGAACCCCTCTGCCGCGAAATGGCGCCAAGGTCCAGCGGCGGCTCTGCAAGCGCGCTTTGCGTTTCGACGAAAAAGCATTAGACGCCGCCGCCATGAGCAAGGACAAATCCGCCAGAATCCCGACGCCGCAGGCTGTGCGCGGCACGCAGGACATGCTCGGCGATTTCGCCGACCGCTTCGCTTATGTTGTCGAGACGTTCGAGCGGGTGCGCCGCCTTTATGGCTTCAAGCGCGTCGAGGTGCCGGTGATCGAACCGACCGCGGTGTTCGCGCGCTCGCTGGGCGAAACAACCGATGTCGTGTCGAAGGAAATGTATTCGTTCGAGGACCGCGGCGGCGAATCGATCACCTTGCGCCCCGAATTCACCGCAGGGATAGCGCGCGCCTATATCACCAACGGCTGGCAGCAGTTCGCGCCGCTGAAAGTCGCGACGCACGGGCCGCTGTTCCGCTACGAGCGCCCGCAGAAGGGGCGCTATCGCCAGTTCCATCAATTGGACGCAGAGGTGCTCGGCAGCGACAGCCCGCTTGCCGACGCCGAACTGCTGGTGTTCGCCGACCAGCTTTTGAAGGAGCTGGGGATCGCCGAAGGCGTGACGCTGACGCTCAACACGCTGGGCGATGCGGATAGCCGCGATGCTTGGCGTGCGGCGCTCGTCGAGCATTTCGAGGCGCATCGGGGCGACCTCAGCGAAGACAGCCTTGCGCGGCTCGACAAGAATCCGCTGCGGATCCTCGACAGCAAGGATGCAAAGGACCGACCGATCGCCGACAGCGCGCCCGACATCGACGCGTTCCTGACGAACGAGGCGCAGGATTTCTTCGGTGCGGTGACCGCCGGGCTCGACGCCGCGGGCGTCGCGTGGGAGCGCAACGCGCGGCTTGTGCGCGGGCTCGACTATTATCGCCACACCGCGTTCGAATTCGTCACCGACCGGCTCGGCGCGCAGGGCACGGTCCTCGGCGGCGGGCGCTATGACGGGTTGATCGAGAATCTCGGCGGCCCCGCGACCCCGGCGGTCGGCTGGGCGGCGGGGATCGAGCGGCTGGCGATGCTGCTCGCCGACGATGTGATCGACAATCGGCTCGACGCGGTCATCGCGGTCGAGGACGACGGTCAGCTTGAATATGCGATGAGGGCGCTTGCAGCGATGCGTAGCAGGGGACTTGCGACTGAAATCGTTGCCACGGGCTCGCCGCGCAAACGCTTTGACAAGGCCGGAAAGATCCCAGCGCGCGCACTGATTGCGATCGGCTCTCGCGACGGGCAATCCTACACCAACATTCGTGGCGACAGCGAGCTCACAATAACTGTCGACGCCATCATTCGCACGCTCTGATGACCTCCGTTTCCGAAAAACAGATCGACGGCATCATCGAACGCCACGCCGCGCTCCAGGCGCGCATGGCGACGGGCGACATGGCGCCCGCCGATTTCGTTGCGGCGTCGAAGGAATTTGCCGAACTCGAGCCCGTCGCCAAGGCGGCAGCGGAGGTGACGCGGCTGCGCGCCGAGCTCGTTTCGCTGAACGAAATGCTCGCCGATCCCGAGATGAAGGCGATGGCGGCCGAGGAAATCGCCACTGTCGAGGCGGCGTTGCCGACCGCCGAACACGATCTCGCGATCAAGCTGTTGCCCAAGGACGTCGCCGACGAACGCGCGGCGATGCTCGAAATCCGTGCCGGAACCGGCGGCGACGAAGCAGCGCTGTTCGCGGGCGATCTGCTGCGCATGTACAGCCGCTATGCCGATGGGCAGGGATGGAAGGTCGAGGTCATCTCGGCGAACGAGGCCGAGGTCGGCGGTTACAAGGAAGTCGTCGCGTCGGTGACGGGGCAGGGCGTTTTCGCGAAGCTCAAGTTCGAAAGTGGCGTCCACCGCGTCCAGCGTGTTCCCGCGACCGAAAGCCAGGGGCGCATCCACACCAGCGCCGCGACCGTCGCGGTGCTGCCCGAGGCCGAGGAAGTCGATGTCGCGATCAACGACAATGACCTCAAGATCGACATTTATCGCGCGAGCGGGGCGGGCGGGCAGCACGTCAACACCACCGACAGCGCGATCCGCATCACGCATATCCCGTCGGGGCTGGTCGTGATCCAGCAGGACCAGCGCAGCCAGCACAAGAACAGAGCCAAGGCGATGCAGGTGCTGCGCGCGCGCCTCTATGACCTTGAGCGTGAGAAGATCCACAGCGCCGAAGCCTCGGCGCGCAAGTCGATGGTCGGGTCGGGCGATCGTTCCGAACGCATCCGCACCTATAATTTCCCGCAGGGCCGCGTGACCGACCACCGCATCAACCTGACGCTCCACCGCCTGCCCGAGATACTGGAAGGCGCAATGGACGAGCTGATCGACGCGCTGATCGCCGAGGATCAGGCGCAGCGGCTGGCGGGGCTGGGTGAGTGATGTCGGGTCCGCGCTGCGCGAGGCGGCGCGGCGGCTGGAGGGCGTGTCCGACACGCCGCGGCTCGACGCCGAATTGCTGATGGCGCACGCGCTGGGGGTCGAACGGCAATCGGTGTTGCTCGATCCCGCGCGCTATGATGTCCCCGTCCGTTTCGCCGAACTCGTCGCGCTGCGGATGAAGCGCGAACCGATCGCCTATATTCTGGGCTACCGCGATTTCTGGACGATCCGCATCGGGGTCGGTCCGGGTGTGCTGATCCCGCGGTCCGACAGCGAAACATTGATCGAGGCGGCCATCGAGCATTTCGATGCGGCGGGGCCGGAGCGCATCCTCGATCTGGGGACCGGGCCCGGTACGCTTCTCTTTGCGGCACTCGGTGAATGGCCTGCGGCGTGCGGCCTCGGTGTCGACGCCAGCGATGTGGCGCTCGACTATGCCAATGAAAATGCGTTGCGGCTGGGGCTGGAAAACCGGGTGCATCTGATGCGGGGCAATTGGGCTGATCAAGTGGAAGGCCGGTTCGACCTTATTCTCTGCAATCCTCCCTATATAGCCGACAGCGAAGCGTTGATGCCCGATGTCGCCGATCACGAGCCCGCGGGTGCGTTGTTCGCGGGCGCCGACGGTCTCGACGATTATCGCCGCATCATCCCCGATTTGCCGCGGATATTGGCGCCCGGCGGGGTCGCGATCCTTGAAATCGGGCATAGGCAACGCATATTGGTAACGGAGCTGGCCGAAGCAGCGGGCTTTGCCGTCGAATGCCGTCAGGATCTCGGCGGTCGCGACAGGGCGCTTTTGCTGACCCGCGCCTGATACCCGCACAAGAATTCGCTTGGTTTCGGCCGCAAAGCGCGTTAGGGGCGGCTTACAGACCCGGCACGGGTACCTTGATCGGTCCGGCTGGTCTGTTTCCCACTTACGATGCTGGTGCGGGGCTTTGGGGCCCGGCGCAAGCGGTAAAGGGCAAGAACCGCGCATGGCGCGGGCGCGACGCGCAATTGGCGCGATCGGCCAAAAGGGGTTGGCGTAGCTTATTAGCTTATTCGACAGGATGTCTCAGTTGAACATGAACAACCGGCAGAGCGGTCGCCGTCGCGGCCGCAACAACAACAGCAACAATAACAACCGCTCGCAATCGGGCGGTCGCGGTGGCCTTGACCAGGCCAACCGCATCGACAGCCGGGCCCGCGGCAATGGTGCCCAGATGATCGAAAAATACCGCAACCTCGCGCGCGATGCGCAGCTTGCGGGTGACCGGGTCCAGACCGAATATTATCTGCAGTTCGCCGACCATTATTTCCGCGTCGTGAGCGACTTCCGCGCCCGGCAGGAAGAAAAGGCCGCGGCGAGCGGCCAGGAGCGCAGCCACGACCGCAGCCGCGAGATTCGCGGCGTCGAAGACTTCGACGGCCATGACGATACCGACGGCGATATCGATACCGACAGCGGCCGCGACGACGGCGAAGCCGGTGACGAGCGTAATGAGCGCAGCGACCGTGGCCAGCGTGACAATCGCGACAATCGCGGCAACCGGGAGGCCCGCGGTGATCGCGACGACGACAATCGCGGCAGCCGCCAGCAATCGCGCGGACGGACCGCTCGCAATCGCGACGAGGACGAAGGCCGCGACGGCCGGAACGATCGCGGCGAAGTCGCTGCGCGCGACGAAGCCGCCGAGCAGGAGCCGGCCCCGCGTCCGTCGCGCCGTCCCGCACGCCGCGTCCGGCAGGATGACGGCGCCGACAAGGACAATGCCGGGATCGACACAGCGGTTCTGCCGCCGGCAATCGGCCGGGCCGATCGCAGCGCAGAAGACAGCGAAACCGCCGAGGTTGCCGCCGCGCCCAAGCCGCGCCGGACGCGCAAGACGTTGGCCGCGCGCGATACCGGGGTTGAAGCGGCCGAATAAGCCGGCGATTTCACGCTGGTTTTTCCGATTCGCATGACATAGCCTCCCCGCGGGATATTCGCGGGGAGGCTTTTTTATGCGCGGGTTGGCAGTGCTTTGCGTTCCATTTGTCCTGACGCCGCTCCCCGCCACGGCGCAGGACCCGGCTCAGGCGAATGCGCAGGGCGACCTTGCGGTCACCATCTATAATGGCGGCCAGTCTCTCGTTCAGGACATTCGCCAGATCGCGTTCCCCGCCGGCCGGACCCGACAGGAGTTTCCCGACGTCTCGGCCCAGATCCGGCCGCAGACGGTCTCCTTCGCTGCAGCGAACACCGCGATCGTCGAGCAGAATTTCGACTATGATCTCTTGTCACCCAATGCCTTGATGCAAAAGGCGGTGGGGGAGACGGTGACCCTGCTGCGCACCAATCCGGCGACCGGCGCGGAAACGCGCGAGCGCGCCAAGGTGCTCGCGGTCAACGGGGGCGTCGTGCTCCAGATCGGCCCCAGGATCGAGATATTGCGCGACGACGGCCTGCCGGTGCGCGTGATCTTCGACAAGATTCCGCCGAACCTGCGCGCCAAGCCGACGCTGTCGATCACCGTCGACAGCGACCGGACGGGGACACGGCCCGCCACGCTGTCCTATCTGACGAACGGCCTCGGCTGGGCGGCCGACTATGTCTCGCTCTACGACGAAAAGGCGGGAACAATCGATGTCCAGGGCTGGGTGACGCTCTCCAACAACACCGGCACGACGTTCGACAAAGCGAAGACGCTGCTCGTGGCGGGGACGCCCTTGAGCCGCGGCGCTATCTCGCCTGCCTATCGCCCGCGATCGCAGGCGCCTGGCAATTTGCGCCGCGCGGGCACAGAAACCGCGCCGCGCGAGCAACTCGGCGACTATTATCTCTATCCGCTCGCCGAACGGACGACGATCGCCAACGCGCAGACGAAGCAGGTGAGCTTTCTCGACGTCAGCGGAGTGCCGGCACAGAAAATCTATGAATTTACCGTCGGCGGGTTCAATACGATGACCGAACCCGCGAGCGCGGCGAGCGTGATCAAGTTCAACACAAGTGCGAACGGGGGCGGCCTCGGCGACGCCCTGCCGGCGGGAACGGTGCGATTCTATCAGCGTGACATGCGCGGCGATCCGCAGTTCATCGGCGAAAACAGCATCGGCCACACCCCGATGGGCAGCGAACTCGGTCTCGTGACGGGGCTCGCGTTCGACGTCAAGGTGCAGGCGACGGTCGTGAAGCGCGAGCGTATTTCGGACCATCGCTGGCGGACGCAGATGTCCTATCTGCTTACCAATGCGCGGCCGAATCCGGTGACGCTCGACCTCATCCAACGCGGGCTCGACTGGTATTGGGACGACACACGCATCCTCGACGAAAGCCGGAAGAGCGAACGGCTCGACAGCGACGGCACGCGGTGGCGGGTCGAATTGCCCGCCAATGCGGAAGCGACGATCACCGCCACCTTTGAAACACGTTACTGATCCGCTGCCGGGGATGCGCCGCTGGCCGTTCCTTTTGTCGATGCTCGCCGCGTCCCCGGCGGCGGCGCAGCCGGCGGTCACTTCCTCGGCACCCGATTCGGTGTCGGTCAGCGTTTTTCGCGATCCCCGACGCGACGAGGGCGGAGAGATTTCACCCGGCTGGTTGAACGGCTTCGCGCTGATCTCGGAAAAACGGACGGTCGATCTGCCGGCGGGCGAGGCGGTGATACGATTCGAGGGCGTCGCCGAGGGGATGATCGCGGTGTCGGCGATCGTCACCGGCCTGCCCGGGGGCGTGGTGCAGAAGAATCGCGACGCGGCGCTGCTCTCGCCTGCCAGCCTCCTCGACGGATCGCTCGGCAACCGCGTCCATATCCGCCGCACCAACCGCGCGACGGGCAAGGTCACCGAGGAGGAAGCGATCATCCGCTCGGGGCCGGCGGGGGCCGTCGTGCTTCAGACACGGGCGGGCTATGAGGCGCTACGCTGCACCGGCATTCCCGAGACGGTCCTTTACGATGGCGTGCCCGCGGGGCTGACCGCCAAGCCGACGCTGTCGGTGACGACGCGCAGCCCGACGGCGCAGCGCGCCACGGTCACGCTGACCTATCTATCGACCGGCTTCGACTGGGCGAGCAATTATGTCGCGCGCGTGCGCGAGGACGGCAAGACGCTCGACCTTTTTGCCTGGCTGACGGTCGCCAACAGCAATGGCGAAAGCTTTGCCGATGCCGGGCTCGCCGCTATCGCGGGCACGCTGAACAAGGTCAGCGATTTCGAGGAACTCGCCGAGCGCCCGCGCACGCCCCCGCTTCATTTGCGCTGCTTTCCGACCGGCAGCGGACGCTATGGCGCTCCGCCCCCACCTCCGCCGCCGCCCGCGCCTCCCCCCCCGGCGATGGACGCCGGGATGGACAGCATCGTCGTCACCGCGCAGCGCAGGCCGAGTGCCGAGATGTTGTCGGCCGTTGCGGTCGTGGCGAGTCAGGAGGATGTGGGCGATCTCAAGCTCTATCGCGTGCCCATCCCGGTCACCGTCGCCGCAAACGGGCAGAAACAGGTGGCGCTGCTCGTCAAGGACGGCGTGCCGTTTCGCACCATCTACCGCCTGCGCGTCCATCCCGGCGACGAAGGGGAGGCGATGATGCCCGAAATCCTGCTGCGGATGCAGAACCGGGAAGCCGGAGGTTTGGGGGTTCCGCTGCCAAGCGGGCAGGCGGCGGTGTTCGAACCGGTCGGCGGCCGGGACATGCTCGTCGGCGAGGGGCCGATGCGCGACCATGCGGTCGGCGAAAAGGTCGATCTCGTCATCGGCGAGAGCAGCCAGGTGCGAATCGACGTCGAGAATTATGTGCCGCCGAAGAATGGCGAGCACGATTATCGCATCACCGTGACCAATGCGAACCCGCACCCGGCGGATGTCGAACTCGGCTTCGACGTCGATGACAGCGACCGACTCGATTCGCGCATCCGCAAGCTTCCCCGCCGCGACGGACTGCTCACCTGGGTCGTCCGGGTGCCCGCGAACGGCAGCAAGACCTTCCCCTACCGCGTGAAGGCGGAAGACTAGGTGGGGGGCAGCGGGCGGGGGCGGTGATTCTCGTCGAGCGCGACGAAGGTGAACAGTCCTTCGGTAACGCGCTCCTCGGTCCGCCCGCCGTCGCGCGTTGCGATCACTTCGATCCGGATGCCCATCGAGGTGCGTCCGCGCCGCTCAAGATGCGCATAGACCGAGATGATGTCGCGGAGCAGGATCGGCGCGATGAACTCCATCGTTTCGATTGCCACCGTGGCGACCGCGCCCTGCGCCTCGCGCCCGGCGACGATTCCGCCCGCGATATCCATCTGGGAGAGAACCCAGCCGCCGAAGATATGGCCGTTGGCATTGATGTCGGCAGGGCGCGGGACGACGCGCAATATCGGATCGCGCGGGCAGTCGGGGGAGGGCTTATCGGTCATGATTCATATCCGGATCGTCTGCAAAAGGGTCTTCGATCGATTCATCGTGGCCGCTGCCACTCGACAGGAAGACGAGTCCCATCAGCGCTGCGCCGAGCATCACCGACAGGCCGACGCCGGCCGCGGTCGCGATGATCATGTGGATCGTCAGCGTCTCACCCATCGTGAAGCGGAGCCAGCCGAGCGCGCCGACGACAGCGAGCAGCGACACAAGCGCCATGCCCTTCATCAGCCGGCGATAGCGTGCCCAGGCGATGTTCGACGTGTCGCGATTGTCGAGCGGGGAACGTTTGACCATGCGCGCCTCCATGGACCAAGCCGCCGTCGCGGCCAAGCGCCATCGCGGTCGGTGGGACGTTTCGTCCCACCGGCGAATCATGATAGGCTCGCCCGGCAACAGAACCAAATATGGGAGCGGCAGCTATGACGATCGGAGCGATTCTTCGTGAACGGACCGGGACGGTGATTGCGGCGCGGCCGGTCGACACGGTGCGCGCGGTGATCGACCTGCTCGCGCAGAATCGGATCGGCGCGGTGCCGGTCGTCGAGGGCGACGCGGTCGTGGGCATTTTTTCCGAGCGCGACATCGTGCGGCTCTTGTCGTCCTATGGCCCCGCCGCGCTCGACCGTACGCTCGACGATGTCATGACCAAATCGCCCGTCACCTGCGATCCGAACATGGCCGTGATCGGGGCGTTGTCGCAAATGACGCAGAAACGGATTCGACACCTGCCGGTGGTCGATGGAGCCAGGATGGTCGGTTTTGTGTCGATCGGTGACCTGGTGAAATACCGAATCGACCGGATCGAGGCCGAAGCCGCGGCGATGCGCGACTATATTGCATCCTGAACGGGCGCGTCGGCCGCGGGCGCCGGGCGGCGGAGCACCAGGCGAATCACTTCGGCGAGCGCCTTTCGCTCGAGCAGCCACAAGAGTGTGCCGTAAAGCGCTACGCCGAGGCCGACGAGCAAGGCGAGCTGGAGCGGGGCGGCAAGGCCGAGTGATTCGAGGGCCTGGCCCGCGAAGCCGACCCCGATCGCCATCACCAGCGCGGGCGCGAGGCCCGGCAGCATCGCGCGGGCTATATCCCATAAGGATACGCCGATCAGCGGTGACGAAAGCCGCGCGGTGATGACGAGGAGCAGCGGCGCGGCGACCAGCCATGCCCATGCCATGCCGACCAAACCCCACTCGGCACCGACGAGAAACGAGACGGGAAAGAGAATCGCGCCGCTCATCGCGGAGAACATCGAAATCGACGGCTTGCCGAGGGCATTGGTGACCGGGGCGAAGAGAATCTGGACCGTCATCAGGATCAGCGCCAGCGAGATGAGCTGGATATACGGCACCATGCCGAGCCACTTGGCGCCGAAGAGTGTCTCGATCATCGGTCCTGCGACCACGGCGAGCCCGCAATAAAAGGGCGCAGCGACAAGCATCAGGATGCGCACCGTCTTGAGGAAGGACCAGCGTACCGCGGCGGCATCCTTCTTGATTCGCGCATAGGCGGGAAAGGCGACCTCGTTCAGCGGCGGTACGAACTTCGCCATGAATATCTGCGCGAGGAAGAGCGCCTCGGCATAAAGGCCGAGCGCGTGCGCATCGAATCGCGCGCCGGCGATGAAAATGTCCGACTGGCTCTGCACCAGCCAGAAGAGCTGGCTGAACAGAACCGCCGAGCCGAATCCGACGATCTGGCCGCAACCCTTGAAGTTGAAACTGGGCCAGACAAGCAGCCGCGCCACCAAGGTCAGCCCGATCGCGCGCGTCCAGAACATGGCGATCGGAGCATAGACGAGCGTCCACACGCCATAACCCGCGAGCGCGCAGCCAAGCGCGGTGCCTGCGCCCGCGAGCGCGGCCAGCAGGTTGACGATCGCCTGGCGCCGGAAATCGAGCGCGCGACTCATCATCACTTCGGGGAGCGCGATAAAGGGCGTCGCGAGGAAGAGCAGCGCCTGCACGCGAAGAAGGTCTGCGACCATAGGCTGCCCATAATAGGCGGCGGCGAGCGGGGCACCGAAGAACTGGATCGCCGCGAGCAACGCGTTGAGCAACAGCAGCAGGCCGAATGCTTGCCTGATTCGGAACGGGTCGACCGAGTCGGATTGCACCAATGCACTCGCGAATCCCCATCCGTTGAGGAAGGCGAGGAAGGAAAGGACGACCTGCGTCATCGCGAAAAGCCCGTAATCGGCCGGATTGAGCAGTCGAATCACGAGCAGCGTGGAGGCCCAGGTGATGATTTGCGCCAGAATCTGGCTGCCCGAACGCCAGATCACCGCGCTTCTTACGCGGCTTCCGAATGCCTCGGCACTTTCTTCCTCTGCGCCGACGCCCTTGAATTCCGCGGTTTCACTCACCATTTTGTCCTTCTGGCCAGGGTCTCTCCCGGCGCCTCGAACAACTTTTGAAACAAAATTGCAAAAAGGTTGTTGACGCGAATCAGAGAGGGGCCTAGAGGCCTGTTCACCGGACGGGGCGCGGCGCCAAACGCCACACACCAGCCGGTCGCCAACAGATACGGACAGATGTCCCCCGATAGCAATAGCGGGGAACGACAACTGTCCGCTGTTTCTTGTCGGTGAGCTCTTTGAAATTGT
>NZ_JACCCJ010000002.1:580000-789603 GCF_013410105.1 Sphingopyxis sp. JAI108
TAAATGGGAAGGGTATCACCGAAGTGAATACATAGCTTTGGTGAAGCGAACCCGGGGAACTGAAACATCTCAGTACCCGGAGGAAAGGACATCAACAGAGACTCCCGTAGTAGTGGCGAGCGAACCGGGACCAGGCCAATGCCTTCAATTCAAGTAGCAGAACACTCTGGAAAGTGTGACCATAGCGGGTGACAGTCCCGTATGCGAAACTGATGTTGAAGGATTTGAGTAGGGCGGGGCACGTGAAACCCTGTCTGAACGTAGGGGGACCACCCTCTAAGCCTAAGTACTCCTGTATGACCGATAGTGAACTAGTACCGTGAGGGAAAGGTGAAAAGCACCCCGATGAGGGGAGTGAAACAGTACCTGAAACCGAACGCCTACAAGCAGTAGGAGGGCCCTTGAGGCCTGACTGCGTACCTCTTGCATAATGGGTCAGTGACTTAGTGTAACAAGCAAGCTTAAGCCGTTAGGTGTAGGCGCAGCGAAAGCGAGTCTGAATAGGGCGAATGAGTTTGTTGCATTAGACCCGAAACCCGGTGATCTAGGCATGACCAGGTTGAAGGTGCGGTAACACGCACTGGAGGACCGAACCGTTCAATGTTGAAAAATTGTCGGATGAGTTGTGTTTAGGGGTGAAAGGCCAATCAAACCGGGAAATAGCTGGTTCTCCGCGAAATCTATTGAGGTAGAGCGTCGGATGAATACCATGGGGGGTAGAGCACTGGATGGATGCGGGGGTCGCGAGATCTACCAATTCTAACCAAACTCCGAATACCCATGAGTAATATCCGGCAGACAGACGGCGGGTGCTAAGGTCCGTCGTCAAAAGGGAAACAGCCCTGACCTACAGCTAAGGTCCCCAAGTCACGTCTAAGTGGGAAAGCATGTGGGAATCCCAAAACAACCAGGAGGTTGGCTTAGAAGCAGCCATCCTTTAAAGAAAGCGTAACAGCTCACTGGTCTAATTAAGGGTTCCTGCGGCGAAAATGTAACGGGGCTCAAGACGTGCACCGAAGCTTAGGGTGTGTAGCAATACACGCGGTAGCGGAGCGTTCCGTAGGCTGATGAAGCGATCTGGTAATGGGTCGTGGAGGTATCGGAAGTGCGAATGCTGACATGAGTAGCGATAAAGAGGGTGAGATGCCCTCTCGCCGAAATCCCAAGGGTTCCTGCTTAAAGCTAATCTGAGCAGGGTAAGCCGGCCCCTAAGACGAGCCCGAAGGGGGTAGTCGATGGGAACCACGTTAATATTCGTGGGCCTGGAGGTGTGTGACGGATCTCGTAAATTGTCTGACCTTATTGGATTGGTCAGGCTTTGAAGAGGTTCCAGGAAATAGCCCCTCCATTATAGACCGTACCCTAAACCGACACAGGTGGGATGGTAGAGTATACCAAGGCGCTTGAGAGAAGTCTCCTGAAGGAACTCGGCAAATTGCCTCCGTACCTTCGGAAGAAGGAGGCCCCACATCTGGGCAACCAGTTGTGGGGGGCACAGGCCAGGGGGTAGCGACTGTTTAGCAAAAACACAGGGCTCTGCTAAGTCGGCTTCAAGACGACGTATAGGGCCTGACGCCTGCCCGGTGCCTGAAGGTTAAGTGGAGGGGTGCAAGCTCCGAAATGAAGCCCAGGTAAACGGCGGCCGTAACTATAACGGTCCTAAGGTAGCGAAATTCCTTGTCGGGTAAGTTCCGACCTGCACGAATGGCGTAACGACTTCCCCACTGTCTCCAGGAGATGCTCAGCGAAATTGAATTCTCCGTGAAGATGCGGAGTACCCGCGGTTAGACGGAAAGACCCCGTGCACCTTTACTGCAGCTTCAGAGTGGCATTAGGAAAGAACTGTGTAGCATAGGTGGGAGGCTTTGAAGCACTGGCGCCAGCCGGTGTGGAGCCATAGGTGAAATACCACCCTGTTGTTTTCTGATGTCTAACCTCGATCCATGAAACTGGATCAGGGACCCTCTGTGGCGGGTAGTTTGACTGGGGCGGTCGCCTCCTAAAGAGTAACGGAGGCGCGCGATGGTAGGCTCAGGACGGTTGGAAACCGTCTGTTAGAGTGCAATGGCATAAGCCTGCCTGACTGCGAGACTGACGAGTCGAGCAGAGACGAAAGTCGGTCATAGTGATCCGGTGGTCCCGAGTGGAAGGGCCATCGCTCAACGGATAAAAGGTACGCCGGGGATAACAGGCTGATGATTCCCAAGAGCTCATATCGACGGAATCGTTTGGCACCTCGATGTCGGCTCATCACATCCTGGGGCTGGAGCAGGTCCCAAGGGTTTGGCTGTTCGCCAATTAAAGTGGTACGTGAGCTGGGTTCAGAACGTCGTGAGACAGTTTGGTCCCTATCTGCCGTGGGCGTCGAAATTTGAGAGGAGTTGACCCTAGTACGAGAGGACCGGGTTGAACATACCTCTGGTGTACCTGTCGTGGCGCCAGCCGCGCAGCAGGGTAGCTATGTATGGACGGGATAACCGCTGAAAGCATCTAAGCGGGAAGCCTCCCTCAAGATAAGATTTCTTAGAGCCGTGGAAGACCACCACGTTGATAGATCGGATGTAGAAGCGCGGTAACGCGTGGAGCTAACCGATACTAATTGCTCTATTCGCACTTAAGAGTCCCGCCATCAACGACAAGCCTGACCGGTTTGTCCATGATAAGTGGATGATTGATCAGATAGTATTGCACGGGCATCGATTGAACCCTTTTTTGACCTACGCCGGCTTCATTGCTTGGTGACCATGGCGTCAGTGACCCACCCGATCCCATCTCGAACTCGGACGTGAAACCTGACAGCGCCGATGGTACTGTGGCTTAAGCCCCGGAAGAGTAGGACGTCGCCAGGCATTGTGGCCGGCGTAAGGTCGAAAAAACCCATTCACAAAGTTAGAGGCCGGCAGCGATGCCGGCCTTTTGCTGTTTTTGCGGATCCGAACGGATCGCAAGCTGGTTGACGCGGGATGGAGCAGCCCGGTAGCTCGTCAGGCTCATAACCTGAAGGTCGTAGGTTCAAATCCTACTCCCGCAACCAACAAAAAGCCCGCGATCCCATTGGGGCGCGGGCTTTTTTGCGTCTGAAGCGCGGGTGACTTTCCGGGCGTTGCGGCTATTCCAGGCTCAAGCCGCCCATTCGGCGGGATCGGATTCCTCACCGATCAGCGCGAGCCCGTGGGCGATCGAGGTCAACTCGCCGCCCGTCGCGATACGCTCTTCGCCGAAACGGCGCTCGAACAAAGCGCTGATAGCCGGGATCAGCGACGATCCTCCGGTCAGGAAGACGCGGTCGATCGCCTCGGGCGCGATGCCCGCGCGGGCGAGTGCCTGATCCATCGCCGCCTCGATGCGCTTGAGGTCGTCGGCGATCCAGCGCTCGAAATCGGCGCGCCGGACATCGGCGCCGATCTCGATTCCGCCGCCGGAAAAATGGAATGGCGCCTCGTTGCTGCCCGACAGCGCGCGCTTCAGCTTACCGACAGCGTCGTAGAGCGGAAATCCCTGCTCATGCTCGATCAGCGCGATCATCCGGCCGATCAGTTCGGGGCGTTCGGCGTCGCGTTGCAGGCGCCGGAGCTCGTCGAGTGTGCGGCGGTTGCGCATCATCGCGAGCCGCGACCAGTCACCGAAATCGGCGAAATAGCCGCCCGGAATCTCGAGGATCTTGTCGAACGAGCGATAGTGGCTGCCCTTGCCGAGCAGCGGCAGCACCAGCCGGTTGACGATGCGGTAATCGAAGCGATCGCCCGCGATGCCGATCCCCGACGAGGCGAGCGGCACGCAGCGGCGGGCGCGTCCGGGCTCGGCGACGCGGACGATCGAAAAGTCGGTGGTGCCGCCGCCGAAGTCGGCGACGAGGATCGTCGCGGGTTCGGTCAGGCGCGAGGCATAGCTGTGCGCGGCGCCGAGCGGTTCGTGGACATAATAGATTTCGGTGCCGAACGCCGCGAGCATCGCATCGTAGCGCTGGCGCGCGAGTTCGGGATCGGGCCGCGCGCCGGCATATTCGACCGGGCGCCCGACGATGATGCGGCGTGGTCGTTCGTCGAGCGCGCCGCCCGCATGGGCGACAAGGCGCTGGAGGAAGAGGCGGCCAAGATCCTCGAAACGGAGCGGCTTGCCCCAGATCATCGTGCGCTCGAACAGCGGGCTCGCAGCGACGCTCTTGAAAGACTGGATGAAGCGGCTGTCGAGCGGCGATTGCAGATATTCGTCGATCGCCCACGGACCCGCCTCGTGCGCGATGCCGTTCCAGCCGCGCTCCTCTTCCCAGAAGCAGAGCGCCGAACGGAACACCGCATCGCCCGCGTCGCCAAACTCGACGAGCCTAGTGCCGCCTCGGCCGTCGGCAAGTGCCACGACGCTATTCGTCGTGCCGAAATCGAGGCCGAGCGCGCTCGCGGCCGCCTTGTTCATGACATGCTCCTGTGGCGATGGGATCCCTCGCGGGGCGGCGCCTATTGCACAGGACAACCTATCGGGCAAGCTCGGGACAGGCGGCTAGGCGTCGGGCCGCCACGCGCGATAGAAAGCGTCGACCGCGGCATCGACATCGTCCTGCAGGCGAGCAAGATCGCGGCTTTCGGGAAGATTGAGCATCGCGAACTGATAGAGGCCCGACTGGCACAGTCCGGTGAATTGCTGCACCGCGCGCATCGGATCGCCAGCCCTTAGTTCACCGCGCGCCATTTTCTCCCCGATCCAGTCGGCCGCGCGCGCCTTTCCGCGGCGCGGCCCGCGCTCGTAGAAGGTTTCGGCGAGATGCGGGAAGCGCTCGGCCTCGCCGACGACGAGCCGAAAGAGCGACAGGATCGGCGTTGCGGTGAGCTTGGTCATGAGCAGGTTTCCGAAACGCCCCAGCACGTCGGGGACAGGCTCGTCGAGCGGCAACTCAATCGCCAGCGCCTGGCCATATTGCTCCACGATATCGTCGACCACGGCTTCGAACAGCTCCTCCTTCGACGGGAAATAGGTCCACAGCGTTGTCTTCGATCCGCCAACCTTACTCGCGATCGACGACATCGTTGTTCCCGCATAGCCATTCGCGAAGAACAGCTCGCGCGCCGCATCGACGAACGCCTTGCGCCGGATCGTTGCAGCGGCGTCGGGCGCCGCCGTACTGTCTGGTATCATTTCGATTGACAACGCATCCTCCGAAGTTCATTGGCGCATGATACCAGCTAGTATCGTTGGAAGCCATGCCCCGATCATTATTTCTCACAACCGCGGTTTTCGGCCTGTTGGCGGGTTGCGCGAGCGTTCCCGACCTTGGTCCGAAGCCTGCCCCTGCGACCGCTGCGTCGTTCGAGTCGGCGGCCAGTTTCGCCGACGCCAATGGCGAATGGCCAGTCGAAGGCTGGTGGCGGAGCTTTGGCGATACGCAGCTCGATACGCTGATCACCGAGGGGATGAAGGGTTCGCCCGACGTCGCCATCGCCGCCGCGCGTGTGCGCGCGGCCGATGCCATGGCGCAACAAGCAGGAGCGGCGCTGCTGCCGCGCGTTGGTGCCGAGGCGAGCGCGGGCGGCGTTCAGCAGAGCAAGAATATGGGCATCCCGCCCGAATTCGTTCCCGATGGCATTCAGGACACCGGCCATATCGCCGCGACGTTCGGTTTCGATCTCGACCTATGGGGCAAGAACCGCGCGGCGCTCGCCGCAGCGACGTCGGAGGCGGAGGCCGCCCGCGTCGACGAGGCGCAGGCACGCTTGATGCTTACCACCGGCATCGCCGCCGCCTATGCCGATCTCGACGGCTATTATCATGCGCTCGACGTCGCGAACGAGGCGGTTCGCGTCCGCACGGCGAGCGCCGACCTGTCAGGCGCGCGCGCGCGCGCCGGCATCGAAAATCAGGCGAGCCAGCGGCAGGCCGAAAGTCGCGCCGCGTCTGCACGGGCGGACGTCGTCGCGCTCGAGGAAGCCATCGCGACGACGCGCAATCGGATCGCCGCGCTGCTCGGCGCGGGCCCCGATCGCGGCCTTTCGATCGCGCGCCCCCAGATGGCGCGCCCGGCGCTCGGCCTGCCAGGCGACGCCGGGATCGACCTGATCGGGCGGCGTCCCGATATCGTCGCGGCGCGGCTGCGGTCCGAAGCCGCCGCCAAGCGCATCGACGTCGCGCGCGCCGATTTCTATCCCAATATCAGCCTGTCGGCGCTCGTCGGGCTCCAGTCGCTCGGCCTCTCGAACCTGTTCAAGTCGGGGTCCGAATATGGCAATGGCGGCGCCGCGATCAGCCTGCCGGTCTTCGAGGGCGGGCGGCTCGCTGGCCGCTATCGCGGGTCGCGTGCCGAATATGACGCGGCGGTCGCGACCTATGACCGCACGCTGATCGACGCTCTGCGCGATGTCGCCGATATCGTCGCCAGCCGCGCCGCGACCATGCGTCAACTCACCGGGCGACGCGAGGCGCTGGCCGCTGCCGCCGAAGCGTCGAAGCTCGCCGGGCTGCGCTATCGCGCCGGCCTCTCGACCCAGATCGTCCAGCTCACCGCCGAGGACAGCCTGGTCGCGCTCGATCGCGCGGTCGCCGACCTTGAGGCACGGCAGCTTTCTCTCGATATCGCCCTGATCCGTGCACTTGGCGGCGGATATAGCGCGCCAACCCCAACAGGAGACGAATGATGGCCGACGAAACGGCTGCGACCGAAACCGGCGCTCCCGAAACCATTCCAGACGCCGAAACCAACGGCGCCCGGCGCAAGAAGCTTCTCCGCATCCTCGCGACCGTCGTCGTGGCGGTCGCGATCCTTTGGGGGGCTTGGTATTTCCTGACCCAGGCGGGGCGCGTCCATACCGATAACGCCTATGTCGGCGCTGATTCGGCACAGGTGACCGCGCTCGTGTCAGGGCCGGTCAAAGAAGTGCGGGTCAGTGGCACTCAGGCGGTGAAGAAGGGGGACATCCTCGTCATCCTCGACGATGCCGACCAGCGCATCGCGGTCGCCGATGCCGAAGCGGCGCTGCGCCTCGCGCGGCAACGTTACGGACAGGCCGATGCGAACGCCGATGCGGCGCGGGCGCGTGTAGCCGCGCGCGGCGCCGATATCGCGCAGGCTAAGGCGCGACTGCGCGACGCCAATGCGACGGTCGAGCGCGCGCGCGCCGAACTGGCGCGGCGCGAAAGCATCGCGGGCACCGGCGCGGTCTCGAGCGAAGAGCTGACTGCCGCGCGCGCGGCTTTGGCTTCGGCGACAGCAGCGCGCGACCTTGCGGCGGCCGGCATCGCCTCGGCCGAAGCGACGCGCGGCTCGGCGAGCGGCGATCTCGGCGCCGCCGAGGCCGTGGTGCGCGGGACGACGATCGACACCGCCCCCGATGTCGCCGCCGCGGAGGCGCGGCTCGAAAAGGCGCGGCTCGACCTTGCGCGCACAGTGCTGCGCGCGCCGGTCGACGGCATCGTCACCAACCGGCAGGTGCAGGTCGGCCAGCGGATCGCCGCGGGTGCGCCGATCATGGTGATAGTCCCCATCGCGACCGCCTATGTCGACGCCAATTTCAAGGAAAGCCAGTTCGGGGACATTCGCCTCGGGCAGCCGGTCGAGCTGGTGTCGGACTATTATGGCGGCGACGTCGTCTATCGCGGCAAGGTCGTCGGCATCGCCGGCGGCACCGGCGCAGCCTTCTCGCTGATCCCCGCGCAAAATGCGACGGGCAATTGGGTCAAGGTGGTGCAGCGCCTGCCGGTGCGCATCGCGCTCGACCCGAAGCAGCTCAAGGAACATCCGCTGCGCGTCGGCTTGTCGATGGAAGCCACGGTCGACACGCGCGGAAACTGAGTCATGGCCAGCGCCGCAGCCCCGCCCTTATCCGCCAGCGTCCCGGCAGAACCGCAACCGCTGACCGGCGTGCGTCTGATTGTCGCGGCCTTCGCGCTCGCGCTCGCCAATTTCGTCGTCGTGCTCGACACCACTATCGCCAATGTCTCCGTTCCGCATATCGCCGGGGGGCTCGCGGTGTCGCCGACGCAGGGCACATGGGTGATCACCAGCTATGCGGTTGCCGACGCGATCAGCGTGCCGCTCACCGGCTGGCTCGCGATGCGCTTCGGCACGGTGCGCTGGTTCATGATCTCGATCATCGGCTTCGGTATCTTCTCCTTCCTCTGCGGCGTGTCGCGCACGCTCGACGCGCTCATCCTTTTCCGCGTGCTTCAGGGGCTAGCGGGCGGGCCGCTGATGCCGCTGTCGCAGATCTTGCTGCTCAAGATTTTTCCGAAGGAAAAGGCAGGCATCGGGCTCGCCATCTGGGCGATGACGACAACCACCGCGCCGATCCTCGGGCCGATCCTTGGCGGCACGATCAGCGACAATTGGACCTGGCCGTGGATCTTCTTCATCAACCTGCCCGTCGTCGCGATCTGTGCCTTCGGCGTGTTCACCCTGCTGACGCCGTTCGAGACGAAGCGGGAAAAGGCGCGCATCGATACCGTCGGCCTGATCCTGCTCGTCGTGTCGGTGGGCGCCTTCCAGATCATGCTCGACACCGGGCGCGAACATGACTGGTTCGGATCGGCGTGGATCGTGATGCTTGCGGTCGTCTCGGCGATCAGCTTCGCCGCTTTCGTCATCTGGGAACTCACCGACGCCAACCCGATCGTCAACCTGCGCATCTTCCGGTTCCGCGGCTTCACCTTCGGGACCATCGCGCTCTCGCTTGGTTTCGGCGCTTTCTTCGCGCAAGTCGTGCTGACGCCGCTCTGGTTGCAGCAGGTCGCGGGATATACCGCTACCGAGACGGGCTATGTCGTCGCATGGCTTGGCTGTTTCGCGGTGTTGCTGTCGCCGGTCGCGGCGGGAACGCTCGGCAAGATCGACGTCCGGCTGACGGTCAGCGCCGGCATTCTGTGGATGGCGGCGATGTCGATCCTGCGCGCCAGCTGGAACGCCGACGTCGACTATTGGACGCTTGCCTTGCCGCACGTCCTTCAGGGCATGGGCATGCCCTTCTTCTTCGTCGGGCTGACCGCGCTAGTTCTGAGCTCGGTCCCGGCCAAGGACCAGACCTCGGCCGCGGGACTCATGAGCTTTTTACGCACGCTGAGCGGCGCGATCGGCACCGCGGTCGCGACGACCGCATGGGACGACGCCAGCCGCACCTCGCGATCCGAACTCGTGTCGTCGCTCAACGATTCGGGTGGCTTCATGGCGACGCTCGAACGCGCGGGGCTGACGCTCGAACAGGCACGCGCGCTTCTCGACCGGCTGGTCGAGGTGCAGGCCTCGACGCTCGCGGTGCTCCACATCTTCCTTGCGGCAGCAGTCGTCTTCGTCATCGCGGCCGCCGCCGTCTGGATCGCGCCCCGGCCCAAACAGGTGTCGATGGGCGCGTCGCACTAGCCGCTATCTGGCGAAGAGCTGCCCCAGATCGGCAAAGGCCTTGAACTCAAGCGCATTGCCCGCCGGGTCGTGAAAGAACATCGTCGACTGCTCGCCCGGCTGGCCGGCAAAACGTGTGTGCGGTTCGATCACGAATTCGACATTGTGCGCCTTCAGCCGCTCGGCGAGCGTCTGCCATTCGGCGGGCGGCAGCACGACGCCGAAATGCGGCACCGGTACGGCATGACCGTCGACCGGATTGTGCGCGGCGCTGGCGGGCGGCGTATCGACGTGGTGCGCGACGATCTGGTGGCCGTAAAGGTTGAAGTCGATCCAGTCGGCATCGCTGCGTCCTTCGGGGCAGCCGAGGACCGTGCCATAGAAATGGCGCGCGGCATCGAGGTCGTCGACAGGAAAGGCGATATGAAAGGGGGCGAGGTTGGCCATCCCGCCCATTTGCCGCAGCCGCGCATGGAAAGCCAGCCCGGGACTTGGGTTGTGCGCCGCAACATGCTAGGCGCGCGCCATGCTGACGATCAACGGAATCACTGTACGCCTTGGTGGGCGCGCCATCCTCGAACGCGCCACCGCGAGCCTGCCGGCGAAAAGCCGCGTCGGGCTGATCGGACGCAATGGGGCAGGCAAATCGACGCTGATGAAAGTGATGATCGGCCAGCTCGAGCCCGACGAGGGCAGCATCGACATGCCGCGCAAGACGCGCGTCGGCTATATCGCGCAGGAAGCGCCGAACGGCACCGCGACGCCGTTCGATACCGTGCTCGCCGCCGATACAGAGCGCGCGCAGCTGCTCATGGCATCCGAGACCGAACAGGATCCCGACAAGCTCGGCGATATCCACGAACGGCTGATCGCGATCGACGCCTATACCGCGCCCGCGCGCGCCGCGCGCATCCTGATCGGCCTCGGCTTCGACGAGGAGATGCGGGGCCAGCCGCTCGACAGTTTCTCGGGCGGGTGGAAGATGCGCGTCGCGCTCGCGGCGCTGCTCTTCTCCGAACCCGATTTGCTGCTGCTCGACGAACCCTCGAACCACCTCGACCTCGAAGCGACCTTGTGGCTCGAAAACTTCCTGCGCGCCTATCCGGGGCAGCTTGTCGTGATCAGCCACGAGCGCGACCTGCTCAACAATGTCGTCGACAATATCCTCCACCTCGAGGGTGGCAAGGTCATGCTCTATGCTGGCGGCTATGACGCGTTCGAACGTCAGCGCGCCGAACGCGCCGCACAGCTCGCCGCGGCCAAGGCGTCGCAAGATGCGCAGCGCGCGAAGCTCCAGGATTATGTCGCGCGCAACAGCGCCCGCGCCTCGACCGCAAAGCAGGCACAGTCGCGCGCCAAGATGCTCGCGCGGATGCAGCCGATCGCCGCGCTCGCCGAGGATCAGACGCTCGCGTTCGATTTCCCGAGCCCCGACGAATTGAAGCCGCCGCTGATCACGCTCGACCTTGCCAGCGTGGGTTATGCCGACCGACCGGTGCTCCAGCGGCTCAATCTGCGGATCGATCCCGACGACCGGATCGCGCTGCTTGGGCGCAACGGCAATGGCAAGACGACGCTGGCGCGCCTGCTCGCGGCGCAGCTCAGCCCGATGGCGGGCGCGATGGCGGCGTCGGGCAAGATGCGCGTCGGCTATTTCACCCAATATCAGGTCGAGGAACTCGACGGCAGCGACACCCCGCTCGCGCATATGACGCGCGTGATGGAGGGCAAGACGCAGGGCGCCGTGCGCGCGCAGCTCGGCCGCTTCGGTTTTTCGGGCAACAAGGCAACCACGCAGGTCGCAAAACTGTCGGGCGGCGAACGCGCGCGGCTCGCGCTCGCGCTCATCACGCGCGATGCGCCGCACTTGCTCATCCTCGACGAACCGACCAACCATTTGGACGTCGATGCGCGCGAAGCGCTGGTGCAGGCGCTCAACGGCTTCGAGGGTGCGGTGGTGCTCGTCAGCCACGACCGCCACATGCTCGAACTCACCGCGGACCGGCTCGTGCTCGTCGATGATGGCACTGCGCGCGAATATGACGGCAGCATGGACGATTATGTCGACATGATCTTGGGGAAGGGACCGCAAAAGGACCGCGTGTCAAAGGCCGACAAGAAGGAAGACCGCAAGGCGGCCGCAGCGGCGCGCGAGGCGGCAGCGAAGATCAAGCGGGACGTCTCGGATGCCGAGGCCGACCTCGCCAAATATGAAGTCGTGCTCTCGGCGATCGACCGCGCGATGTTCGATCCGCAGGGCGCCGCGAGCGAATATAAGGGCCTGACGATGAGCGAGCTGTCGCAGCGGCGCGGCAAGATCGTCGCCGCACAGGAAGCCGCCGAAGCGCGCTGGGTCGCGGCGAGCGAAGCGCTGGAGGCGTTCGAGAGCGCGCCTGCCTAGATCATCCGCCCCGATATCGTCACCCCGGACTTGATCCGGGGTCCAAACATCGAAGCTGTCATGGATGCCGGATCAAGTCCGGCATGGCGAAGTTGTTGGGGGCTCACCCGCATTGACTCGCGCGCCCCATTCCATCATAATAGTTTCAATTGAAACCAGATGGGAATGCGACATGGCCGACCTTTTCGATAATCCGCTGGGCCTCGACGGCTTTGAGTTCGTCGAATTTTCGGCGCCCGAAAAGGGCATTCTCGAACCCGTGTTCCAAGCGATGGGCTTCACCCAGATCGCGCATCACCGCTCGAAGGACGTCCAGTTGTGGCGTCAGGGCGGCATCAACCTGATTGCCAATTACGAACCCAAGTCGCCCGCCGCCTATTTCGCCGCCGAGCATGGACCGTCGGCGTGCGGCATGGGCTGGCGCGTTCGCGACGCCGCCAAAGCCTATGCCGAAGCGATCGAACGCGGCGCCGAGCCGGTCGAAGTCAACCCCGGCCCGATGGAACTGCGCCTGCCCGCGATCCGCGGCATCGGCGGCTCGATCATCTATCTGATCGACCGCTACGGCGACGATCTCAGCATCTACGACATCGACTTCGTTTACGAAGACGGCGTCGATCGCCACCCCGTCGGCGCCGGCATGCAGCTGATCGATCACCTCACGCACAATGTCTACGGCGGCCGCATGGCGCATTGGGCGGCCTTCTACGAACGCATCGCGGGTTTCCGCGAGATCCGCTATTTCGACATCAAGGGCGAATATACCGGCCTGACGTCAAAGGCGATGACGGCCCCCGACGGCAAGATCCGCATCCCGCTCAACGAGGAAGGCGCGGGCGGCAAGGGCCAGATCGAGGAATATCTGCGCGCCTATAATGGCGAGGGCATCCAGCATATCGCGTTCAGCTGCGACGATCTTTACGCCGCGTGGGACAAGCTCAAGGCGCTCGGCAATCCCTTCGCGCCCGCACCCCCGGCGACCTATTACGAGATGCTCGAAGAGCGGCTTCCGGGCCATGGCGAGCCGGTCGAGGGCCTCCGGTCGCGCGGCATATTGCTCGACGGCTCGACGACCGAGGGCGACCCGCGCCTGCTGCTCCAGATTTTCGGCCAGACCGTCATCGGTCCGGTCTTCTTCGAATTCATCCAGCGCAAGAAGGATGAAGGTTTCGGCGAGGGCAATTTCACCGCGCTGTTCAAATCGATGGAAATGGACCAGATTCGCCGAGGCGCCCTGACCGTCGAGGAGCCCGCCGAATGACCAGCCCGATCAAAAGCCCGATCAAATTGGGCGGCGTCCACCACGCCGCCTATCGCTGCAAGGATGCGAAGGAGACGGTCGACTGGTACGAGCGTATGCTCGGCATGACCTACACCACCGCCTTTGCCGAGGATCATGTGCCGTCGACCGGCGAATATGACCCTTACATGCACGTCTTCCTCGAGGCGGGGAACGGCAACATCCTCGCTTTCTTCGAACTGCCGAACCAGCCCGTCATGGGGCGCGACGAGAACACGCCCGCGTGGGTCCAGCATCTCGCGTTCAAGGTCGGCAGCTATGACGAACTCGTGGCGGCGAAGGCGCATCTGGAAAGCGAAGGCGTCGAAGTGCTCGGGCCGACGCACCACGGCATCTTCAAGTCGATCTATTTCTTCGACCCCAACGGCCACCGCGTCGAGCTGGCGTGCGACATCGGCACCGCCGAGCAATATGCCGAACTGAAGCGCGTCGCGCCGCTGATGCTGGAAGAGTGGAGCCAGACCAAAAAGGCGCCGCGCCACGCCGACTGGCTGCATACGGCGGCGAACGAGTAGGATTAAACGTCATTGCGAGGAGCGTAGCGACGAAGCAATCTCCAGCCATCGACCTTGCACCAAGCCGATAGCTGGAGATTGCTTCGCTTCGCTCGCAATGACGGAACTTACGTCCGATCCAGCCCGATGCTCTCAAGCGTCGCGCCGCTGCACTTGTCGGCTTCCTTGGTCTCTCCGCCGCCCGACAGCGCGCCGATCGCGAGGAAGCCCGCGACCACCGCGACTAAAAACGCGCCGGTGACCCAGATCAGATATTTGTCGATGAACGCCTTGATCGGCGCCCCGAACAAGCGGAACAATATGCCGACGAGCATGAAGGAAAAGGCTCGGCTGGCTAGGCTCGCCCACAGGAAGGTCCAGAAACTCATGTGGATGAAGCCGGCGGTGATCGTGAGCAGCTTGAACGGGATCGGCGTCGCGCCTTTGATCAGGATGATCTCCGCCCCATATTCACGCAGATAGCAGGCGGCGGGCGGGAAGGCATCGGTCAGCCCGAGCGCGCCGAGCAACGCGAGGCCCACGCTTTCATAGAGGAAGAATCCGATCAGATAGCCGAGCATGCCGCCCGCGACCGACGCGAGCGTGCAAATCGCGGCATAGCGCACTGCCTTCTTCGGATCGGCAAGGCACATCAGGCCGAGCATCGGGTGCGGCGGAATCGGAAAGAAGCTCGCTTCGACGAAGGAGACCAGCGCCAGCCAATATTCGGCGTGGGGGTGCGCGGATTTCTCCATGGTCCAGTTGTAGAGATTCTGGATCATGGACTTGTTACGCGGTGTGGCGGTCATGCTGGTCCTTGCGGTGGTGGTGGCCTCCTATGCAGCGCGCCTCGGCGGAAGTCGAGCCGAGCCTGCGTGCTGAGACCAAAACGCCGGAACCGTCCGCGAGCGGTTCCGGCGCGGCGCCCACCATCGATGGGGGCAAGGGACTTCGTCGCGTCCGCGCCCTTGGCGCGGACGGGCAATGGTCAGCGTCGCGTGATCATGATCGCGCTGGCGACGGCCATCGGCACGCCGGCTTTCCGCGCGGCGATGATATCCCGGCTGGCATCGCGCCCCCTGGAAAGCGCGCTGCGGAAGCAGCGGCTGGTGGCCATTTCCCGCAGGGTCGTTTCAAATTCGGGCCGGACGTCGCATACTGACCGCGCCGCAGCGCGCAGGCGGCTGTCCAGACGCGCCATGCCGCTTTCGCTGGCGAGATTGAGATCGGCATAGCTGACCTTCACCACCTCGATTTCGCCTGTCGGCGCGGTCGCCACGATGGGCTGCGAAAAGGCGGGTGCTGCGCCGAGCAGCAACAGGGGCAGAGCCATAAAGATACGCATCGAATTACTCCCTTTCATTTCATCCCAGCCCAAGGGGAGGCTGCGGATGCGAAAGGAGTAGCCGGGGCGCATGCCGGCGACCGTGAGGAGATCGTCAATCGGGTATTAAAAATGCGTCAAAATCCAGTATGTTGAAATTTACCGTTCGTTCGATCGTCAAAATGATGTTATTTCGGTCTTCGGGAAAAATATACGGCCGCATCCCCGACTCAGGAGGTCGCGCCGTGAATTCTGCATTCGCAAAAAACGAGCGGTACGCCGTCGCCGCCACGCCGATATTGCGGCTCCTTGGCGATTTCGCGGTCGAGCCCGCCGGTCTGGCGCCTTCGGGCCGCAAGGCGCGCGCGCTTCTGGCCCGGCTCGTCCTTGCCGACGCACCGCTTGCGCGCGACCGGCTGAGCGCGCTTCTTTGGAGCCGCCGCCCCGATGCGCAGGCGCATGCCAGCCTGCGGCAATGTCTCGTCGAGCTTAAGCCATGGACGCGTGCATCGCCGCCGTTGCTGCAAGCCGGTCGCGAGACCGTCGCCATCGATCATACGCAAGTCGCAGACGACATTTCGCTGCTTCGCGCCGCGTGCGCGGCGGACGATGTCGCCGCGGTGCTGACGCGCCTGCCCGCGCACGACGTAAGGTTTCTTGCCGACCTCGAGGGCGTCGACGACGCCTGGGATGACTGGCTGATGGTCGAACGGGCGCGGCAGGAGGAGGTAATTGTTCGCGAGGTGCTCGCGATGGCCGACCGGCTGCTGCAAAGGGGCCACCTCGAGCAGGCGCTGACCGTCGCCGACCGGGTGACGCGATTCGACCCGTGCAGCGAGCATGCCGCGCGGATTGTCATGCACGCGCGCTGGGAGGCGGGAGATGGCGATGGCTTGCGCCATGCCTGGCATCGGATCGAGGATGCGTTGGCCCGCGGAATCGACGACAGGCCTTCGGTCGAAACGGCCGAGCTCTATCGGAGCCTGTCCGAACGACAATGCCCGCCGGCCCCGGCCATACCTGCGCAGCGCTCGGCGGCGAGCGCCGGGGGGAGCCCGTCGCTGCGCAGCGCGATCGGGCTCGGTGCGGCAGCATTGACGCTGGCGCTGGTCGGTGCCGACGCACCGCGCACTGCGGCGCCGGCGGCGATGCTTGCCGCGCCCGCGGTGCGCGTCGAGCCGATCGAGGCGCGCGGGCGCGACGCGATCGAGGACCGCTTTGCTGACGCGCTGGCAGGCGATTTCGCCCGTTTAGCCAAGGCATCGGGCGGAGTGGTCCGCGTCCTCGATAGCAAGGCGGCGGGACGCGGCGGCGATTTCGTCGTCCGCGTCGCGATCGAGCGCGACGGCGGCGAGTTCGTCAGCGAACCGCGTGTCGTGGATCCGCTGAACGGGTCGATTCTCTGGTCCAGCCGTCTGACAGCTCCGGTCGGCGATCTCAGCCGGCTGCGCGAGCGAACCGCCCTTGCCGTTGCCGGCCTCGTCGACTGCGCTTTGACGCTGAACGGCCGGAGCCAGCCGCTCTCCACCGATGCCGATCGCCGGTCGCTGGTCTTCGCGATCTGCGACGCACATATCGCCTATGACGGGCCGCGCGCGATCCGCTTGATGGAGGAACTCGTCGAGCGCTGGCCGGGGGACGCCGACGCACTCGGAATGCTGGCGCAGGTTCGCATCAAGCATCTCTCGCACGACGGGGATCCGGCGGCTTTGGGCGCGGAACGGTCGCGAGCGATCGATGCGGCGCAGCGCGCGCTGGCGATAGATCCGGGCAATGCGGCGGCGCTGACAGCGCTGTCGCAGACGGGTGTCAGCGAATTGTTCATGGTTGAGGCCTTGCCGCTCCTCGATCGTGCGCTTGCGACGGACCCTGAATATCCGGCGGCATTGATGAGCAGTGCGGTGGGGCTCTTCATGGCGGGATATGTCCGTGCCGGCGTGGATCCGGCGGAGCGCGCCGCACGGGGCGACCCGACCTCGATCTACAAGGCATTGGGTGTGGTGCGCCGCTATGCCGCGGCGGGGCAGATGGAGGAGGCAATGGCGCAGTTCGCGGCTGCGGAGGCGATCTGGCCAGGCCATCCCGACCTGACCGAACATCGCCGTCGCCTTGCGGTCGAACTCGGCAGGACTAACGCGGCCGAGGCGTATCGCGCGGCCACTGCGGAAGAGCGGCGCACATTCGACATGCTGCTCATTCGCCAATTTGCCGACCCATCGGCCGGATCGCGCGCGGTCGAAGTTGCCGCAGAAGCCGAATTCGCCCAGAACAGATCCGTCGCTTATGCGATCGCCGCGCATTATGCGCGGATCGGCGACATGCCAAAGGCACTTTCATGGCTGGCGCGCGCGCCGGTGCGCAATACCGATGGCCAATGGTCGCTGCTTTACTGGCCGTCGGTCGCCCCGCTCCGGCGCGATCCGTTGTTCTTCAGGACACTGGCGCGGATCGGACTCGTCGATTTCTGGCGGCGGCAAGATCGCTGGCCCGACTTTTGCAGCGAGCCCGGCCTGCGTTACGACTGCAGGCAGGAAGCCGGGCGACTGGCGCGCCTCGGGCGCGCGATCAGTGGCGGAAGTGGCGCATCCCGGTGAAGATCATCGCGAGCCCCGCTTCGTTCGCCGCCGCGATCACCTCGTCGTCGCGGATCGAGCCGCCGGGTTGGATGACGCAGGTCGCGCCCGCCTCGACCGCCGCAAGCAGCCCGTCGGCGAAGGGAAAGAAGGCGTCGCTCGCGACCGCGCTGCCGACGGTGCGGGGCTGCGCCCAGCCGTGCGATTCGGCGGCTTCGCGCGCCTTCACCGCCGCGATGCGCGCGCTGTCGCGGCGGTTCATCTGCCCCGCGCCGATGCCGGCGGTCGATCCGCCCTTGGCATAGACGATCGCGTTCGACTTCACATGCTTCGCGATCGTCCAGGCGAACAGCGCGTCGGCCAGTTCTTCCTCGGTCGGGGCGCGGTCGGTAACGACCTTCAGGTCGGCGCGCGTGATGCGGCCATTGTCGCGGCTCTGCGCGAGCCAGCCGCCGGCGATCGTCTTCATCATCAGTCCGCCGCGGGCCGGGTCGGGCAGTTCGCCGGTCAGCAGCAGGCGCAGGTTCTTCTTTTTTGCGAACACCGCGCGGGCGTCGGCGTCGGCGTCGGGCGCGCAGACGACTTCGGTGAAGATGCTGCTGATCGCCTCGGCCGTCGGCCCGTCGAGCGGCCGGTTGACCGCGATGATGCCGCCGAACGCCGAGACGTCGTCGCACTTCAGCGCCGCGTCATAGGCCTCTGCGATCGTCGCGGCACTCGCGACGCCGCAGGGGTTCGCGTGCTTGACGATGACGCAGGTCGGTTCGGCCTCGCGGAATTCGGCGACGAGTTCGAGCGCGGCGTCGGCGTCGTTGATATTATTGTAGCTGAGTTCCTTGCCCTGCACCTGTTCGGCCTGCGCGATCCCGCGCGACGCGGGGCCGGCGGGCAGGTAGAGCGCGGCCTGCTGGTGCGGATTCTCGCCATAGCGCAGCTCGGTCGCCAGCTTCGCGGTCAGCGGCAGCGTGTCGGGGAACAGCTTGCCCTGGTCGGCAAAGGCGAACCAGCTTGCGATCATGCCGTCATAGGTCGCGGTGTGCGCGAAGGCGGTCGCAGCGAGGCGCTTGCGCAACGCCAGCGTGGTCGCGCCGCCATTGGCGTCCATCTCCGCGATCACCGCCGCATAATCCTCGGGCTCGGTGACGATGCCGACGAAGGCATGATTCTTCGCCGACGAGCGCACCATCGCCGGGCCGCCGATGTCGATATTCTCGATGATCTCGTCGCGCGCCGCGCCCTTGGCGACCGTCGCGGCAAACGGATAGAGGTTGACGACGACAAGATCGATGGCGCCGATGCCATGCTCTTTCATCGAGGCGACATGCGCCGCATCGTCGCGCACCGCCAGGATACCGCCATGGACCGTCGGGTGCAGCGTCTTGACGCGGCCGTCCATCATCTCGGGGAAGCCGGTGAGGTCGGACACGTCCAGGACAATATGCCCCGCCTCGCGCAGCGCCTTTGCGGTGCCGCCGGTCGACACGAGTTCGACGCCATGTTTGACGAGCGCGGCGGCAAGCTCGGCGAGCCCCGCCTTGTCGCTGACGGACAGAAGGGCGCGGCGGACGGGAATCAGGTCGGTCATTGGGGAGGGCCTCGGCTGGCGATGGGATGACGCGGCCCCCCTAGGCGCGCGCCGTCCGGATCGCAACCCTTCGGCCCTTTTTAGAGCCCCAGCGCCGCCGCGATCTGGTCCCAGCGTACCAGTTTGAAATTCTGCGCCAGCGCGCCGTTGTCGCCATCCTGCGCGAGGAAGATGCCATCGGGAAAGGCGGGACCGAAATTGCCCGCGACCGCTTCGATCCCGTCGGTTTCTTTCGTCGCGCCGAATGCGCCCGCCGCGACCGCGAAGCGGCCGACATATTCGACGCCCGGCAGGCGGAACACCGCATAGGCATTGTCGCCCTGGCTCGACGCGAGCAGGTAGCGCTGGCCCTTGTAGTCGATCGTTGCGAGCCCTTCGACGTCGGCGACGAGGCGCTGGTTGTCGACCGGCGCGACCATCCGCGCGGTCGCGGTCTTGCCGTCCGGTTTCAGCTCCCAGATGCCGCCGACTTCCTCGCCGACATAAAGCGTGTCGCCGTCGAAGACGCAGCCTTCAGACTGGGTCGGGATCTTGTGTTCCCATTGGACCGTGAAGGTCGGAGTGCCGTCGATGCCGACCGTGCCGACGCGCACCGTGCCGTCCTTGACGATCAGCGCCGCGGTGATCGGCTGACCCGGCGCGCTTTTCTTGAGGCAGAGGCCATAGGCTTCGCCCGCCCCTGCAGGCGCGCGGCCGAGAGCGGTGATCGCGGGGGTTGCGGCATCAAGGCGAAAGACCGCGAGCGCGGCGCTCATCTCGTCGTTGCGGTCGCTGGCGACGATGATGTCGCCCGCGACGTCGACATTGTTGACGAGGCCTGCCTGCGTGAAGGCAATGTCCTTGCCAGCAAGGTCATAGACGTGCAGCCCCGCCTTCTTGTCTGTCGCGACGATCAACGCGCGGTTCGGGTTGGCGGGATCGATCCAGATCGCCGGGTCGTCGGCGGCGTCGGCGCGGTTCGTACCGACCGGCTGCGTCTCGCCGCTCGCGGTCACCTGGACCGGCGGCAGGCCGCGGATCGCTGGCGCGCTCGCAGCGCAACCGGCAAGGCTCGCGGCGAGCGCCGCGAGGCTGAGCAATTTGGTCGTCCGGATCATCATATCCCCCTTATCCTATTTGCCGCGCGCGACACAGCGGCCGCCGTCGGGGCCGGTTTCGCCCGAACAGGTGCGCGCCGCGATCGTCGGCTCGGCTATTTCGTGAAGCCGATTGCCCGCCGCCGTCCGTTCCAGATCGAAGCCGTCATAAAGCCTGCCCGATGCCGTGTAAGTGCGGAATTTCAATCGCTGCGGCTCGACATCGACGATCTGGTACACCTCGGTCGCTTCGGCGATCTTGTCGGGCTGGCTGCCCGCGCGGTCGTTGAGCCGGTACATTTTCGACCCCGTCACCGACACGAGATACACCGGCCCCTGCACGCTGCCGTCGGCGCGCGCCTTTGCGCTCGCTTCGCGGCCGGCTTCGGATGTCAGCCGGCTATAGCAATGGTCGTGGCCCTGCAGCACCAGGTCGACCTTGCGCTTTTCGAACACCGGCTTCCACGCCGCCTTGATTTCGCTGGTGTCGTTAGGCCGTGCACAGGTGAAGACCGGCTGGTGGAACAGTACGACGTTCCAGTTCGCCTTCGACGACGCGAGCGCCTCGTCGAGCCAGTCGGTCTGCGCCTTCATCGTCCCGAGGTTGATCGCCGAGGTCCCGTCGAGCACGATGAAGCGCACGCCCTGATAATCGGTGTAATAGGTCGTCGCCTTCGCTGGCGCGGCGCCGTTGGCGGGCAGCGCGAATTGCGCGGGCCAATAGGGGCCGAGCTTGTAGACTTCGCTGCCGTCGGGCTGCACCACGTCGACATATTCGTGATTGCCCGTCGCAGGGACCTGCGGGACGATCGCGTAATTATAGCCGCCCGCCTGGTTCCACTCACCCCATTCGTCGTCATGGTCGAGATCGTCGCGCTGGCTGACGAGGTCGCCGGCATGGACGGTCAGGCGGATGCCGCCATGCGCGTGGAACGCCTGTCGGATCACCCGGCTGGCATAGGTCAATATGCCGTTCTGGACGTCGCCGAGATAGAGGAAGCGAAAGGGCTTCGCTTCGGCGGCCGCGGTGCGGAACTGATGCCATTCGCTCCAGCCCGCCGCGCCCTTGACGCGGTAGGCATAGACGGTGCCGGGCGCGAGGCCCGTGAAGCGCACCTGATGATAGAGCGACGGGCCATAGCTGCTGCCCACCGGCATCGCGATACCGGTGATCAGCTGCGCCTTTTCCTCGAGCGTCGGCCCATCGACCGACACCGCGAGCTGGGCCTGGGACTCGGCCTGCGCGGTGTCGGTGCGATAGGCGACCGCCATCTCGCGCGCCGGGTCAGCCCCGGGCGTGAGGACGATGCGGTCGGGAAGATTTTTGGGCGCATAGGGAAGGCCCGGCGAACGCGGGATCGGTCCACCCTCTTCCCCGGCGTGCGCGGCGAGCGTGACTGAAAGGGCCAGCCCTGCCGCCAGCGGCAGCAGGGCGATCCGGCAACGCATCAGAACTTCACCCGCGCGCCGAATTTCATCGTCCACTTATATTGCTCGAACTGGAGCAGGTTCTGGCGGGCGCCGACATTGTTGTAGGCATAATATTTGGCGTTGTTGATGTTCACCCATTCATAGAAGACCTGAACCTGCTTGGTGACATCATATTTGGCCGACAGGTCGAGCTGGAAATGATTGTCGATGATGCGGTCTTCGGCCGCCGTATCGCCCAGCTCGTCGAGATATTTCGAGCGATAGGTGCCCGCGAGGCGGAGCGAGACCGGGCCTTTTTCGTAGCCGAGCGCGGCGTTGAACGTGTGTTTGGCGGCGGCGGGCAGGGTAATCTTGCGCAGGTCGGTGATATCGCCGTCGGTCGGCACGGTGCCGGTCGCGTCGGTATAGGTGTAGTTGGCGTTCACCAGGAACCCGTCGAGCGGCGAAGGCAGGAAGCGCAGCGCCTGCGTATAGCTCAGTTCGACGCCCCAGATTTCGGCGCTGTCGCCGTTGATCGGGATCGTCGCCTCGTCGAATGCAATGCCATTATATTCGCCCGCATCCTCCAGATTGGTATCGACGATGAAATTCTTGATGTTCTTGTAGAAGACACCCGCCGACAGTGCGCCGTTGTTCGGCAGATAATATTCGACCCCGGCGTCGAAATTCCACGATTCATAGGGCTTGAGATCGGGGTTGCCGAACTCGCCCTCGCGCTCGTTGTCGTCATTCTGCTCGATCGTGAAGCGCGGCGCGAGCTTTGACAGTTTCGGGCGGACGAGGCTTTTCGAGGTTGCGGCGCGCAGGACGAGATTTTGTTGCGGCTCCCAGCGGATCGTCAGGCTCGGCAGCCAGTCGCCATAGCTGCGCTTGAACTGGTTCGGCACGCTGATGACGGTGTCGTCATCGGCTTCCGATCCGTCGGGCAGTTCGCCGCCTTCCTCGATCAGCGTCACCGTATTCGCGCGAATATCGTTCTTGGTGTGCTCGTACCGCACGCCGCCGATGACGCGCAGCGTGTCGCTGTCCCAGCGGCCGAGCAAATAGCCCGCGGCCACATCCTCGCTCACCGAATAATCCTCGACGCTCGAATCGAACAGCGAATCGAGTTCGTTGAGTTCAAAGCCGTCGCGGTTGGCGTTGAAGAAGGCGCGCACGCTCTTTTTGTCGGGAACGGGCGAAATGTCGGTGAGGCGATAGGTCTGGGTGCCAACGAAGTCGGCGAGTGTCAGCCCGTCCATCTCCCAATATTGCGTTTCGAGGTTGTAGCTCTTGTCGCGCCAGCGGCCCTTGGCGCCGGCCTGGACGGTGAAGGTGCCATTGCTCATCGCAAATTCGCGGGCGAGGTCGAGCTTTGCGCCCCATTCCTCGTCGCGCGAGTCCGACAGGTCGGTGACCTGGATGCTGTCGAGTTCATAGGCATCGGGGTCGGAGAAGTCGGCGATCGCGCCGGCATCGCCGCCGACCGTGTAGAGCGGCCGGCGCGGGTCGGCGAAATCGAGCCCGAGCAGCAGGCCATTGTCTTCAAAGCTCTGTTCGAAGTTGGCGGGGTCGATCGACCCGTTCTCGCGCTCGGTCGACTTGGCATAGCTGACCGAATATTTCGCATGCCAGCCGTCGCTGTCGGTCTCGCCACCCAGCGTGAGGCTGCGGATGCGTTGACGCTCGAAGCGGTCCTTCAATGAACGCTGGACCTGGAGCTCGCCGTCGGTGTCGCTGTAGATCAGGTCGGCGCCGTCGCCGGTCACCTCGCCCGCGTCCTCGAGCTTGAGGCTCGTTTCGCGGCGATATTCCTGGTCGTCGAACTGGCTGTAGATGCCGCGCGCATAGAGCTTGGTCGACGAACCCAGGCGGAAGTCGAGGTTGAGGTTCGCCGAGAGACGCTTCCGTTCGACGTCATAGTCGCGATAATTGACCTCTTCGGTCGTGATCTGGCCGTCGTCCTCGTTCCAGCCGTCGGCTTCGACATTGTCGGTTTCGAACTTGCGCTGATAATAGGAAATGCCGCCCGACACGCCGAAATTGTCCGATACGCGCTGCGCGAAATCGATGCTGCCTTTCGGCGTCAGCTTTTCCGAATAGTCGTTATAGCTGCCCTCGATCTTCGCGGTCAGCAAATTCTTGCGGCGTTCGAACGCGCTCGTCGTGTGGATCTCGATCGAGGCGCCGATCGTGTCGGCGTCCATGTCGGGGGTCAGCGATTTCTTGACCTCGATCGATTCGATGCTGTCGCTGCTAATCACATCGAGCGCGACCGAGCGGACGTCGCTTTCGGGGGCGGGCAGGCGCACGCCGTTGACCGAGGTGGCGTTGAGTTCGGGGTCAAGACCGCGCACCGAGACGAAGCGGCCTTCGCCCTGATCGTTCAGGATGTTGACGCCGGGCAGGCGGCGCAGTGCTTCGGCGACATTCTGGTCGGGGAACTGGCCGACCGCGTCGCGGGTCAGCACGCTTTCGACGCCGTCGGCGGCCTTCTGCCGCGACAGCGCGCTCGCCTGGTTCGCCGACTGGCCGATGACGAGGATGCTGTCGTCGGTGCCGAGAATGACCTTTGCGGTCACATTGCCGCTTTCGGGAACGGTGATCGTCTGCGTGCGCGTCTCAGCACCGACATAGCGCGCTTCGAGGGTATAGGTGCCGGGCGGAACGTCGGCGAAGCGGAAGCTGCCGTCGCGGTCGGCTTCGGCGACGCGGCCCAACTCGACGATGCGCAGCTGCGCGCCCTGCAGCGCCCGGGTGTCGGTCGCGTCGGTCACGCTGCCGGTGACGTCGCCGGCGAAGGCGGGCGCGGGGAGGGCGGCTGCGAGCGAGAGGCAGGTGCCGAGCAGGATGCGCGAACGGACGGTGCGAAGCTTGTTCATGGAGATCCCCCGAGGAATGAGAAGATCGCCGGTTCCTATTGGTTCCCGGCGAGTCGAGGGCGCACTGGCAGGGCTCTATGACCGCTGTGTTACGCGGCTGTCACACTATTGAAACAGAAGGAAAGCGGTGTCGCGCAAGCCTGTGGAATTGCGGCGATGTGACGGCGGAGAAAATTCGTCGATCGGTCATTTGAGATGTCAGCATCGTCCGGTTGCGAAGGATCGCGGACGTGCCGCCTCCCAACCCCGTCGGCATCGAGCGAAGTCGAGATGCCCCTTGGGCTGGGCGCCACGTCGAGGTGTGTCTCGACTTCGCTAGACACGAACGGAGAGAGAGGAATGGCTGGAAACCAACCCCACCCTGCCGCTCGGCGACGGCACACCCGTCAACCGATATGCTTGAAGATCCACCCCACGCTGAGGCCGCCCGCGGGTGCGTTGCCGGTGACGACGAGCTGCTCGGTCGGGTGCGGGCGGCCTTCGCCGTCGACCCACAGGCTCTGCTCGATTTCGAGCGCGCCTTCCGAGGTGCGGAATTGCCACAGCGGGCCGCCGCCGACGCGGAGCAGCGCGCCCAATTTGTCGGCGGTCAGGCTGGCGGAGATATGCGGGCCGAGGTGAAAGCGTAGCGTAAAGCCCTTGTCGCCCTTGCGCCGCGTGCGCGGGGCGGGGAGCAGCATGTCCTCGCCGCGGAGCTCGCGTCCGTTCGGCGACAGGATCAGCAGGCGGCGATGGATCAGCCCGTGGCGCCGCGCATAGCCGTCGTGGCTCATCTCGACGCGGCTGCCCTGCGGGGTCTCGCGGCGGTCGAGCTCGACTTCCGTGACACCCTTGCCGAGCGAGCCGTTGGGCAGGATCGCGGTCGAATTGCTGTCGCCGAGCGTCAGCGTCGAATGCGCCGCGGTAGTGCGCAGCCCGCGCGCGAGATCGGCGGGGATTGTCGCGCCGGTCAGCGCCGCGCCGCCGCAATTGACGACGATGCGCTCGTCGCCGTCGCTGAGTTCGAAGGCGAGCGTCGAGGCGCAGCCGGCCTCGGTCACGCGAGCGATCGGCGGCGGCGCCGCATCGGCAAGCAGCACGACCTTGTTCGCGACGAGGCGCTGATACCCCCAGTCGCGCGCCTGTTTGAGCGGGCGGGTGCGAACCCCGCTCGCGTTCACGATCGCCTGGATCGTCGCGGCCGGCGTCGCCCCGCTACCCTGCCAGTTGCCCATGCCGCCATCGCTGTGGGTGAGGCCAAGCAGCGCGGGGACCGCGCGTGCCAGCACCTCCTGCACGAAAGGCGGCACTTCGATGCGGCGCATGTCGTATATTTTCGCGAGCATCGACAGCGCCATGATCGCGTCGAGCTGCGCCTGCGGCGACCGCGAGATATTGCCGCCGTCGGCGTAAAAGCTCGTTTCGAGAACCTTGCGCAGCCCTGCCTCGCCGAATACCTGCCGCGGCTCGCCGCCGGGCATCAGCAGCGACGCGGCGACGATGCCGACCCACGCGACCATCTGCCCCGTGCCCGGCCGTGTCTTGTCGGCGACGCGGTCGAGGTGGCGCGCCGCGCGCGCGAGATGGTTGAGCACCGCTGAGCGATAGACGAGGTCGCTCGACGACAGGATCAGCGGCGCGTGCGCGGCCCAGAAGAGGATGCGCCACGCGCTATTGTCGGCCTTCCACGCGGGTTCGCTCACCGTTTCGCCGTGGGTGCCGAGCCAGTGGCGGACAACCGCTTCGGCGATCGGCGCGCCATCGGCGCGCGTGCCTGTCGCGGCGAGATCGCGCAGCCAGCCGAAGCTGTGAAGATAGTCGGCGAAGGTCGGCGCCACATTCAGCGCCGCAAAGTCGAGCTCGCCGAGCGGCAGCTTCAATCCGCGGTGCAGGAAATGGCCGGCGCGGATTGCGGTGCCCGCGCGCGTGTCGCCCGGTACCGGGTCGGCCGGCACCCCGAGCAGCTTGAGCGGGAAACGCCCTTTGAGGCGAAAGGCGTGGAGCGGCGTGCGCCAAGTCAGCCGCGTGATCGCGTTGGCGACACGGTCGCCGAGCGAGAGGCCCTTGTCGGCGGGCAGGCGGATCAGCCGCTTGCCGGGCTCGATCGTGTCGTCAGGGGAAGTGGCGTCGGCGCCGGGGTCGAGCGGCGGGTCGACGGGGGCGGAAGTCAGCGGTCTCCCCTCCATCGATCAGGCTCCGCGCAGCCGCCGGATATTGTCGGCATAGGCGTCCGGCCCGCCCTTGAAGGTCGCGGTGCCCGCCACCAGCACGTCGGCACCGGCGTCGATCGCGAGCGGCGCGGTCCCGGCATCGATCCCGCCATCGACTTCCAGCCGGATGTCGCGGCCCGATTTCTCGATCATCTTTTTGACCGCCTCGATTTTGCGAAGCTGGCTCGAAATGAAGCTCTGGCCGCCGAAGCCCGGGTTGACGCTCATGATCAGCACCAGGTCGATGTCGTCGATCAGATAATCGAGCATCTTCGCCGGGGTCGCGGGATTGAGCGACACGCCGGCCTGCTTGCCGAGCGATTTGATGTGCTGGACGGTGCGGTGGATGTGCGGCCCCGCCTCGGGGTGGACGGTGATGATGTCGGCGCCCGCCGCGGCAAAGGCGTCGAGGAAATGGTCGACCGGCGAAATCATCAGATGGACGTCGAAGGGCAGGGTCGAATGCGGGCGCAGCGCCTTTACCACCGCCGGGCCGATCGTCAGATTGGGGACATAATGGCCGTCCATGACGTCGATATGGACCCAGTCGGCGCCCGCGCTCTCGATCGCGCGCACTTCCTCGCCCAGCTTCGCGAAATCGGCGCTCAGGATCGAAGGGGCGATGCGGACGGGAGTGGTGGAGCCGGTCATGGACCGGCCTTAACCATGTAGCGAGTCGGGAGCAAGCGGGCCCGAGGCGCTATCGACAGCTATCCCCAATAAAAGTGGCGCTGCGTCTATCGCCAGCGCCAGCCGCTCTTGGTTTTGGCGCGATAGATCGGCATCGGCGCGAGCGCCGCGAGCACGGCCACGATGGTCAGCATTACGGGCCGGTCGCGAAACAGCATGATCACGCCGGTGATCAGCGTGACGTGCAGGGCCATCAACGCCCAGCCCTGCCAGGCGATCGGCAGCCCCGTGCCATAGCCGTGGCTCTTGGCGCGGAACCATGGGCGATTGTCGAACAAAAGATGTAGCATCTCAGCTCTCCTCCTTCGGCGGGCGGCCCCGTTTCGGGGCTTGCGATTGTTTGACCCTTACGCCGCGCCGCTCCAGCGCCTCGCGTAGCAAGACCTCAATCTCTGCGTTGGCGCTGCGCAATTCGGCCGCTGCCATCCGCTCGATCTCGGCGTAGAGCGCCGGATCGAGACGGAGGGCGAAGGCTTTCTTGGCGGATGCAGCCATCATTCCAGCTCAGTAAAGCGATCCGGCGTTCACGACCGGCTGCGTGTCGCGCTCGCTGCACAGCACGACCATCAGGTTCGATACCATCGCGGCGCGACGCTCGTCGTCGAGATCGACGACATTCTTGGCGCTGAGCTGCTCCAATGCCATTTCGACCATGCCGACCGCGCCTTCGACCAGCTTCTTGCGCGCCGAGATCACCGCCTCGGCCTGCTGGCGGCGAAGCATCGCGCCGGCGATTTCCTGCGCGTAGGCCAGGTGCGTCAGGCCGCATTCGTCGACGGTTATCCCGGCGACCGACAGTCGTTCGATCAATGCCTTGCGCAGCTCGACCCCGACCTCGTCGTGATTGCCGCGCAGCGTGATTTCCTGATGCTCGATATCGTCATAGGGATAGCGCGAGCCGATCGAGCGCACCGCCGCCTCGATCTGCGCCATCACGAATTCCTTGTAATCGTCGACGTCGAACAGCGCCTGCGCGGTGTCGGTGACGCGCCACACGACCTGCGCCGCCATCTCGATCGGGTTGCCGCGCAGGTCGTTGACCTTGATCTTGTCGGAAATCACGTTGTTCGCGCGCACCGCGATCTTCTTGCGCGTCAGCCACGGCAGCACCCAGCGCAGCCCGCTTTCGCGGTCGGTGCCCTTGTAGCTGCCGAACAGCTGGATAGCCGCCGCCTCATTCGGGTTGATCAGGTAGAAACCGCACAGGATGACGGTGCCGGCGATACCGCTCGCGACGACAAGGCCCCACTTCCAGTTCCAGTCGACGTCGCCGCCGAGATTGGTCGCCGCCGCCCAGATGGCGACGCCAAACAAAAGCAGCCAGACCAACAGCATCACATAGCCGCTGGCTGTCGCCGCGCGGACCTCTCTCGTCGGGGTCAAGCCCGCCGCACCACTCGAATCGCTCATAATGCCCTCCGATATAATTATGATATCATATTTATATCGAACTCGGCGGCGGTCAAGCGGAATCGGAAGAATCGGCGCCGATACGGCTTTGGGGCGTCTCGGCTCGCTCTATGCACACGTGTGGGGTGGCCGAAATAACAAAGGGGGCCGAAGCCCCCTTTGCGAAATAGCGTTTCCGGCCGCCCTATTCGGTAGGAAAACCCCGCTTTTCGAGCAGCGCCTTGACGTCGGGATCGCGGCCGCGGAAGGCGCGATAGGCCTCGGCGCGGTCGGTTTCGTTGCCGGTCATCAGCAATATGGTGCGGAACTTGTCGGCGACGCTGCGGTCCCACGGGCCGCCAGCTTCGGTGAAGGCCGCCCAGGTGTCGGCGTCCATCGTTTCCGACCAGAGGTAGGAGTAATAGCCCGCCGAATAGGCGTCGGAGCTGAACAGATGGCCGAACTGCGGCAGGCGGTGCCGCATGACGATCTCCTTCGGCATCCCGATTTCCGCCAGCGTCTCGCGTTCGAACCGGTCGACGTCGGTCGGCGGCGCCTTGCGGTCGTGCAGCTTCATGTCGACGATCGCGCTCGCCAGATATTCGACCGTGTCGAACCCCTGGTTGAACTTGTTCGACGCGAGGATCTTGTCGACCAGCGCTTGCGGCATCGGTTCGCCCGTCTTGTAGTGCGTCGCATATTTCGACAGCACTTCGGGGGTCATCAGCCAATTCTCGTTTACCTGGCTCGGATATTCGACGAAGTCGCGCGGCACCCCGGCGAGCGCGGGATAATTGACCTGCTGGAGCAGGTAATGGATGCCGTGGCCGAATTCGTGGAACAAGGTGGTCGCATCGTCGAGGCTGATCAGCGTCGGCTCGCCCTTGGCGGCTTCGGTGAAATTATTGTTGTTCGACGCGAGCACATTGCGTTCGCCGCCCAGCGTCTGCTGGCTGCGATAGGTCGTCATCCACGCACCCGAGCGCTTCCCATCACGCGCGAAATTGTCGAGGTAGAAGACGCCGACATTCTCGTTCGTCTTGAGATTATAGACCTCGAAGGTGCGGACCTTGGGGTCGAAAACGGGGATGGTGCCGGTGTTTTCGCGGAAACCGAGGTCGTAGAGCTGCCCCGCCGCCCAGAACATGCCCTGCGTCAGCTTGTCGAGCTGGAGATAGGGCTTCACCTCGCTCTCATCGAGGTCGTATTTGTCCTTGCGGACCTTCTCGGCATAGAAGCGATAGTCCCACGGCTCGATCGTGATCTTCGGCCCCTTGCCGGCTTTGGCCTCCTGATCGGCGATCGCCTGCATGTCGGCGACCTCCTCCTTCACGCGGGCGACCGCGGCAGGCCACACCTTCATCATCAGGCCCATCGCGGCTTCGGGGGTCTTCGCCATCGTGTCGGCCATGCGGTAATGCGCGTGCGTCGGGAAGCCGAGCAACTCGGCGCGCTGCTGGCGCAGCTTCAATATCTCGGCAATGGTCGCATTGGTGTCGTTCGCGTCGCCATTGTCGCCGCGGCTGACGAACGCCTTGTAAACGCGTTCGCGAAGCGCGCGGTTGGTCGCGCCCTGCAGCACTGGCTGCGCCGACGAGCGGGTGTTCTTGATCGCCCACTGGCCGGGCTTGCCATTGGCTTCGGCCGCTGCGGCGAGCGAGGCGACGAAGCTCGGCTCGAGGCCCGCCAGCTCATCCTTGTCGGTGACGAAGGTATAAAGCTTTTCGTCGCCGAGCAGCTTCGAAGAAAAGGCCGAAAACAGCCCTTCGAGCTTCGAGTTCATTTCGACGAGCTTCGTCTTGTCGGCCGGCGACAGATTGGCGCCGTCGCGCACCATTTCGTCATAGCTGCGCTCGACGATGCGAATCTGCTGCGCGTCGAGACCGCTCGAATGGCGCTTGTCGTAAACCGCCTTGTAGCGCGCGAAGAGCTTCGGATCGAGGAACAGCTCGGTATAGAAGGTGGTGAGCTTCGGGCTCCATTCGGCGTCGATATCCTCGACGCGGTCGTTCGACTTGTTCGAGGTCTGCACGCCCCACATCGCGAAGACGCGCTCCATCGTCTCGCCCGCTAGCATCATCGGGACATGGGTATTCTCGAAGGTCGGCGCTTCGGGGTTGTCGATGACCGCCTGCACCTGCGCCCTGGTTTCCGCCATGCCCTTGGTAAAGGCGTCGGGGAACAGCTCGGGGTCCATCTTGTCCCACGGCGGCACCCCTTCGAACGGGCCGGTCCAGGGCTGGAGCAGGGGGTTTTCGCCCGCGGGGGCGGTGGCGGCCGGCTTGGCGGCGGCGGTCGGTTCGGCGGCGGTCACGGTCATCTGGCTATAACCCACCATCATCGCGGTGGATGCAAGCAGGATCGACAAAGAACGGGCAAAGGGCTGCGCGGTGCGCGACATCGATAAATCTCCCCGGAGGATAAGGTTTCGGACGAAACCATGTCGGGGGCGGTCTTAACCTTATATGACAGCGGGGTGCAAGACGCCTAGGCGCCAAAACCCGGCTGGATCAGGCCAGGCACATCGACGCGGAAGCTGAAGATCCCGCCGGCGTGCGGCTGCGCCTCGCGCTCCTCGTCGGTCAGATTCTTGCCCGCGCTGGTGACGAAGGCGGTCTGGAGGTCGGGCCCGCCGAAGGCGATCATCGTCGGGCGCTGCACCGGGAGGTTGACCGTCTGGATGAGTTCGCCCGCAGGCGACAGGCGCACGACGCGCCAGCCGTCCCACAGCGCCGACCAGTAACAACCCTCGGCATCGACCGCCGCGCCGTCGGGGCGGCCGTTGCCCTCAGGAAATTCGTGGAACAGTCGCTTGCCGCCAAGCTCGCCGGTCGCGGGATCGACGTCATAGGCGTGGATGCGGTGCGTCGGGGTGTCGGCGTGATAGAAGGTCCCCCCGTCGGGGCTGAACGCCGCGCCATTGCTCGTCATCAGCCCGCCGAAGACTTCGATAAGTGTGCCATCGGGATCGAGCCGATAGAGCGCCGCGTCGCGCCGGGGCTTGTCGGCGGTCAGGCTGCCGACCCACAGTCGCCCGGCACCATCGACGCAGCCGTCGTTGAAGCGCTGGTGCGGCAGGCCCGCGAGCGCCGCCGGACCGAAGGGACGCGGCGCCGCGCCCCATTCGTCGATCAGCGCGCAGCCGTTGCCGAGCGCCGCGACCAGCCCGCCCCCGGCGCGCGGCGCGACGCAGCCGACGGGCTCGTCCAGCTGCATCCATTCGTGCGTGCCGCTCGCGAGATCGAGCCGGTGGATCTGCTGCGCGTCGATATCGACCCAATAGAGGCGGGCTTCGCGGGCATGCCAGCGCGGCGATTCGCCGAGCAGCGCGCCGGCATCGAAGAGGAGGTCTACCATGATGCGGAGCCTAGCGCGCGCCGCAACGGCTGCACAGGGCTGCAAAGCTATTCGTTCGGGGCCGGGGATCATCGGCCCGCCACCGCAAACCTCCGTCACCCCGAATCAAGTCCGGGGGTGACGATGAAGGAAAGAGCGCGGAGGAAAGAGTTTCCCGCCGTAACGTCTTTCTACTTGACGTGCACGTAAACGTAAGGTCTGTTGGCGGGCGAAAAATGCGGCCGACTCCCCGCTCGCGCTCGGCTGCCCCAAGGGAAAGGAACAATATGTCGCTCGATAGCCTCTCGCGCTCCGCCTATACCGAGGATCATGAGGCGTTCCGCGCGACGGTTCGCCAGTTCCTCGAAAAGGAAGTCGCCCCCAACCAGGCGCAATGGGCCGAGGACGGCATCGTGCCGAAAAGTATCTGGCCCAAGGCCGGCGAGCTTGGCCTCCTCTGCCCGACGGTGCCCGAGGAATATGGCGGCCTCGGTCTCGATTTCGGCTACAACGCGATCGTTGACGAAGAAAGCGCCTATTATGGCCGCGTGACCACGGGCTTTTCGCTCCAGTCGGATATCGTCACCAATTATATCACGCGCTACGGCAGCGAAGAGCAGAAAAAGCACTGGCTGCCCAAGATGGTGTCGGGCGAGGTGATCACCGCGATTGCGATGACCGAACCGGGCACCGGCAGCGACCTTCAGGGCATGCGCACGACCGCGAAGAAGGATGGCAATCATTATGTCATCAACGGGTCGAAAACCTATATCACCAACGGCCAGAACGCCGACCTGATCCTGGTGTGCGTCAAGACCGATACCGAGGTCGAGCCGGCGTGGAAGGGCGTGTCGATCGTCCTCATCGAGGCTGATCGCGAAGGGTTCCAACGCGGTCGCAACCTCGACAAGATCGGGCAGGACGAGGCGGATACGTCGGAGCTGTTCTTCAACGACGTCCGCGTGCCGATCACCAATTGCCTCGGCGAAGAGGGGCAGGGCTTCATCTATCTGATGAGCGAGCTTCCCCAAGAGAGGCTTTCGATCGCGGTCAGCGCGCAGGCGTCGGCGCAGCGCGCCTTCGACGACACCGTCGAATATACCCGCGACCGCAAGGCGTTCGGCAAGCCGATCCTCGATTTCCAGAACAGCCGTTTCGTGCTCGCCGACCTCAAGGCCAAATTGCAGGTCGGCTGGGCGCATCTCGACTGGGCATTGGCGCGGCACCTGAAAAAGGAGTTGACCCCCGAAGAGGGCGCGGCGGCGAAGCTGTGGCACACCGAACTTCAGTGGGAGGTCATGGACAAATGTCTCCAGCTCTTCGGCGGTGCGGGCTATATGAACGAATATCCTATCGCCCGCGCCTGGCGCGCCGCGCGCGTGACGCGCATCTTCGGTGGCACGAACGAGATCATGAAGGAACTGATCGGGCGCAAGCTCTGATCGTTTGAAATCGCAGGAAAGGAATTCTCTCCCATGGCTACTGCTTATATCGTCGACACCGTCCGCACCGCGGGCGGCAAGCGCGGCGGCCGCCTCGCCGGCATTCACCCCGTCGACCTCGGCGCCGCAGTGTTCGACGCGATCGCCGACCGCAATGATTTCGACACGTCGAAGATCGACGACGTCATCACCGGCTGTGTGTCGCAGGGCGGGCAGCAGACGATGGACGTCGGCCGCAACGCCGTTCTCGCCTCGAAGCTGCCCGACTCGATCCCCGCAGTGACGATCGACCGTCAGTGCGGGTCGTCGCAGCAGGCGATCCAGTTTGCCGCGCAGGCGGTGATGTCGGGGACGCAGGACATCGTGCTTGCGAGCGGCATCGAAAGCATGACGCGCGTGCCGATGGGCAGCGTCGCGACCTTGTTCATCAAGGAAGGTCTCGGCCATTACAAGTCCGAGCGGCTCGAGGAAAAATATCCCGGCATCATGTTCAGCCAGTTCATGGGCGCCGAGATGATCGTCAAGAAATACGGCCTGACCAAGGACGACCTCGACGCCTATGCGCTCGAAAGCCACCGCCGCGGCAAGGCGGCGACCGAGGCGGGCCATTTCAAGCGCGAGATCGTCGGGGTCGAGATCGACACGCCCGAGGGGCGCCAGACCCACCTCGTCGACGAGGGCATCCGCTTCGACGCGACGCTTGAGGGCATTGCCGGGGTCAAGATCCTGCAGGAAGGCGGCTCGATCACTGCGGCGACCTCAAGCCAGATCTGCGACGGCGCCTCGGCGGCGCTCGTCGTGTCGGAGCAGGCGCTCAAAGATCATGGGCTGACCCCGCGCGCGCGCATCCACCATGTGTCGGTGACCGCAGGCGATCCCGTGATCATGCTCGAGGAACCGCTGTTCGCGACCGAACGCGCGCTCAAGAAAGCGGGGATGAAAATCGGCGATATCGATGCGTACGAAGTCAACGAAGCCTTCGCCCCCGTCCCGCTCGCCTGGCTGCAATATCTCGGCGCAGATCATGCGCGGCTGAACCAGCATGGCGGGGCGATCGCGCTCGGCCACCCGCTCGGCGCCAGCGGCACCAAGCTGATGGCGACTTTGCTCGGCGTGCTCGACGCGACCGGTGGCAAATATGGCTTGCAGACGATGTGCGAGGGCGGCGGCCAGGCCAACGTCACGATCATCGAGCGGCTGTAAATCTTTCCCCCCTCCCGCTTGCGGGAGGGGTCGGGGGAGGGCCTGTAGACTACCGGCGTTCCCCTAACATGCCCCACCCAAACCCTCCGCTGAAGGGGAGGGCTTAAACGGAGAAACCCATGAAACTCGATTCCACCGTATCCGCCGTCGTCACCGGCGGCGCCTCGGGCCTCGGCGCTGCGACCGCGCGCGCGCTCGCCGCGAAGGGCGTCAAGGTCGCGATCTTCGACCTGCAGGAAGAAAAGGGCCTCGCGATCGCGGCCGAACTCGGCGGCATCTTCTGCGAATGCAACGTCACCGACGACGCATCGGTCGACGCCGCCTTCGCCAAGGCGCGCGAAGCGCACGGCCAGGAACGCATCCTCGTCAATTGCGCGGGCACCGGCAACGCGATCAAGACCGCGAGCCGCTCAAAGGAAGACGGCAGCATCAAGCATTTCCCGCTCGATGCGTTCAACTGGATCATCCAGATCAACCTCGTCGGCACCTTCCGCTGCATCGCCAAGTCGGCGGCGGGCATGCTGACGCTCGACCCGATGGAAGACGGCGAGCGCGGCGCGATCGTCAACACCGCGTCGGTCGCGGCCGAGGACGGCCAGATCGGTCAGGCGGCCTATTCGGCGTCGAAGGGCGGCGTCGTCGGCATGACGCTCCCGATCGCGCGCGACCTCGGTAACGAGAATATCCGCGTCAACACGATTCTGCCCGGCATTTTCGACACCCCGCTGCTCGCCGGTGCGCCGCAGAATGTCCGCGATGCGCTGGGCGCGTCGGTGCTCAACCCGAAGCGCCTCGGCAACCCGGTCGAATATGCCAATCTCGCGATGTGCATGATCGAGAATGGCTATTTCAACGGCGAGGACGTCCGCCTCGACGGCGGCATCCGCATGGGCCCGCGCTGATATGCCCAAACCGGAAAGCTGGCGGCTCGTTGCCGCCAGCTACCCCGTCGCAATCGAATTGCAGACGCGTTTTCAGGACATGGACATCAACGGCCACCTCAACAATGTGGCCTTTGCCGCGCTGTTCGAGAGCGGCCGCGTGCTGCTGAACCGGCAGGTGCGCCCATTGGACGAGCGGCCGTCGAACGAGCGGACGATGGTCGCGGCGGTCGAGATCAACTATCTCGCCGAAGGCAATTTCCCCGATCCGGTCGAGATCTCGACGGGAATCGGCCGGCTCGGCACGTCGAGCTGGACGATCGTGCAGGCGATGTTCCAGAACGGCCGCTGCATTGCCACCTGCGATACCGTAGTCGTGTGCCGCACCGATGGTCAGGCGAAGCCGCTCCGCGCCGAAATGGTCGCGGAGCTCGAAGCGAACCTGGTGAAGCCGGCCTGACTTCCGTCATTGCGAGCGAAGCGAAGCAATCCAGCGCAGCCTGATGGGCCCCTGAATTGCCGCCGCGTCGCCTTCGGCTCCTCGCAATGACGAGGCTTATTACAGATTCTTGTCGGCATCCGGCACCGAGCGGATCAGGTCGCGCGCGAAGCCGATCAGCCCGATCTGGCGGCGGCGCTTCAGCCGCTCGGCGCGCAGGATCGCGCAGACCTCATCGAAACAGCCTTCGACATTGTCGTTGATCAGCACATAGTCATAGCCGTCCCAGTGGCTGATCTCGTTCGCGGCGCGTTCCATCCGCGCGGCGATCACCTCGTCGCTGTCGGTGCCCCGCGAGCGCAGGCGGCGTTCGAGTTCTTCCATCGTCGGCGGCAGGACAAAGACGCGCACGACGTCGGGGCCGGCCTCCTGATACAGCTGCTGCGCGCCCTGCCAGTCGATGTCGAACAGCACGTCCTTGCCGGCATCGAGCAATTCGTCGACGCGCGCGCGGGGCGTGCCATAACGGTGTCCAAAGACATGCGCCCATTCGAGGAATTCGCCATCGGCCGCCATCTTCTTGAAGGTTTCGGTGTCGACGAAATGATAATGGACGCCATCGACCTCGCCGGGGCGCGGCGGGCGCGTCGTCGCGGAGATCGAAAGCGCGATATCCTTGTCGGCCTCGAGCATCATTCTCGAGATGGTGGTCTTGCCCGCGCCAGAGGGCGAGGAGAGGACGAACAACACGCCGCGGCGGTTCAGGTGGACGCTTTCAGCCATGGGCGCTAATTGCGCGAGAGACGGGCGCGGTCAAGCAGGAAGGGGTGGCGATGATCCTGGGGGTTTCAAGACGGGGCTGGTTGGTCGCCGCTGGACTTCTCGCGGCCTTCGCCGCGATCCTTTTCGCGATGGGGCGCCCGCCAATCTGCCCGTGCGGCATCGTCAGCCTGTGGCACGGCGTCGTGCAGTCGAACCAGAACAGCCAGCAGGTGTCTGACTGGTACAGCTTCAGTCATGTCATCCACGGCTTTATCTTTTACGGCCTCGGGCGCTGGTTGCTGCCCAACCAGCCGCTCTGGGTCGCACTGGCGCTCGCGATCGGGATCGAGGCGGCGTGGGAAATCCTCGAAAATTCGCCGATCATCATCGACCGCTATCGCGAAGTCACGATGGCCTATGGCTATTCGGGCGATTCGATCCTCAATTCGGTGAGCGATGCACTCTTCATGATGATCGGTTTCCTCGCCGCCAGCCGGATGCGCTGGTGGGTCACGGTGGCGATTGCGATCGCGTTCGAGCTGTTCACCCTATGGGCGATCCGCGACAATCTGACGCTGAACGTGCTGATGCTGGTGTCGCCCGTCGAGGCGATCAAGGAATGGCAGTCCGGCGGCTAGTGGATCGCGCTGCTGCGCCCGTTTCCTTCCAGCGGAATCGCCGGCGGCAGCGCATCGCCCATCGTCTGGCCATCGGTCGGCACGTTCGCCGTTCCGGCATAGGTATCGACCACGCCCGCATTCGCGAGTTCGGGATCAAGCGAATGCGCCGCTTCGGCGGCCTTGCGTGCTTCGGCGCGCTCGGCCCATTTCTTGGTGAGATAGCCCGCTGCCGCCCACGCCGCGAGCGCGGCATAGCGTTGCGGGAACAGGCGCCGCGCCGCGAACAGCGCGCCCGCGCCGATAACGGCCCCGGCGACCGGGTGATTGCCCTTTTGCTTTCCGATGGCGCTGCCGAGCGCCCCGCCGACGATCCTGCCGATCATGCCCATATCTCCTTCCTCCTATCAATCCGCGACGCCGCCTTCGGGTTCCCGTTCAGCCCTCCGGGCCCAGCATCGTGCGCGGATCGATCACGCGGTCGAAGGTCGCGGCATCGACATAGCCGAGGTCGAGCGCGGCTTCCTTTAACGTGCTGCCCGTCTCGTGCGCGTGCTTTGCGATCTTCGCCGCCTTGTCATAGCCGATTTCGGGCGCGAGCGCGGTGACGAGCATCAGCGAGCGGTTCATCAACTCGTCGATGCGGGCAAGATTGGGCGCGATGCCGACGACGCAATGTTCGGTGAAGCCCGCCATGCCGATCGCAAGCAGCTCGATCGAGCGCAGCACGTTCGACCCGATCAGCGGTTTGAACACGTTGAGCTCAAGATGCCCCTGAAGGCCCCCGACCGTCACCGCCTGATGATTGCCGATGACCTGCGCCGCGACCATCGTCAGCATCTCGGACTGCGTCGGATTGACCTTGCCCGGCATGATCGAGCTGCCGGGCTCGTTCGCGGGCAGGTCGAGTTCGCCGAGCCCCGCTCGCGGACCCGATCCGAGCAGTCGGATGTCGTTCGCAATCTTGGTGAGCGCGACCGCGAGCGTATTGAGCGCGCCCGAGAAGAAGACGAGCCCGTCGTTCGACGCCAGCGCCTCGAACTTGTTGGGCGCGGGCTCGAAGGCGATGCCGGTGGCTTTCGACAGTTCCGCCGCCATGGCGACGTCGAAGCCCGCGGGCGCGTTGAGCCCCGTGCCGACCGCGGTTCCGCCCTGCGCGAGCTTGCAGATATTGTGCGCCAGCGCGCCCTCGATCCGCGCCCGGCACGCAAGCAATTGCGTAACATAGCCCGAAAATTCCTGCCCGAGCGTCATCGGGGTCGCGTCCTGCAAATGGGTGCGGCCGATTTTGACGATATCGCCCCACGCCTCGGCCTTCGCAGCGAGCGCGTCGGTCAGGTCGCTCAGCGCGGGGATCAGCCGCGCCGTCGTTTCGACCGCGACCGCGACGTGCAACGCGGTCGGGAAGCTGTCGTTCGACGACTGGCCCATGTTGACATGGTCGTTGGGGTGGACCGGCGACTTGCCGCCGCGCGTCCCCGCGAGTTTCTCGTTCGCGATCCCCGCGATCACCTCGTTCACGTTCATGTTCGACTGGGTGCCGCTGCCCGTCTGCCAGATCGCGAGCGGGAACTGGTCGTCGTAGCGGCCGGCGACGACGGCTTCGGCCGCATCAGCGATAGCGTCTGCCAAGTCGGCGTCGAGCCCGTGAGCGCGGTTCACGCGCGCCGCCGCGCCCTTGATCCGCGCGAGCGCGTGGACGATCGGGATCGGCATGCGTTCGTGGGCCGGGAAAGCGAAATTATGGCGGCTGCGCTCGGTCTGCGCCCCCCAATAGGCGTCGGCCGCAACCTCGATCTCGCCGATGCTGTCGCTTTCGATTCGCGTGCTCATGCCACCAGCATCCTCGTCACCAATATCGCCCCCGCCCAGATCATCGCGACGAGGCCGAGCAATTGCCAATATCCGGTTTCGCCGACGCGGCGGCGCAGCCATGCGGCGGCAAGCCAGACAAGGACGAGCGCCGGGGTCAGCACGAGAAGGCTAAAGCGCAGCAGCCCGTCGGCGACCTGTCCGCGCGCGTAATTGCCCTCGAACAAGGCATAGCCCTCGACGCCCCACCAGAAGGCGCCGGTCAGGACGAGCATTCCCGCGATTGCCCAGAATTGCCAAAAGCGGCTCGGGGGCCAGAGCGGGCCCGTCACGCTACCTCTTCTTGCCGAAATCCACCGTCACGACGTTCGACCCGTCCTCGGTTGTTACCTCGGGGCGGTCGTTGTCGGCCTCGTCATGCGGTTCGGGCTGTGCGGCCTCGTCGTCGCTGACCTGGAATTGCAGCCCGAAATCGACCGACGGATCGACGAAGGCGGTGATCGCGGCGTAGGGAATCGTCAGGATCGACGGCGTCTGGTTGAACGACAGGCCGACGCTGAAATGATCCTCTTCGACCTTCAGGTCCCAGAAGCGGTTCTGCAGCACGATCGTCATTTCGTCCGGGAATTTGGCGATCAGATGCGCCGGAATATCGACCCCGATCGCCTGCGTCTTGAAGGTGATATAGAAATGATGTTCGCCGGGCAGGCTGTCAAAACCTTCGATCTGGCTCAGCACGCGGCCGACCACGGCGCGCAGCGCATCCTGCACGATTTCGTCATAGGGAATCAGGCTGTCGCGAACGTCATCACTCATGCGCGAGGGGATGAACGCGCTCCGCGCACCGGTCAAGGGGGGAGAATCGCCTTGCAACGTGAAAATGAGGCTCTAAGGCGTGCGCCATGCGAACCGCCACCGTCCAGCGCACGACCAAGGAAACGGATATCGCGATCGCCGTCAATCTCGACGGGACGGGCGATTATTCGGTGTCCACCGGCATCGGTTTCCTCGACCATATGGTCGAGCAATTGTCGCGCCATTCGCTGATCGACATTTCGATGCAGGTGAAGGGCGACCTTCACATCGACCAGCACCACACGGTCGAGGATTCGGCGCTCGCGCTCGGCGAAGCTGTCGCCAAGGCGCTCGGCGACAAGCGCGGCATCGCGCGTTACGGCGAGGCGCACGCGCCGATGGACGAAACGCTGACGCGCTGCGTGCTCGACATTTCGGGGCGTCCGCACTGCGTCTATAAATCCTCCTTCTCGCAGCCGCGGCTCGGCGAGATGGACACCGAAATGTTCCCGCACTGGTTCCACAGCTTCGCGCAGGCGGCGGGGATCACGCTGCACATCGAAATGCTGTACGGTGAGAACAACCATCATATCGCCGAAAGCATGTACAAGGCGCTTGCCCGCGCGCTGCGGCAGGCGGTCGAAATCGACCCTCGCAAGGGCGATGCGATACCCAGCACGAAGGGCGTCCTGTAGGACCAGCCGATGACCGCCATTGCCCTGATCGACTATGGCGCGGGCAATCTTCGCTCGGTGCGTAATGCGCTCGTCGCGGCGGGCGCCGAGGATGTCGCCGTTACCGCCGATCCCGCTGTCGTGGCCAGCGCCGACCGCATCGTGCTGCCTGGCGTCGGAGCGTTCGCCGCGTGCATGAACGGGCTGTCGGCGATCGACGGGCTGATTGGCGCGATGGAGCAGCGCGTGCGCGGCGAGGGCGCCCCCTTCCTCGGCATTTGCGTCGGCATGCAATTGCTTGCCGACGCGGGCGAGGAGCATGGACGGCACGCGGGACTTGGCTGGATCGCCGGGACGGTGCGCGCGTTCGAACCGGCGCCGGGGCTGCGCATCCCGCACATGGGCTGGAACGACGTCGTGCCCGCTTATCCGCATCCCGTGATAGCGGCGGGCGAGGCCTATTATCTCCATGGCTATCACTTCGTCCATGCGGTCGATGTCGCGGCGACGAGCAGCCATGGCGAGACCTTTGTCGCCGCGGTCGCGAAAGACAATATCGTCGGCGTCCAATATCACCCCGAAAAAAGCCAGGCCTATGGTCTCGCGACACTAGAGAGATTCCTCGCATGGCGCCCGTAGTATCCGGCCTGACCATCTTTCCCGCGATCGACCTGAAGGGCGGGCAGGTGGTGCGGCTCGCCGAGGGCGATATGTCGCGCGCGACCGTCTATGGCGACGACCCGGCGGCGCAGGCGCGTCTCTTCGCCGACGCGGGCGCGACGCACCTCCATGTCGTCGACCTCGACGGCGCCTTCGCGGGCGCGAGCGTCAATGGCGCGGCGGTGGAGAGCATCATAGCGGCTTTCCCGGGCAAGGTGCAGGTGGGTGGCGGCATTCGTGACCGCGCCGGCGTCGACCGCTGGCTAGCGCTCGGCGTCAGCCGTGTGATCATCGGCACCGCAGCGCTGAAGGACCCCGAATTCGTCAGATCGGCCGCGCGCGAACTGCCCGGCCGGATCGTCGTCGGGGTCGATGCGCGCGACGGGATGGTCGCGACCGAGGGTTGGGCCGATGTCTCCGACGTCTGCGTCGAAGACCTCGCGCGCCGCTTCGAGGACGCGGGGGTCGCGGCCTTGCTCTTCACCGACGTCGGCCGCGACGGACTGCTCAAAGGCTGCAATGTCGAGGCGACGGTCGCGCTGGCTGAGGCGGTTGCCATCCCGGTGATCGCTTCGGGCGGCGTTGCCGATATCGGCGATATCCATGCGCTGCGCCCGCATGTCGCAAACGGCATCGAAGGCGTGATCACCGGCCGTGCGCTCTACGACGGCCGGCTCGATCTCGCCGAGGCGATTGCGGCGGGGCAAGCGTGAGCGGTAAAATCCTTTTTGTTCCCCGGCGATGGCCGGGCCCCAGAGCGCCACTAAGCGGGCGTTGCGTGATAACGCCCTGGACCCCGGCCTTCGCCGGGGAACAAGAAAAGGCGCGTCAATGACCGTCCGCGTCCGCGTCATTCCCTGCCTCGACGTCGCTGACGGCCGCGTCGTGAAGGGCGTGAACTTCGTCGATCTGCGCGACGCCGGCGATCCGGTCGAAGCGGCGCGCGCCTATGACGCCGCGGGTGCCGACGAGCTTTGCTTTCTCGACATCAGTGCCAGTCACCAAGGCCGCGGCACCTTGCTCGACATGGTCGGCCGCACCGCCGAAGTCTGCTTCATGCCGCTTACCGTCGGCGGCGGGGTGCGCAGCGCCGACGATGCGCGCGCGCTGCTGCTTGCGGGCGCTGACAAGGTCGCGGTGAACAGCGCCGCCGTCGCGCGCCCCGAACTCGTCGCCGAAATCGCGGGCCGCTTCGGCAGCCAGTGCGCAGTCGGCAGCATCGATGCGCGGCGGGTCGAAGAGGGCCGCTGGGAAATCTTCACCCACGGCGGACGCAAGCCGACGGGGATCGACGCGATCGAACATGCCGTGCGGCTCGCCACCCTCGGCGCGGGCGAACTGCTTGTCACCAGCATGGACCGCGACGGCACCAAGGACGGCTACGACCTGGCGCTCACCCGCGCGATCGCCGATGCGGTGAGCGTGCCGGTGATTGCCAGCGGCGGCGTCGGCAATCTCGACCATCTCGTCGCCGGCGTGATCGAAGGGGGTGCCAGCGCGGTGCTCGCCGCGAGCATCTTCCATTTCGGCGAAGCGACGATCGCCGAAGCGCACGCGCGGCTCGCCGCCGCCGGATTGCCCGTCCGCGCGCATTAATTCGCCCGATATTCCGGCTTGGGGTGGCCATGCGGAAAGGCGGCTGCAATAGAAGCCCGATGACCGCAAAACCTCGCATCGCCGACCGCACCAACGACCTTTTCCCGATCCTCGGCTTCCTCGCCGCGATGGCCAGCCTTGCGATGCCGCTCAATGCCTGGCTCGTCGCGTTCATCCTCGCGGGTGCGGTCGTCGCCGCGGTCCATCATGCCGAAGTCATCGCGCACCGCGTCGGCGAGCCCTTCGGCACGCTAATCCTCGCGCTCGCGGTGACGGTGATCGAGGTCGGGCTGATCCTGACGCTGATGCAGGCCGAACCCGAAAAGGCGCTGACGCTGGCGCGCGATACGGTGTTCGCGGCGGTGATGGTGATCCTCAACCTGCTGATGGGGCTTTGCCTCTTGAGCGGCGCGATCCGCCATCACGAACAGCGGTTCCAGCGTACCGGCATCGGCGCCGCGCTCGCGACGCTCACCGTGCTCACGGTCGTCACGCTGGTACTCCCCAATTTCACCTCGAGCGTGCCGGGCCCCTTTTATTCGGCGACGCAGCTCGGTTTCGTCGCGGTGGTATCGCTGATCCTCTATGCAACCTTCGCGCTCGTGCAGACGGTGCGCCACCGCGACTATTTCCTGCCCGACGGCGAGGCGCAGGACGAACCCGACGCGCACGCCGCACCGCCGAGCGTCGAGCGCACGGCGATTTCGGGCGCGCTGCTCCTCGCCAGCCTTTTCGCGGTCGTCCTGCTCGCCAAGAATCTCTCGCCGGTGATGGGCGCGTTGCTCGCCGACTGGGGCGCACCGCCGGCGGTGCTGGGCGTGCTGATCGCCGCGCTGATCCTCGCGCCCGAAGGCCTGGCCGCGGTGCGCGCGGCGAAGGCCGACCGCCTCCAGACCAGCCTCAACCTCGCGCTCGGCTCGGCACTGGCAACGATCGGGCTGACAATTCCGGCTGTCGCGATCCTGTCGATCATGACCGACATGCCGATCAGCCTTGGCCTCGACGCCAAATCGACCGTGTTGCTCTTCCTGTCGCTGATCGTGTCGGTCCAGACGCTCGCGAACGGCCGAACCACCGTATTGCAGGGGGTAATCCACCTGATGCTGTTCGCGATCTACCTGTTCACGACGTTCGTGCCGTAACGGCTGTAACTTCAAGTCTTCCGCACGAACACCGTACCCGCGCTATAGCCGGCGCCGAACGAGCAGATCAGCCCGGTGTCGCCGGCGACCATATCCTCATGGTTCCGATGAAAGGCGATGATCGACCCCGCGCTCGACGTATTGCCATAGGTGTCGAGCACCGTCGGGCTTTCATCCTCGCTCGCCTCATGGCCGAGCACGCGCTGCGCAATCAGCCGGTTCATGTTGGTGTTCGCCTGGTGGAGCCACAGCCGGCGCATATCGCCGCCTTCGAGACCGAGCACCTCCATCTGTTCGACGATCATGTTGGCGACCATCGGCACGACTTCCTTGAACACCTTGCGTCCTTCCTGGACGAAGAGTTTGTCGCTCTTCGGCCCCGACTGGTCGATCCCGCCATGTCCTCGGTTCAAAAAGCCGAAATTGTTGCGGATATTGTTCGAGAATTGCGTCTTCAGCTTGGTGCCGAGGATGTCCCAATGCCCCGCGGGCGCGATATCCTTGTCCTCGATCAGGATTGCGGTCGCGACATCGCCGAAGATGAAATGGCTGTCGCGGTCGCGCCAGTTCAGATGCCCCGAACAGATTTCCGGATTCACGACGAGCACGCTTTTCGCATGGCCGGCGCGGATATAGTCGGCGGCGGTCTGGATGCCGAAGGTCGCTGACGAGCAGGCGACATTCATGTCGAAGCCGAACCCGTCGATGCCGAGCGCGTCCTGGATTTCGACCGCCATCGCGGGATAGGGGCGCTGCATGTTCGACGCGGCGCAGAGGACGGCATCCACGTCCGGAGCATCCCGGCCCGCGCGCGCCAGCGCATCCTTTGCCGCCGCGACGCCGATTTCGGCGAGGATAGACAGCTCGTCGTTACCGCGTTCGGCGATGCGCGGCGCCATGTGCCGGGGGTCGAGGATGCCTGCCTTGTCGACGACGAAACGCGATCCGATCCCGCTCGCCTTCTCGATGAATTCGACGCTCGATTCAGTCAGTTCGGGCACTTCGCCCGCGGCAATGGCCGCCGCATTTTCTCTATTGTGCAGCGCAGCATACTCGTTAAAACTGGCGACAAGTTCTTCGTTGGAGATGCGTTCGGCGGGAGTGAAAAGGCCGGTTGCGGAAATGACCGGCTGCGGGATGTGCGACATGGTGGCTCTCGTGTCTTATCGTTTCAGGACACGATGATTAAGCTCCGCTGCGACATCACGCAACGCCCCGAAGAAGCTGAACGGTCGCCGACGCCATGGTTAACCTGTCACTAACCAATTCGGTGGCAGACTGTTTGATGCAGGCCTCCGGGGGGATGGCTCCCCGGGCGCCGAGCGGGAGCATGACCATGGCGACGCGTTCAGGACCGGCCGCAGGCGACCTGTCCCTTTCCGAGATCAAGGAATTCGCAGGCTTTCCCGCGGCGACCCAGCGTTACATCCGGCGTTCGCTCGACATCGGGCTCGAACGCGACGACGCGATCTTGCGCTGGTCGCGCGACATGGTCGAGGAAACCGCGATCCGCGTCCAGGCGCGCGTCTACCAGCGGCTCGGCGAGATCCGCACGAACATCCCCGACGACAGCGGGCTAGACGCGCTCGAACATTTCATGGCGCCGCTGATCGCGGTGTCGGCGTTCGACCTCGGGCAAGACCGCTTGCCGGCCTTCGCCGCCTACCGCTTCCTTTACGAACGCCTTCTCGGTGCACATGTGCGGCCGTGGCTGCCCGGCGCCTTCTGCGCCGCGGCGTCTTTGCCGCACCTCCACCCCGACAAGCGCAAGATATTGCTCCAGTCGATCAGCGAAGCCGCCGCGACCGCGCCGGGCTGGTCGGCGCGCGAGCCGAGCTTCTACCCCGAATGGATCGACAAGATCGACGAGACCAAACCGGCGAACTGACAATCCGGTTTTTTTTTTGAGGCGGGTTCGGCCGGATGACGGATAGGAGGAAGCCCGTACCCCTTCCCGAAACTCTCGCCCGCCCGCCGCTGGAGTGGCGACGATTCCGTCCGCGTGCATGGCGCCTACAGCATGTATTTCATCTTGATCGATTGGCGCATGTCGCCCGCGACCGCGAAGCTGGCGGATTTGAAGCTTGGCGGCCCGACCGTGATCGTGGGATTGCGCGAAAAGCCGAAGCCTTCTTTGGGCAGGAAGATCGCCTTGTCGAGCTTGTTGTTCCCATTCTCGTCATGGACGACCGCGATCGCATAGGTTCCCGCGGCGGGCGCGTGGACGGCGAAATTCCCCGCGTCGGCGGCCTTGACCGCCATGCGCACCGATCCTGCGTCCTTGCTGCAATCGGGAAAGGCCTTGCGGTTCGTGGTCAGGCAGACAAGCACCTGCCCTTTCGTGCTGCGCAGCCCGGTGACGCTGACCTCAACCGTCGGCGGCGGGGCGGCGGCGGTCAGCAGCATCGGGAAAAGTGCCAAGCCCGATATCCGTGCCGCACGCCTTGTCCCAAAAGCGGAAATAGAGACCATAATTCCCCCGGTAGGCGGCATGATGCGCCTGATGATGCGTTGCGGTTATCAGCCATCGTCCCGCCGGTCCATGGACAAGCGCGCGCGGGAACATCTCCCACCCCATATGATTGCCGACGCCCATCACGGTCATGATCGCCAGCACGAGGCTGAGCATCCCGACGTGGATCGGAATGACGAATACCAGCGCGGGCACGACGACGGCGCCGGTGATCGCTTCCAGCGGATGAAAACTCATCGCCGCCCAGGCCGTCGGCGGGCGGCTCGCGTGGTGGACGGCATGCGCGATCCGGAACAGGCGCGGGCGGTGCATCCAGCGATGGGTCCAGTAGAACCATGTGTCGTGGAGCAGGAGATAGGCGAGGAGGCTGACGGGCAGATACCACAGCGGATAGGCATGAAGCTCGGTATAGATGCGCGTCCAGCCATGCTCCCGCCATCCCCAGGCGACGATGCCCGCCGGAACCCCGTATATCGCAGCGCTTGCGAGGCTCCAGCCGATCTCGCGCTTCATCTGGGGCTCGAGCCCGTTATAGAGGCCGGGGCGCGTCAAGCGGGTCGCCAAGGCGAAGGCGCCGCTCGTGATCAGATAGCGCACCCCGACGATCGCGGTCATCGCAAGCGCGGAAAAAAGGATCGTCCAGCCGGTCATGGCGCGAGGCTAGCCGTTCGGCACCATGTTGCAATCGCTTTGCGCCGGCGCGCCGGGGTGGCTAAGGCGGACTCATGGTGGGGCAGAGCATCGATAAATGCGATATCGCGATCGTCGGCGGCGGGCTCGCGGGCGGACTCGCGGCGCTCGCCCTAGCGGCGAAGCGGCCCGACCTCGACATAAGACTGGTCGAGCCGGGACCGGTCGGCGGCAATCATGTCTGGTCCTTCTTCGACAGCGACATCGCGAAAAGGGACCGCTGGCTCGTTGCGCCGCTCGTCCGCCATCACTGGCCGCGCTACGACGTCCGCTTCCCCTCGCACGATCGCAGTCTGCGCATGGGCTACAAGAGCATTACCGGCGATGCGCTCGCGGAGGCCGTCGCGGCGGCGCTGCCCGCGGGGCACATCATACCCGACAAGGCGAAGCATGTCGCGCCCGACCATTTGCTGCTGGCGCGGGGCGGACGGCTGTCGGCCAAGCATGTTATCGACGCGCGCGGCGCCGGGAAATTTCCGACGCTCGATTGCGGCTGGCAGAAATTCGTCGGGCAGGCGCTGACCGTGCGGGGCGGACACGGCGTCGAGCATCCGGTCGTGATGGACGCCGCTGTCGAACAGGCGGACGGCTATCGCTTCGTCTATCTGCTCCCGTTCGACGCCGAGACGATATTCGTCGAGGACACTTATTACAGCGATAATCCCGACATCGACATATCCGTCATCCGCGAACGGATCGCCGCCTATGCCAGGGCGCAGGGCTGGGAGGTCGTGGCGACGACGCGCGAGGAGACGGGCGTGCTCGCGGTGGTGGTCGCGGGCGAGTTCGAGCGGTTATGGCCCGCATCCGACCGCACCGCGCGGATCGGCGCGCGCGCCGGCATGTTTCATGCGATGACGGGCTATTCGCTGCCCGACGCGGTGCGCACCGCCACTGCGCTGCCCGCGCTGGTCAGCCACCCCGACCTTCCCGAGCGACTTCGCGAACGCGCCGCGTCGGCATGGCGGCACCAGCGCTTCTATCGCATGCTCGGCGCGATGCTGTTCCGCGCCGCCGAGCCGGACGAACGCTACCGCATCTTCCAGCGCTTCTATCGCCTGTCGCCCGGCCTGATCGCGCGTTTCTATGCGGGGCGCTCGTCGGCGGCGGACAAGCTGCGCATCCTGTCGGGCAAACCGCCGGTGCCGGTCGGGCGCGCGCTCGCGGCACTTCGGCGCTTGGACTGGAAATGAGTCGCCGCGCAATCGTGATCGGCGCCGGCTTCGGCGGCCTTGCGCTGGCGATCCGCCTGCAATCGGCGGGGGTCGAAACGACGATCGTCGAGGCGCGCGACCAACCCGGCGGGCGCGCCTATCACTGGAAGCGCAAGGGCTTCACCTTCGATGCGGGGCCGACGGTGATCACCGACCCGCCGTGCCTCGAAGAGCTATGGGCGCTCAGCGGACAGGATATGGCGGCCGATGTCGACCTGATGCCGGTGATGCCCTTCTACCGGCTCGATTGGCCGGACGGGACGAGCTTCGACTATTCGAACGACGAGGCCGCGCTCCGCGCCGAAATCATGGCGCTGAACCCTGCCGACGTTGCCGGATACGACCGCTTTCTTACCTATTCGAAGGGGGTCTATGAGCAGGGTTATGTGAAGCTGGGCGCGGTCGCCTTCCTCGATTTCGCGACGATGATCAAAGCCGCGCCCGCGCTGATGAAATATCAGGCGTGGCGCAGCGTCTATGGGGTCGTCTCTTCTTATGTCGAGGACGAGCGGCTGCGGCAGGCGCTGTCGTTCCATACGCTGCTCGTCGGCGGCAATCCGATGACGACGAGCGCGATCTATGCGCTGATCCACACGATCGAAAAGGAGGGCGGCGTCTGGTTCGCGCGCGGCGGCACCAACGCGCTAGTGAGCGCTATGGTGCGATTGTTCGAGCGGCTCGGGGGAACACTGCGCCTCGGCGATCCGGCGGCGCGCATCGAAACGGCGGGCGACCGCGCGACGGGCGTGACGACGCAAAGCGGCTGGCGCGCCCGCGCCGACATGGTCGCGTGCAACGGCGACCTGATGCACAGCTACAAGGATTTGCTCGACCACCCGCGCGGCGCCAGGGCCGCGCGCAGCCTGTCGCGCAAACGCTGGTCGCCCTCGCTGTTCGTCGTTCATTTCGGGGTGAAGGGCGAATATCCCGACATAGCGCACCACAGCATCCTTTTCGGCCCGCGCTACAAAGGGCTGCTCGACGACATTTACGGGGGTTTCGTCCCCGATGATTTCTCGCTCTACCTTCACCATCCGAGTGTCACCGACCCCGCGATGGCGCCGCCGGGACATTCGACTTTCTATGCGCTCGCCCCCGTCGCGCATCTCGGCAAGGCAAAGGCCGATTGGGATGGCGAATTCGGCGAGCGATTCGCCGACGCCATATTGGCGGAGGTCGAACGCCGCGTGCTGCCCGGCCTTCGCGCCAACCTCGTCACCCGATTCCACTACACCCCAGCCGATTTTGGCCGCGACCTTTCGGCGCACCTCGGCAGCGCATTCAGCCTCGAACCGGTGCTGTGGCAAAGTGCCTGGTTTCGGGCCCATAATCGCGACGACGTCATTTCGAATCTTTACTTCGTCGGCGCGGGGACGCATCCGGGCGCGGGAATTCCCGGCGTCGTCGGCAGTGCCAAGGCGACCGCCGAGTTGATGTTGGAAATATGATGAAACGCCTTGCCGTCTATTGCGGGTCCGCGACCCCGGAAGATCCGATCTACATCGAAACCGCGCGCCACGTCGGCCGGACGCTTGCCGAGCGCGGTATCGGCGTCGTTTACGGCGGAGGCCGGCTCGGTTTGATGGGCGCGGTCGCCGACAGCGCACTCGAAGCGGGCGGCGAAGTCATTGGCATCATCCCCGACGCCCTTGTCGGTGCAGAGGTCGCGCACCGCGGCTGCACCGAACTGCACGTCGTTGGCGGTATGCACGAGCGCAAGAAGATGTTCACCGACCTCTCGGACGGCTTCCTCACCATCCCGGGCGGCGTCGGCACGATGGACGAATTGTGGGAAGCGATCAGCTGGGCGCAACTCGGCTATCACAGCAAACCCGTCGGGCTGCTCAACGCCGCCGGCTTCTACAACGACCTCATCGCCTTCAACCGCCATATGGTCGAGGTCGGCTTTATCCGCCCCGCGCACGCCGGGATCATGATCGTCGATGCGGCGCTCGACGAATTGCTCGACAAGATGGCATCCTACGTCCCGCACAAGACGATCTTCGCGATGAAGGCCGAAAATCTTTGATGAGCGAGGAGGGGGCCTATGACGCGCACGCCCTCCACGGTTTCGCGCACGACAGCATCGCGCGCGGATCGAAAAGCTTTGCTCTGGCGAGCCAGTTGTTCGACCGCGAAACGCGCGAGCGCGTGTGGCTGCTTTACGCGTGGTGCCGCGCGACCGACGACCTGACCGACGGCCAGGATCACGGCGGCACGATGGCGCCGGGCCATGATCCGGCCGCCGCCGTCGCGCACATCCGAGTGCAGACCGACAAGGTCTTCGCCGGCGAGGCGACCGGCGAACCGGCCTTCGACGCGCTTGGCCTCCTACTCACCGAGATCGATATTCCGCGCGCGGTGATCGACGACATCATCGCGGGTTTCGAACTCGACGCGCGCGACTGGCGTCCACGCAGCGAAGACGACCTGCTGCGCTATAGCTATCATGTCGCGGGTGCGGTCGGCGTCGCGATGGCGCTGGTGATGGGGGTCGACCCGCGCGATCAAGCGACGCTCGACCGAGCATCGGACCTCGGCATCGCCTTCCAGCTCGCCAACATCGCGCGCGATGTCGCCGAGGACGCGGCCGCCGATCGTTGCTACCTGCCCGTCGAATGGATGGTAGAACTCGACATCCCCCCGGGGCAGCACATGCACCCCGCCTTTCGCGGCCGCCTGTCGGTCATGGCGAAATGGCTCGCCGAAATGGCCGAGGAATATGAGGCGTCGGGGCGCTGGGGTGCCCGAAAGCTGCCGCCGCGCAGCCGCTGGGCGGTACTCGCCGCTGCGGGCATCTATGGCGACATTGCGCGCGAGGTTCGACGCCGCGGCGACCATGCGTGGGACCACCGCGCCGCGAGCTCGCTGGGGGCCAAGCTGGGCTGGGTCGCGCGCGCCGGGTGGTCGGTGCTACGCCGACCGCCCGGACGGCGGATCAGCCGCGAAGGGCTTTGGACACGTCCCCATAGCCGGGCGGAGGCATGAGCTATCTCGAATGGGTGGCCGCGGCGTTCGTGCTGATCAACGTCGCGCTCGTCGCGCTGCGCAGCGTGTGGAACTATCCCCTCGCGCTCGTCGCGGTCACGCTCTATGCCTTCGTATTCTTCGAAGCGAAGCTGTATAGCGACATGCTGCTCCAGGGCTTTTTCTTCGCGCTCAACCTTTATGGCTGGGCGGCATGGATGCGCGCGCGCGACGACCGCGGCGTGCCCGTGCGCTGGATGACCGATCGCGCGCGCGGGGGCTGGGCGCTGGCGACGATCGCGGCCTGGGGCTGCTGGAGCTTCGCGATGGACCGCTACACCGACGCCGCCGCGCCATGGATCGACGGCGCGATCGCGATGCTCAGCATCACCGCGCAATGGCTGCTCGCGCGGCGCCGTGTCGAAAGCTGGTTTCTGTGGATTCTCGTCGACCTGATCGCGGTGCCGCTCTTCGCCTCGCGCGGGCTTTATGCGACCAGCGCTGTCTATGTCGTGCTGCTCGGCTTGTCGATCGACGGGCTGATCCAGTGGCGCCGCGCGGCCGCAACCGGCAGGATGGCGTTGTGACGCATCACATCTGCCTCCACGGCGCCGAGAGCACCGGCAAGTCGACCCTCGCGCCGCGCCTCGCGCTGCGGCTCGGCGGGCTTGTCGTTCCCGAATATGGCCGCACTTATGCCGAAGCCAATGGCACACGCCTTGACGAAGTCGACCTGCTCGCGATCTTTGATGGACATCGCGCCGCCACCCGGGAGACGCTCGCGCAGGAACCCGAATGGCTTGTGTCCGACACCGACGCGCTGATGACGCAGGCGTGGGCGATCATGCTGCTCGGCCGCCGCCTGCCCGAAATCGACCTGTGGGACGATGTCGCCGACCTTTATCTCGTCCCCGCGATGGACCTGCCCTGGCAAGAGGACGGCACGCGTCTGTTTGGCAGCGAACTCGCGCGCGCGCAGTTCATGGACGTCGCGATCGGCGAACTCGATCGGCGCCGCCTGTCATGGGCATGGGTCGAGGGTGAAGGCGACGCGCGCGTCGAGAACGCGCTGGCGGCGATCGAGGCGGCCGGGCTGCGCTAACCGCCGCTATCGTCATTGTCGCGGCTCCGCCGCCCGGCTAAGGCAACGCGGGTGACCCTGCCTTCCCTCCGCATCGCCGCTTTCGCCGACCGCTGGCCAAAGTTCCTCGCCCTGTTGCTCGGCGCCATCTCGGCGACGGGGTTCGCGCCGCTCCATCTCTGGCCGCTGACGCTGCTGGCGCTCGCGGGCTGGATGGCGCTGGTCGCACGAAGCCCGCGCGGCTGGCGGGCGGCCGGCATCGGCTGGGCGTTCGGCGTCGGCCATTTCGCGATCGGCCTCAACTGGATCGCGACCGCTTTCACCTATCAGGCGGCGATGCCCGCGTGGCTGGGGTGGATCGCGGTCGTGCTGCTGTCGCTCTATCTGGCGGTCTATCCGGCGCTGGCGGCGTGGGGGGCGTGGATGATGAAGCCCAGGGGCGAAACGCATTTTGCCGCGCCGTCCTATCTGCTGGCGTTCGGCGGGCTGTGGACCCTTGCCGAGTGGCTTCGCAGCTGGATTTTTACGGGCTTCGCGTGGAATCCGCTGGGCGTGATCGCCGTGCCGCATGCTGCCATGCCCGCGCGCTGGATCGGAACCTATGGCATGAGCGGGATCGTCTTCCTGCTCGCCGGGGTCCTGATACTGGCGTGGTTCCGCCGCCGCGTTGCTGCTGCCGCGCTATTCGGCAGCGTGCTGGCCTTCTGGGGCGCCGCCTGCCTTTCGCAGATGGCCGGCAACGCCGACGCCGCCGTCCGATCCAAGGGTATTGCCCGGACACCCATCACCGTCGTCCAGCCCAATGTCGGCCAGGAAGACAAATGGGAAGGCAGCAAGGCCGCCGCCAATTTCGCAAAGCTCGCGCGGCTGACGACGCCGAGGGACGACACGCCGCGCCTGATCCTGTGGCCCGAGGCTGCCGTCCCCGACTATCTCGAGCGCGGCTATCCCGCCGCCTATTATGATCGTTCGCCCGCCGAAGCCCGTCGGCGAATCGTCGCTCTGATGAACGCGGGCGATGTCATGCTGCTCGGCGCGCTCAAGCTCGAACTCGACAAGGCGGGCGATGTTGTCGGCGCGCGCAATGCGGTGATGACCGTCCACGCCGACGGGACGCTCGGCCCGCGCTACGACAAGGCGCATCTTGTGCCCTATGGCGAATATCTGCCGATGCGGCCGATCCTTTCGGCGATCGGCCTGTCGCGGCTCGCGCCCGGCGATATCGATTTCTGGCCGGGGCCGGGGCCGCATACGCTCGACCTCGGCGCCTTCGGCCGCGCCGGACTGCAAATCTGCTACGAAATCATCTTCTCGGGGCAGGTCGTCGATCGCGACCACCGCCCCGATTTCATCTTTAACCCGTCGAACGACGCCTGGTTCGGCAGCTGGGGGCCGCCGCAGCATTTGGCGCAGGCGCGTCTCCGGGCGATCGAGGAGGGCTTGCCGGTGATCCGCGCGACGCCGACCGGAATCAGCGCGGTGATCGACGCCGACGGCCGCATTGTCGACGCACTGCCGATGCACAGGGCGGGGCGCATCGACACGACGGTGCCGTCCGCACAACCGCCGACTCTGTTCGCACGCTTCGGTAACATTCTCTCGGTCGGTTTCGCGTTGCTGTTGCTCGCGCTGGCCATTGCGTTCCGGCGCTCGGGGCGTTAACAGCGCCCGGACATAAAGCATCCTTTATATTCGACTTCGAGAAGGCTTTCCCATGCGCAACAGCTTCCTTTTCACCTCCGAGAGCGTGTCGGAGGGGCATCCCGACAAGGTCGCCGACCAGATTTCGGATTCGATCGTCGACCTGTTCCTGTCGAAGGATCCCGAGGCGCGCGTGGCATGCGAGACGCTGACGACGACGCAGCTTGTCGTGCTGGCGGGCGAGATCCGCTGCAAGGGTGTGTTCGAGAATGACGCCTGGGCGCCGGGCGCGCTCGACGAGATCGAGGCGACCGTGCGCAACACCGTGCGCGAGATCGGTTACGAGCAGTCGGGCTTTCACTGGCAGAGCTTCCGCTTCGAAAATAATCTCCACGGCCAGTCGGCGCATATTGCGCAGGGCGTCGACGAAGGCGCCGACAAGGACGAGGGCGCGGGCGACCAGGGGATCATGTTCGGCTATGCGTCGGACGAGACCCCCGATCTGATGCCCGCGACGCTCGATTACAGCCACAAGATCCTCGAGCGCATGGCCGCCGACCGCAAGGCGGGCACCGCGCCCTTCCTCGAACCCGACGCCAAGAGCCAGGTCACGCTGCGTTACGCCAATGAGCGCCCCGTCGAGGCGACCGCGATCGTCGTGTCGACGCAGCACGCGCCGGGCTATTATTTCCACAACGGCGAAGGCGACGAAGCGAAATATACCGAGCTTCGCAAGTACGTCCTCGGCGTGATCGCCGACGTGCTGCCCGCCGAGCTGCTCACCGCGAACACCGTTTATCACATCAACCCCACGGGGCGCTTCGAGATTGGCGGACCCGACGGCGATGCGGGGCTGACCGGCCGCAAGATCATCGTCGACACCTATGGCGGCGCGAGCCCGCACGGCGGCGGCGCGTTCAGCGGCAAGGACCCGACCAAGGTCGATCGCTCGGCCGCCTATATCACCCGCTATCTGGCGAAGAATATCGTCGCTGCGGGTCTCGCGCGCCGCTGCACGATCCAGCTCAGCTACGCGATCGGCGTCGCCGAACCGCTGTCGATCTATGTCGACCTGCACGGCACCGGCACTGTCGAGGAAAGCCGCATCGAGGCGGCGATCCCCGGACTCGTGCGCCTGACGCCCAAGGGCATCCGCACCCATCTCGGGCTCAACAAGCCGATCTATCGCCAAACCGCGGCCTATGGCCACTTTGGCCGCACCGCCGAGGGCGACGCTTTCCCGTGGGAGCGCACCGACCTCGTTGACAAGCTCAAGGCCGCGCTCGCGGCCTGATATCGGCCGGGGGCGCTTGCCGCTCCCGGCTCGCCGCGCTAACGGGCGCGCCATGACTGCGCACAAACCCGGCGATCCGACGACTCTCAACCGCCTTTACGGCCGCTCGAAGGGCAAGCCCTTGCGCGCGGGCCAGCAGGACCTGGTCGACACGCTGCTGCCGCAGATTGCGGTTCCTGCCGAGGGCGACGTGACCGCGGCGCGTCTGTTCGGCGAAGACCGTCCACTCCATTTCGAGATCGGCTTCGGCGGCGGCGAGCATATGGCGGGGCGCGCCGACATGCTGCCCGATCACGGCTTCATCGGCGCCGAGCCCTTCATCAACGGCGTGGCGCAGGCGCTGGTCCATGTCGCGGGCGATCACGGCGCGAGCCTGCCGCTCGGCAACGTCCGCATCCATCACGGCGACGCGCTCGAAGTGCTGCGGCGGATTCCCGACGGCGCGCTTTCCTTCGCCTATCTGCTTCATCCCGACCCCTGGCCCAAGGCGCGCCATGCGAAGCGGCGGATGATGAACGACGGCCCGCTCGACCTGATCGCGGCGAAGCTGAAGCCCGGCGGCGAGTTCCGCTTCGGCACCGACCACCCCGTCTATCTTCAGCATGCATTGATGGTGATGCGCCGCCACCGCCACCAGTTCGAATGGCTGGCGAAGGACGCCCGCGATTTTCAGGTACGGCCCGGCGGTTGGCCCGAAACGCGTTACGAAGCCAAGGCGCGCGCGCAAGGGCACGAGGTCTGGTATTTTCGCTACCGGCGGATCTAGTCGCCGCGAACGGGCTTCTCCGTTCTGGCCCGCCGCAATTGGTTTTCGCGCATTGCGAGTTCTTCGTAACGGCAGAGCGGCATCGCGGCACCAGACGTCGGTGGCGTTTCGCGGCGATGCTTTTTTCGGTTCATGTCGGCCCACATCCTAACGCACGGCGCGCGCATAAACAAATGAGGCGGCCTCGTGTCGAGTGCCGCCCCAGTGTTGTGGATCCGTCGGGGAGAGGGAGAGGACGGTCCGGAGATTGGTGTAGTCTGTCTTAGCGGGCAGCCATCTGGCTGTCGGTTTCGACTTCGGCGACGCCGGCGATCTTGAGCGCGGCGCGGAACTGCTTGGCGGCGGCGCGTTCGTTGCCCGCTTCGCACAGCTTCTTGCCGGTCGAAACGAAGCGCTTGGCGCTCGACTGCTTGGTGCCTTCGACGCCGTTCGCGGCGACATGCGCCTGCTCGGCGAGACCGGCGCAGCGATAGTCGCCGCCCGACTGGGCATAAGCGGGGGTCGTCGACGCCATCAAGCCGGTGAAGGCGAGCGCCGAAGCGGCGACGACGGCAAAGGCGGTGGGAAAGCGGCGGAAAGAGGAGAGCTGATAGGACATGGGAGAGGTTTCCTTTCGTTTCGTTGTGCAACCTTTTTAGGCGCGGTTGCGCAGATAGATAATCCTCTATAATCTGCAAGTGCTTTGAAGCAGGATTTAACAATCCCCCATGGGGCGCTCGACGGGATCGAAGCCTTCCTGCGTGTCGCGGAAAGGCGCAGCTTTTCCGCCGCGGCCGCCGATCTCGGTGTTTCCCCCTCCGCCATCAGCCAGACGGTCAAGGCCCTCGAGGCACGCGTCGGCGCGCCGCTGTTCATGCGCACGACGCGCAGCGTCGGCCTGACGCAAGCGGGCGAAATGTTCCTCGAGCGCGCGGCGCCTGCCTATACGGGGCTCGCCGACGCCTATGAGGCGGCGCGCAACCTCGGCAACCGGCCCGCGGGGCGGCTGCGGATCAATTTGATGCGCGGCGCGGTCCAGCCGTTGTTCGAGCCGATCATCGCGGGCTTTTGTGAAACCTATCCCGACATCGAACTCGAGATCTACGCCGACGATGCCTTGGCGGACCTCAGCGCCGGCGGCTTCGATGCCGGTGTGCGAATGGGCGAATCGCTCGACGCCGACGTGATCGCCGTCCGCCTGACCGGCCCCTTCCGTTTCGTCGTCGCGGCGGCGCCCGCCTATCTGGGCAAGCACGGGCGCCCGGAAACGCCCGAAGATCTGCGCGACCATCGTTGCATCCGCTTTCGCCTCGCCACCGGGGCGTTGATGCCGTGGACGTTCGAAAAGGGAAACCGCGAATATGACGTCGGCGTCACCGGGCCGGTGATCGTCAACGACTGGATCGCCGCGCTGGTCGCGATCCGCACCGGCGTGGCAATGGGCATGATGGCCGAACCGATGGCGAAGGCGATGGTCGAGGCCGGCGACCTCGAACTGGTGCTCACCGATTATGCCGCCGCGACCTCCGGGCTTTTCCTCTATTATCCGGGGCGTAAGCAGGTGATGCCCAAGCTGCGCGCCTTCATCGACTATGTGCGCGAATATCTGCCCGACGAGATCTCGGGCTGATCGCTGACCGGCTTCGGCGCGGCGCGAAAACAAATCCCTTTACCGTCAGCAGAAAATTTGCGCTGGCGCATCGCCCAAAATCACGGCAGCAAGTTGTCAACTAAAAGAGTTGGGAAGAATCATGATAGACCTCGCGGCCATCGACTTTACCGCGCTTCTGCCATTCATCCTGATCGGCTTCGCGGCGCAGCTCGTCGACGGCGCGCTGGGGATGGCGTTCGGCGTGATCTGCAACACGTTGCTCGTCGCGGTGCTCGGCGTCCCTCCCGCGACCGCGTCGGCGCGCATCCATGTCGTCGAGATTTTCACCACCGGCGTTTCGGGGTTGAGCCATGTGTTCCATCGCAACATCGACTGGCCGCTCTTCTTTCGCCTGCTCGTCCCGGGGGTGATCGGCGGCGTGCTCGGCGCCTATGTGCTCTCGTCGCTGCATGCCGAGGTCGTGAAGCCCTTCGTACTCGGCTATCTCGTGCTGATCGGCATCTGGCTGCTGATCCGCGGCGTGCTCTATCCGCCCAAATTTTCCAAGCCCAAGGTCGTCGGCCCGCTCGCGGTCCTTGGCGGCTTCCTCGACGCCGCGGGCGGCGGCGGATGGGGGCCCGTTGTCACTTCGAACCTGCTCGTCCAGGGCGGCGAGCCGCGCAAGGTCGTCGGCACGGTCAACAGCGTCGAATTCTTCCTCGCCGTCGCGGTCTCGCTCGCCTTCGTCTGGCACCTCGGCATCGACGACATTCTCGGCCCGACGCTCGGGCTGATCATCGGCGGCGTCGTCGCCGCCCCGATCGGCGCGATGATGGCGAAACGCTTCTCGCCCAAAGTCATGCTGATGCTGGTCGGCGCCGTCCTGACCGTGACGAGCGCGTTCGGATTGTACAAGGCACTGGCGGGCTAGGCTAGAGGGCACGCTCCGGCCCTTCGTTTCCCGGCCACGCCACCGGGGGGCCCTGCCAAGCCATTCACGCGGCATAGGCGTCCCGCAATTTGCGCTTCAGCACCTTGCCGATCGGGCTGCGCGGCAACTCATCGACTCGCCGGATCGCGCTCAAACGCTGCGTCTTGCCGACCTTCGTGTTGCAATCGGCACGCACGCTTTCGGCATCGGCACCCTCCTTCAATACGACGAATGCCACCGGCGTCTCGCCCCATTCCTCGCTCGGCATCCCCACGACCGCGGCTTCGACGACGCGCTCGTCGGCGATCAATATGGCTTCGAGGTCGCTCGGAAAGATGTTGAACCCGCCCGAGATGATCATGTCCTTCGCGCGGTCCATCAGCGTCAGGAACCCATCCTCGTCCATGCGGCCGATGTCGCCGTGGCGATAGAAGAGATTTCCGTCCGAATCGTACCAATGCATCGCCTTGGTCGCGTCGGGGCGGTTATTGTATCCGGTCATCATCGCGGGGCTGCGGCCGACGACTTCGCCGACCGACCCTTGCGGCAATTCCTTGCCCTCCTCGTCGATCACTTTCGCAATATGCCCGGGCGCGGGTGTGCCGACCGTGTGGAGCTTGTCGGGGAACTGATGCGCCTCAAGGATGAAGGCGGCGCCGCCCTCGGTCATGCCGTAAATCTCGACCAGCCCGCCGGGCCAACGTTCCAGCACATCGGCTTTCAGCGTGGCGGGGAAGGGCGCCGAGGTGCAATATTTCATCACGAAGCTCGACAGGTCGAAGCGGCCGAAATCGTCGAGCGCCATGATGCGGCGATATTGCACCGGCACGAGCATGCAATTGGTCGCGCGTTCTCGCTCGGCGAGTTCGAGGAAACCGCGCGCGTCGAATTTCTTCATCAGCACGACCTGCCCGCCCGAGCCCACAGTCGGCATGAAGCTCGCCATCGTCGTGTTCGAATAAAGCGGCGTCGACAGGATCGTCACCGCGTTCGGGCCATAGGCGGGGGCGCCGCGCTGGATATGCTGCCAGCGCATCGCATGGCTGTGGACGATGCCCTTGGGCGTCCCGGTCGTGCCCGAGGAATAGATGATGTTGAAGCCATCTTCGGGCCCGATATCGACCGGTGCGGGCTTCGTCCCCGCCAGCGACAGCCAGGCATCGAGCGGTGTGCCGGCGTCGCTGCCGTCCATCGCCACCAGGTCGCTCGCCGTGATGGCCTGCCCGTCGAGACTGGCCTTCGCGGTGCTGTCGAGGAACAGGTGGCGCGCACCGGTGTCGGCGATCATCGCCGCCATCTGTGCGCCCGTCGCACTGTTGGTGACGAGCCCCGCGACCCCGCCGGCGCGTAAAGTGCCGAGGATGACCGCCATCTGCTCGACGCTGTTGAGCCCCGCGATGGCGGTGCGGTCGCCCTTCGCGAATCCGTCCTCTTGCAGCCGGGCGGCGATTCGGTCGGTCAATTGATCCAGTTCGGACCAGCTCAGCCGCCGCTCGGCATCGGCAGCCGCTACGGCATCGGGACGTTCCGCTGCGTGGGCACGGACCAGGTCGGGCAGGGTGGCGAAGGTGCCGTCAAGCATTTCGATACTCGTCATGCCTATGGACTAGCACAGCCGAAAGGCTGTGCAATGCCGGGTGGGGCGGCGGGACGATGAGGGTCAAGGGCCCTGAATGTTACGTCGACGATGGGGGATAGGGATGGCATCGTCAAACAGTGGCGCGGAAGACGACCGGAAATTGCTCGTCGCCGTCTATCATCCGCGCGTGGAACGGACCGACAGGCTTTGCGCCGCGATCGAGCAGTCGGGGTTGGCGGTACAGATGCTGCCGCCGCATGTGAACGGGCTGCGTCCATGGCTCGATTGCTGTTTCGACCTGCTGCTCGTCAATCCGTTCCTCGAATGGCAGGATCCCTTCGCCTTCGTCAGTCTTGCCGCTTCGGTCGCTGGTCGGCGGCCTCTCATCGTGATGTCCGATCGCGACTCGGTCGACGACCGGATGCTAGCGCTTGCTGCAGGGGCCGACGATGCCATTGGCTTGACCGATAATCTTCCCGAACTGCTGGCACGCATCGCTGGACTACTCCGCCGCAGCCGCATCGCGGCGGGCCATCTCGGTGCGGGCGAACTGCGTATCGACCTGATCGACCGGCGCGTCGAACGTGCGGGGCAGGTGATCCGCTTGCCGCTGCGCGAATTCGACCTGCTTGCCAACCTCGCGCGTGTTCCCGACCGCCCGCTGTCGCGCGATGCGCTGTTGAAGGCGGTGTGGCGGATCGATTTCGATCCGGGGACGAACCGGGTCGAGGTTCACATGTCGCGGTTGCGCGCAAAGGTTGACCGCGGGTTCGATTGGCCGATGCTGCATACAGTCAAGGGTGTGGGTTACACGCTGCGCTCGCGTCGCGGTTGACGATCCTGTCACGAGCCGCAGCTTGCTTGACCAAAAGTTTCAGGTTGCTACTCATCTTCAACATAAAGAAACGAACGATTCCCGGAGATGATGCCCGATGCACCCCTCAGTCCATGCGCGTAGCAACCCAGACAAACCCGCGATCATCGTCGCCGAGACGGGTGAAGAAATCAGCTATGGCGAACTCGACGGCGCCTCGAACCGCGCTGCCCAGCTGTTTCGCGCGCACGGGTTGGTTCATGAGGATGTCGTCGCCTTCATGCTCGACAACACGCCGCATTATTACGGCCTGACCTGGGGCGCGCAGCGCGCGGGGCTGCGCTACGTCTGCATCTCGTCGCGGCTGACGCAGGACGAGACCGACTATATTCTCGAAAATTCGGGCGCGCAGATCCTCGTTGTGTCGGCGAGCCTCGCCAGCGCGGCGCAGCAACTCACGACCGGCATCAAACGCTTTGCGATGGACGGCGACATCGCCGGATATGCCAGTTGGGAAGACGCCGTCGGCGCGATGCCCGCTACGCCGGTCGCCGACGAGCGCGCCGGGGTTGACATGCTCTATTCGTCAGGCACCACCGGACGGCCCAAGGGCGTGCGTGTGCCGCTGCCGGAGGATCCGGCGATCGATGCGGTCAACAGCCTCGTGATGCTCGCCTCGGCGGTGTTCCAGATCAATTCGGACAGCGTCTATCTGTCGCCCGCGCCGCTCTATCACGCCGCACCCTTGCGCTGGTCGATGACGATCCATCGGCTTGGCGGCACCGTCGTCCTGATGAAGAAATTCGATCCCGAAGCGGCGCTGTCGCATATCGAGACGTATCGCGTGAATTCGAGTCAGTGGGTTCCGACGCATTTCGTGCGGATGCTCAAACTGCCCGACGAGGTCCGCGCCCGCTACGACACGTCGTCGCTCAAGGTCGCGATCCACGCCGCGGCGCCGTGCCCCGTGCCGGTCAAGCAGGCGATGATCGACTGGTGGGGGCCGGTGCTCTTCGAATATTATGCGGGCTCCGAAGGCAATGGCATGACGTTCATCTCCAGCGCCGACTGGCTCACGCACAAGGGCAGCGTCGGCCGCCCGATCCTCGGCACCGTGCATATCATGGGCGAGGATAATGAGACCGAACTCGGTCCGAACGAGGAAGGCACGGTTTTCTTCGAAAGCGAAAACGTCTTTGAATATCACGGTGATAACGAAAAAACGGCCTCCAGTCGCAATGCGAAAGGCTGGTCGACTCTCGGCGACGTCGGCAAAGTTGACGATGAGGGCTTTCTCTACCTCACCGACCGCAAGAGCTTCATGATCATCTCGGGCGGGGTGAATATCTATCCGCAGGAAATCGAGAACCACCTCGTCACCCATCCTAAGGTCGCCGACGTCGCGGTGGTCGGCGGGCCGCACGACGAGATGGGCGAAGAAGTGATCGCGGTAGTCCAGCCTGCCGACATGGCCGAAGCGGGCGACGCGCTGCGCGACGAGCTGATCGCCTATGCGCGCGAAAAACTGTCGGGGGTAAAGATCCCGCGCCGCATCGATTTCCTCGAAGCCTTGCCGCGCCACGATACGGGCAAGCTCTACAAGCGCCTGCTCCGTGACCAATATTGGGAAAAGGCAAAGGCGGAGGCTTGATTCGATGATTGCGCGCGTCGAATTTTTCTTCGACCTTTCCTCACCCTGGACCTGTCTCGCCTTCCATAATCTGCCAAGCGTGCTCGAACGGACGGGCGCGACGGCGGTGTACCGGCCGATCCTCGTCGGCGGCGTGTTCAATGCCGTCAACCCCGCCGTCTATGCGGCTCGCGAACAGGCCGACAATCGCCGACTTCAGCATAGCTGGAAGATACTGAAGGACTGGGCGCGGCTCGCGGGCGTGCCGATGAATTTCCCATCGCAGTGGCATCCGGCGAAGAGCATCGCCGCGATGCGCTTCTGCTGCGCGCTCGAAACGGATCAGGCGGCGCTGGTGCGGTTCGCGCGCGGCGCCTTCGCGAGTTATTTCGACCGGCAGGAAAATCTCGACGACCCCGCGGTGCTGGCGGCGGTCGCCGATGCCGAGGGGCTCGACGGTGCGGCGCTCGACGCCGCGGCGGGCAGCGACGCGGTCAAGGCGCGGCTGCGCGCGAATACCGATGAAGTTATCGCACGCGGCGGCTATGGTTCGCCGACGATCTTCGTCGATCAGGACGAGATGTATTTCGGCAACGACCAACTCCCGCTCGTCGAAGCCGCTCTCAAGAGGACTCTCCCATGAACGACCGTATTTCGATCACGATGCTGGAAGGCGGCATCGCCGACGTCCGGCTGATCCGCGCCGACAAGATGAATGCGCTCGACACCGCGATGTGGGAAGCGCTCGCCGAGGCGGTCGATCAGTTGAAGGCCACCTCGGGCCTGCGCGTCGTCGTCCTGTCGGGCGAAGGCCGGGCCTTCTGCGCCGGACTCGATCTATCGAGCCTCAGCAACGATCGCGACCCCGGCGCGAGTAGCGCGGGCGGCAGCCTGTCCGACCGCACGCGGGGCATCGCCAACAATGCCCAATATGCGGCGTGGGGCTGGCGCGAGCTGCCGGTGCCGGTGATCGCGGCGGTGCACGGGGTCGCCTTCGGTGCGGGCAGCCAGATCATGGCCGCCGCCGACATCCGCATCGTCCACCCCGACACGCGCATCGCGATCATGGAAATGCGCTGGGGCCTCGTCCCCGACGTCGCGGGCATGGCGCTGTGGCGCACGCAGGTCGCCGACGATGTGCTGCGCGAGTTGATCTACACTAACCGCGAATTCAACGGGTCGGAGGCGAAGCTGCTCGGGTTCGCGACGCACGTCTCGGATGATCCGCTCGCGAAGGCGATGGAACTTGCGGAGGCGATCGCCGACAAGAATCCGCATGCGATCCGCGGCGCCAAGCGGCTGTGCAATATGCTCGGCCATGCGAGCGACGCCGAAATATTGCAGGCCGAAAGCGACGAACAGGTCAAAGTCATCCGCACCCCGAACCAGATGGAGGCGGTGATGGCCGGGATGCAGAAGCGCAAACCCAATTTCGCCGACTAGAGCAGCCCCAAGAACCGCACTGCATTGTCCCAGTCGCGCTTGTTCGCGGCGCGTGCTTTCTGCGCTTCGCTGTCGGCGCCCCAACGGCGTTCCTGATACATCTCGTCGAGGCTGACGGCTTCCCAAAGCATCTCGGCATCGAACGCCTCCTCGACAAGCGCGAGGCCCGCGACGAGCGATCCGCCGATCGTCACCAAGGGCGTCAGCGCGGTGATCCGCCAATGGTCGTGCGCAAACACCGCGTCGTGCAGCGCGGCGACCGTCGCCTCGGGCTGATCGACCGGCAGCACGCCCTGCGTCAGCGCGAATTCGATCCCGTGCCGCGTCTCGGCCCAGGCGAGCAGCGGGTTCCATGCCGCCGCCTGCTCGGTCTGCAACGCGGCATCGCGCGCGTCGCGATAGCATAAGAGGTCGCTCGTCGCATACGCCGCGATCGGCGCGGCAAAGGCGGCGATGTCAGGCGCGGCAAGGTCGATCGCGGCGTTGGTGAGTCCGTTGATCGGCATCGCCGCCGGGTCGATCGTCTCGCCGACATCGCGCCATTCGGCCGCGATGGCTTCGGCGAGCGCGATGCTCGCGACCGCCAGCGGCGCGCGCTGCGGCGTGCGTACCGGCCGGCCGTCGAGCGCGATGCCCCAACCGTCGCCCTCGGGAGCGACGGCCACCTCTTTCCAGAAGCGCTTCACAGTTCTTTGGGCGAGCGCCACCGGCGCGCGAGAAGCAACGGCATGACGGCAAAATCGAACGCGCCGACGAGCACGATGGCGACGCCGATCCAGCGGTCCGCCGGCTGGCCCGCGAAGGTGAAGCCGCCGCCGATCAGGATAAAGCCGATCATAACAAAGGCGGCGCCCATCAGCCGCATCAACGTGATGGCGAAAAAGCGTTTCCGGGCGAGGGCGTCATCGGCTTGAGTCATGCGTCCTTCCTATCGCCGCCGAGGTGGCGCATCAACTGGGCGATCGCGCCGTGGCCGGTCACCTCGACGCCCGCAATCACGCGGTCGCGCTCGTCGGCGGATTTGTTCTGCGACAGCTTGATGGTGGGGCGCCACGCCGCGATCCGCATTTCGAAACCGACAATGGCGCCGGTCATCTTGCTGAACTGTGCCGGGTTCATCTTTTCGCGCGTCCATGGCGGATTCGTACCAATGCGCGCTTCATGCGCCGCTGACAGCGTGTCGAGCTGCGCGACCAGTTCGGAGTCGTCGAGCTTGCGCGTCACACCTTCCATCTCGATCGCGACATAATTCCACGTCGGCACCTGGTCGGCGTCGGCGTACCAGCTCGCGCTGACATAGGCGTCGGGCCCCTGAACGACCGCGAGCGCATTTGCGCCGCCCAGGTGGCGCGTGAGCGCGTTGCCGCGCGCAAGGTGGAATTGCAGCGTCGTCCGGTCGTCGCCCAGCACCACCGGCGCATGCGCGACGCGCGGGCCATCGGGGGTATTTGCAAAGATCGCGGCAAAACCAATCTCGCGCACCAGCAATTCGGCAAGATCGTCTTGCCGCGGGCGGAAGGCGGAGTTCGGGTGCATCAGCTCGCTTTGGGCGCGCGCGCGGGATGTTTCTTGGCACTCGGTTTTTTGCCCGCGGGCTTCCCGGGCGCCGGTTTGCCGGACTTGCCCGGTTTCGCCTTCGCCTTGGGCTTCGGCTTGCCGACAAAGTCGGTCGGCTTGCTCTCCGCGGTGCGGCCTCGCCGCTCGCCGCGCCGCGCCTTGCGGATCTGCTTGCTGTGCGCCTTCGCCTGCGCTTTCAGCGCCGATTTGGGGGGCGGGCCCTTTTCGGCCGGGTCGATCCCGACCTCGCCAAGCAACAGGTCGAAGCCGAGCGCGTCGAGGCTCGCGGCGAAATGCTCGGGCACCTCGGCGCTGATGTCGATCGCGCCGCCGTCGGGATGGTCTATGCGCAGGCGGCGGCTGTGCAGGTGCATCTTGCGGCTGATCGTCCCGGTCAGGAAAGCGCCCTTGCCGCCATATTTGCCATCGCCGACGATGGGGTGGCCGATCGCTGCCATATGGACGCGTAGCTGGTGGGTGCGCCCGGTGAGCGGTTGCAGTTCGACCCACGCGGCACTGTTCCCCGCCCGCTCGATCACGCGGTAGCGCGTCTTCGAAGCAAGGCCGCTGTCATGCACATGCATCTTCTCGCCGCCCGATCCCGGCTGCTTGGCGAGCGGCAGGGCAATCTCGCCCTGCTGGATATCGGGAACGCCGACGATGATTGCCCAATAGGTCTTTTTTGCGCTGCGGTTCGAAAAGCTCTTGGCGAAATAGGCCGCGGCGCGCGGCGTGCGCGCCACCAGCAGCGCCCCTGACGTGTCCTTGTCGAGCCGGTGGACGAGCTTGGGCCGCGTCGGCCCGTCGAATTTCAGCGCGTCGAGCAGGCCGTCGACATGTTGTTCGGTCTTCGTCCCGCCCTGCGTCGCGAGACCGGGCAGCTTGTTGAGCACGATCGCGCTGGCGTCGCGGTGGATGAGCATCGATTCGGCGAGCGCGACGTCGGCGTCGGTCAGCGGGCGACCCTTGCGCGCCGGACGCGCCTCGGCCTCTACTGGAGGGGTCGGCATAACGAGCTTTTGGCCCGCCGCGATCCGGTCGGACACATCGGCCTTTTTCCCGTCCAGGGTCAGCTGTCCCGACCGCGCCCAGCGCGCGAGCAGCGCGTGCGGCGTTCCCGGCCGGTAGCGTTTGAACCAGCGGTCGAGACGGATGCCGTCATCCTCGTCCGCGATCGTCGCGCCGTCGGGCCTGATCCCTGGCTCGCTCATGCCGGCACCTGGCGCATGACAAAAATGCCGAGGCCGCAAGCGAGGATCGCGCCGACCACCGAGGCGAGGACATAGAAGCTGGCTTGCCCGATCTGTCCGCGTTCGAAAAGCGTCCAGAACTCAAGGCTGAATGTCGAAAAGGTGGTGAAGCCGCCCAGCACGCCAACTCCGACGAAGAGTCGGGTCGTCTCGCCGCCGCCGCTGCGAGCCAGAATGCTGATCAACAAACCCATCAGGAGGCTACCGGCGATATTGATCGATAGTGTCCACCAGGGAAAACCGGGGCCGAGCCGCGCAAGCATCGCCTGCCCGGCCAGATGGCGCGCGCCGGCGCCAATCGCGCCGCCTATCATCACAGGAAAAAGGCTGTTCATAAGGTCCGCCCTAGCCGGAAACTGCGGCGAGGCATAGCGGGTGCGTCGCGGCTGGCGGGACCCGACCCTAAGCGTCGGGCGGGGCCGGCGCGTCGGTCGGCCGTTCATGCGTTGCGCGCCAATCGGCGGGCCGCACGAAGTCGCCTTGCCAGATCCCGCTCCGCTGCGCCTGCGCTTCGGCCTCCTCGACCATATAGGCGTCGCTGGTCGCGATCGCGCCGCCGAGCCGCACCATCTCGGCGCCAAGGTCGATACCGTCGGGGAGGGGGCGGGTGCGGCAGGCGGCGAGGGTGCGACCGTAACGATCCTTCGCTGCGACTTCGCATTGGAGTGGGCCGCGGCCCGCGAGCTTTTCGAGCATCGTGCGCGCCTCGCGGCCGCAGGGCCAGCGGCTCGCATCGCCCCGCCCGCAGTCCTGCCGATACTCGGCCGCGTCGATACCGGTCAGGCGGATGGTCAGTGTGGTACCGTCGTGCCGAACGGTCAGGCTGTCGCCATCGATGACATGGACGAGCGGCACGGTCGCGACGGGCGCCGGGAACCACGTCCACGCCGCCAGCGCGAAGACTGCGAGCAACAGCAATGCGGCGGTCGATCGCAAGCGCCGCCGCCAACGCAAACGGGTGAGGGGAGACGAGCTGCGGATCATGGTCCCCGACTGCCCCCGGCGCGGCAAGGTTGGCAAGTCCGAATAAAATATTGACGAGGAGAACAAATCATGTCCAAAATGGATCCATCCGCTCCCGCCAGCATACCGCCGACTCATGCCAGTCACCTGCTTGGGTCCGGAATGGCGGCAAACAGGAACGAACAAAAGGTGAATGGCGCCGGAATGAGGCGATTATCCCCTTCGGACAAGTATCGTGAATTGGGTGCTTGCGGCTGCCGTGGCTTTATTCCCGCCCGCAGCGGGCGCGGTAGAGTCCGACCGTTTATGTGATTTCGGCAGTGCTGCTCTCGAACGCCCACAACTGAGTGACGGGCATTTGTCCAAGGACAATGGGCCAACTGACGCGATCCCGACTGACCCCATCTACATCTCCAGGATTTTTGGCGCTTACGGCAAAATTCTTGACAGTCTTTGCTTGTTTTGCGGGGTCTCCCCACTGGTATGTCGTTACAATTTGGAGGGTGGGGTAAAACCTAGGAGGGCCGATTGGGGAGTCGCCGATAATAATAGTCAGCATGACAATGTCATCAACTGCGACTGTCGGATGAAGAACGTCTTCGCCCTGTCCGCCGGGCAACAGATTTTGAGTAATGCGGGTGTATTCATCGCCCGGCGAGAACGGCCCAAATTTCCTAGTTTCCGTGGAGTGGCCAGTCAAAATTCGCGCTCTCGTTTCGACCTTAAAAGCTGGACTTTTCCCGAGATTGGTTACGCGTATGTCAACGGAAAGATCAAAGGACTGAGTCCCGCTAGACATTTCAACCTTAACGATCTCGACGTCTACCCAAGGGCGCAAATCGTTGAGAGAAGCCGCGTGCGCGATTTCGTTAGCTTCTCTGGCGCGATCGAGGCCTCGCAGAGAAAGAACGATAGTTACAATAAGGCCAATAATTCCGAATACCGTGGCAAGGCCACCCCACATTGCCCAATCGGCCGCTTTTTCAGTGCCAATCGCCGCGCGCCATTGGGCGCAAAGCTCGCTATCAGCTGCGGTCTTTGGTTCTACGCATGGGGTGCGGCGCTCTGGGGAATGGGCGTCGGGGGCAGAAAGCGTCGCCCGGTCCTTGTCGCGGCGGGTTTCGCCGTAGGATTGATACCGCTCTTGCTCTGGGTAGGGTAGGGCCGTCGCATACGCCCCCAATCCAATCGAGATTAATACCAGCGCAAAGAGGCCTATGAGTAATACACCCCTGTTGTGTCCAGACATTCACGCCCCCATCTGCCTAAGCGATGATATGAGCGATTCACAAACAGGAGTCACGACATGACTAATGCTCCCCCAGACCGCTTTGACGCGCTCCTAGGCGCAATGGCTAAGGGCGAAGCCCCTAGCGCACAAAAGAAGTCAGCAACTCGTCCAGCATCGTCGAAGGGCGATGACGGCGATTGTGGCGAAACTCAAATTCGCCCAGATACTTCGAAAGATGCTTCTGACTGATGTGAATGTGGGTGCCGTTGATCGACCGCTTTAGCTGCGACCAGAAGCCCTCAATCTCGTTCACCGACGAACCTTGCGGGCTGACATACTGCCCCGCGCCGTGGTTCACGGTCATGTGATAGAAACCTTCACCGGCGACCGTCAGATATGCGCCCGCTTCGTCGGTGTGGACGATGCTGTGCAGCTTCACATTCTCTTTAATGACGGGGAGCAGGGTTGCACGGCGCTGGTTCGGGACAACCTTCGTCATCACCTTGCCGCCGCGTTCCGCGAGGCCGATGACAACGGTCTTGTTCGACATACGGCCTTCCTCGGCGGTCGTTTTGCCACCGATGATCGCTTCATCAACTTCCACATGCTTCGTGAAGCCGCCCAGTGGATCGTCACCATCCACAATCGCCATATATTTGCGGATTTCGTGGCACATGCGCCAAGCCGTTTTGTATGTAACGCCGATCTGGCGCTCGACTTCCTTCGCCGCAACGCCGCTACGGGTCGAGCAGAACTGGAACATCACGAAGAACCAGTCGCGAAGACTGGTGCGCGTCCGGTCAAAGGGGGTGCCAGCGGTCGGATAGACCTGCGCGCCGCACCATTCACAAGCATAGCTGCGACGGGCTTTGACGCGATAGAACTTCGCTTCCTTACCGCACTTTTCGCAATCGTGACGGTCACCGAAACGGATACGCATCAAGTGATCTAGGCAGCTTTCTTCCGTGGGGAAGCGGTCTTGAAACTGGCGAAGGGTGGGGGCTTTCGTGCTCATGCTGATTATGTAGCAGAAAGCCTTACTTGTCGCAAGGGGATAATCGCCCGGAATGACGACATAGTTACGCCAAGGTGGGGCGATAGAAACGGGGGACTGCAGCATGATGGACCGGAAGACGCAAATCGACTTTGACAAGGTGACGCTGCCCGAACACGACTATCATCCGGGTAAGGGCTGGGCGGGGCACCCAAACGACGATCCGATCCAAAAAGCCGTCGCATCTCCGCTTCTGTTCGTCGGCATCCCATCGGCCTTGCCCGATATGGCTCTCCTCCCGGACATACGTGTGGCCGCAACGCTCGCAGCGTCGCGAGCGGCGGCCCATATCCGACAAACCGATACGCTCGATATCGTATGGCTGACGAGGGCGGACGCAATCGAAGGCGAAATGCTGGCCGATATCTGCGCGGCGGCGGGTGAGCAGGGGTGCAATTTGATTTGCGAAACTTCGCTGTCGAGACTCGACCAGGTTGTCGCCGCCATTCCTGCCGCGTTCCCGGCCCAATTGCTGGTCGACGCCGACCCTACCGACAAGCTTGTCGCGCTTGCGGCCGCGCGGCGGACGCGGCACGGGGTGCTCAATGATGTGGCGCGCGACGATGCGGTGGAGCGGATCGATCGGCTGCAGGAGGAAGTCGCGCGTATCTCGCGCCTGCTCGGCGATCTCGCGGGGCAGCGGGGCGGGCTTCGGGGCACACCGGCCGGCCTGGCATCATGGGACGCGGATTCGGCCGACCATTCGGGGCAGGTCCGCACGCCGCCGCGTGATTATGCGGCGATGCCGCGTAGCTTCGTTCCGGAGGAGCGCACGCTTGACCGGCAGCGCGCGAAAGCGGTGCGACGGATGCTGCGCCAGCGGCGGATGCGCGAACAATATTTCCCCGCCGACCTGTTTGCCGATCCGGCGTGGGACATGTTGCTCGACCTCTACGCCGCGCGGCTTGAGCGCCAACCGGTTTCCGTGTCGAGCCTTTGCATCGCGGCAGCGGTACCGGCAACCACAGCGTTGCGATGGATCAAGACAATGACCGACGCGGGACTCTTTGTGCGCGAGGCCGACCCGCACGACGGCCGGCGCATCTTCATCGCGCTCGCGGAGGGGGCTTATGATGCGCTTGCCCGTTATTTCGAAGCGCTCGACGAATAGTCATGGCCCGGTTGCGACCGGGGCGCTAGTTTCGGGCGATGAAGAACGACGTCGAAGTGGTCGTGAATGACCGGATGCAGAAGTGGTATCGTTACACGCGCACGGCGCCGGTCGGGCAGGCGTTCGACCCCGATTTCGAGCCCGAGTTGACGCCGTCCGAGATGCTGAAGCTGGGCGTGTTCTGCGGTAAATATATGACCGACTGCGCGGACGAATTTCCTGCAAGCTGGTTCCAAGGCGCAAAGCTCGCGCCCGGACGCGCCGACTGCTCGCTCAATTATTTCGGTATCCGGGCGAGCGTGCCTTTGCGGGTCTGGATAGAGAAGGGCTGGATACATCCCGACGATCCGCGCGGCTGGTTTCAATGGTATTGTCGCTATTATTCGGGGCGGCGGGTGCCCGACGAAGACCGACGCCAGATCGCGCGATGGCGCGCGTTCCGTCGTCATGCGGCGCAGGTTCGCAAGCATTGCGAACCCGGCGATCCCTTTTGCCGTCCGAAGCAGCGGCAGGCGCTGCTCCAATGGGCGTATGACAGCCGCGATATCTAGCCGGCCGAAGAGGCGATTTCCCTTCCGCGCGGCGCACACTATGTAGACGCTCCGCAGCAAGGGAGTTTTCGCCGAATGCCGATCATGGCCGCACGCGTTTATCATGACGGCCAGCTCGTCCGGGACCTCGGCCCCGACGAGGCGGTTCCGGAGGAGTGCGATCCCGGCGATTTCTTCTGGCTCGGCCTCTACGAGCCGACGCCGGGCGAGCTTGCCGGCATCGCCAAGCGGTTCGGCCTGCATCCGCTCGCGGTGGAGGATGCGCTGAAGGCGAACCAGCTGCCCAAGGTCGAGGCCTATGGCGACCAGCTTTTCGTCATTACCCGGACCGCCAATCTTGACGGCGATACGATCCAGCCGGGCGAGACCGCCTTTTTCCTCGGCCCGCATTTCTTCGTCAGCGTCCGTCACGGCTCTGCGAGGACGCACACCGACGTCCGGGCGCGGCTCGAAAGCCTGCCGGCGAAGCTCGCGCACGGCCCCGACTACGTCCTTTATGCGGTGCTCGACTTCATCGTTGACGGCTATTTCCCGGTGATCGATGCGATCGAGGAACGGATGCTGGGGGTCGAGGACAGTGTGATGGATACGCCGCTCGATGCCTCGGAAATTCGCCACCTCTACAAGCAGCGGCACGAGATCATCCGTTTCCAACGGCTGGTCGGGATGATGAAGGAAGTCGCCGGCCGCCTGGCCACCGACGATGACCTGCCCAATATCGACCCCGCGGTGCGTCCTTTCTATCGCGATGTATGGGACCATGTTCAGCGCGCTGAATATCGCCTCACCGGGCTGCGCGACATTGCCGCGTCGGTGATCGAGACCAACGGCATGCTCGAGCAGCAACGTCAGGGTGTGATCACGCGCCAACTCGCAGCCTGGGCCGCGATCCTGGCCGTGCCGACGGCGATCGCCGGCATCTACGGGATGAATTTCGAGTTCATGCCCGAACTCGACTGGGCCTTTGGCTATCCGTTCGCGCTGGCCCTGATCTTCGGCGGCTCGGGGCTCGTCTTCTGGCGCTTCAAGCACATCGGCTGGCTCTGACTTTCGACGCACCGCTTGCCAGCGATGGCGGCTTGTGGCAGGGCGCGCTTCCCTTCGGGGGCGATTAGCTCAGTTGGTAGAGCGCCTCGTTTACACCGAGGATGTCGGCGGTTCGAGCCCGTCATCGCCCACCAAGAACCTTCCTTTCGATCGCGCGTTTGCGTTAGCGGCCCGCCATGGCGCGAAAGGACATTCCATGCCGATCAAACTCGAAGGCTCTTGCCGGTGCGGCGCGGTTCGCTTTTCGGTCATGAGCCACACGCCGGTGCCGTATCAGCTCTGCTATTGTTCGATCTGCCGCAAGCAACAGGGCGGCGGGGGTTATGCGATCAACATCGGTGCTGACGCGAAAAGCCTGCAGGTCGAGGCCGAAAGACATCTGGGCCTCTATCGTGCGCAGATCGAAGATGGCGAGCATCCGAAGTGCCAACTGTCGAGTGGCGAGCGCCGTTTCTGTCGCGAATGCGGATCGGCGCTATGGCTTTACGATCCGAATTGGCCCGACCTCGTCCATCCTTTCGCGAGCGCGATCGACTCGGACCTTCCGGTGCCGTCGTCGCGCGTCCACCTGATGCTCAAATATAAGGCTGGTTGGGCGGTTCCGGACATCGGGCCAGACGATGCCATGTTTGATCTCGACCCCGAAAAATCGATCGAGGATTGGCACAAGGATGAAGGCGTCTGGGTCGCTTGATCTCGCGCGCGATGGGATTAAGGGAAGGCCGTTCGGAAAGGTTGTTCCCAATGAAACATCTGCTCGCCTCGCTCGCCACTGTGTGGTTTGCCTTCTCTTCGCCCGCGTGCGCCGCTCCGAAACAGGGCGATGTCATCATCCGCCATGTCACGGTCGTCGATGTCGAAGCGGCGAAGACGGTCGCCGCGCAGGCGGTGGTGCTGAAAGGCGACGATATTGTCGCGATAGGCGCTGACGGTGCGATCGCAAAAGGCTGGCGCGCGGCGCGGACGGTCGAAGGCGAGGGGCGTTACCTCGTCCCCGGCCTTTGGGACATGCACGTTCACTTCGGCGGCGGACCCGAATTGATCGAGGAGAATAGGGCGCTGCTGCCGCTCTATGTCGCGAACGGCATCACGACGATTCGCGACGCGTCGGGCGACCTGCCCGATCAGGTGCTTGCATGGCGCGGCGATATTGCCAGCGGAAAGCTGTTCGGGCCCCGGCTGTTGACCTCGGGCGCCAAGATCGAAGGGATTGCGCCGGTCTGGAAGGGCACGATCGAAGTCGGCAGCGAGGCGGATGTCGATGCGGCGCTCGCTCGGCTCAAGACGCGCGACCAGGTCGATTTCGTCAAGATCACCGATAGCACGCTGAAGCCCGAATTGTTCCTTTATGCGCTGGGGCGGGCGAAGGCGCTCGGGCTGAAAACCTCGGGCCATATCCCCATGGCGCTGACCACCGAGCAGGCGGTCGACGCCGGGATCAGCTCGATCGAGCATCTTGACTATGCCTATAACGCCGGCGCGAAGAACGAGGCGGCGGTCGCCGCCGATTTTGCCGCAAAGCGCATCGACCGCGCCGAGGCGAACCGTCGGCTCGACGCCGGGTTCAACCGGGAAACGGCGATGGCCGCGTACCGCCGCTTCGCGGCCAAGGGCGTCGCCGTGACGCCGACGCTCAATGGCAGCCGGATCATCGCCTATCTCGACCGCGACGATCATTCGAAGGATGAAGGTCTCGCCTATATCGGGCCGAAGCTGCGCAAGACCTATGCGTGGCGTATCGAGCGTGCGGCAAAGGCCGACGCGGTCGCCATTGCGGCGCGGCAGAAGCAGATCGAGGATGTCGCGACGATCCTCCCGATGCTGGCCGAGGCAGGCGTGCCGATCATCGCGGGGACCGACGCGGGGTTCCTCAACAGCTTCAATTATCCGGGCTTCGGCTTGCACGACGAGATCGAGCTGTTCACGCAGAAGGGGTTGACCCCCGCGCAAGCGCTCGCCTCGGCGACCCGCGCGGGGCCGGCGTGGTTCGGATGGCTTGATCGCTATGGTGCAGTGAAGCCGGGCATGGCAGCCGATCTGGTGCTGCTGACGAAGAATCCGCTGGAGGATATCGCGGCGACGCGTGCGATCGATACCGTGGTGCTGCGCGGCGAAGTGCTGGACCGCGCAGCGCTCGACAAGATGCTGGCCGACACCAGGGTGAAGGTCGCGGCGTGGAATGCGACGGCCGAGCCCTAAGGTGCAGGCGCGCGCGCCTTTTGCCGCGCGCGCCACACACTCCGCAGAGTGAACAGCCCCATCGCCGCCCAGACGACATTGAGGACCGCTGACGGGATTGCGCCATTATAGCCCGAATTGATAATGAAACCGCCCGCGCCGATCACGTTCATCCATTGATAGAGATAGCCGCGTGCTTCGAGCCTGCCGAGCGACAATAGGACATAGGCGGCAAGGATGGTTGCGGCGGCGGTCCAGCCCATGACTTCCACGACGATGATTTCCGCGCTCATGCGCTACCTCTCCCAATGAAAACGCCCGCCCCGATGAGGGGGCGGGCGCTCATGGCATCAGCCGGCGCCGCGTCAGGCCGCAAGCTTGCGCAGCACATAGTGCAGGATGCCGCCGTTCATATAATATTCGACCTCGTTCGCGGTATCGATGCGGCAGAGCGTGTCGAAGCTGAAGGTCGAGCCGTCGGCGCGGGTGACGTTGACGGTCACCGTCTGGCGCGGCTTGAGGTCCGCGACGCCGGTGATCGTGAACTGGTCGTCGCCGGTCAGGCCGAGCGTCTCGCGCGTCTGGCCATCGACGAACTGCAGCGGGAGCACGCCCATGCCGACGAGGTTCGAGCGGTGGATACGCTCGAAGCTTTCGACGATCACCGCGCGGACGCCGAGCAGATTGGTGCCCTTCGCCGCCCAGTCGCGCGACGAGCCGGTGCCATATTCCTTGCCCGCGATGACGACGAGCGGCGTGCCGTCGGCCTTGTGGCGCATCGCGGCGTCGTAGATCGGCATGACTTCCGCGCCGTAGCGCGACATGCCGCCTTCGATGCCGGGGACCATTTCGTTTTTGATGCGGATGTTGGCGAAGGTGCCGCGCATCATGACGTCGTGGTGGCCGCGGCGGGCGCCGTAGCTGTTGAAGTCGGCCTTGTTAACCTGATGTTCCATAAGCCATTTTCCGGCCGGCGAGTCCGCCTTGATCGAACCGGCGGGGCTGATGTGGTCGGTCGTGATGCTGTCGCCGAGGATCGCGAGCGGCTTGGCGTTCACGATATCGGCCACCGGCGCGGGGGTCATCGTCATGCCCTCGAAGTAGGGCGGGTTCGCCACATAGGTCGACCCGGCGCGCCACTGATAGGTATCCGAGCCCTCGACCTCGATCTTCTGCCAATGCTCGTCGCCCTTGTAGACATGGGCGTAGCGCGCCTCGAACATCTCGCGGTCGACCGCGCCCGCGACGGCGTCGGCGACTTCGAGGTTGGTCGGCCAGATGTCGGCGAGGAAGACGTCCTTGCCCTGCTGGTCCTGCCCGATCGGCGTGGTGGTGAAATCCTCGATCACCGTGCCCTTCAAGGCATAGGCGACGACGAGCGGCGGCGAGGCGAGGAAGTTCGCGCGCACGTCGGGCGACACGCGCCCTTCGAAGTTGCGGTTGCCCGAAATCACCGCCGCGGCGACGAGGCCATTTTCGTTGATCGCCCGGGAAATCGGCTCGGCCAGCGGCCCCGAATTGCCGATGCAGGTGGTGCAGCCATAGCCGACGAGGTTGAAGCCGATATTGTCGAGATGCTGCTGCAGGCCCGCCTTGATCAGATAGTCGGTCACGACCTGGCTACCCGGCGCGAGCGAGGTCTTGACCCACGGCTTGGGCTTCAGCCCCAGCGCATCGGCCTTTTTCGCGACGAGCCCCGCGGCGACGAGCACACCGGGGTTCGATGTGTTGGTGCAGCTGGTGATCGCGGCGATGGTGACGTCGCCGTCGCCGATGTCGAAATCCTTGCCCTCGACCGGCACGCGCTGCTGCGTCTTTTTATAGACATTCGCCATGTCGGCGTTGAACACATCGTCGACGTCGGGAAGCGAGACGCGGTCCTGCGGCCGCTTCGGCCCCGCGAGCGACGGCACGACGGTGGCAAGGTCGAGTTCGAGCGTGTCGGTGAACACGGGGTCCGCGGCGCCCTCGACGATCCACAGCCCCTGCGCCTTCGCATAGGCCTCGACCAGCGCGATATTCTCGTCGCTGCGCCCGGTCAGGCGCATATAGTCGAGCGTCTTGTCATCGACGCCAAAGAAGCCGCAGGTCGCGCCATATTCGGGCGCCATGTTTGCGAGCGTCGCACGATCCGCGAGGCTCAGCGAGGCGAGGCCGGGGCCGAAATATTCGACGAAGCGCCCGACGACGCCCTTGGCGCGCAGCATCTGCGTCGCGGTGAGCACGAGGTCGGTCGCGGTGACGCCTTCCTTCAGCTTGCCGGTGAATTTGAAGCCGACGACTTCGGGGATGAGCATCGACACCGGCTGGCCGAGCATCGCGGCCTCGGCCTCGATCCCGCCGACGCCCCAGCCGAGCACGCCGAGCCCGTTGATCATCGTCGTGTGGCTGTCGGTGCCGACGCAGGTGTCGGGATAGGCGACGACCTGGCCCGACGCATCCTCGCTCGACCACACCGCCTGCGCGATATGTTCGAGGTTGACCTGGTGGCAGATGCCGGTGCCCGGGGGCACCGCCTTGAAATTCGACAGCGACTTCGATCCCCATTTCAGGAAGTCATAGCGTTCGCCGTTGCGATAATATTCGATCTCGACATTCTGCTCGAACGCCTTGGGATGGCCGAATTCGTCGACCATGACGCTGTGGTCGATGACGAGGTGGACGGGGACGAGCGGGTTGATCTTCGACGTGTCGCCGCCCAGCTTGGCGATCGCATCGCGCATCGCGGCGAGGTCGACGACGCAGGGAACGCCGGTGAAATCCTGAAGCAGCACGCGCGCGGGGCGATACTGGATCTCGCGGTTCGAATGCGGGTCCTTCTGCCAGTCGACGAGCGCCTGGACATCGTCGGTCGACACGGTGAAGCCGCCATCCTCGAACCGCAGCAGGTTTTCGAGCAGCACCTTCATGCTGAACGGCAGGCGCGAGACGTCGCCCAGCTTGGCCGCGGCCTTGTCGAGCGAATAATAAGCATAGTCCTTGCCGCCGACGCTCAGCGTCGAGCGGGTCGCAAGCGTGTCGTTGCCCGTGGTCGTCATAGGATTGCAGTCCCCATGTTGGCGCGGCGGGGAATGACTGTCCGATGGCGAAGCGGGAGAGCGGGGCCAACGGGAGTCGCACGCGCGGGTTTATGTTGGCGCCGCCTTACGCCGGGGGGTGGGAAATGCAAGGGGGTGGGGGTGGTTGGTTCGCGCGTGGGTGGTCTTGGACCGGCGACGGCGCGATGATTTTTCACACAAGGACACAAAGGCGTCCGGCTCCCACACGATAATAGCGAGGGCGGATTGTCTGCGACGCTTTCGGATGCTATCTTACCGGTATGACCAAGGAAACCAGAGTATCGGCCAAGGGCCAGGTTGTCATCCCCAAGGATGTGCGCGACCGGCTGCATTGGGACGTCGGCACGGTGCTGGAGGTCGTCGACGGCCCCGCCGGCGTGATGCTGCGCGCCAAGCCCAAGGCGAAAAAGGCGCTGAGTTTCGACGAAGCCATGGCGAAAATGCGCAAGACCGTGAACTATAAGGGGCCGCGGATCAGCGACGAGGACGCCCATGCCGCGATCGACCGGATGTTTCGCGAGGACAAGAGCTGGGACCCGCCGACTTGAAGGCGGCCGATACCAATATTCTTGCGCGGTTCATGCTCGACGACGATCCAGTGCAGTCGCCGATCGCGCGCGATCTGGTGAAGGTCGGTGTTTTCGTCCCGCTGACCGTGTTGCTCGAACTCGGATGGCTGCTGCAATCGCGCTACGGAATGGAGCGGGGGCATCTGGCCTCTTCGCTGCTGGACCTTTTCGACGTGCCGGGGGTCGTGCTGGACGATGACGACGCGGTGCGGAGCGCCGTTGCGGCTTTTGCGAAGAGCGGCGATTTTGCCGATCATATCCATCTGGTCGCGGCGAAGGGCGTCGAGGCGTTTGTGACCTTCGACCGGGGCTTGGTGGCAAATATGGGCATTGGGGTGCCGGTCGAGATCGTCGGTTGATGGTGACGATCCCCCGCGAAGAATATGATCGCCTGCGCGAAGCGGCCGTCGCCGACCTGCGCGCCTATGATGGTGCCAAGGCGGCGCTGGCGGCGCTGGCGGCGGGCGAGGAGGAACTGGTGCCCGCCGACTATGCCAAGCGGCTGATCGCCGGCGAAAGCCCGCTGCGCGAGTTGCGCGGGTTGTCGCAGGTGAGGCTGGGCGCGGTGTCGGGGGTCAACCGGGTGCAGATCGCCGATATCGAGGCCGGGCGCGGCAAGGGCTCGGTGGAGACGGTGCGCAAGCTGGCGGAGGCGCTCGGGGTTAGGGTGGGTGATCTGGTTTGAGGGTGAGGGTGGCCCATTTGGGGATTGTTGCTGCTGTCACCCGCATTCGCCCGTCTTCGCACCCTTATCCCTCTCACTAACTACGAAAACTAGTGGCGCGGTCGCTACATTTGCACCCTTGTCAGACTGGGAAGGGGATGTAGGTCGGTGTGGTCGAAGGACTAGCAGGGAAATAGATTATGGCATTGCGTCAGACTTACGCGCGGAGAAAGCGACAACGTGCGGAGGCTGGAAATGCGAAGATGTTTCGTGAGAAGCCGGTCGGCAATAAACTGCTGACTCAGCTTTTTCAGACTTTCGAAGTGATAGATGCACAGTTCTCGTACGAGAATAAAATGATTGATAAACTCGCCGTAGCTTTACGTGAAGAGATCGGTGTTTTGTCACTGGCGAATCAACGAGATCTATCGAAAGATTTTGCTGTCTGGTGGTTTAACGAGCGTCAACCCTACCCTACCGATGAAGAGCACGACATGCGGCTCAGCGCGATTGAGCTGGCTTGTGAGATTGGCCTTCAGAAGGCTGCTCAGATGGACCGTCTGGCAGGGATGGCCCACAGCAGAAGTCGTGCATCACCGGCGGTGAATAATGCCGTGAATGTCATTAACGAGCGGATGCTCGAAGACGGCTTTGGGTTCCAGTTTCAAAATGGTCAGCTCATCGAAATCACCTCAGAGTTCACCTATGCAGAGGTGATCGAACCCACTCTGACCCTTCTTGCTAATCCATTATTTGAAGCGGCCGACGATGAATTTCGTGACGCATTCGAAGAGTTCAAGAAGCGCAATTATGAAGACTGCATAGCAGACTGCGGCAACGCGTTTGAAAGTGTCATCAAGGTTATCGCAGCCCAAAAGGGTTGGGATGACGTGAAACCGACCGATCCCGCCTCTAAACTGATAGAGGCGCTTTATCGACATGACCTTATTCCCTCGTGGATGCAGGAGCAAATGAAGGGGCTCAAGTCGATGCTTCAGGGTGCTCCCACTGTAAGGAACAAAGAAGCTAGCCACGGTGCGGGGGCAGCGCCCCGGAAGATTAGCAAGGAGCTGGCGGCGTATCAACTGCATCAAACCGCCGCGGCGATGCTATTTTTGGTTTCCCAATCCGAACTTGCCTAGGTGAAGGGCGCGCGGCGCGATAGCGTCGTAGGGGAATAGCGATGACCGGTGCAAAAACTCGGCGATTACACCCTCTGGACACGCTAGCTCGTGCTCCCCGGCGAAAGCCGGGGGCCATGCGAGGTAGCGCTGCGCGATCCGGGCCCCGGCTTTCGCCGGGGAACCGCTATTTGCCGGTGCGGGCCAATCGCCGATCAAGTCCGGGATGACGGAGATCGAGCGGCCCGGATATTTCGCTTTCCTACATTATCCAAATAGGTTCAAAACTGTTCCGATTCATTCCAAGGTGATTCGGGAGGTCGAGCTATGACGGATAAGGTGGAGCGGGGTTTGCGGAAGCAATCGGGTGAGAAGGGCGGAGGTGAGGATCGGAACAGGCCCTGCCGTGGCCGGAGCCACGGGTCTCCGACCACCCCCTCCCGCAAGCGGGAGGGGGGCACGACGGGCGGCGATGCTGGGGGGAAGGGCGCCAATCCCTTCATGCCCGGCCTGCGCGTTCGCGAGGATGGGTGGACCGAGGCGCGGACGCGGACGTTTCTGGCGGTGCTCGCGCAGTCGGGGTGCGTGACCGATGCGGCGCGCGTGGCGGGGATGAGCCGCAAGGCGGTCAACGACGCGCGCCGGCGCTTTCCCGAATTCGATCGCGCCTGTTCGACCGCGCTGGCGCGTGCGCTGCGCGGGTTGCAGGCGGTCGCCTATGAGCGCGCGGTCGTGGGGCGCGAAATGGTGGTGATCCGGGGCGGCAAGGAGGTCGAGCGGCGGATCATGCCGTCGGATTCGATGCTCGGGCTGTTGCTGAAGCGCGGCGAGCTGGGGCCGGGAGAGGGTGGCGGCGGCGCGGCGAGGGCGCATTACCGGCGCTATGACGGCGATGCGGTGATCAGCGCCGAGGAGCATATGGAGGGCTGGCGCTTCGACAGCGCGGGAATCAAATATTTCCATCCGGGCAGCGCGACCGAAAAGCTGCTCGGCAAGCTCGAACGCATGCGCGCCGCGTTCGCCACCCAGCGGGACGAGGAGGAGGCCGCGACGGGCCTGTGCATGCGATGCGGCCAGCCGGCGGCGGGCGAGGCCGCCGCGCGGCTCGCCGCGCAGCGCGCGGGCGGTGCGGGTGGGGGCGATGCGGGCGCGGGCGATGCGGGCGGGGGCGATCCCGCTAGCGATTGAGCGCGTCGTTGATCGTCGTGAAGATGGTTTCGAGATTGAGCCCGAGCGTCTGAAAGGCGATGAGGCACGCGAGCGCGATCAGCGCCGCGATCAGCCCATATTCGATCGCGGTCGCGCCGCGCCGGTCGCTCCACACTGTCCGTCCGCGCATCGCCCGATCCTCCCCCGTGCCGCCCTGTTCGCGTGCGGTCCTGTTCGCGTCCCGCCGCAATAGGGTGGCGCGTGTGTGGCGGGGGTTGAGGAAGAGGCTTAACGCGCTGACAATATTGTCGATTGCGGCGCGCGCGCCGCGCGCTCAGGCGGAGCCGCGCACAACGAGGTGGACGGGGATGCGCGTGCCGCTGCGCGTGCGTTCGTCATCCTCCAATGCCATCGCGACGAGCGCTTCGCCCGCGGCGTCGAGGTCGGGCTCGAGCGTGGTGAGCGCGGGGTCGGCGAGGGTGCCGGCGCGGATGCCGTCGAAGCCGATCAGCGCGACGTCCTGCGGCACGCGGCGGCCGGCGTCCTTGAGGCCCTGGAGCACGCCGAGCGCGAGCATGTCGCTGGCGGCGAAGATCGCGTCGGTTTCGGGATGCGCTGCGAGCAGCGCCTGCACCGCGGCGACGCCCTGTGCGTGGCGGTCGGCGGCGGCGGGCGGCTCGGCGAGGATCGGGGTGAGGCCGCGCGCGGCGAGCGCGGCGGTGAAGCCGTCGCGGCGCTCGTCGAACTGGCGCTGCGGCGACTGCTGCGGCCCGACGAAGGCGATGTGGCGGCGGCCGTCACGCACGAAATGCTCGGCGGCGAGCTGGCCGCCGATGTCATTCTCGCTGCGCATCCAGTGGAAGGGGCTGCCCGGGCTGCCCCAGCAGACGAAGTCGAGGCCCGACGCCTGCGCCTCGGCGAAATATGCCCACGCTTCGCGGTTGCTGGTCGTGCCGATGACGATCATCGCGTCGGCGAGTCCCGAGGCGACGAAATCGGCGCGGAAATTGTCGGCATTCTCCTGGAACGAGACGAGCAGGTTGAAGCCGCGCGCCGAGGTCGCGGCGGCGATGCTGCCGAGCAGCGCGAAGTAAAAGGGGTTGATCGCGCTGCGATCCTCGCCGGGGCGGCAGATGGTGACGAGCGCGATCGTCTCGCTGCTCTTGAGCCGCAGCGACGAGGCGTGGCGGTCGACGACATAGCCCAGCTCGCGCGCGGCCGCGGTGACGCGCGCGCGCGTTTCGGCGTTGACGCCGGGCGAGTTGCGGAGCGCGCGCGAGACGGTCGATTGCGACACGCCGGCGCGCTCGGCGACGTCGAACGATGTGGGACGCAGCATCTTTCCGTTCACCTCCGGCCTCTCCCCCTTCGCGCCGTCTGTTGCCGCGAGCGCGGGGCTTGTCAATCGGCGAGGCCGTCGAGTGCGAGCAAGGCGAAGCTCGCGAGCCAGTGCTCGCCCATATAGTCGCCGGTGACGTGCGGGAGCGCGGCGGCGAGGTGGCGCCCGGCGGCGGCTTCGGCGACGGGGGCGACGGGGTGCGCGGGGCCGAGCGCCGATGCGATGGCGCGCCAGCTCCACGCGCGGCTGAGGTTGAGACCGTCGAGATGCGCGATCTTGCCGTCGCTGCGGTCGGAGACGGTGGCGGGGGTGAAGAGGGTGGCGGGTTGTTCGCTGGCGGCGCGGGGGAGGAAGGCGTCGAACCAGCGGGGGAAGTCGTCGCCGAGGACGATCGCCATCAGATGCGCCTCGGTGAGCGCGGAGGAGAGGAATTCGTCGCCGCCGGGCTCCCACGCCTGACAGTCGCGGTCTTCGCCGAACCAATCGCGCGCGCGGGCGTCGATCAGGCTGACGAGATCCGGGTCGCGGGTTTCGGCCCAGTGGCGCGCGAGGAGGAGGGCGAAGGCGATGTTGAAATGGGTGCCGACGCGCAAGGGATAGGTGAGCTTCGGCAGGAAGGCGTGGAAACGCTGGGCAAAGGCGGCGGCGAGGGGTTCGAGCGCGGCGGCCCAGGGGGCGTTATGGCGTTCGGTCTCGACATGGAGCGCGAGCAGCCAGGCCCAGCCATAGGGGCGCTCGAAGGCGGCCGAATAAGGGCGATCGAGGAAGGCGCGTTCGCCCGCGACCTTGTCGGGGACGAGCATTTCGTCGGCGCGGGCGCCGATGTCGGCGGCGATGGCGAGATCGGGGAAGCGGCGCGCGAGGCGCAATATCTGCCACCAGCCGTGGACGCAGCTGTGCCAGTCGAAACTGCCGTGAAAGATCGGATGATGCTCGCGCGGGGGCTTTGCATCCTCGGGGCCGGTGAGGACGAGGTCCATCTTGTACGGATATTCGCGGCCGAGGTGGGCGAGGGTGGCGGTGGCGAAGCGGGCGGCGTGGTTGGGGGTGAGGGTGGTCATGGTCAGAAAGCGAACAGCCAGATGAAGACGATGTTCACCGCGAGCAGCGGGACCGCGGTGCCGATCTGCGCCTTGATCACGCCATAGGGGTTCTTGAGTTCGAGCAAGGCCGCGGGGACGAGATTGAAGTTCGCGGCCATCGGGGTCATCAGCGTGCCGCAGAAGCCCGCGAGCATGCCGATTGCCGCGACCACCGCGGGGTCGCCGCCATATTGCTTGATGAGCAAGGGCATGCCGACCGCGGCGAGCATCACCGGGAAGGCCGCGAAGGCGTTGCCCATGACCATCGTGAACAGCGCCATGCCAAGCCCGAAGGCAAGCGTCGCGCCGAACAGGCTGCCTTCGGGGATTGTCGTGCCGATGAGGCCGCCGACGACTTCGCCGACGCCGGCCAACGCGAACACCGCGCCGAGGCTGGCGAGCATCTGCGGCAGGATCGCCGCCCAGCCGACCGCGTCGAGCAGGCGGCGGCCCTGCTGAAGCGGGAGCAAAGGCGGCGGTTTGAGGCGCGCCATGCCGACGGCAAGCGCGATGAGCACGCCGATGGCGAGCGAGATGAGCGTCGCCTGTTTGGGATCGGCGAGGCCGGGCACCCATTTGAAGAGGAACGTGCCCGCGAGCGCGACCGCCGGGATGATGAGGGCGACGAGAAGCAGGAAGGGGCCGTGCTGCGCGGCGCGCGCCGCCTGTACGTCGGGCGCGACGTCGCCGCCGGGGGCGCGGCCGATCTGTCCCGTGCCGGCGATCGCGACGAGCGCGAGGACGAGGCAGCCATTGCCGAAATCGCCGAGATGGTCGCCGCCAAGCATCGACAGCGCGAGCAGGCCCCAGAAGGCGGCGTTGCCGAAGCGTTTGGGGTTGCTGCGGTCGAGGAGGCCGAGGGTGGCGAAAAGCGCGAAGGTGAGCCCTGCGAGGACATAGACGAAGCCGAGCGTGATCATGCGCCCGCCTCCTTCATCATGCGTTTTTCGAGGCGCCGGAGGCGGAGGCCGTGGATGATGAAGGCGGCGATCGCGGTCGGGATCGCCCAGAGCGAGAAGTGCAGCGGCTCGATAATATAGCCATAGCCTTCGAGCACGCCCTTCATCAGCAGGATCGAGCCGATCGCGAGGAAAATATCCTCGCCGAAGAAGAGGCCGATATTGTCGGTTGCGGCGGCGAAGGCCTTGACCTCTTCACGCTGATCGTCGGTCAGCGCCTCATTCTTCGCCTCGGCGGCGGCTTCGGCCATAGGGGCGACGAGCGGGCGGACGGTCTGGGCATGGCCGGCGACCGAGGTGAGACCGACCGCGGCCATTGCCTGGCGGAGCAGCAGGTAGCCGGTGAGGAGGCGGCCGAGGGTGGCGCCCTTCATGCGGTCGATCAGGGTGCGGGCATGCTGTTGCAGGCCATATGCTTCGAGCAGGCCGATGACGGGGAGGACGATCCAGATGATCGAAACATAGCGCGTATCGTTGAACGCCTTGCCGAAGGCGGCGACGATCGCGGCGATATCGAGCCCCGCGGCGAACCCTGTGGCGAGCGCCGAGGCCATGATGACGAGCAGCGGATTGAAGCGGAGCAGGAAGCCCGCGATGATGATGAGGATGCCGATCAGGACGAGCATGGACTATCCCCCTTCGTCATTCCCGCGAAAGCGGGAACCCAGTTGCAACGGTAGCTCGCTGGGTTCCCGCTTTCGCGGGAATGACGACGGTTTGGGTGGTGCCGATCTCAAATTAATCTCCCCCCGCCTCGCCATAACCGCCGCCGCCCGGCGTTTCGATCACGAAGGCGTCGCCCGCCGCAAGGTTTGCGCTGCCCGTCGCGGCGAGTATTTCGACCGAGCCATCGGCGCGCTCGACCCAGTTGCGGCCGGGCGCGGCATCCTGGCCTCCCGCTAGACCCTTTGGCGCGATCTGGCGGCGGTTCGCGAGGATGTTCGCCGCCATCGGCTCGCGGAAACGGATGCGGCGCGTGGCGCCGTCGCCGCCGTGCCATTGGCCGGTGCCGCCCGAGCCCTGGCGGATCGAGAATTCTTCGACGATGACGGGGAAGCGCGTTTCCATAACCTCCGGGTCGGTCATCCGGCTGTTGGTCATATGCGTCTGGATGACGCCGGTGCCGTCGAAGCCGGGACCGGCGCCCGAGCCGCCGGCGATCGTTTCATAATATTGGTAAGCGGCATTGCCGAAGGTGAAATTGTTCATCGTCCCCTGCGCGGGCGCCATCGCGCCGAAGGCGGCGAAGAGTGCGTCGGTGATAACCTGGCTCGTCTCGACATTGCCCGCGACGACCGCGGCGGGATAGCTGGGGCTGAGCATCGAGTCTTCGGGGACGATGAGGGTGACGGGGGCAAGGCAGCCCTCGTTCATCGGGATCGGATCGTCGAGCATCGTGCGCAGGACATAGAGGACGGCAGCGCGGACGACCGGCATCGGGGCGTTGAAATTGTCGGGGAGGGTGGCGCTGGATCCGGTGAAGTCGATGGTGACGTGGCGGGCCTTGCGGTCGACTTTGACGGCGACGACAACCTCGGCGCCATTGTCCATCGCGTAGCGGAAGGCGCCGTCGTCGAGGCGCGCGATGAGCTGGCGGACGGCCGCCTCGGCCTGCCGCTGGCCGTGCGCCATATAGGCGGCGACGGTCGCGGCGCCATGCGTTGCCGAGAGGTCTGCGAGCGCGCTCGCGCCGCGCTGGCACGCGGCGACCTGGGCCTTCAGATCGGCGATGTTGAGCGCGGGGTTGCGCGCAGGCCAGTCGCCGGCGGTGAGGTGGGCGTGGACTTTAGCGTCGCGGAAATGGCCGTCGTCGACGAGGAGGAAATTGTCGAACAGGATGCCTTCGTCTTCGATGCTCTTGCTGTCGGGGGGCATCGAGCCGGGGGCGATGCCCCCGAGGTCGGCGTGGTGGCCGCGCGCGGCGACGAAGAAGGCGGGGGCGCTCGCGTCGCCAACGAACACCGGCATGATGACGGTGATGTCGGGGAGGTGGGTGCCGCCGTCATAGGGGGCGTTGAGCGCATAGGCGTCGCCGCGCCGGATGCCGCGGTCGTCTTTGGCGCGCTGGCGCAGGATGGTACGCACGCTTTCGCCCATCGAGCCGAGGTGGACGGGCATGTGCGGCGCGTTGGCGACGAGGCGCCCTTCGCCGTCGAAGATCGCGCACGAGAAATCGAGCCGCTCGCGGATGTTGATCGACGAGGCGCTGTGCTGGAGCGCGCCGCCCATTTCCTCGGCGATCGCCATAAACAGGCTGTTGAAGATTTCGAGGCGGATCGGGTCGGGGGACGCCTCCTGATCCTCCCCGTCGCGTAGCGATGGGGAGGGGGACCGCCGCGAAGCGGTGGTGGAGGGGCCGCGAGCGTTAGCGAGCGCTGCGCGCTCGGCCCCTCCGTCATCCCCTTCGGGGCTGCCACCTCCCCATCGCTGCGCGACGGGGAGGATCGTCTTGGCGAGCCGCAGCGTCCCTTCCTGTTCGACCGTCGCCGACCAGCCCGGCTCGACCACCGTGGTCGCCAGCGCGTCGACGATGATGGCGGGGCCGGCGATGGTGCGGCCGGGGGCGAGGGCGCTGCGCTGGTGGAGCGGGACGTCGTGCGGCGCGCCCGCGAGCCAGGCGGCGACGGTTTCGGGGGCGGTTTCGGCACCCGGTGCGGGCGGCGGCAGCGCGGCGGCCGCATCGCCCGCCTCGGTCAGCTCGACGCGGATGCGGTCGACGACGAGGTTGGCGTGCGGGGCGTAGCCGAAGCGTTGGCGGAAGGCGGCGGCGAAGGCCGATGCGACCTCGGCGGGCGGGGCGAGGGGGAGTTCGATCGCATTGTCGCTGTCGGCGAGGCGGACGAATAGCAGGGTTTCGCGGCTGGTTTCGGCGTCGGGCGACAGGTCGGCGCGCGCGTGGGCGGCGAGTTCGGCTTCGACGTCGGCGAGCGTGGCGGTGCAATCGCCGTCGAGCGTGAGGCCGAGCGTGCGCTCGCGGATCGCCGAGGGACGCGCGAGGCCCATGCCATAGGCCGAGAGCACCCCCGCGAGCGGGTGGAGCAGGATTTCGTCGACCCCGAGCGCGTCGGCGACGAGGCACACATGCTGGCCCGCGGCGCCGCCGAAACCGACGAGGCTGTAGCCCTGCGACACGTCATGGCCGCGCGCGATGGTGATGCGCTTGATCGCGTTCGCCATCTGCTGGACCGCGATGCTCAGGAGGCCTTCGGCGAGCGCTTCGGGGGTGATATTGCCGACTTCGGCGGCCATGGCGGCGAATTTCCGCACGACCACATCGCGGTCGAGCGGCTGGTCGCCGTTCGGGCCGAAGAGTTGGGGGAAATGCGCGGGCTGGATCTTGCCGAGCAGGACGTTGCAGTCGGTGACGGTGAGCGGACCGCCGCGGCCATAGGCGGCGGGGCCGGGGTTCGCGCCCGCGCTTTCGGGGCCGACGAGCAGGCGCGCGCCGTCCCAGCGGCAGATCGAGCCTCCCCCTGCGGCAACCGTGTGGATGCGCAGCATCGGCGCACGGATGCGCGTGCCCGCGACGATGGTTTCATTGTCGCGTTCGAGGCGGCCGGCATAATGGCTGACGTCGGTCGAGGTGCCGCCCATGTCGAAGCCGATCAGCCGCGTCTTGCCCAAGGGCGCGGCGCTGCCGACCATGCCGACGATGCCGCCCGCGGGCCCCGAGAGGATCGCGTCGCGGCCGTGGAAGGCGGCCGCCGATGCGAGGCCGCCCGAGCTTTTCATGAATTGCGGCTGGGCGTCCCCCTCCGGCCCGCCGCCGAGCTGCGCGACGAACTGTCGGACATAATGGTGGAGGACAGGCGAGAGATAGGCGTCGGCGAGCGTCGTGTCGCCGCGGCCGATCAGCTTGATCAGCGCGCTGACGTCGTGGCTGGTCGAGATCTGGGTGAAGCCGATTTCGGCGGCGATGGCGGCGAGGCGCGCCTCGTGCGCGGGGTGGGCGTAGCCGTGCATCAGCACGATCGCGATGCTGGTGAGGCCATTGTCGCGCGCGGCTTGCAGCGCGGCGCGGGCGGCGGCTTCGTCGAGCGGCGTCAGCACATCGCCCTCGGGGCTCATGCGTTCGGCGATTTCGGCGACGGCGGCATGCGGCGGCGCGATGCGGTCGAGCCGCCGCGCGAAGAGGTCGGGGCGGTCCTGATAGCCGATGGTGAGCGCGTCGCCGAAGCCGCGCGTTATGGCGAGCAGGGTCGGTTCGCCCTTGCGTTCGAGGAGGGCATTGGTCGCGACGGTGCTCCCCATGCGGATCGCGAGGGGGGGAAGTGTGCCCTGGCCTGCGCCGGTCAGCTCGCGGATCGCACCCACCGCGGCGTCGCCGGGGCGCGCGGGGTCTTCGCTCAGATATTTGGTGGTGACGACGCCGCCGTCGGGGCTGCGCGCGACCACATCGGTGAAGGTGCCGCCGCGGTCGATCCAGATGTGCCAGCACTCGTCAGTTTGTCGGGACATTGTCCGGCCAGCGAATGACGATGGCGAGGCTGTTGTCAACCGCTGTGCGGCTCCAGCTGCCCTTCAGCTGCCGCTCGATCAGCGTGCGGATGAACTGGGTGCCGAAGCTCTCGCTTTCGATATGCGGCGTTTCGGCGAGGTCGCTTTCGACCCAGTTCAGCTCGATGTCGCCGCCGTCGCGATGCCAGCCGACCGCGAGGCGGCCCTGCCCCGCGAGCGCGCCATATTTGATGCTGTTGGTGACGAATTCGTGGACCGCGAGCGAAATCGCCTGCGCCCCCTCGTCGTCGAGGCGCACGTCGGGGCCGGCGATGGCGGCAAGCTGTTCGGCGGATACGCCCGCGAGCTCGAGTTCGCGGTGAACGATCTGGCGAAGATCGACGCTGTCGAGCGCGCCGGTGACGAGCATCTGCTTGGCATCGGACAGCGCGCGCATGCGGCCGTCGAACCTGGCCTCGAAATCCTCGAGGCTCGTCGATTCGCGCAAGGTGATGCGCGCGAGCGCGCCGATGCGCGCGAAGGCGTTCTTCATCCGGTGCGCCATCTCGCCGATCATCAGCTCGCGGTCGGCGGCGCGCAGAGCCTGTTCGTCGGCGAGCGCCTGGAAAGCGCCGACGCGGCGTTGCTGAAGGCGATGGAGCTGCATCGCGAGCAGCATGATCGCGAAGCCGAAGAGGAAGATGGCGAACGGCCGCCCGATCCGCTCGAGCAGCCGGCCGTAGGATATGCGCATCGTCCATTGGCGGTCGGCGATACGCAGCTTCTGTTCGTGCGTGTCCCAGCCCATCGTGCCGTGGCGGAAGATGAGCGGCGCCGAAGGGCCCTCGCCGGCGTAGATTTCGAGCCCCTCGATCGCGTCGAGCTGCGGCCCGAGCACCGCGGCCATCAGGTCGCGGATGCGGAAGGGGGCATAGACGAACGCCTCGATCGGCCGCGCGTTCGGCGCGGTGGCGAAGACCGCGGGCGGCTGCGGCGGCGGTTCGTCGGCGCGTTCCGCCGCGCGGGGCGCGGCGCGGCCGGCATAGATGGGGACATAGATCAGGAAACCGGGCTGCCGCGTCGAAACGCCCTGTTCCTGGACGAGCTCGACGATGCCGCTCGCGGCGGGTTGGCCGGTCTGCCACGCGCGGCGCATCGCCTCGCGCCGGACCCGCTCGCTGTACATGTCATAGCCGAGCGCGCTGTTGCGGCGCGGCGTATAGGGTTCGACGAGCACGATCGGAAAGCCGATCGGCTGGCTGGTCGCGGGCCAGACGCGAATGTCGCGCCGGTAATTCTGGCGCAGCAGCGCCTCCGCCGCCGCGGGGGTGCCCTGCCGCATCGCCACCGCGATGCCGATCCCCTCCATCCCCGGCGCGTGCACCTGCGGCCGCAGCGACGCGAGATAGGCGCGGATGCCGGGCCCGCTCGACTGGCTGTCCGATTGATAGAGGGCGCGCACGCCTTCGAGCACCGCGATATGATCGCGCAGCCGCATGTTGACCTGCATCGCGACGCGGTCGGCGCGGTCGGCCTCTTCGCCGCGATTATAGAGAAAGCTCGCCCCCGCCGCGAGCAGCGTGGCGATCAGTATGACAAGACCCACGAAGCGGGCGGAAAGCGCCAGCAGCCGATCTGCCCACAACGAAGGGCGCATGTATTCATCCTGCCTGATGGCTGCCGCGGCAGCGCCCCCCTCTGATCCCGGATGTTCCATGCCGCGCCGCCGATGGCAAGTTTATTTCGTGCCCATGCGGCAGCGATGCGCGGGTTGCGATCCGCAACCTTTCGCATATGGTCGGGTCGAATCTGGGAAAGGATGCACAATGATCATTTACGGGTCGGTGGTATCGCCGTTCGTGCGCAAATTGCTCGGTTATCTGGGCGAGAAGGGGATCGAGTTCGAACTGAAGGGGGTCGGCATCGGCGACCCCGATCCGGGGTTCCGCGCGGCGTCGCCGCTCGGCAAGATGCCCGCGATGGACGACGACGGCTTCCTGCTCGCCGATTCGAGCGCGATCATCCAATATATCGAGGCGAAGCACCCCGAACCTGCGCTGATCCCCGCCGACCCGCAGCAGCGCGGGCGGGTGATCTGGTGGGAGGAATTCGCCGACACGGTGTTCGCGGCGTGCAGCGGCAAGATATTCTTCAATCGCATCGTCGCGCCCAAATTCCTGGGGCGCGAGGGCGATCTGGCGGCGGCGGCAACGGCCGAGAGCGAGGAATTGCCGAAGCTGCTCGCCTATCTGGAAAGCGCGATTCCCGCGTCGGGTTTCCTCGTCGGCGACCGGCTGACGCTCGCCGACCTGGCGGTCGCGTCGCCGCTGATGAATTTCCGCCACTGCGGCGCGGGCATCGATGCGGCGGTGCACCCGAAGATCGCGGCATGGAGCGAGGCGATCCTGTCGCGGCCGAGCATGGCGCCGTGGATCGCCAAGGAAGAACGGATGATCGCGAAGGTGCTGGCGGGGTAAGCGGCCGCTCCCCATCCCGACCCGCCTAGGGCGCGATCGCCAGTCCGTCGCCATTCTTCCCCGCCGCGATCCGGCGCAGCACTTCGCCGCTCGCGACGTCGATCTCGGCGATCTTGTCGTGCCCCGTCTCGGCGGCATAGAGCCGCTTCGAATCGGGGCTGAACAGCAAGGTCACCTGTCCCTTCGCCGCTTCGCCCGACACTGTGATCGTCTTCAGCGGCGCGCGCGTTTCGGCGTCGAACAGGCTGATCGTGCCCGATGCGATGTTGCTCGTCGCGACAAGCTTGCCGTCGGGGCTCGCGAGCACGCGGATCGCGACCGGATCGACCGGCTGCGCGGCGACCTTCTCGCCGGTCGCGGTATTCCAGATCGACACGCGCGGCGCGTCCAAATCGCCGACCCACAGCTCGCGCCCGCCCTTTGTCAGCGCCAGCCCCTCGGGCTTGCCGCCGACCGCCAGGTCGCGCAGCTTCCGGCCTTCGGCGAGGTCGAGCACGCTCACCGTCCCCGCCGCGATATTGGCGGTGTAGGCGGTGCGATTGTCCGGGGCGACGACGACCATGTGCGTGCCCTCCTGCCCGGTGGGGATCGAGGTGAGCTTGCCGTCGGGCGCCACCACCGCGACCGAAGTGCTGCCCTCTGCCGTCGCGACGAGCCGCCCGTCGGCGAGCCACAGCAGCCCGTGCGGCCGGCGGTTGGGGCTGAGGTCGATCGTCCGGAGCTTCGTTCGCGTCGCGACGTCGAACACATCGATCGTCGTCCCGCCATAGGCGACCACCGCCGCCTGTTTGCCGTCGGGCGAGACCGCGATCTCGTGCGGCATCGGGCCCGTCGGCAACCGCGCGAGTTCCGCGCCGCTGTCCAGCGCGATGACGCTGAGCGTGTTTTCGCCCTTGTTGCCGACGAGCAGCGTTTCGGCGGCCGCGGGAGCCGCGACGAGGACGCCGGAAAGGGCGGAGAGGGCGGCGATGACGGCACGGCGCATGGGCAATCTCCCGGTGGTGATGGCGCATCCTACCCCGCGCCGCCGTCGCGGCAACCGCGCTTCGACCGGCGACATAGACGAATTAAGCAAAGTTAACTCGGCGTTCGGCGCGCGCGCACCTAGCCCTTCCCACGGCGGCAGGTCGCGCCGCCGGTCAGACAGGAGGGGGATTATGGAATTGCCACCCGTTGATATCGCCGCGCTGCCGTTGCTCGACACCGCGGTCGGGCTGTTCGGGTCGCTGGTCGGCGAAAGCGCGACGTCGGGACCATCGGTCTTCGAGATCGCGGTCACCATCGCGCTGATCGTCCACGACTGATCGCGGGCGGGGCCGGGCGGCGGGTTCGCCCGCTCGCCCGGCCCCGCGTTTCGCATGACCGCCGCGCGCTCGCGTCACGACCATTTCCCTCGCGAAGACGGCGCGCGCCGCCGCCGTATCCGCGAAAGCGTCGCCGCCGCCGACGCGGCATGGCGCGCCGCCGACAAGGCGCCCGGCGGCCTGCTCGCCGCGATCGACGCGGCCCGGGACGCCGTCCCCGACATCGCGCTCGCGCGGCTCCTGCCGTGGCTGGACGACATGGCGTGGCTGCAAGCGCGGCTGGACGACGCGCTCGCGCTGCTCGCCGCCGATCCCTTCGCGCGACCCCCGCTGCGGCCCGTGGGCGGCGGGGAAGGCGGCGCGGGCGGACTCGTCCTCGCCGATCGCGGCGGCGTTCGCCTCACGCTGCTCGTCCGTCCGGCGGGGAGCTGCGCCGCGGCGCCCGCCAGCGCCGTCTTCGTCCCCGGCCGCGCCGCGATCCGCATTCTGGCGAGCGGCGGCGCATCGCTCATCGCGCACCATGTCGCGGTCGGCGGCGCCGAGGAAGCGGGCGGCTTCACCGCGTCGGCCGCCGCACCGTGCCGCAGCGAGCCGCCGCGCCCCTTGCGCACCGGCGAGCTCATCCGCCTCGATACCGCGCGGCAAAGCTACAGCCTGATCGGCGCGCGCCGCGACATATTGCTGCTCGAACTCGCGGTCCAGCCGCCGTCGCCGCTGCCGATCCGTGCCTATGACGTCGCGAGCGGCCGTCTCGCGCATGTCAGCGCGTCGCGCCGCGACAGCAGCTTTCGTGGGGTCGCGCTGACGCTGCTCCGTCACCTCGGCCGCACCGGCGCGGCGCCGCTTTTCGTCGCCGAAGCCCAAAGCGAAGATTTCGCCGCGCGCTGGCACGCGCTGCGCGAGCTGGTCGCGCTCGATCCCGCCGCCGCGCGCCCGCATCTTGCCGCGATGGCGGCGGGCGATCCGCATCCCGAGGTGCGCCAGGCGGCGCAAGCGACGCTGGCGTTCCTTTCATCCCCGCCCGCAAGCGCGAGGGGAGCAGGAGAATCCCCATGCCCCTGACCATCGACCCGCCGGCCGGCTCCGCGCTCGACCTTGCCGAAGTCGCGGCGCGGCTCGACGAAAGCGGCATCGACCTGACGCAAGAGGACAGTATCGCGCGCTGCGCCGCGCTTCTCGCCGGGCTCCAGCGCAACCGCGACTTCCTCGCAACCCGGGTCATCGCCGCGCTTCAGGCGAGTTACGCCGACCAGCTCGAAATCAACCGCTATTCGGCGCAGGTCTTCCTTCTCCACCGCAGCCCGCGCGGCTTTTACCTGCGCGCCAACCTCTGGCCCGCCGCGACCGACGCCGTCTATGCCGCGAGCGGCCCCGCGGCCTTTTCCTTCGGCGTCCCGCACGACCATAATTTCAGCTTTCTGACCGCCGGCTATTTCGGCCCCGGCTATGTCAGCGACTATTATGACCATGACCCCGAGGCGATCGACGGCCGCCTCGGCGAGCCGCTGGACCTGCGCTTCGTCGAGCGCAGCACCCTCACCGAAGGCCGGATGCTACTCTACCGCGCGCACCGCGACATCCACCGCCAGCTCCCGCCCGAAAGCCTGTCGCTCAGCCTCAACATCATGGACGAGGGCGAGCATGTCCCCTGGCGCGACCAATATATCGTCGATCTCGGGCAGAAAACCGACGAGCGCGGCACGATCGCGCGGCGCCCGACGCTGACCAGCGGCGAAATGCTGCTGCGCTGCGCGGTGCATCTGACCGGGAATGGCAGGGACATTGCCGAACAATTCGCGAGAGCGCACCCGGTGCCGAGGGTGCGCGCGAATGCGATCGCGGCGCTGGCGGCGGTTGCGGTCGATCCGGGGGGCGTTCTCGAACGCGGGATGGCCGATGCAGACGCGCGGGTGCGCGATGATTGCGCGCGTTGGCTGGCCGATGGTCAAGCCTGCTGACAGCGCGGCTTTCCGCTGCTAACGGCGCCCGATGACGACTCCCCTTTCGCATATTCGCAATTTTTCGATCATCGCGCACATCGACCATGGCAAGTCGACGCTCGCCGACCGGCTGATCCAGTTCACCGGCGGGCTGACCGCGCGCGAGATGTCGGCGCAAGTCCTTGATAATATGGACATCGAGAAGGAGCGCGGGATCACGATCAAGGCGCAGACGGTGCGCCTGAAATACAAGGCGCACGACGGCGAAACCTATCAGCTGAACCTGATGGACACGCCCGGTCACGTCGACTTCGCCTATGAAGTGTCGCGCAGCCTCGCGGCGTGCGAGGGCGCGTTGCTCGTCGTCGATGCGGCGCAGGGGGTCGAGGCGCAGACGCTCGCCAACGTCTATCAGTCGATCGAGCATGATCACGAGATCGTGCCGGTGATCAACAAGATCGACCTGCCCGCGGCCGACGTCGACAAGGTGAAGGCCGAGATCGAGGACATCATCGGGCTGCCCGCCGACGACGCGGTGCTCGCGTCCGCCAAGGCGGGGATCGGCATCGAGGAAGCGCTGGAAGCGATCGTCACCAAAATTCCGCCGCCGAAGGGCGACGCCGCCGCGCCGCTCGTCGCGATGCTCGTCGACAGCTGGTACGACCCCTATCTGGGTGTTGTAATTTTGATCCGCGTGATCGACGGCGTGCTGAAAAAAGGGCAGCAGATCAAGTTCATGCAGGCGGGCACCACCCATCTGATCGACCGCGTCGGCTGTTTCACGCCCAAGCGCGAGGAGCTGACCGAGATCGGCGCCGGCGAGATCGGCTTCATCACCGCGCAGATCAAGGACGTCGCGCAGGCGCGCGTCGGCGACACGGTGACCGATGCCAAGAAACCCGCCGCGACGCCGCTGCCGGGGTTCAAGGAAGTCCAGCCGGTCGTCTTCTGCGGCCTGTTCCCGACCGATGCCAATGATTTCGAGAAATTGCGCGAGAGCATCCAGAAGCTGCGGCTGAACGATGCGAGCTTCAGCTTCGAGATGGAAAGCAGCGCCGCGCTCGGTTTCGGCTTCCGCTGCGGCTTCCTGGGGCTCCTCCACCTCGAGATCATCCAGGAGCGGCTGACCCGCGAATATGACCTCGACCTGATCACCACCGCGCCGTCGGTGGTCTACAAGCTGAAGCTGGGTCATACCAAGAATGAGGCGGCGAAGGAGATCGAGCTCCACAACCCCGCCGACATGCCCGACCCCAACCGCATCGACGAGATCGAGGAGCCGTGGATCGAGGCGGTGATCTATGTCCCCGACGAATATCTGGGCCCGATCCTGAAGCTGTGCCAGGACCGCCGCGGGGTGCAGAAGAACCTCACTTATGTGGGCGGCCGCGCGCAGATCACCTATGAACTGCCGCTCAACGAAGTGGTGTTCGACTTTTACGACCGGCTGAAGAGCATCAGCCGCGGTTATGCGTCGTTCGACTATCACCAGATCGGCCACCGCCCCGGCGACCTCGTCAAGATGAGCATCCTCGTCAACAACGAGCCGGTCGACGCGCTGAGCATGATCGTCCACCGCGGCAGCGCCGAAAGCCGCGGCCGCGGCATGTGCGAGCGGCTGAAGGACCTGATCCCGCGCCACATGTTCAAGATCCCGATCCAGGCGGCGATCGGCGGCAAGGTGATCGCCCGCGAAACCATCGCCGCGCTGCGCAAGGACGTGACCGCCAAATGCTATGGCGGCGACGCGACCCGCAAGAAGAAGCTCCTCGAAAAGCAGAAAGAGGGCAAGAAGCGGATGCGCGAATATGGGAATGTGAACATTCCGCAGGAGGCGTTCATCGCCGCGCTGCGGATGGGGGATGATGCCTAGGGTCAGGGCCTGACCCTCTTTCCCCTATCGTCCGCGAAATGGGGAAAAGTCCGGGGTTTTGGGCGCCCCGGCTTTCGTGGTAAGGACGGCACGCTGCTTCGGTTCACCCTGGGGAAGGGGAATTGTCATGCGTCATCCGTTCCAGATCGCCGCGGCCCTCGGCATCGGGCTGTCGGCCGCGAGTTTCACACCGCCTGCGGGCTTTTCGGCGGCGGCGCTCGACGCGCTCGACCCGAGCCGGATCGCGAGCCTGTCGTGCGGCGCGCGGCGCGCGGGGTCGATGCTGGCGAACGAGCTGCTGATCGCGGCGGCGGTCGCGGCGCCGGCGAGCGCGGGGCGGACGATCGCGCTCTATCCCGACCTGGGGACATCGCCCTTTCCGGTGACGACGCGCGATGCACAGGCGCGGCGCTATTTCAGCCAGGGACTGCTGATGTCCTATGGCTTCAACCATGCGGGCGCGGTGCGCTCGTTCCGCGAGGCGCAGCGGCTCGACCCCGAATGCGCGATGTGCTGGTGGGGCGAGGCGGTGGCGCTGGGGCCGAACATCAACGCGCCGATGGACGACCGCGACCGGGCGGCGGCGCTGGGTGCGATGGACCGCGCGATGGCGCTGCGCGCGGAGGCGACGCCGATGGAGCGCGCGCTGATCGAGGCGGTGGCGCTGCGCTATTCGCGTGCGGCGGAGCAGGATCGCGCGGCGCTCGACGCCGCCTATGCCGACGCGATGCTGGAGGTCGCGCGCCGCTTTCCGGGCGACGACAATGTCGCGGTGCTTGCGGCCGAGGCGGCGATGGACACGACGCCGTGGAATTATTGGGAGGCGGATAAGCGGACGCCGATCGGGCGGAGCGGCGAAGCGGTGCGGCTGGTCGAGGGCGTGCTCGCACGCAACCCCGATCATGTGCAGGCGAACCATCTCTATATCCACCTCGTCGAGGCGAGCGATCCGGCGCGCGCCGAGGCGGCGGCCGACCGGCTGGCGAACCCGCTGGCGCCGAGCGCGGCGCACCTCGTCCATATGCCGGGGCATATCTATCAGCGGCGCGGGCGCCATGCCGATTCGATCCGCGTCAATGTCGCGGCGGCGCGCGCCGACGAGGCCTATATCCGCGATGCGGGCGATCAGGGGCTCGTGCGCTATGGCTATTATCCGCACAATGTCCATTTCATCGTGACCTCGGCGCAGATGGCGGGCGACCTTCGCACCGCGATCGAGGAGGCGCGGCGGCTGCGGACCTTGCTCGACCCCGACACGTCGGCGGCGATCGCGTGGATCCAGTCGATCGACGCCGCGCCTTATTTCGCGATGGCGCAGTTCGCCGAGCCGAAGGCGATCCTGGCGATGCCCGCACCCGACGCGCGGCTGCCCTATCCGGCCGCGATGCGCCATTACGCGCGGGCCGTCGCCTTTGCGCGGCTGCGCGATCGCAAGGGGTTCGACGGCGAACTGGCGGCGATGGCGACGCTGCGCACGTCGGGCGCGTTCCAGGCGATGGTCGATCAGGGCGTGCCGGGCCCCGACCTGGTGCTGCTCGCCGAAGCGGTCGCGCGCGGGCGCCTTGCCGCGGGGGAGGGGCGGTATGACGAGGCGGCCGGGCTCTATCGCCAGGCGATCGCGATCGAGGACAAGCTGCCTTATCAGGAGCCCGCCTATTGGTATTTCCCGGTCCGGCAGTCGCTCGGCGCCGCGCTGTTCCGGCAGCGGCGCTATGGCGAGGCGAGCGAGGCGTTCCGCGGCGCGCTGGCGCAGACGCCGAACAATGGCTGGGCGCTCTATGGCCTCCAGCGCAGCGAGGCGATGCAGGGGAAGCGGCTCGAGGCTGCGGCGGCGGGCAAGGCGCTGTCGAAGGCGTGGCTCGGCGACCGGCGCTGGCTGCGCATCGACCGGCTGTAGAGGCGGGGCGGCCTACATTTCGATCGTGATGCGCACTTTCGACGGGGTGGTGCCCGCAGCATAAGCGATTTCGGCGCGCATCCGGCTGACGAGATCGGCGAGATGGTCGCCGCTCGGCGGAGTGTCGCGGCTCAGAAGCTCGGTCGGCGAGGTGCCGAGGAGATCGGCGAGCGCCTGAAGCCGCGCGAGCCGCGGGCGCGAGCGGCCCTGTTCCCAATAGCAGATCGAGGTCACGGTGACGCCGAGCCGGTCGGCGAGATCGGTCTTGCTATATCCCCGCGCCTGGCGCAGCCGCGCCAGCCGGTCGCCGAGCACCTCGTAGGATAGGCTGTTGTCCGGGTGGGCATGGATCACAGAGGTGCAACCTTTCGGACTTGGGGATGCAACAATAGCGAAGTTAAGCCCCAACCGCTTTCAACATTTCACCGATCGCGGCCGGGGAAATTGCTGAGGGCTTGGCGGTGCAGGCGATTGCGGTGATGACCTGTCTTGCCTATCGTCGGCGCATCGGGAGACTGCGATGACCGGCACGGACAGGCAGCGGGCGGGGAAAAGGCCGCCGCGGATCGAGGATATCGCGGTGCACAGCCGGCTGAACGACGGCACCGCGGTGTGCCTGCGCACGATCACCCCCGACGATGCCCCGCTGATCCGCGAAGGCATCGCCAGATTGTCGGCCGAGTCGCGCTATCTGCGCTTCTTTTCGCCGGCGGCGACGTTGCCCGACGCGGTCATCGACCGCCTCGTCGACGTCGATGGACACAATCATATCGCATGGGGGGCAATCTGCAGTTCATGCCCCGATCGGCCGGCGATCGGCGCCGTACATGCGGTACGGCATCGCGCCGACGGGCCGGTGGGCGAGTTCTCGGTCGCGGTGCTCGACGAATTTCACGGGCAGGGGCTCGCGCGAATGATGACGGCGGCGCTGCTCGTCCATTGCCGCGCCGAGGGGCTGGTCGAACTCGACGTGCATATGCTGTCCGAAAATGCGGCGGCGCGGCGCCTCGTCAAGGCGCTCGGCGCGACCTGGGCAGGCGAAACCGCCGGGGTGGCCGACTATCGTTTCGATGTCGCCGCAGGTCTTGACACGTTGCGGGCGGACGCGGACGCGCCGGGCGTCCATGATGTGCTCAAGGCGCTCGAACGGGCGAACGGCTAGTCCCTCCCGCCGCCCCGGGTCGCTTGGGACGGCGGAAGGGTGGTCCGTAAAGCGGTCGCTGAAAGCGGGTGCACGTCCCGAATCCGGTGTTAACCCTGATGGCAGGACGCGGCGGTGACGGCGATCACAGGATGGCCCGAATATATCGCGCGCAAAACAAAGGGCGCCGGAACAAACCGGCGCCCTTCGCCCTGCCCTTTAGGGAAGGCAGCCCTTATTTCGTCTGCGTGTCGCCGACGCCGCTTTCGGACGGGGCGATCTCGCCGTTGTCGTCCATCGCGTTGGCCTTTTCCTCGCCCATTTCCTCGACGACGTCAGCCTTGTTTTCCATGGCGTCCTTTGCCGCGCCTTCGGGCATGGCGTCGGCCTGATCGTCGATGGCTTCGGCCTGGGCCTCGGCCTGATCCTCGACCTTGTCGGCAGCGGGGCTCTGGCAGGCGCCGAGAGCGAGGGCCGAGGTGGCGGCGAGGGTGATGAACATCTTGCGCATATTGAGTGACTCCCAAAGTTGACTCGGGGGCTTAACGCGGGATGAACGTTTGGGTTGCAACAAAATTGTCAAGCTGTTGGGAAATAATGGGTTTTTATTGGAGCGGGGCGGTCAGGCCCCTGTTTTGACCTTCACCCACACCTGAACCGTCGCCGCGAACTTGCCCGGCGCGGGCGGCGTGACGTCGATGCGCTCGGCGGTGACCAGCTCGCCGGTCGCGAGGTTGAAGCTGGCCCAGGGCTTGGGCATGCGGCCGAAGCTCATCTTCTGGATCGGCTGGCCGGTGGCGGTGTTCATGATCGTCGCGGTGATAGACATGGCGCGCCGGTAGCGGGCGCTCCCGTCACCTGTCCAGCCGCTGCGGATAAAAAAAGAGGGCGCCCGAAGCGCCCTCCTTCATGCCTGGTCCGGTCCCGCGGCCCGTCAGAAGCGCTGTTGGCGCTCGTAAAGGTCGCGGTAGTGCTGGATGCGCGTCACGCGCAGCCCGGGCATGCCGCTGCGGTCGATCGACCGTTGCCAGCTGGCAAATTCCTCGAGGGTCAGCCCATAGCGTTCGCACGCTTCATCGACGGACAGGAGCCCGCCGTTGACGGCCGCGACGACCTCTGCCTTGCGACGCACGACCCAGCGGGTCGTCGAGGGCGGGGGCAGCGAGTCCAGCGTCAGCGGTTCGCCCAAGGGGCCGATGACCTGTGCGGGACGGATTTTCTGATTCTCGATCATGCTTCATTCCATATTTGCAACGTCGGAGGGGGGTGTGTCCGACGCTTCTTGCTCTAGAACAGAGGGATTCAACATCGGCTGAAATCCTCTGGTAAACAGGTCGTTCATAGTTTCGGGCAGGGCGTTCGCATCCTCCGACAAATCGAGAAAGCGAACGACGGACGGAGCTTTTTGTTCCGCCGAACCGCGCCTGCCGCAGAGGATGCTGCGCAGCGCATTAAGCTTTGCCGCATGGCGATCGCGCTGCGCCTGCGCCCGCAAGTGGCGCACCGTCGGCAGCGTCGCCTGACGCGTGCTGGAGACGGCCAGAATGATGTCGAAGCCGGGCTTCGACAATCGGGCCGCACCGGCGATGCGCGGAAGATCGGACGGGTCAAGGTTCATGCGACTCGTCTACGCGAGAGGAGCTAAAGTCCCGTAAATGCCTGTTTCAGCACCTGTTAGCGAAGCTTAACCCGCGTCAATATCTTGACAGGGTGCGCGGAAAAGCTGGCATTTTGCCCTCCGCATCCCTAGATGGCGCCGACCATGATCGAGACGATTTCCACCCCCGCCGGGCTCGCCCGGGCCGACTTTCAGCTGGCCGAGCCGCTGAAGGACCGGCGAATCGTCGTTGCCATGTCCGGCGGAGTCGACTCGAGCGTCGTCGCCGCGCTCGCCGCGCGATCGGGCGCCGAAGTGATCGGCGTGACGCTGCAGCTCTACGATCACGGCGCCAAGGCGAAGCGCGTCGGCGCCTGCTGCGCCGGGCAGGACATTCGCGACGCGCGCGCGGTCGCCGACCGGCTGGGCTTCGCGCATCATGTCTATGACCATGAAAGCCGGTTCCGCGACACGGTGATCGACCAGTTCGCCGACGAATATCTCGCCGGACGGACGCCGATCCCCTGCGTGCGCTGCAACATGGGGGTGAAGTTCACCGACCTGTTCGCCCTTGCGAAGGATCTGGGCGCCGACTGCCTTGCGACCGGCCATTATGTCCGGCGCGTGATGGGGCCCGCGGGCGCCGAGTTGCACCGCGCGGTCGATCCGGCGCGCGACCAGAGCTATTTCCTGTTCGCGACGACGCAGGACCAGCTCGACTTCCTGCGCTTTCCGCTGGGCGGAATGGAGAAGAGCGTTGTGCGCGAGATCGCGCGCGAACTGGGCCTTGGCGTCGCCAGCAAGCCCGACAGCCAGGACATCTGTTTCGTCCCAGACGGCGACTATGCGACGCTGGTGAAGAAGCTGCGCCCCGAGGCCGACGACCAGGGGGCGATCGTCCATGTCGACGGCCATGTGCTCGGCGCGCACAAGGGGCTGATCCACTATACGGTCGGGCAACGGCGCGGGATCGAGATCGGCGGGCAGGCCGAGCCGCTTTATGTGGTGCGGCTCGATGCGGCGAAGAAGGAAGTGATCGTCGGGCCGCGGCGCGCGCTTGGCGTTTCGGGCGCGCGGCTCGGCGAGGCGAACTGGCTCGCCGCGGTCGAGGGGCGCGAGGTTCTGGCGAAAGTGCGCAGCATGGCGAAGCCGGTGCCGGCGCGGGTGGCGGGCGACCGGCTGATCTTTGCCGCGGCCGAATATGGCGTTGCGCCCGGGCAGGCGGCGGTGCTGTACGACCCGGCCGACAGCGCGCGCGTGCTTGGCGGCGGCTGGATCGAAGAGACGTTCGCAGCGGAATAGATTGAACTTTTCGCCCCGATGCCGCAGCCTGCTGCGCAAACAGGGGAGAAGAATGATGGTCAATATGGTCTTGCGCGGCGCCGTCCTGCTGTGGGCGCTGTTCTTTGGCATCGTCGGCGCGCGCGGGTTGTTGGACCCGGCGAGCTATACCGAGACCTTCGGCTTCACGATCAGCGGCGTCGCGATCAACACGCTGCGCGCCGATCTGTCGTCCTTCTTTCTCGTCTCGGCGGGCGCTGCGGCGCTCGGCGCGCTGGTCCCGGCGTGGGTACGCGCGTTGCTGGTGCCCGCGGCGCTTTATGGCACCGCGCTGGCGGGACGGCTGATCGGCGTCGCGATGGGCGACCCGACCAACTTCGGCATCGTGCAGGGCATGATCGTCGAGGCATTGTCGGTCCTGCTGATGATCGGCAGCTGGTGGGTGCTGTCGCGGCCGCCGGTCGATGCGGCGGCAGGGGCAGGGTATTAGTGCGGACATTCGTCATTTGTTTGATAAGCAAGCGAGCGCGAATGAAGTGTAGGAGTGCAAATTTGCGAGCCATCTTGATTGGAATTTGCAGTTTGTCGCTAAGCGCCTGCCATTTCTTGAGCGCTCCCTTTCCCGATGTTAACAGGGATAAGCTTGTAATCAGCCTCCAAAGGACTGCCTGCTTTGGATCTTGTCCAGATTACAAGGTCACAATCACAGGAAGCGGTCGCGTGGTTTTTGAAACCGCGCCACATCTCGCCCTCGATGACGTAGCGAATGTTCATCGCGCAAACTCGACAGAAAGTGGCGTCCGAGTCCCCGGCACTCACGAGACGACCGTAGAGCCACAGGTGATCGACCAACTTCTGGCACAATTCGAAGAAGCTCGATTCTTCTCCCTCCGCGATGAGTATCGAGCGGAGGTTACTGACAACCCAACCTATGTGGTGACGATTGATACTGGCAACGGCAAGAAATCGCTCGTCGACTATGTCGGCAAGAAAGCGGGGATGCCTGCGTCGGTGACAGCGCTTCAAGATGCAATTGATACGGCAGCGGGAACTGATCGCTGGATCAAGGGGACACCGCAGGTCATCCCGATGCTTCAAGAAGAGGGCGCTGACTTCGCGGGTACGTTGGGGCTCGAACTCATGGACGCTGCGGCCGAGCGCAACGACGTGCGGACGATGCAGCGCTTGAAGGATTTGGGGGCTCCGGTTTTTCTCGCGGAAGGGCCGAGCCCACTAAGAACAGCAATCTACGAAGGACATCGCGATGCGATCAAATGGCTGATTGCTAACGGAGGGATCGCGGACGCAGCGCAGCGGAAGAGCGCGCTGCAGGAGGCAGTGGATTCAGATAATCACGCCGCGTACGACGCTTTGTATCAGCCGCAGAATTCCAGTGGGATTGACCGCGCCTTCGCAACAAAGCTTCTAACGAGTGCGGCTGCGAACGCAGACCCCCAGATTGTTAGCGACATGCTCCGACTGGGGGCGAACCCGAACGGAGATAACGGTAGTCGCACTCCAATCGACCCTCCACTCTTTGAAGCTGCCAACGGTTTGATGAGCAATGACGAAAAGCATCCTGCCACCACCGATCGCAGAGCAGTTATACGGCTGCTATTGGCTGCGGGAGCAAACATCGAGCATTGCCAAAACGGCTACTGCGATAGCGTCTTGTGGCAGGTGAGTGACGCTGGCGTCGCGAAACTGCTGTTGGACGCTGGAGCCAATCCAGACTTCAAGGACAATGAAGGAGAACATGTCCTTTTCAACATTTCAGATGAAGAGGTTGCGCTATTGCTCATTTCTCGCGGCGCTGACATGGGGGCGGTTAGGCCCGCAGACGGAAAAACCCTGAGAGGGTGGAGCGAGTACCAGAAATGGCCGAAGGTGCTGACGCTTCTCAATCAATCTGGGCTTTGATTGAAGGCACTCCCAAGCGCAAAAGCTATGTCCGCTTTCTACCCCCAAAGCCGACCCGTCCATAATCGCCGGAATTCCGGCGTTGCTTGTCTTTTTAACCATTATGTGAGTTACTGGGGGCCGGGTCGCTTCTGTTTTCCTTTGTGGTGGGGAGGAAGCGTATGACGAGCGAAGAGGACAAGAGGTCGAGTACGGACCGGCGGGCGGGCAACCGCCGCGTCGCCGAAGACCCGAATTACAATGGGCCGGATCGTCGCAAGGGCGACCGGCGAACGGACAAGGATCGTCGCTCCGACTGAGCGCGGCGGCGCGCGCCGGCAGGAGAAGAATTGTGACCGAACCGCGCGTGCCGCGCCTCAGCGTCGATATCGTGTCCGACGTGATGTGCCCCTGGTGCATCATCGGCTGGCTGAAATTCCGCAAGGTGATCGATCATTTCGCGGGCCGGCTGGACTTTCGCGTCCAGTGGCATCCGTTCGAGCTCAATCCCGACATGCCGCCCGAAGGCGAGGATGCGGCAAGCCATGTGATGCGCAAATATGGCATCAGCGCCGAACAGAGCCGCGCGAACACGGGGCGGCTCGCCGCCATCGCGGGCGAGCTGGGTTTCACCTTCAACCGCGGTCCGGATTTCCGGATGCGCAACAGTTTCGACGCGCACCGCCTGCTGACCTGGGCGGGAGCGATCGAGGAACCCGAACAGGAAGGACCGACCGGCGTTCAGACCGCGCTGAAGCTGGCTTTGTTCCAGGCGCATTTTACCGACAACCGCGATGTCGGCGACATGCAGGTACTCGCCGATATCGCGACGTCGGTCGGGCTCGACCGCGCGCGCGCGGCCGCGATTCTGGGCTCGGGCGAATTCGGCGAAATGGTGCGCACCGAGGAAGCCTATTGGGCGGACCGGAATATCACCGGCGTGCCCGCCTTCATCCTCGGCGGGCGGATGCTGGTTCCCGGCGCGCAGGATCCCGAGGTTTTCATTCGCGTGATCGAGAATAAGGTGCTGGCGGCGGCCGCCTGAGGAACGTCGGCGCCGACCTGCGCGTTTTCCGGCCACCCCCTGAAAGGAGCCGGCCATGATCGACGATTCCCGCAAGCCCCAAGCAGATGCCCCCGAGGCTCGCAACCGCGAGCAGGACGATGAGGAGGCGCAGGCGCAGAGCGTCGCGGCCGCCGCACGGGGCGAGGCGCGGCTGGAGGACAGCGACAAGAAGCGCAGCGGCGACGCGAATGACGATGTGCAGGATCTGGTCGACCATATGCGCCAGATGGAGCGGTCGGGCCGCATCGACATGGATGCCTATCGCGGCGAACGCAGCGACGACGATGAGGAGGACGAACTCGGCCCCGGCGGGGTCGACGACGACGAACCGCGCGGGGCGCCCTGAGCGAAGGGCCTCGCCGCCGCCCTAATCCTCGCCGGGGGTTCCCCACAGCGCCTCGTGCACCGTGCCGCGGCCGAGCGCGGGTTTGAAGATGAAGGCGACAAGATAGACGCCGAGCGCGAGGCTGATCACGACGAGCCCCGCGACCGGATTGACGACGAGCCCGATGATCGCGCCTGCGGCAGCGGAGAGCGAGAGCAGGGTCAACCGTGCGTGCGCCTTGACATCGTGGCTGCGCCGGTCGGGCGCGCGGCCGACGATCGACAGCGCGACGCGCATGATCGGCGGCAGCGCGAAGGCGAGCGCCATCCAGAGCCAGTGGTCGCGGTCGTTGCCCGCGTCGAACAGACGCCCGACGAGCCCCGTCGGGGCGCCGCCGAACACGCCGAGCGCCGCCATGATCGCCGTCATCGCGAGCGTTTCGGCAAGATCGACCGCGGCTTCGGGCGCGCCATAGCGCGGCACGCCGTCGGCGCCGGGGAAAGCCGCGATCGCGCCCTCGCCATATTGGGCGCCGAAATAGAGGAGCATCAGCAGCGCGGCCCAGACGTGCAGCGCGTCGGGGAACGGTGCGGTCAGCGAGCCGTAGAGGAAGCTGCCGAGGAAGGCGGGGTAGATCAGGCTGTAGACATAGGTCGGCAGCCGCATCGGCGTCAGGCTTCGGGGCCGGGGGCGGCGGGTTCGGCGTCGTCGGAGGCCGTCGCGGCGTCGCCGTCCGGCGGCGCGGGGCGTTCGCCGCGCAGCGCGGCGTTCGGGCCTGCCATCTGGCGGCCGATGTCCGCCGCGACCAGTTGCGCGACAGGATCGTCGCCGAGCGCGCCGAGCTCGTCGCGGCGCGCGGCCAGCGCGGCGAGGCGCTCGTCCGCCGGCAGGCTTGCGACCTCGATGTAGAAGCGCACCGCCTGCAGCCACGGCGCGTCATCGGTCAGCACATCCTCGGCCCAGCGGCTGAACGCGCCGCCGGCGCCGCGCCACTGGCCCTCGTCCCGGTCGAGGAAGAAGAGCACGCGCGATCCGCTGGGAAAGGCATAGCGCGTGCACGCGCCGGCAAAGCTTTGCGGGTGCGCGTCCCTGAGTTCATAGGGATTGCTGAGCTGCACCTCGTCGCCGGTCGCGATCATCGCGGAGAGGGCGATCGGGGTCGAGGGCATCGCGCCCTTCAGCGCCGCGACGGGTTCGATCGCGATCGTCGGTTCTTCGTCGCTGCCGCGTTCGACATCGCCGGGGGCGACGGTGGCGAGCAGGATGAGCTCGCTGCGTTCGACGAGTTCCAAGTTGGTCGGCACGCGATAGCCCGGCGCAACCGAGCAGGCGAGGGCGGGAAGCGGCGCGGCGAAGAGTACGAGGCCGGCGGCGGAGAGGAGAAGGCGCATGGGCGGAGGCTAGCCTCGCGGCTGCCGTTTGGAAAGCCGGCGCGGCTTTCGGGCGCCCTGTCCTGCTCTATGGAGCCGACTCGGATTCCATGCGTATGATCGGCAGGCTCCCTCCCCGGAGCGGCAAGGAGAATGACCATGGCAGAGCATGACCATAGCGCGATCAAGGAAGATATGAATGTCGTGGGCGCCGACGGCGTCCATCTCGGCACCGTCGACCATCTCGAAGGCGAACGCATCAAGCTGACCAAGGCCGACAGCGTCGATGGCAAGCATCATTATCTGCCCGCAGGCCTGGTCGCCGCGGTCGAAGGCGACACGGTGCGCCTGTCGGCGAACGCCGCCAACGCGATCGACCTGTTCGAGGAAGCCGAATAGCCGAGCCCGCGAACAACAGAGGGCCGGAGGCGCAATCGGGCGCGCCGGCACCGAACTGGCCCGCCCTTTCCCCTGGGGCGGGCCATTTTCCTATGTGAATTTTGAACGTCCCGGCTTTAGGGTGCCACGCGATGGCACAGGGGGGACAAGAAACGCGGCCGCGCGGCCGCCGGTGGCGGCTGATCGCGGCGACGCTGCTGTTCGGCGCCGGATATGCGATCGCGAACCGGTTCCAGCTGACGCAAAGCGTTGCCTATCGCCTTGCGGCGGGCGATCCGCAAAGCGCGCTGACCGCCTTTCTGTTCCTGGCGTTTCAGGCGGCGATCCTGATGGCGGCGCTGTTTCTGTTTCCGCGCCGCTGGGCGGCGGCGCTGCTGACGCTCGCGGGCGGCTCGATCCTGATCAACCTTGGCTATAGCCAGATCGTCGGCGCGCTGCTCGATGCGGGCTCGCTGGCATGGCTGCTCGCCGAGACGGCGCAGGCGGGCAATGCCGCCGGCGAGTTCGGCGCCGAATTGCTGTGGGTCGCGGCGCAGGTCGCGGCGGCGCTGGCGCTGTTCGTCGCGGCGCGGAGGCTGGCGCGCGGCGCGGCGACGATGCCGTGGGGGCGCGCGATCACGGCGATGCTGCCGATCCTGCTTGTCGTGCCGGGCGCGCTCTATCGCCACGCCGCGGTGTGGCCGGAAGCCGCCGAACGCAATCTTTACGGGCTCGGCTGGGACCTCGCCACCGCGCCGCCGCCGCCGGCGCGCGCGCCGGTGACGCTGAAGCCCGCAGCCCGCGCCGACACGCCGCGGCATATCGTCTGGGTGATCGACGAGAGCGTCGCCGAGGCGCCGTTCCGCCGGCTGATCGCGCCGACGATCGCCCATGTGCCGCACAGCGATTTCGGGATCGCGGCGGCGATGGGGCATTGCAGCGCGCCGGCGCAGGTCGCGCTGCGGTCGGGGGTCGATGTGCGGCGCGTGTCGGCGGCGACGGATCTTCGCGCGACGCCGTCGATCTGGGCCTATGCCCAGGCGGCGGGATACCGGACGCTGCTGATCGACGGGCAGACGTCGGGGGCGCCGCAGAATCTGATGCTGCCGCCCGAGCGCGCGCTGATCGACGATTACCGGCCGATGCCGGGCGGGATCGACACCGACCTGAAGATCGCCGATGCGCTCAATGCCGCGATGAAGGGCGGCGGGCGCAGCTTCACCTTTGCGGTGCTGCGCGGGGTCCATTTCCAGTATCGCGACCATTATCCCGAAGGCGCGATCGCGGCGGACAGCCCGGTGCGACGGCAATATGATGCCGCGCTTTCATGGTCGAAGCGCCGTTTCTTTGCGCGATTGCTGGCGGGGGTCGACCGCGAGACGGTGGCGATCGTCTACACATCGGACCATGGGCAGAATCTGACCCCCGGCGCGCTGCCGCATTGCAGCCGCGAGGCGGTGGCCGACGAGTTTCGCGTGCCGCTGCTCGCCTTCCTGCCCGCCGGCGAGGCGGCGCGCCATGCCGGGGCGCCGCGCAGGGGGCATTCGACGAGCCAGATCTTTCCCGCGACGTTGGCGTGGATGGGCTATGACCCGGCAGCGGTCGCGGCGCGATACGACCGGGACCTGACGCAGCCGACGGCGCGCTATGTGTGGTTCGGCCGCACCGTGATCCCGACGGGCGGCGACACCGCGATCGACGTGACCGCAGGGCCGCGATTTCCGGGCGGCTGAAACGGCGGCGGCTGAAACGGCGAAAGGGAGCCGGCATTCCGGCTCCCTCCCCGATCGCGGACGCGATGCGGTCTCTTCAAAATCTGTCGGGCGGGGAGCCAGGTGCACCCGGCTCCCCCAGCGCGCGGCGACATCTCTCCGTGCGGGAGGTCGCCGCGGCTTGTGGGGTCAGCGCGATTCGACCTCGGCGGTCGTGCGCGCCTGGATTTCGGCCTGCGACAGCTTGGTGACAAGCCCGTGGGTGGCGCCGACGGCGCCATGATAGATTTCGGCGAGCGGCACATTGTAGAGCTTGCCGCCGCGGACGACGACCGCGGTGTCGCCCTCGACGCTCTGCACCGTGCCGACGCTGTTGCCGTCGGTGCCGTAAAGCTCGGCGCCGGCGCGCACCTGTTCGCGCGTCGCGAGGGTCAGGTTCGCGGCATCGACGCTTTTCTGCACCGCGCCATCGACCTGATCGACCATGCCGCCGACGGGGTCGGTCGCGTCCTGAACCGCGGCATTGCCGCCCAGCCCGACCTTGCCGACAAGGTTGACGTTCGCGACGCCGTCGCGGCCGATCGCGGCATCGGACGCGGACGCGGCGGACGTGGCCTGGGCCAGCGCGGGGGTTGCGGCGAGAAGGGCGGGGGCGGCCGCCAAAAGGGCTAGCGCGCCAAGAGCGGGGGGCTTGCGCATCTCTCTCTCCATGATGGGTCGGCATCGTCGACGCCCCGGGGGGGGGGGGAAGAGGGCGGCGACGATGCCTTCGACGGAGAAACCGGCGCGAACTCCGGTCGTTGCATCGCGCCGCGCCCGAATGCGACGAGCGGCCGCTCGCGGGCGACGAATGGCGAGGGGGGGGGCGCGAGACGGAGGCTGAGGCCCCACCGCTCCTCTCGATAAATGCCCTCGGCTAGTGCGTATGCGCGCGCGGCGGGGCGACGATCAGCTTGTTGAGCGTCGCGATGCGGCGGCGCGCTTCGCTCCAGTCGCGCTCGGGATGCGCCCGGATCCGGTCGAGGAGGATCTTCACCTCCTTGCGGCGGTCGCCTTCGGTTACGGCCTGCATGGGCTTTCTCCTTTCGCCGCGCATCATAGCATGGCGCCGCGGTTCCCGGCAGCGGTTCGCCGCGCGGCCGGGGCGTTTAGCCCCGGCGGAGGCGCGGCGCGAGGGGGCGGGTCAGGCCGCGCCGCCCTCCGCCTCGCGCGCCTTCTGGTCGCGGTCCTCCTGTTCGCGGCGGATGCGCGTCGCTTCCTCGGTGCGCTGTTTCTCGGCGCGGCTGCGGCGGTTGTTGAGCATCGCCCAGGCGAGCACGGCGGCGAGCAGGATCGGGCCGAGGATCGTCATGAGGGTCCATTCCATGATCTGTCTCCTGTGCCCCCTCGATAGCGGGTCAACGGGCGGGGATGGCGAAGGCTGCATCGGGCGCAGGGATGTTCGCAGGATTCACGGGGAAACGCGGCGACGCGGCGGCAGGGTCCGACCGATTGCGGACATGCATGGTCTCGGTTAGTTCAAAGCCATGTTCAAGATCGTGACATCATTGTTCGGGTTCGAGGGCTATGTAAGTAATCCTCGGAGTGGCCGACCAGAAGAGCCGATTTCGTGGCAACGAGAGCGCTTCATGATTTGGGCCGCATGGGCAACGGCGCTTATCGGCATTGTCGGCGAAGCCTATTTTTACTCGAAACTGGGCGGATTTGACGGCACCGTCGGCGGCGTAGGTCTGACTTTCACCGCAATCGCATTCCTAAGGAGCCGCGCATTTGCGCGAAGGAAGCTCGAATTATCGGCCGCGATTAAAAGTTATGAGGAATCAGTTCGTCGGCACGCTTCTTTTTAGAGGCAGCCGGCTTTCAACTTTGTCCGCTTTCCACCCCAAAGCTGCCAAGGCGCGACAGGCGTTCGCGCGGCGCCTTTCCGCGAGCCGCCGGACTGGCGCGGCGCGGTTGCACTTCCTATCTAGGCCGCGATGACGAACGGGGACCGGAAGATGGTGGTGATCGCGCGGCTGCGCGCCGCGCCCCTGGTGGGGTGGCAATTCGCGTGCGCGGTGCTGCTCGGCGTGCTGGCGGCGCGGCTGAACTGGGAGGGCGATCCCATCGATGCGCTGCGGTACATGATCTTCGGGCAGCCGCTGTTGCTGATCGGCATTGCCGCGGTGCTGACGGTGTGGGGCTATGTTTTCGGCATGTGGCGGCGGCGCGGCGCCTATCTGCGCCACGACGGGGTGACGCTGTATCGCGGCGGCAGCGCGCGCTGGCCGCTCGTTCTGGTGAAGGGCGTGGTGGTGACGCGCGGCGAGACGGGGCTGCACTCGCTCCGGCTGGTCGTCGACGACGACAGCGAGGTCGCGCGCGAGCTGGTGAAGCTCTATATGCTCGAAGACCCGCCCGAAGTGGTGCGCGACGGGGTGATGTTCGCCGCGGCGCGCGCGAGCGGCGGGGTGCGGCCGGTTACGGTGCATTGAGGGGGGCGGGTCGGCCGACCGGCGGGTCCAAAGTTCAGCGAAGTTCAGCCTTATGACGCGTCCCGCGCCGGTATCGCCGCGGGGGCCGGGACCGCTTCGCCGCGCTCGTCTTCACTTGGGGCGTCGTCGCTTGCTGCGTCGCGATACCAGTGCGGCAGCGCCCCGCCGCACAGATCGGCCACCTCCAGCGCGACCGCGAGATCGGCGGGGGCCATCAGCGCGGCGGGCGCGGCGGGCGGTTCGGGGTGCAGATGGACCAGTGCCTCGGCCACCGGTGTGGCGGCGGGGGCGGTGATGCGGTCGGGGCCCGCCTCGCGAAACCGGTCGGGGCCATAGGCGCGCAGCAGGAACATCAGCAAGCGGTCGCTCTGGCGCAGGCGGCGGCCGACGCGGTTGCCGTCGCGGTCGAACACCGGCTCGTCGGTGCCGACCAGCGCGCGTTCGAAGGCGGCGTCGAGCAATTTCTTCGACGCAGCATCGATCGCCGCCGACCAGGCGCGGTCGAACGCCTCCGCCCCCGGCGCGCGGCGCAGGCGATAGGCGGAGGATTCGGACATATCGACGCAGCGCGCGGCGGTGGCGACCGAGCCGCTGTCGGCCAGCGCCTCGATGAAGGCGCGCTGTTTGTCGGGCGACCAGCCGTCCTTGCGGCGCTTTTTCAGCACCGGCACCCATTCGTAAGCGGCGGGATCGTGGCCGTGCGCGTCGAGCGCGGGGACGGCATCGGCTGTGGGGGCGAGGGTCGCGCCGGGCGCGGGGATGGGGGCGATGTGGCTCATCTGCCAGTTTGGAGCATGGCCGGATAATGTAGGAAAGGGGTTTTTTTGGTGGGGTGTGCGAAATAGGATTTGGGGGTGCGTGCGCGGGGTGGTGATTGGTTTCGCGCGAAGGCGCGAAGTTTATCCAGCGTCGTTACCGCGGATAAGGCAAGTGACTCGCCCGACTTGATCCAGCGTCTCGGCAGTTTGGGATTTCGTCCACCGTAATTCTGGTATGATGGGGTCGGTTACGGTGCATTGAAGCTACGTCGAAAATACGGGTGAAATAATCTAAATGGATTTACAGTATTCAGTTGCCTTTGACAGAGCTTCTACGGCAATATTAATTCGATCTTTGTCGTCCAAATTCCGGATATCTCTCCAACTCAAATTCCTAGTCAGAAAAAGAGACTGAAAATTTATCGGACTCCTAAGAAATATGGGGCTAGATTGTCCTTTTATAGATGATGCGACTACGAGTTTTGATACAAAAAATTTAAGAAAAACTCTGCTACCGCTAAGTTCTTGATAGAGCATCGATGCAAGCTTTGCGTTTGATCCATCGTACAGTGTTAAATGCGGGTTGTAGGGATAGTCAGGCTTGCTCCATACTTCCACTAGATCAGCAGCTCCAATTCTCAGGAAGACGGTGTTTTGCCCATGCTCGAAAAAATTTCCCGCACCTAGAACTGAGACCTTTTTTACATAAGCGCGCTTCTTGGGAAGGTTTCTGGTTGACGAAAATGGTCCTGCCAAAGTCACATGAGCTTCCCATTTTTCTTCCGGGTTAAGCGCAAAGATCGCAAGATTCAGAAAGTTCGCCAAAGTGGGGTCTTCAATGGTCATAAACAAAAAATATCTCATGTTAAATGACCAAATACCTTAAGTATTTATTCTCTTCAGCAATGTGATGAACAACAGAATACATATTTGAGACAAATTTTCTTCCATGAGAGAAGGCTACGTCTCGATTTGATCTATCTGAAATCCAAGATAGAACTTCAGCCTTTGGCTTTCCAACAGCCTCAAGGAACCAAGCGTACTCAGCCAGCAGGCCCTCAATGTTAGGCGCTAGATTCGGCGACTTGGTTGAAATCGCTCGAAGTCGATCTAGTGGAGTGGTGCGGCACACTTCCATTACGTTATCTTGCGAAACCGCAGGGCCAAAAGACATTAGCAATGCAATGAAGCTGAAGCATATGTTGAGGCGGCTGAATCTTAGTTTTAGGTTTGATAGGTGGCCTTTGGCGCGCTTTTCTTCATCTGCGCTACGCCACTCGCGCCCGTTTTCATAGTTCAAGCAGAGGGTTCTCCAGAACCTCAAAACATCGTTAAGCAAAAATATCGGTTTGAAGTCTTCATTATGGCTATGGAAATCGGTAAAGTATCTATTTATTACTTGATATCTAAATTCATCGAATAGGGATTCATTGTATATGTATTTGCTTTCTAAAAGAAGGAGCATTCGTGCAGTGAGGGCGTTGTGATAGTCGTCCTCTCTTCCGCCAATATGTTCTACCACGTCATTTATATGTAGGAACTTCAAATATTCCCCGTCGTTTGAAAAGTCAGGGAAATCTGCTTCTTTGCTGGCTACTATAACAGAATTGAGGATTTTCACGTCGCGTATTCTCGACAAGCACTTGTCGTTGGCGCTTCCAGTCAAAAAGAAAAACGCATCCAAGTCGGAAGCCGGATTGGCTTCCAAACGGGCTAAAGATCCAGTGGCGTAAATGCACAGGCCCGGTTCGCTATCGGGTGGATCAACTTCGCTCAAACGCGTTGCCAAATCCTCTCGCAGGCGACTCAGGCGCGCAAAAGAATCGCTCCTTCTAGTCTCAAGGAACTCCACCATCCTCCCCCTCTATTTTCGTTTTCATTATCCTTTTCGATGCCGGTCTTTTGACTTTGTGTAAAGATGGAGATTAAACCGAAAACCCCCCAGCATTGCGCCGGTTCGAGTTCGCCGCCAGCACCTTCTTGCCCTGCGGGGTCAGCGCCCATTTGGCGCCCTGTTTGACCACCAGACCCAGCGTGACGAGTTCGTCGCGCACGGGGTCGGTGGGGAGTTGGGGGCGGCGGTTCGAGAGGCCTTCGAGGCTCGCGCGCTGCGGCTGGCTGAGGATCAGGAGTTTGGGTTTCTTTTCGGTCATTTTGGCCTCTGACTTCTTGTTCTGTGTCGTGGGGGTGGCGCCTGTGCCCTCCCCGCGGCGACTAGGGAGCAAGCTCCCAAGTCTTGCTGCCCCTCCCGCAAGCGGGAGGGGTTTGGAGTCGCTTACTCTGCGGCGATGCCGGCTTTGGCGAACATGTCTTCGCCGTCGTTTTCGGCGTTGCCCGCGGGGGCGGCGTCTTCGCTGGTCCTGGCCTTCTTGCGGCTGTCGAAGCTGGTCCAGACGGTGTTCCAGTCGCCGCGCGTCGCGCCCTTGCTGTATTCGGTCGCGCGCGTTTCGAAGAAGTTGGCGTGCTCGACGCCGTTCAAGAGCGGGGCGAGCCAGGGGAGGGGGTGTTCGTCGATCATGTAGATCGGCTGGAAGCCGAGCTGGCCCAGGCGCCAGTCGGCGATGTAGCGGATGTAGCGCTTGATCTCCTTGGGCGTCATGCCGGGGACGGGGCCCTGTTCGAACGCGAGGTCGATGAACGCATCCTCGAGCCGCACCGTTTTCTGGCAGGTGTCGATGATGTCTTCCCTCACCGCCTTGGTCAGGCAGTCGCGTTCCTTGGTGAAGGTGTGGAACAGCTTGATGATGCCTTCGCAGTGGAGGCTTTCGTCGCGGATCGACCAGCTGACGATCTGGCCCATGCCCTTCATCTTGTTGAAGCGCGGGAAGTTCATCAGCATCGCGAAGCTGGCGAAGAGCTGAAGCCCCTCGGTAAAGCCGCCGAACATCGCGAGGGTGCGCGCGATATCCTCGTCATTCTCGACGCCGAAGGTGCCCATATAGTCGTGCTTGGCGCGCATCTCGTCATATTCGAGGAACATGCCATATTCGCTCTCGGGCATGCCGATGGTGTCGAGCAGGTGGCTGTACGCCGCGATGTGCACCGTCTCCATGTTGCTGAACGCGGTCAGCATCATCTTGATCTCGGTCGGCTTGAACACGCTGCCATATTTTTCGTGGTAGCAATCCTGCACCTCGATATCGGCCTGGGTGAAGAAGCGGAAAATCTGCGTGAGCAGGTTGCGTTCATGGTCGCTGATCTTTTGCGCCCAGTCGCGGCAATCCTCGCCCAGCGGCACTTCCTCCGGAACCCAGTGGATCTGCTGCTGGCGCTTCCAGAAATCGAACGCCCAGGGATATTCGAAGGGCTTGTAGGTCTTGCGGGCTTCTAACAGCGGCATGGCGGACTTCCTTGAGACAGGCGGTTATTGGGGGGCGAGGCGGCGGGCTTCGGTAACGGGAAGGCCGCCCTCGGTCGGGACATAGATCAGCGAGGCACGCGACGATTCGAGCGCCTGGATTTGCAAATAGCGCAGATAGCCTTCGGGGCCGCCGAGGCTGTTCTGCAGGATCGCGTTCGCTTCGGCCGCGCCCTTGGCACGGATGACCTCGGCCTCGGCGAGCGAGATGGCGCTTTCCTTCTTGGCGCGCGCCTCGAGGATTGCGACCTGCCGCGACGATTGCGCTTCGGCCAAGGCGGCCTCACCGGCCAGCCGCTGCGAATAGACGCGGTATTGCGGGTATCCGATCAGTACAACCAGCAGCACAACCACTGCCGCCCCGATGGCCGCCAGGGTGCAACCGGCGTTCTTGTTCATCGGCCAGTCCTCACTGGCACGCGAGACACTCGTCATAATCGGTGGTCGCGAGTTCGAATTTCGCGGCCTCGGGCGTGTTGTCGGCCTCGACCCCGCCCGCGAAGCCGGCGCGCTGGACCGACTTCGAGCGGAGATAATAGAGCGATTTGATGCCGAGTTCCCACGCGCGATAGTGGAGCATGAGCAGATCCCATTTCTCGACGTCCGCCGGGATGAACAGGTTCAGCGATGCCGCCTGATCGATGTACGGCGTGCGGTCGGCGGCGAGCTCGAGCAGCCAGCGCTGGTCGATCTCGAAGCTCGTCTTGTAGCAATCCTTCTCGTCCTGCGACAGGAAGTCGAGGTGCTGGACGCTGCCGCCGCGTTCGAGGATCGAGTTCCACACCGCGTCGCTGTTCTTCGCCTTGTCGACGAGCAGGGCTTCGAGGTGCGGGTTGCGGATCGAGAAGCTGCCCGAGAGCGTCTTGTGCGTGTAGATGTTCGCGGGGATCGGCTCGATGCACGCGCTGGTGCCGCCGCAGATGATCGAGATCGACGCGGTCGGCGCGATCGCCATCTTGCAGCTGAAGCGCTCCATCACGCCCTGATCGGCGGCGTCGGGGCAGGGGCCGCGCTCGTTGGCGAGCAGCATCGACGCCTGATCGACCTGCGCGCGGATATGCTTGAAAACGCGCAGGTTCGACGATTTCGCCATCGCGCCCTCGAACGGCAGGCCGCGCGCCTGGAGGAAGCTGTGGAAGCCCATGACGCCGAGGCCGACCGAGCGTTCGCGGCTAGCGCTATATTTGGCGCGCGCCATTTCGGGCGGGGCGCGGTCGATATAGTCCTGGAGGACATTGTCGAGCATGCGCATGACATCCTCGATGAACAATTTGTCGCCGTTCCACTCGTCCCAGGTTTCGAGATTGAGCGACGAGAGGCAGCAGACCGCGGTGCGATCGTTGCCGAGATGGTCGCGGCCGGTGGGGAGGGTGATTTCCGAGCAGAGGTTCGAGGTGGTGACCTTGAGCCCGAGGTCGCGATGATGCTTGGGCATCATGCGGTTCACCTGATCGATGAAGATGATGTAGGGCTCGCCGGTCGCGAGGCGCGTTTCGACGAGCTTCTGGAAGAGCGAGCGCGCGTCGACGGTGCCGCGGACGCTCTGGTCCTTGGGGCTGCGCAGGTTGAATTCGGCGCCGTCGCGGACGGCCTCCATGAACTCGTCGGTGATGAGGACGCCGTGGTGGAGGTTGAGCGCCTTGCGGTTGAAGTCGCCCGACGGCTTGCGCACCTCGAGAAACTCCTCGATCTCGGGATGCGAGACGTCGAGATAGCAGGCGGCCGAACCGCGGCGGAGCGAGCCCTGCGAAATCGCGAGCGTGAGGCTGTCCATCACGCGGACGAAGGGAATGATGCCGCTGGTCTTGCCGTTGAGGCCCACGGGTTCGCCGATGCCGCGCACCGCGCCCCAATAGGTGCCGATGCCGCCGCCGCGGCTGGCGAGCCAGACATTCTCGTTCCACGTGCCGACGATACCCTCGAGGCTGTCGTCGACCGAGTTCAGATAGCAGCTGATCGGCAGGCCGCGGCCGGTGCCGCCGTTCGACAGCACGGGGGTCGCGGGCATGAACCACAGCTTCGAGATATAGTCGTAGAGGCGCTGCGCATGATCCTGATCGTCGGCATAGGCGTCGGCGACGCGCGCGAAGAGATCCTGATAGGATTCGCCGGGAAGCAGATAGCGGTCCTGCAGCGTTTCCTTGCCGAAATCGGTGAGCAGCGCGTCGCGGCTCGCATCGGTGACGATGGCGAACCGGCGCGCGTGGACCTTCGCCTCGCCGCCGTCGTTCAGCTTCACGGGCGCCGAATCATCCTTCGACTCACTTGCCGCTGGAGCGTCATTCTTCGCCAGTTCCATCGTCGCCACGTCGCTCGTCTCCACCCGTTCGCTTTCCCGAAAATCCATTGCATTCGCCCCCGATCTGACCGCGCACATGGGTGCGCTTGTTCCTGTCTTGTTCGACTCAGGGCGAAGCCCCGATCCTAGCATCTAAACCCGTCCACGGGGCACTTTTTTTGGGCGCAGTCAGGGTTTTTCCGGGTCCATATGCAATGGACGACGGAAATCCGCCACTTACAGCCTGATACAATTTATTGGGGTGCCCCCGTGGTTGACCCACCACCTATAGTGCCACGTCGGCGCGACGATGCAAGACGGTAAATGACAGTTCGGGGACTCAACTCGTCGATAATTTGATTCGTCTCGTCGCCCCAGATGCTCGCGCCACGGGCGCAGCGCCAGCCTTTCCGCGGGTTTGCGCGGCAAGCAGCGGATATGGGTGGCGGCCCGAAATTTTTTCGATCGGGAAGAAGGGCTTGCCGCGATGTCACGTTGGCGCCGAAGCGCGAAGCGACGAGGGCGCGGGCGGGTTTCGCACGGCGCCGCACAGATCGGCGCCGGACAAAAAGAAAGGGCCCCGGCGATGCCGGAGCCCTGTCCTTAATTTGTTTCCGAGTTAGGCCTGACCGCCACCGTTGCCGGTGCCGCCGCCACCCAGAAATTTCCAAAACCAACCCATTTCAGATCTCCTGTTGGCACTGCCCATACGGAACAGTTAACGGAGCATATACCTTAATTAGTAAGGTAAATCGAGTCTTAACTATAAACATTGCCGCCAATCTGGCAGTTATGCGGTGCGGTTATGGGGGAGCGCGGTAAGGGTCGCGGTAAGTTCGGAAAACAATTGCGGTTTTCCAAGATGATAACCCTGGCCGACATCGCAGCCGAGGCTGGCGAGCAGCGCCATGGTTTCGGCATCCTCGATGCCTTCGGCGACCGCGACGGCGCCGAGCCGATGCGCGAGGTCGATCGTCGATTTAACAACTTCGAGGTTCCGCTGCGAATCGCGCATCGTCATCACGAATCGCTTGTCGATCTTGATTTCGTCGGCTTCGATCTCGGTCAGATATTCGAGGTTCGACTGACCGGTGCCATAATCGTCGATCGACAGGCGAATGCCCGTCCGGCGAAGCTGCGCGAGCGTCTGGCGCGCCTGACGGCTGTTTTCGATCTGCGCGGTTTCGGTGATCTCGATCGTCAAAACCTCGGGCGGCAGGTGATGCGCGGTCAGCATCACGCGGATCGTGCCGACAAGATCGCTATGGTCGAGCAGGCTCGCCGACAGGTTGACCGACATGTTGATATGGAGGCCGCGCTCGCGCAGCTGCGCCGCCGAACGGATCGCCTGGTCCATCACGAACAGGGTGAGGCGATAGATGTCCTGGCTCTTTTCGGCCTGGACGATGAATTCGTCGGGCGGGATGGGCCCGCGCGTCGGATGCGTCCAGCGCGCGAGCGCCTCGACCCCGACGAGCCGGTTCGTCGCGATTTCATACTGCGGCTGGAAGGCGACCCAGATGTCGCCGCCGGTCAGCGCATCCTCGAGCTGCGAGTGGAAGGAGAGCTGCCAGCCGGCGTCTTCCTTTTGGCGCGAGGTATATTTGGTCCACAGCGCACGCGTGCGGATTGCACGTTCGGCTGCAACGAGCGCCGCGGCGAGGCGCTGCGCGTTCGACCCTTCGAACTCGTCATTGACCCCGAAGGCGATCGCGACATCGACGCGCAGCTCGCCGATCGTCAGCGGCGCGTTGAACAGCGCGGCGAGGCCCGCGAGCTGGCCTTCGATCTGGCTGTGCTGATAATAGGGCACAAGCCAGGCGAAGGTGCCGTCGAGATCGTGGTGGAGCGTCGTGCCCTGCGACGCGAGCTGAAGGCGTCGGGTGACCTGTTCGACGAGTTTGCCGATGCCGTCGCCGGGGATGAAGGCGGCGAGATCCTCGAAATTGACGACTTTGGCCGCAACGACAGTCGCGCTGCCGAACGCGGCCTGCGAACGCAGCGCCTCGAAATTGGGCAGGCCCGACACGGGATTCTCGCGCTGCGCCGAACGGCGGCGGCTGGTACGCGAGACATTTGCGCTGATCACCGCAGCGAGAAACAGCGAGGCCCCGACCGAGCTGCTGACCAGTATCGTCATCAGATAGATTTTGCTGGCGATCAGCCCAATGGCGAGCACGGCCGTGATGATATTGAACCAGCGCGCGCGCCGGAAGGCGGCGGCGCCGAGGAGGCAGATCGCGGCGAATGCGAGGTGCGGAAGCCAGCCGATGTCGACGGGCATGCCGCGTTTCAGCGTTTCGGCACCGATCACATGCACATAGGCGCCCGGCACGCGATCATGGCCCGGAAGATAGTGATTGTCCTGATATTCCGCCGCTGTCGGCGCGAAAATGACATCGCGTCCGGTAAGTTCGCGGGAAACCTTGCCCGACAGGACATCGCTGGCGCTATATTCGGTGATCGAACTCGTCCTGTAGGAATAGTCCAACGCATAAACCCCGGCTTCATTCGATCGCCGGTTCGCGAGCAACGACGAGAAGCTTGGAATGGCGCGTCCGTTCACGTCGAGCGTGATTGGTATCCGCCAAACCTGCCAGAGTTCATATTCCCAGCCGATACAGGCGATCTGAGCCGCCGAACCAAAGGCGGGACTGGGAAAGCGGGCCAGCTCGGAATCGCCGCTGCGCGCCGATTTCGCCGCGACCGCGAGGATGGCGCGCTCGCCCATCCGTTTCACCGCTGCGGTCAATGACGAAAAGTCGGCGTCCTTTTCGCGTCGATCATAGGTGAAATCGATAAACAGGCGTTTCGCGCCTGCCCCGTCGATTGCATCAACCAGCTGCGCGTGCCGGGTCATCGAAAAATCGCGACCGGCGACTTCGTCGAGAGTCCGGTCGTCGAGCGCAACCACGACGATGTCATTCGACACCGGCCGCCAAGCGATTCGGCCGATCGCGGCTTCGACCACGCGATCAATCGGTTCACTGACCGCAGCCAATCCCACGACCAGGCTAAGAAGCACCGACAATAGGATGCTTCGCCAGCTGATGATCAGACTTTTGACCGGGATGGGCACGCACGTCTCCAGCAATTGCCGGTCGCGTCTAGTCCCAGATGGTTATCATCGCGTTAATTATGAACGAAATCCTGCGAAGTCCGGCAAAGCGGAAATCGCAGGATTCCGGGCAGTTCAAGCGATTGCGGGCAGCGCTTCGAGCGCTGCGTCGCCCGCGAGCGCCGACGCCGCGAGCCCCGTCGCCGCCGGGACGATCTGCTGAAGGTAGAAGCGCGTCGAGACGATCTTGGCTTCGAGAAAGGCGGCATCGCCGCCGCCTTCGTCGAGCGCGGCGCGCGCCGCCCTGTGCTGGATCGCCATCAACCAGCCGCACGTCGCCGTCGCGAGCATGGTGAGATAGGGGTAGCTGCCCGCGAGCCGGTCCGCCGTCGGCGCGTTCACCATCCAGTCGGTGACGGCTCGGCACGCATCGACGAGCTGCTGGAGTTCAGGGAAATCGGCGGCGCCGTGCGCGATGTCGTCGATCAGGCCGCGGACAAGGTCGCCGCCCGCCATGCCGAGCTTGCGTCCGACCAGATCGGCGGCCTGTATGCCGTTGGTGCCTTCATAGATCGGCGCGATACGCGCGTCGCGATAATGCTGCGCGGCGCCGGTTTCCTCGATGAAGCCCATGCCGCCATGGACCTGAATGCCGAGGCTCGCGACCTCGCAGCCGATGTCGGTGGCGTGCGCCTTGACCAGCGGGATCAATATGTCGGCGCGCATCGCGGCGGCTTCGTCGCCCAATTTGCCGAAATCGATCTGCGCCGCGGCATAATAGGTCAGCGCACGCGCCGCCTCGGTCTGCGCGCGCATGCGCCACAGCATCCGGCGCACGTCGGGGTGCCGGTCGATCGTGACGGGGTTGCGGTCGGGCGAGCCCGCGAGCGCCGATTGGACGCGCTCGGCGGCGAAGCGCTGCGCCTGTTGCGTCGCGCGCTCGCCGATCTGGATGCCCTGACAGCCGATCATCAGGCGCGCGTTGTTCATCATCACGAACATCGCGCGCATGCCGCCCATTTCGTCGCCGACGATTTCGCCGAGACAATCCTCGTCCTCGCCATAGACCATGACGGCGGTCGGCGAGCCGTGGATACCGAGCTTGTGCTCGATCGAGGCGCAATGGACGCCGTTGCTGATCGTCGGATTGCCCTCCGCATCAAGGCGGTATTTGGGGACGAGGAAGAGCGAGATACCGCGCGTCCCCTCGGGAGCGCCGGGGGTGCGCGCGAGGACGAGGTGGACGATATTGTCGGTCAGGTCATGCTCGCCGAAGGTGATGAAGATTTTCTGGCCCTTGATCCGGTAGAGGCCCGCGTGCTCGCCCTCGGTGATCTTTTCGGCGGTCGAGCGGAGCGCGCCGACGTCGCTGCCCGCGGCGGGCTCGGTCAGGTTCATCGTGCCGTTCCACTCGCCGGTGATCAGCTTGGGAAGCCAGGTCTGGCGCTGTTCCTCGGTGCCATAGGCCATCAGCGCGTGGATCGCGCCCGGCGTCAGTATGCTGCAGAGCGAAAAGCCCATGTTGGCGCTGCCGAGCGCCTCGATCACCACGGTCGCGAGCGTGAAGGGCAGATCCTGCCCGCCATAGGCGCCGGGGCCGTCGATGCTGCCCCAGCCGGCCTCGACGAACTGTTGATAGGCCTGTTTGAAGCCCGGCGGCATGGTGACCTTGCCGTCCTGCCATTTGGGGTTCTGCGTGTCGCCGACGCGGTTGAGCGGCGCATAGACGTCGGCGGCGAATTCGCCGATGCCGGCGACGATCGCCTCGACCATGTCGGGGGTCGCGGCGGCGAAACGCTCGTGCTGCGCCATGGCATCGACGCGCGCGATATGATTGAGGACGAAGAGCTGTTCGGTGGTGGGCGGTGTATAGGTCATGGGCCGGGCACTTTGCTGGTGAATATCGTTGCGCGGGCGCTATAGCGCGGCATGGCCCATGCCTCAAATCCCACACTCGTTCGCGCGTTCGATAGCGCTGCGATCGCCGAGGCGGCGGCGCTGATCGCGGCCGGGCAGCCGGTCGCGGTGCCGACCGAGACGGTCTACGGCCTCGCCGCCGATGCGCGGAGCGCCGACGGCGTCGCGCGGATTTATGCCGCGAAGGGGCGGCCCGATTTCAACCCGCTGATCGTCCATGTGCCGACGCTTGGCGTCGCCGAGACGCTGGGGCAGTTCGGACCCGTCGAGCGCGCGCTCGCGACGCGCTTCTGGCCGGGGCCGCTGACTTTGGTGGTGCCGCGAACGGCGGCCTGCCCGGTCGCCAGCATCGCGACGGCGGGGCTCGACACGATTGCGCTGAGGGTGCCGGGGCATCGCGCGATGCAGGCTTTGCTCGCCGCATCGGGCGCGCCGCTCGCGGCGCCGAGCGCCAATGCGAGCGGGCGGGTGAGCCCGACCAGGGCTGAGCATGTGCTGGCGAGCCTTGACGGGCGGATCGCGCTGGTGATCGACGACGGGCCGACGAACGCGGGGGTCGAATCGACGATCGCGCGCGTGACGGACGGCGCGGTCGAGATATTGCGGCCGGGGCCGGTCACGGCGAAGATGCTCGCCGACGCGAGCGGCTTGCCCGCGAGGGGGGTGCAGGGATCGGAGATCGTCGCGCCGGGGATGCTCGCGAGCCATTATGCGCCGGGGAAGCCGGTGCGGCTGGGGGCGGTGGCGTTCGCCGACGATGAGTTCGGAATCGGGTTCGGCGCGGTTCGGGGCGATTATGACCTGAGCGCCGGGGCCGATCTGACGGAGGCGGCGGCGCGTCTGTTCGATGCGCTGCACGCGGGGGCAGCGAGCGCCAAGCCGAAGATCGCGGTGGCGGCGATCCCGGTCGAGGGGCTGGGCGCGGCGATTAATGACAGGCTGGCGCGGGCGGCGGTTTAAGTCCCCCTCCCGCTTGCGGGAGGGGTTAGGGAAGGGCCTGTTTCGGCAACTCCCGATATCGACATGCCCTCCCCCGACCCCCTCCCAGAAATGGGAGGGGAGATTACGCCGCCGCAGGTTCGATCGGGTCGCCGTGCGGCGCCTTGCGCGCGACGATGAGGCAGGCGACGACGATCAGCAGCGCGCCGGCGAAGGTCGGCAGCGTCACCGCTTCGTCGAAAAAGAACCAGCCGAACAGCATCGCCCAGAGGAAGCCGGTATATTCGGTGGTCGCGAGGATCTGGGTTTCGGCGCGGGCATAGGCCCAGCTCAGGAGCAGCAGCGAGGTGGTCGCGAGGATCGCGGCGCCAGCGATATTCGGGGCTTGCTCCGCGCCGGGAACGGCGAGGAACCAAGGCGCGCCGATGGCGAGGATCGCGGCGACGAAGAAATTCTGGAAAAAGGCGATTTCCATCGGCTCGGCCATCTTCGCCTGCCGCCGCGCGAGGATGAGGTTGTAGGCGTAGAAGATGGCCGACAGGAACACGGCGCCGACGGCCAATAGAGCCTCGTCCGAATAATCGCTGCCGCCGAGCTTGCCCGCGACGATGACGATCACCCCGCACAGGCCGAGCGCCGAGGCGGCTATCGAGCGCGGGCCGATCTTTTCGCCCAGAAAGATCGCGGCCATATAGAGCGCCATCAGCGGCGCGACGAAGGCGAGCGCGATCGCCTCCGCCATCGGCAGCCGCGCGAGCGCCCAGAAGAAGCTGAGCGCCATGCCCGCGACGAACAGCGAGCGCCAGGCGTGGATTCGCATCGTCGCCTTGCCGGGCCATTTCGGGCGGCTGGCGAAATAGAGCGCGCCCGCAAGGAGCGTGCCGGTGCCGGTGCGCCAGAGCACGGCGTTATACGCGCCGATGTCGATCGACAGCCCCTTCATCAGCACGTCCATCGCCGAAAAGGTCGCGATGCCCGCGCACGCGATCAGGAAGGGGAGGATGGGCGAGGGCGAATCGGGGCGCATGGTGGGGGCTTTATTCTACCTTCTCCCTTGAGGGGAGAAGGATACGCAGCCTTGCCGCGAAGCGGTTAGGCGGAGTTGGATGAGGGTGAGCGGAGCAAAGCTCCGCGCGAGCCTATGGCTCGCATACCCCTCACCCAGCTTCGACTAGCCAGCAAGCTGGCAAGTCTTCGCATCCCTCTCCCCCAAGGGGAGAGGGTTTGGCACTATCGAAATGTCGCCTGCCCGGCACCGTCGATGTTGAGCTTTTGCCCCGAGCAATAGCTGTTCGCATCGCTGACGAACCACACGACCGCCGCGGCGACATCGGCGGGGACGGCGACGCGGCCGAAGGGCATTTTGGTGTCGAGGTGATGGATGTCCGCATTGCCGGTGATCGCGCGCGAAAGCTTTTCGCCCATGTCGCTGACGGTGAGCGCGGGGGCGACGATGTTGACGCGGACGCCGTTCGCGAGTTCCTCCTTGGCGAGCGTGAGCGCGAGGGCTTCGCCCGCCGCTTTCGCCATCGTGTAGGGGGCGCCGTTCGGCGAGTTCACATAGGTCGCGATGCTCGAGATGATAATGATGTCGCTGCGTGCGTGGGTGCGGAGCTGCGGCAGCGCGAGGCGGCTGAGGCGGTGCGGGCCGGCGGCGTGGACGGCGAAGAGCTTGTCGACCTCCTCGGGGGTCGTTTCGGCGACGGAAAGCCCGCGGCTGGCGATGCCGGCGTTGTTGATCAGGATCGACATGGCGCCGAAGTCGGCCTCGATCGCAGCGACCATCGCGGCGCACGCGGCTTCGTCGGTGACCGACGCCTGATAGGCCTTGGCCTTGCGGCCGAGTGCCTCGATCGCGGCGACGGTTTCGGCGGCGGCCTCTTCGCCGCGCGTATAGTTGACCGCGACGTCTGCGCCGGCTTCGGCGAGGCCGATCGCGATGCCGCGGCCGATGCCGCGCGAGGCGCCGGTGACGAGCGCGACGCGCCCCGTAAGGTTCATCTCGGCCATGTCTCTCTCCCTAATTCATCAGTTCATCATAGATGTCGTCGTCGCTTCGGCTCGCGGCGTTGCGCCATTTGGGGGCGGCCTTGCGGTTGAGGACATGGCCTTCGGCGTCGAGCACCGCGACGGTGGGCGTGCCCTTGATCCGGAAGCCGAAGCGCTTCGCCACTTCGGGATTGCGGCCCCAGCCCTTCACATGCGGCATGCCGATGTCGGCATAGACGATCTCGTAGCGGTCGCGGACGGGCGCGAAGCGGTCGGTGGCGATCAGGTTGGCGAGCCAGGCGCTGTCGTGGCAGCCGCCGGTGCCCATGACGAGGAGGACGGGCTTACCCGATTGCCGGGCGTTGACGAGCGCGGCGTCGATCGCGGGCATCGGGTCGGCGACGAAAGCGTCGCTCTTATAGGCATCCTCGACGCCGGGGATCGTGCGCTTCTCGCCGGCTGTGGCGGGCGCAAGCGCGAGCAGCGCGGTAGCGAAGGCGAGGGTGATCGGGTGCTTCATTTGCCGACGATAGGTTTTGCATGACGTTTCCGTCAACGTAAGATAGCCTTTGCCCTATGAGCTGGGAAAAAGAGATTGACGAACTCGGGCATCGCCGCGCGATGGCCGAGAAGATGGGCGGCGAGGAAAAGGTCGCGCGGCAGCATGGGCGCGGCAAGATGGATGCGCGGGCGCGGATCGCGGGGATCGTCGACCAAGGCAGCTTTCGCGAGATCGGAAAGATCGCGGGGCGCGGGACATATGGCGCCGATGGCGAGCTGGAAGACCTCGCGCCAAGCAATTTCATCTTCGGGCGCGCGAATGTGGGCGGGCGGCCGGTGGTCGCCTCGGCCGACGATTTCACCGTACGCGGCGGCGCGGCCGATGCGGCGCTGCACCGCAAGTTCGTCCAGTGCGAGGCGATGGCGCATGAATATCGCCTGCCGCTGATCCGCATGATCGACGGCACCGGCGGCGGCGGATCGGTCAAGACGCTCGAGGATATGGGCTATACCTATATCCCGCATGTGCCGGGATGGCATGAGATCATCGCGAACCTCGATACGGTGCCGGTGGTCGCGCTCGCGCTCGGGCCGACCGCGGGGCTCGGCGCGGCGCGCGTCGTCGCGAGCCATTACAGCGTGATGGTGCGCGGGCTGTCGCAGCTGTTCGCTGCGGGGCCGGCGGTGGCGGCAGCGATCGGCGATACGCTTGGTCGCGAGGAGCTGGGCGGGACCGACGTGCATACGCGCAACGGGGTCGTCGATGACGAGGTGGCGAGCGAGGCCGAGGCGTTCGCGGCGGCGCGGCGCTTCCTGTCGTACCTGCCGTCGTCGATCCACGACCGGGCGCTCAGGACCGAATGCAGCGATCCGGTCGACCGGCGCGAGGGTTCGCTCCTGTCGATCGTGCCGCGCGAGGCGAAGCAGGTCTATTCGATGCGACGGATTACCGGTGCGGTGTTCGATCAGGGCAGTTTTTTCGAGATGGGCGCGCGCTGGGGGCGGGCGGTGATCACCGCGTTTGCGCGATTGGACGGCTATCCGGTTGCCGTACTCGCGAGCGATCCTTCCTATCTCGGCGGGTCTTGGGACGCGAAGACGAGCGAGAAGGCCGAGCGTTTCGTAAAAATGGCCGACCAGTTCCGGCTGCCGATCGTCCACCTGGTCGACAATCCGGGTTTCATGATCGGCGGCGAGGCCGAGCGGACGGGGACAATCCGCTACGGGGTGCAGGCGATGAACGCGATCTATCGCGCGAGCGTGCCGCTGGCGTCGGTCGTCGTGCGCCGCGCCTACGGGATCGCGGGGAGCGCGATGTCGAATGCCGAGCGTTTCCAGTATCGCTTCGCCTGGCCGTCGGGCGACTGGGGCAGCCTGCCGATCGAGGGCGGGGTCGAGGTCGCATACAAGAGCGAGCTCGAGGCCGCCGTGGATCCGGCGGCGCATCTGGAGGCGATCCGCGCGCGATTGAACCGGGTGCGCTCGCCGTTCCGGACGGCGGAGAAATTCGGGGTCGAGGATATCATCGACCCGCGCGAAACGCGGCCGCTGCTGTGCGAGTTTGCGGAATTGGCGTGGCGGGTGGTGCGATAATCTCGTCATTGCGAGCGCGGCGAAGCAATGACGGGCGTTACCCCTCGACATTCTCCCGGAACCGGCGGCTGCCGCGCAGCGTCTCGCCGCTTTCGAGTTCGACGTCGAAATCGCCGCTCTTGTGAGTGACGACGCGGCGCACCGCATCCTTGCGGACGAGGCGGCTGCGGTGGATGCGCGCGAAGCCCGCCTCTGCCAGTTCGGCCTCGATGGCCGAGAGCGTGGCGCGGTGCAGCAGGCGCTGGCCGCGCCACGCGATCTCGACATAATTGCCCGCCGCAGCGACATGCTCGATCTCCGCGATCGGCAGGTGGTGCGTCACCGATCCGTCGCCGATCGCGAGCGTGGCGCGGGGTGTGGTTTCCGCCGGCGGGGCGGCGTAGCGCGCGATCAGCCACTGCATCAGGAAGATGAGCAGGATGAGCTCGGCATAGGTCGCGAGATCCTTGCGCAATTCATACAGGATCGGCGTGCCGTCGGGCGATTCGAAATGATAGGTGCCGCCCGACAGCCGCCATGCGAGCATGCGAAAGCCCACCATCAGCGCGATATGGCCGAGCGACACCGGGATCGCGAGCGCGGCGTGGATCGCCGCCGTCGTGCCCCAGCCGAAGCGCGGGGGGCGAAAGAAGCGCACGCTGAACCAGCAGGCGATCATCATCAGCGACCAGGCGAGGAGGCTGGTGCTTTCGTAGGTCCACGCGGTCGACGCAGGCACTTCGCGGCCGAAGGCGTGGCGGTCGGCAAGATAGGAATAGACGTTCGAGGTGATGCGGATGAGCCCGTAGGCGAGCAGCACGCCGAACGCGAGCAGGGTCAGCACGCGCGGGGTGAACCCGTCCGTCCCGGCTCCGCCGCCGCTTGTCCCACGCCCATCCTTTTCCGTCACACCGGCTCCGCATCTCGTCCCGCCGGGATCGCCCGTCGGCCGCCTTTCCGATTAGAGGCTGTGGCAGGCCCCGGCAAAGGAGATTCGCGGCGATGAACGGGACACGGCATTATGGCATGGACTGGCTGCGCATCGGCGCGTTCGCCCTGCTGATCTTCTATCATATCGGCATGTATTTCGTGCCGTGGGGCTGGCATGTGAAGATCGCGCAGCCGAGGGACTGGGTGCAGATCCCGATGATGGCGACGAACAGCTGGCGGCTGCCGCTGCTGTTTCTCGTCTCGGGCTATGCGAGCGCGGCGTTGTTCGCCAAGATGGGCGGCGCGGGGGCGTTCATGCGGTCGCGGAGCGCGCGGCTGCTGGTCCCGCTCGCCTTTGGCATGGTCGTTATCATCCCGGTGCAGCCGTGGATCGAGCTTGTCACCCAGCATGGATATTCGGGAAGCTTCGGGCATTTCTGGCTCCACGATTATTTCCGCTTCGGGTCGCTGGAAGGCATCGTGCTGCCGACGTGGCAGCATCTGTGGTTCGTCGTCTATCTGTTTGCCTATACTGCGCTGGCCGCGCTGCTGCTCGCCGTCCTTCCGGCGCCGGTGTGCGCGCGCATCGCCGATGCCGTCGCGCGCTGGTTGGACGGATGGGGGATGCTCGCCACGCCCTTCGCCGCGTGGCTCTTCATCCTGTTCCTCTTTCCGGGGCATCGCGACACGCACGCGCTCGTCGACGACGGGCCGGCGCACCTTCATTTCCTCGTCCCCTTCTTCATCGGCTGGCTGCTGCGTGTGCGCCCGGGGCTGTTCGAGGCCGTGGCGCGCTGCTGGCCCGCGGCGGCGGTGCTGGCGGTCGCCGCCTATGCCACTATCGCCTGGGCGATGTGGGCGGCGCCGGGCGACGGGCCGCCGCCAGCGGGGGTGATCACGCCGTTCATGGTCGTACGGCTGGTGCAGGGCTGGGCGACGATCGTCGCGCTGGTCGGGATCGCCGACCGATACGGGAATCGCGACCATCCGAAGCGCGCGATGCTCGCCGAGGCGGTCTTTCCCTTTTACATCATCCATCAGACGATCATCGTCGCGGTCGGCTGGTATTTGCTTCGCGCCGGGGTGAGCGCGATGCCGTCATTCCTGATATTGGTTGCCGCGACGGTCATCGGCTGCTGGCTTTTCTATGCGATCGGGCGCAGCATCGGCTGGCTGCGGCCGCTGATCGGTCTCCAGCGCAAATAGGGGGAGAGCGGGCATGGGCGCGTTGAAAGGCATATTGGCGATCGTCGGCGTGGCGATGATCCTCGTCGGCGGGTTGTGGGCGTTGCAGGGGCTCGACATCGTGCGTTGGCCGGCGAGCAGCTTCATGCTCGGCGATACGGTCTGGACGCGCAACGGCGTCGTGATGGCGGTGGTGGGCGTGGTGCTGGTCTGGTTCGCGCGCCGGAAATAATTACCGACTACAAATGTAGTTGATCTGTATTGCTAACATGATACACTCCGATCCGGCCGGGGCTGGATGGGAGACTGGAATGATTCGTTCGTCGCATATTTTGCCTGCGTTGTTGCTCGCTGCCGCTATGGCTGCGGTCCCCTTGCTTGCGCCGTCTCCCGCGTTTGCAGCCGACGAGGCCGGCGCCGATCAGGTCGCCGAGACCTATGCGGCGCTGCTCGAGCGCGATTATGTCTATCCCGAAACGGGCCAGCGCTATGCCGATGCAATACGCGCCGCGATCGCGGCGGGTCGCTACCGGGGACTCTCCGGCGAGGCGCTGGGTTCGGCGATCGACAGCGACGTCAACGCGGTGTCACCCGACGGCCATTTGCGGCTGCGCGTGCCCGAAGCGGCGGCGGGCGCAGCGGCGCCCGCACCGGGCGGTGCGGCGCCGGTGCGGCGCCCGCCCAAGCTGCCCGTCGAGCAGGCGGGCTGGATCGCGCCGGGGATTGCTTTCGTGCGGTTCAACGTCTTTCCGATGGACGATGCGGTGACCGCTCAGGCGGCGAAGTTCATGGCCGACCATGCCGATGCCAAGGCGATCATATTCGACATCCGCACGCACAATGGCGGCGGGCTCGACCAGATGGACGTGATTTTCCCCTGGTTGTTCGGCAAGGAAACGCGGCTGGTGACGATGGCGACGCGCGCCTCGGTCGATGCCGAGGGCGGGTCGCCGATCGCGGGTATCGCCTCGATGCGGATGGCGAAGGGCGACGCGGGCATGATCGCGCGCGAGCATTGGGCGACGCCGAATGCCGACGCGCGGCTGCGCGATGCCAAGGTCTATGTGCTGACATCGGGCGCGAGCGCGTCGGCGGCCGAGCATTTCGCGCTGGCGATGAAGCATACGGGGCGCGGCACGCTGGTCGGCGCGCCGACCGCGGGCGCCAATCATTTCGGGCGCGGCGAGGATCTGGGCGGCGGCTATGGCGCCTTCATCCCGGTCGGGCGCACCTATGACCCGGTCACGGGGAAGGATTGGGAGGGCGAGGGGGTGCTGCCCGACATCGCGGTGCCGCCCGCCGAAGCGCTGACGCGCGCGCTCACCGACCTGGGCATCGCGCCCACCGAGGCGAAGGCGCTCTCCGACGCGCATATGCCGAGCTGGCCGATGGAACGGCGGCGGCCGCGCGGCGCGCGCTGACCGCCGCGCGCGCCTATTTGCCGAGCGCGAAGCTGGTCGAGGCGAGGAATTTCCAGCCGCCGTCGCCGCGCACCAGCGTTTCGACGATCGCTTCCTTGCCCCAGTCGGGCTTTTCGGTGCCGCGCTGGCTGACCACGGTCAGCGCATAGGTGACGACGGCGGTGTTGCCGCTGAGCGAGATCGATTGCGGGGCCAGCTCATATTGGATGACCTTGCCCTGTGTCGTCTGGAACTTGGTCCAGCGGACGGTCGCATCCTTGCCGCGCGGTGCGGCGAATTCGGACGACCAGGTGATCATCTGCGGATCGGCATAGTTGGCGGGCCATTTGCCGTTCTGCGCGACATCGTCGACCCAGCTTTGCTCGACGATTTTCCATGCCTCGGCCTGCTCGGCCGACCATGTCGGCATCTGGGCGCCGGCGACCGGCGCCGTCGCCATGACGAAAAGGGCCGCCGAAGCGGCGAACATCATCCTGTTCATGCTATTTCCCCTGTTGTCGCCGGCTCCCGCTGAGGGAGCCCGACTCGCTCGGAAAGGCGCGGCCCGGCGACAGGAAAGCATGATTCGAGGGGGCTCGCAAACGGCGGCACCGGCGTGCTGTAATCGTTCGCTATTATCCGGAGGGACTTTCCCGACGGCTGCTAATCCGGGCGCAGATAGGGCAAATTGTCGCGAAAAGCGGCCTCGATATTGTTGCCGTCGGGATCGAGCAGGAAGGCGCCATAATAGCCCGCGGCGCCCTCGCGCGGGCCGGGCGCGCCATGGTCGGTGCCGCCCGCGGCGATGCCCGCTGCATGGAACGCCTGCACCGCGTCCTTCGACGGCGCGATGAAGGCGATGTGCATCTGGTTGATGCCGGTGCGCGAGCCTTCGGCCCAATAACTCGGGCGGAGCGTGCCGACCCAGAGATAGGGGATCGGTTCTTCCCTGCTCTTTCCGAAGACGAAGGCCTGTTCGCCGTTGTCGGCGGTGACGAGGCCGAGCGGCTTGCCGATCGCCTCGTAGAAGGCACGGGCGCGGGCAAGGTCGCCGACGACGATTCCGGTGTGGTCGAACATGGCGGGGGAACGCGTGGGACGACCCTCTGTTCCGTTTGTGTCGAGCGAAGTCGGGACACCGGGAGGTTGCACATAACCAATGGGCGTCTCGACTTCGCTCGATGCGAACGGGATTTGGAAGTCAGGAGCCCGCGAGCTTGGTGAGCGCATCGCCATCGACGCGCATCACGGTCCATTCGTCCATCAGCTTGGCGCCGAGCTTCTGGTAGAAACCGATCGACGGGGTGTTCCAGTCGAGCACCCACCATTCGAGGCGCGCGCAGTCGCGTTCGACGCATAGCTTGGCGAGATGCGCGAGCAGCGCCTTGCCGAGCCCCGATCCGCGCGCTTCGGGGCGGACGAACAGGTCTTCGAGATAGATGCCGGGGCGCCCCTCGAAGGTCGAGAAATTGTGGAAGAAGAGTGCGAAGCCCTGCGGTGCGCCGTCCAACTCGCCGATTACGACTTCGGCATAGGGGCGTGGGCCGAACAGGTTGGCGGCCAGCTTGGCTTCGTCGAAGCGGACCTCGTGCGCGAGCTTTTCATAGTCGGCGAGGTCGCGGATGAACTGCGCGATCAGCGGCAGGTCGGCGGGCACGGCGGGGCGGATCGAGAGCATCACGCCGCCTTGCCGTGCGCCACGTCCATGCTTACCGAGCTGCCCGTCTCGATCTCGGCCGCCTTTGCTTCGACCAGCTTGACGATATGGCCGATCATGTCGGCGTCGGCGACATGGTGGTCGGTGACCCCCGACAGATAGACCATATGCTTGCCGTTGCCGCCGCCGGTGATGCCGATGTCGGTTTCGCGCGCCTCGCCGGGGCCGTTGACGACGCAGCCCAATACCGAGAGCGACATCGGGGTCTTGATGTGGCCGAGCGCATCCTCGAGCGCCTGCACGGTGCGGATGACGTCGAAGCCCTGCCGCGCGCAGCTGGGGCAGGAGACGACGCGGACGCCGCGGGTGCGCAGGCCCAGCGATTTGAGGATTTCGTAGCCGACGCGCACTTCCTCTTCGGGTTCGGCCGAGAGGCTGACGCGGATTGTGTCGCCGATGCCGGCCCACAGCAGGTTGCCGATGCCGAGCGCGCTTTTCACCGTGCCGCCGATCAGCCCGCCGGCCTCGGTGATGCCGAGGTGGAGCGGGCAGTCGACCGCGTCGGCGAGCTGCGCATAGGCGGCGACCGCGAGGAAGACGTCGCTCGCCTTTACCGCGACCTTATATTCGTGGAAATCATGGTCCTGGAGCAGCTTGATATGGTCGAGCGCGCTTTCGACGAGCGCCTCGGGGCAGGGCTCGCCATATTTTTCGAGCAGATCCTTTTCGAGCGACCCGGCGTTGACACCGATGCGGATCGCACAGCCGTTCGCCTTGGCGGCGCGGACGACTTCGCCAACGCGTTCGGAGGAGCCGATATTGCCGGGGTTGATGCGCAGGCAGGCGGCGCCGGCGTCGGCGGCTTCGAGCGCGCGTTTGTAGTGGAAATGGATGTCGGCGATGATCGGAATCCGCGCCGCACGGACGATCTGGCCGAGCGCTGCGGTCGATTCGGTGTCGGGGCAGGAGACGCGGATCAGGTCGGCGCCGGCCTCCTCGCAGCGGCGAATCTGGTCGATCGTCGCCACCGGGTCGCTCGTCAACGTGTTGGTCATCGTCTGGACGCTGATCGGCGCGCCGCCGCCGACGGGGACGCCGCCGACCATGATCTGGCGGCACTCGCGTCTGGAAATGTCACGCCAGGGGCGCAGGCCGGGATTGTGATCGCTCATGATTGTCGCTCGACGGAAGGGGATGTGCGCGCTCTTTAGCCGTCCTGCGGCCGATTGGCAAAGCCGAGTGCCGTCGCTCGCGTCCCTTTCGGCTTGTTGCGGGAAAGCAACAGTCCGTCGCCGAATGGCCGCGAAGGACAATTTCGGTTGTGCGTTGCAGCGTAATCGGCAATTTTTGCGCGGTTCGTCGTCACACGGCCCCATCGAGAAGCCGGGACGCGCACCGCAGGCGGAACGATCCATGAGACCAGAGAGGGGATCTGCCATGACATTTTTCAACAAGGGCTGCCTTGGCCTGCTGCTTGCCGCGTCGGCGATGTCGACGCCCGCCTTCGCGCAGGACGAGGCGATCGGCGAAGCGGGTCCGGTCACGCTTTCGGGTGGTATCGCCGTCACCACCGACTATCGTTTCCGCGGCATTTCGCTGTCGAACGAAAAGGTCGCGGTGCAGCCGACGCTGACGGTCAGCCACGAAAGCGGCCTTTATGCGGGCGTGTGGGGATCTTCGCTTCCCGACAGCCCCGCCTATGGCAAGTTCGAGCTCGACCTTTACGGCGGCTATGCGACCGAAATCGCGCCCGGCACAACGGTCGACGTCGGCGTCACCTGGTATACCTATCCGGGGAGCGACGACGGCGGCGCGCCGACCGATTATTTCGAGGCCATCGGCAAGCTGTCGCACGACATCGGCCCGATTTCGGCGACGGGCATGGTCGCCTATGCCTGGGACCAGAAGTCGCTCGGCGACGACAGCTGGTACCTCAACCTGGGCCTGGGCTATGGCATCCCGAACACGCCTGTCACGCTCAACGCCGGGGTCGGCTATGCCGACGGCTCGTTGGCACTGACCGCGCCCGACGGCAATTATGTCGACTGGTCGGTCGGCGCGTCCTACATCATCGGGCCCGCGACGCTGTCGGCGCAATATATCGATACCGACATCAAGAAGACGGGGGTGAAAGCCTTCGACACGCTTTACGATCCAACCGTGGTCTTCACGCTCGGCGTTTCTTTCTGAACGCCTGACGCGTCGGCGACCACGCGTGAAGGGGGCGGCTTCGGGGGAGGCCGTCCCCTTTTTCGCGCCGGTTTCCCGCGACTGAACGATTGTTACGAATGAAACCGGTATCATATAATCATATGTTGCAAAAAAGTCGCATCGGGTAGTGAAGATGCGCTCGCGATGACTTTTTTGTTTGTGCGGCGCAGCAATTTCGGGAAGAGAGGTGGCACGCAAGACCGGATCGGCCCGAAAAGAGGCTGGCCGTCGTGCGGCAGGCAGGGACGATCCATCAATCTTGATACAGGGATCTGTCCATGAAGAATCTTTCCCGTGCGTGCTTCGGCATGCTCCTCGCGGCTTCGGCCATGTCCACGCCCGCCTTCGCCCAAGACGAAGAATCGGACGACGGCATCACCATCACCGGCAGCGCCACCGTCGTCAGCGACTATCGTTTTCGCGGCTTCAGCCAGTCGAACGAAGAAGCGGCGATCCAGGGCGGCTTCGGTATCAGCCACGACAGCGGGCTGTATGTCGGCACCTGGGGATCGAGCATCGGCTTTGCCAACGGCACCGAGATCGACGTTTTCGGCGGCTATTCGACCGAGGTCGTTCCGGGCCTGACCGCCGACATCGGCGCGACCCTCTATCTTTATCCCGGCACCGCCAACAGCTCGATCATCGAGCCCTATTTCTCGGTCAAGGGCAACCTCGGCCCCGCTTCGGTCAAGACCGGCATCGCCTGGGCTCCCGGCGGGCAGGATTCGCTCGGCGACGACAGCGGCGTCTATATCTATACCGACGCGGGCGTCGCGATCCCGAGCACGCCGTTCAGCCTGAACGGCCACATCGGCTTCTCGAAAAGCGACAGCTTCCTGGGCGGCGCCGACGGCGAAGTCATCGACTATTCGATCGGCGTGTCGGCGAGCTACAAGATGCTCACCGGCAGCGTCGCCTATGTGAATACCGATGCGCCCAAAGCGCTTGGCTACAAGGAATCGGTCGGTGCCGATGGCGCCGTGATCTTCACGCTCGGCGTCTCTTTCTGACGCCGGCACCGGGGCGGTCTCAGGGGGAGGCCGCCCCGCTTGCCCGGTTTCAGCGCCAGCGCAGGTTGCCGGCGCCGAGATCGGCGAGGCTTTTCGCTCCCATCAGCTTCATGCCCCTCTCCATCTCGGCCCGGAGCAGTGCGATGGCGCGCGCGACGCCGTCCTCGCCCGCTGCCGCAAGCGCATAAAGATAGAGGCGCCCCCCCGAGCAGGCCTTCGCGCCGACCGATAGCGCTTTGAGCACATGCGTGCCGCGCGTGATGCCGCCGTCGCAGATCACCTCGACCTTGTCGCCGACCGCATCGACGATGTCGGTGAGCGCGTCGAAGGGCGAAATGCTGCCGTCGAGCTGGCGCCCGCCGTGGTTCGACACCATGATCGCGGTCGCGCCGATATCGACGGCGCGCTTCGCATCCTCGACCGCGACGATGCCCTTGAGGCAGAAGGGACCGTCCCATTGCTTGCGGATCGCCTCGGCGCGTTTCCAGTCGAGGCTCTGGTCGAGCATCGAGGTGAAATATTCGGCGACCGACTTGGGGACGCTCGATCCTTCAGACACATGCGTCGCGAGGTTCGGCAGGCTGAATTTTTCGCGGAGGATATAGTTGAGGCCCCAGCCGGGCTTGGCGGCGTAGCTCAGCATGTTCGATGCGGTGAAGCGCGGCGGCGAGGTGAAGCCCGAGCGCAGGCAGCGTTCGCGGTTGCCGCCGACTATGGTATCAACGGTGAGCGCGACGGCGTCGAACTTCGCGTCGCGCGCGGCGTCGAGCATCGCCTTGTTGAGGCCCTCGTCGTGGTGGACGTAGAGCTGGAAAAGCTTGGGGCCATCGGTCAGCGCGCCGGCCTCGGCAAGGCTGATCGTCGCGAGGCTCGATATGCCCGCGACCGTGCCGGCGTTCGCGGCGGCGCGGAGGACGGCGCGTTCGCCCTGCCAGTGGAACAGGCGCTGGAGCGCGGTGGGCGAGAGGAAGAGCGGCATCGCCATCTCGCGCCCGAACAAGGTCGTTCGCATGTCGACGCTTTCGACCCCGGCGAGGACGCGCGGGATGAGGTCGCAATCGTCGAACGCGGCGCGATTGCGGCGGCGAGTGACCTCGTCATCGGCGGCGCCGTCGATATAATCGAACACCGGCCACGGCAGGCGCCGCTTCGCGAGCGCGCGGAAATCGTCGATATTGTGGCAGTCGGTGAGTTTCATTTCGGCCCCGCATTTATCCCGTCATTGCGAGCGTAGCGAAGCAATCTCCAGCCCTCAATCTTGCGCAAGGGTGATGGCTGGAGATTGCTTCGTCGCTTCGCTCCTCGCAATGACGAGGCTCAAAACACCGTCCGCGCCGCCACCGTCCCCTTGGTCGCGAAGCTGAAGCGCGGTTCGACTGCGAGGTTCGCGTCGAGAATATGCGCCGCGACGCGTTTGCCCACCGCGGGGCCGTTCTTGAAGCCGTGGCCCGATCCGCCGCCGACGAGCCAGACGCGTTCCTGCCCCGGAAAGCGGTCGATCAGATAATCGCCGTTCGAACTATTCTCATATTGGCAGACGCGGCCGCCGATCAGCGGCGCGTTGGCGAGGCCGGGAAAGCGCCGGGCGACATAGGCGCGCGCTTCGGCGATACCCGCGGGGGTGAGCTGGCGTTCGAGCGTATCGGGATCGATCACCGGACCGTGCGTGTCGAACGCGATCTTGAAGCCGGCCCCTTCGAGATCGGGGATGCCATAGACGATACGGCCGTTGTTGAAGTCGGCCCAGACAGGAAGCGCGGGCGGGGCGAAGCGGCTGTCGCCCTGCGGCGCGCCGAAATGATAAACTTCCTGCCGCGTCGCGACGATCTTGTGCATCAATTGTTGCGGGAAGAGTTCGGCGAGCCACGGGCCGGCCGCGTAGACGAGGTGATCGGCGGTGCCGCCGTCGGGGAGCGTGTGCTTCTTAATGCGTTTTGAAAAGAGCGGCGCGGGCATGACGACGCGCTCGACCGCGATCTGGGCGTCGGCGATCACTTCCTGCACGCCGCGCGCGGCGATCAGCGCGCCCGCCTCGGTCTCGAGGATGCCGGTTTCGCCCTGATAGAATTGGATCTGGCGATATTTGTTCTGCAGCCAGCTGACGTCGCCATGCTCGTGGCCGACGCGGTTCGCCTGCAGCCAGGCGAGCGACTGGGCGGTGTAGCTGTCGCCCTGCGGCGCGAACCATAGCACGCCGGTGTTGTGAAAGATCGGCGCGCTCGCGGTGTCGGAGAGCTCTTTCCAATATTTGAGCGAGTCGCGCGCCATCTCCGAATAAAGGGCGTCGGCGCCGTAGCCCATGCGGATGACCCGGCTGGCCCCGCCCGACGAGCTGCGCGCATGGCCCGCGCCATAGGCATCGAACAGGCGTACCGACTTGCCCGCGCGCAAGAGGTGCCACGCGGTCCACGCGCCGAACACCCCCGCACCGACGATCGCGACATCGACATGCTGGATCTTGGGCCTGGCGGGCTTGCGCTTTTTCGAGCGGCGTTCCTTGCGCTCGGCCGCGGCCGCGGCGGCGCTCGCCGCGACGGGGAGGGCGGCGAGGCCGGTCAGCAGCGCGCGGCGGGTCGGCGTGTCAGCGGCCAACGGTCGCGCCCTCGCTTTTCTTGTAATAGCGATAGCCGCCGATCCAGGTTTCGAGCGGGGTCATGCGGCGGATCTCGTCGGGGCTCGCGAGCATCGGGTCGGCGTCGATGATCAGGAAGTCGGCGCGCATTCCGGGCATCAGCGTGCCGATCCGGTCCTCGGCGAACCCGGCGAAGGCTGCGGTGCGCGTGAAGCCGTCGAGCGCGGTCTCGCGGCTGACCGCCTCCTCGGGGCGCCAGCCGCCGAAGGGCTCGCCCTTGGCATCGGTGCGCGAGATGGCGGCGGCGATGCCGGGGAAGGGGTTGGCGCTTTCGACGGGGACGTCCGAACCGAAGGCGAGGCGCGCGCCGGCATTCTGGAGGCTGCGCCACGCATAGGCGCCCTTGAGGCGGTCGGGGCCTAGGCGCGCCTCGGCCATCACGCGGTCGCTCGTCTGGTGGACGGGCTGCATCGAGGCGATCACCTTGAGGGTGGCGAAGCGCGGGATGTCGATGGGGTCGATGATCTGCGCATGTTCGATGCGCCAGCGGCGCTCGCCGGGCAGGTCGGCGGTAAGGTCGGTGATCGCGTCGAGCGCCTCGGCATTGGCGGCGTCGCCGATCGCGTGGATCGCGACCTGGAACTTGTCCATCGACGCGCGCACCATCTTGTTGCGGAGCTGCGCGGGGGTGAGCAGGGGCAGGCCCTTTTGCCCCGTCGCGTCGCTATAGGGCGCCTTCAGCCAGGCGCCGCGCGATCCCAGCGCGCCGTCGAGATAGAGCTTCACCCCGACCATGCGAAGCCGGTCGTCATAGAGCCAGGGCGTCGGTTCGGACCCGGCGATGATCGCCATATTGTCGATGTCGCCGCCATAGCTGAGGATCCGCACCGCGAGCTGTTTCTTGTCGCCGGCGCGGCGATAGGATTGCCATTCCTCGATCGTCGTTCCCATGTCGGCGATCGTCGTGATGCCCTGTTCGAGCAGCTTCTGCTGCGCCAGATAGAGCGCACGGTCGAGGTCGCGCGCGAGCGGCTTGGGCTTGGCGCTGTTGACCAGCGCCATCGCCGCGTCGACGAAAACGCCGCTCGGCTTGCCGCCGTCCATTTCGATGCGGCCGCCTTCGGGCGACTTGCTCGCAGGGGTGATCTTCGCGGCGGTCATCGCCGCGCTGTTCGCCCACCCCGCATGGCCGTCGACGCGTTCGAGCCACACGGGGCGGTCCGGCACCGCGGCGTCGAGGTCGGCGGCGGTCGGGAAGCGGCCGAGGCCCCATTTCTCCTGATTCCAGCCCGACCCGATGATCCACGGCATTTCGGGATTGTCGGCGGCATATTTGCGGATCGCCGCTTGCGCTTCGGCGAGGCTGTTGGTGCCGCTGAGGTCGAGCAGCATCAGCTGAAAGCCGAGCCCCATGACATGGCCGTGCGCGTCGATAAGCCCGGGGATCAGGGTCTTGCCCTGGCCGTCCTGTTTGAAATCGGGGCGTTCGGGGCGCTTGTCCTTGCGATCGAGCAGCTGCTTGACCTTGCCCTGCGTGTCGATGACGAGCCCGGTGAAGCGGACGAGCTTGCCGTCCTTGTCGAGCGTGATGCCGTTGACATTGTCGACCAGCGTGTCGGCGTGCGCGGGGGCGGCGAGGGTGAGCGCCAGCGCGGTCAGGATCAGGCGCTTCATTTCGGCAGCCTCGTCACGAGCGAACTCGTGTCCTTGCGCCCGCCGCCGGCCTTTTGCACATCGGCGTAGAATTGGTCGACGAGGCTTGCGACCGGGAGGGTCGCGCCGTTGACGCGCGCTTCGTCGATCGCGAGGCCGAGGTCCTTGCGCATCCAGTCGACCGCGAAGCCAAAGTCGAACTCGTCCTTCGCCATCGTGCCCCAGCGGTTGAGCATCTGCCAGCTCGCCGCGGCGCCGCCCGAGACGGCTTCGAACACTTTATCGGTGTCGAGCCGCGACGCCTGCGCGAAGCGCAAGGCTTCGGACAGGCCCTGTATCACCCCGGCGATCGCGATCTGGTTGACCATCTTCGTCGTCTGCCCCGCGCCGGGGCCGCCGATATGCACCATGCGCGCGGCATAGGCCTGCATCACCGGCTCGGCGGCCTCGAACGCCGCTTTCGTCCCGCCGCACATGATCGAGAGCGTGCCGTTCTGCGCGCCCGCTTCGCCGCCCGAAACGGGCGCGTCGAGGCAGAGCAGGCCCAGCCCCTCGGCCTCGACCGACAGCTGGCGCGCGATGCGCGCGGAGACGGTGGTGTGATCGACGAATAGCGAACCCTTGCGCATCGCCTTGAACGCGCCGTCGCGGCCCAGCGTGACTTGCGCGAGATCGTCGTCGTTACCGACGCAGCTGAGGACGACGTCGGCGTCGCGCGCGGCGTCGGCCGGAGTGACGGCGACCGCGCCGCCATGCTGCGCCACCCACGCATCGGCCTTGGCGCGCGTGCGATTATAGACGGTGAGGTGATGGCCCGCCCGGACGAGGTGACCCGCCATCGGCCCGCCCATGACGCCGGTGCCGATGAAGCTGATACGCAATTTTTGTTCGCTCATGCGCGGTCCATAGCATTGTTTGCTTCGCGCGCCAGATGGGCTAGGGCGCCAAACGTTATGACTGATCAACTCACCCTGACCTCCGCCGCCGATTTTCCGACGATCACATTGGACGATGTGCGCGCGGCGGCGGGGCGAATTAACGGCGCGGTGGTTCGCACGCCCACGCTCCATTCGCAGACGCTGTCCGAAATGGTCGGCGCCGAGGTGTGGCTGAAGTTCGAGAATCTGCAATTCACCGCGGCGTACAAGGAACGCGGCGCATTGAACGCGCTGCTGCTGATGGACCCCGAAGCGCGCGCGCGCGGCGTGATCGCGGCATCGGCGGGCAATCATGCGCAGGGCCTGGCCTATCATGGCAAAAGGCTGGGCGTTCCCGTCACCATTGTGATGCCGAGCACGACGCCGCAGGTGAAGGTGTCGCAGACCGCGAGCCACGGCGCGACGATCGTCCTGTTCGGCGAAAAGTTCGATGACGCCTATGCCCACGCGCGCGAGCTCGAAAAGGAACGCGGCCTCACCTTCGTCCATCCCTTCGACCATCCGCATGTCGCGGCCGGACAGGGGACGGTGGCGCTCGAAATGCTTGAGGATGTGCCCGAGCTGGACACGCTGATCGTGCCGATCGGCGGCGGCGGGCTGCTCGCGGGCATGGGCACCGCGGCGCGCGGGATCAAGAATGACATGCGCCTCGTCGGCGTGCAGGCCGAGCTGTATCCGTCGATGTATGCCGAACTCAACGGCGTCGACATGGCGTGCGAGGGCGATACGCTGGCCGAGGGTATCGCGGTCAAGGAGCCCGGCGCCTATACCCGCAAGCTTGTCGGCGAACTCAACGACGACATCGTACTCGTCGCCGAGCGCCATCTCGAGCGCGCGGTCAGCCTGCTACTCCAGATCGAAAAGACAGTGGTCGAGGGCGCGGGGGCGGCGGGGCTGGCGGCGATGCTCGCGCATCCCGAGGAGTTTGCGGGGCGCAAGGTGGGGCTGGTGCTCACCGGCGGCAATATCGACACGCGGCTGCTCGCGAACGTGCTGCTGCGCGACCTCGCGCGCTCGGGCCGCATTGCCCGGCTGCGTATCCGCTTGCAGGATCGTCCCGGCGCGCTGTTCAAGGTGATGAAGCTGTTCGACGAGAAACAGGTCAACATCATCGAAATCTATCACCAGCGCATCTTCACGACGCTGCCCGCCAAGGGCCTGATCACCGACATCGAATGCGAAGCGCGCGACCGCGAGCATCTCGACAGCCTCGTCGCGGCGCTCCGCGATGCGGGTTATATGGTGACGACGGTGGAACTGGCGTGAGCCATTTTTACCTCGTCATTGCGAGGAGCGAAGCGACGCGGCAATCCAGAGTGTGCGTAACCCGCCCTGGATTGCGTCGCTTCGCTCGCAATGACGAAGCTTTTTGCGGCTGACTCCGCATGAAAGAATTTACCCTCTCCCTCACGGCGACGCCCGAGAGCATCGACGAGCTGGGGCATGTCAACAATGCCGTCTGGGTCCAGTGGATCCAGCAGGTTGCGACGGGGCATTGGGACGCGGCGGCGCCGCAGAGCCACAAGGACGCCTATATCTGGGTCGTGGTGCGCCACGAGATCGATTATCTCCGCGCCCTCGGCCCCGGCGAGACGGTGACCGCGCGGACATGGGTCGCCGACAAGCCGCAGGGCGCAAAGTTCGACCGCTTCATGGAATTCACCGGCGCGGACGGCAAAGTGCATGTGCGGGCGCGGACGGTGTGGGCGTTGCTGGACAAGGCCAGCGGGCGGCCATTGCGCGTAACCGACGAAATTGTTTCGCCCTTTTCGGGATGATCATCCGGCCCGCCACCGAGGCCGATGCCGCCGCAATCTGGACAGCCGCCGGACCGGTCATCCGCGCCGGGGAGACTTATACACTCGACCGCGAAATGAGCCGTGAGGATACGCTGGCCTATTGGTTCGGGGCGGACAAGGAGGTGTTTGTCGCCGAAGACGATGGCGCGATCCTCGGCACCTATTATCTGCGCGCCAACCAGACGGGCGGCGGGGCGCATGTGTGCAATGCAGGTTATGTCACCGGCGCAGCGGCGACCGGCCGCGGGGTGGCGCGGGCGATGGCGCTGCATTCGATCGACCATGCAAAGGCGCGCGGTTTTCGCGCGATGCAGTTCAATTTCGTCGTCAGCAACAATGTCCGCGCGGTTGGGCTGTGGCAGTCGCTCGGGTTCGAAATCGTCGGCCGCCTGCCGGGCGCGTTCGACCATCCGGCGGAGGGTTTCGTCGATGCGCTGGTGATGTTCCGCGCGCTCTGACTATTCGTTGAAGCGTTCGGCCAGCGGCCTGGCGTCGAGCGCATTCAGCGCCTTCAGTATCGCGCCATGCACGTCGCCGACCTCTTCGAAGAGGTCGCGATAGACCTCGCTGATCCGCACGCTATAGGCGTCGATGCGGGCGAGTTGGTCGCGGCCGACATCGGTCAGGCGGAAAATCTTGCGCCGCGCGTCGGTGGGATCGGCGTGCTGGGTGATCAGGCCGAGGCGGAGCAACGCAGGACATTTCTGGACGACCAGCTGGTGCGACTGGCCGAGCGCGCGCGCGAGATCGGCGGCCGAGGCTTCGCCCGCCGCGCCGAGTGCAGTGAGCAACGAGCAGGAGCGGACGGGGACGGTGATGCCGGCCTCGTCGAACAAGGGACGCGTCTGCTCCTCGATCCGGTCGCTCAGCGCTTCGCTGAGCCGGCCGAGGAAAGTGATGTCGTCGAGATCAGTCGAGGCGGGCATAGGAGTCGGTCGTTCCATCGCGGTTGATGCGTTCGAGCGCGACGATCTTGCCGCCTTTGCGCAATATGCGGAAGCGGAAGTCGCGCACGCCCTCGATCGCGAGCAGGTCGCCGCCGAGCGGTTCGAGCGTCAGGCGGAAGCGGTCGCGCCAGGTGTAGCGCAATTTGCCCTCGACGAGGTCGATGCGGCGCCCTTCGTAGCGGCCCGTGATGGCCTTGAGCGCGGCGGGGGTCGGCTGCGGGCGTTCGGCAAGCGCGGGCGCGAACCAGTCGGCGTCGGCCCGTTTCGCCGGATGGGCCTTCGCCAGATCGGTGAGTGCAAGGCGGTGCGCGACGGCGAGCGCGTCGGCGGACGCGACCGGATGATCGGGCGTGACGCCCTGTCCCTCGAAATCGCCGCGGTCGACCGGGTCGCGGATCTGGCCGATCGGCACCTGCACGAAAAAGTCGGTGCCGACGGGCTTGCGGTCGACCGGGTGCGCGCCGCCCGCGGTGCGTTCGCCCACCAGCGTCGCGCGGCCGAGTTTCTTGAGCGTGTAGGCGAACCATTCGGCGGCGGAGAAACTGGTCGATCCGGTGAGTACATAGACGGGTTTGCCGGTCAGCCGCTTTGCGGGCAGCGCGGGAAGCACCCATTGGCCGCGTTCGACGCGGCGGCCGTCGAGATTATAATAATAATCGAACAGCTCCTGATCCTTGTCGCCCGGAAAGAGCTGGCTCGCGAGCAATTGGGCCATCTCCAGATAGCCGCCATTGTTGTAGCGCAGGTCGTAGATCACCGCGTCGCCATTCTCGATAAAGCGCATCGCGGCCGCGGCGGCGTCATATCCGGGTTCGGGGTCGGCGAAATGCGTCAGGTCGACATAGGCGATATTGCCGTCGAGATAGCGCAGACCCGCAAAGCCGAAATTCTTCCGCGTCTCTTCGCGCCGTTCCGCTTCGCGCAGCGCGGCGGCGCGCGCGGGGTCCTGCTTCGCCGCATGGTCGGCGACCCATATGGGATCGACCCCGACCGCGAAATGCAGGTCGTTGCTTGCGGCAATCAGATCGTCGGTCAGCTCGCGCGCGAGCGTGGGGCGGTCGTGCGCTGTGTCATAGTCGCCGGCGTCGAGATTGCGGCGCAACGTCGCGGCGATCGTCCTGGCCTTGTCGGGAAAGACATAGTTCGCCTCGAGCGTCTGGCCGAGCTGCTCGACCACCGCGCGCCGGTCGGCGGCCGAGAGCGGGGCTTCGCCCGTCGCGGCAACGGTCGCCAGCCATGCGGTCGTGGCGGCGAGAAGGAAGGGCCAGCGCTTTTTGTTCATACGGGTTCCTGCCTGTTATGCGAATCATACAATATATTGCGCAATATATTGTATTTATGCGCGGCGCAAGTGGGCGTCGACGATCGAGGCGGGACGAAGCGCTGGAACCGTTGATAGAGAAGGGGTCTAGGAATAGGCCGTTTTGGGGTGGTGAGCGGACGCGAGCGTAATCTTGTATCCCGGCGAAGGCCGGGGCCCAAAGCGTTAAAGAGCTGGCGTTTGTTCAGTGCGCTCTGGACCCCGGCCTTCGCCGGGGAACAGAAATTATCGGTCCAAACCCGCCCTCACGCATATCCCACCCAGCCGCGCCATGTGAACGCGGCGTAGAATTGTTCGACGCCGGTGAAGCCCGCAGCGCGCAGGACCTCGACGTCGGCTTCGGGGCTCAGCATCGCGACGTGTGTCGCGACGGCTTCGCGGCCCTTGGCGACCTGATCGGGTTCGCCGCCCGACGCGATGGCAAAGGCGGCGTAGCGGTCTAGCCAGCGGTCGCGTTCGTCCGCGCCTTGCGGGAAGCTGCCGTGCGCGGCGACGAAGGGCGCGCCGGGTTTGAGGCGCGCGCGGATTGCGGCGGCGGTACGGATGCGTTCGTCGCGTTCGAGGAAATGGAGCGTGAGGAGGCAGGTCGCGCCGTCGAAGGGGCCGGCGGGGGCGTCGTCGATATAACCCTCGACGAGGTCGGCGCGGTGCGTGTTTGCGCCCATGACCTTGGCGGCAAGGTCGAGCATCGGCCCCGCGGGATCGACGCCGGTGAAGCGCCAGCCGGGATACGCCTCGGCCATCGCCTTCATCTCGCTGCCGCCGCCGGCGCCGAGGACGAGGATATGCGCGTCGGCGGGAACGCGCTCGGCGAGCAGCAGCCCGGTCATGCGGTGGAGGCCGTCGAGGCCGGGGACGAAACGCTTCGGTCCTTCGGTGTAGCGCGCGACCGCTTCGGGGTCCTTGAAGCTGTCGAGAAAATGCTGGGCGCCTTCAGCCATGGATATGCTCCTGCGTCGTGGGGGAGAGCGGGCGCGCGGCCATGCGCGCGTGGAAATCGGCGGCGAGTGCCGCGAGCGTCACGTCGCCGAAGCGCACGAGCAGCAGCGCTTCGGCCTCCTGAAAGCTGGTGTCGAGCGCGGCGTTGACCGCTTGTTCGACGAGGCAGCCGGGCGCCTCGGTGCGGTTGCCCATCGCCATCAGGCTGGGCCGGCCGATCGCGTCATAGACGTCGCGCATTGTGATCTCGGCGAGGTCGCGCGCGATCGTCCAGCCGCCGCCATGGCCCTTTTCGCTATGCACGAAACCCGCGTCGCGCAGCCCGCCGAGGATGCGGCGGATGACGACGGGGTGCGTCTGCATCGCCTTCGCAAGCTGGTCGGAGGTCATCGCCTCGCCTTGCTCGGCCATATGGAGGAGGACGTGGAGCACGCCCGAAAGTCGGCTGTCGCGTTTCATGTAACTTTAAATAGTGTGAGAAATGCCAACGTCAAGGTGCGGGATTGACCGGCGGCGGCGGAGCGTTTAGCCACGGCGGCGATGACCAACGACCGATCCACCCGATTCAAGGCGTATTGGCGCTCCTTTACATAGGAGCGGCATGGCATCACCTGTGACCATCGCCGCCGTGTTCGGACAGGCGAATGGTCATCATCACACCACCAAACCTCCGGTCACGGCGTGCGCTTTTTGAAGAAGACGCGACATGACCGATACCTTGCTTGCCCTGTCGACCGACCATTGCCGCATCACGCCGCTGTTCGCCGATGATGCGCGCGCGCTCGCCGCGATCACCGACGAGACGGTGACCGCGCGCGTCCATTTCCTGCCCGCGCCCTTCACCGAAGCCGACGCACGCGCGCTGATCGCCAAATCGGGCGGCGGCGACGTGTTCCACGCGGTGCGCGACGCAAGCGGCCTCGACCTCAACGGCGTGATCGGGGTCCACCGGCGCGTGGGCCAGGAATATGAGATCGGCTACTGGTTCGCGGCGCGCGTGCGCGGCAAGGGCATCGCGACCGAGGCCGTGCGCGCGGTCGTCGAGGCGCTCGCCGCGTCGCGGCCGGGCTGCTCGATCGTGGCCGAATGCCACCCCGATAACGAACGCTCGCGCGCGCTGCTGCGGCGCATCGGCTTTGCATCGACCGGGCGTCCGGGCAAGCGGCCGGGGCGGATGCTGATGGCGTGGCGCACAGCGCCAGCCTATCGCATCGACGTGTGCTGATCGGGTGCGTCGGCGCCGACCTCTTCGGTCAGCGCCTTGACGATCGCGGCGACCGAGGTCGGGGCATAGGCGAAGCCCATATGGCTGCAATCGACCTCGACCTCGCGGTCGCTTTCGTGCGGAAGTCCGCGCGCGCTGGCGATCGCGACGACACCGTCATGTTTCGACCAGAGCGCGAAGGTCGGCATTTCGGGGCGCGGCGCGGGGTGGAAGTCGATCGGCGGATTGTCGACCGGGTGGCGCGCGATGAAGTGATAGAGCCGCCACGCGCGATTGGCGCGACGGCTGCCCGAAAAGGGCGAGCCCAGGGTCACGACGCGCGCGACCTTGTCCGGGTGATGCTTGGCATATTCGCGGGCATAGATGCCGCCAAGGCTCCACCCCACGAGCGCGGGCGCATAGCCGGTGCGGTCGATGATCCACTGCACACGGGTATCGATGCGCTCGATGATGTCGGCGGTCGCGCCGCGATTGAAGCCGAGGCCCCAGGCATAGCAGCGGAAACCCGCGCGGCGGAGGTCGGCGCGCAGGCCCTTCGTCGCCCAGTCACCCGACAGGAAACCCGGCAATACCATCACCGGCGGGTGCTCGCTGTCGGGGTTGGGTTCGGGCGGCAACGGGCGGATGCGGCCGCCCACCGCGCGCGCCAGCGATCCGATCTCGCGCCACAAAAGCGTGAGCGGCGGCAAGGCGTCGGGATCGGGAATGCGCGCGGGCCATTCGGCGCGCCGGGTGAGGAAGCCGCGGATCATGGGGCCGATATAGGGATAGTTGCGCCGCGGCGAAAGTCGGCGCGCCGCTACTTCCTGGGGACGAGCTTCACCAGCTTGCCGTCCTCGCCATCGGTGAGCAGCCAGACCGAGCCGTCATCGCGCACCTCGACCTCGCGGATGCGTTTGCCGAAGTCCCAGCGGTCGGACTTGTGGAGCGTCTCGCCGTCGATGCTCATCCGAACGAGCCCTTCGCCCGAGAGCGCACCCATCAACAGGCTGTTTTTCCAGCCGGGATAGAGGTCGCCATCGTAGAAGGCGAGGCCGGCGGGCGAGACGGCGGGGTTCCACCATAGTTTCGGCGCCGCGAATTCGGGGCGCGTCGGGTGGTCGGGGATATCCTTGCCGTCATAATGATCGCCGTTCGAGACGATCGGGTAGCCGTAATTGGCCTTCGCCTCGACCAGATTGACCTCATCGCCGCCCTTCGGGCCCATTTCCTGGTTCCAGAGCTTGCCGGTGGCGTCGAAGGCGAGGCCGAGGATATTGCGATGGCCGAGCGACCAGATTTGCGCGGTGACGCCGCCCTGATCGGCGAAGGGATTGTCGGAGGGCACGCTGCCGTCGGGATTGAGGCGCAGGGTCTTGCCGAGATTGGCCTTCATGTCCTGCGCGGGGTCGAATTTCTGACGTTCGCCCGAGCCGATGAAGAGATATTTGCCGTCGGGCGAGAAGGCGAGGCGGTGCGAGAAATGGCCGCGTCCTTCGACTTTCGGATCCTGTTTCCAGATGATCTGGAGACCCTCAAGCCGCGGCGTGGCGCCTTGGACCAGCTTCGCCTTGCCGACGACCGCGCCGAAATTCTTGCCCGTGCCGGCTTCGACCCAGCTCAGATAGACGGTGCCGCTTGTCGTGAAATCGGGGGCGACGATGACGTCGCCGAAACCGCCCTGGCCGCCATAGGCGACGGCTGGAACCCCCGCGACATCCTGCGTCGGGCCATTTTCCTGCCAGAGTTTCAGCTTGCCCGATTTCTCGGTGATCAGCGCGGCGCGGGTGCCGGGGACGAAGGTCATCGCCCAAGGCTCGTTGAAGCTCGCGATTTCCTGAACGGTGAAGGGCGCCTCGGCGAGCGGGGTCGCGGGGTGCGCGCCCGAGGCGTCGAGCTTTGCGGTGTCGGCGGGGGCGGCTTCGCTCGCGCCGGGCGCCGTGCAGGCAGCGACGGCGAGCGCGGCGATCAGGGCGAGGGGGGGCAGGTTCTTCATCGGGACGGCTCGCTTTGCTGGGGAAGACATCTCGTTCTGACCGCGGCCTGTCGCAAAGTCGAGAGCGCTTTAGCGGTTCGCCGACTCGCGCCGCGCGGTGATCGCCTCGACGCTGTCCATGATCGCATCGACCGCCTCGCTCGACGGCGGCGCGTCGGCGCGCTTTTGCGAGAACTGGCCGCTGTTCATGATTTCCTCGAGCGCGGCGCGCGCGCGCGAGACGCGGCTCTTCATCGTGCCGAGCGCGCAATCGCAGATGCTCGCGGCCTCTTCGTATGACATACCGCCCGCACCGACGAGGATCAGCGCTTCGCGCTGGTCCTGCGGCAATTCCATCAGGCCGCGCTGGAGGTCGGCCATCTCGCCGCTGTCTTCCTGGCTTGCCGGGGTCGACATGGTGCGTTCGACCGCGGTCTCGTCATATTCGCCGACGAACTTGTTGCGGCGCATCTGCGACAGGAAGGTGTTGCGCAGGATGACGAAGGTCCACGCCTTGATCGACGTGCCGCGTTCGAAGCGCTCGCGCGAAGCCCATGCCTTGACCATCGTGTCTTGCGTCAGGTCGTCGGCGAGGTCCGGATTGCCAGAGAGGCTGCGTCCGTAGGCGCGCAGGTGCGGAATGACGCCGGCAAGCAACGCCTTGAACTCGCTGTCCGAAAGGGTGTCGGCCTGCGGCTGCGAGGCAGCGGCGTTGGGTCCGGTCATTATTGTTTCGGACTTTTCTGATCGAGCTGCGAAAGAAGTTCGAGCATGTTGTCGGGCAATTGTTCGGCGACGACATTGCCGTAGATCATGCGGAGCTTTGCGCTGACCGGTTCCGGCGCCTGCCGGCCGGTAAGCGTGCGATGCCATTCGTCGCCGTGCGTTCCCGGGAAACTTCCGTTCGCGCGGCGCGGGGCGTCGACATCCGGGGGCGGGGGGCCCTTCCCGTTCATCCTGTTGTTGCCTTGCGTAGCCATGCGAGAGCAACGAGGAAAAGGGCCGCGGGTTCCCATCCACTCTGTTTTTTGCGACGAATGCGTTGCCAAGAAGTCACACCGGCCCTATGCGAGGGGATGTGAGGGGTCACGCTTTGCCAGCCCCGTGGCCGGCGCCCAGGAGGTGACCTGTTGCTTTCCGTTACCTATGTAAGTGTCGCCGATCCCTTGATCCGCGACGAAGATATTGCGGCGATCCTCGTTTCGGCACGCCGCAACAATATGCGCGACGAACTAACCGGGGCGCTCGTCTATAATGGTCGGAATTTCCTGCAGCTTCTCGAGGGGCCGGACGAAAAGGTCGACGCCTGCCTGACCGTCATCCGCGGCGACCCGCGCCACAGCGGCATGATCGAAGTGCGCCGCCGTCCGGTCGAGACGCGCAATTTCGCCGAATGGGCGATGCTCTATGACCCGCGTTTCGAATGGCGCGACGATGGCTTGGCGCGGCTCGCCGTCAACGGCCGGATCGACGCCGAGGACGAACGGATTTTCGCGAATTTCATCGCGCTCGGGCGCCGGCCGCGGTTCGCGTGACCCGGCGGTGCGCTTGCAATGCGATGTCAAGCCGCTAAGCCGGTCGTGACATGACCGATCATCGCCAGACGAAGGCCTTTTTATCAACGACGTAACGCCTCGACCGCTCGACGATGCCAGCTTCAAGCGCGAACTCGCCGCGATGCTGCCGCATCTGCGCGCGTTCGGGCGCAGCTTGTGCGGCAACGCCGACCTTGCCGACGACCTGGTGCAGGAAACGATGCTGAAGGCGTGGAAAGCGCGCGAGCAATATATTCCAGGGCCGGCGAGTATGAAGAGCTGGGCCTTCGTCATCCTGCGCAACTGCTTCCTGTCCCAGATGCGGCGCAAGAAATTCACCGCCGAATATGACGAGATGGCGGCCGAGCGGCTGCTCGTCGCACCCGACGACCAGGACGACAGCCTGCACCTCGCCGACGTGCAGCGCGCGCTGCTGCTGCTGCCCGTCGACCAGCGCGAGGCGCTGGTACTGATCGGGGCGGGGCAATTATCCTATGAGGAAGGCGCGGCGATCTGCGGCTGCGCGGTCGGCACGATGAAGAGCCGCGTGTCGCGTGGCCGCGCCGCGCTGCAGGCGATTCTCGAAAGCGGCGAGATGCCGCGGCGGAGCACCGACGCGATGGCGTCGAGCGAGGTGTTCCGGACGATCATGGACAATGTCGACCAGTTGACCGCGAACGGCCCTTCGCTGGACTGAGATTCATTTCCGGCCGGTGCCGCTCTCGCCAGATCAGGCCGCCAGTTGCGGCGTGAAGAGCAGGCTCTGGCTGATGGCGGCGCGCACCGTATTCTCGCGGAACGGTTTCGAGATCAGGAAGGTCGGCTCCACGCGGCCGCCGGTGAGCAGCCTTTCGGGAAAGGCGGTGATGAAGATCGCCGGCACCGGCGCGATGGCAAGAATGTCCTGCACCGCATCGATCCCCGACGATCCGTCGGCAAGCTGGATATCGGCGAGGACGAGGCCGGCGTCGGTTTCCTGGAACGCCGCGATCGCATCCTCATGGGTCGTCGCGATCCCCGCAACGCGGTGGCCGAGGTCGCGGACGATCTGCTCGAGCTCCATCGCGATCAGCGGCTCGTCCTCGATGATGAGGACCGAGGTCCGCGATTCGCGGTCGAGTTCGCCCACCGCATCGGCGAGCAGCGCTTCGACGGTCTCGCCGTCGGTGCCGGTGATCAGGCCCGCTTCCTCGACCGAAAAGCCTTCGAGCGCGGTGAGCAGCAGGATCTGGCGGCCGAGCGGGGTGATCTGGACCAGGCGTCGGTGCGCGGCGCGGACCAGCGGATGCTCGTCATCGTCGCCGCCTTCGCCATCGTCGATGAAAGCGCTTTCCCAGATGCGGTGGAAGTTGCGGTAGAGGTCGATGCGTGTGCCGTCGCCGCTATGGAATTCGTCCGGCGCGGCGACGATGACTTCGAGGGTCGTGTGGACGAAATTGTCGCCATGTTGCTGGCTGCCCGTCAGCGCGCGCGCGTAGCGGCGCAGATAGGGAAGATGGCCACGAATTTCCTCACCCAATGTCATCAAAAAACCTCCCTCTTGAGAGCAGTCATACGCTCCTTGATGCGGGTCGGTTCCCGTGCCGGGCGGCGAAAAAGCGATACGGTCGGCTGCAACTTGTCGCACGCTTAAGCGTAGATTTAGCCGGGACGCGATGAAGCTGTGATTTAAGTGAGTGGAATGTCGCCACTTTATTGTTGCGCGGCGAGGATGCTTTTGTAGGGACCATATTCATGGCAGAGCGGCGGCCCGGGGATTTCAGCGATGAGGCGCCCTTGCAGGGCGGCGGGGGACAGCAATTGTCGGATGGAGCCAGCGAGGAGGCGAAACGGTCCGAGCGGTTGCGCCTCGATACGCTTCGCGAATATCGCATCATGGACACTCCGCCCGAGCAGGCGTTCGACCGCGTGACCAAGATGGTCGCCGACCTCTATCGCGTGCCGATCACGCTGGTGTCGCTGCTCGACGACGACCGCCAGTGGTTCAAGTCGGCGCACGGGCTCGACGTGAGCGAAACGCCGCGCGACATCAGTTTTTGCCAATATGTCGTCACCGAGGGCCGCCCCCTCATGGTCACCGACGTGACCGACGATCCGCGTTTCCGTGACAATCCGCTCGTAACCGGCGACCTTCATATCCGCTTCTATGCGGGCGTTCCGCTTCGCGCCTATAACGGCGCGATCCTCGGCACATTGTGCCTGATCGACCGCGAGGAGCGGGCGCCGCTGACCGCCACCGAACTCGAACGGCTGGAGGATTTCGCCGGGATCATCATGGCCGAGGCCGACCTGCGGCGTATTGTCAGCGAGCGCGACGAGGCGCGGCGCACGCTGGAACGCGCGCTCGATTTTTCGGGGATCGCAACCTGGCGCTACGATGCGCGTGCCGGCACGATCCACTGGAGCGGCGCGGCCGCCGAACTCTGGGGCGCCGACTATGCGACCGCACTCGCGCAGGTCGACGGCTTTTTCGACCGCCTCCACCCCGACGACCGCGACGCGGTCCGCAGCGTGCTCGGAGAGTCGGTCGCGAACGGCGCGCACTATGCGACCGAATATCGCATCCAGCACCCCGAACGCGGCGTGCGCTGGATCGCGGTGCACGCCGACTGGGACGTCAAGACCGATGACGCGATCCTGACCGGGGTCAGCATCGACATCACCGAACAGAAAAGCCGGCAGGAAAACGCCAATCTGTTGATGCGCGAACTGCACCACCGGATGCGCAACCTGTTCGCGACGGTCGGCGCGATCATCTCGCTCACGCGCCACGCGGCGCGCGACGTCGACGATTATGTCGAGCGGATCAGCAGCCGCCTCGACGCGCTCAATCGCGCGCAGAATGTGTTGCTCGGCGCGAATTTCATGACCGGATCGATGCACGCGCTGATGCGCGAGGTCGAGGCGGCCTTTCCGCGCATCCGCTGGTCGGGGCCCGACCTGCTGCTTCCCGAAAACGCGCTGGTCGCGATGGCGCTCTTCTTCAACGAACTCGCGACCAATGCCGCGAAGTATGGCGCGCTGACCGGCGCGAACGGTCAGGTCGATGTCAGCTGGACGCAGGATGCCGAGGGTGGCGACGATCGCATGTTCCGCCTGACCTGGGCCGAAAGCGGCGGCGACCGCGAAGTCGTCGCCCCCGACCGCACCAGCTTCGGTACGCTGCTGATGGAGCGGAGCGTGAAGAATAATCTCGGCGGTACGATCGAGCGGCACTGGGAGCCGGGCGGGCTGATCGTCGACATCACGCTGCCCGCGCGGTGGCGCGAGGCGTAGGCGGCTTAACCCAGATTATTTGTTCATCATATGTTCCCGTGCTAGCCATGGGGCATGTCCGCGAAAGCGATTCTCGAAAAGCTGGCCGTGCTCGCCGATGCGGCGAAATATGACGCGTCCTGCGCGTCGTCGGGAACGGTGAAGCGCGATTCGACCGGGACCAAGGGGATCGGCTCGACCGAGGGCATGGGCATCTGTCACAGCTATGCGCCCGATGGGCGGTGCATCTCGCTGCTGAAAATCCTGCTGACCAATTTCTGCATCTACGACTGCCGTTTCTGCATCAACCGCGCGTCGAGCAATGTCGAGCGCGCGCGCTTCAGCCCGCAGGAGGTGGTCGCGCTGACGCTCGATTTCTACAAGCGCAATTATATCGAGGGGCTGTTCCTGTCGTCGGGGATCATCCGGTCCGAAGATTATACGATGGAGCAGCTCGTCGAGGTCGCGCGCATCCTGCGCGAGGAGCATCGCTTCCAAGGCTATATCCATTTAAAGACGATCGCGGGCGCCGATCCGGGGCTGATCGCGCTGGCGGGTCTTTACGCTGATCGACTGTCGACCAATGTCGAGCTGCCGACCGAGGCGGGGCTTTCGAGCTTCGCGCCCGAGAAAAAGCCCGACACGATCCGCAAGACGATGGCGTCGGTGCGCGTCGGCGCCGACGATGCGATCGAGGCGGCGAAAAGCCGGCTGATCGGCAAGGCGAAGCCGCCGCGCTTCGCGCCCGCGGGGCAATCGACGCAGATGATCGTCGGCGCCGATAGCGCGCGCGACGACGATATTTTGAAGACCGCGACGAACCTTTATTCGGGCTATCAGCTTCGCCGCGTCTATTATTCGGCGTACAGCCCGATCCCCGATGCGAGCAGCGACCTGCCGCCGGTGCGCCCGCCCTTGATGCGCGAGCACCGGCTCTATCAGGCCGATTGGCTGCTGCGCTTCTATGGCTTCGAGCGCGCCGAGATCATGGAGGGCGCAAACGGGGGGATGCTCGACCTCAGCATCGACCCCAAGCTCGCGTGGGCGCTCCAGCGGCGCGAGGCATTCCCCGTCGATATCAACGGCGCGCCGCGCGAACTGCTGCTGCGCGTGCCAGGGCTGGGAACGAAGGCGGTCGACCGCATCGTCGCGGCGCGGCGGCTGGGCAAGCTCAGGCTCGGCGACGTGGCGAAGCTCACCGCATCGGTGAAGAAATTGCTGCCCTTCATCGTCACCCCCGACTGGCGGCCGGGCAAGCTCACCGACAGCGCCGACTTGCGCGCCCGCTTTGCGCCCCCGGCAGAGCAATTGGCGCTCGGGCTGTGAGGGAGGTTGTGCTCGCCGAACCCGGCGACTTTGCCGAATGGCGAAGCGCCGCACGAAGCCTGCTCGCGGACGGCGTCGCGCCCGAGGATGTGAGCTGGCGTGGCAGCGGCGAGGGGGCGTCGCTGTTCAGCGACCAGATCGTGGCGGCGCCCGCAGGGCAGCTCAGTCTGCCGCGCGCGCTGGTCGAGATTGCCGAGCGCGTCATCTGCCACCGCGATGCCGAAGCGCCCGCGCGGCTTTACCGCATTGTCTGGCGCGTGGCGCGCGACCGGCACCTGCTTGCGCGGACGACCGACCCGGACGTCGACTGGCTGCGTGGGGCGGACAAGGCGATCCGCCGCGATGTGCACAAGATGCATGCCTTTGTGCGTTTCCGCCGCCTGGGCGAAGAGGCGGGGCGCGAGAGTTTCGCCGCGTGGTTCGAGCCGACGCATCGCATCGTGCGGCTGACCGCGCCCTTCTTTCAGCGGCGCTTCTATGGGATGGACTGGGCGATCGTAACGCCCGATGCGCGCGCGATCTGGCGGAATGAGCAGCTCGTCTACGGTTCGGGCGGGACGAAGGACGAGGTGCCTGACAGCGACGTCGTCGAGGATCAATGGCGCACCTATTATGGCGCGATCTTCAATCCCGCGCGGGTCAAGATCGACGCGATGCGCGCCGAGATGCCCAAGAAATATTGGAAGAACCTGCCCGAGGCACAGGATATTGCGCCCTTGCTCGCGGGCGCGGGGGCGCGGGTGGAACGGATGCGCGAAATGGCCGTTTCGGCTGCGAACCCGCGAACGGAGAAATGGCGAACCCGCGTGCCCGAAGAGCTGGCCCTGACCGAGGATGTGACATCGCTCGCCGAATTGGCGAAGGCGGTCGGTCGCTGCACGCGCTGCCCACTTTATTGCAACGCGACACAGGGCGTGGCGGGCGAGGGGCCGGAGCGCGCGCGGATCATGCTCGTCGGTGAGCAGCCGGGCGACCAGGAGGATCTGCAGGGGCGGCCCTTCGTCGGCCCGGCGGGACAGTTGCTCGACGAGGCGCTCGCAGAAGCGGGGCTCGACCGCACGCGGCTATTCCTCACCAATGCGGTCAAGCATTTCAAGTTCGAGCCGCGCGGCAAAAGGCGGCTGCACCAGAATCCGACGAGCGCCGAAATCGATATTTGCCGCTGGTGGCTCGACAAGGAACGGGCGTTCGTCCAGCCCGAGTTGATCGTGACGCTGGGCGGAAGTGCGCTGCGCGGGGTGACGGGCAAGAGCGCGAGCATCAAGTCGATGCGCGGATCGGTGCACGAACTCGAAGGGGGGGCGAGGTTGATCGCGACGATCCATCCGTCCTTCCTGCTGCGCCTGCCCGACCGGACACGCGCCGCCGAGGAGCGCAAAGCCTTCGTCGCCGACCTGATCCGCGCGCGGAAACTCGCCGCCTGATGGCGAAGGCGAAGCACTGGATCGAGCCGCATCCCGGCGGCATTTATGTGAAGCCCGCCGACCTGTGGATCGACCCCTCGCGCCCGGTCGAGCGCGCCGCGGTGACGCACGGCCATGCCGACCATGCGCGCAGCGGCCATGGCGCGGTGTATGCGACCTCCGAGACGCTGGCGATCATGGCGCTGCGTTACGGCGTCGACACCGAGGCGAGCCATAATCAGGCGTATGATTATGGCGACGGGTTCGAGCGTGGCGGGGTACGCTTCAGCTTCCACCCTGCGGGGCATGTGCTCGGCAGCGCGCAGATATTGATGGAATATGCCGGCGAGCGGATCGTCGTCACCGGCGATTACAAGCGGCGGCCCGACCCGACTTGCAAGCCCTTCGAAGTCGTGCCGTGCGACATCTTCGTCACCGAGGCGACTTTCGGGCTGCCGGTGTTTCGCCATCCGCCGACATCGGATGAGATCGCCAAGCTGATCGGCGCGGTGCGGGCAGAGCCCGATCGTTCGGTGCTCGTCGGCGCCTATGCGCTGGGCAAGGCGCAGCGGGTGATCGCTGAACTGCGCGGTGCGGGGTGGGATACGCCGATCTATATCCACGGTGCGCTCGAAAAGATGTGCCAGCTTTATGCGGTTCATGGCGTCGATCTCGGTGAACTCCGTCTCGTCAGTGAGACCGACAAGGCCGAGATGGCGGGGCAGATCATCCTCGCGCCGCCCTCGGCGCTCAATGACCGCTGGTCGCGGCGGCTGCCCGATCCCGTCACCGCGATGGCGTCGGGATGGATGCGCGTGCGCCAGCGCGCGCGGCAACGGATGGTCGAACTGCCGCTCGTCATTTCGGACCATGCCGACTGGGATGAACTCACCACCACGATCAGCGAGGTGAACCCGAAGGAAAGCTGGATCACCCACGGCAGCGAGGACGGACTGCTGCGCTGGTGCGAACTCACCCAGCGCAAGGCGCGCGCGCTGCATCTCGTCGGGCGCGATCTGGAGGAGGAGGCGTGAAGCGCTTCGCGGCCCTGATCGACCGGCTGATCTATACGCGTTCGCGCAATACGAAGCTCGCGCTGATCGTCGATTATCTCCGCCACACGCCCGATCCCGATCGCGGCTGGGCGATCGCGGCGCTGACCGAAAGCCTCGACTTTCCGGCGGTGAAGGCGGGGACGGTGCGGACGTTGCTGGCGACGCGGATTGATGAGGAATTGTTCCGCCTGTCGCGGCATTTCGTCGGCGATACGGCGGAAACCGCAGCATTGCTGTGGCCCGATGCGCCGGGGAAGAAGGACGACCTCACGGTTTCGGCCGCCGTGGATGCACTGTCGACCGCAAGCCGCAGCGACGCCCCCGCCGTCGTCGCCTCGCTGCTCGACCGGCTCGACGCCGACGGGCGCTATGCGCTGCTCAAGCTTGCGCTCGGCGGAATGCGCGTCGGGGTGTCGGCGCGGCTGGCGAAACAAGCCTTTGCGCAGGCGTTCGATGTGCCCGTCGACGATGTCGAGGAGCTGTGGCACGCGATCCCGCCGCCCTATGCGCCGCTGTTCGCGTGGGGCGAGGGACGCGCCGAGCGCCCCGACCTCAAGGACGTCGCCTTTTTTCGCCCCTTCATGCTCGCGCACCCGCTCGAGGAGGAAAGCGTCGACCTTGCCGATTATGCCGCCGAGTGGAAATGGGACGGCATTCGCGTCCAGATCGTGCGCGGGGGGATTGGGGGCGGCGGCGAGACACGCATCTACAGCCGCGGTGGCGAGGAGATCAGCGGGGCGTTCCCCGAACTGGTTGCGGCGTTCGACCAGGATGCGGTGATCGACGGCGAACTGCTCGTGCGCGGCGAGGCGCAGGGGGGCGAAGCAGCGAGCTTCAACGCGCTCCAGCAGCGGCTCGGGCGCAAGACGGTGTCGAAGAAGATGCTCGCCGACTATCCGGCGTTCGTCCGCGTCTATGACCTGCTTGGTATCGACGGCGATGATCTGCGCGCCCTGCCGTGGTCCGAGCGGCGGCGGCAACTCGAAGCCTTCGTGCCGCGCCTCGCCGACAGCCATTTCGACCTGTCGCAGGTGATCGAGGCGCGAGATTTCGATGACCTTGCCGAACGCCGCGCCGGCGCGCGCGATGCCGCGATCGAGGGGGTGATGCTCAAGCGCCGCGACGCGCCCTATGTCGCAGGGCGGCGCGCGGGGCTGTGGTACAAGTGGAAGCGCGACCCGCTCACCGCCGACTGCGTGATGATGTATGCGCAGCGCGGCAACGGCCGCCGCGCGAGCTTCTATTCGGACTATACATTTGGATGCTGGTCCGACGCGGGCGAATTGCTCCCCGTGGGCAAGGCCTATTCGGGTTTCACCGACGAGGAATTGAAGTGGCTCGACAAATTCGTGCGCGACAACACGCTGAACCGCTTTGGCCCGGTGCGCGAGGTCGAAAAGTCGCTCGTGCTCGAAGTCGCCTTCGATTCGATCCACGCATCGAAACGCCACAAGTCGGGGCTCGCGATGCGCTTCCCGCGCATATCTCGCATCCGCCGCGACAAGCCCGCCGAGGAGGCGGACCGGATCGCGACGTTGCTGGCAATGGTGACTTAGTTTTCTTCGTCATTGCGAGGAGCCGAAGGCGACGCGGCAATCCCGAGCGTGCGGTAACCGCTCGGGATTGCTTCGCTTCGCTCGCAATGACGGGATGAAAATTTCCCCGTCACGGGGTTGCAACCCTGGCCCGCGATACCGAGTTAAAGGCCGCAAAGACCCACAAAACATAGGAGACTGCCATGACGATCGCCCATCCTCCCCTGCCTTATGCCCAGGATGCGCTGGAACCGCATATCTCGGCCGACACGCTGGCGACGCACCATGGCAAGCACCACAAGGCCTATGTCGACAAGACCAACGCCGCGATCGAGGGCACCGACCTCGCCGGCAAGAGCCTCGAGGAAATCATCCACCACGCCGAAGGTTCGGGCAACAAGGGCCTGTTCAACAACAGCGCTCAGTCGTGGAACCACGCCTTCTATTGGAACAGCCTGTCGCCGGCGAAGACCGCGCCCGCAGGCGACCTTGCCGCCGCGATCGACCGCGATTTCGGTTCGCTCGATGACCTGAAAAAGAAGCTCAAGGAAACCGCGGTCAACCATTTCGCGTCGGGCTGGGCTTGGCTCGTCGCGCGCGACGGCACGCTGTCGGTCACCGACACGCACGATGCGGGCACCGAGCTGGTCGCGGGCATCAAGCCGCTGCTCGTGATCGATGTGTGGGAACATGCGTACTACATCGATCGCAAGAATCTGCGCCCGGCCTATGTCGATGCGGTGGTCGACGAGCTGCTCAACTGGGATTTCGCGGCGGAGAATTTCGCGCGCGAGGGCACCTGGACCTATCCGGCGTAACTAGCGTCATTGCGAGCGAAGCGAAGCAATCTCCAGCCCGATGCCTTCCGCAAGGCCGAAAGCTGGCGATTGCGGCGTCGCGTCGCTCCTCGCAATGACGAAGAATGGCGCGGTCGGGTTCATATATTAGGTAGGCCTATGCCGACGATAGCGCTTCGCCTATAGGCGCCGCCATGACGATCAGCCTGTTCGAACTCTTCAAAATCGGTGTCGGTCCCTCCAGCTCGCATACCGTCGGGCCAATGGTCGCGGCGCGGCGTTTCACCGTCTGGCTCGACGAGCAGGCGCTGCTCGCGACGACCGCGCATGTCGAGGCCGACCTTTACGGTTCACTCGCGCTGACCGGCAAGGGCCACGCCGCCGACACCGCGATCGTCGCGGGGCTCGCGGGCGAAATCCCCGCCTCGACCAGCCTCGCCGCGATCAAGGCGCATTGGGACCGGGCGGAAAGCGAAGGCTTCCTCTATCTGCTCGGACGTGTCCGGGCGCGCTTTCAGCCCGCGCGCGACCTCCATTTCCAGATGCGCCAGCGGCAACCTTTCCACAGCAATGCGGTGAGCTTTACCGCGCGCGACGGCGACGGCGAAATCCTCGCCAAGCGGATGTATTTCTCGATCGGCGGCGGCTTCGTCGTCGACGAGGATGAGGCGGGGCGCAACAGCCGCGGGGCGGAGGATGAGGTCGAACTGCCCTATCCCTTCACCTCGGGCGCCGACTTGATCGCGATGGGCAAGGCGTCGAGCCTCAGCTTTGCCGAAATGATGTTCGCCAACGAAGTGCGTCACCGCCCGCCGAACGAGGTGACGGCGGGTATCGATGCGATCGCCGAGGCGATGGATGCCTCGATCGACGCCGGTTGCTGCAGCACCGGCGTCCTGCCCGGCGGATTGAAGGTCAAGCGCCGCGCGCCGCAGATCGCCGACGACATCCGCAACCGCCACGAAACCAATCTGATCGACCCGCTCGCGATGATGGACTGGATCAACCTGTGGGCGATGGCGGTGAACGAGGAAAATGCCGCGGGCGGCAAGGTCGTCACCGCGCCCACCAACGGCGCGGCGGGGATCATCCCCGCGGTGATTCGCTTCTACCGGCGCGGCTATCGCGGCGATGCAGCGGGCGTGCGCACCTTCCTGCTCGCCGCGGGCGCGGTCGGTGCCTTGTATAAGCGCAACGCCAGCATCTCGGGCGCCGAGGTCGGCTGCCAGGGCGAGGTCGGAGTCGCCTGCTCGATGGCGGCGGCGGGGCTGACGGCCGCCTTGGGTGGCACTAACGCGCAGGTCGAAAATGCCGCCGAGATCGGCATGGAGCATAACCTCGGCCTCACTTGTGATCCCATTGGCGGGCTGGTCCAGATCCCGTGTATCGAGCGCAATGCGATGGGCGCGATCAAGGCGATCGACGCGAGCCGCATCGCGATGATCGGCGACGGCACGCATGTCGTCAGCCTCGACACGGTGATCGCGACGATGCTGCAAACGGGGCGCGACATGCGCGACAAATATAAGGAAACGTCGAAGGGCGGGCTGGCGGTTAGTGTGGTGGAGTGTTGAGGGGCTCGCGCTCCCTGCATCTATCTTTGAGCCGCGCTTGTTTTTCGGAAACGGCATCCATCAACCGGCCCATCTCCCTTTCGACCGCCAAGAGGGTTGCGACCGGCAGCTTGTCTTCGCGAAGCACAGCGCCGACTTCATCCTGAATCTGGATATAGAGATAGCCCTGCCCCCGTCCGATCGAAACCGCATCGTCCCAGTTGAGCGAGGCCCGAAGATAGCCGCTATTCTGCTCGAAGGCCGACGTGTAATCGGCGCCGCCCTTGCAGGCATCCCGATTTCTAGGACAACCGCCGAGATGGATTCTGACCTTGTTTGCGGAAACTATGCCGCTGTAAGTGATATGGAATCGTCCCCTTTTGAGATCCCTGTCTAGCGAGAAGGCCCTGCCGTTCCAGAAAACCCTGATCCGGGGAACGCTTTTAAAGTCGGTGCGCCACTCGCCTTCGAAGGATAGGTAATCGCTTCGCTTGTTGGCGTAGACATAGGCTTGCAGCGTCCCGAACTCGGTGCTTCTCAGTTCCTCTAAGCAATTATAAGCGTCCGGGTCGTGGGGCGTGTCGCCGTGGGCGGAAGACGTGACCGTCATGGAAACGGTAGCGGCCAATATGATCAGATATCGCGAAAAATGGCGGTGCATCGAATTTGCCTCTTCTGATCTCGATGGAGTTCGAACTCACTTGTGGCGAGTTGTTCCTAACGAGTGCTTGAAACGTCGTTCAATAAAATCTCCATTTTGAATTACATTGCCCTGCTCCGCTGCAATGCTCTGGGCAATTCCTCCCTCTATTTGTCGATCAGTAGCCGCACCTTCGGCAGCAAGTGCCGCCACTGCGGATAGACCGCCCAGACGGGTTCCTCCTGCGGGCGCAGGGGATCGAGGAGCGAGACGAGCGCAACCTCTCCTCCATCGTCATCCCGGACTTGATCCGGGATCCACGGCGGCGCTGAAGTCATGGACCCCGGATCAAGCCCGGGGTGACGCGAGCAGGGTAGGCGCAGGCAACCTCACAAACCCTCATCCTATCAACCCTCGTCACCCTTGGCCTTGCTTGAGGGCTCTTGGCCCGCCCTGTCCTTGTGCGCCGCGTTCTTTTGTTTCGCACAAAGCCACAAAGCCACGAAGAAGCAGGCTTGGGCCGGCAGGCCCTTTTCCTTGTCGACGGTGCGGCAGGCCGCACGATGGCAGGGGAAAGCCGCTTCGCGGCAGGCGCGACATCTTTGTGGCTTCGTGGCTTTGTGCGAAAATTAAACTGGCGCCGTCGTGGCGGGATAGCGCCGGGCCGTGGATGCTGAAACAAGTTCAGCATGACGAAGTGAGGAGCGAGAGCGAGGATAGGAGCATCTTGCATTGCCGCCCCATTTGCCTGATTGGAGCCGCCGAGAAGGAGACCGCCCCATGAAGACCCGCGCCGCCGTCGCATTCGAAGCGAAGAAGCCGCTCGAAATCGTCGAACTCGACCTCGAAGGCCCCAAGGCGGGCGAAGTGCTGGTCGAGATCATGGCGACGGGCATCTGCCACACCGACGCCTACACGCTCGACGGCTTCGACAGCGAGGGCATCTTCCCGAGCGTGCTGGGCCATGAGGGCGCGGGCGTCGTGCGCGAGGTCGGCGCGGGCGTCACCAGCGTCTCCCCCGGCGACCATGTCATCCCGCTCTACACCCCCGAATGCCGCCAGTGCAAAAGCTGCCTCAGCGGCAAGACCAACCTGTGCACCGCGATCCGCGCGACGCAGGGCAAGGGGCTGATGCCCGACGGCACGACGCGCTTTTCGTACAAGGGCCAGCCGATCTTCCATTATATGGGCTGCTCGACCTTTTCGAACTTCACCGTGCTGCCTGAGATCGCGGTCGCGAAAATCCGCGAGGACGCGCCGTTCCAGTCGAGCTGCTATATCGGCTGCGGCGTCACCACCGGGGTCGGGGCGGTGATCAACACCGCGAAGGTGCAGGTCGGCGACAATGTCGTCGTGTTCGGGCTTGGCGGCATCGGATTGAACGTGATCCAGGGTGCACGGCTGGCGGGTGCGAACCAGATCATCGGCGTCGACATCAACCCGGCCCGAGAGGAATGGGGCCGCAAGTTCGGGATGACCGACTTCCTGAACACCAAGGGCATGAGCCGCGAGGACACGGTCGCCGCGATCGTGCGGCTGACCGACGGCGGCGCCGACTATACCTTCGACGCCACCGGCAACACTGAAGTGATGCGCACCGCATTGGAAGCCTGCCACCGCGGCTGGGGCACCTCGATCATCATCGGCGTCGCTGAGGCGGGCAAGGAAATCGCGACGCGTCCGTTCCAGCTCGTCACCGGGCGCAACTGGCGCGGCACCGCCTTCGGCGGCGCCAAGGGCCGCACCGACGTGCCCAAGATCGTCGATATGTACATGACCGGCAAGATCGAGATCGACCCGATGATCACCCACGTCATGGGGCTCGAGGACATCAACAAGGGCTTCGATTTGATGCACGCGGGCGAGAGTATCCGTTCGGTGGTGGTATATTAAAGAAGCGGTTCCGTTCGTCGCCAAGCTTCGTCATTGCGAGGAGCCGCAGGCGACGCGGCAATCCAGAGCCTGCGTAAAGCCCCTGGATTGCTTCGCTTCGCCCGCAATGACGTGAATTGGGGAGCCTTGATGTGACCGGACCCTATGTCCTGACCTTCAGCTGCGTCGACGCGGTGGGCATCGTCGCCGCGGTGACGGGGCTGCTTGCGACACGCGACGGATTCATTCTCGACAGCCAGCAATATGCCGACCTGGGTTCGGGGCGCTTTTTCATGCGCGTCGAGTTTCGCGGTGCGGGGTCGAACTTTCCCGTCGACCTGGCGGGCGTGCAGGCGGCCTTCGCGCCGATCGTCAGCCGCTTTGCGATGGAAGCGCGGATCAGCGACACCAGCGTCAAGCCACGCTTCGTCATCGCGGTGTCGCAGGGCAGCCACTGTCTCAACGATCTGCTGCATCGCTGGTCGACCGGCAATCTGGCGATCGACGTCGCCGGCGTGGTGTCGAACCACGAAGCGCAGCGGCGGCTTTCGGAATGGCATGGGGTGCCTTTTCATCACCTGCCCGTGAGCGATGCCAACCGCGCCGAACAGGAAGCGGCGATCCTGCAGATCATGGCCGAGGCGGGCGCGGAATATCTGGTGCTGGCGCGCTATATGCAGGTCTTGTCGGAGGATCTGTCGGCGAAGCTCGCGGGACGCTGCATCAACATCCACCACAGCTTCCTGCCGGGTTTCAAGGGCGCGAAACCCTATCATCGGGCGCACGAGCGCGGGGTGAAGCTGATCGGTGCGACCGCGCATTTCGTAACGAGCGACCTCGACGAGGGGCCGATTATCGAGCAGGCGGTCGAGCGCGTCGATCATCGCGACGGTGTCGATGAGCTGATCCGCATCGGCCGCGACACCGAGGCGCAGGTGCTGGCGCGCGCGGTGCGCTGGGTCGCCGAGCAGCGCGTTTTGATCGACGGCCGCAAGACGGTGGTTTTCCGGTGACGCCGGGTATAGGTAGTGAATCGCAACGATAATCAGGAGGAGCGGAGAGCCATGTACAGTCACAATATGGTCGGTGCGAACGACATCGAAGCGGCGCGAAAATTCTATGACGCGACCTTTCAGGCGATCGGCGGCAAGCCCGCGATCCAGGACGACAAGGGCCGGCTGATCTATGTGCACAATGGCGGACTGTTCCTCGTCGGGCCTCCGATCGACGGCGAGCCGGCGACCGCAGGCAATGGCTGCACGATCGGCTTTGCGATGGAAGGGCCCGAGCAGGCCAAGGCGTGGCACGACGCGGGCGTCGCCAACGGCGGCACCGCGATCGAAGACCCACCGGGCGTGCGCGAAGGCGGGTTCGGCGCCATGTATCTCGCCTATCTTCGCGATCCCTCGGGTAACAAGCTCTGCGCGCTGCACCGCATCGTGTGAGGTTCGATCATGCGCGGCGAAGCGGGATTGCGAACGGACCTGAAGGCACTTGCCATCCCCTTCGCCGAGCATGAGCATGATGCGGTGTTCACCGTTGCCGAAAGCGACGCGGTGCACGCCGCGATGCCGGGGGCGCATACGAAAAATCTGTTCCTGAAGGATGCGGGCGGGGCATTTTGGCTCGTCACCGTGCCGTCGGATGCGCGCGTCGACCTGAAGGCGCTGCCCGCCGCGATCGGCAGCAAGCGCGTGAGCTTCGGCAAGGCTGGCGATATGGAGCGATTGCTGGGCATTTCGCCGGGGTCGGTGACGCCGCTCGCGGCGATCAATGCGCAGCCTGGGAGCGTTACCGTGGTGCTGGATGCGGCGCTGGCGACCGCGCCCGCCGTCAACGTCCACCCGCTCCGCAACACCGCGACGCTGGGGCTGTCGGGCGGATCGATCCTCGACCTGCTGCGTCATTGGGGGCATGATCCGGTGACCGCACCCACCCCCGTTCAGGAAGCAGCATGATCCTCGAAACCATCTCCACCACCCGCAGCCATGGCGGCACGCAGGGCGTTTACAAGCACGCGAGCACGACCACCGGCACCGACATGACCTTTGCGGTCTTCGTTCCGGATCATGCCCACGGCGCCAAGTTGCCGGTACTCTGGTATCTGTCGGGGCTGACCTGCACCCACGCCAATGTGATGGAGAAGGGCGAATATCGCGCCGCCTGCGCCGAGCATGGCGTGATCTTCATCGCGCCCGACACCAGCCCGCGCGGCGAGGATGTGCCCGACGATCCCGACGGGGCCTATGACTTCGGGATGGGCGCGGGCTTCTATGTCGATGCGACCGAGGAGCCGTGGGCGAAACATTACCGGATGCGCTCCTATGTCGAGGATGAGCTGCCCTCGCTGGTGCTGCGCAATTTCGCGAGCGCCGACCTGACGCGGCAGGCGATCACGGGGCATTCGATGGGCGGGCACGGCGCGCTGACGATTGGCCTGCGCAATCAGGACCGCTTCCGCTCGGTCTCGGCCTTTTCGCCGATCGTCGCGCCGTCGCAGTGCCCGTGGGGCCAGAAGGCGCTCGGCGGTTATGTTGGCGATGACCGCGAGGACTGGCACGCTTATGATGCGTGCGCGCTGCTCGATCAGGGGTTGCGCGTGCCCGACCTGCTCGTCGACCAAGGCGATGCCGACAATTTCCTGACCGAACAGCTCAAGACCGAATTGCTGGTCGAAGCGTGCGGGCGGGCAGGACAGAAGGCCGACATCCGCATGCAGCCGGGCTATGATCACAGCTATTATTTCATCTCGACCTTCATGGCCGAGCATGTCGCCTGGCACGCGGAGCGGTTGAAGGCGTAATTTCTCCCTCTCTTCGGGGCGGGGATGGGGGAAAAGCCTTTAGCGCCGCGAACCCTCCCCGCTCCCGCAAGCGGGAGGGGTTCAGGGGTGTTCGGGAATCAGCAGGCTCGATCCGGTCGTCCGCCCGGCTTCCAGATCGGCGTGCGCCCTTGCCGCATCTTCCAGCGAATAGCGCTGACCGACAGTGATCCGCACCGCGCCGCCCTCGATCATTTCGAACACCCGGTCGGCGCCTGCCGCGCGTTCACCGGGCAGGTGATAATAATCGAACAGGGTCGGACGCGTCACGAACTGCGAGCCATGCTGCGCGAGGATGCCGAGGTTGACGCCGGTGACGGGGCCGCCGGCGTTGCCATAGCTGACGATGAGCCCGCGGCGCGCGGTGGATTTGAGCGAGGTCGCCCAGGTCGCCATGCCGATGCCGTCGAAGGTGACGGGCACGCCCTGGCCGTCGGTGATTTCGCGGACATGCGCGGCAACATCTTCGGCCTTGTAGCGGATGACATGATCGGCGCCCGCCTCGCGCGCGGCATGCTCCTTCGCTTCGGTGCTGACGGTGCCGATGACCGTGGCTCCGATGGCCTTCAGCCATTGGACGAGGATCAGCCCGACGCCGCCGGCGGCGGCATGGACGAGCACCGTCGAACCCGCTTCGACCTTGGCACAGCGCTCGACGAGCATCTCGACGGTGCAAGCCTTGAGCAGCGCGGCGGCGGCGGTTTCATCGTCGATGCCGGGCGGCAGCTTGAAAAGCGAGGATGCGGGGACGAGCCGCGCCGACGCATAGGCGTTGCGCTGCGGGCCGAAGGTTGCGACCCGGTCGCCGGGCCGGATGCCGTGAACGTCGGCGCCGATTGCGATCGCCTCGCCCGCAGCCTCGACCCCGAGCCCGCCGGGAAGCTCGATCGGATAGGTGCCGTCGCGGTGATAGGTGTCGAGATAGTTGAGCCCGACCGCGGTTTGTCGCACGAGGACCTGACCGGGGCCGGGTTCGCCGAGCGTGACCTCGCGCCAGTCGATGACCTCGGGCCCGCCCTGGCTTTCGATAAAGGCTTCGATCGCTTTCATCCGCCGCTCTCCTGCTGTCCGGTCCATCTGGTGGGCGAGGGAGGCGAGTGCAATAGCGGTGCGACAAAAGCCCCTCCCCATCAGGGGAGGGGTTCGGTTTTACTTCGACGGGCGGCGCGGGCTGCGCTGACCGTAGGGCTTGGGCTTGTAGCGTTCGGTGTTGCTGCCCGGCGCGCGCGGACCGCGCGGTCCCGAGCGATCGCCGAACCCGCGATCGCCACCGGGCGCACGAGCGAAATTGCCGCGCGGCGCCCCATCACGCGGGGACTTGTCGCGGCGCGGCGGATAGGTCGGGCCGTCGGGGGCCGGCGTGATCGACACGCCGCTGTCGTCTTCACCATCCTGATTTGCGGTGCGCGTCACGGCCTCGGCGAAGCGGTCGGCGATCGCGCGCGGGATGTTGAACATCGTTTCCTTGGGGCCGATGCGGATCGCGCCGATTTCGTTCTTGCTCACATGGCCGCGGCGGCAGAGCAGGGGCAGGATCCAGCGCGGATCGGCATTCTGGTGGCGGCCGATGTTGAGGCGGAACCAGACGGCGTCCTCGAACCCCTCGCGGCGATCGCCGCCACGTTCGGGGCGCTCGAAACGCTCGCCGCGCTCGGGACGGCCGGCGGCGTCGCGGCCGCGCGGGCCGTTGTCGAGCAGATCCTCGGGCGGCGGCATCAGCGCGCGGTGCGAGCGGACGAGCGAGGCGGCGATATCCTCGGGCGTGCGCTCGGCCATCAGGCGCTGCGCGAGTTCGAGATCCTCGGGTTCATGCTCTTGCGGCGTGAGCAATTTCTCCATCAACCGTTCCTGGTCGCGCGCGCGCACATCGGCGGCGGTCGGTGCGTCCATCCACTCGGCCTCGATTCGCGCGCCGCGCAGCATGCCGTCGACGCGGCGGCGGCGCGGATAGGGGACGATGATGACCGCGGTGCCCTTTTTGCCGGCGCGGCCGGTGCGGCCCGAACGGTGCTGGAGCGCTTCGGCGTCGCGCGGGATTTCGACGTGGATGACGAGGCTGAGCGTCGGCAGGTCGATGCCGCGCGCGGCGACGTCGGTCGCGACGCAGACCTTGGCGCGACGGTCGCGAAGCGCTTGCAGCGCCTGATTGCGCTCGTTCTGGCTATGCTCGCCCGACAGCGCGACGGCGGCAAAGCCTCGCTCGACAAGGCTGGCATGAAGGCGGCGGACGTTGTCGCGCGTCGCGCAGAACAGCATAGCGGTCTCGGCATCGTGCAGGCGGAGCAGGTTGACGACCGCGCCTTCGATGTCGGCGGGGGCGACGGTCACCGCCTGATAGGCGATGTCGCCATGGCCGCGGTCTTCGCCGACGGTCGAGATACGCAGTGCGTCTTGCTGGTAACGCTTGGCAAGCTGGACGATCGGCTTGGGGAGCGTCGCCGAGAACAGCAAAGTGCGGCGCGTCGCGGGGGTGCCGTCGAGGATTTCCTCCAGATCGTCGCGAAAGCCCATGTCGAGCATTTCATCGGCTTCGTCGAGCACGGCGACGCGCAGCGCGCTGAGGTCGAGCGCCCCGCGTTCGAGATGGTCGCGCAGGCGGCCGGGGGTGCCGACGACGATCTGCACACCCTGACCCAAGGCGCGGCGTTCCTTGCTCGCGTCCATGCCGCCGACGCAGGTTGCGATGCGCGCGCCGGCCTTGCCGTAAAGCCAGGCGAGTTCGCGGCTGACCTGCAGAGCGAGTTCGCGCGTCGGCGCGACGATGAGCGCCAGCGGCGAGGTTGCGAAGGGCAGGCGGCCGTCTTCGAGCAGTTCGTCGGCCATCGCGAGACCGAAGGCGACGGTCTTGCCCGAGCCGGTCTGGGCGGAGACGAGGAGGTCGCGGCCCTTGGCTTCGTCTTGCGTGACCTGCGTCTGGACGGGGGTGAGCGCTTCATAGCCGCGCGCGGTGAGGGCGTCCGCAAGGACGGGCGAAAGTTGTTCGAAAGGCATGTTGTTCTTCTTATCCTGAGCAGCAAAGGCGCCGCGGTTGTGTCTTCGCTGCCCCGGCCTTGCCCCGGGGTCTGTCGCCCGGGATCGAAAATTGGGTCATGGATGCCGAAGCGCGTCCGGCATGACGAAGAATTATGTGGGTTTTTCCTAAAGGGCCTGGCCCGCCGCGTGCCCGCTGGCCCAAGCCCATTGAAAATTATAGCCGCCCAGCCACCCGGTGACATCCACGGCTTCGCCGACCGCATACAGCCCCGGCACGCTTTTGGCCATCATTGTTTGCGAGGACAGGTTCGCGGTCGAAATTCCGCCGACGGTGACCTCGGCCTTGGCGAAGCCTTCGGTGCCGTTGGGGTGGAAAGGCCAGCGCTTGAGGCGCGCTTCGGCGTCGGCAAGCTTGCGATCGGTCAACGCGCCGAGTTCGCCGGGAAGCGCGAGGCGTTCGGCGAGCGTCTGCGCGAGGCGGTCGGGAAGGGCGAGCGCCGAAGCGAGCGTCGCGCGCGGGCGCACGCGCTTGGTTTCGATGAGCCAGCCCGGCCCGGCGTCGGGGAGGAAGTCGATCGTCACCGGCTCGCCGTGCCGCCAGTAGCTGCTGACCTGGAGGATCGCAGGTCCCGACAGACCCTTGTGCGTGAAAAGCGCGGCTTCGCGGAACGCCGCCTTGCCTGCGCGCGCTTCAACGGGGGTCGCGACGCCCGAGAGGTCACGGAACAGCACATCGTTGCCGCCAAGCGTCAGCGGGACGAGCGCGGGGCGCGGCTCGACGACCTTGAGGCCGAACTGGCGGGCGAGGTCGTAAGCGAAACCGGACGCGCCCATCTTCGGGATGGACGGCCCGCCGGTCGCGATGACGAGGTTGGCGGCGGTGAAGGGCTGGTCGCCGAAAATCACCCGGAATTTGCCATCCGCATGTGTCACTTCGCGAACCGGCTGGTCGCAGCGGACCTCGACCCCGCCCTTCGCGCATTCGTCGAGCAGCATCGCGACGACCTGTTTGGCCGAGCCGTCGCAGAAGAGCTGCCCGAGCGTCTTTTCATGGTGCGCGATGCCATGGCGATCGACGAGCGCGATGAAGTCGGCGGGGGTGTAGCGCGCGAGCGCCGACTTCGCGAAATGCGGGTTCGCCGAGATATAGCGGTCGGGGACGGTGTGGATATTGGTGAAGTTGCAGCGCCCGCCGCCCGAGATCAGGATTTTCTTCCCCACCTGATCAGCGTGGTCGAGCAGCAGGACGCGCCGCCCCCTTTGCCCCGCGACCGCGGCGCACATCAGCCCGGCCGCGCCGGCACCCAGCACGATGGCGTCATAATCGGGGGCGGTCATGGATGCGTCAGTGCAGCTTTGCGATCGACAGGCCATCGGCCTTGGCGCGTGTCTTCACCGATTCCTCGCTGCGCGTCAGCGCCTTGGCGATGGCTTTCAATGCCATGCCCTTTTTCGCAAGCGTGTGGAGCTTGTCGATCTCGGCCGCGGTCCACGGCTGTTTGTGGCGTTCGAACCTGTCTTTCATGCCAAGACCTCCGGATCGGCGGTGGCGGCAAGGATTTCGATGGCGTCCTCACGTCCCTGAAATGCGACCATGTCGCCCGCCTCGGCGCCCATCAAGGCGCGGCCGAGCGGCGAGGTGAAGGCGATGCGGCCCGCTGCGGGGTCGGCCTCGTCATGGCCGACGATCGTGACGACCCGCTCGGAGCCGCCCAACGCATAGCGCACGCGGCTGCCGATGCCGACGACATCGTCGCCGGGGAGCGCCTGCACGTCGGCGGTCGCCTGACGCGTATGGAGGTAGCGAAGTCGGCGCTGGAGCTTTTTGCGCGCGTCGCCGTCGGTTTCGGCGGCGATTGCGGTGTTGAGACGCGCAACCTCTTCGCCGATCAGACGGAGGCCGCGTGGCGTTACGAGATTGGGGCCGACAGGAATCGGCCACTCGAACTCGGGTTCTTTATGTTCGTCGTCGCTCTCGCGGCGAAAGGCTACGCTCATCGTCTCTTTCCTGAAGGATGCGCGCCTTTGCGCCACGAAGGTGGCGACAAGATGGCGGCTTGCGCTGGACAGCGGTGGCAAGCGTGTGTTACGTAAGCAATACACAAAGGAGATTCTCGATGCGTAACTGGACGATGGCGGTTCTGCCGCTGGCTCTCGCGATGACCGTTACGGCGTGCAGCGCCGAGGTGACGAGCGACGGCAAGGGCGGCACGCGCACGGTCGATGCGGGACCGGCGACGACGCAGGCCTATGACCTCACGGGCTTCACCGGCGTCAAGGTCGCGGGTCCCGACGATGTGACGATCCGCCGCGGCGACGCTTTCTCGATCACCGCCAAGGGGCCGAAGGCGGTGATCGACGAGCTGGAAATCGAACTCGACGGCGACATGCTGTCGATCGGACGCAAGAATTCGGGTTTCAGCTTCAGCGGCGACGACGATGATGTCGAGATCGCGATCACCATGCCGGCGCTCCGCGCCGTGCGCCTGACCGGATCGGGCGAGATCGACGCCGATGCGGTTGATGGCGACGCGGCCGAGGCGGTCGTGACCGGATCGGGCGACCTCAAGGTCGGCGCGCTGAACGGCAAGAGCGCCAAGATCACGATATCGGGATCGGGCGATATCGAGGTCGGTGGCGGAACGATCGGGTCGGGTAATTTCGACGTGACCGGATCGGGCAGCATCGCGGCGGGCGGGCTCGCCGCGACGACGCTCGACGTGTCGATCACCGGATCGGGCGACGTCGATGCGAAAGCGAGCAGCAGCGCCGACATTTCGATCCTGGGGTCGGGCGACGCGACGATCGGCGGCGGCGGCAAATGTTCGACGCGCACGATGGGGTCGGGCACCGCGACCTGCAACTGAGGCGCCTATGGTGCTGCCGGCCCGAAAAGGTTAGGGGAGCACCATGACCAGCGCCCTGCCATATTTCGCAAGGGGCGTCGCTGTCGCGGCGGCCGCCCTGTCGCTCCTGTCGCTCGCCGGCCCCGTGTCGGCGGCCGAGAAACGCTTCGGCCTGACCAGTTTCGAGGCGATCGAGGTCAGCGCCGACGTCGCGGTCGAGGTGGTGACGCGCGCGCCGGTGAGCGCGGTGGCGACGGGACCGCAGGACGCCCTCGACCGGCTGAGCCTGGAAAGCCGCGACGGACGGCTGGTGATCAGCCAGCGCCAGTTCGCGGGGGATGAAAAGCGCGGGGCGCCGCGGGGACCGGTGACGGTGCGGGTGAACGCCGCCAATTTGAACAGCGCGACGCTTGCCGGGGCGGGGTCGCTCCGGATCGACACGCTGAAGGGGCAGCGTGCCATGGTCGGGCTGCGCGGCCCGGGGCGGCTGGACGTTGGCGCGATCGCGGCCGACCGATTGCAAGTGGCGATGATCGGCAACGGCACGATGACGCTCGGCGGTGCGGCCAAGACCGCGCAGATGACATTGTCGGGCGCGGGCGTCGTCGATGCCGGCTCGCTGTCGGTCGGCGCGCTGATCAGCGACAGCGAGGGCGCGGGCGATCATATATTGCGCGCGGTCAAGAGCGCGGCAGTCACGTCGCGCGGGATCGGCAAGGTTGTGGTGCTCGGGCGGCCTGTGTGCACCGTGCGCAATGTCGGCAGCGGGTCGGTGACCTGCGGGACGGGGAAATAGTCGTAAGGCGAACGGCGGCTGGCGACCGATTGCGCACATCGACCCAATCGGACATTATGACCGCATGAAACCCTATATGCGCCTTCGGAAATTCGTAGATTGGGACTTGTCGAAGACCGGCGCCATTCGTTCGGGCGCTGCATCTCTCCTCATCGCAATGGCGATTGCTTCGGCACCGTTCATAGTCGTTGAGCGGCCATTTTCGGCGAATGCATGGGCGGCGATATGCCTCGCATTTGCCGCAAGCTTGGCTTGGCTGGCGTTCGTAGCTTGGCGCGGTTACCGATTGCTCCGGACCCATGCGATAAAGGGGAACCGCAAATTTGATTTGCGTGACAAACATCGCTTGCCCGAAGAATATGCGTCAACGGGAAGTGCGACCAAAGCGCGGGTCCGGCGTTAACATCCCACGTCGGCTTTCCACCCCAAAGCCGACTTTGGGCTCAATGCGCCGCCGCGCCCAGGCCGTCGATCTTTTTCGACTGGCGCGCGATCAGCCCGGGGAACCAGCGCGCGAGGCGCGACAGTCGCCGCGCCATCTTGCCGACGGGCATATGCACGCGGTCGCCATGCACCGCATCCCACGCCGCCTTTGCGACGTCCTCGACCGGCGAAATCTCGAATCCGCTGGCGGACAGGCGGCTGCGCGCGGGTTCGTTGCTGTCGGCGCTGACCTGATCGAGCAAGGGTGTGTCGATGAAGCCGGGCATCAGCGAGCGCACCTTGATACTGTGTTTGGCGAATTCGATCTCGAGCGCCTCGGTCAATCCGCGCACCGCGAATTTGGTCGCCGAATAGACCGCGAGCCCCCCGACGCCGTAAAAGCCCGACGCCGAGCCGGTGTTGAGGATCGCCGATCCCGGCGTCGCCTTGAGCAGCGGCAGCGCCATATAGATGCCGTTGACGACGCCGCCGAAGTTGATTGCGATCAGCCGGTCGGCCTCCTCGGGCGCCATGTCCATATATTGCCCGCCCGACCCGATGCCGGCGTTGTTGAAGAGGACGTCGAGGCGGCCGCCGCTCACGCTGGCGAAATCGTCCAGCGCGACCCTCCACTGGTCGCGGTCGCGCACGTCCATGACGTGGCGCGACGACGCGCCCTCGGGAAGCAGCGCGGCGGTTTCATCGATCCCGGCGCGGTTGACGTCGGCGATGCCGACGAACCAGCCCTGCCCCGCGAAATGGCGCGCGACCGCCCGGCCGATGCCCGATCCGCCCCCGGTGATGAAAATCGCCTTCCGTGCCATCCGGCCCCTCCTTACATTGATGTCAATGAGACATGATGCGAAGTCGATGTCAGGGTCAAGCGGCAATCGCGGCTTGGCAATATCCGGCGCCGATGGCTAAGAGGGCGGGGATGACCCGCGGCCTTCGTTCTATCATCCTGTCGCTGCTGATGCTGTGCGCGGGCCTCGCCGCCCCCGCGCGCGCCGAAGTGGTCGTGAGCTTTTACAGCCATGATTTTGGCGACCGATTTCCGCACGCCTTCATCGTGATGAAGGGCAGGCTCGACGCGACTGGCGAGGCGGTCGATGCCAATTACGGCTTCACCGCGGTTTCGGTCAGCCCCGCGATCCTGTTCGGGTCGGTGAAGGGCAAGGTCGAATCGTCGAAGCCCGACTATATCGACAAGAGCGACCGCCAGTTCGACGTTACGGTCGACGATGCGACCTATGGGCGGGTCTTGGCGAAGGTCGCCGAATGGCGCGACCGCGAGCAGCCGAGTTACAGCCTGAACAAGCGCAACTGCGTCCATTTCGTGATGGAGCTGGCCGAGGTCGTCGGCTTGCAGGTCAATCGCAAAAGCAAATTGTTCAAGAAGCCCAAGAGCTTTCTGATCGAAGTGAAGGGGTTGAATCCCGGTCTGACGGAGCCCGCCAAAGCCCCCGCCCTCTAGACGCCGCGCGGCTTTCACCCTATGTTCAGGGGACGGGGCGCAATATTCCACGCTCCCGGACGTATAGAGGGGCGATTCTTGCGGTTATTGTTGACCCTTTTGGCATTGCTGACCGGCCTGGCGACCGCCGACCGGGCAGTTGCCGCGCCTGCCGTTCCGGCGGCGATGGGGGCGCTGGTCCTGCTGGCCGAAACGACGGGCAAGACCGAAGCGAACGATACCGAGCGCCGCCCCACCACCAACACCGCGCCGCGGCGCACGTCGACCGGCAGCGGCAAGCCGCGCAAGGCGGCTCCGCCGTATCTGCCCGGTCTGCTGACCGGTAGCGACCGCGCACTAGAATAGCGCCGGGTCGTTCGCGCCTGTTCAGGGCGCCGCCTCGCGATGAGGCCCGTTTCATCTGTCTTGCGGCTGAAAAACGCCGCCATTTCATTCTAAATCCAAGGGAAATTCCATGTTTTCTGGCCTCGCCAAGAGCCTGTTCGGCTCGTCCAACGACCGTTACGTCAACTCGATCCGCAAGATCGTCGACAAGATCAATGCCTTCGAACCCGCGATGCAGGCGCTCGATGACGCTGGGCTGCAGGCGCAGACGCAGACATTCCGCGACCGGCTGGGCGCCGGCGAGACGCTCGACGACATCCTGCCCGAAGCTTTCGCCACGGTGCGCGAGGCGGCGGTCCGCACGCTCGGCATGCGCCATTTCGACGTCCAGATGATCGGCGGCGTTGTGCTCCACCGCGGCGAAATCGCCGAAATGGCGACGGGCGAGGGCAAGACGCTGATGGCGACGCTGCCCTGTTATCTGAACGCGCTCGAGGGCAAGGGCGTCCATGTCGTGACCGTCAACGACTATCTCGCCCGCCGCGACGCCGAGTGGATGGGCACCGTCTATGGCTTCCTTGGCCTGACCACGGGGATCATCGTCCCCAACCTCAACGAGATGCAGCGCCGCGACGCCTATAACAGCGACATCACCTATGCGACGAACAACGAGCTGGGGTTCGATTATCTGCGCGACAATATGAAGTTCGACCGCCAGCAGATGGTCCACCGCGAATTCAACTTCGGCATCGTCGACGAGGTCGATTCGATCCTGATCGACGAAGCGCGCACCCCGCTGATCATCTCGGGCCCGACCGACGACAAGTCGGAGCTTTATATCCGCGTCAACGAGGTGGTGCTCCAGCTCGGCGAGGAGGATTATGAGAAGGACGAGAAGTCGAAGTCGATCAACCTGACCGAAGACGGCACCGAACATGTCGAACGGCTGCTCGAAGCCGCGGGCCTGCTTCAGGGCAACAACCTCTATGACATCGAGAACACACAGGTCGTCCATCACGTCAACCAGGCGCTGAAGGCGATCCAGATGTTCCGGATCGACACCGACTATATCGTCAAGGACGGCAAGGTCGTGATCATCGACGAATTCACCGGCCGCATGATGGACGGCCGCCGCTGGTCCGACGGGCTGCACCAGGCGGTCGAGGCGAAGGAGGGCGTGCAGATCGAGCCCGAAAATCAAACCCTGGCTTCGATCACCTTCCAGAATTATTTCCGCATGTATCCCAAGCTTTCGGGGATGACCGGCACCGCCGCGACCGAGGCCGCCGAATTCTTCGACATCTACAAGATGAATGTCGTCAACATCCCGACCAACCGCCCGATCGCGCGCATCGACGACGAGGATGAATTCTACAAGAATATCAACGACAAGTTCGGCGCGATCGCCAAGACGATCCGCGAAGCGAACGAGCGCGGCCAGCCGGTGCTCGTCGGCACGGTGTCGATCGAGAAGTCCGAGCTGCTCTCCTCCTATCTTGAAAAGGAAGGGGTGCCGCACAGCGTCCTCAACGCGCGCTTCCACGAGAGCGAAGCGCATATCGTCGCGCAGGCGGGCCGCACGGGTGCCGTGACGATCGCGACGAACATGGCGGGCCGCGGCACCGACATCAAACTCGGCGGCAACGAAGAATTCCGTATCGACGACGAGCTCAAGGATCTGCCCGAAGGCCCCGAGCGCGACGCCGGCATCGCGCGGATCAAGGCCGAGGTCGAGGCCGAGCGCGAAGCGGTGAAGGCCGCAGGCGGGCTGTTCGTGCTCGCGACCGAGCGCCACGAGAGCCGCCGCATCGACAACCAGCTGCGCGGCCGTTCGGGGCGACAGGGCGACCCCGGCCTGTCGAAATTCTACCTCTGTCTCGACGATGATCTCCTGCGTATCTTCGGCCCCGACACGCTCTTCTCCAAGATGATGAACAAGAATCTGGAGGACGGCGAAGCGATCGGGTCGAAGTGGCTGTCGAAGGCGATCGAGACCGCGCAGAAGAAGGTCGAGGCGCGCAACTACGACATCCGCAAACAGGTCGTCGAGTACGACAATGTCATGAACGACCAGCGCAAGGTCATCTATGAACAGCGCGGCGAGATCATCGACAGCGAGACCGTCGACGAGGTGATGGCCGCGATGCGTGCCGAGACGGTCAACTCGATCGTCGCCGATGCGTGCCCTCCGGGCAGCTATCCCGAACAATGGGACGTCGAGACGATGAAGGAGCGTGTCGCGAACATCCTCGACCTGGCGCCGCCGATCGACGAGTGGATGCAGGAAGACGCGGTCGACGCCGAAATCTTCGAGGAGCGCATCCAGCAGGCGGCCGACGCGATCGCCGCGGAGAAGGCCGGACTCGTCGACGCCGAAACGTGGAAGGGGATCGAGAAGTCGATCCTGCTCCAGACGCTCGACCATCATTGGAAGGAGCATCTCTCGACGCTCGACGCGCTGCGTCAGGTCGTCTTCCTCCGCGCCTATGCGCAAAAGCAGCCGATCAACGAATATAAGCAGGAAGCCTTTGCGCTGTTCGAGCGCATGCTGTCGAATATCCGCGAGGATGTGACGCGCACCGTCGCGCGCATCGACCTGCGCTTCGAAGAGCCCGAGCCGATGCCGCTCCCCGACCTGCCCGACTTCCTGACCACGCACATCGACCCCTTCACGGGCGAGGATAACAGCGCCGACGTCGATGCGGGCTCGCTGGGCGTGATCGCGAACACGCTGCCGCCGATGCAGGTGCCGAAGCCCGATCTGCCCGAGGGCGAAAATCCCTATGCCGCGCTCGAGATCAGCCGCAACGCGCCGTGCCCCTGCGGTTCGGGCCGCAAGTACAAGCATTGCCACGGGGCGATCTGACCCTATCTCCGCCGCGCGCTTTCGGGCGCGCGGCAAGCCCTTGATGTTACCGTATCAATCCGAGCCACGAGGCCGCTTGCCAAGGTGCGCGGGCGCGATTAGCATCGCCTTCACAAGCTTGGCGGCCGCGTAGCCAGACAAGCGACGCAGCAGGCAGGAACGACGGCGCCGCGCACGCCCACGAGGGCGCGCGCGGTCGGACGGTGGCATGTTGCTTGGAAAGGGCGGGCGCATTTCCTTTTTCGACGAGATGACGGGACAGGGGGGCGACGTCCGGTCGCCCTATCGCGAATATTCCGACTGGTTCAGCCGCGAGGATGCGGCGCGCATCCAGCGCAAGGCGCAGCAGGCCGAGGCCTTTTTCCGCACCACCGGCATCACCTTCAATGTCTATGGCGAGGATGAGGCCGACGAGCGGCTGATCCCCTTCGATGTCGTCCCGCGCATTATCGCGGCGAACGAATGGCGCCGCCTGTCGCGCGGAATCGAACAGCGGGTGCGGGCGTTGAACGCCTTCCTCCACGATATTTATCACCGGCAGGAAATCCTGCGCGCGGGCCGCGTCCCGGTCGATCTGATCTCGCGCAACGAGGCGTTCCTGCCGATGATGATGGGCATGGACCCGCCGGGCGGCGTCTATACGCATATCAGCGGCATCGACATCGTGCGCACCGGCGCCGACGAATATTATGTGCTCGAGGATAATGCGCGCACCCCGTCGGGGGTGTCGTACATGCTCGAAAATCGCGAGACGATGCTTCAGATGTTTCCCGAGCTGTTCGCTAAGATTTCGGTGCGCGAGGTCAGCGATTATCCGCTCAAGCTGTTGAAGTCGCTCGCCGCCTGCGCGCCGCCCGCGTGCAATGGGACGCCGACGGTCGCGGTGTTGACGCCGGGCATTCATAACAGCGCCTATTTCGAGCACAGCTTCCTCGCCGACCAGATGGGCGCCGAACTGGTCGAAGGGCATGATTTGCGCGTCGTCGACGGCCGCGTCGCGATGCGCACGACGCAGGGCTATACGCCGATCGACGTCCTCTATCGCCGCGTCGACGATGATTTCCTCGACCCGCTCAATTTCCGCCCGGACTCGATGCTCGGCGTGCCGGGGATCTGGGACGTCTATCGCGCCGGCGGGATCACGATCGCCAACGCGCCCGGGACGGGGATCGCCGACGACAAGGCGCTCTACAGCTATATGCCCGACATCATCGAATTCTATACAGGCGAAAAGGCGCTGCTGCCCAATGTGCCGACCTGGCGCTGCTCCGAGCCCGAACATCTCAGGGAAGTGCTCGACCGGCTGCCCGAGCTGGTGGTCAAGGAGGTCCACGGGTCGGGCGGATACGGCATGCTCGTCGGCCCGGCGGCGAGCAAGAAGGAGATTGCCGCCTTCCGCGCCAAGCTGGAAGCGAACCCGCGCAATTATATCGCGCAGCCGACCCTGTCGCTGTCGACCGTGCCGATCTTCACCAAGGCGGGGCTTGCGCCGCGCCACGTCGACCTTCGCCCCTTCGTGCTGATGTCGCCGCAGGGGATCAGGATCACGCCGGGCGGCCTGACGCGGGTTGCGATGAGCAAGGGATCGCTGGTGGTCAATTCGAGCCAGGGCGGCGGGACCAAGGATACATGGGTGCTGGAGGATTGATGGTGCGTATCGTCCCCTTTCCCCGTCATTGCGAGCGAAGCGAAACAATCCAGAGCGGTTTACGCAACTCTGGATTGCCGCGTCGCTTCGCTCCTCGCAATGACGAAATGGATGGGGCCTCAGCGGAGGGGGCTGCCCCATGCTAGGGAAAACCGCTGGTGCTCTTTACTGGATGGCGCGCTATCTGGAGCGCAGCGAAAACAACGCGCGGTTGATTGACGCAGGTTTTCGCATCGCACTGACCCGATCGAGCACCGCGGCGGCCGAGTGGCGATCGGTGCTCGTGACTGCGGGGCAGGATTATGCCTTTCGGCAGACGCAGCAGGATTATCATTCGCAGCGCGTCGTCGATTTCATGCTGCGCGATCCCGCCAATCCGTCGAGCATCATGTCGGTTGTCAAGCAGGCGCGCGACAACGCCCGCACCGCTCGCACCTATCTGACCCGCGAGGCATGGGAAGCGATCAATACGAGCTGGATGACGCTCGGCGCGCTGCTGAAACGGCAGGTGCGCGAGGATGATTTGCCCGACGTGCTTGCGGCGATCCGCCAGCAGAGCGGATTGGTGCGCGGCGCTTTTGCGGGGACGATGCTGCGCAATGACGGCTATAATTTCTCGCGCCTCGGCACCTTCCTCGAGCGCGCCGACAACACCGCGCGCATCCTCGACGTCAAATATTACCTGCTCCTGCCTTCGGTCGCGCATATCGGCACGTCGATCGACAATGTGCAGTGGGAGACGATCCTGCGCTCGGTGTCGGCGCACCGCGCCTATCACTGGCTCTACGGAACCGAGATCAGCGCGCTGAAGATCGCCGAATTCCTGATCCTCTATAAACAGATGCCGCGCAGCCTGGCTTTCTGCTGCGACAAGATGAACGACAATCTCGCGTGGCTTCAGCACGCTTATGGCGAGGAGACCGATGCAGTGCGCATGGGGGCGTCGATCTGCCGCGACCGGCTGACGCGCCCGATCGCGTCGATCTTCGACGGCGGGCTGCACGAGTTCATCACCGAGTTCCTCCGCGCCAATGCCGCACTCGCGCGGCAGATCGAGCGCGATTACCGGTTCGTGGAGTAAGCATGCGCCTGCGCGTCGAACATATCACCCATTATCAATATGACAGCCCGGTCCGCTATGCGCTCCAGCAGTTGAAGCTGACGCCGAAGGAACGGCCGGGGCAGCAACTGATCCACGACTGGACGATCGCGATCGAGGGCGGAGCGCAGCAGCTTCACTATACCGACCATCACGGCAATGGCGTCGATCTGGTGTCGGTCGATGGGGGAACCAGCGAACTCGTCATCCGCTGCGCCGGCGAGGTCGAACTCATCACATGGGACGGAGTGATCGGGCCGCACCGCGGCGCGATGCCGCTCTGGACCTTTTTGCGCCCGACCCCGCTGACGCGCGCGGGGCGCGGGGTGCGTTCGCTGACCGCCGAACTGGGCCGCGACTTCGTCAACGATATCGAGCGCGCGCATGTGCTGTCGGCGCTGATCCTGGACAGGCTGGCCTATCGAATCGGCGTCACCGACGCCGAGACGACCGCCGAGCAGGCGCTGGCGGGGGATGGCGGGGTGTGCCAGGACCATGCGCATATCTTCATCGCGGCGATGCGCCACCTCGGGCACCCGGCGCGTTATGTCTCGGGCTATCTGATGATGAACGACCGGACGCATCAGGACGCGACGCATGGCTGGGCGGAGGCGCATTTCGACCATATCGGCTGGATCGGCTTCGACGTGAGCAACGGCCATTCGCCCGACCAGCGCTATATTCGCGTCGCGACCGGGCTCGACTATCGCGACGCCGCCCCGGTTCGCGGCATGCGTTATGGTGCGGCGCAAGAAAATCTGGTTGTCCAATTGCAGGTCCAGCAATAAGCGGACCGGGGCGATCCAGGATTATCGGGGCGGGGATTACGGGGTTCGATGACTTATTGCGTTGGCATGCGGTTGAACAAAGGGCTGGTGTTCATGTCGGACACCCGCACCAATGCGGGTGTCGACGACATCTCGCAGGTCCGCAAGATGCGCAGCTGGACGCTGCCGGGCGAGCGCGTGATCACGCTGATGTCGGCGGGCAATCTCGCGACCACGCAGGCGGTCGTCAGCCTGCTCGACGAGCGCACGAAGGCGCCCGAGGAGCGGCATCCGTCGATCCTCGCTGCGCCGTCGATGTTCGCGGTCGCGACGATCGTCGGCGAAACGCTGCGCAGCATCGTGATGCGCCACAATGACGAGGGCCCTGCGGCGGAGTCGCTGTTCCGCGCCTCGCTGATCGTCGGCGGGCAGATCAGGGGATCGGAGCCCCGGCTGTTCCTGATCTATCCCGAAGGCAATTTCATCGAGGCGGGCGAGGACAATCCTTTCTTCCAGATCGGTGAGACGAAATATGGCCGGCCGATCATCGTCCGCTCATACGATCCCGCGATGTCGTTCGAGGACGCGGTGAAATTGCTGTGCGTCTCGTTCGATTCGACGATTCGCGCGAACGCGGGAGTCGATTTGCCGATCGACCTCAAGATTCACGAGCGCGACGAATTTGCGACCGTGCGCGAGCGGCGTTTCGAGCGCGACGACGCCTATTTCCACAGCGTGTCGCACGGCTGGGCCGAGGCGCTCGGGATCGCGCTGGCCGAGCTGCCGGACTTCCATTTTTAGAGCAGTTGAGGCCGGCAAAAATGCGTGCTCCCGCGAAGGCGGGAGCCCATCTCCGGTCGGCGCGATTTTGAAACGACCGGAGATGGGTCCCCGCCTTCGCGGGGACACACGGCGCCATGGCGCACCGTTACCGGTTTTTCCGCCCCTCGATCAGCCCGTCGACGAGGCTCGGGTCGGCGAGCGTCGAGGTGTCGCCCAATGATCCGAAGTCATTCTCGGCGATCTTGCGCAGGATGCGGCGCATGATCTTGCCCGAACGCGTCTTCGGCAGTGCGGGGGTGAGGTGGATATGGTCGGGGGTCGCGATCGGGCCGATTTCCTTGCGCACCTGCTGCTTCAATGCGGCGGCAACCTCGTCGGTCGGCTCGACCCCGGCGTTGAGGGTGACATAGGCATAGATGCCCTGGCCCTTGATGTCGTGCGGAAAGCCGACGACCGCGGCCTCGGCGACGAGGTCGTGGAGGACGAGCGCGCTTTCCACCTCGGCGGTGCCCATGCGATGGCCCGACACGTTGATGACGTCATCGACGCGGCCGGTAATGCGCCAATAGCCGTCGGTATCGCGGCGGCAGCCGTCGCCGGTGAAATATTTGCCCTTGTAGGTCGAGAAATAGGTCTCGGCGAAGCGGCCATGGTCGCCATAGATTGTCCGCGCCTGCCCCGGCCAGCTGTGCGTGATGCACAGATTCCCCTCGGCGGCGCCACCGGTCTGTTCGCACACCAACGTCTTGCCCTCGGCATCGACGAGCTCGGGACGGATGCCGAAGAAGGGGCGTCCCGCGCTGCCGGGCTGCATCGGATGCGCGCCCGGAAGCGTGGTGATCATGATGCCGCCGGTCTCGGTCTGCCACCAGGTGTCGATCACGGGCACGCGGCCCTTGCCGACGACCTGATGATACCAGCGCCACGCCTCCGGGTTGATCGGTTCGCCGACGCTGCCGAGCAGGCGGATCGAGGAGAGATCATGGCGCGTCACATAATCGTCGCCCTCGCGCATCAGCGCGCGGATCGCGGTCGGCGCGGTGTAGAGAATGTTGACTTTGTGCTTGTCGACGACCTGCCAGAAGCGGTCGTGGTCGGGGTAATTGGGCACGCCCTCGAACATCAAAGTCGTCGCGCCATTCTGGAGCGGGCCATAGACGACGTAGCTGTGGCCGGTGACCCAGCCGATATCGGCGCTGCACCAGAAGATTTCGCCCGGGCGATAGTCGAAGCCATAATAGAAGGTGCTGGCGGTCCAGACGCTATAACCGCCGACGGTATGGAGCACGCCCTTGGGCTTGCCGGTCGAACCCGAAGTGTAGAGGATGAAGAGCGGGTCCTCGGCGTTCATCGGCTCGCACGGGCAATCGGCCTCGACGTCGGCCGAGAGCGCGTCGTACCAATGGTCGCGGCCTTCCTTCATCATCACGTCGCCGCCCGTATGCGCGATGACGAGCACCGCCTTCACCTCGACGCGTTCTAGCGCCTTGTCGACATTGGCTTTCAGGGGAACGACCTTGCCGCCGCGCAGCCCTTCGTCGGCGCAGATCACCCAGTCGCTGGCGCAATCCTCGATCCGGCCGTGGATCGCCTCGGGCGAGAAACCGCCGAAGACGACGCTGTGCACCGCGCCGATGCGCGCGCAGGCGAGCATCGCGACCGCGCCCTCGGGAATCATGGGCATATAGATGGTGACGCGGTCGCCCTTCTGGACGCCCATTTTCTTGAGCGTATTCGCGAAGCGGACGACGTCGGCGAGCAGCGCGGCGTAACTGATGTGCCGGGTTTCGCCGTCGGGCGCGTCGGGCTCGAAGATGATCGCGATACGGTCCCCATGGCCCGCCGCGACGTGACGATCGACGGCGTTGTGGCAAAGGTTGAGAAAGCCATCCTCATACCATTTGATTTCGACGGGGTCGTACGACCAGTTGCCGATTTTCGTCGGCGGCGTGATCCAGTCGATCCGCTTCGCCTGCTCGGCCCAGAAGGCGTCGGGGTCGGCGATGCTTTGCGCATAGAGCCGGTCATAGTCGGCGGTGGTGCAGTGCGTGTTCGCGGCGGCGTCGGCGGGGACGGGAACCAGCGGTTCGGAGGGGGGTAGGTCGGACACGTCTGCTTCTCCCGCTTTCGGTTTGACTCGCTTGCTGGCTGCGATAACCCGCGAGCCACAAACTGCAAGGGCGCGCTGGCGCCGATGAAGGGACAGATGATGACGATATTGGGCCAGGAAGTCGCGCGGCTGCTCGATGGACTTGGGGTGGGCCGGGCGCTGTGGACCGAAGGGTCGATGCCCTCGGTGACGCCGCTGACCGGCGAACAGCTGGGCATGGTGCAGGTCGTCGATGTCGCGGCGACGGACGAGGCGCTGGGCAAGGCGAGCGCGGCGTTCCGCGCCTGGCGCGACGTGCCCGCGCCGCGCCGCGGCGAGCTGGTGCGGCTGTGGGGTGAAGAATTGCGCGCCGCGAAGGACGACCTTGCCAGGCTGGTGACGATCGAGGCGGGCAAGATCCCGTCCGAGGGCGCGGGCGAGGTGCAGGAGATGATCGACATTTGCGACTTCGCGGTCGGTCTCTCGCGTCAGCTCTACGGCCTCACCATCGCGACCGAGCGGCCGGGGCACCGGATGATGGAGGTCTGGCATCCGTTGGGTGTCGTCGGGGTGATTTCGGCGTTCAATTTCCCGGTTGCGGTGTGGGCGTGGAACGCGGCGCTCGCGCTCGTCTGCGGCAACAGTGTTGTGTGGAAGCCGTCGGAGAAGACGCCGCTCACCGCGCTCGCGACGCAGGCAATTTTCGAGCGGGCGGTGGCGCGTTTCGGCGATGCGCCCGAAGGCTTGGCGCAATTGCTGATTGGCGGGCGCGAGGCGGGCGAGGCTTTGGTCGACGACGGGCGCGTGGCGCTGGTGTCGGCGACGGGATCGACGCGCATGGGCCGCGCGGTCGCGCCGCGGCTGGCGCACCGATTTGCGCGCGCGATCCTCGAGCTCGGCGGCAACAATGGCGTGATCGTCGCGCCGTCGGCCGACCTCGATCTCGCGCTGCGCGGCGTCGCGTTCGGCGCGATGGGGACCGCGGGGCAGCGCTGCACGACGACGCGGCGGCTGTTCCTGCACGACAGCATCTACGATGGTTTCGTGGCGAAACTGAAGGCCGCCTATGCGAGCGTCGGCGTTGGCAATCCGCTGGAGGGCGAGGTGCTGGTCGGCCCGCTGATCGACCGTGCGGCCTATGAGATGATGCAGGCGGCCTTGGCGGCTGCTCGCAATGCAGGCGGCGTCGTCCACGGCGGCGAGCGCGTTGGCGAAGGCGCGAGCTTTTATGTGAAGCCCGCGCTCGTCGAAATGCCGGGGCAGGTCGGGCCGGTGCTCGAAGAGACCTTTGCGCCGATCCTCTATGTCATGCGCTACTATGATCTCGATGCCGTGATCGAACTGCACAATGACGTTGCGGCGGGGCTGTCGTCGGCGATCTTCACCACCGACATGCGCGAGGCCGAGCGGTTTCTGGCGGCGAGCGATTGCGGCATCGCCAACGTCAATCTGGGGACGAGCGGCGCCGAGATCGGCGGGGCATTCGGTGGCGAGAAGGAGACCGGCGGCGGGCGCGAGAGCGGTTCGGACAGCTGGAAGGCCTATATGCGGCGCGCGACCAATACGCTGAATTATTCGGACACGCTGCCGCTGGCGCAGGGGGTGAGTTTCGACCTGAATTAACAATCCTCGTCATTGCGAGGAGCGAAGCGACGCGGCAATCCAGAGTAGGCGTAAACCGCCCTGGATTGCTTCGCTACGCTCGCAACGACGAAGGGGATTAGACCGCCCGCCAGCCAAAGCCTTCGTCCAGCGCAACGATCTGCCCGGTCGTGCCGACGGGCTCCCGCGTCCCGTCGGTCAAAAATGCCAGCATCGCCGCATCACTCACATCGACATGCGCGAGCGTGCGCTTGCCGTCGGGCGTGCGCGCCACCACGACGCCGGCCTTCGGCGCTCCGTCGCGGCCATAGAAGACCGTATAGCTTTCGATCATCGCCGGCCCCGCATAATCCTCGACCAGTTCGGGCACCAGCCCGCGCTTCGCTTCGGCTTCGGCCTGATAGTCGAAATCCTGCGGGAAACTTGCGGCCGCAATCGGCTGCTTGCCAAGCATAATGCAATGATTGTCGGTCGCAAAGCCGCCATTGGCGAAGAGGAAGCCATAGCGGCCTTCGTGGCGCAGCTTCTCCACCATCGAGACGATCGCATGGCTCATATAATTGGCGATCGGCCCGCCGCCGAAGGTGAGGCCGCCGAACACGGTGGCGGGACGATCCCACGGCCAGCCGAGGATGCGCCGCGCCATCTTGGGCACGCAGGGGAAGCAGCTGTAAAGTTCGACGAAATCGAAATCGTCGGCGGTCATCGCGTTGAGTTCGAGCGTGCGCGTGATCGAGGTTTCCATGCTGACGCTGCCATCATAGCGGTCGCGATGCAGGATGCTCGCGGGCTCTTTCGCTGCGGCGCCCATGCCGATGTGGATCAAGCGGTCCTCGGCGATGCCGCGGCGCCAAGCCTCGGCGAGGCTGGCGACGATGAAGCCCGCGCCCTGGTTCACCGATGAATTGGCGACCATCAGTTTCGAATAGGGAAAGGCGATAGGGCGGTTGCGTTCGTCGACCTTCAGGATGTCCTCGGGCGAGGCGGGCTTGCGGATCCAAGCGCCGTCGTTCGCGGCGGCGACCTCGGAGAAACGCGACCAGATCTCGGCGCTTTCGAACTGTGCTTCGGCAAGACTTTGGCCCCACGCGGCGCGGGTCGCATTCTCGTAGAGTGGATAGACGTCGACCGGCGCGGCGAGGCCGTGCTTCTGCGCATAATTGGGTTCGCGGCGCGTCGCGACCTTGCGGACCGCGTTATAGCTCTTGTCCTCGCCGCTCGCGGCCTTGGCGGCGCGGCCCGCGGCGGTGCGCAGCGCTTCGCCGCCGACGATCGCCGCGAGTTTGATCTCGCCCGCGCCGATGCGGTTCGCGGCCTCGTTGAGCAGGCGTACGGGCGTGTCGCCATGCGGCGCGGCGGACTGATAGTTGACAGCGGGGGTTGCGCCGATCGCGGCGGCGAGCGGTTCGCAGAGCTTGCCGAGGTGGTGGAAACTGATCTGGTCGACGATCGCGAGGCTGTCGATGTCGGCAAGCGGCACGCCGGCATCGTCCGCCGCGATCTTGAGCGCGGCGACCATCAGCCCGAGCGAGTCGAGTCCCTGATCGGGATCGTCAGGCCGGTCGTTGATTTGTCCGACGCCGATGATGACCGGAATGCGCTCGGGATCGGTCATCGTCATTTTAGCGCGCTTTCCATTGGGGCTTGCGCTTTTCGGCAAAGGCAAGCGGGCCTTCGCGGGCATCCTCGCTGCGCATCAGCACGCCGCGTTCGCGCGTGTTATGCTCCCAATAGGGCGCGTCGGCGGCGATGCGCCCTTCGTCGATACCGAGCGCGACGCGCTTCGAGGCCTGCACCGACAGCGGCGCGTTACCGGCAATCTTTTCGGCGAGCGCGATCGCGGTGGGGAGCAGGTCGGCGAGCGGGACGACATGATTGACCAACCCGAATTCGGCCGCCCGCGCGGCGGGGATCGGATCGCCCGTGAGCATATATTCCATTGCGAGCTTCCTCGGCAGTTGCTGCGCGAGGCGGAAGGCGCCGCCCGCCGCCGCGAACAGCCCGACCTTGACCTCGGGCAGCCCGAATTGCGCATGGTCGGCGGCGACGATGATATCGCTCATCAGCGCGATCTCGCAGCCACCGCCGAAGGCGAAGCCGTTGACCGCGGCGATGATCGGTTTCGAGATCGGGTGCGAAACCATGCCCGCAAAACCCCACGCCTGCTGCGCGGGATCGCCGGGGTAGAGGCTTTCGCCGCGCGACAGCGCGACCAGATCGGCGCCGGCGCAGAAGCTCTTGTCGCCCGCGCCGGTGATGACGACGACGCGGATTTCGGGGTCGTTTTCCGCCTCTTCGAGCGCGGTGCCGATGCCGATGTGGACCGCGGCATTGACGGCGTTGCGCGCCTCGGGCCGGTTGATCGTGACGATCAGGATGTGGCCGCGCCGTTCGGTGAGGATGGTGGTATCGGTCATTGCGAATCTCTCCCTTTCGGGCGAGTATCGCGGTGAGTTGACGTTTACGTCAACTGTTCATCGTCATTGCGAGCTTAGCGAAGCAACCCAGCGCGCGTAAACCGCCCTGGATTGCTTCGCTAAGCTCGCAATGACGAAGCCAGTCAGATCGACTGACCGGTCTTTGCCCAATCGGCGAGGAAGCCTTCGATGCCCTTTTCGGTCAGGATATGCTTGAACAGCCCCTTGATCACCGACGGCGGCGCGGTCATCACGTCGGCGCCGATCTTCGCGGCTTCGAGCACATGGATGCCGTGGCGCACGCTCGCGACGAGAATTTCGGTTTCATAGCCATAATTGTCGTAGATCAGCCGGATGTCTGAGATGAGCTGCATGCCGTCGAAGCCATTGTCGTCGTGACGGCCGACAAAGGGCGAGACGAAGGTCGCGCCGGCCTTGGCAGCAAGCAGCGCCTGCGCTGCCGAGAAGCAGAGCGTGACATTGACCATCGTGCCGTCGCTGGTCAGCGCCTTGCAGGTTTTCAAACCGTCGATCGTCAGCGGCACCTTGATGCAGACATTATCGGCGATCTTGCGGAGGATTTCCGCCTCTTTCATCATCGTTTCATGGTCGAGCGCGACGACCTCGGCCGACACCGGGCCCGTGGTCAGCGCGCAGATTTCGCGGGTCACTTCCTTGAAATCGCGGCCCGACTTGGCGATCAGCGACGGGTTGGTGGTAACGCCGTCGAGCAGGCCGGTCGCGGCGAGTTCCTGGATGTCGGCGATTTCGGCGGTGTCGGCGAAGAATTTCATGGTGCGGGCTTTCTGGTGGGAAGGTGATTCGGTGGTTGCTGATCCCCTAAAGCCCTTTGATTGTCATTGCGACCCCGGCGAAAGCCGGGGGAAGCAATCTCCAGCTGTCCGGCTTGCGCGAGGTCGATGGCTGGAGATTGCCGCGTCGCTTCGCTCCTCGCAATGACGAGGGTGGGAAAGGACTGGCGTTCCATCTTTGTTCCGATTATGCGAACCGCATGGCCAAAGCGAAACGTCAATATGTCTGCCAGAATTGCGGCTCCGCCACCTATCGCTGGCAGGGGCAGTGCGCCGATTGCGGCGAGTGGAACACGCTCGTCGAGGAAGCCGCCGAGACGGTGTTTTCGGCGAAACATGATCTGAGCCGCGGCGGGCGGACGCTGACGCTCGAAACGCTCGATGCCGACAGCAAGATGCCCGAGCGGATGCTGTGCGGGATCGCCGAGTTCGACCGCGCGCTTGGTGGCGGCTTCGTCGCGGGTTCGGCGACCTTGATCGGCGGCGATCCGGGGATCGGCAAGTCGACCTTGCTGCTGCAGGCGGCGGGACGGCTCGCCAAGGCGGGCAAGTCGGTCGTCTATATCAGCGGCGAGGAAGCGGCGGCGCAGGTGCGGCTGCGCGCGCAGCGGCTGGGGCTCGGCAATGCGCCGGTCGCGCTGGCGAGCGCGACGTCGGTGCGCGATATCCTGGCGACGCTCGACGGGCGCGAGGCCGATTTCGTGGTGATCGATTCGATCCAGACGATGCACAGCGACCTGATCGACAGCGCGCCGGGGACGGTGAGCCAGGTCCGCGCGTCGGCGCAGGAACTGATCCGCTATGCCAAGGACAGCGACGCCGCGATCGTGCTCGTCGGCCATGTCACGAAGGACGGGACGATCGCGGGACCGCGCGTGCTCGAACATATGGTCGATACGGTGCTGGCGTTCGAGGGCGAGCGCAGCCACCAATATCGCATCCTTCGCGCGGTCAAGAACCGCTTTGGCGGCACGGACGAGATCGGCGTCTTCGCGATGGGCGAGGAAGGGTTGGGCGAGGTCGCCAATCCGTCGAGCCTGTTCCTGACCGATCGCAGCCGCGACGTGCCGGGGTCGGTGGTGTTCCCGGCGCTCGAGGGCACACGCCCGGTGCTGGTCGAGGTGCAGGCGCTGACGGTGCGGCTCGCGAGCGGCGCGACGCCGCGCCGTGCCGTCGTGGGCTGGGACAGCGGGCGGCTCGCGATGGTGCTCGCGGTGCTGGAGGCGCGTTGCGGGCTGCAGATGGGCGCGGCGGAAGTTTATCTCAACATCGCGGGTGGCTATCGGCTGACCGATCCCGCCGCCGATCTTGCCGTCGCGGCGGCGCTGATCTCGGCGTTCAGCGAGCGGCCGGTGCCCGCCGATGCGATCGTGTTCGGCGAACTGTCGCTGTCGGGCGAGGTGCGGCAGGTTGCGCACGACGGGCTGCGTCTGCGCGAAGCGGCCAAGCTCGGTTTTTCGCGCGGCTGGGGCCCCACGGGAATGAAGGGCGTCGGCGGGATTTCGGTCACGGGTTTCGGACGGCTCGGCGAACTCGTTGACCTGATGCTCGGGCGCGACTAGCGACCGGCAAATGGGAAGTCTGACGGCTCTGGATATCATCGTGCTGACGCTCGTCGGCGGCGGCGCGGTGCTCGGTTTTTCGCGCGGCCTGGTGCAGGAGGTGACCACGCTGCTCGCGTGGGTCCTGGCGATCGCGGCGGTGCGCTTTTTTCACCCGCTCGTCACCGACCTGCTCGCGGGCTGGGTCGGGACCGAGGGCAGCGCGGCGATGCTGGCGTTCGTGCTGCTCTTTGGCGGCGTTTTCGTACTGGCCAAATGGGGATCGCGCGCGATGGGGCAGCGCAGCCGCGCGTCGCTCGTCGGCGGGTTCGACCGTGGGCTCGGCGCGGGCTTCGGCGCGGTGAAGGGCCTGTTGATCGCCTCGATCGCCTTCATGATCGTAACGCTGCTCTATGGTATCGGCTATGGCAATGCGCAGCGCCCCGCGTGGATGACCGAAAGCCGCACCTATCCCGCGCTCAACGCGACGAGTGGCGCGATGAGCAAGGTGATCGCCGAGCGGCGTGCCGAGGCGCGCGAGGCGGAAGCTGAAGCTGCGCAGGACGACGCATCATGAGCGCGCCGCTTTACAATCGCGACATATTGGTGCTCGCGGTCGCGACCGCCGACTATCTGCCGATCGCCGATGCGCAGCACCGCGCGAGCAAGCGCGCACCGCTGTGCGGCAGCGCGATCATCCTCGACCTCGACACCGACGATGCGGGGCGCGTCGCGCGCGTTGGGCTGCACGTCGAAGCCTGTGCGCTGGGGCAGGCGTCGGCGGCGTTGCTCGCGCGCCATGCGCCGGGGCTGGGGCTCGCCGAAATCCGCGCGGCGCGCGACGGCATCGCCGGCTGGTTCGCGGGCGAGGGCGATCGGCCCGACTGGCCGGGATTCGACCTGCTCGCCCCCGCGCGCGACTATCCCGCGCGCCACGGCGCGATCCTGCTGCCCTTCGACGCCGCGATCGCGGCGCTCGAGGATCGGGCGGCAGCGGCATGAACTGGCTCGCCCTCACCGCGGCGACGTCGGAAGCCGCTGAGAAGGTCGCCGAAGCCGCGACCGACACGGCGCTGATCGAAGGCGCGATCCTGCTCGGCGTCGCGACCTTGTTCGTGCTGATCTTCCGCCGGCTCGGCCTCGGCGCGGTACTCGGCTATCTGATCGCGGGCGCGGTCGTCGGGCCGCACGGGCTCGGGCTCGTCGGTGGCGGCGAATCGAAGCTGGCCTTTGCCGAACTCGGCATCGCCTTCCTGCTCTTCCTCGTCGGGCTCGAACTGTCGCCGCGCCGGCTCTGGGACATGCGCCGCGCGATCTTCGGTCTCGGCATGATGCAGGTCGCGGTCACGGGACTTATACTGACCGGCCTCATCTATCTGACCCTCGGCTTCAGCCCGGCCGCCTCGCTCGCGCTCGGCCTGCCGCTCGCGCTGTCCTCGACGGCGCAGGTGCTGCCGGGGCTCAAAAGCTCGGGGCGGATCAATTCGCCCTTCGGCGAAAAGGCCTTTTCGATCCTGCTGTTCCAGGATCTGGCGATCGTCCCGATGATCACCATCGTCGCCGTGCTGTCGCGCGCACCCGCCGATCCCTCGGCGCCGCCGGGGTGGCAGATGGCCTTCTTCACCTTGTGGGCGATCGTCGTGCTGGTGCTGGCGGGGCGCTTCATCGTCAATCCGCTGCTTCGCATCGTCGGCCGCTATGGCGAGCGCGAGCTGTTCGTCGTCGTCGGGCTGCTGACCATCCTTGCGAGCGCCGCCTTGATGCACAGCCTGCATCTGTCGACCGCGCTCGGCGCGTTCATCGCCGGCGTGATGCTGGCCGATTCGCCCTATCGGCACGAAATCGAGTCGGACGTCGAGCCTTTCCGTCTGATCCTGCTCGGCCTCTTCTTCCTCGCGGTCGGAATGGTGCTCGACGTCGGCGCGGTGATGGAACGTCCGTTGCTCGTCCTCTCGCTGGCGCTCGGGCTGGTCGCGGTGAAGGTCGTCGTGCTGACGCTGATCGTAAAGGCATTCGGCAAGAGCTGGCAGGCGGCGCTAGGCCTCGGCCTGTTGCTCAGCCAGGGCGGCGAGTTCGGTTTCCTGCTCTTCGCGCAGGCGTCCGACGCGCTGCTCATCGAACCCGAGGCCGCGAGCCTGTTCAGCGCCGTCGTGACGCTGTCGATGGTGACGACGCCGTTCCTTATGCTGTTCGCGCGCAACCTGGAGTTCGCACCCGGAGCCGACGAATCCGATCTCGACGATCCCGAAGGGGCGCCGCGCGGATCGGCGATCGTCGTCGGCTATGGCCGCTTCGGCCAGATCGTGTCGCAGATGCTGCACGGCGTCGCCTGCTCGGTCACGCTGATCGACAAGAAACCGAGCCAGATCGAGCTGTCGAGCCGCTTCGACACCAAGGTTTATTTCGGCGACGGGCTACGCGTCGACCTGCTCCGCCGCGCGGGCGCCGAAGAAGCGCGGCTGATCATCTTCTGTATCGACGATGCCTCGGTCGATGCGGCGGCGCTGAAGCCGATCGTCGAAGCCTTTCCGAACGCGAAGATATTGATGCGCGTGTTCGATCGCCGCCAACTGCTCGCGGTCGACGGCGCGGGGGTCGATACGGTCGTGCGCGAAGTCTTCGAAAGCTCGGTCGCGATGGGGCTGACAGCACTGCGCTATCTCGACGTCGACCCGAGCGAGATGGACGATGTCGAGGCGACGTTGCGCCATCTCGACGAAACGCGGCTCCGGGCGCAACTCGACGAGGGCGACCTGTCGGCGGGGATGGACCATCGCTTCAAGCCGGGGGGCGGGCGCGAAGCCGACAGCGTGCTCGAAAAGTTCCGGCGCAAAAGGCTCGCGGCGAAGATCGCGCGCGAAGAGAATGAGGCGATGGGGCTCACGAGCGAGAGCTAGGGGCCCGCCGACGCTGCTATGCGGCGCGCTGTCCGTCGAGGAACGCCGCCACCGCATCGAGGCCATATTCGTCGGTGACGAAGCTTTGCCCGATGCCGCGCGTCAGGATCAGCGGCAGCTTGCCGCCGCGCACCTTCTTGTCGTGTGCCATATGCGCGGCGAGTTCGCCGCCGCCCGTGTTCACCCCCGCGCTCGCAAGGCTGTGCGGCAGATCGACGCTCGCGAGGTGATCGCGCACGCGGTCGGCATCCTCCGGCGCACACAGGCCGTTCGCGGCCGAGAATTGATGCGCGAGCACCATGCCCGCCGCGACCGCCTCGCCATGGAGCAGTCGGTCCGAATAGCCCGTTTCGGCCTCGAGCGCGTGGCCGAAGCTGTGCCCGAGGTTGAGCAGCGCGCGAATATCCTGCGTCTCGCGCTCGTCGGCGGCGACGATCCGCGCCTTGGCCGAAACGCTGTGGGCAATTGCCTTATGCCGTGCCGCGCTGTCGCCCGCGAGCAAGGCCGCGCCATTCGCTTCGCACCAGGCGAAAAAACCGGCGTCGTCGATCAGCCCATATTTGACGACCTCGGCATAGCCGGCGCCGAGCTCGCGGCGCGGCAGCGTTTCGAGCGTCGTCGGGTCGATCACGACCATCGCGGGCTGATGAAAGGCGCCGATCAGATTCTTACCCGCGGGCACGTTGATCGCGGTCTTGCCGCCGACGCTGCTGTCGACCTGCGCGAGCAGGGTCGTCGGGACCTGGACGAAGTTGCAGCCGCGCTTGACGATGCTGCATGCGAAACCGACGAGGTCGCCGATCACGCCTCCCCCCAGGGCGATGACATGGTCGCCGCGTTCCACGCCTTCGCCGATCAGCCATTCGGTGAGGCGCGCGAGGCCGGCCCAGCTCTTGGTACCCTCGCCGGGGTCGAGCACGAAGGAGGAGAAGGAGATGTTCGCCATCGCCAGCGAAGTGCCGAGCGGGATCAGATAATGGTCGGCGACATGGCTGTCGGTGACGATCATCGTGCGCGGACGCTTCAGTATCGGCGCGACATGTTCGCCGATCTCGCGGATCAGCCCGTCGCCGATCAGGATCGGATAGCTGCGAGCGCCCAGCTCTACGGTCAGCTTTTCCATTGCGGATCTTCCCACTTTGACAGGGCCTCCAGGATCGCGCGCACCGTATGGTCGTGCGGCGTGCTCGCCGAGCTGATGCGCAGATGCGCCTCGGCATAGATGGGATTGCGGACCGCCGCCAGTTCGCGCAGCACCGTGCCGGGGTCGCGGTCTTTCAAAAGCGGGCGGTGGCTGCGGCGTCCGACGCGTTCGACGAGCGTCGGGATGTCGGCGTCGAGCCAGATGCAGAGGCTGTCGCGCAGGATCAGCTCGCGGGTCTCTTCATTGATGAAGGCCCCGCCGCCGGTGGCGAGAACCATCGGTTTTCCGCCGAGCAGGCGCGCGATCACACGGCGCTCGCCGTCGCGGAAATGCGCTTCGCCGAAGCGCGCGAAAATGTCGGAGATCGTCATTCCGGCGGCGCGCTCGATCTCGTCGTCGGCGTCGGCGAAACGCATGCCGAGGCGCTGCGCGAGGCGGCGGCCGACGGTCGACTTTCCCGAGCCCATCAGCCCGACGAGCACGATCGACCGGTCGCGGATCGACGCGGCTATGGCTGGCGAAGGGCTTTTCGGGTTTCGCGACATGGTGCGCGCGGCTATACCGCCCGTTCGGCGCGGAACAATGGTTTTGCGCGATATGGGACGAACGGCGGTCATTGGATATTGCACGCCGGGGCCGGATCGGGAAAAGGCCGCGTTGCGGCGTCATCGCCGATCGGCCCGGAATGATTGAGGTGAATGTGACCGACAAGTTTGCCGAAGGCGCGACGCGATGAAGAAGAAGGCGCTGTCGCTGACGCTGGGCCTGTCGGCCACCGCGCTCGCGGCCATATTGGTGCTGCCCGTGATCGCGCAGGAATCGCTGCTGCCCGAAGGGTTCGGCAACCCCGCCGACACGCCCACCCCGAAATCGTCGCCGACGCCGTCCCCGTCGCCCACAGCGACGCCCGCGCCCGGTTCGGCGCCGGCCAACGGTGTTGCGCCGCCAACCGTTGCCCCGACGCTCGATAGCGCCACCATCGGCGCAGCGGACGAAGAGGGCGAGCAAGCGGAAGAGGTCGAATCGGGCGGGCTGAAATATGACCTGCCGCCGGGAGCGCGCCGCCTGCTCACGCGCATCGGGCCGCTCACGCCGGAAACCGGGGGGCTCGCCCCCGACGCCTTCGGCATTCGCGGCCAATATGCCGCGGCGATCATGCGCAAGACGAACGGCCAGTTCGCGTCGCGCTGGGGCCAGATTTTGCTCCGCCGCGCGCTCGCGTCCGCGATCGACACGCCGGATACCATCAACGGCGCCGACCTGGCGGCCGAGCGCGCGTCGCTGCTGCTGCGCATGGGCGAATCGATCACCGCACGCCGGATCGTCCAGTCGGTCGACTATGACCGTGCGAGCCCTCGCCTCGTCGCCGCGGCGCAGCAGGTCTATCTCGCCAACGCCGATCCGGCGGGGATGTGCCCCTATGTGCCCGCAGGGCTTGCGCATGGCGACGAGCAGGCGTGGCGCCTTGCGTCGGCGATCTGCTCGGGCCTGTCGGGTGAGGCCGGGCCGGCGGGCTGGGCGATCAGCCGCGTGCGGTCGAGCGGCAGGATCTCGAACTTCGACATATTGCTCGCCGAACGCGTGCTCGGTGCGACCGGCGCCGGACGACGTTCGACGACGATCGAATGGGACAATATCGACCGGATGACGAGCTGGCGTTTCGGCATGTCGACCGCGACCGCGATCGAGGTTCCCGAAGCGCTGCGGACGTCGGCGCCCTATTATATGAAGGGCTGGACGGTGCTCGCGCCGATGACCGACATGCCGGACCGTATCGCCGCGGCGCCCGAAGCTGCGGCGCGCGGCGTGCTGTCGAGCGACGCCTATGTGTCGCTGCTGAGCGCGGCGGCCAGCGAGGAAGAGCCCGCCGAAGCGCTCGCGGCGCAGACCGACCAGCTTCGCGGAGCCTTTCGCCTCCCGACCGGCGCCGAGCGTTATGCGGCGATGGAGCAGCTTTGGGGCGCGGGCGGCAATACGGCACAAGGCTATGCCGCGATGGTCGCGACCGCGCGCGCGGCGGCCGCCCTTTCGCCCGGCACCGATACCGGCGGCGATCCGTGGCGGCTTTTGGGATCGATGCTCGCGGGCGGCTATGACGCGAATGCGCTTGCCTGGGTTCCGGCCGTATCGGTCGGCAGCCGGGCGTGGGGCGTGCTCGCGGTCGGATCGCCGCGCGCGCTTACCGGCATGAGCGCGAGCGCGGTCGAGGGATTTTCGGACGATGACGACAGCGCGAACACGCTGCGCTCGAAATTCCTGCTCGCGGGGCTTGCCGGTCTCGGGCGGCTCGATGCGAATGCCGCAGCGTCGGCGGCGGGCGATCTGGATGTCGATCTGGGCAAGCAGACGCGCTGGTCGCGGGCGATCATGACGGCGGCCGAGCGGCGCGAACCGGGCATGGTGGCGCTGCTCGCGGCCGCGGGAATGCAGGGCGAATGGTCGAAAGTGCCGCCTTATCATCTCTATTATATCGTCCGCGCCCTTCGTGAAGTCGGCCTGTCGTCGGAAGCGCGGATGATCGCCGCCGAAGCGCTGGTGCGTGTCTGACGGCGCTCTCATCGAGCGCTTTCTCGAAATGATGGCGGCCGAGCGTGGGGCCGCGCGCAACACGCTTGCCGCCTATCGCCGCGACCTCGAACAGGCGGCGGAGTGGGTCAAAGGTCCGCTCGGCGACGCCGATGCGCCGGCTTTGCGCAAATTGATGGCCGATTATCAATCGCTTGCGGCGAGCAGCGCGGCGCGCAAATTGTCGGCGTTAAGGCAGTTCTTCGCGTTCCTGCTCGACGAGGGCGAGCGGGCGGACAATCCGGCCCTCGACATCGCGCGCCCTGCGACGCGCCGGCCGCTGCCGCGGATCCTGACGCATTCGGACGTCGAACGATTGTTCGAACAGGCGGGTGAGGAAGCCGGGGGCGAAGCGCCGCCTGCCAACGCCGTGCGAATGCTGCTGCTGCTCGAATTGCTTTATGGTTCGGGCCTGCGTGCGAGCGAACTCGTGTCGCTGCCGCGCCGCGCCGTTGCCGGCGAGCGCGAATATCTGATCGTCCGCGGCAAGGGCGACAAGGAGCGGCTGGTGCCCCTGTCCGAGCGCGCGCGCGAGGCATTCGATCGCTGGCTGCCCTTGCTGACCGACGGATCACCCTGGCTCTTTCCGTCGGGCAAGGCGCATGTCTCGCGCGTGCGGCTGTTCCAGATGCTGCGCGAACTGGCGGCGCGCGCCGGGATCGACCCGGCGGCGATCAGTCCGCATGTGCTGCGTCACGCCTTTGCGACGCATCTGCTCGAGGGCGGTGCCGATCTGCGCGCGCTGCAATTGATGCTCGGCCACGCCGATATCGCGACGACCGAAATTTACACGCATGTCGATAGCCGCCGCCTGGTCGAACTGGTCAACAAACGGCATCCGCTTGCCCGCATGGATGGCGTTGACCTTGCGGAGCCTTCGTCCTAGCGACTCCGCATGACAGCCTTTCTGGACTTCGAAAAACAGGTCGCCGCGCTCGATCGGCAGATTGCCGAACTGCGCGAAATGGGTGACGATCCGTCGCTCAACATCGACAATGATATCGCGCGGCTGGAGGACAAGTCCTCCAAACTGTTGCGCGAACTCTATGCCAAGCTGACGCCGTGGCAAAAGACGCAGGTCGCGCGCCACCCCGACCGCCCGCACTTCAAACACTATGTCGCGGGTCTGTTCGACGACTGGATGCCGCTTGCGGGCGACCGCAATTTCGGCGACGATCAGGCGATCCTCGGGGGTCTCGCGCGCTTCCGCGGGCGCCGGGTGATGGTGATCGGACATGAAAAGGGCGACGATATCCCGTCGCGCATGAAACATAATTTCGGCATGGCGAAGCCCGAGGGCTATCGCAAGGCGATCCGCCTGATGCAGCTCGCCGACCGCTTCGGACTGCCGGTGGTGACGCTCGTCGACACGTCGGGCGCCTTTCCCGGTATTCAGGCGGAGGAGCGCGGACAGGCCGAAGCGATCGCCCGGTCGACCGAGCAATGCCTCGCGCTGGGCGTGCCGATGGTCGCGGCGGTCGTCGGCGAAGGCGGATCGGGCGGCGCCATCGCGCTGGCCGCGGCGAACCGCGTGCTGATGTTCGAACATGCCGTCTATTCGGTGATCTCGCCCGAAGGCTGCGCCTCGATCCTGTGGCGCACGTCGGACAAGGCGGCGGACGCCGCCGCAGCGATGAAGATGTCGGCGCAGGACCTGCTCGGCCTGAAGGTCATCGACCGGATCGTTCCCGAACCCGTCGGCGGCGCGCACCGTGCGCCCGAAGTCGCGATCGCGTCGCTGGGCGATGCGATCGAACAGGAACTGGGGGCGCTGGCGGGACTGCCGCGCGACACGCTGCTGGCCGCGCGCGAGGAAAAATTCCTCGCCATGGCGCGCGCTTAGCGGGGTCTTCGCCGGAACCCGATCGCGGGTCGTGGCGTTCCATTTTCGGAAATAGACGAGCCGCGGACGATGGCGCGGCTTGCCTTGCCGCGTGGCGGAGATATCGCTCGGCAAGACACAAACGGGAGGCATTTCGATGAGCTGGAAGACGGGAAGGACACTGGCGGCAGCACTCGTGATGGGCGGGGTCGCGCTGACCGGCGCGGCCGATGCGCAGCTGAGGGCGATCCAGACGCAGACCAACATCTCGCCCGCCGAGCGCAAGCAGGGCGACGAGGCGCATCCGCAATTGCTCCAGGAATTCGGCGGCGCATACAGTGGGCCGCAGGCCGCCTATGTGAACCGCGTCGGACAAAATATTGCGGTGCAATCGGGCCTGTCGCGGTCGCCCAGCGACTTCACGGTCACGCTGCTCAATTCGCCGGTAAACAACGCCTTCGCGATCCCCGGCGGCTATATCTATGTCACCCGCCAGTTGATGGCGCTGATGAACGACGAAGCCGAGCTTGCGGGCGTGCTCGGGCACGAGGTCGGGCATGTCGCGGCGCAGCACAGCAAGAAACGCCAGTCGGCGGCGACCCGCAATACCATCCTCGGCGTGCTCGGCGCGGTACTCGGCGGTGCGATCGGCGACAATGGCGGCCTGCTCGGCGGGCTGGGCGGACTGCTCCAGAATAACGCGATGAAGGTCGCGCAGCTCGCGACGCTCGGCTTTTCGCGCAGCCAGGAATTGCAGGCCGACCAACTGGGGGTCCAATATCTGCACAGCGCGGGATATGACCCGCTCGCGCTGTCGACGATGCTCGCGAGCCTTGCGAACCAGACGAACCTCGACGCGCGCCTGTCGGGCGGCGATGCGCGCTCGCTCCCCGAATGGGCGAGCACCCACCCCGACCCGGCCTCGCGCGTCCGCAACGCACAGACGTTGGCGAGCCGCGTCGGCGGCCGTGGCGGCAATCGCAACGCTGACGCATTTCTCGCGTCGGTTGATGGCGTCCTCTATGGCGACGATCCGGCACAGGGCGTCGTCGAGGGCCGCGATTTCCTGCATCCCGACCTCCGGCTGCGTTTCACGGTGCCGAACGGTTACGGGATGCAGAATGGCACCGACGCGGTGTCGATCAGCGGCAACGGCGGGCAGGCGCAATTTTCGACCGGGCCGTATAATGGCGACATGAACGCCTATATTGCTGCGGGTTTCCGCGCGGTTGCGGGCGATACATCAGTCAGCCCGGGCACGATCCAGCGGACGACCGTGAACGGCATTCCGGCCTCCTGGTCGACGGCGCGTGTCAACAGCCAGTCGGGGCAGGTCGACGTCACCGTCTTCGCCTATGAATTTTCGCGGAGCAGTGCGTTCCACTTCGTCACACTGACGCAGGCGGGCCGCGGCAGCGTGTTCAATTCGATGTTCACGAGCGTGCGGCGGCTGAGCACGGCCGAAGCGGCAGCGATCCGGCCACGGCGCGTCGATGTCGTCACTGTCGGACGCGGCGACACCGTCGCCAGCCTCTCCCGGCGGATGGCGTTCAGCAAATACCAGGCCGAACGCTTTCAGGTGCTCAATCGTCTGACCGCCTCGAGCCGGCTGACCCCGGGACAGAAGGTCAAGATCGTGGTCTACGCGAACCGGTAACGCCGGTCGCGTACGAAAAAGGGCGGTGGGATGACCCACCGCCCTTTCCGATTTCGTCGCGCGCTGAAAGCCCGCGAACCAACGCGATTAGTCGAGGTTCGACGCAACCGAGTTGAAGGTGTTGCTGACGCTGTTGCCGACGAGGCCCATGGCCGAGATGCCGGCGACGGCGATGAGGGCCGCGATCAGGCCATATTCGATGGCGGTGGCGGCTTTGGTGTCGCGGACGAACTTCTTGATGAACTTCATGACTGGTCTCCTGATTTCACTTACCCTGTTGACGGTCTGGTCTGGGTCAACATCTGCGGTTTAGGGCGAATAGGTTTTGAAAATCTTAATGGCATCTGGCGAAAGGCGCGGAATATCGGCCCGAAACGACACAGTAGCGGGGCTACATGTTCGTGTCGGCGGCCGTCGAAACCTTGCCCCACATATTGCCGGTAGAATTGGCGACATTGCTGACCGCAACGACAGCCGCCAGAAAGATAAGGGCCAGGATCAGCCCATATTCGACGGCTGTGGCGGCCCTGGTCGACCGCATCAGCCTGTAAAAGTTTCGCATTGTTCCACCCCTGACTGAAATATAGTTCCCGAGGGGTCCAACATTCGCACAGGAAGGTTAACAATTTGTCGGCGCTTACTCCCGGAAAACCGCCAAAAACATCGCTGGTCGTCGTCGCCGCGGCGCTGATCGACCGCGACGGGCGGCTGCTCGTCCAGCAGCGCCCCGAAGGTCTGGCGATGGCGGGCCTGTGGGAATTTCCGGGCGGCAAGCTCGAGCCCGGCGAGACGCCCGAGCAGGCATTGATCCGCGAACTGGCCGAGGAGCTCGCGATCGATGTCGATCATGCCTGCCTTGCCCCAGCCTGCTTCGCGAGCGACATGCTGGGCGACAGGCATCTGCTGCTGCTACTTTACGTTTGCCGAAAATGGCGCGGAACACCGGTCGCGCAGCACGCGAGCGCGCTCCGCTGGGTGCGCCCGGTCGAACTGCACGGGCTCGCCATGCCGCCCGCCGACAAGCCGCTGATCGGCTTGCTCGAGGCGCTGATCTAGTCCTTCGGCTTCAGCGCGTCGGCGAGCGAGGCGGTGCCGCTGCCGCGCCGCGCCGGCTGCGGCTGATCGGGATGCGGCGCCCAGCCGCTGAAATGGACGATCCGGAAGGTTTCGCCGATGCGGCCGTCGGGGTCGGCTTGCGCGGCGAATGCCGCGGCGATCCGCGCCGCCTCCTCGCGGGTCAGCGGGGGCGGTGCGGGGTCGAGGCGGCTCGACAGGCCGGTGGCGCGCAGGTCGCGCGCGAGCGCGAACCAGTCGCCATAGCGCACGGTCAGCGCCTCGACATCGACGACGGGAAGCGCGAAGCCGACGCGCTGGAGCAGATTGCCCATCGCGGCAAGGTCGATCTGTGGATGCAGCCGCGCGATCGATCGGACGCCTTCGGTCATCACCGCGCGGCGCAGTCGCGGCAAGCTGCCGTCGCCGACAAAGGCCCCCAGCAACAGCCCGTCGGGCGCGAGCAGCGCGCGGAGGCGCAAAAGTGCGCCCGGCACGTCGTTGACGCTGTCGAGGCCGCCCGGCCAGAGGATCAGATCGAAGCTGCCGAAGGGCAGGTCGACCGCGTCGGCCTCGACCGCGATCGCCGCGGTCCGGCCCGCGAGCCGCGGAGCCGCCTCGATGATCGTGAGATCGGTGCCGGTGGCGCGGAGATAGTCGATCAGCGCAGCATCGTGCGCGCCGACGAGCAGGGTCCGCGGGAATTCGCGCGTCACCATCGTCAGGCGGTCGAGCAATGTTTCGGCGATGATCGGCGCGAGGAAATTGGCCGCCCCAGGCAGGCGGGCCATACGGTCGCGCTGGGCGCGGTGGCGGGAGGGCGAAAAAAGCGGGCGGGGGGATTGCGACATGCGCCGCTTGTGCCGCCGCCGGCGATGCTTCACAACCCGTTGATGGCAAGGGCGACGGGGGATGCCGGAAAAAGCGACGCGCCGGTCGGGGCATGGCTTCGCGGCTTGCGCGCCGCGACGCGCGCGATCGTCGATTATGCGCTGCCGCCGCGTTGCCCGGGGTGCGGCGTCATCGTCGGTGACGACCGCCAATTCTGCATTTCCTGCTGGTCGTCGCTCGACTTCCTGGACGGGCCGGGATGCGCGCATTGTTCGACCCCGCTGCCCACCGCGGCGCCCGGCGAAGCGTTGGCGTGCGGGGCGTGCCTTGCCGAACCGCCGCCGTTCGAGGGCGCGCCGGCGGCGCTCGCTTATGGTCCGGTCGCCCGCACGGTAGCGCTGCGGCTCAAATATGGGCGGCGGACGGGGCATGCGCGGTTGATGGCACGATTGATGGCGCGCCGGCTCGTCGCGCTGGGCGATTTGGATGCGATCCTGCTCGTCCCGGTGCCTTTGCACCGCTGGCGGCTGTGGTCGCGCGGATTCAACCAGGCCGCGCTGCTTGCCGACGAACTTGAGCGGCTGACGGGCGCGCCGCGCGATCATCATATGCTCCTGCGCGTCAAATCGACCGCATCGCTGCGCGGCAAGGGGCGCAAGGAGCGCGAACGCGTCGTCGCGGGCGCCTTTGCGCTGGCGCCCGACGCAAAGGCGCGCGCGAAGGGAAGGCATCTCGTGCTGGTCGATGACGTTCATGCGAGCGGGGCGACGCTACGCGCTGCGGCGCGGGCCTTGCGGCGGAGCGGCGCGGTGCGGGTGTCGGCGCTGACGTGGGCGCGTGTCGTTCCCGACGCGGCCGGGGGCAACAAATTTGACTTTGCCTCGTTGGATTCCGATATGCAGAGCGAAAGGATGACAGGATAGCCGCATGGCCCAGATCGAAGTTTATACGAAGGCCTTCTGCCCCTATTGCACGCGCGCAAAGATGCTGCTGGGCGGCAAGGGTGCCGATTTCCGGGAAATCGACGTGACGATGGACCGCGCCGGGTTCGAGGCGATGGTCGAACGCGCGAACGGTCGCCGCACGGTGCCGCAGGTCTTCATCGACGGAAAGCATGTCGGCGGCAGCGACGACCTCGCCGCGCTCGATGCGAAGGGCGAACTCGACGCGCTGATCGGCGCCGCCTGACGCGTGATCGTGTTCGATCTTTGCTGTGCCGCCGGCGACCACCGGTTCGAGGCCTGGTTCGCGAGCAGCGACAGCTTTGCCGATCAGCAGGCGCGCGGGCTCATCGCCTGTCCGGTCTGTGGTGATAGCGCGGTGAAGAAGGCGGTGATGGCGCCGCGGGTGGGCGCGAAGTCCAATCAGGCGCTGGTCACGCCCGTTCCGGCGACGACCGAACCCGAATCCGGGCCCGACCTGGTGCGCAAGCTGCTGGCCGACATCGCGGCGAAACAGGCGCAAATGCTGCCGCAATCGCGCTGGGTCGGCCGCGATTTTGCCAACGCCGCGCGTGCGATGCACGAAGGGCGCGCGGCCGGGGATCTGATCCACGGCCAGGCCTCGCCCGACGAAGCGCAGGCGCTGCGCGACGACGGGATCGCCGCGATGCCCTTGCTTGTGCCGGTCGTGCCGCCCGAGGCGGCCAATTGACCCAAGCCGATTGACGCTCCGCGCGCTCCGCCGCTACACGAGCGGCGGCGCACCCGTAGCTCAGCAGGATAGAGCATCAGATTCCTAATCTGGGGGCCGTGGGTTCGAATCCCGCCGGGTGCACCATTTTTTCAACAACTTAGACCGATTTGGCCACAAGATTTCTATAACTGAAAATCCGCGGATTTGCGCATTCCAAAGCACTCTTGGCTCTCGAGAGTTTTTGGCGGGGTCGGCGTAGGCTGCTCACAACAGCAACCGCATAGCAATCACAAATCTGCGGCGGCAACGTTCCTGCGTCGGCTTCGCGCCCCATCCAAGTCATAGGCGCCTACGATATAACTGCCCGAAAGCTGCCGGTTGCTGCATGCGTATCCGTGCGGAGTTGGAGGAGATAGCGATCCCTCGCCGCCGATCGTATTGCCCCGCATATCGATCGCTCGGGCGGACCGTCTAACGCTCGGAGAGGGCTCGCGTCAGCCGAGCCCGAAGCGCCTGCTCGTTGCGGGTCTCGCACTCCCACACGATCTCCGCTCGCCATCCATCGCGCGCGAGGGCGACTTGGTTGTGACGATCACGCGCGACATTGGCCTCGAACTTGTCCTGCCAGAAGGCCGTGCGCGTCTTCGGCGTCGTCGTTCGCGCGCAGCCCAGGTGCCGGTGCCAGAAGCAGCCGTGCACGAAGATTAGCATGCGGTAGCGGGGGAGGACGATGTCGGGGCTGCCGGGGAGGTCGCGCCGATGCAGCCGAAAGCGATAACCCATTGCGTGGACAATGCTGCGCACTATCCGCTCAGGCTTGGTGTTCTTGCCGCGCACGCGACCCATGAGCCGTGAGCGCGCCGGGTCAAGGGAGGCGTCCGGCGGTTTTTCGATGGTCGTCATGGCTTTCATCGTGGGAGGGAACGCACGAACCGTGCCTCGGTGCCATTGGCGACCCTTCGCTCGCTGCCCACGCGGAGGGTCCGAAATGCATGCAACGTCGGGCTCGTCGGGGCGGCCAAGAAGGCGAAATCTCTTGACGCTGGCCGTGCGGAATGGTTCGCAAGCTGTCGCCCATGGGGGGCGACAGGGAATCGACGGCAAGCCGAATGCACGGTCCGCACATCCTCGCGCGTTCGCTGTCGCACTCGACGGTGACCGACAAGCATGGCAATCGCTGGCAGTATCACTCGCGCAGCGATCATCATTCGAAGGTCGCGTGCTGGGGCGTCGTGTTCGACCTCTTACGCGCAACGCCGCTCCTTCGGCGTCACATCGAGGACGGCACCGTCTTCTTCGGCATCAATCACGAGATGCGAGACTTCGTCCACGACCGGAAGAAGAACCTGGATCTCGTTCTGTGCACCAGGGACGGCTCTCCCGGGAGCCGAACCCTCGCCGATTTCGCCGACGATTGGGAGCTCGACCTTTCTCCTGCGGAGCGCCGCCTGCTCGCGGAACTGCCGGCCTTGCGTGAGGCGCCCGTCGGATCCGTCCTTCTCGCGCTTGAGGCCAAGGCGTGCATGACCGCTCACCAGCGAGCGCTGCCGCGTCTCTACGACGAGCTCAACTCATCCCAGCGCACGATCCACGGAGCGAGCGAGTCGGCGATCGCGGTCGGGTTCACGATGGTCAACATGGCAACCGACTATCTCAGTCCGGACCTCAACAAGAAGAACCGCGCGACCGATCCGGACTGGAGCCGCCACAACCAGCCGCGTGATGCTGAGCTCGCTATCGCAAAGATTCGGCAACTTCCGCGTCGCTCCCGGGTCGAGGACGATGGTTATGACGCGCTCTCGATCACGCTTGTGGATTTCGTGAACGACGGCCGCCCCGTGGTGCTCCACGAAGCGGCGCCGGCGCCGCCGCCCGGCGACATCCACGCCTATGCCTCGATGATCGCGCGCGTGTCGGGCCTCTACGGAACCCGCTTCAAGGACATCGGATGACGGTCATTCGGCGGCGACCGCGAAGTCCGCCACCCCTTCCATCCGTCCAAGGTGCGCCCGCAGCCGGTCCTGGAACCCGTCGGCGAAGCGCAAGCTAGCGCGTTCGGTGCGCGAGAGAAAGCCGCGGGTCGCCCGTGCCGAGAGCGGCTTCCCGGCGTGATGCAGAAAACCCGCAAGGGAGGAGCGGTGTTCCCAGACTGGGTAGCCGTTGATCGCAACTTCGAGGCGCCGATCGCCGTCGAACCGCGCGGCCTTCGGCCACCGGCCCGAAGCGGGAAGCGCCCGGTCGCGCGAGACATCGTGATCGCCAGGATGCGCAAGTCTCCCACCGAGCCAGCGGGCGACGGGAACCGAAACCGCATTGCCGACGAGCGACCAGCGCAGTGACGGGCGTCCTACCGCCTCTGCGGGCTTCGTCCAGTCGGCATCGAAGCCCTGCAATCTCTCGGCATCGCGGATATCGGGCGTGACGACGTCGCCGCACGGGAGCAGGATGGCAGGAGGCGAGGCGATCCCTACCGTCGAACCATTCTTGAGCGTGGGGATCGCGTCGACCGCCCAACCGAGACCCCGAAGTCCTTCGGTCCAGTAGAAGCCGTGAGCGCGTTCCGAAAGATCCGTCTTGGGGAGAACCGGTTCGACCTCGTCGGCGAACAGAACGCCCGCAGGATCGATGTCGGTCGTCGTCGCGACGAATAGCACGCGCTCGCGCCGTTGGGGCAGAAAGGAGAGGCTGTTCACGACGCGGTACGCCCAGCGATACCCGCGCGCTTCGAATTGCTCAATCAATGTCCGCATCGCGCGGCCCTTCTCGAGCTGCAGCATGAAGGACACGTTCTCCAGCACGACCCACGGCACACGCTGGGCGTCGAGCAGCCGGAACACTTCCCAGACGAGGCCAGACTGTTTGCCGCCGATGCCGGCAGTCATACCTGCCTGACTCAGATCCTGGCATGGGAACCCCCCGACGAGAAGCTCGACTTCTCCGGGCAGCGAGCCGAGATCGCGGACGTCGCGTTCGCACGGAACGTCAGGCATGGATGCTGCGAGAACGGCGCGCGCAGGCTCCCAGATCTCGCAGAGCAGGCTCGTTTCGTGACCCGAAGCGGCAAGCCCCCGCTCAAGGCCGCCGATCCCGGCGAACAATCCTGCAACCTTCACGCGGACCTCCGAATGCACTGTCGAACCTGACCTTAGAGCCAAAACCGAGGCAGGGAAAGTTCCGATTATGTTCCCGATTCGTCGAGCCTGACCGCGAGGAATGTGCCTTCCGGATCATTGGCGATACCTATGGCTCCGGGTCCGCGCCCGGAGCCATGTTTGGGATTGGGAGGTTCGCATGAGCAATGCCGTCGCTGTCGTGCATGTTCATTCAAAGGGACGGCAGCGTTAAAATGAGCCGCGCCAACGTCGGCTATCTTGGATTTCCCCTTAAAAGCTGCCCGTCTGCAATCGTTGAGAGTTTCGGACGCCGATAGGCGTCGGAAAGTCTTCGATGCCCGAACCGCGGGGGTCATAGGCTGAGAGCTATGGGGAAAGCGGTTTTGA
>NZ_JACCCJ010000003.1 GCF_013410105.1 Sphingopyxis sp. JAI108
TGCCTGCGGCAGCCCGCGTTCAATCAGGTGCGGCGATCGCTGGGCCGCTTTACATCGAGGCTAGCACCAATCCGCGCAGCGGTTCGTGCATCGGCGAAGTCAAGCCGACACGCGTACAGGGATCACGCAGATTCCGGAAAGTCTGAAATGAATTCGCAATCCGCCGCGTTGGCTTATTGGGAACGCATTGACCGCTTTTGCAGATGCTATACCTATCCCAAAATTCGGCTTCAAAGGTTCGCGATGTCTTACGCCCATTCAACTCGAATGACCTTTACCAACATGCTTGGCACCCTCGATCACCTCGTCAGCAAGGCCATCGATGCCCGCATGACGGACGATGTGCTTGTTGAGAAGCTTACTGACGACATGTTTCCGCTCGAGTTGCAGTTCAGAGTCGCACTTAACCAGGTGCTTTTGGCGCTCAATCAGGTCGGTGGAAAATCAGTGCCACTCGAAGAAACTCCATATCGGTCACTTGCCGAAATTCGCCAACGGATTTCGGTTGTTCGCGCACATGTCGATCACGCCGAGCCGATTGAATGGGCAGACGCCGAGGCGACTGTCGATCTAAAGCTGCCGAATGGTGTTCGCTTTTTGATGTCGTCGGAGGAAGACATTCGAGACTGGATAATGCCGAACTTTTACTTTCACGTGACGATGGCCTACGCCTTGCTCCGCAATGCGGGGCTAGCCATCGGCAAGATGGATTTCATACCACATATGGACCGTCATAAGGTGCCACCTGCGAAGTAGCAGCGCGTTGCCATGGCGCGTTATCGAGCCTCGCCCTTAGCTGGCTGGGAACGTCCGCTTCTCCCGCGTGCGACCCAAAAACTGCCGTTCCGTTGTCGGCCAGTTGAGCTGGGCGAGCGAACGACGGCTGGTTCCGAGCATCACCAATTTCGAGATTTGTTACGCCGTGGCAGCAACGCAGCTAACGTTGACACTCTTAACGGTGACCCCGGGCGCCTGCCACAATTCGGGCAAGCTTGCCCTCCGTGCTTGTTCCTCTTCGTCGAACAAGATCAGACCCAGTCCTTCGCCAGAATCATCGAACGAGCACGATCGCTGACTGCGTCGACGAGCAACGGTCAACCACACGTTGCCGTGACCAGCAAGAATTAAGACGGAGCGGCCCCCGCTGATCCCTTGAATTAATTTCGAGGCGTCAACTGAGCTGAAGTAGAATGCTCCCGTTCCGGTACCTATAAGCTACAGATAGTGGAAAAAATCTATGATCGGCTGGCGTTACGGGACACTGGCCGGTCCTGCATGCTTTCCAAAAAAATCCGCAACTGATCGATGGCAGTTGCGGCGGAGAATGAGACCGATCAGCCGCCCTTGGACGCCAGCTTTGCCTCGAGCTTGCTGGCCCGCGCCTTTGCCGACACATCCTTTGCATCGGCGAGCGCCGGCGCGGCGCTTGCGAGCAATCTCCGCGCTTCGGCCTCGCTGCCGCTACCCAGCGCAGCCTCGGCGAGCGCGAGATCGATAGTCGCGCCGATGTCGGGATTGCCTAGCAATTGCGCCATTTTTCCCCGGTCGAGGCCGGTCAGCAAGCCGCGCGCGTCGGCGAAGCGGTCGTTGGCGATCAGGCATTCGGCGGTGAAATACTGCACGACATGCGTGAGCGGATAGTCGGCGCCAAAGACGGCGCGAGCGGTCGAAAGGGCGTTGTTCGCGATTCCCATCGCCTGCGGGCGGCGCGACGTCTGGCATAGCGCGGATGCATAGTCGATCTGGCCGACCAGCGCCTGGTGCGATTGCGGTCCGGCCAGCGCGGCGGCGCCCCGCCAGACCCGCTCGGCTTCGCGCGCCGCGGCATCATATTGCCCGAGCGCCGCGAAACTTTCGAACCGCGTCGAGTGCAAGGCCAGCGTGAAGCGGTGGTCGGGGCCGAAACGCTTCAGCATCGCGGCGAGGAGCGGGGCGCTGGCCTTCAACGCCTCGTCGTGCCGTCCCGTCATCGACAGGCTGTTCAGCCAATGCTGCCGCGTGACGAGCGTGTCGGGATGGTCTGCGCCCCGGATACGCGTCGAATCGCGCACGATGGCGCGCGCGACCGGCTCTGCGTCTTCGGCACGGCCGAGCCGCATCAATGTCAGCACGAGCGATGACCGCGTCTTGAGCAATTGCCCCTGTGGCACCGCGCTGCCCGCCGCCTCGCCGATCTTCACCGCTCGCTGAAACGCGCGCTCGGCGGCCGCTATGTCCGCCATATAGCCATAAGCACCTTCGGCCGAGGCGAGCGCGAAGCCGACCCGCCCGGCATCGCCGCGCGCGCCGAGCCGCTTGCGCTCGGCCGAGAGCAGCTTGCCGGCGACCTCGAGCCTTTCGGGCTGACCCGAGGTCGATTCCATGTGGATGCGACCGAGCCGGCCAACGACGGCATCGTCGCTCTCTATCTCGCCCGCCTTGCCGAACAGCGCGTCGGCGCGCGCATATTCGGCGCGCGCGGTGTCGAAATCGGATCGCTGATGAAAGGCGCGCGCGACCGCGAGATGGAGCCGCGCAGCGACATGCGGCGCGCCGGCAAAGCGTTGGTCGATCTGCTGGCTCGCGCGCTTGATCGCGTCGATCACGGTTTCGTCGGCGCTGGATTTCGCTGGATCCGGGCTGCCGAGCACATCCTCGGCGATAAAGGCATAGCTGGTTTCGGCGAGTTCGCGCGCCGCCACCGCCTCGTTGCGCTGGTGCCATGCATAGGCGGCGAGTGCCGATGCGGTCAGCAGTCCGATGGTCAGGCTGGCGAAGGCGGCACGAACCCACGGGCGACGCGCAGCGCGCTTGTCATCCAGTTTTTGCTGCTCGGCGAGCCGCGCTGCCTGCTCGGCTTGCGCAACGGCCTCGGTGCGGCGTTGCGGCAGGCGGTCCAGCCGGTCGGCGAGTTCTTCGGCGCTCGCCAACCGTTCGGCCGGCGCTCCCGCCGCCGCACGCGCGATGTCGTCGCGCAGCAAGGGATCGGCCACGCGTGCTTCCCAGCCCGGCGCCAGCGCTGCGTAAAAATCGCCGATGACGAGCTGATAGAGGATAAGGCCGAGCGCATAGATGTCGCTCTTCGCCGTCGGCACGGCTTCGCCCGCGAGTTCGGGCGCGCGATACGCCAGCGTACCCGATCGTGGCTCGTCCTTGCCAAGGTCGGCGTCGAGCGAGCCGGGGTCCGTGATGTGATAATTGGCGAGGACCGCGTCATCGAGCAGCCGCCCGCTCCCGAAATCGACAAGCCGCACCATCGGCTCGTCGTCGACCTGGTCGATCAGGATGTTCGCGGGCTTCAGATCCTTGTGCAGCACGCCCATGCCATGAACCGCCGCGAGCGCGCGCGAGATCATCGCGGCGGCCGACAGGCGCCGTTCGAGCGAGATGGCGGCTAAACCGCCCGCAGCCTCGGCCCATGCCAGCAGGTCGTCGCCGCCCCACGCATATTCCAGAAAGAAGGGCGCCGTGTCGAAATTCCATTCGTGGAGCGCCGGGATCGGAGCGGTCTTTCCCAGCCCGGCGAAGAGCAGGCGCGACAGCGCCGCTTCACGCTTCAGGCTGCGGAGCCGGTCGGGTGCGTCGGCGAATTTGAAGACGCGCGCCTCGCCTGTCTTCGCCTGCCGGGCGCGCCAGACATCCTCGCTGCCGGTGTCGCCTAGCGGACGGTCGAGCTGCCACAGCTTGCGGCCGGGAACACTGTCGCCCGGCGCAAAGGCGAAGCGCGGCGCGAGCGGCGTGTCGATGCTTTCGACCGCGACGGTGGCGACGAGCCGGTAGCCGACGCGCGGTACGGTCGCGATGATCGCATCGGCTTCACCGCCCAGCGCCTTGCGCAATTTCGATATGGCGGTGGCGAGCGAACCTTCGACCACGGTAAGGCCCGGCCAGACGGCATCGAGTATCTCGTCCTTGGTGACAACCTCACCCGCGCGCAGCAGTAGCTCGTGCAGTACTTCGAGCGGCTTGCCCTCGAGCGCGACGGCGCGCCCGTCGATGCGCAGTGCCCAGCTCGCCTCGTCGAAATCGGCGTTGGCGAAGTGCCAGAGGCGCCGCCGGCGCCGTGACGAATGGGTTCCCGACATAGAAATCACAGCCCCCCGACCATTCTTTAGAAAAGCTTTAGAACAGGATCAGGACGCGAATTCAAGGATGTGCGAGCAATCTCCGACGATTGAATTCGGGGAGGTCATGATGAGCAGTAACGAGCAGCCGATCCGGCGTGTCGAGGACATCCACGGCTTTTTCCGCACGGGTACCGTTCGCGGCGTCGGCAACTGGTCCGAAACGCATGTGAGATCTTCGACCAGCGGCGGCGGCGGCTATGTCCACAATGGAACGGGGCACATATCGGCGCCCACGGTGACGGTATCGTCGACCAATACCGAGGTCATGCGCTTCTTCATGGAATATGGCGACGACGACGAGGAAGAGGTGACGATCAAGGGCGGCGGCTTCGCCGCGCGCGAGGGGCAACGGGTGACGGTCGTTCGCATCGGCTCGCGCCCCGGCCGGGGCTATAATGTCGCCTATCACAACCATAATACCGGCAACACTCACGCACCGGACGGCTGGCTGGCATGGCCGCTGGGAAAATTTCCGTCGGCTCTGATGGTGCTGATCGCCCCGATAGTGGGCGCGATCATCGGCGCCTCGCTTTTCACCGGGCTCTGGTGGATTCTTGGACTCGCGGGGTTCAGCTGGGCCTTCTACGCCTGGCACAAGAAGGCCGGCGAATATCGGAAGCTGAAGGAAGCAGTGCGGCAAAGGATCGACGAGGTGCTGGCCGATGCCAAGGCGGAGCATGGGCGGATGCGCGCCGGGCGCGAAGGCGAAGCGGCGTGACCGGCCGGCGAGCCGCGCGTTGGCTTTCCCTTTGCCCCTTGCTGTTTTCGTCGCTGCTGATTGCGACCTGCAGCAGCGGCGAAACGCCGACGGGGGTAGGGGAAGGGGCGGCCGGCACGGCCACGGCTGGCGCCGCCGCCCCTAAAGCCGCCGCCGGCGCGAATCCGGGCGCCGAGGATCGCGACGGCGCGCTCCGCGCCGCAGGCTATCGGCAACGCGGCGGGACATGGATGACGAGTTGCGAGGCCGACATGAAGCCGGTGCCGAAGGACAGTTGGTACGGCGTCGAAAACACGGAGATGCGCGATCTGAACGGCGACGGCATCGCCGAGGCGGTGATCAGTGGCGGCAGCAGCTATTGCTTCGGAAATACCGGCCTCGCGTTCAAGCTGCTCGCCAAATCGGGAACGGACTGGAAGGTGATGACCGACAGCATGGGCATCCCGGGCTTCTACCCGCGCAAGGGCATCGCATGGCCCGACATAGAGGTCGGCGGACCGGGCGCCGATTGCTTTCCCTTCCTGCGCTGGAACGGCCGCGAATATGTCTATGGCGGTCGATCGCTCGTAGGTCGGATTTGCGAACTGGCGCCGGCCTTCGCGCCGAAGCCGAAGGCGGCCGAGACCGGTCTGCCGATGGCCACCGGCCTCTGGGCACGCAACCGCACCGCGTGCGATGCGCTGGCCCGCGGGCAGGGCGATCCCGACTTCATTTTCGACGGCAAGGTGATGACCGGCCCGCAGGACTATTACAATGTCACGCCGTTCAAGGCGCTCGGCGGCGGACGCTACCAGACCGGCGGCGAAGATGAGCGTCAGGTCATCGACATGAACGACCCGAAGTTCATCATCGTGCAGCAAGGCAATTGGTGGACCGGCGGCTACACCTGGTGTTCGTCCGCGCAACGCTGGAAACCGTGGGAATATTCCGAAGAGGGTTTTTGACCGGTCCGGCGGGGCTCCGGCCCCGGCGTCCGGTCCTGTCGGGAGGCAATCATGATCCGTTCGCTTTTCACGCTCGCATCGGCGCTGCTGCCGGTCGCCGCGCTCGTCCAGTCGCAACCGCAAGCTTGGCCGCGCGAGGTTCAGGCGGTTTATGACGAACTCAAGGCCGAATGTCGCGCGGGCGGGGGCAAGTTCGTCCCCGATCGCGCCCGGTTCGCGGTCCAAACCGAGGTAACGGGTGACGGCAAGCCCGACTGGGTTGTCGAATATGACGCGGCGCACTGCTCCAATCAGGGCTATTCGGCGTGGTGCGGCACCGCCGGCTGCATGATCGCGATCCTCGGGTCGGGGCGCGGCGGCCTGACCGAAATCTTCAGCAACAATGTCCGCGGCTGGGAAGCGGTGAAGCTCGATCGTGGCGGGACGGGCCTCGGCCTGTCGGTGCACGGGACCGTATGCGGCAGCATCGGTGCAGACATGTGCCTCGAAGTGCTGCGCTGGGACGGACGCAAATGGGCGCTCGCCGGGCGGCGGCGCGGCACGCCCGAAGATATCGGCACCGACGGCGGCGAGCCGGCGCTCCCGCCGTCGCCAGGGCACGGTGCACGTTGGCAATTCGGCGGCACCGGGGCCGGGGCGGTCGCGGCGGTGACCGGGCATCCCCAATTCGTCGCGCTCGGGCTGCGCTGCCAGCCGGGCGGCGGCCTTTATATGAGCGTCGTGCCGACGAAGGCGCTGCGCCTGCCGCCCGCGGGCCGGCCGCTCCTGATCGGTTTTCGGAGTCACGGGGAATTGACCGAAGCGACGCAGCAACTGATGCTCGAACCCGGCAAGCCCGATTTCAGCGGCGCGCTCGACCCGGCGATGCAGGCGCTGCTGACCGGCGCGGACGCCGACCTTGCCGCCTATGCCAGCACCGACGGCGGCGACGAGTGGGAGGAAATCACCTATCTGTCGCTTGCGGGATCGACCGCGGCGATCCGCTCGCTTGAAAAACAATGCCCGCAGGTGGCGGCGGTCTCGCCCGCGGCGAAGCCCGGCCAGTCCCGCGCCGTGCCGCTGCCCGTCGGCTATTATGTCGATATGCGTATCGGCACCTGCGCCAGGCCCTTCGGCGACGGGACGCTCTATCTTGCCGAGGATCGGCTCGTATCGCCTTACAACAGCTGCAAATTTACCAGCCTAAAAATGGTCGATGGCCGGAATTTCCGGCAAACCGAGAGCTGTCTGGACGAGGACGGGCGGCCGACCGCCGGGACGACCAACTATCGCGTCACCGGGCCGCGGTCTTTCGCGGTCGAAACCTACAGCGAAGACTGGACCTGGTGCCCCGCCGCGCAATTGCCGGCAAAGGCGCGCTTCTACAAGGGCGCGGGACGATGATCAGCCGGGGCGGGGCGCGCAATCATGCTCGTCGGGCATCGCCGGAATCGATCACCGCAAAATCCCGAACATTGCCGCGCCCGGCGTCCCCCAATATTATTCGGGTTGCGGCGGCTGCAAAATCTGCCGATCAACCCGCATCGAGCAGGCGGGGCGCAGGCATGGTGGCGAAGCATAATATCCTGATCGTCGACGATCACCGCATCACGCAGAGCGGGTTGCGCTTCCTGTTCGGATCGCTCGATCGCTATACGGTGGTGGGGGCGCTCGATCGCGGGGCGACGGTCAATGCCTTCGTCCAGTCGCAGCCCGTCGACCTGGTGATCCTCGATCTCAATCTGCCCGATGTGCGCGGAATCAATGTGCTCGCCGAAATCGTCGGCTCGCGCGATATGACGGTTATCATCCTGACCGGCGAAACGCATGTGAACGAGATTCATTCGGCGTTGAAGCTGGGCGCGCGCGCGATCGTCAGCAAGTCGGACTCGCTCGACCATATCGTCGCCGCCTGCGACGCGGCGCTGGCGGGGGAAATCTATGTCTCACCCCATATCGGCGAGGCGCTCGGCAAGTTCCAGCAGCCGCCGGTTGCGCTGTCGTCGCGGCAAATGGCGATTCTCCATTATCTGGCGCAGGGCGAGACGAACAAGGAAATCGCCTATCGGCTGTCGATCGCGCCGCCGACGGTGTCCTTCCATATCGCCGAGTTGCGGCGCAAGCTCGACGTCGCGCACAATCGCAAGATCGTCGAGCGCGCGAACGAGCTAAACCTGCTCTGATCGCTCGCCCAAAAGCGGGTGCATCGCCATTTCGCGGCACGCCGGCTTGATCGCCATCATCGCGACCAGCTGGCTGAGCCTCCCGCGCGTCACCGTTGTATCGTCATAGGTCAGCGCGATCGTCTGGCCGTTCTTGGTGTCGGCGGCGTTCAGTCGGGCCTCGAAAGCCGTACGGTCGTCGAAATCGAGCAGTTTCCAGCCATCGAGCTGCGACTGCAAGGTTTCGGCGGACACCGGCGTGACCGACGGAAAGGCCGCGGGCAGCACGATCCGGATTTCGGTCCCGGCGACGCTTGATGCGATGATTTTCAGCGATCCGCGCAGCGTCTCGATGATGCGCTGCGCCGACCCGAAGCCCGATCCTGTGCCCTCATCGCTTTCATCGGCCCGGATGCGCGTCGCGGTGCCGCCGTTCAACGCCGTGACGAGTTCGGCGGGCATGCCGGCGCCGCTGTCGCGGATCGTGATGACGGCGCAGCCGTCCTCAAGCGCGATTGCGATGCTCGCGCCCCCGCTGTCGGTATGTTTAAAACTGTTGCTCAGCAAATTGGCGAGCGCGCGCATCAGCAAGGGACGATCGGAAATGATCGTCACCTTGTCCGGAACGCGAACGTCGAGCGTCAGCTTCTTGCCCGCAAAGGGGGTCTTGAACATCATCGACAAAGGTTCGACGAGCGCCTCGGCGCGGAAGCTGCTGAGCGCGACGAAACCCGAATCGCTGGCCGCGATATTGGCGCCCGAGATCGTCGTCGACACGATCTCATTGAGATAATCAGCCGAACTTTCGAGCATTTCGACCAGCTGGTCGTCGGCATCAGCGCGATTCTGGCGCTTGAGCACCTCGACCGCGCTATTGAGCGCGAGGATCACCTGCCGGCTGTCGTGCCCCGACGCGTGAAGCAGCGCATTCTGGCTGTGGACCGTTTCGAGCGCGAAAGCCTTTTCCTCGGCCAGTCGCGTCGCGCGCTCGCTCATTTCCAGCCTCTCGGTCAACGACTGCGCATATTTCCAGTCGGCGACCACCTTGTCGCGCTGGATCTTCTTGAGGTTCAGTCCCAGCGCGACCGTCACCATGACCGATTCAAACAGGCCGACCGGTCCGGCGAGGTGCCAGTTGACCGGCAACCACGCGAAAATGCCCATCGACGCGATCGCCGCATAGACGATGAAGAGCGCGAGGCTGGCCCAGCCGATGAACAGCGGCCAGAGCTGAAAGCCGAGCTGTTTCATCGCGGCATAGCCGACGAACGGCAGGAACAATGCGACTGCGACCGCGACCAGCCAAGTCGCGATGTGTAGAAGGAAGCGCAGCTCGGGTGGATAATATGCAAGCCCCGGCTGGAACAGCATGATCGCGAGCGCGAACCAGATCAGCGCCTTCAGCACCATGTCGCGCCTCGGGAAATTCGTCGGTGTCTTCACAAAACTCCGGCAGAATTGCGCCATCGACGCGGCAAAGCCGCATTTGATGAAATCCTCGACCGCGAGCCCGGTCAGCGGTTTGTCGTAGAGGAAGAAGATCGTGATATAGCCTTCGGAATGGACGGTGTTCAGCGCGAAGAAGGCTTCCGCGACGGCCAGCCAAAGGAATTCCTTGAAACCCGTGATCGAGAAGAAGAGGAAGTTCAGCAGCAGCAGAATCAGCGCGCCGACCACGACGCCCGACACCATCGAGATATTCGCGCGCCGTTCCTTGAAGAAAGTCCCGTAACTTTCGATTTTCAGCGGCATATATGTCGAGTTTTCGGAAATAAATTCGATGACGATCAGCGTGCCTTGACGCGGACCGAGGACGAGTTCCGAGCTGAACGCCTGATAGGTGCCGAGATTTTGCCGCGCGGTCTGCGGATCGGTGGCATCGACTGCCAGGGCGAGGCGGCCGTCTTTAGCTTCATAAAGCCGGAAATGCTTGAGCGAGCCACGGCCGGTGGTCAGGATCCAGCTCCCTTGCTCGTCGCTTGCATTGCGGACCTGCAGCAAGACGACGGTGCGGGTCCCCGGCGGCCCGAAATGGATGGTCGAACCCTCCACGCGCTGAAGCGGGCCTTGGAGAATGGCGTTTAATTGAGGCGTCCGGCTGTCGCCGGGACGCTTGGCGAACCGTATGAAGGGTGCCAGGTTCGGCGCATCCTCGCCCGCACGCACTTCCAGCACGGGCAATTCGGTGGGCGCGGCCCAAGCCGGCTGCACCAGCCAGGCCATGGCGAAAATCAGGATGGCAAGCAGGCTTCGGATCATTGGCACCCGTCGTTCGATTACGGGGCCAGCGGTTTCATCATGTTCACGGAGGGCGCGCGCGATTTCCCGCGCTCCCCCGAATATCAGCGACCCACCCCCCGGTGACGGGTCACCGTAACGTCGGTGCACGCCCGTGTGCAAGCATGACGTCAACGGTCCGTCGCAAATTTACCCCAAAAAACATTGGGTAGACGCTCGGGGCCACCGCGACCTAGTCAACGCCCACAAAGCTGAAAGATGCCTGTCATCCAATCAGCTGGGGGACGCACATTTTTGCGGCGGGGTGGACTAGCCGGGGAGCCGAGCGCTCCCCGGCGAACCTCTCGCCATGCTTGCAATGTCGAGGGGAGTCACATTCATGTCGCGTATTTCGAAATCCCGCCTGCTGGCCACCAGCGCGATCGTCGGCCTTTCCATCGGGCAGGTCGTGGCGCCCGCTGCGGCACAGGAATCCTTCGGTATCCACAACGACCAGCCCGAACTGCTGGAAATCGTGGTCGCAGAGGATGAGGAGGTCGAAGGCCTCGACATCGGCATCTATGCCGACAATGGCCCCGTCACCGTCGACAATGCCGGCGAGATTCGCGGCAACGGCACCAGCGTCGGCAGTCCCGACAGCCGTCCGAGCGGCGGTATCGTTATCGCGCAGCCGGGGTCGAGCGTCACCAACAGCGGCACGATCACCGGTGGATCGAACGGCATCGCCACCTCCTATTTCTTCAGCGAGGACGAAAATGACGACGAACTGCCGGCCGAAGCCCGCGCGGCCGACACGACGGTCGTCAACACTGGGCTGATCCGCGGCGACGCGGGCACCGGCGTCGCGCTGGCCGGCGGCGGCAGCGTCACCAACAATGACGGCTTGATCCAGGGCTTCAACGGCGCGCCGGGGAGCGGGGTCAACGGGATAGGCGTCATCGTTACCGAGTTCCCCGATGCGATCGCGGAGGATGTCACCGGCATCGGCACGATCACGAACATCGACACGGGGATCATCGAGGGGCAGACTTTCGGCGTTATCCTGCAGGGCGGCGGGACGATCGACAATGACGGTGGGACGATCCGCGCCACCGGACAGTTCAACCCGGCGATTCCGGGTGCGCAGGCTCCGATCGGGATCGTCATGAATGCAACGCCCGAGCAGGTCGGGCGGAGCGCGACGCTGAACAACGAGGGCGTCGTCCTCGGCCTGATCGGCGTGCTTGCGGGCGGTTCGCTCGAAACGACCACGATCAACAACGAAGGCATCATCAATGGCGCCGCCGTGGCCATTTTCGGCCAGTCGAACGGCGAGTTGATCGTCAACAATGGCGAAGGCGCGGAAATCGCATCCGGCGGCAACGGCATCCAGGCCGCGACGAGCCAGCTGACGGTCGACAATGCGGGCACGATCCGCGGCGATTCGCAGAACGGGATCAACATCCTGACCGCCGACGCCGTGATCACCAATAGCGGGACGATCACCGGCGGGCAGTCGGGGGTCGCCACCAACGTCCAGCCTGCGACCCCGACGACGGGGCCGCAGTTCGTCGCTTTCAACGCGGCAGTGAACAACAGCGGTACCATCACCGGGACGAACAATGCGGGGATCCGGCTGACCGGAGGCGGCACGGTCGATAACAGCGGATCGATCTCGGGCCTCGGCGGCGACGGCATCTATGTCGGGACCCTGGCCACCGGCGTTACGACGATCAACAACGCCGAGGACGGCACGATCACCGGCGCGGCATCGGGCGTTCATGCCGAACTTGGCGGGCTCGATCTCACCAACGCGGGCTCGATCCATGGCGACGGCGTCAACCCCGGCTTCGATGCGCCGCCCGACGCGGGCGTCACCATTTCGGGCGGGGTCAGCACGGTCACGAACAGCGGCAGCATCACCGGCAACCGCTTCGGCATCACGACCGCCAATTATTTCAACGCCGCGACGGGGCAGCTTCAGGGACTCGCGACCGGCACCACCGTGGTCAACAGCGGCACCATCTATGGCTATAATGACGATGGCGTGCGCCTGATCGGCGGCGGCAGCGTCACGAACAGCGGCGAAATCGGCGGCCAGATCGACGCCTTTGCCGACGGTGTGTCGATGTTCGCCTACACCGACCAGGCGAACGAGGATTATAGCGCGCTCCTCACCAACGAGACCGAGGGCCGGATCATCGGCGTCCGCTTCGGCGTCATCCTGTCGGGCGGCGGCGAGGTGGTGAACGACGGCGAAATCCTCGGCGCGTCGGGCGGGGTCTATATTCAGGGCACCGCGCTCAACACCGACCCGAACGAGGAACGCAGCGGACTCACCGCGAACGTCGTCAACCGCGGCACGATCACCGGCCTCGGCGATTTCGGCGGCACCGGCACCGAAGGCTATGGCGTCGGCTTCGGCAGCGACATGTCGACCGCGACGCTGGTCAACAGCGGCACGATCAGCAGCGAATTCGCCGAGGGCGTCAGCCACGGTTCGCTAGCCGACCTGACGATCACCAACGAGGCGGGCGGTGTGATCACCGGCGCCACCTCGGGCATCTACAGCGGCTCAAGCGGCACGCTGACCGTCGATAATGCGGGCACTATCCGCGGCGACGGCGCCTATGACGGCTTCGATGCGGCTCCCGATGCCGGCATCACCATTGGTACCGCCGCGTCGAGCGTGACCAACAGCGGCACCATCTCGGGCGCCGGCGCCGGCATCACCACCGCCTATGTGTTCGACGAGGAGCTCGGCGCGCTCGTCGGCCTCGCAGTCGGCACCGAAGTGACCAACAGCGGCAGCATCCTGGGCGAAGCGAACGACGGCGTGCGCCTGATTGGCGGCGGCACCGTCACCAACAGCGGATCGATCCGCGGCGAGGGGACCGCCTTCTCCGACGGCATCTCGATGTACGCCTTCGTCGACCAGGCGAACGAGGATTTCAGTGCCTCGGTCGTCAACGCCGAGGGCGGCGAGATCGGCGGCGCGCGCTTCGGGATCATCCTGTCGGGCGGCGGCTCGGTCGAAAATGCGGGCGACATCACCGGCGCCGACGGCGGCATGTTCCTCCAGGGCACCGCGATCAACACCGACCCCGGCGAGGATCGCAGCGGGCTGACCGCCAGCGTCGTCAACAGCGGCACGATAACCGGCACCCGCGACGACGGGCTCAACGGTTATGGCGTCGGCTTCGGCAGCGACCTGTCCACCGCGACGCTCGACAACAGCGGTACGATCAGCAGCGTCGCGGGGGCGGGGGTGTTCCACGGTACGCTTGGCGACGTGACGATCACCAACAGCGCCGACGGGGTGATCGAGGGGGCCGCTTATGGCGTCTACGCCGATGGTGAAGGAACGCTGGACCTGATCAACGCCGGCACCATCCAGAGTGCCGGGACGGGAATCGAATCGACGACGCAGACCAGCCTCACCAACAACGGTTCGATTGCCGGCGATAACGGTGTCGCGGTGCTGCTCGGTGCATTCGACGACAGCGTCACGCTGGGCACGGGCAGCGCGATCTCGGGTCTCGTCGACGCGGGCGAGGGTATCGACACGCTGACGCTCGACGGCGACGTGCTCGAACTGACCGAAGCGCAGCAACTGACCGCTGCCAACGGCTTCGAGGCGCTCGACGTCGCGGCGGGATATTGGTCGACGTCGGGCTTCGTCGGCGAATTCGGCAATGTGACGATCGACGAAGGCGCGGCGCTGCAGGTCAACGAGGTCGATCTGGGCGAGGAAGGCACTTCGTCACCGATCCTCACCTCGACGGTGCGCACCGACGGTCTGCTCGTGCTCAACTTCGGCGAGGACGAAACCGTCTCGGCGCTCGACGATCTGACGATCGACGGGGCGGGGCAGCTGCAACTGATCGGCGAGGCCGTGTTCACGGTCGATACCGCGAATATCGCGCATACGGGCGGCACGATCGTCTCCAACGGCGGGCTGGTGCTGACCGGCGTGCTGCAGGGCGATGTGAAGACCGAAGGCGACGGCTATTTCGAACTCGGCGCCGGCGGCACCGAAGGCAGCTTCGCGGGCAATATCGTCAACGACGGCCGGTTCGTCTTCAATCGGTCTGACGATTATGATTTCCTCGGTGATTTCTCGGGCAATGGCGTGCTCGACAAGAAGGGCGACGGCGCGCTGACCTTCATGGGCGACTATGCCTTCGAAGGCGTGACGAACATCCTAGGCGGTTCGGTCCGGATCGGCGGGACGATCGACCCGACTACCGATTTCAACCTCGGCGATGGCGGCACGCTCGACATCACGGGCAAGGATCAGACGATCGGCGGCCTGGAGGGTGAGGAAGGTTCGAACGTCGAGATCGGGGACAACCAGCTGACCGTCGATCAGCCGGGCAATACCGCTTTCGGCGGCAGCATCTCGGGCGCCGGGAGCTTCGTCAAGCAGGGCGAAGGCACGCTCAACCTGACGGGAGATAGCACATACTCCGGCCCCACCTCGGTCGATGGCGGCACCCTCGCGGTGAACGGGTCGATCGTCTCGCCGGTCACCGTCAACAGCGGCGGCACCCTCGGCGGCAACGGCAGCGTCGGTTCGACGACGGTGGGCGATGGCGGCACGCTCGCACCGGGCAATTCGATTGGCCGGCTGACCGTCAACGGCGACCTCGCCTTCGCGCCCGGCTCGACCTATGAGGTCGAAGTCAACGCGGCCGGCGAAGCCGACCGCCTCGACGCCACCGGCGCGGTAACGATCGACAGCACGGCAAGCGTCGCCGTCCTCGCCGAAGAGGGCGAATATAACGGGCGGACCGATTATGTGATCCTGACCGGCGCGGGCGGCATCACCGGCACCTTCGGGACGGTGACGAGCGACCTCGCCTTCCTCGATCCGCTGCTGCGCTACGATGCCAATTCGGTGATCCTGTCGCTTTATCGCAACGACATCGACTTCGCCGACATCGCGGTGGGCTTCAACCAGGCGAGCGTCGCGACCGCGGTGCAGGCGCTCGGGGTCGACAATCCGCTTTACGAAGCGGTGCTGGTGCAGAATGCGGCGACCGCGCAGGCGAGCTTCGGCGACCTGTCGGGCGAAATCCTCGCCAGCTCGCTCAGCGGCCTGACCGACGACAGCCGGCATCTCCGCAATAGCCTGATGGGGATGAGGGCACCCGAGGAAAGCGGCGCGTTCGTCTGGGGCTCGGCCTTTGGCGGCTGGGGCGATTTCGACGCCAATCGCGGCAATTTCGCGATGGACACCGACCACAAGGGCCTGGTCGCCGGCGTGGGCTTCGGCGGCAACGGCTTCGCCGCAGGGCTCTCGGCGGGGATCGGCGGTTCGGACTTCCGGTTCGACGGCCGCAATGACCGCGCCGAAGTCGATAGCAAATATCTCGCCGCGCACGCCACCTATGGCAGCGGCGAGGGGCTGCGCGGCACCGTCGGGGTCAGCTATGCCTGGCACGACATTGACACCAGCCGCGGCATCAGCGGCGCGCCGCTGGCACAAACGTTGACCTCGAAGCGCGACGCCGACACGCTGCAGATCTTCGGCGAGATCGGTTACGACATCGTCACCGGCAACACGGCGGTCACGCCCTTTGCCCGGCTGGCGCATGTCGATACCGGCAGCGACGCCTTCACCGAAGCCGGCGGCAATGCAGCGCTGACGGTAGGCAAGGCCGATCAGAAGGCGACCTTCCTCAGCCTTGGCGCGCGCGCGCAGTTCAACGCAGGACAGCCCGGCTTCCAGCCCTATCTGTCGGCCGCGTGGAACCGCGCCTTCAATGACCGGGGCGCCCCGATCGTCTCGCGCTTCGTCGCGGGCGGACCGGCGTTCGACATCCTCGGCATCGCGATCCCCAAAAATTCGGCGGAGGTCGAGGCCGGCTTTGAATTCACCACGGGGGCCTTCCGCCTCGGCGCTGCCTATACCGGCACGCTGGCGTCGGATCGCAGCGCCCATGGTGCACGAGTAACTGCGCGCATCGCCTTCTGATAGCGACCCGATCGGAAGCGGTTCACGCAGTTTGGGGCCGAGGCAATATTCGTTGCCTCGGCCCCATTCTTTTGGCGCGGATCTTCAGAATTTGACGCTGAGGCCTGCGGTGATCCGGCGATCGGTCAGGCCCTGGAAGCAGAGCAGCGCCTTGTTGTTCACGCAATATTGGTTTTGGTCGCCGCGCAGCAGGTTGATGCCCTCGACGCCGACGTTGATATTTTCGGTGATGTCATAGTTGATGCTGGCGTTGAGCTGCCCCCTCGCGCCGTTGATCAGCGGCAGGCCAAAGAAGAAGGGGTCATTCGACACATAGCTTGACCGCCAAGTGTAGCGCAGGCGGGCATTGAGTCCGTATTTGTCGTAGAATAACGTCGCATTATAGGCGTATTTCGACAGGTTCGTGAGCGAGATCAGGTCCTGCGACCCCGGATATCCGAGCTGCGTGAACACCGTCCGCGGGCCGTCGGCGGTGCGATATTCGCGCGCCGACCCGCCCGCCTTCTGATAGGTGAAATTGCCGATGAAGCCGAAGCCCGAGGCGAAACCGAGCGTGTCTTCCCACGCCGACAGGTCGTGCTGGAAGGCGATTTCGACGCCGGTCTGCGTCGTCGTCCCGGGAACGTTGAACGTCGAACTGCGCGGCACGCAGATGCCGACGCCCTGGATCGGGTTGTTGATGTTACGGTTGGCGATGGGGTTATAGATGCCGCCGTCGGGGCAGGACGGATCGATCGAGATGTTGAGATTGCCGTCGGCGTCGAGATTGGGCGCCGGGTCCTCTTGCCGCTGCGCGAATAAATTGGTGCGGCTTTTGTGGAAGAAACCGATGCTGATCAGGCTGGAGGGCGCGAAATAATATTCGCCTGAAAGGTCGAACGACCAAACCGCTTCGGGGACGAGGTCGGGGTTGCCGACCGCGACCGGCGTGTTGGCGCCGGTGCCGAAAGAAAAGGAAGTCGACAGCGTGTCGAAATTCGGGCGGCGAATGTCGCGCGCGATCCCGGCGCGGACGAGGAAGCGGTCGGCTGGCTCGATCACCAGGTTGAAGCGCGGCAGCAGGAAATTATACGAGCTTTTGGCGACGGTCTGCCCCGTGACTTCACCGTTAGCGATATTGTTGCCGGTCGAGGACAGGCTGGTGTGCAACCAGCGGACACCCGCATTGCCGCGCACCGGCATACCGGCGATTTCACCCTCCATATTCGCCTGAAAATAGGCGGCGTTTGTCGTTTCCTTGATTTTGAAGAAACCCGAAAAGGATTCGGTCGGTGTCGTCAGCGGCGCGACCGGCGGTCCCTGGGTCGCGGCGGCGTTGCTCGCGTCGATCGCGGCGTTGAGCGATTCGAGAACTTTTGCCGGATCGTCGAATGCCAATCCGCCGTCGATCAGCAGGAAGTCGGAGAAATAGAGCCGGCGCCCGTCGGCCGCGTTGAAGTTGCTGGGCCCCGGGATCAATATGTCCGAAAACAGGTCGCCCGACGGCCGGTTCCAGGCGCTGGTCGTGTTGGTCAGGCTGACATTTCGCGAAAATTCGTTGTTTTCGGCCGACGTCCGGTTCCACCGATAGCCAAAGTCGATCGAAGTCACGAAGGGGTTGAGGTCGGTCGTGTCGTAGGAAAAGTCGAGGCGCGCCGCCCTTTCCTGATTGTCGGTCGAATTGGCGCCCTGCGCGACCTGCTGCAGCTGGTAGTTGGCGGGATCGAGCAGTTGCGCCGTGGTCGGGGCAAAGGGGCTCGCCTGATCGATGCCGAATTGCAGCGTGCCATCCCGCAGGTCGAATTCGAGCGGCACGCCATTGTCGATGCTCTGCCCGATTTCCGGCTGCGGCCCGTTGGGGTTGATGAAATCGAGCGTCGTGGAGAAGTTGGGGAAGTCCGATTTCGAAGTCGATAGCGACACTTCCGCGCGCATCCTGAGCTTGTCGGTGACTTGCCAGTCGCTGCCGAGGTCGAACACCCGGCTCTTGGTGACACGCGCGCCGGTGTCGCTCGATGTCCGCATGTTCGGGTCGATCACCGTTCCGGTCGTGCCGCCGATGCCGATGGTGCCGGCTACGGTGGCATCGACGCTGCCGAGGTCAATAGGGCCGTCGGGTCCGTCGAGGGTGCCCCAATCGACCGTTTCGAATGCCGTATTGTCGGTCGCGTCAACGACCGACGGCGTCGCCGTTCCTGAAATCTGCACGCGATGGCTTTGCTGGCCGCGCGTCTGGTTGTTCAGCGTCGCGTCGAAATAGAATTTCAGGTCGTCGTTCGGCTTCCACTCGAGCGCCGCGGTGCCGTTGTAGGTTTCATATTCGTAATTCTCGAGTCCCTGCTGGAAGAACTGGATGCGCAGGAAGGGGAAGGCTTCGGCGCTCAAGCCCGAGCCTGGAAGGACGACGGCATCGCGGTCGACACGCGGCTTGAACGCGGCGACGTCCTGCCGCGCATAGCTTCCGCTCACCACGATGCCGATCTCGCCGATGCCGGTATCCCACCTGTTGCCGAGCGTCGCCGACAGGCGCGGCAGGGTCGATTTTGCGAGGTCGCTGTTTTCCATCTGCGCGCGCGCCGCGATCAGCGGTTCGTTGAGGTCCAGCGGGCGGATCGTCCGCAAGTTGATCGTGCCGCCGACCGATCCCTCGATCGTCTGCGCGGTTGGGACCTTGGTCACTTCGACCGAGGCGATCAGCGCCGCGGGCAGGTCTTCGAAACTGATGCCCGAGCGCCCGGCGCCCGATCCCACGGTCGACACGCCGTTGATTTCGGTGCGGTTCGCGTCGGTGCCGCGGATCTGCACCGCGTTACCGACCCCGGCCTGCCGCGTGATCTGAACCCCGGTGACATTTTCCAGCACTTCGGCGAGGTTCTGGTCGGGCAGCTTGCCGATATCCTCGGCCTGGATGACCTCGACGATATTGTCGGAGGAGCGCTTTTCGCCCAGCGCAGTGGCAAGGGAGCTGCGGATGCCGGTGACGACGATCGCATCATCGCCCACCTCTTCGGCGTTCGCATCCTGTGCCGCCGTATCCTGCGCAAAGGCCGGGACGGCGAGAATCGCCATCGCCGTCGTCCCCAGCAGCGTTGCGAAATTGATGTTGCCGCGCGTTACGCGCACGAGGCTGCCCCGAATCATCCCACTCTCCCTCATTGACTTATGTTTGGAGAGAAGCTCGTCGTGTCAGACCAATATGTCAACCCAGATTCAGACCGAACAAGGGTTGATATTGTCCTACCTCTTGTATAGTCCACTGATCAAGAATCATAAAAAGGGTGAGGCATGGCGCAGATAAGGGCGGTTCTAACGGTAGCGATACTGGTCTCGGCGGCACATCCGGCGTTCGCCCGCGACATGCTGGTATCGGATCAGGCCCAGTTCAAAGCGGCGGTGAAAAAGGCGCAGCCGGGCGACGCGATCATCCTCGCCGACGGCGAATGGCGCGATCTTCAGATGGTCTTTACGGGAACCGGCACCGCCGCGAAGCCGATCACGCTGACCGTGCAGACCAAGGGCAAGGTGCTCATCACCGGCCAGTCGAACCTGCGTCTCGGCGGCAAACATCTGCTCGTATCGGGGCTCGTCTTCAAAAATGGGGCCAGCCCGACCGGCGAGGTGATCAGCTTTCGCCGCGATTCGAAAACCCTCGCGAGCGACTCACGCGTCACCGAAACCGTCATCGACGGCTATAGCAAGGCCGATCGCCGCGCCGACGATATCTGGGTCGCGCTCTACGGCACCGGCAACCGCGTCGACCATTCGCATTTCGAGGGCAAGACCAACGCCGGCGTGACGCTTGCGGTGATCCGCCGCGCGGGCGATCCGCTCGACAACCGCCACCGCATCGATCATAATTATTTCGGCCCGCGCCCGCCCTTGGGATCGAACGGCGGCGAGACGATCCGCATCGGCACCAGCGAGGAATCGCTGTCCGACAGCTACACGATCGTCGAGCGCAACATCTTCGACCGCACCAGCGGCGAGGTCGAGATCGTCTCGGTCAAGTCGGGCGGCAACATCATCCGCGAAAATCTGGTGCTGGAGGCGCAGGGAGCGTTCGTTCTCCGCCACGGCAACGGTAACCTGGTCGAGCGCAACATTTTCCTCGGCAAGAGCGTGCCCGACACCGGCGGGGTGCGCGTGATCAATCGCGACCAGGTCGTCCGCGACAATTATTTCGAGGGGCTGGCGGGCGCCTCGTTCAAGAGCGCGATCAGCGTGATGAACGGCGTGCCCAATTCGGTGATCAACCGCTATCATCAGGTCGCGAACGCGCGGATCGAGGGTAACAGCATCATCGACAGCGTGCGCATCACCTTCGCTGCCGGCGCCGATGCCGAACGGTCGGCCGCGCCGACGGGCAGCAAGTTCGAGCGCAATCTGATCGTCGGCGCGAAAGGGCAGGACCCGTTCCGCGCCGAGGGCGAGATCGGCGGCATCGCGCTTGCCGGTAATGTCGAGGCGAAGGTTGCGAAACCGCTGCTCGGCGCCGGTGTCGAGCAGCGCGAGGTCAAGCTCGAACGCGCGGCGAACGGCTTGCTGTACCCGACTGACCCTGCGCTGGCCGCTGTTGGCGCGCCGCGCGACCTCAGGCCCGTGACGCGCGAGGAAGTTGGCGCGATATGGTATCGCGGCGACGCCCCCGAAGCGGCATTCGGCGCGGGCAGCACGCGGTCGCTCGCCGCGGGCGCCTCGCTCGCGCAGGCGGTCGCCGGTACCAAGGCGGGCGACACGCTGGCGCTTGCGACGGGCACCTATGAAGTCGCGGCGCCGCTTGCGCTCCGCCACCGGCTGACCATCGCCGGCGCCAAGGATGCGAAGCCGGTACTGCGCGTCGCGTCGAGCCTTGCTCGCATCGAAGGGGGCGGCGGGCTGCGTCTGGAAAATCTGGCGGTCGATGCAAGCGCCGCAGCGGGCGAGGGCGCACTTATTGCCGTCAGTTCGGGCGCTGCGCCCAATTACGGCATCGCGCTTGACGGCGTGTCGATGCGCGGTCCCGGCAAAGGCCGCCTCGACGGCATCGCCATGGCCCCCGGCACCTTCGCCGACGATGTGACCATCACGAACAGCGACTTCGCCGAAATGGGCGTCGTCGTCCTGGGCACCGGCGAGCAGGAACCGAAAGGCTGGTATCCGATGGAACGGCTGACGATCAGCGGCAGCCGCTTCGCGCGCGTTTCGATGGTTGCCGACCTCTTGCGCAAGGGCACCGACGAAAGCACCTTCGGGCCTTGGTTCGCGATGACCGGATCGAGCGTCGCGGACACCGGCTCGAAAGGCGCTTCGCTGCGGATCTCGGGCGCCCAGCACGTCGACATTGCGCAGAATAATTTCGCCAAATCGGACGGAATGCTCGTCATCCATTCGGTCGGCGCGCCCGAGACGCGGATCGCGTCGAACGCCTTTGCCGCGACCCCTGCGCCGCGCATCGAGGAACTGATGTGGAAAGGGCCGCCGCGTGGCCAGCTCACCGGCAATTTGGTGGAGGAGCGCCCGTGACCCGCACCATCGCGATCCTGCTCGCCGCCGCGGCGCTGCCTGCGGTTCCCGCCGCGGCACAGACCCCGCCCGCCGCTTCGGCGCAGGCGTTCGCGCCGCTCTTCGCCGCCGAGGTCGATCGCGCACGGCGCGATGTCGATGCGTCGATCAAGGCAGGCATCAACGTGCCCGTGCCCAAGGACCCCGGCGGCGGGTTTACCCATGAACAGCATAAGCGCAATTATCGCACGATCTTCGAGGGCGGCCAGCTTTTCCGCCTGACCGGCGAGGCGCGCTACCGCGATCATGTCCGCGACTTGCTGCTCGCTTATGCCGATCTCTATCCGAAGCTCGGGCCGCATCCCGCAGCGTCGAACCAGGTTCCGGGCCGCCTGTTCTGGCAGAGCCTGAACGACAGCGTCTTCCTCGTGAACGCGGTGCAGGGCTATGCCGAAATTCGCGATGCCTTGTCACCCGCCGACCGCAAGCGCATCGACGATCAGGTGATTCGCCCGATGGCGCGCTTCCTGTCCGACGGCTCGCCCGAGGTGATCAACCGCATCCACAATCATGCGACCTGGGCGGCGGCTGGGGTGGGCCTGTCGGGTTATCTGCTCGGTGATCGCGATCTGGTCGACAAGGCGCTGCTCGGGCTCGACAAGAGCGGCAAGGCGGGCTTCCTGCGCCAGCTCGACCTGCTCTTCTCGCCCGACGGCTATTATGCCGAAGGGCCCTATTATCAGCGCTATGCGCTCCAGCCTTTCATCGTCTTCACGGCGGCGATCGCGGCGAATGATCCCGACCGCAAGATCTTCGAATACCGCGACGGCATCGTGCTCAAGGCGATCCGCACCGCGATCGACGTAACGCACGACGGCTATTTCCTGCCGATTAACGACGCGATGCCAGACAAGAGCCTGCGTACCGAGGAACTCTATCACGCGGTCGCGATCGCCTATGGCGCCACGAAGGATCCGGCCTTCCTGTCGATCGCCGACTGGCAGGGGCGCACGGTGCTGACGCCGGCGGGGCAGGCGATGGCGGCAGACCTTGCGGCGGGCAAGGCCAAGCCTTGGCCCTTCGGATCGCGGCTGCTCTCCGACGGTCCCGAGGGCAAGGGCGGCGCGCTCGTTCTCCTGCGCACCAAGGCCGACGCGACCGGTCCGCTGCTCGTCGCCAAGAATACGCTGCAGGGCATGGGGCACGGCCATTTCGACCGGCTGGGCTGGCTCTATTATGACGAGACGGGCGCGGTCGTGACCGACTATGGCGCCGCGCGCTTCCTCAATGTCGAGGCGAAGCGGGGCGGGCGTTATCTCCCCGAAAACGACAGCTGGGCGAGCGCGACGATTGCGCACAACACGCTTGTTGTCGACGAGCAAAGCCACTTCGCAGGCGACTGGAAAGCTGGCGAAAAATCGGGGACGCGCCAGCTCGCGGCGTCGCTCGAAGGTCCCACCCGCTATGCGATCGGCGAGATCGACAGCGCGTACGAGGATGTCAAAATCCGCCGCGCTTTGCTGCTTGTCGAGGTCGATGGCCTCGCCAATCCCCTCGCGCTCGATATCCTCCGTGGAACTGGCAGCGGCAGGCATCGCTATGACCTGCCGCTGCATTTTTCGGGGCATATCATCGACAGCGACATCGCGCTCGACCGCAAACTCGCCGAACGGCCGGTGCTCGGAAAGGCGAACGGCTACCAGCATCTGTGGGTCGACGGCGAGGGCGCAAAGGCCGGCAAGGCGCGGCTGACGTGGAGGCAGGGCAGCCGCTTCTACAGCTATCATATGGCGCCGCCCGCGGGCGCGCGCTTCATCGTCGCGGAGAGTGGCGCCAACGATCCCGAATTCAATCTGCGCCGCGAGCCCGCGCTGATCCAGCGCGTCGACGGTGCCGAGGACGCGACCTTCGTCGGCCTGCTCGAACCGCACGGCGCCTATGACGCGTCGGCCGAGACCGTCGTCGCCAGCAGTTCGCGCGTGACGGGGCTCGACCATCGCCGCGCAAAGGGCGTCGATCTCGTCGTCGTCACGCTTGTCGATGGACGCCGCATTGCGGTCGCGGTCGCCAACGATGTCGCGCCCGACGCGCGGCACAGCGTCACCGTGGACGGCAGCACGCTGGCCTGGACCGGCCCCGTCGGCCGCCTCGACCTTGCCAAAACCGGAGCGAAGAAATGAGCAATATCAAGGGTCGCTTCCGCTGGTGCGTGATCGCGCTGATCGCCCTCGCGACTGTCATCAACTATATCGACCGCAACGCGCTCGCGGTGATGTGGCCCGAAGTGTCGAAAGAAATCGGCGCCACCAAGGAAGATTATGCGCTGCTGGTGACGATCTTCATGATTTTCTACGCCTTTGGCCAGTCGCTGTTCGGGCGCATCTTCGACGCGATCGGCACGCGGATGGGTTTCACCATCTCGATCGTCGTCTGGTCGCTGTCGATCGCAGCCCATGCGCTCGTCCGCTCGATGCCGCTGCTGATGGTGCTGCGCGCGACGCTCGGGGTCAGCGAGGCGGGCAACTGGCCTGGCGCGGCGAAGGCGAACGCTTTGTGGTTCCCGTCGCGCGAACGCGCGCTGGCGCAGGGCATTTTCAACGCCGGCGCCTCGCTCGGTGGCATTATTTCGGCGCCTTTGATCGCGCTGCTCTTCGTCCAGTTCGGGTGGCACGGCACCTTCCTGCTCATCGGCGTCCTCGGCTTCATCTGGCTCGTGCCCTGGCTCTGGTTCTACAAGGCCGACCCCGAAAAGCACCCGGCGCTGAGCGAGGAGGAACGCGACTATATCCTGACCGGCCGCACCGAGGTGGGCCGTGACGACAGCCGTCGCGTGCCGCTCGGCGAACTGCTCCGCTACCGCCAGAGCTGGGGCGTCATCCTGTCGCGCTTCTTCCTCGATCCCGTCTGGTGGCTCTTCGTATCTTGGCTGCCGATCTATCTCGCCGAAACCTTCGGCTTCGACGTCAAGCAGATCGGCCTGTTCGCCTGGGTGCCGTTTGTCGGCGCGATGCTGGGCAGCCTGTTCGGCGGCTGGTTCGCGGGCCGGATCATCAGCAGGGGCGGCGGGGTGCACAAGGCGCGGACGCTGACCATCGCGATCGGCTGCGCGATCATGCTGCCGTCGCTGCTCTTCACCATCGGCGCGAGCGAGCCGCTTAACGCCGTGCTGCTGATCGCGTGCATCCTCTTCGGGTTCCAGATGGCGATCGGCAACATCCAGACGCTGCCGAGCGACTATTTCGGCGGCGGCGCGGTCGGCAGCCTTGCCGGTATCAGCGGCACCGCCGCAGTTGCGGGGACGCTGATCACCACCTGGCTCGTCCCCGTACTCACCAAGACGAGCTACGCGCCGATCTTCGCGCTTGGCGCGGCGATCGTGCCGATCGCCTTCCTTTGCTTCTGGCTGATCGGCGGACGCGTCGAACCGGTCGTCACTCCACCCACCAAAACCCAAGAATAAGGAACTGCATCACATGAATCTCCAGGGGAAAACCGCGCTCGTCACCGGCGGCGGCCGCGATATCGGCCGATCGGTTTCGATCGCCCTCGCGCGCGCCGGCGTCCGCGTCGCGATCAACTACAACAGCGGCCGCGACGCCGCCGAAGATACGCTGAAGGCGATCAAGGACGCAGGCGGGGATGCCTTTCTGATCCAGGCCGACGTCACCGACAGCGGCGCGGTCCGGACGATGCTCGAAGAGGTCGGTGTCGCGTTCAGCGGCCGCCTCGACATCCTCGTCAACCTCGCGGGCGGGATGATCGCGCGCAAGACTTTGAGCGAGATGGACGAGGCGTTCTTCGATGAGGTGATGACGCTCAACCTCAAATCGGCCTTCCTTGTGCTGCAGGCGGCGCAGCCGTTCCTCGGCGAAGGGTCGGCGGTCGTCAACGTGTCGTCGCTCGCGGGCCGCGATGGTGGCGGTCCCGGCGCGTCGGTCTATGCGACCGCAAAGGGCGCGCTGATGACTTACACGCGTTCGATGGCCAAAGAACTCGGGCCGCAGGGTATCCGCGTTAACGCGGTCTGTCCCGGCCTGATCGGCACCAGCTTCCACGACATCTTCTCGAAACCCGAAGGCCGCGCCGCGACCGCAGGCAACACCCCGCTGCGCCGCGAAGGCCACCCCGACGAGGTTGCCGATACGATCGTCTATCTCGCGTCGCCGGCCGCGAGTTTCCTTGCCGGTGTCTGCCTCGACGTCAACGGCGGGCTGGGCTTCTCCTGATGCGCTGGCTCGCCGCAACCGCCATGGCCGCGCTGCTCGCCAGCGGGGCGCAGGCGCAGACCCGCGAACGGACGGACGCACCGCCGCTCGAGCCATACAAGATCATCCTCGTCGGCGATTCGACAATGGCGCCGCACAGCGGCTGGGGCGGGGCGTTTTGCGCGCATCACGTCAAATCGTCGGTCGCCTGCCTCAACACCGGACGCGGGGGGCGCTCGACGCGTAGCTACCGACAGGAAGGAAGCTGGGACATCGCGCTCGCCGAGGCCAAGGTGCCGGGCTATCGTGGCACCTGGGTGCTGATTCAGTTCGCGCACAACGACCAGTCGTCGAAGTCCGAACGCTGGACCGACGAGACCACCGAGTTTCCTGCGAACCTGCGCCGTTTCGTTGAAGAAGTGAGGGCCGCGGGCGCAACCCCGGTGCTCGTCACGCCGCTGACGCGGCGCGAATTCCGCGACGACAAGCTGCGCAATACGCTCGCGAGCTGGTCCGACCAGATCCGTGGTGTCGGCAAGGCAATGGATGTGCCGCTCGTCGATCTGAACGCGCTCAGCGCCGCGCAGGCGCAGGAAATGGGCGCCGAAATGGCGACGAAGCTCGCGCAGGAGCCCCCGACGGCCGAGGAACTCGCCGCCGCGCAAGCCGGAACGACGCTGACCGCGCGCCCGGCGCCACCCCCGCCGCCGCCGATTACGGGCGACGGCGCGCGCGGACAGGTGACGCGCAAGTTCGACTATACGCACCTCGGCAACGTCGGCGCCGAAGTCACCGCCAAACTGGTAACCGAGGCGCTTGCCCGCGAAGTGCCGGCTTTGCGGAGCCAGCTCGTCCGCTAAGGCCGTGTATAGCAATATGGACTAACCAATCTGGCATACAGAGTGGTTGACAATTTTGCTGCGATATTCGACAGCATTGGTCATAACAGAATCGACATCTGGGAGAGACGAAGTGAATTCTCGTAATCAAATCCGTGCGCGCGGTCTCCGCGCGGCCTTGCTTGCCGGCGCCGGTTCGACCCTGCTGGTCACCGCGATCCCCGTAAGGGCGCAGGACACGGCACCAGCCGCGCAGGGCGAAGAGGACGCGATCGTCGTCACCGGCATTCGCGAGACGATCCAGAATTCGATCAACACCAAGCGCGAGGAGACCGCGATCGTCGACGCGCTCTCGGCCGATGACATCGGCGACCTTCCCGCGCTGTCGGTCGGTCAGGCGATCCAGACGATCACCGGCGCGACGACCCACCGCGAAAAGGGCGACGCCTCCGAAATCGCGCTTCGCGGCCTCGGCCCCTTCCTCTCGAACGCGACCTTCAACGGCCGCGACGCGACCAACGGCAGCGGCGACCGTTCGGTGAACTTCAACCAGTTCCCGTCCGAACTCGTCAACAATATCAAAATCTACAAGACGCAGCAGGCGGACCTCGTCGAGGGCGGCGTCGCCGGCACGATCGAGATCGGGACGCTGCGCCCGCTCGACTTCGGCAAGCGCCGCATCCAGGGCGAGGTCAAGGCCCAGTATAATCCCTATGGCGATCGCATCGTCGGGTCGGGAGGTATCGGCTGGCGCGGGACGCTGAGCTATGTCGACCAGTTCGCGAACGACACGATCGGCATCGCGATCGGCGTCCAGCGCAACGATACGAACAACCCCGAGGAAACCTATGCGGCTTCGACGACCTGGACTGCATGCCGGGCCGATAATAGCGCGGCAGCCAATTGCACCGAACTGGCGCGCGCCGATTATGGGCAGGACCCCTTTTACCTTGTTCCCAACGCCTATACCTTCCGCCAGATCAGCGAAACCGACAAGCGCGACGCGGTTTTCGGCGCGATCCAATGGCGCCCCTCCGACCAGTTCAACGTCAACCTCGACGTCCAATATTCGGACCGCACCTTCGTCGAGAGCCGCCGCGACCTCAACATTTCTGAAGCGCGCCGCGGCCTGACCGACGTCGTTTATGACGAAAATGGCATCGTCCAGAGCCTGAGCGGGCAGAGCGCGATCGAATCGAACGGGTCCGAACTGTCGCGCGCCGAAGAATATCTGGGGGGCGGCCTCTCGGTCGAATGGCAACCGTCGGACCGGCTGACGCTGACCGTCGATGGCAGCTATTCGCGTACGATCCGCGTCGAGGATGAGCGCAACGTCCGCCTGCGCACCGACCCGAGGGACCTCAACGGCGACACCACCGTCTTCAACAACATGCGTATCCCCTACACCTACGAGATTACGCCGGGCAGCTTCGTGCCGACGATCACGATCGACCCCCGCTTCGACCTCAATAATCACGACCTGTTCTGGGACGATGCACGCTTGCGCCGCGACCAGAGCCGCCGGCATAACGAGATCATCGCCGGCCGTTTCGACGCCGGATATGAAATGGACGGTTTCTTCAGCAAGCTGTCCGCGGGCGTCCGCTGGTCCGAAATGACCTTCCGCGACTATGATGTGCGCAACGAGGGTTTCGACCTGACGTCCGACATCGACGAAGAACGCCGGATCAACAATCTCTGTCGCACGCGGGCTTTCCCGCAGACCGGCTTCCTGTCGGCGGCCGATGGCAATGCGATCAACAGCTGGGCGACCTTTGACGTCGATTGCCTGTTCCGCGAATATACCGGCAGCGAAGACCCGGGCGCGCTCGAGGACAAGCGTTCGCCGGCAAACCGCGATGTCACCGAACGCACGCTCGCGGGCTATATCATGGCGGACTATGACGCCGATCTCGGCAATATGCCCGTGCGCGGCAATATCGGTGTACGCGTTGTCAAGACCGACGTGACGTCGAACGGCCTGCGCAGCGACCTCACCATCATCGACAATGGCGACGGCACCATCCGCCTCGACACCACCGGCGATTTCGAAACGGTGACGATCAAGAGCAGCAACACGCGCATCCTGCCCAGCGTCAATGCGATCTTCGAAGTCGCGCCCGACACGTTGCTGCGCGTCGCAGGCTATCGCGCCATGTCGCGCCCGGCACCAAGCGCGCTCGGCGCCGGCCGTACCTTCCAGCTCGACGGCAACGACTTCACCTCGGTCGAGGAAGCGATCGGCAACGTCCGCGCCAACGGCAGCCCGCGCCTCAAGCCGCTGATGTCGTGGAATGCCGACGCGGCGATCGAATGGTATCCCAACAAGGACAGCCTCCTGTCGGCGACCGTCTATTACAAGCAGTTCAACGGCGGGTTCCAGCCCGTGGTGTTCGACGAAGCATTCGTCATCGACGGACAGACGGTCACGGCGCCGGTGACGCAGACGCGCAACAGCCCCGACAAGTCGCGTATCTATGGTCTTGAGCTGACCGCCGCGACGCGCTTCAGCTTCCTGCCCAAGCCGCTCGACGGCCTCGGCGCGAAGGTGAGTTACAATTATGCCGATTCGAACTTCGAAACGCAGGACGTCCGGCTCGGCGATCAATTTGATCCGGTGACTGAAGAGGTCAGCCAAGGCCTTATCGCACCGGCGGGCCTTTCGGGCTATTCGAAGCATGTGCTGTCGGCGCAGGCCTATTACGAGCTCGGCCCGGTGTCGCTGCAGGCGATCTACAATTATCGCAGCAAATATTTCCAGGACTTCGTCGGCGGCAACAGCCAACTGCGCTATGTCGGGCCGAGCGAGACGGTCGATTTCCGCGCCTCGCTTGCGTTGATGCCCGGCGTCTCGCTGCGGTTCGAGGCGCTCAACCTCTTCAACGAGCCCAAGGCGACCTATATGCCCGTCTATGGCAGCAGCCGCCAATACCACTATTATGGGTCCAAATATTTCATCGGCCTGCGGGCACGGATCTAGGCATATAAACTAAGTTCGGTCATGGGCTTCAAACTTGTCCTACCTGATTGTATGGATTTCCTCATGCCTATGTGGGGAGACGATTGATCATGGCCGAACGCCGCCTTTTTGAAGATATTGCGGACGCGATCCGGCGCCTGATTCTCGACGGAACCTTCCCGCCAGGGACCCGCCTGCCCGGCGAGCGCGAGCTGTCCGAGCGTTTCGAGGTCAGCCGGGTGACGATCCGCGAGGCGGAGATCGCGCTGCAGGCGACGGGGTGGATTCATATCCGCACCGGCGCGGGCGCCTATGTCGAGGCGGTCCTGCCCGGTGACAATGCGATCCTGCCCAAGGTCAGCGCGTTCGAACTGACCGAGGCGCGCTCGCTGTTCGAGGCCGAGGCGGCGGCGCTGGCCGCGCCGACGATTTCGAGCGAAACGCTCGAAAAACTCGACGAACTGCTCGTGGCTATGGCCGACGACGGCAAGAGCGAGGAAGAAATCAGCGCGATCGACCGCGAATTCCACATGACGATCGCGGCGGCGTCGAGCAACAAGGCGATCATCCATGTGATCGAGAGCCTGTGGCGGATGCGCATGGAATTGCCCGAGGTGCGCAGCAGCCACTCGCTCGTTTGCCGCAAGGACGGTGCCGCGCGTGAGGCCGAACATGCCGACGTCGTCGCGGCGCTGCGCAATCGGGACGCGACCGGGGCGCGGCTCGCGATGCGACGCCATTTCAACCGACTGCTCGAATCGATGCTCGACGAGACCGAGGAACGCGCAATGGTCGAACTGCGTCGCCAGTCGGCCGAAAGTCGCCAACGCTATCTGCTGAGCGCAAAACTCGCCTGATGCCTGACGCGTCGGATCCCGTTGCGGTGCTGCTTGCCGCGCGCCTTTCGGGCCAGGCGCTTCCGGCCTTTCCCGCTCCTGTTCCCGCAACGCTGGCCGAGGCTTATGCGATCCAGCAGCAGCTGACCGCCGCGCTCGGCGCGCCGGTACTCGGCTGGAAGGTCGGGCGCATCCCGCCCGCGCTGATAGAGAGGCTGGGTGCCGAGCGCATAGCAGGGCCGGTGCTCCGGGTCGCCGAACTCGAGGGCGATGCCCCGGGTGAGGCGCGGGTCTTCGACGGCGGGGCGGCGGCAATCGAGTCCGAGGTGATGCTGCGGCTGCGCGCCGTGCCCGAGGGACGCGTGACGAACGGCGACGACGGCGCACGCTGGATCGACGAGATTCGCACGGGGTTCGAGGTAGCGAGTTCGCCTGCGCCCGACGTCCACGACCACGCCCCTTATGGCATCGTCGCCGATATCGGCATCAACAACGGCCTGCTGCTCGGCCCGCAGCTCGACATCCGCGATTTCGTTGCGCTGGCGGTCGAAACGTCGATCGACGGCGTGCCGGTCGGCAGCGGACGTCCGATCGATGTGCTCGACGGCCCTTGGGGTTCGCTCGACTTTCTTGTCGAGCTTCATCATCGCGGAGTGATCGAACTGAAGCCCGGGCAATGGATTTCGGCCGGTGCGATCACAGGGGTCCACACGATCGCGGTCGGCCAGACAGCGACAGCCCGTTTCGGCGCGACCTCCCCTATCGCCTGCATCGCCGCGGCAGAAAACGGATTCAACGCATGATCGCTCCTCCCCGCACCATCGCTTGTTTCGGCGAAATCGTGATGCGCGTTTCGGTTCCGGAAGGCGAACTGCCGCTGCAATCGGCGCGCTTCGACGCGCATGTCGGCGGCGCCGAGGCGAATGTCGCGGTCGCGCTCGCCGCGCTTGGCCGTGCTACGACGATGATCAGCGCGGTGCCCGAGGGCCCAATGGGCGACGGCGCGCTCGGCGAAATGCGCCGCCACGGCGTCGACGTCGCGCCCGTGCTCCGCCCCGCCGGCCGCATGGGGCTCTATTATTACCTTCCGGGGGGTCCGGTGCGCCCCGCCGAGGTCGTCTATGACCGCGCGGGTTCGGCTTTCGCCGCGACGAGGCCCGACGCATGGGACTGGGACGGGTTGCTCGGCGGCGTCGGCTGGCTGCACGTGTCGGGTGTCACGCCAGCGCTCGGGCCGGACAGCGCCGCCGCCACGCTCGAAGTTGTCACGCGCGCACGCGCGGCCGGGATCGGGGTATCGTTCGACGGCAATTGGCGCGGGCGTCTCTGGGAACGGTGGCAGCCCGATCCGGCGGCTGTCCTGGAACCGATCGTCGCACAGGCGACCTTGCTTTTCGGCAATCATCGCGACGCGGGGCTGCTTCTGGGTCGCGAATTTTCCGGGGAGGGCGAAGACCGGCGCCGCGAGGCGGCGATTGCGCTGTTCGATCATTTTCCCTCGCTCGAACATATCGCCTCGACCGCGCGCGAAATCCTCGGTCCCGACGCCCACCGGATCACCGCGCGCATCGATACGCGGGACGACCGGGGCGCCAGCGACCCCATGCTCGTCACGCCGGTGATCGATCGGGTCGGGACGGGCGATGCCTTCGCGGCGGGCATTCTCGACGGCTTGTGGAGCGGCAAGGGGCTGGCCGATGCGGCGAAGCACGGTCTCGCTCTCGCCGCACTCAAACATGGGCTGCACGGCGATTTTGCGCCTTTCCCGCGCTCGATGCTTGACCGCGTGTCCGACGCCGCGCAGGATATTTCGCGCTAGGGCCGCGATCGCGGCCCGCGAAAGGGGCCACGTCCTCGCTCGCGCAACGCGGGTCTTCAAGTCCGGGACGGCCCGGCAGCTCTGAAGAGGAGGCTGCCATGGCCTGGGTATATCTGACGGTCGCCGGTATTTTCGAAGTCGTGTGGGCCTTTGCGATGAAGCAATCCGACGGCTTCACGCGGCCCGGTCCGACCGCCGTCACCATCGTGGCGATGATTGCGAGCTTTGCGTTGCTTGCGCTGTCGATGAAGTCGCTGCCGCTCGGCACCGCCTATACGATCTGGACCGGGATCGGTGCCATCGGCGCCTTCCTTGTCGGCATTTTCATGCTCGGCGAACAGGCGAACGCGATGCGGATTGTTGCGGCGCTATTGATCATCAGCGGGCTCATCCTGATGAAATTGTCGTCGCCCGCCTGAACGGCGCCCGCCGGGTTCCGGACGAAACCGCGGCGAGCGCCAAGGGCGAACGGCGGGAAGACCGCCGCCCTGTCAGATCAGGATATGGCAGACATCGGGAGTGGGCCGGACAAGTCCGCGCGTCAGGCGCGCGAGCGCCCCTTCGTCCACTTGCGCCGCGTCGGCGAGTTCGATCCGGTAGCGGCCGTGGAGCGCGTGCACCGTGCGGACATTGGCTGCGCCGCCGAGCGCGCCTGCTATGTCGTCGGGCAAGGTCGCGCCCGCGCCCCTTTCGCCGGACGTCGGGGCAGGGGCCGCCATGGCGCCGCCGCTCCCGGCCAGCGCGCCGCGGATTTCCTCTGCGACCAGATCGGCGACCGGGCCCAGTACGACTTGCGCGGCGTTCTCCGACGGCCGGATGATGCCGCGCGCGCCGAGCGCCGACAGCGCGGCGTCATCGACCGCCCCCTGATCGGCGACGATCAGGCGAAGGCGCGTCGTGCAGGCATCGACGCTCACCAGATTGCCTTTGCCGCCGAGTGCGGCGACGAACGCCTCGCCGCGCGTGCCGCCCGCCGATGCCGTCGCTGTCTCGGCAACATCGCCCCGTTCGCGCCCTGGCGTCGTCAGGTCGAAGCGGCGGATGAAAAAGCGGAACAGCCCATAATAGAGCAGCGCATAGGCTGCGCCGATGGGCAGCAGCAGCCACGGCCGCGTCGCGAGGCTGAAATTCAGCACATAGTCGAACAACCCCGCCGAAAAGCCGAAGCCGAGCTTGACGTCGAGCGCGTTCATCAACGCCATCGACGCGCCCGTCAGCAGCGCGTGGATCGCATAGAGCAAAGGCGCAACGAACATGAAGGTGAATTCGATCGGCTCGGTCACCCCGGTCAGGAAGCTGGTGAAGGCAAGGCTGAAAAACATGCCGCCGACCGCTTTCTTCCGATCGGGCCGGGCCTCGTGATACATGGCGAGGCACGCGGCGGGCAGGCCGAACATCATGACCGGGAAAAAGCCCGACATGAACGCCCCGGCGTTCGGATCGCCCGCGAAGAAGCGGCGCAGGTCGCCCGTGGCGCCAGCGAAATCGCCGACGACGAACCATGCGGCATTGTTGATGATGTGGTGCAATCCGGTCACGATCAGCAGCCGGTTGAGCACGCCATAGACGAAGAGGCCCGCGCCGCCGCTTTCGACCACGGTGCGGCTCGCCGCATCGATTGCGCCGCTGATATGCGCATAGCCGTAACCGATCACCGCCGCGAGCAGCAGTCCCGCGACACCGCTCGCGATCGGCACGAAGCGCCGCCCGCCGAAGAAGGCGAGATATTCGGGCAGGGCGATCGTCGCAAAGCGGTTGTAGAAATGCCCGCCGATCAGCCCCGACAATATGCCGATGGGCACCTCGAGCTTGTCGATCTGCGTGAGCGCCCAGTTTTTTCCGGCCAGCGTCGCCGCTGCTTCGGGCCATCCCGCGCCCACATCGCCCGGCGCGGTCAGGAAGGTCTGCGCGCCGGTCGTCGTGACGAGGTAACAGACGACCCCGGCGAGCGCCGCCGCGCCATTGCCGTCGCGCGCGAAGCCGACCGCGACGCCGATCGCGAACAAGATGCCGAGATTTTCAAAGATCGCCGCGCCCGCCGCCGAGATGAAGGCGATGTCGAGCAGGTCCGGCTGGCCGATGCGCAGCAGCAGGCCGGCGATCGGCAGGACCGCGATCGGCAACATCAGTGCGCGGCCAAGCGGCTGGAGCGTTTCGAGTATCTTCCGCATCAACGTGTCTCCTCGAACGCGCGGGCGAGTGCGCGAACCTCCGCTGCCGACTTGCATTGCAGCGCCAGCTTGGCGTGCGCGCGCGCCTCGACCAGCGTCAGGCCGCGCACGATCTGTTTCGCCTCGGCGACGAAGCCGGGTACCGCCGACAATTCGGTGACGCCCAGCCCGACCAGGATCGGCAGCGCCGCGGGATCGGACGCGAGCCCGCCGCATACCCCGACCCAGCGGCCGTGGACGGCGGCGAGGCGGCAGGTTTCGCCGATCATCCGCAGCACCGCGGGGTGCATCGCATCGACCCCGGCGGCGACCGCCGGGTTGCCCCGGTCCATCGCCAGCACATATTGGGTCAGGTCATTGGTGCCAATCGACAGGAAATCGGCTTCGGCGGCGAGCAGGTCGGCGGTCATCGCCGCGGCGGGCGTTTCGACCATCACCCCGATCTCGACCGGCGCCGCGATGGCCATTTCGCCGCGCAACCGCTCGACGATCGCGCGCACTTGCCGCAGTTCATCGACGCTCGCGACCATCGGGATCATGATCTTGCATTGGCCGCCGGGACGAACGCGCAGGATCGCGCGGATCTGCGTTTCGAGGAGGTCGGGCCGTGCAAGCGCTACCCGAATGCCGCGCTGACCGAGCGCCGGATTCTCCTCGGCGTCGATCGGGATATAGGCGGCGGGCTTGTCGCCGCCGATGTCGAGCAGCCGCACGATCACCGGCTTGCCTGCGAGGGTTTCGGCGATGTCCTGATAGGCAGCGTGCTGCTCGTCCTCCGACGGCGCGGTCTCTCGGTCGAGAAAGAGGAATTCGCTACGCACGAGGCCTGATCCTTCGGCGCCCTGCGCGGCGGCAAGCGCGGCGTCCTTGGCCGTGCCGATATTGGCGAAGATCTCGATGCGGGTGCCGTCGGCGCTGTGGCACGCATCCTTCGCCGCTGCCTGGGCAGCAGTGCGCCGCGCTTCGCGTTTCGTCAGCCGCTCGGTGAAAGCTGCGTTATCGGCGAGCGAGGGGGCAATTGTGACGTGGCCCAGCTCGGCGTCGAGCAACAGCGGCGCGCCATCCTCTATACTGTCAAGCGCCTCGCCCATCGCCACGAGCGCGGGCAAGCCCATCCCCGCGCACAGGATCGCGACATGCGATGTCGGACCGCCACGCGCGAGGCAGATGCCCGCGGGCTTCGCCGCCGCAAGCGTCACGAGCTGCGAAGGCAACAGGTCTTCGGCGACGACGATCGCGCCCGCGGGGACCGCTGCGCCATCGAGTGCCGTCCCGGTCAGCGTCGCGAGCATCTGCCGTTCGATATCGACCAGATCGTCGATCCGTTCGATCAGATGGGAATTGCCCGTCGCGCGGATCGCGTCGATCTGGTCGTGAATCGCGCCGCGCCACGCGAAACCCGCGCTGCTCCCGGCGACGATCCGCGTCTCGGCAGCGGCGAGCAGTTCGGGATCGTCGATCAGCGCGAGATGCGCCTGCATCACGGAGGCGACGCCGCCGCTCGCATCTTCGGCGCGTGCTTCGATCTGCGCGCTAACCTCGTTCCGTGCCGCGAGCAGCGCGGCGCGCTCTTCGGCAGCCCCTTTGCCCTCACGCGCGACCGCGATTTCCGTCTGCCGGAGCCGCGCTGCGGGTCCCATGGCGAGGCCGGGCGCGGCGATCACGCCGCCGATCTGTCCCGCGCGGAGCCGATTGGTCGCGGCGGCGGGCAGGCAGGGCGCGGCAACCGGCGCTCCTTCGCCCATGTCGCTCGCGAGCAGCGCAACGATTGCCGCAAGCGCCGTTTCGGCATCGTCGCCGCGCGCCTGTACCACCACCTCGTCGCCGAAAGCGGTGCCGAGCGCGAGCAGGGCGACGGTGCTCCGCGCGTCGCCGCGCTTGTCACCCTTCACCAGATGGACGTCGGCCTCGAAGGCGCGCGCGGCTTCGCCGATCCGCGCCGCGGGACGCGCGTGGATGCCGTGCGGCAGCGACAGCGTCACCGCCTGCTCGACCGATGTGCCGTCGTCCGATCGACGACGCGTTTCGCTCTGCACGGGGACGAGCGTCATCAGCGCCTCGCACGCGCCGATCGCACAATCCACCGTACGCCGGCTGATCGCAAAACTCTCGGCGTTGGTCACGATCACCGGGGTGATCAGGCTCGTCGCCGCAAGCGCGACCGCGTCGAGGTCGAACCGGATCAACGGGTCGCCGCGCGATACTCTCTGGCCCGTCACGACGAGAGGGGTGAAGCCATTGCCCTTCAGCATCACCGTATCGAGCCCGATATGGATCAGCACCTCGGCGCCCTCGGCGCTGCGCAGCGACACGGCATGGCCCGCTTCGTGGAGCGTCACCACCTCGCCATCGAAGGGCGCGACGACGGTATCGCCAAGTGGCTGGATCGCGACGCCGTCACCCATCATCCGCTGGGCAAAGACCGGATCGGGAACGCTGTCGAGTGCCGAGGCCCAACCTCTGAGCGGAGAGGTGATGATCAGGCTCATCGGCAATCCCTATTGTGCGGCTTGAACGAAGGTAGGGGCGGAACCGGTCGTCGGCGCGCCGCCGATCCACGTGGCGCGGGGCGCAAGCCCGGCATCGAGCCACACCCAGTCGGCGCGCCGCCCCGGCGCGATCGAGCCGATGCGGTCGTGCAGCGACAGGAAGGCGGCAGGCGTCGCGCTCGCCATCGCCGACACGTCGGGAACCGGAAGAGCGGTGACCTCGACCGTCTTGCGCAGCGCCGACGCCATGTCGAGATGCGTGCCCGCGAGCGTTCCATCCTCGAAGATGCAGACGCCGTCCTTCACCGCGATGCGTTTCCCTTGCAGTGTGAATTCGCTGACGTCGGTGCCGACGCTCGGCATCGCGTCGGTAACGAGCATGATCCGGTCCTTGCCCTTGGCATGGACCGCCAGCCGCACGACGGCGGGGTGCAGGTGGACGTCATCGACGATCAGCCCGCAATAGCTATCGGAGTCGAACGCCGCGCCGACCGCGCCCGGATTGCGGTGGTGCAGCGGCGACATCGCGTTGAACAAATGGGTGAAGCCCGTGAGGCCCGCGCCGATCGCGCGCTGCGCTTCGTCATAAGTGGCATCGCTGTGGCCCGCGCTGACGATCACCCCGTGCCGGACAAGGGTGCGAATATCCTCCTCGTCGCACAGTTCGGGCGCGAGCGTCAGCATCACACGCCCGCGATGCGGCGCGGTGAGCGTCTCGAGGATCTCCGCATCGAGGCGGCGGATGCGGTGCGCTTCGTGAATGCCGCGCTTCACCTCGTTGATAAACGGTCCTTCGATATGGATGCCGACGACGCCCGACACGCCTCGCTCGATCGCGGCATCGACCGCGGCGAGTGCGGAGGCGATCTGCGCCGGCGTATCGCTGATCAGCGTCGGCAGGAAGGACGTGGTGCCAAAGCGCGCATGCGCGGCGCCGATCGCCGCGATCGCTTCGACATCGACCTGGTCGTTGAACAGCACGCCGCCGCCGCCATTGACCTGTGTGTCGACGAAACCGGGCAGCAGCCAGCCGCCTTCAAGATCTATTTCCCGTCCGGCCGGCGCATCGCCCGCATCCGATACCGCGGTGACAGCGCCATCGGCGACGGCGATATCGGCAGCCTCGGCGACCCCTGTCGGCAGCGCCACCCGGCCGTTGTGGAAACGAAATATCATAGGGTCTCGGTAACCTTGTTGAGATGCGGTGGCGAGTCGGGGTCTTGTCCGCGCGCGAGCGCCAGCGCGCTCGCCATGCGATAGAAGCTCTGGATCGCCAGGATCGGCTCGATCGCCGGGTGCGCGGCGATGGCGGGCAGGTCGCCGCGCATGGGATCGGCGAGCAGCACCGTCGCGCCCCGCCCCCGGAACTCGGCCGCTGCTTCGCGCACGCTCTCTGCCGCCCGGTCGGTGCCGCCGAACGCCAGAACGTGAAAGGCATCGCCCACGATCGCCATCGGCCCGTGGCGCACCTCGGCGGCGCTGAAGCTTTCGGCGTGGAGCGCGGAGGTTTCCTTGAATTTGAGCGCGGCTTCCTGCGCGACGCCCAGCCCATAGCCGCGGCCGAGGACGAACAGGTTCGTCGCGTCGCGGAACGCCGCGACGGCGCGCGACCAGTCAAGTGCGAACGCTCGCTCGAGTTGGCCGGGCAGGGCGGCCAGCGCGGCGTCGAGCGCGTCATCCTCGGCCCACGCCGCGACGAGCGCGGCGATCGCGGCGAGCGAGGCGATATAGGATTTGGTCGCGGCGACCGAATGTTCGGTCCCTGCCGACAGCGGGATCACCACGTCGGCCAACCCCGCGAGGGGTGATCCCTCGGCATTGACCAGTGCGACGACGAAGGCGCCGGCCGCGCGCTGCTGCTCGACCGCGGCGAGCAGGTCGGGGCTTTTTCCCGACTGCGATATGGCAAGGCACAGGCGATTCCCCGCGACCGCTGGCGCATCGTAGAGCGACGCGATCGACAGCGCCGCCGACGCGGTGGGTGTCCCCGTCAGCGTTTCGATCAGATATTTGGCATAGGTCGCGGCATGATCCGACGATCCGCGCGCGCAGGTCACGACCGCCGCCGGCGGCGCGGCGCGCAGGCGCTTGCCGATTGCGATGAATGCGTCGCGATTCGCAGCCAGCATCGCGGCGACTGCGGCCGCTGCCTCCCCGGCTTCCTGCTCCATCAGCGTCTTTCGTCCGTCTACTGCGGCGTTCGGCGTCATTCATCTGTCTCCAGCCGGAGGCATCGCTCCATCCGATTTATTGGTATTATATAGGTTATATATGCCTCATCAAGAGGTATGTTCGAGAGTTCAGATTTTAATGACCCAACCCTTGCGGCGGAGCCATTCCATCGCGCCCCAGATCAACAGCATATAGAGGACCACCGGCAACAGCGACGCGGCCGGATCGCCCAGCATTTCGCGCAGCGCGCGGAAAGGCAGCAGCAGCAAGTCCCAAGTGACGACGCCCGCCGTCACCTGGTGCAGCGTATAGGCCGCGATCGCGTTGGCGCCGAACGCCAGCATCGCGGTCGCGGCAAGGCCGGGCTTGCGGCCCTCGCGGTCGAGCCAGTGGTGAAGCAATGCGAGCGCGAGGATCGTGATCCCGCTCGTGACGAGCACGAAGCTGCTCGACCAGATATCCTTCACGATCGGGAAGGCGATGCTCCAGACGCCGCCAGCGACGAGCATCGCGGCGCCGATCAGGCCGAGTTGCCTTGCCGCCGGACCCTTGCGGCCAATCAGCAGCTCGCCGATCGCGACGCCGATCAGCCCCTGCGCAATCGCAGGGAGGGTGCCGAGGATTCCCTCGGGATCATAGCCTTCGGGTCCCTTCACATAGAGATGGTTACCGAGCAACAGGCGATCGACCGAAGCGATGAAATTATGCCCGCGCACCCAAATATCAGTCGCAACGCCATCAAGCGAGGGCAGCAGCGCGAGCGGCCAGTAAAGTGCGAGGATCGTCGCGGCGATGATCATCCGCGCGCGGGGGGCAGCGATCAGGAACAGCAGCGCGCAGGCGCAATAGACGAGTCCGATTCGCTGGAGCACGCCGAACAATCGCCAGTCGCCCGAGGCGAAGCTGGTGAACCAGTAAAGATTGCTGAGGATGAAACCGAGCAGCAGCAGGCGGCCGGTGCGGCCGAAGATGTGGCGGCGCTGCGCCGCATCGAGCTTCGCATCGCGCATCGAAAAGGGGATGGCGATCCCCACCATCGTCAGGAAGCCCGGAAAAACGAGGTCCGCGAGGGTGAGACCGTCCCAACTGACATGCAGCAATATCGGCGAGACATCGGCCTCGGCGCCATATTTCATTGCCGCTGCGGAGTTCACGAGGATCATCCCGGCGACCGTCAGCCCCCTGAGCACATCAAGTGAAATCAATCGCATGGCTTCGCCTCCCCGGTTCTGGCCGCCCCCTCAGGCAACATCTTGGCGCTGACACAAATTTGCAATGGACAGCGCTTCATATTTGTAGTCTATTGGTAATAGTCCAAGGACGCAATTGGTCTTATATAGATTGTGGGAAGGCAATCTGGACCGGATTGGATGGGGGAAAATTATAATGGTTAAGGGGCCTGCCAAGACACATCGGATTCGCCACAGCCTGCTTTACGGCATCTGCGGTGCAGCACTGGCTAGCGCGCTTACGCTTCCCGCCGCAGCGCAGGAAGGCGGCGCGCCGGTATCGGCGGACGAGGAAAACGCGGACGATATCGTCGTCACCGGCATTCGCGCCAACCTCGAATCGGCCCAGAACCGCAAGCGCAACGCCGACACGGTTGTCGATTCGATCACGGCCGAGGATATCGGCTCCTTTCCCGACAAATCGGTCGCCGAGGCGTTGCAGCGCGTGCCCGGTATCACCGTGGTTCGCTTTGCGGGCACCGACGACACCTCGCACTTCTCGGCCGAGCCGTCGGGCGTCATCGTTCGCGGTCTCAGCCAGGTCCGCTCCGAATTCAACGGCCGCGACACATTCAGCGCCAACTCGTCGCGCGGGCTCAGCTGGCAGGACATTTCGCCCGAACTTCTGGGCGGCATCGATACCTACAAGAACCAGACCGCCGACATGATCGAGGGTGGTATTGCGGGCACCGTCAACCTGCGCACCCGCGTGCCCTTCGACCAGGACGGGCGCCTGATCTCGATCTCGATCAAGAACACCTATGGCGACATTGCGAAGAAATCGACGCCGGAGATCTCGGGCATCATTTCGGACCGCTGGCAGACGGGGATCGGCGAGATCGGGCTGATGCTCAACGGAGCCTACTCGCATGCGGTGACGGCCAGCCAAGGTATCCAGTTCGACCGCATGGCGATCTTCGACGGCGTGTTCGGTCCGGGGAAGCAATATATCCCCAGCGGCATCTATATGCGCGACAATGAATATGACCGCAAACGCTATGGCGTCTCGGCCGCCTTCCAGTGGCGCTCGAACGACGGCGATATGGAACTGACCGGCCAGTATCTGCGGTCGCAATATAACAACAGCTGGCGCGAACATGCGATCTACTCGAGCGCCTTCAGCATCTACGGCCAGCCGAGCGACTATCTGGTCACCGACCCGACGCTCGTGAATCCGCTGACCGGCACCGCGCCGTTTCAGTTCGACGACGACGGCAATTTCCTCAGTGGCTGGTGGTCGGCGCCGCGTCCCTATGTCGGCGAGGGCGACGCCAACCTCGGCCTTGGCGTCAACGAGGATGGCGAGGCATTCTTCAACCGCTGCTACGGCTGGGAAGGCTGCGTTCCGCAACAGCGCGCGCCGCAGGTCGATACCGCCGCCAACGCGTTGAAGAACAAGCAGATCACGCAGGATTTCGGGCTCAATTTCCGCTGGGATGTTTCGGACCGGCTGCGCGTCACGCTCGACGGCCAATATGTGGACGCCAGTGTGAAGAACTATAACGCATCGGTCACCGCGCGCAGCTTCGCCGACACCTTTGTCGACCTGACGGGCAAATATCCGCGGCTCGAATTCCTTCCCAATCAGGCCGAGAATATCAACCTGTCGAACGGCGGGCTGAACAATCCCAACAATTATTTCTATTATGCGATCACCGATCACACCGAGGACAGCGACGGCGAGGAAGTCGCGCTGCGCGCCGACGTCGAATATGACGTCGATTCGGGCTGGCTCGATGCGATCAAGGTCGGCGCGCGCTATGCCGACCGCGACCAGACGGTGCGTTGGGGCGCCTATAACTGGGCGAACATCTCGAATACCTGGACCTTTACGCAGGCGCCCTATTTCAACATCGACAGTCCGGCCTATGCGCCTGGCACCAGCGGGCTCCACACCTTCAGCGGCGATTTCTTCGCCGGCAACCAGATCAACCACAACAGCTTCGCCTTCTTCAACATGGATATGTTGTCGGATCGCGAACAACTCGCGGCGGCGCTTGGCCGTCCGTCGATCGGTGTCGGCGATTATTATCCCGTCTGTTCGGGCGAGGGGTATCGCGGTGCCGAAACGATCGAAAAATCCTTCGGCTGCTATTTCCCGAGCGAAGTCCACCGCGTCAGCGAGCGGACCGTTTCCGCCTATGCGATGGCGAAGTTCGGCGGCGACAGCCTCGCGATCGGCGGGGTGCCGATCTCCGGCAACGTCGGCGTCCGACTGATCTGGACGCGCGACGATACGGTGGGGGCGACCACGCTGCCCAACCCCTTCACCCCCACCGCGTTGCTCTGCGAACGCGGCACCGATCCGGGCACCGGCCTGCCAACCGCCTCCTCGGGCTGCGTGGTCACGCAAACGGAAATCGACTTCGGCAATGGCGCAACCGTGGCCGACACCAGCAAGGTCAATCATTTCCATGCTTTGCCGAGCTTCAACATCAAGTTCGACCTGACCGACAAACTCGTGTCGCGCTTCGCCTATTCTCGGGCGATGTCGCGACCCGATTTCGGCCTCTTGCGCAACTTCCTGACCGTGAACCGCCTGACGCCGAACCTCAACGACCGGTCTGACCCCAATGTCACGCGCGATGCCGATGGCAATGCGATCGCCTATGACTGGCAATATACCGGCACATCGGGCAACCCTGGGCTGAAACCGATGACGGCCGACCAGTTCGATCTCACGCTCGAATATTATTTCGGCCGGTCGAGTTCGTTCACCGCGACGGGTTTCTACAAGAAATTCTACGACTATATCCAGGCGGGCTCGTTCAACGTCGATGTGACCAACAATGGCGTGACTGAAAACGTCCGCGTCAACCGGCCGGTCAACGGCGACGGCGCGAGCATTTATGGCGCGGAATTCGCCTTTCAGACCTTCTTCGACTTCCTGCCGGCGCCGCTCGACGGCTTCGGGGTGCAGGCCAACTACACCTTTGTAAAGAACGACGGGATCGAGACGGTCAACCTGACCAACGAAACCGCGGGCGGCACTGCGGGCGGCGGCATCAGCTATGACACGTCGACGGTGAAGGCCAAGGCGCTCGAGGGCATCTCGAAGCATAGCTACAACCTCGTCGGCATGTATGAAAAGGGGCCGCTATCGGCGCGTGTCGCCTATAACTGGCGTTCCAAATATCTGGTGACCGCGATCGACTGCTGCGTCGGCTTCCCGATCTGGCAAAAGAGCACGGGCTATCTCGACGCGTCGCTTCGTTTGCGCGCGACGGCGAATATCGAGTTCGTTCTGGAGGGCACCAACCTGCTCGGCACCGATACCGTGCTGATGCAGCAGGTGGACTCGGACGGCCTGCTCAAGCCGAACGCCTGGTTCAAGAACGACCGCCGCTATCAGCTCGGTGTGCGGCTGAGCTTCTGACAAGGGGAGCGGCGCCGGTTCCTTCAGGGGACTGGCGCCGGCTTTCTCTGGCGCTAAGCTGGATCCTGTATGGGGGATAAATTCGAACTGGTGATTGTGGGCGGCGGGACGGCCGGCTGGATGTGCGCTGCGGCCTGCGCCGCGAAGCTCGACCCCACGCGTTTTCGTGTCCGCCTCGTCGAATCGGAAGAGATCAGCACCGTCGGCGTCGGCGAAGCGACGCTGCCGCAGATGAAGGATTTCAACGACTTCCTCGGGCTCGACGAAGTCGAGTTCATGAAGGCGACACAGGCGAGCTTCAAGCTCGGCATCGAGTTCGTCAACTGGGGACGCGAGGGCGATCGCTATATCCACCCCTTCGGTACTTTCGGGCGCCCGATCGGCGAGGCCGATTTCTTCAGCTACTGGATCCGCGCGCGCCGCGCCGGCACCGCCGCGCCGCTCTTCGACTATTGCTTCCCGATCGTCACCGCGCTGCAAAACCGTTTCATGTTGCCGAACGGCGACGCGGGCGACGTGCGCAATGCCTTCGCCTACGCCTATCATCTCGATGCCTTCCTGTACGCGCGATACCTGCGCGGCTGGGCCGAGGCGCGCGGGATCGAGCGCGTCGAGGGGCGCATCGTCGAAGTCGAACAGGACGGTGAAAGCGGCGATATCGCGGCGGTCAAGCTTGCATCGGGCGGGCGCATCGCAGGCGACCTGTTCGTCGATTGCTCGGGCTTCCGCTCGCTGCTGCTCGGGCAGACGCTCGGCGTCGATCTGGAGGATTGGTCGCACTGGCTGCCGTGCGACAGCGCGCAGGCGGTGCCCTCGGCGCGCTCGCCCGATTTCACGCCCTATACGCGCTCGACGCGGCGCGAGGCGGGCTGGCAATGGCGCATCCCGCTCCAGCACCGCACCGGCAACGGCTATGTCTATTCGAGCGCCGATATTTCGGACGACGAGGCGGCGGCGACCCTGCTCGCCAATCTCGACGGCGAAGCGCTCGCCGATCCGCGCGTGCTGCGCTTCAAGGCGGGCAAGCGCAAAAAGGCGTGGGCTGCCAATTGCATCGGCATGGGCCTCGCGGGCGGCTTCCTCGAGCCGCTCGAATCGACGAGCATCTACCTCGTCCAGATGGCGATCATGCACATACTAACGCTGATGCCGTCCGAACGCGCGATCGATCCCGCGCTGCGCGCCGAGCTCAATCGCGTGATGGACGTCGAATATGATCGCATCCGCGACTTCCTGATCCTTCACTATATCGCGAACGAGCCCGACGCGCCGCTCTGGCAGCGCGTGACGGCAATCGATCTGCCCGATACGCTTGCAGGCAAGATCGATCGCTTCCGCCATCGCGGCCATGTCCAGGCCTATCGCGACGGCCTGTTCGGGCCGCCGAGCTGGCAGGCGGTGTTCGTCGGGCAGGGGATCGAGCCGAGCGCCGCTGACCGCCTCGCCGACATATTGCCCGCCGCGACGGTGAACGAGCGGCTCGCGAATCTGGCGGCGACGATCGCCGACGCGGCGGCGACCGTGCCGTCGCATGCCGACTTCATCGCGGGTTACTGCCCGGCGCCCGCACCATGACGCATTCGGTTCAGCAGGTGGTCGTTTATGGCGGCGGCGTTGCGGCGGCGATGGCGGCGCTAGCGGTCAGCCGCGCCTATGCCCGGCTCGGAACCGATGTCACATGGATCGACACCGGCGAAGAATCGCCAGCGCATGCCGCACTCATCGCATCGCCTGATCTGGCGACCTTCCACCGTCTGCTCGGTATCGACGAAGCCGCATTGACCGCCGGCGCCGCCGCGACGATCAACATGGGACAGCAATTCGCGGGCTGGTCGGGCGGCGACGACGCTTTCCTCCACGCCTATGGCGACGCCGGCAGCGCCTTCGCCTCGCTGCCCTTCGTCCAGCACTGGACGCGCGCGCGGGGGGCAGGCTTGCGCGTCGCGCTCGAGGATTTCTGCCTCGCCGCCGCCGCCGCGAAGCAGGGCCGCACCGGCGCACCGCGCGAAGCGGCGACGCGGCAGGCGGTGAAGGCGGGCTGGCATCTCGATGCCCCCGGCTATGTCCGGCTGCTCCGCGCGGCGTGCGAGCAGGCGGATATTCGCATCGTTTCGGTTGCGCGGGCTGCGGTCCATGCGGCCGGTGGCCGCCTCGACCGGATCGACCTCGCCGATGGTGAGCGACTGGATGCCGACCTGTTTATCGACACCGACGGCGCGCTGATCGCCGCGCTCGATCCCGACGACGATGTGACGCGCCGAGGCTTCTGCGACCGGATCGTCCGCGCGTCGGTGCCTGCCTTCGATCCGCTGCCGCTCTACAGCCGCGTCGCCGCGCATTCCGCCGGATGGCTGACGATGATCCCGCTTGCGAACCGGACCGCGATTGAATTTTGCTATGACGGCCGGCTGCTGTCCGACGCCGATGCACGCGCCGCGCTTTCGGCGGCCATCGGACGCCCGGTGGACGCCGCTCCGCCCGCGTCGCTCGCCACCGCCGCGCGCCCGCGCCCGTGGATCGGTAACGTCGTCGCGGTCGGTCGCGCGGCGGGCGCCGCGCCCGCGCTCGACGGCGCCGAATTGCTCCTGCTCCAGCTTGCGATCGCACAGCTGGTGCTGCTCTGGCCGATCGATCGCGCCGCGATGCCGGAGGCCGATATCTATAATGAGGAACTTGCCGGCACCCGGGCGCGCGTCGGCGATTTCACCGCGCAGCATTTCCGCCTCAATGCCCGCGTTGGCGAGCCCTATTGGGACGCCGCCCGGACCGCGCCGGTCTCGGACGAACTCGCGTCAAAGATCGACCTTTTCGCCGCCCGCGGCATGTTCGCGCATTTCAATCACGAGGCGTATGTCGAGGATAGCTGGGCGCTCGTCATGGCGGGGCATGGCGTCGTTCCGCGCAGCTTCGACCCGCAGGCGCTGCTCGTCGACGAACAGGCGTTGATGGCCGAATTTCAGCGCCAGCTCCGCGCCGTGGCGAGCGAGGTGCACGCGATGGAAACCCACGCCGAAGCCCTGCGACGGATACGCCGATGAGCGCGCGCCAGCGCCCCGTGCGGCGCATCGTCATCGTCGGCGGCGGCAGCGCGGGCTGGATGACGGCGGCGGCGCTCGGCCGCGCGCTGTCGGGGCAGTCGCATGCCATCACTCTCGTCGAATCCGAAGCGATCGGTACCATTGGGGTCGGCGAGGCGACCGTGCCGCCGATCCACGAATTCAACCGCTACCTGAAGATCGATCAAGCCGAATTCCTTCGCGCGACGCATGGCACGATCAAGCTCGGTATCCAGTTCGATGGCTGGGGCGGCGAGGGGCACCACTATTTCCATCCCTTCGGCTATTTCGGCATCGAAATGGCGGGCATCCACTTCCATCATTATTGGCTGCGCCATCTCGCGGCGGGGGGCGATCCCGACCAGGCGCCCTACAACCTCGAAACGATGGCCGCGCGCGCCGGCCGGTTTGCCCCCGCAACGCGCCACGGGCCGGTGCATCACGCCGTCCATTTCGACGCCGCCGCCTATGCCCGATTCCTGCGAACCTATGCCGAGGACAGGGGGGTCGTGCGGATCGAGGGCAAGGTCGCCGACGTTAGCCTCGATCCCGAAGACGGTTTTATCACCGCGATCGAAATGGACGACGGCCGGACGATCGAGGGCGATTTGTTCGTCGACTGCTCGGGCTTTCGCGGCCTGCTGATCGAAGGTGCGCTCCAGACCGGCTACGCCGAATGGAGCCGCTGGCTACCGTGCGACAGCGCGGTCGCCATGCCGTCAGAAGGCGAGGGCGACCCGGCGCCCTTTACGCGCTCGACCGCGCGCGAGGCGGGGTGGCAATGGCGCATCCCGCTCCAGCATCGCGACGGCAATGGCTATGTCTATTCGAGCGCGCATCTGGGGCATGACGAGGCCGAGACGCTGCTGCGCGCGCGCCTGCCCGGGCCGGCGCTCGCCGACGCCAACCGGCTGCGCTTCACCGCGGGGCATCGCAAGGAGATCTGGAACCGCAACTGCGTCGCGATCGGGCTCGCGGGGGGCTTTCTCGAGCCCCTGGAATCGACTTCGATCCACCTGATCCAGACGACGATCATCCGGCTGCTTTCGCTGCTGCCGCGCGATGCGATCGATCCCCGTGTCGTCGCGCGCTTCAATCGCGATGCCTTGCACGAGTATCGGACGATCCGCGATTTCGTGATCGCCCATTATGCGCTCGCGAACCGCAACGACACGCCATTCTGGCGCGACGTCGCCGCGGCAGGTATGCCCGATACACTTGCCGAGCGGATCGAGGCGTTCCGCGCCACCGGCAACATCTTGTTCGAGCCCGGCGACCTGTTCGGCCCGACCAACTGGCATGCCGTGCTGACCGGGCAGGGGGTGCGGCCGCAAAGCTGGCACCCGATCGCCGACGGCCTCTCCGCTGACGAACTGGCATCACGCCTCGGGGCGCTGCGCGGCCGCGTCGCCGAGCAACTCGCCGAGCTGCCGCCTCACATCGCGTTTCTGCGGGGGCTGGGTTAGCCGTTGAGCTCCGCCACGACGTCATAAGCATCGCCGCGATAATAGCTTTGCGTGAACTCGGCAGTGCGCCCGTCGGACAGGAAACCGCGCCGTTCGATGAACAGCCCGGGCGTTCCCGCCTCGATCCCCAGGATATCCGCCTGTTCGGCGGTAAAGGCGACCGCGCGCAGCCGTTGCAGCGCGCGCACCGGCAGGTGTCCCGCCGCTTCCAGCGCTTCGTACAGCGACGCACCGACGGCCTCGACCGACGGCAGGCAGTACGCGGGGATCGTCGCATATTCGAGCGCCATCGACGTGTCGTCGGCGTAACGGATGCGGTGGAACCGATAGACGAGCGATCCCGGCGACAGGCCGAGCGACAACGCCTCTTCGGGGGTCACCGCGCCCGCGGTCTTGCTCACCCATTTGCTCGTCGGCCGCCTTCCGCGCGACTTCATGTCCTCCGAAAAGGAGGTGAGCTTCGAAAAGCTTTTTTCGACGCGCGGCCGCGTGACGAACGTCCCCGCACCGCGGCGGCGCGTGACGATGCCGTCGGCGACCAGCCCGTCGATCGCCTTGCGCACCGTGATGCGCGACACGTCGAATTCCTCGGCGAGGTCGCGCTCGGTCGGGATCGCTTCTTCGGCCTTGACGACCTGCCCCTCGATCGCGTCGCGCAGGATTTTCTGCAACTGCAGGTAAAGCGGTGTCGGATCGTCCTTCTGGAGCGGACCCACGCGTTCGATCAATGACAAGGACGATGCTCCACTCGATGGCTCCGGCATGCCGGTCGATAGGACCAGCCATAGCGCAGCATGTGTTGCATTGGTATCCTTGCGTCAACCTTGTTGCGACTTATTCGCGCGAAAGCCCTTCTTTGATGGCGGTCGTCAGCGCGTGATCGGGCGTATCCTGCGACAATTCCCACACCATCACGCCGCCCGCCTTTTCGGCGGCGAGTCGCGATTTATTGGCGATCGCGGCGGGGCTGTTATAGCTGATATAGCGGCACCCGGCGCAAAGCTCGCCGATGACATCGGCTTTGGTCGCATTTATGCCATGTGCGGCGGCAAGGTCGCGATAGGACCAATTCGCCTTTTCGCCGCCGAATCCATAGCCGTAAAAAGGGACGCCGAGGACAAGGCGGTCCGGCGCGACGCCGCGCGCCAGCCACAGGTCGAGATCGCGCGCGGCCATCGCATAGCTGCTGTGCTCGGTTCCTGCTTGGCCCCAACTCGGCCCGATCGCGTCATAGGACATGATGTTGACAAGATCGAAATAGCGGATTGAGCCCACCGGGATCATCCCACCTTCGTAAGAAGCGGTCGCGCAGGTCAGCAGTTTGCCACGCGCCTTCATCGCTCCGGACAGCGCCGCGATAAACGGGGTATAGTCGCCGGCGCGGTCAATCTCGGTCAGCAGCTGTCCTTCGATGTCGATATCGATGCCGTCGAGTGCCAGCGTATCGGCCAGCTCGATCAGCGCTGCCACCGTCGCAGCGCGCCGCTCGGGCGCGAGCAAGACCTTCCAGTCCCCCGAACAGCTTGGAATCACGCCACCTGCGGTCGAGATCAGCACTTTCGCGCCGCTTGCCTGCAGCATCGCGACGGTCGCGCGCAGCGCCTCGACCGACAGGTTGGCGCCTTGTTCGTCGCTCATGCACGTCATCCGCCCGTCGCGAACGAAACGCCCCTCGGCATCGGGATTGGCGAAGGACAGGTTGAAGTGGGTGAAGGCGGACAGGTCGGATCGCGCGATCGACATCTCCAGCCCCTTGAACGCCGCGAGATAGCCAACCACAACGGGGCGCGGCTGCTTCGCGGCAGCGAAACCCGGTGACAATATCAATGTAAAACCAATCAGGATCGATGCAATGAAGCGAAAAGTCTCATTTGTCGTCATTTTGCCATTTTTCCTTTCAATTCTGTCGAATCTGAAAGGCGTTGACCCGCCCGCGACTGCATGACAAATTAGATACAAATTGTCGAGCGGGAGAAAAAGCATGCGGGCTGCGGGTTGGACGGCAATGGCGATGGCGGCACTCGCCGCGCCGCAGCTACTGGCGGCGGAAGCGCCGTCGCAGACATCGCTCGACCGCTTTGCCGACACGCTCGGCTACCAGCTCACCATGGTCGATAACGGCCCCGAATGCCCGGCCGGGATCGACGCCTGCTTCCTGTCGATAATCACGCTGACGCTGCCCGAGACGCTTCCCGCCGATCTGCCCGCAAAGGGGCTCTCGCTCTATTTCAGCTTCGTCAACCGGCTGCCGCTCGTCGAAAGCGACATCTTCACGCACCGGCTGGTCAACGGCGACGTCCAGCAACTCGTGCTCAAGCCCGGCGCCGCGCTGCGCCCCGGCGCGAAACATGAAATCAGGCTGTGGGGCGTCGGGTCGAACTTCTCGAAGGCGTTCGGCATGCCCAACGCCTATCTCGTTGCCGACGGGCTCAGGCCGCGCACGATCGCGGCGACCCGCGCGGTGATCGATCCCGGGACGGGTCTCGAAATCCTGCCCTTCGTTGCGCCGATGACCGACGAGGCAAAGCTCGCGACCAAGAGCGACGCCGACAAGACGCGCTGGCTGACCGCCGAGCGCACGTTCGATCTGCAGGCCGGGCGGCTCGCGCCCGAGGCGAAGGGGATCGTTATCCTGCCGAAGCCCGCAAAGGCCGTGCAGGGCAAGGGAACGGCCGTCGATCTCGGCCGCGGCGTCGCGCTGACGCTGAACGGTGTCGAGCGCGGCGCCGTCGCACCCGCGCTCGCCGCGCTGGGCGCCCCCGAAACCGGCGCATTGCCGCTGACGATCCGGGTCGACCCCGCAGCGGCGCCCAAGGTCGAGGGCTATATCCTTGATGCCAAAGCGTCGGGCATCGCAATCACCGCGCACGACGCCGCGGGCGCGAGCCACGCGCTGCGCTCGCTCGCGCAGCAGGCGGCGTTCGAAAAGGGCAAGCTGACACCGTTGCACGTCGAGGACGCGCCCGAATATGGCTTCCGCGGCCTGCACATCGATCTGGGCCGTAACTTCCACAGCCGCGACGAGATTTTGAAGCTCGTCGAGGCGATGGCGACGTACAAGCTCAACAAGCTCCACCTCCACCTCGCCGAAGACGAAGGCTGGCGCATCGAAATCCCCGCGCTCCCCGAACTCGCCGAGATTGGTTCGAAGCGCTGCCATGATCCCGAAGAAAAGACCTGTCTCCTGCCGCAACTCGGAGCCGGACCCGACGGGACCGGCAGCGTCAACGGCTACCTCTCCACCGCCGACTATGTCGCGATCGTGCAGGCTGCGGCGGCGCGGCAGATCGAGGTGATCCCGTCGATCGACATGCCCGGCCACAGTCGCGCGGCGATCAAGGCCATGGAACTGCGCCATGCCCGGCTGAACGCGGCGGGCAAGACGGCCGAAGCCGCGGAATATCGGCTGATCGACCAGGCCGACACGACCGAATATCGCAGCATCCAGAATTATAACGACAATACGCTGAACGTCTGCCTGCCTGCGACCTATCGTTTCGTCGATACCGTCGTCGACGCGCTCGCCGCGATGCACAGAGAGGCAGGGGCGCCGCTCAAGACCTTCCACCTCGGTGCCGACGAGACCGCGGGAGCCTGGGTGGGTTCGCCGGCGTGCAAAGCGATGATTGCGGAGAATGGCGGCGATGCCGGCAAGCTCACCCCGCGCTTCATCGAACGCGTGAGCGAAAGCCTCGCCGCCAAGGGTTTGAAAGCCGGCGGGTGGAGCGACGGCATGGGGCATACCGAAACCGCCGCAATGCCGCAGGCGGTCCAGACCAACATCTGGGGCGTGCTCCACACCGGTGCGATCCGCGAGGCGCATGATCAGCTGAACCGCGGCTGGGACGTTGTGCTGTCGATCCCCGACCTCGGCTATTTCGACATGCCCTATGCGCCGCATCCCGACGAGGGCGGTTATGATTGGGCCTCGCGCGGGGTCGATCCCTATCAGGTGTTCGGCTTCATGCCCGAAAACCTGCCCGCCAACGCCGCGACGATTCGCAGCATTTACGCCGAAGGCAAACCCATCGAGGACAAGCCCGTCCTCCAGCCCGGCCACCGCGTCGCGGGCCTTCAGGCACAACTCTGGAGCGAGACGATCCGCACCGACGCGCAGGTCGATTATATGCTCTTCCCCCGCTTGCTTGCGCTTGCCGAGCGCGCGTGGAGCCCTGCGCCCTGGACCCCGGCCTATCAGGCGGGCGCCAGCTATATATGGGCCGACCCGCGCGTCGATGCCGCCCGGCTCAAAGCCGGTTGGCAGGATTTCGCCGGACGCACCGCGGCGCAATTCCCGATGCTCGAAAAGATCGGTGTCGCCTATCGCGTTGCGCCGCCGGGCGCGCGCATCGCGAACGGCAGGCTCGAGGCGAACAGCATGTTCCCCGGTACGACAATCGAGTATCGGGTCGAAGGCGGCGCGTGGACGCGCTATGCCGGGCCCGTCGCGGTCGGCGGCGCAGTCGACCTCCGCAGTCGTTCCGCCGACGGCAAGCGCGCCAGCCGGACGGTGCGGGTCGAACCCGCCCGCTAGGGGCAGGGGAAACGAAGTGAGCGGGACGCTGGACGAAATCGCCGGTAGCGATCATGCCGCAATCGCGCGCGCCGTGGCGGCAGCCGAGCGCCCCGTCATCCTCCGCGGCATCGCCGCCGACTGGCCCGCCGTCGCCGCCGCGCGCGAAGGCGACGTGGCTATCGCGGCCTGGCTCGCCGCGCGCGACACCGGCAACCCGCTCACCGTGCTCGTCGGCCCGCCCGAAGCCGGCGGGCGCTATTTCTATTCGGACGACATGCGCGGGGTGAATTTTCGCAGCGAGAAAATGCCGATGGCCATGCTCGTCGAGCAGCTGCTCGTGCTGCGCGAGACCGCCGACGCGCCGAGCCTCTACGCCGGGTCGACCCCGACGCCCGAGAGCGTCGCGAGCTTTGCCGCCGAAAACCCGCTGCCCGTCGACACCGGCGTCGATCCCCGCATCTGGGTCGGCAACGCTAGCCGCATCGCTCCGCATTACGACATGGCTGCGAACATCGCGGTCGTCGTCGCGGGACAGCGGTGCTTCACGCTGTTCCCGCCCGAGCAGATCGCGAACCTCTATGTCGGTCCGGTCGAACGCACGATCGCGGGCCAGCCGACGAGCATGGTCGACCCAGACCATCCCGATCATGCGCGTTACCCGCTTTATGCCAGGGCCGAGCGCTACAAGCTCGTCGCCGACCTTTTGCCCGGCGACGCCATCTATATGCCGCCGATGTGGTGGCACCATGTGCGCAGCGACGGCGCGCTCAATGTGCTCGTCAATTATTGGTTCGGCAAGCGGCAGGACCGTTTCCCGTTCGCCGCGCTGATGCTTGCGATGCACTCGATCCGCGAACTCCCCGATACCGAGCGCGCCGCCTGGAAAAGCTGGTTCGACCATTATGTCTTCGGCGAAGGCGCGACGCATGCGGTCGATCACCTGCCGCCGCACGCGCAGGGCGTGCTCGGCCCGCCGTCGCCGCAGCGCGACCGGATGATTATCGACTATGTCGTCGGCATGTGTCGCAGCGGCGGGAGCACTGCCTAACCCCCGGCACGGCCGAGGACGGTAATCGTCGGCCATTCGCCGCCCGTCTCGACCGCCGCGTCAATCCCGTACACCGCGCGCAGCCGCGCGGCGGTCAGTACCTCGGCGGGCGCGCCGTCGGCGACGATCCGCCCGCTGTCGATCAGCAGTAGCCGGTCGCAATAGCGTGCGGCGAGCGTAAGGTCGTGGAGCACCGCGATCACCAGCCCGCCGCCTGTCGCCTCGGTGTGAAGCATATCCATGACATCGATCTGGTGACGGGGGTCAAGGCTCGCGAGCGGTTCGTCGGCGATCAGCGCGGGCGCCTCGACCGCCAGCGCGCGCGCGAAGAGCACCCGAGCGCGCTCGCCGCCCGACAGCTCGGTCGCGATCCGGTCGCGCAGGTCCAGCACGTCGGCGCGCGCCATGGCGCGCTCGATCGCGGCGTTGTCGGCGTCGGCAATCCGCGACATCGGCGCAAGGTGGGGCAGGCGCCCCAGCCCGACGAGCCGTTCGACCGTAAGCGGCCAGTGGAGCGTCTGGCCCTGCGGCACATAAGCGACGCGCCGGGCGAGGTCGGCACGCGGCATCGCCGCGACATCGGCGCCATCGACTTCGACCGTTCCGCTCGCGGGCACCAGCGCGAGCATCGCGCGCGCAAGCGTCGACTTGCCCGCGCCATTGGGGCCGACGATCCCGGTCAGCGTCCCCACGCCAAACGCCGCGCTGACACCGTGCACCACCGCGCGCCGGCCGAGCGTGACGCCGACGTCCTTCAGCGTGATGGTCACCATAGCCGGCGCTCCCGCATCAGGTGGACAAGGAAGACCGGCACCCCGAGGAACGCCGTGACGACGCCGAGCTTCAGCTCGTTCGTCGTCGGGATTATCCTCACGCCCAGGTCGGCGAGCGTCAGCAACGCCGCGCCGCCGATGGCAGAAGGTAGCAGGATCGCCGACGGGCTGCGGTCGGTCAGCGGCCGGATCAGGTGCGGCACGATCAGCCCGACAAAACCGATCGCGCCCGTCACGGCGACCGCGCCGCCAACCCCGATCGCGGTGCCGATCAGCAGCCGCAGCCTCGTTTTCTGAAGGTCGGTGCCCAATGCCTGCGCCGCATCCTCGCCGAGCGTCAGCGCGTCGAGAGCGCGGCCGTTCCACAGCAGCATCGCCGCGCCGATCGCGATGCACGGCAGTGCGATCCAAACATGATCGAACGACCGGTTCTCGAGGCTGCCGAGCAGCCAGGTCATGATCTCCATCGCCGCAAAGGGATTGGGCGACAGGTTGAGCGCAAGGCTGGTTCCCGCAACCGCCAGCGTCCCGACCGCGATCCCCGCCAGGATCAAGGTCAGCGGGCTCTCGGCCTTGCCCGCCAGCACGAACAACAAAGCGAGCGACACGAGCGCGCCTCCGGTCGCGAGCAGCGGCAATATGATCGGATGGATTTCGGCCAGCCCGAAATAGATCGCCGCGACGCCGCCGAGCGCCGCCGCGTTCGACGTGCCGAGCACCGACGGTTCGGCGAGCGGATTGCGCAGATAACCTTGCAGCGCCGCCCCTGCGAGCCCGAGCATCGCGCCGACCGCGAGCGCCAGCACGGTGCGCGGCAGGCGCAGGTCGAACAATATGATCGACGCCACCTTGTCGCCGCTGCCCGTCGCGGCGGCGAACAGCCGGGCGACCGACAGGTCGACCGCGCCGAACAGCAAAGATGCGACCGCGGCGACCAAGGCCAGCGCCGCCAGCGCCGCGATCAGCGACCAGCGTGGCGGGGCGAAGCGGCTCATAACCGGCCCCCGTCGAGGCGCACGATCTGCGCCGCCATGCTGCGCGCGGCTTGCGTGTATGCAGGGCTGCCGCACACCGTCCACGCCTGCGGCATGCTGATGCGCGGAATATCCTTCAATGCCGGATGGTGCAGCATTTCGCTCCCCTGATCGGTCACCTTGTCGGTCGCGCTTTCGACGATCAGATAATCGGGCTGTGCCGCGACCATCTCCTCGATGCTCAGTTGCGACAGCGGCGGCTTGCCGAGCTTGCCGGCAAGGTTGACCAGCCCGACGCGCATCATCAGCTCGTCGATCAGCGTGCCGGTGCCCGTCATATAGCCGCGGCGCTGATAATAAGCGGCGACGCGGCCGCGGCCCGGTTTGGGCAGGCCGGCCAGTTCGCCCTCCATCCGTGCGACCAGCGCATCGCCACGTTCGGGATGGCCGATAGCAACGGCGGTCTGGCGGATCGACGCATAGATTCCGCCAAGCGTGTTCGCGGTGTCGAGGTCGAGCAGCGGATAGGTCTGTTCGGGCAGCGCGCTGAGCGCCGCGCTGCGGCTCGCGGGCATGCCGACGATCAGATCGGGTTCGATCGCCAATATCTGCTCGGCCGAATTGCTGAGCTGCGGGATGCCCTGCGCCTTTGCTGCCTCGCCCGACATTTCGGCATCGGTGGCATTTTTCGTCAGCCCCGCGATCTGCCCCTTGTCGGCGAGTGCGAGGACGAGCTGGTCGGCGCACAGGTTGATCGAAACGATGCGCTGCGGAACTCGGGGCGCTTTGGCGCGCGGCGCAGGGGAGGCCGCCCAAAGCAGCCCTGCGGCGCCGAGCAGCGCCGCTGCCGCCGCAAGACCGAGTCGCCGCATCAGAACTCGATTCCCTTCTGCGCCTTTACATTCTGTTCGCGAAACGGATGCTTCACCTGCACCATCTCCGTCACCAGGTCGGCCGCGTCGATCAGCGCTTCGGGCGCGTTGCGTCCCGTGATAACCACATGCGTCATATGCGGCTTCGCGGCGAGCGCATCGAGCACTTCACCCACCGGCAGATAATCGTAACGCAGCACGATGTTGAGCTCGTCGGCGATCACCATCGCATAGCTCGGCTCGGCGATCATGCGCTTCACTTCCTCCCAAGCCTCGCGTGCCACCGCGATATCACGCGTCCGGTCCTGCGTGTCCCAAGTGAAGCCTTCGCCCATCGGCTTGAACTCGATCAGATCGGGAAAGCGGTCGAACACCGCTTTCTCGCCGGTCGCCATCGCGCCCTTCACGAACTGCACGACACCGACTTTCATGTCGTGACCGATCGCGCGGACGGCCATGCCGAGTGCGGCAGAGGTCTTCCCCTTGCCGGGGCCGGTGTGGACGATCACCAGCCCCTTTTCGACCGTCTTCGCCGCGACCTTCTTGTTCTGCGCGGCCTGGATCTTCTTCATCTTCGCCGCATGTTCGGCGTCGGTGCGCGTCTTCATCAGAAGCGCGCCCGCACGCCGCCATAGGCGGCGCGGCCATAAGTGCCGTAATTGAAGGCGGTCGCATAATCGGCGTCGAACAGATTATCGACGCGGCCGTAAATCTCTAAATTCGGCCCGACCGGGACGGAGGCGCGGATGCCCGCCAGCGCATAGCCATCGAGCGGCACCGCATTCGCCGCATCGTCGAAGCTGTCGCCGACCATGGTCAGCGTCGCGCCGGTCGACAGGCCGAACGACCAATCATAATCGGCCGACAGGCTGACCGCATGTTCGGCGCGGCGCGGCAGGCGCTTGCCGTCGAACACCGCGCGTCCCGAGCGGTCGCGCGCATCGATATAGCTGTATGATGCGGTGACGTTCAGCGCGTCGACCGGCCTCAGCGCCAGCGTCGCCTCGACGCCCTTCGCGCGCGTGCGGTCGATATTGCCATAGGTGAAGGCCGTATTGTCATAATTGATCTGGTCGTTGGTGTTGCGCAGGAACGCGGTGAGCGAGACCAGCGCACGCCCGTCCGCGAGGCTCTGGTCGATCCCGACATCATAGCTTTTCGACCGTTCGGGGCGCAGCGCCGCATTGCCGCTGAAAGCGTCGTACAGTTGGTAAAGCGACGGCGCCTTGAATCCCTCGCCATAGCTTGCGCGCACATTGGTTGCGCCATCATTCGGCGAATAATTGGCGTTGGCGCCGAATGTCGTCGCGCCGCCGAACTGGCTGTGATCGTCATGACGGACCCCGCCCGTCACCGACAGTCCGGCGAACGGTTGGACGATGCCGAGCGCATAAACGCTGTCGATGTTCGCGCGCTGGCTGTCGGTCGATCCAAAGCCGAAGAAATCATAATCGGGGCGCTCATGCTCGTAACCGAAGATCAGCCTGGCCTGTTCGACGGGCGTCACCACGCCCTGATATTCGAAGCGCAAATTGGTGCCCGAATAGCCATAGTCGGGCGCAGTGCCGCGCACGAAATAATAATCGCGGTCGTTGCGCAGCCAGGTCACCGCGGCGCGGCTGGTGAAACGGCCGTCGAAGAGGCCGAGGTTTAGCCCCGCATAGCCGACATATTGGTCGAGCTTCGCGACGTCGGCGCTGTCCGCCGGCGCGCCGAAGAAGCTGTCATAATCGAGGTCGGCGTTGATATAATAGCCGCGCAGGTCGAGGCTCAGCGCGTCGCTGAACGCGACCTTCAACCGCGCGTTGCCGGCGAAATTCTTGTAACTGTCCTTCTCGGTGCCGACCGCCGCCGACGAAATGCCGTCGGTGCGGAAATAGGCGCCGCCGATGCCGCCCGAGATGCGTCCGGCGGTGCCCGACACATCGGCCTTGCCGGTGAAGCTGTCGCTATAACCATATTCGGCCGATCCCTTGGCGGCAAAGCCTTTAGCCGGGGTCGCGGTCGTCAGGCTGACGACGCCGCCGATCGCCTGGCTGCCGTGCACGACCGAGTTCGACCCGCGCAGCACTTCGATCCGGTCGATATTGCCGGTCAGCAGGTGCCCGAAATCATATCCGTCGCCGATGCCGCTCGGGTCGTTGACCTTGACGCCGTCGATCAGCACCAGCGTCTGCGTCGTTTCCGCGCCGCGCAGAGATATGCTCGCCACCGATCCCATGCTGCCCGTCCGGCTGAACCGCACCCCCGGGGTCGTGGCGAGCAGGTCGACGACGTCGACCGACTGACGCGTCTCGATCGTATCGGCGTCGATGATGGTAATCGCTTGCCCCGCCTCGTCGCGGGGCTGTTCGATGCCCGACGCGGTGACGACGATATCGTCGCCGGTCTGCGCGAAAGCGGGCGTCGCCGCCGTCAGTGCGATCAAGGATAGGGTCGTGGATTTCAACATGGGAGGCCCCCGCACGCCGGCAACGAAGGCGGAGCCTGCCGAAACGCGAGCGCGATCGACCGATGCTGGCGTCGCAAGTGGCGTAAAGGCCTGCAACCCCGGCACCGAAGCGGCCCCAGCCGCTTGGTCGTCGCTCGACGGAATCCTCCGTGCCGTGGCCTTTCCCTGGGCCTTGGCATTGAGCGACCCACGCCGGCAGGTCTCCTGGCTCGCGGGTCAGGGCTTGATGCACGCCTTCCCAGGTTTCCCCAGTGGCTGATCCGCAATTCCGGACCAGTGCATCTCGCTCGCCGCTTACAGTTGCAGGGACAGCCTCGGTTTCGGCGCGCCTTCCGACACGCCTACCGCGTTCCCATTTTAAGCCCTCTCGGGCACCGGCGCGATCATATGCGGAGCAAGCCCCGCACGCGCCGCCCATAGCGGAACGGCAGTTTTGCGCAATCGGGATTTACAGTCGTTCGACGACCATCGCCGCGCCGACCCCCATCGCGCCGGTCAGCACGACCAGGCCGTATTGGCCGCGGCAGGTGTCGAGCGCATCGAGCAGGGTCGAGGTCAGGATCGCGCCGCTTGCCCCCATCGGGTGCCCCTTGGCGAGGTGCCCGCCGCTGACATTGACGCGCGCGGGATCGGCTTCGCGGTCGCGCAGGAATTTGGCGATAGTGACGGCAAAGGCCTCCATGAACTCGATCCGGTCGATGTCGTCCAGGGTCAGCCCGGCGCGCGCCAGCACCTTGTCCATCGCCGCGAAGCCCGCGGTCAGCGACGCAGCCGGATCTCCGCCGCTCTCGGCAAAAGCGATCGCGCGCGCGCGTGGGGCAGGGCCAAGACCTGCGCCGCCGACCAGCGCGAGCCCGGCGCCATCGCAGATCGGCGGGGCGTGCGCTATGCTGTGGAGCGGCTCGAACCTCGCGCCTTCGAGTGCGCCGGCATATTGCTGCTGCAATTCGCCGAACGCGGGCGGCGCGGCGGCGAGTGATTCCGCGGTGGTTTGCGGACGAATACACTCCTCGCCGACCAGCGGGCCTGTTGTGATCCGCGATTTTTGAAGCGTGGCGTTGTTTTCGGCGGTGCCCGCCTTTCGTTGCGAAGCGAGAGCCACAGCATCGAGTTCGGCGCGGCTGATGCCCTCGGCATTGGCAAGGCGATCGGCCGCGAGAACAGGCGGGACGAAGCGCGCGCGGGGCGGAAGTTCGTCGTTGGTATAGAAACCCGCGCAATCGCCGAGAAAAGGCGCGCCGCTCATCGATTCGACACCCCCGGCCAGCACGTGCGTCGCTTCGCCGCTTGCGACCTTCGCGACCGCCTGACCGATCGCCGACAGCCCCGACGCGCAATAATTGTTGATGCTGTGCGCCGCCACCGTGTCGGGCAGGCCCGCATGCAGCTTCGACACCAGGGCGATATGCCCGCCCTGCGCGCCGGTCTGCGTGACGCAGCCGAGGATCAGCGCATCGGGTGTCGCCGCGATGTCGCCACAACGCACCGCGAGCGCCGCCGCCTGCTGGCGCACCAACTCCTGCGGGCTCAGTCCGGCAAGCCCTCCATCGGGCCGCGCCTTGCCGCGCGGCGTCCGCACGGCATCGTATAGAAAGACGGGGTGCGGCAAATCAGGTGCCGACGACGAAACTGACAGCTGTGGTCGCGCTGCCCCCGACGTTGAAGGTCGCGAAGTTGCGTGCCCCCTCGACCTGGTAATCGCCCGCATTGCCGGTGACTTGCCGCCAGCTGTCGAGCAGCATCCTGACCCCCGTCGCGCCGACCGGATGGCCAAGGCCGATCAGCCCGCCCGACGGATTGACCGGCAATTTTCCGCCCAAGGCAATCGTTCCATCCTCGACCGCGCGCCAGCTTTCGCCGGGCGGAGTGATGCCGAAATGGTCGATCGCCATATATTCGGTGATCGAGAAGCAATCATGCACCTCGACACCGTCGCACGCGTAAATATCGGGCATCTCGGCGCGGCGCAGCGCGTCCATCATCGCCTTGCGCACGCTTGGGAAGACATAATCGCCGCCGCGGCTGTCTTGAACTTTGGTAGAATAGAGCAGGGGGGCGGTGGCATGTCCCCAGCCTTTGATCCGCGGGATCGAGTCGATCGAAATGCCGCGCCGCTTGGCATAGGCCTCGGCCACCTCGCCCGAGGCAAGGAAGATGGCGGCTGCGCCGTCGGTGACCTGCCCGCAATCGGACTTGCGAAGCGAGCCTTCGATCAGCGGGTTGACCTCGTCATTCTCGCCGAGATGATCGTCGGTCACCGCCCAGTCGCGCGTTTGCGAGTTCGGGTTCTTCTTCGCATTCGCGAAATTGTTCGCCGAAATCCCGCGCAGATGCGCGCGGTCGAGCCCGAAGCGTTCGTCATATTCCTCGGCGACGCGCGCGAACATCCACGGCCAGAGATAACGCGCTTCCTGCGCCTCGCGCTCGGCCCAGGCGGCGGCGCCGAGATATTCGGCGGCGCGCTGGCCGGGGACGTTGCGCATCAGCTCGATGCCGAGCACCAGCGCCAGCCCGTAACGCTCGGCCTCGATTTCGGCCGCGGCGGCGAGGATCGCGATGCTGCCCGACGCGCAGGCGGCTTCATGACGCGACGCCGGAACGCCCGCGAGGTCGGGGTGCACATGGCCGAAGAAACCGCCGAGCTGACCTTGCCCCGCGAACAATTCGCCGACGAAATTGCCGACATGCGCGGTTTCGACCTCTCTGGGCTCGATCCCGGTAGCGACGAACGCTGCTTCGGCGACGTCGCGGAACAGTTCGAACAGCCCGCCGCCCTCGCGTTCCATGTTGCGCGCAAAATCGCTCTGCGCGCCGCCGAGGATGAAGACGTCCTTCGCCATGTCAGGCTTCCTTTTCGAGAGTGGAGAGCGCCTGTTCGCGCACTTCGCTACGCATCACCTTGTTGGTGACGTTGCGCGGCAAGGCGTCGACGCGGAACAATCGCTCGGGCAGCTTGAACACCGCGAGGTCGTGGCCGCGCAGATAGTCGGCGACCTCGGGCAAGCCGACGTCGTCATCGCCGCGCGGGACATAGGCGAGACCGATGCGCTCGCCCATCGTCGGGTCGGGGAGCGAGAAGACGCAGGCTTCGGCCAGCAACGGATGGCCGCCGAGCAGCTGGTCGATCTCCTCGGGCGAAATGTTGACGCCGCCGCGGATGATGAGGTCCTTGCAGCGGCCGACGAAGCGGTAGAAGTCGCCGTTCTCGGCAATTTCGAACAGGTCGCCGGTGCGGAACCAGCCGTCGTCGGTGAAGGCTTCGGCGGTGCGCTCGGGGGCGTTGTGATAGCCCTCGAACAGCGTCGGTCCGCGGATCTGGAGTTCGCCCGACACGCCGTCGGCCTCGATCGGATCGCCGCCGCTGGGCGGCACCAGCCGGCTTTCGATGTTCGGCGCGCGGCCTTCGCCATAGGGGCGCTGATAGGTTCCGCGGCGCGGGAAGAGGCTCGCGCGCTTGCCGGGATCGGGCATGTCGCCTTCGCCGGTGATGAAGCTCATCCCCTCGTTCGACCCGAACACGTTGACGATGATGATGCCGAGCTTTTCCTGGAAACCGCGCACCATCGCGGGCGCGAGCGGCGCCGAGCCCGAGGCGATCACACGCAGGCTGGAGAGGTCGACCGACGCGAGCAATGCTTCGTTCTGGAGCAGCATGTTGAGCACTGCGGGCGGCGCGATCGTCAGGCTCGGCCGCTCGGTGGCGATCTGCTTGAGGTAGATGCCGGGATCGAAGGGATGGTGAAGGACCATCGTCCCCGCGCTGGTCAACCAGCACATGGTGATGCCGCCGATGCTCGCCATGTTGATGAGCGGGAAGGGGTTGAGCAGCACATCGCCCGGCCCGACCTTCAACGCCTCATATCCCGCGGCCGCGACCGCGATCCAGTGGTTGTGGCTGCGCGGCACGCCCTTGGGAACGCCGGTGGTGCCCGAGGTCCAGCAGATGGTGAAGATATCGTCGGCATCGACCGGGTTCGACGCGACATGCGCGACGAGCGCGTCCGGGTCGCCCCCGACGGTCGAAAGGTCGAGCGCGCCCGCGGGCGGGTTGGGGCCAAAGGTCATCAGCGCGATGCCGTCAAGCAGCGGTGCCGCAACCCCGACATGATCGCAGCCCTTGACCTGAGTTGCGCAGACGAAGGCTTTGGGCCCAACGACGCCGATCATGCCCTTCAGTTCATGGCTGCGATATTGCACCGCCGCCGGGCTGACGACCGCGCCGATCTTCGCCGCGGCGAAATAGAGCGCGACGAACTCGCTGATGTTTGGCAGCTGGACCAGCAGCACATCGTCCTTGCCGATCCCCGCGGCGACGAGCGCGCCCGCGAGCCGATCGATCTCGGCGGCCAGCTCGGCGTAGATCAGCCGCTGCGGTTCGCCGAAAGCGAAGTCGCCGCGGTTGGGCGCATCGACCAGCGCCAGCCGGTCGGGATGCGCCACCGCATTGGCGAAATACAGGTCGGCGAACGTCTTGTCGCCCCACCAGCCGCTTGCGCGGTGTTGTTGTCGCTTGTCCTCTCCCGCAACGATCATCTCAGGCGGCCAACACGCTGTTTTCGCCCATGCCGATGTCGTCGCCGGACGCCCAGACGGTGTGTGTGCCCGAACAGATGCGTTCGGGCAGGATGATCCGGCACACCGGCCCCGCCGTGATATTTTTCGCGTCGATCAGCACGCATTCGGATGTGTCGGTTTCGAGGTCCGCAATGAACGACACGAGGTAACCGTCATCCTCGTCCTTCGCATCGATGCGCGGCGCGAAAGGCGCCTCGCTACCGAAGCGGCCGGGGCCGAATTCATATTCTTCGCTCGTGCGCGCGTTCAGGTCGTGCTTGACGAGGCCGCGGAACAGGAACCAGCCCGGCTCGGGGATCGCGCTATAGGCGTAGCGATACGGTTTGCCCGCATAGCGGTGGTTGAACATGCCGAATTCGAGATCGCGGTCGTCGAGCCGCTCTTCGACCGTCGCGCCAGTCTTGAGGTTGAAGCGCCAGCGATGGAGACGCGGCTTCAACAATCCCTGATCCAAATAGGCCATCATCCGCTCCAAGCCCTCCGGCGCATTGGGATAGGATTTCGGCATCGGCTCTTCCTGATAATAGCCGTCGAGGATGATCTCGTCGCCTTCCTCCCATGCGTTCAGCCAGTGGAGCGTGTAGGTCGGCTCGGCCTCGAACCAGCGAATGTCTTCGGGCTGGCCGTGGCGCGGGATGATCGCGAAGCGCGTCTTCTGATCGGGGTGGAACTGGACGACATGCAGCCGCTTTTCGAGCAGTTCCTCGTTCCAATAGAGCGGCATGTCGTTGAGGATCGTATAGTTTTCGGTGAACGCCATATCGTGCGGCAGCCGCGGTCCGGGCAGCGGCACCGGGATATAATGCTTCAGCTTATTGTCCGCGCCTACAACGCCATAGTGCATGTAAGGCGCGTGCTTCGAGTAATTGAAGAACATCAATTCTCCGGTCGCGAGGTCGACCTTGCAGTGCGCCGAAATGCCGTCGAGCGGCACCCAGCTTTCGGTGCCGAACTGTTCGAGCGTGAAGGGGTCGAGCCGGTACGCCTCGCCGCACTGGTAGAAGGTCGAGATGATCTTGCCCGCGTGGATTGCGACATCGGTCGAACTCGAATCCTTCAGCCACTCCTGTGCCCCCCAACCATGGCGCGTCGACTTGTGCGGCGGCTCCATCAGTCCCGCCCACAGCGAACGGCCGGCTTCCTTCTCCGCCGCAAACCCCTTGGTGCGGACGAAGCGGCTGCGATAGCTCGCGCGACCGTCCTTGAACGAAATCGCGTGGATGAAACCGTCGCCGTCGAAGGGATGATAACGCCCGATCGGCTCGTGGATCTGGTTTTCGCCCGTGCGGACATAGACGCCGTCGATGTCGGTCGGGATATTGCCGATCACCTCGGCATCGCCGTTGGCGAAGATCGCGTTCCACTCATTGTAGGTCGGGCGCCACGCGCCCTTCATATAGGGATGGTCGTTCGGCTGGATCGTCGTCTGGATCGTGTCGACAAGCTGGGCGGTCATGCGATGACTCCTTCGGCGGGGACAAAGCGCGGGCGCGTTGCGGCCGCATCATATTCTTTCACGAGGCGATCGACGATGGTTGCGATGGGTTCGACGCCGCGCACCGCGCCGACGCCCTGGCCCGCGGACCAGACATTCTTCCACGCCTTCGCATCGTCCTGCGCGTCCGAGAAATTGGGGCGCTTGTCCTCGGGCATGTTTGCAGGGTCGTATCCGGCGGCGATCAGGCTCGATTTCAACCAGTTGGCGGTTACACCTGTGATACCTTTTGAAGGGACGATGTCTTCGGCGCCCGCGGCCACGATCATGTCCTTATAGCCGGCCGCCGCCATGCTCTCGGCGCAGGCGATCAGCGACGTGCCGAGATAGGCGAAGTCGGCGCCCAATATCTCGGCGGCGCGCACGGCATGACCTGTCGAAATCGCTCCGCCGAGCACCAGCGGACCGTCCCAGAACTGCCGCACCTCTTCGACAAAGGCGAAGCCCGCGGTCGCGCCGGTGTGCCCGCCCGCGCCCGCGGCGACGAGCACAAGGCCGTCGACCCCGGCTGCTGCTGCCTTGCGCGCAAAGCCGACCGAATTGACGTCGGCGAAGACCAGCCCACCATAGCTGTGGATTTCCTCGACCACCCGTGCCGGACTGCCGAGCGCGGTGATGACGAGCGGTACCTTGTTGCGCACGACGCAAGCGAGGTCTTCGGGCAAGCGGCTGTTCGACGGATGGACGACCAGGTTGACCGCCCACGATGCGGCGTGAGGATCGTTGGACAGCGCCGCATCGATCCGGCTGATCCAATCCTCCAGGTCGGCGGATGTCCGAGCATTGGGCGCAGGGAAGCTGCCGATCACGCCCGATCGTGAGGCGGCGATCACCATCTCGGGTCCCGAGACAAGGAACATCGGCGCGGCGATTGCGGGCAGTCGCAAACCCTGCGTCAGCGCCGGTGGAAGGCCGTTATTCGGCACTATCATGCTCTCCCAAATTATCTGACTTGCATAACGATACTTAAAGACGATAAGAGTCGCAAGACCAGAAAAGCATCGCGGGGCGAACCTGACGATGGTGGGAGGGAGAGAGATTATGAAGACCAGCTTTGCCGTGCTGTTCGCCGCGACCGCGCTCGCGACCCCCGGAATCGCCTTTGCGCAGGACGCGGCGCCCGCGGACGATCAGGGCGGGCTCGAGGAAATCATCGTTACCGCGCAAAAACGCGCCGAGGGTCTGTCGGATGTGCCGATCTCGATCTCGGCGGTCAGCGGCAAGCAGGTCGAAAATTACGGGCAGACCAACCTCGAACAGATTTCGTCGTCGGTCCCGAACCTCAAGATCACCCAGACCGCGATTGCCAACCGCATCGCGATCCGCGGCATCGCTTCGGGCGACAACAAGGGGTTCGAACAGTCGGTCGCGATGTTCGTCGACGGGGTTTACTACGGCCGCGACCAACTCTCGCGCCTGCCGCTCGTCGACATGGAGCGCGTCGAGGTACTGCGCGGGCCGCAGCCGACGCTGTTTGGGAAAAATGCCATCGCCGGCGCGGTGAACATCACGACGCGCAGCCCGACCGACGAATTCGAAGGCTCGGTCAGCGGCCTCTATGAATTCAACCACAAGGAATTTCAGCTTACCGGCGTACTGTCCGGCCCCTTGAGCGAAGGCGTCGAGGCGCGCGTCGTCGGCTATCACCGTTCGATGGACGGCTATTTCTATAACCAGAAGCTCGATCGCGACGAACCCAACGTCGATGAATATTATTTCCGCGGCAAGCTCGAATTCGACAAGGGTGGGCCGTTTGCGGCCGAACTCAAGCTCGAATATGCCGACTTTGAAATGAAAGGACAGCCACGCGACGTGTTCGGCGCCGTCGGCAACTACAACGCCGTCTTTCAGGGCCCCTTCTTCGTCAGCACCGATCCCGATTATGTCCGCGAGGACAATGGCTATGAAAGCCGCAACAAGGTGTTCGGCGCGACGCTCAATGCCGACCTCGAACTCGGCGAGCATACGCTGACCTCGGTCTCGTCGCTGCTCGATTACAAGACGCGCGAGATCGTCGACGTCGATTTTTCGGGCATCAGTTTCCTCGACGGCACCAATTTGCGCGAGGATTATCGCCAGTTCAGCCAGGAACTCCGCCTGACCTCACCGGGCGGCGAGGTGTTCAACTATATCGGCGGCGTCTATTATCAGCACGCGAAGCTCGATGTGCAGGACTTCACCCTCTTCAACCCGACTTTCCTCGCCTTGGGCGCCCCGTTCAGCGCGCTTGGCGACACCAGCAACGACCGCGATTATGCGCAGAAATCCGATTTGATCTCGGCCTTCGCGCAGGGCGAATTGTCGGTGACCGACCAGCTTCGCATCACTGCCGGCGCGCGGTTCAATCACGAGAAAAAAAGCGGCAGCCGCAGCCTCGCTATCGTGCAGGGGCCGCTCAGCACCGCGCCCGCGCCGGTCGTCGCGGCGGTGTTCCGCGCGCTCAATATCGAAGCGCACAGCATCGCGGGCAAGATCAGCGAGGACAGCTTCAACCCGATGGTCAACGTCCAGTATGACGCGACCGACGACCTGATGCTCTACGCCTCCTACGCCAAGGGCACAAAGGCGGGCGGCTTCGACATCCGGTCGAACTCGCTGCCGACCTCGACCACCGTCGCGAAGCCGGGGGCGTTCGAGTTCGCGGACGAAAGCGCCGACAATTTCGAGGCGGGCCTCAAATACAAGGGCCGCAATGTCGCGTTCAACCTGTCGGTCTATCGCACCGATTATAAGGATCTTCAGGTCAACATCTTCGACGGGACGCTGAACTTCAACGTTCGCAACGCCGCCGAAGCGCGAACCCAGGGCGTCGAGGCCGATTTCCGCGCGGCGCTGGCCCCCGGGCTGACCGTCAGCGGCGCGATCGCCTATCTCGACTTCAAATTCACCAACTTCACCGATGGCCAATGCTATTATCTGCAAGTGCCCGGCGCGAACGGTTTTTGCGATTATTCGGGCAAGCGCAACGCGCTCAGCCCCGAATGGTCGGGGAATTTGAACGTCGATTATACCACGCCCGTTACCAGCGGCATGAAGGTCGCGTTCAACGTCAACGCTGACTTCTCCTCCTCCTATATCGCCGCGGCGAACCTCGACCCTCGCACGCATCAGGACGGCTATGTAAAGCTCGGCGCGCGCCTTGCGCTGGCTGAGATCGACGATCGCTGGGAGGTCGCGGTCATCGGTCGCAACCTCACCAACCAGCGTATCCTGCAGACCGCGAGTTCGATGCCGCTCGCGACCACGATCACGGGCAATGCCGGCAACGCGTACAATGGTATCGTCGACCGCCCGCGCACGATCGCGGTGCAATTGACCGGCCGCTTTTGAGGGGGTGGGAGGGCGGCTCCGGCCGTCCTCGCTGTCGCGGGCGCCAGCCTTGTCGATGCATGTCCCTTGGTCTAGGGGCGGAGCGAGATAAGGACCGCTTATTTGAAACACGACCGCACCATCAGGGCTTGCTCGATCTGGCGCGCGCTTGATGTCGTCGGCGACGTTCCCGTCCTCCTGATCATGGAACAGACGTTCCTCGGCATTCACAGTTTCGACGAATTCGTCGCGCGCACCGGCCTCGCGCGCTCGGTCGTCAACGGGCGGCTCAAGAAGCTGGTCGAGGAGGATTGCCTCGCCAAGGTGCCTAAGAAGGGCGGGCGCGGATTTCACTATGTGCTGACGCAAAAGGGTCGCGACCAGTTTCCCAACGGCCTGATGATGCTGCGCTGGCAGCACAAGTGGGAAGCCGACAGCCGCGATTTCCAGGTCCGGCTCCACCACGCGACCTGCGGCCACGCCACCGAGCCGGTGCCCGCATGTGCCCATTGCCGGGTGGAGATCGACCCGCGCGACGTCGATTGGCGCGAAGGGCCCGGCCTTGCGCAAGTCGTCCCGCATTATGAACGTCGCCGTTTCAACGGCGAGGTCGGCGCGCGGCGGCCCGGCGGACGTCCGCTTGTCGATACGATGATCGAGCTGTTCGGCGATCGCTGGGCGACGCTCGTCGTCCGGGCGATGTTCACGCGCATCAACCGCTTCGACGATATCCAGCGTGACACGCTGATGGCGACGAACATTCTGACCGGCCGCCTTGAACGGCTGGTGCGGCAGGAAATTTTAAAGACCGTGCCCTATTCGAGCCACGCCGACCGCGTCGAATATCGCCTGACCGCCAAGGGCCGCGACCTTTACCCGGTGCTGCTCGCGCTGCTGCAATGGGGCGACAAATGGTTCTCCGACGAGCGCGGCCCCCCGGTGCTGCTGACGCATCGTCCGTGCGGGCATGACTTGCACATGGTCGCGGCGTGCAGCCATTGCGGCGACGAATTGCAACTGTCGAACAGCCGCTTCACGATCGAAGAGGCGTGCTGAGGTTCAGGGCAGGATACGGCCCTCGTCGCGGCGCGGCATCGGCGCCACGAAACGCAGCACGAGCGCGGATAGAAGAAGCCAGCCGGCCGAACCGAGGATCGCCGCGGGCAAGCTGCTGAGGTCGGCGACCAGTCCGAGCGTATAGGCACCGAGCGCCATCGCGCCAAAGGTCACCGCCTGGTAGATCGACAGGCAGCGGCCGAGAATCTCCTCGGGCGATCGCAATTGCATCGCGACATTCAGCGTCGTCAGCGTCGACACCCAGGCGCCGCCGGCGACGAAGGCGGCGATCATCAGGGCGGGAAGGCTGGCCGTCAGCGCGACCGGCAGCATCGCGGCGGCAAAGATCAGCGACGCGGCGGTCACGACGCGGTCGCTGCCCCAGCGGCGGCGCGCCCCCCCGATCCACAGCGCGGCAAAGATCGATCCGGCGCCGAAGGCGGCAAGGCACAGGCCATAGACGATTTCGGTCCCGTGCAGCCGGTCGCGGACGAGCGAAGGGAGCAGCGCCTGAAACCCCGCCGCGCCGACGCCAAAGGCGAAACCACGAATAAGGACGCGGCGTACCGGATCCGAATGGGTGCAGAAGCGGATGCCCGCGGCGATCGCGGTCAACATCGGCGTCCGGCGCGGCGGCACGGTTTCGGGATGCCAGCGCAGCAGCACGACAATCAGCGCGACATAGCTCATCGCGTTGAGTCCGAACGCGGCGGCTGTGCCGACGATCGAGATCAATATCCCGCCGAGTGCCGGGCCGACGCTGCGGGCCAGGTTGAAGGCGATGGTGTTGAGCGCGATCGCCTGCGGCAAATCCTTCGGCCCCACCTGGAGGCGCACCGACGCCTGCCACGCCGGCCCGTTGAGCGCAGTGCCGCACCCGACCGCGAGTGTGAAGAAAAGCAGCGTCAGCGGCGTGATGGCATCCATATAGGTCGTCAGCGTCAGCGCTGCCGAGACGATCAGCATTCCGGTCTGCGCCGCCAGCATCACGCGCCGCCGGTCGAAATTGTCGGCGATCGCACCGGCGAAAATACCGAGCAGCATGATCGGAATCGTGGCACCCGCCTGCACCAGCGCGATGAGCAGATGCGATTCGGTGAGTTCGGTCATCAGCCACGCCGCCGCGACCGACTGGATCATCGACCCCATGTTCGAAGCCAGGTTGGCGATCCAGATCGCGCGGAACGCCGGGTAGCGGAAGGGCGCGAACGCAGATGGCGGTTCAGGGCTCACACCAGTCCGCCTAACGCCGCCCGGCGATCGCCGCAACCCGGTCAGCGAATGGCGGGGCCGCTCGTATCTTCATATTCGCGGCGCAGCTCGACCAGCCGCCGCTTCATGCGCGCGATCGGCGCCTTCATCGCGGGGTCTGCGATCCGGTTATCCATCTCGCGCGGATCGGTCTTGAGGTCGTAAAACTCCCACGCGTCGAGTCCGTCGCCATAGAAGCGGACCAGCTTGTAGCGCTCGCCGCGCACACCATAATGCGCGCGAACCGAGTGAAATCCGGGGAACTCATAATAATGATAATAGAGGTCCTTGCGCCAGTCGCGCGGCGTCCGACCCGTGAGCAGCGGCGTCATCGAGCGGCCCTGGATCGTCGCCGGGCCCTTGACCCCGGCATAGTCGAGGAAGGTCGGCGCATAGTCGATATTCTGGATCGGTGCAGCGATGCGCGTGCCCGGGCGAATATGCCCCGGATACTGGATCAGGAAGGGTGTGCGCATCGATTCTTCATAGATGAATCGCTTGTCGAACCAACCGTGCTCGCCGAGGTAAAAGCCCTGATCGGAGGTGTAGACGACGATCGTATTCCGATCGAGGCCGCTTTCCTCCAGATAGTCGAGCACCGCGCCGACGCCTTCGTCGACTGCCGCGATCGTCCCCAGATACTGCTGCATGTAACGTTGGTATTTCCACAGCGCGAGGTCGCGGCCCGAGAGCGGCGTAGCGTTGAGCCGGTCGTTGTCGGCCTGCATAAGCGCGTCCCACTCGGCCTGCTGCGCGTGCGTCATGCGGTCGAATGCGCCCGGCCAGCGATTGTAGCGCAGCTGCGCGGACCCCTTCGCGACCGTCATCTTGAGGTCGTGGCCCTCATACATATCGCGATAGATGTTCATTTCCTGCGTGCCGGCAGCAATGCGGCCGCGATATTCGTCGAAATAATTGTCGGGCACGGGAAAGGTCACGCCCTGATATTTTTGCACATGGCGCAGCGCGGGCATGAAATTGCGATGCGGCGCCTTGTGGTGGATCAGGATCGCGAACGGCTTGGACTTGTCACGGCCGTTCTTCAGCCAGTCGAGGCTGTACCGGGTGATGAGGTCGGTCGCATAGCCCTCGACCACGCTGCGCCCCTTGGGCGTGATGATATCGGGATTATAATATTCGCCCTGATCGTCGAGCACTTTCCAGTCGTCGAAGCCGATGCCTTCGGGCGAATGGTTGATATGCCATTTGCCGAACATCGCGGTCGCATAGCCCGCCTGGCTCAGCGCGCGGGGCCAGACCCAGACATTATTCTCGAAGCGCTGGCCGTTCTGGGTAAAGCCATGCGCGTGGCTCTGGCGCCCGGTAAGCAGCGTCGCGCGGCTGGGGCCGCAGAGCGAGTTGCCCACGAAGCTTTGCGTGAACATCGCACCATTCTTTGCAATGCGGTCGATGTTGGGCGTCGGCGCAAGCTTCGACAACGGCGATCCATAGGCCGAAATCGCCTGATAGGCGTGATCGTCCGACATGATGTAGACGATGTTCGGGCGCGCGGCCGGCTGCGCCCCCGCCGCGGCAGCGAAAGCGAGCGGCAGGGCGAGCGCGACCGGAAGGCGAGACCGCATCGTCAATCGGTCAGCTCGAACGTGGCTTCGGCCCCCTCGGCGGACGACGGCCCGATCCACAGCTTGAATTGGCCGGGCTCGCTGCCCCAGCTCATGTCCGCCCTCGTAAAGGCGAGATCGGCGTCGGTCAGCGTGAAGCGGACCGTCCGCTTTTCACCCTTCTTGAGGCTGATCTTTTCGAAACCTTTGAGTTGCTTGACCGGCCGCGTCACCGACCCGACGAGGTCGCGGACATAAAGCTGCACCACTTCCTCGCCGTCGCGCGTGCCGCTGTTGGTGACGGTGACGCTCGCCGTCAACTTATCGCCGGGGCGGATATTCGCCCGGTCGAGCGTCACCGGCGAATAGGTGAAGCTGGTGTAACTCAGCCCATATCCGAACGGATAGAGCGGGGTGTTCGGCGTATCGAGGTAGCGGGAGACATATTTGGCATTCGGGTCCGCCGGATTGATCGGCCGTCCGGTATTCTTCATGTCGTAATGGATCGGCACCTGACCGACGTTGCGCGGGAAGGTGGCGGGCAATTTGCCCGACGGGTTATAATCCCCGAACAGGACATCGGAGATTGCGTGGCCTCCCATCGTGCCCGGGTACCAGGCCTCGAGGATCGCGTCGACATTGGCGTCGGCCCATTCGATGCTGTTCGGGCGCCCGCTCATCAAAACGAGGATGATCGGCTTGCCGGTTTTCTTGAGTTCCTGAAGCAAGGCCTGCTGGTTGCCCGGCAGGCCGAGCGAGGTGCGGCTTGCCGCCTCGCCGGTCATGTTCCAATGCTCGCCCATCGCGGCGATGATCACGTCGGATTTCTGCGCCAGCGCGATCGCCTCGGCAAATCCATCGCTCTTGCCCGCATCGGCGAACTGGTAGCCCGCACCCTTGGCGTAGGCGACCGTCGTTCCCTTCGGCGCGCGCGCCTGCAGCCCTTCGAGCAGCGTAACCGGCCGCGTCTTGCGGTCGCCCGCGGCGGACCAGCTGCCGATCATATCCTCCTTGCTGTTGCCGAGCGGGCCGATCAGCGCAATCGACTTTGCCGAGACGGCGAGGGGCAGGGCATTGTCCTGGTTCTTGAGGAGGACGATCGACTTGCGCGCGACGTCGCGCGCGGCTTCGAGGAAGTCGGGGCGATAGACGGTCGCCTTTTCCCGCGCTTCGTCCGAATAGCGATACGGGTCCTCGAACAGGCCGAGCCGGTATTTCATCTCGAGGATCGCCTTCACCGCCGCGTCGACGCGGTTCACATCGACCTTGCCCTCGGCGACCGATTTCGCGAGATGGTCCATGAACACCGCGCCCTGCAGGTCCATATCGACCCCGGCGTTGATCGCCTGCTCTCCCGCCTGCTTGAGGTCTTTCGAATAGCCATGCGCGACCATTTCGTTGATCGACGTGTAATCGGTTACGACGAAGCCCTTGAAACCCCATTTATCGCGTAGCACGTCGGTCAGAAGATAATGGCTGCCCGATGCGGGCACGCCGTCATATTCGTTGAACGCCGTCATGAATGTCGCGGCGCCCGCGTCGGCGGCGGCCTTGAACGGCGGCAGATAGACGTCGCGCAGCGTACGCTCCGAAATATCGACCGTATGATAATCGCGGCCCGCCTGCGCGGCGCCATAGGCGGCAAAATGCTTCGCCGTCGCCAGCACGGTATCGACGCGCTTCAAATCGTCGCCCTGAAAGCCGCGCACCCGCGCCGCCGCGATCTTGCTACCCAGATAGACATCTTCGCCCGCCCCTTCGGACATCCGGCCCCAGCGCGGGTCGCGCGCGACGTCGACCATCGGCGCGAAGGTCCAGTGAATCCCCTCGGCGGAGGCTTCGGTCGCGGAGATTCGCGCAGCTTTTTCAATGGCGTTCAAGTCCCAGCTCGCCGATTCGCCGAGCGAGATCGGAAAGATGGTGCGGTGGCCGTGGATCACGTCATAGCCGAAGAGCAGCGGGATCTTGAGCCGCGTTTCCTCGACCGCCAGGCGTTGCAGGTCGCGCGTATATTTGGCGGTGAAGGCGTTGAAGATCGACCCGATCCGCCCCTTTCGGATGTCGTCTTGATAGCCGTCCCGCATCGTCGGGCCGGTCGAATCCCAGTCGCTGGTCAGCAACGACAATTGCCCGATCTTCTCGTCGAGCGTCATTTTCGCGATCAGATCGGCGATGAACCGGTCCATCTTCGGATCGGCGCGCGTCCACGCTGCCGCATTCGCCGACGTCTCTGCGGCGGGCGCGAGCTGCGCGAACAGCGGAGCGGGGGCAAGCGGCGCCGTCACCAACAAAGTGGCCAGCGTCAGGCATGTGAGGTTGCGCGTTTTCGGCGGCATGATTCGTCCTTCCCAGTCGGGTCTGTTTATACATTGTCACGCGGATTGGCCGAATTTCGGCCGGAAACCGGCTGGTCCCCGATCGCATCCACCTGTGTCGCTTCCCCCTATACAGTGATCGTGAAACCGGTTACAAATCAAAAAAACAACGACGTGGTTTCCCGCGACTCGTTGCTGCACCGGCGGCAAGGCCGGTCGGCAGGCAAGGCGGGTACGGGAAATGTCGGGGCACAAAAAGGGAGGATGCCGTGAAGCTTTCGCATGAATTTCAGACCATGACCGCACGCCGGTCGCGCGCGCGCCGGTTCGCCGCCGCGCTCGCCTGGAGCAGCGCCGGCGCGGCGCTCGCCGTGGCCGTCGCGACCCCGGCGCAGGCGCAGGTGTCCGGCGCGTCGCTGCGCGGCACCGTAAAAGCCGAAGGCGGGGTGTCCGAAGTCACCGCGATCAACGTCAATACCGGCCTGACGCGCACTTCGACGGTCAATGCAAACGGGGGCTACAGCTTCTCCTCATTGCCGGTCGGCACCTATCGCCTCGAATTGACGACACCGCAGGGCAAGCGTCAGACCGATGAGTTCACGCTCAACGTCGCGCAGAATGCGGTGCTCGATTTCGACTTCTCGCAACCCGACATAGCCGAGGGAGGCGACGATGCGATCATCGTGACGGGCAGCCGTATCCGTTCGATGGAGGGGGGCGAGGTCGGTATCAACATCTCGCAGCGGCTGATCGAGCAACTCCCGCAAAACAACCGCAACTTCCTCGCCTTTGCCGACCTCGCACCGGGCGTTCAGTTCATCACCAACGCCAGTGGTCAGTCGCGCCTTCAGGGCGGTGCGCAAGGCAGCAATTCGGTCAATATCTTCATCGATGGCGTGGGACAGAAGGACTATGTCCTGAAGAACGGCATTACCGGACAGGATTCGACGCAGGGCAACCCGTTTCCGCAGCTCGCGATCGGTGAATATCGGGTCATCGGCTCGAACTATAAGGCCGAATATGATCAGGTGAGTTCGGTCGCGATCACCGCGGTGACTAAATCCGGCACCAACGAATTCCATGGCGAAGGCTTCATCGACTTCACCAACCAGGATCTGCGCGACCGCACGCCCTCCGAAAATTATCCCACTTATATTCCCAAGATCAAGACGCGCGACATTCAGTTCGGTGGCGCGCTGGGCGGTCCGATCGTGAAGGACGTCCTCCATTTCTTCGTGACCTATGAAGGCAAGCGGCGGACCGAACCGCGCACGATCACTCCGGGCCTCAACCTGTCGCCCGATTTCTTCCCGACCGAATATCAGGGCGCATTCGGTTCGGCGAGCGAGACGTTCGACGAGAATCTCTATTTCGGCAAACTCAACTTCACCCCGACGTCGAGCGATCTGTTCGAATTTTCGGGTAAATATCGTGACGAAACGGGTGTGCAGATCAACAACGGGCTCGCTGCCTTCGACACACGGACGCTCGCGAGGGTCGAGGAATGGCGTGGCCTCGCCCGCTGGGAGCATACGGCGGACACTTGGGTCAATGATTTCAAGGTCGCTTATGAAGATGTGAGCTGGGGACCGCGCCCGGCCGAATTCGGCAATGTCAGCGTCTTCAATGCTACGGTGCCGGGCACCGTCCCAGGCACGACACAGCGCGGTGACATTCTGCGTATCGGTGCGGGCAGCAATTTTCAGGACAAGGGGCAGAAGGGCTGGCAGGTTTCAAACGACTTCACCTTCACTGGTCTTGAAAGCCACACGTTCAAGGTCGGCGTGAAGGCGAAATGGGTCAAGCTCAACACCAACGAGCAGGGCGGGGTCAACCCAGTTTTCTTCTACAACGCGCTCTATCCGGCGGGCGTCGATTTCAACGATACCATTCCCTATCGCATGCAGTTCAGCGCGCCCGTGACCGACGGGGATCCGAACATCCGGTCGAACAATTTCCAACTCGGTCTCTATGCGCAGGACGATTGGGAGGTAACCGACCGGCTGACGGTAAACATCGGCCTACGCTGGGATTATGAACGGACCCCGGCCTTTCTTGACTATGTCCACGACCCAGCGATTGCTGCCTTCGTGAGCGGTCAAGCCTCCTACACCGCGCCCGACGGGACGGTGACGCCGCCCTATACCAACTTGCTGAACGCCGATTACGACATCAACGATTATATCTCGACCGGCTCCGAGCGAAAGGCGTTCAAGGGCGCGTGGCAGCCGCGTATCGGCTTCACTTATGAACTCGACGAAGAAGGGCGCTTTGCTGTTTTCGGCGGCTACGGCCGTTCCTATGACCGGACGCAGTTCGATTTCATCCAGCAGGAACTTCGCCAGGGGCTGTTCGCCAACCGCGTTTTCAACTTCAACAATCCGGGCGATACGACCAATGTCTGCGATCCCAGCCCGACCTGTATCGCATGGGATCCCGTCTATCTGACGCCCGAAGGACGCGCGGATCTGATCGCGGGCCTGCCGCCGGGCGCGGGGCGCGAATTGCGCTTCATCAAGAACGACCTCAAGGTGCCCTATTCGGACCAGTTCAGCCTCGGTGTGCGCGGGCGCTTCAACCTGCTCGATGCCGAAGTCGGCTATAGCTATGTGAAGAGCAAGGACGGTTTCGTCTATCTGCTCGGCAACCGGCGGCCCGACGGCAGCTTCTTCCCGCCGACGGGCAATCCGGACTCACCGTTCGGTTCGCCGCCGTCACCTTTCGGTTCGATCATCCTCGGCGACAACGGGCTCGAAACAAAGGCGCATACCGCCTATCTCAAGCTGACCAAGCGTTATACCCAGGCCTCGCCGTGGAGCTTCGACGCAACATACACCTACACCGATGCCAAGGAAAACCGGCAGTTTGGTGAGGTCTTCAGCCTCGATTTCCCGAATATCGACGATTATGGCTTCATCACGGCGACGGGTGTGCGCAAACATCGTCTGGTGATGGCGGGAACGGTGGATATCCCGATGGGTTTCACCGTGTCGGGCAAGTTCCAGATCGCATCGCCCAAATATCTCGGCGCGATCCTGAACACGCCGGGCACGGGAGGCACGCCGCCATCGCGCGAAGCGATCTCGACCGAGACGGAGGGCAATGGCGACCGCTGGGGCTATCGGCAGATGGACCTTTCGATCACCAAATATGTCCCGATCGCCTTTGTCAGCGACGAAGCGCGGCTGCGTTTCCGCCTCGATATCATCAACCTGTTCAACGACCGCAATTTCAGCGGCTTCGACGCGATTACCGGGCTGCGCAACCCCAACGACATGGGGCTTGACGGGCCGCCGCGAACGATCAAGCTTTCGGCCGGTTTCTCTTTCTGACCGGCTGATCAGGCGTCCGGCCCGCACCCCCCTCCCGCGGGCCGGGCGCCTCAAATTTTTGGAGTATTTGATGTCGTTCCGCAGCGTGGCCCTGTTCCTGCCCCTCATCGCGCTGGCCACCGCCTGCACCCCCGGCGCGGCACCTTCCGCTGTCACCCCCGCGTCGACGATGGCACCGCTGAGCGAGGCGGCCTTTTCGGAAGAGCTGACCGAACGCACCTTTCGCTATTTCTGGGATACGACCGACACGCAGCGCTGCCTCGCGCCCGACCGCTGGCCGAGCAACCCCTTCTCCTCGATCGCCGCGACGGGCTTTGCGCTCACCGCTTATGGCATCGGCGCCGAGCGTGGCTATGTGACGCGCGCCGCGGCGGCGGAGCGTACGCGCGACTGCCTGCGCTTCTACTGGACCGCGCCGCAGGGGGCCGCCGTGACCGGAACGACCGGCCACAAGGGCTTTTTCTATCATTTCCTGAACAATGAAGATGGAACGCGGCGGGGCAAGACCGAGCTTTCGACCGTCGATACGTCGCTGTTGCTTGGCGGTATCCTCTTCGCGCAGAGCTATTACGACCGCGATACGCCCGTCGAGGGCGAGATCCGCGACCTTGCCGAAAAAATCTACGGCCGGGTCGACTGGACCTTCGTCCAGCGCGAGAACAGCAAGATCCCGTCAGCCAACGGCGGCGGGCGCAAGGCGATCGCGATGGGTTGGTATCCCGAACGCGGCGAGGGCGGCGATTTCGGGACCCACGACTGGGTCGGCTACAATGAAGGGATGCTCGTCTATATCCTCGCGTTCGGATCGCCGACGCATCCCGTCGGCAAGGATGCGTGGGACAAGGGTTGGGCGGTCGATCTCGAAAAGGACTGGGGCAGTTATTACGGACAACAGCACCTCCAGTTCGAACCGCTGTTCGGGCACCAGTACAGCCATGTCTGGGTCGATTTCCGCGGGATCCACGACGAATTCATGCGGGGGAAGGGCATCGATTATTTCGAGAACAGCCGCCGTGCGACGCTGGCGCAGCGTGCCTATGGCTCCGACAATCCGAATAAATGGGCGGGCTATGGCGCCGACATCTGGGGCTGGACCGCGTCGGACGGCCCCGGCTATTCGGAGGGGCTATATCGTGTGGGCGGCGCGCCGCGGAATTTCAACGGCTATATGGCGCGCGGTGTCAGCGCGATCCGCGTCGTCGACGACGGCACGATCGTCCCCACCGCAGCGGGCGGCTCGGTCGCCTTCGCGCCCGAGGTGACGATCCCCGCGCTGATGGCGATGCGCGCGCAATATGGGCCCAGGCTCTATACGCGCTACGGTTTCAAGGATGCGTTCAATCCCAGCTTCACCTTTGCCGACGCGGGCTCGAAATCGGGCGAGGTCGATCCCGTGCAGGGCTGGGTTGCGAATGATTATCTCGGAATCGACCAGGGACCGATCCTCGCGATGATGGAAAATCATCGCAGCGGCCTCGTCTGGAAGGTGATGCGAAAGAATCCGCATATCCAGCGCGGCTTGAAGCGCATCGGCTTTACCGGCGGCTGGCTGGACGAGGCGAAATAAATGTTCCCCGGCTTTCGCCGGAGAACAGATTAACAGCCCTTTCCGATACACAAATCTGCGACCACCGGATAATGATCCGACGGCAGCTTGCCGCCCGTCTGATCGGTCAGCGTCGCGTGGCGCAGCACCGTCACATCGTTGCTGACGAAGATATGATCGATCGGGCTCGCGTCCATCCGCGCGATGTCGAAGCCGGTGAAGGTACCGAGCGGGCCGTAGTGCGGCGTGCGGCTGATCGTGCGGCTGTCGCGCAGCGCGCCGTTGCCGGGTTCTACAATCGCGGCATAGGGGTTGCTCGTCGCGGGGCTGTTGAAATCGCCCATCAATATGGCGCTTTCGCCTGGCTTGCGCTCGGCGTCGATCCAGCGGCGGATCTGCCGGGCGCTTTCCTGCCGAGCGACCTCGCCGATATGGTCGAAATGGGTGTTCACGACGAGCAATGTGCGATTCGCCGTCCGGTCGTGCAGCCGTGCCCATGTCGCGATCCGCGGCAGCGCGGCGTCCCAGCCCTTGCTCGGCACCTCGGGCGTCGGCGATAGCCAGAAGGTCCCCGATCCGGCCAGCGTAAAGCGGTCGCGGCGGAAACCCAGCATCGAATATTCGCCTTTATCCTTGCCATCGTCGCGCGCGACGCCGACGAATTGATATGCGGGCAGATCGGCCTCGACGGCCTGCTTCTGGTGTTGCAGCACCTCCTGCATCCCGACGAGATCGGGCGCCCGATAGGCGACGAGCGCGGTCAGCGCCGTGCGCCGGTGCGGCCAGCCATTGTCGCCGTCCGAAGCGACATCGAGCCGGATATTATAGGTCATCGCCTCATAATGGTCGGCGCGTTCTTTCGCCGCCGCCGGCATCGCGAGCAGCGCCGCCGCGAGGAACAGGGTTTTGCTGATCATCCGAGATTTCCTCCGTTGGCGGCAATCACGCTGCTGTAGAAACGCGCGCTTCGTTTGGGCGTGCGGGCCTGCGTCTCGTAATCGACATGGACGATGCCGAAGCGCTTCGAGAAGCCCAGCGACCATTCGAGATTGTCGAGCAGCGACCACGCCATATAGCCGCGCACGTCGACGCCCTTTTTGATCGCGTCGCCGATCGCCGAGATATGCGTGCGGAGATAGTCGCAGCGCAGCGGATCGTCGACCCCGTCGGGTCCGGCCTTTGGCGGGTCATAGAAAGCGGCGCCATTTTCGGTGATATAGACCGGGATGTCGCCATAGGTGTCGCGGAACCAGATCAGCATGTCGGTGAGCGCGGGTGGGTAGACCTCCCAGTCGGTCGTCGTGTGCGTCGCATTCTGCCGCACCGGCGACGCGCCGACCGGCCACTGGTGCGGATCGGCCTTCACGACGTTGCGCGTGTAATAATTGATGCCGATGAAATCGACCGGCTGGCAGATGTCCCGGAGATCCTCGGCGGGCCATTCGGGCCAGGCTTCGCCGAACACTTCGGCAAGTTCGTCGGGGTATCTGCCTTTCAGCGCGGGGTCGAGATATTGGCGGTTCATATAGGCGTGCGCGCGTGCAGTGGCGGCCAGATCCTCGGCGCTGTCGCTCGCTGGATATTTGGGCTCGATATTGACGACGAGGCCGATCTCGTGTGCGCCTTCGCTGCGATAGGCCTGCACCGCGCGGCCGTGTGCGCGCATCAGATTGTGGCTCGCGATCGGCGTTTCGAACAGGTTGCGGTGCCCGGGGGCAAGCGCGCCGTGGAGATAGCCGCCGTCGGTGATCACCCACGGCTCGTTCAGCGTCACCCATTTCTTTACGCGGCCGTCGAGGCGGCGGTACATGACCGATCCATATTCGGCGAACCAGTCGGCGCTGTCGCGGTTCAGCCAGCCGCCCTTGTCGTCGAGTGCCGCGGGCAGGTCCCAATGGTGGAGCGTCAGCAGCGGTTCGATATCGTGCTTGAGCAGTTCGTCGACGAGCCGCTCGTAAAAGCCGAGCCCCGGTTCGTTGACGCGCCCGATCCCCTCGGGCAGCACGCGGCCCCAATTGACGCTGAAGCGATAGGCCTTCAACCCCAATTCCTTCATCAGTGCGACGTCGGCGGGCATGCGGTTATAGTGATCGCAGGCAACGTCACCGGTGTCGCCCTTCGCCGCCATCAGCCGCGGATCGTGGCTGAAGCGCTGCCAGATGCTCGCGCCCGCGCCATCGGCGAGCGGCGATCCCTCGATCTGATAGGCGGCGGTCGCGGCGCCCCACAGGAAATCGTCGGGGAAAACGGTCTGCGTCATTTCTTGTCCTTGTCGGCATAAGTCGGGGAGGGAAGTTTCTGTTCGAGCAACCAGGCATAGAGCGCTGGGTCGTCATAGGTGGGATCCCAGGCATTGTGGCCGAGGTCGGGATAGATGGTGAGGCGGACCTTGCGGCCGCCGCAGGCGCGGATTGCGCGCGCCATGGCGAAGCTGCCTTCGGGCATGACGACATCGTCGCGGTCACCATGGAACGCCCAGACCGGCAGGTCCATCAGGCGGCACGCCTCTCCGGGATTTCCGCGCCCAGCGACCGCGGCGACCGCGGCGAACCGCTTGGGCTCGGCGATCGCCCAGCGCCAGCTCGCATGGCCGCCGCGGCTGAGGCCGGTGAGATAGATCCGCGCCGGATCGACGCGATAGGTCTTGGTTACATGGTCGACGAGCGCGTCGAGCTTTTCGATATCCCAGTCCTGATCGGTGCCGAGCAGCGGCGAGACGGTGAGGAAAGGGAAGGTGGGATCGCGGTCGGCGATCTTTGGCGGACCGTGCACCTTCACCTTAGCGACATCGTCGCCGCGCTCGCCCGAGCCGTGGAGAAAGATCAGCAGGGGATAGTGGTTCGCCTTGTCGGTCAGATAGCCCTGGGGCACGAACAGCTGGTACGGATAATTGCCGGATGCGACCGGCTGCCGGGGTGTCTGGCCTTCGACGACCGGAGGGGCTTTCGTCCAGGCGGCAGCGGGGGAAGTGGCGAGCGCAAGGCCCAGCAGCGCCGCGGTCCAATATCTCATATTCGGTTCCTTGGTTGAACGGGTCATCCCTTGACACTCCCGGTCAGCAGCCCGCTCAGATAATAGCGTTGGAGCGCGAGGAAGAGGATGAGGACGGGGAGGGTGGTGACGACCGCGCCGGCCATCATGATCTCGTAATCCTGCACATTCTGGCGGCTGTTCGCGGCGAGCGCGACGGGCAAGGTGTAGAGATCCTGGTCGGCGAGAATGATCAGCGGCCACATGAAATCGTTCCAGCTCGACAGGAACACATAGAGCGCCAGTGTGACGATGATCGGGGTCAGGATCGGCAGGACGATGCGGCGGAGGATCTGTCCTTCGCTCGCGCCGTCGATGCGCGCCGCCTCGAGCATCTCGTCGGGGATCGACAGGCAATATTGGCGCACGAGGAAGATGCCGAAAATGCCCGCGAGCCATGGCACCAGCGCGCCGGCATAGCTGTTGACGAGGCCCATGGCCTTGAGCTCGAGGAACAGCGGCAGCATCCCGATCTGTCCCGGCACGACGAGCGCCGCGACGAGCAAACGGAAGATCGCGTCGCGTCCCGCGAAGCGCAGCTTGGCAAAGGCGTAGCCCGCCGGGATGGTGAAAAGCAGCGCCAGCCCTGTCGCGAGCGTCGAGATGAGGATGCTGTTGAGCAGGAAGCGCCCGACGCCGAAGGTGCCGAACAGCAGGTGGTAGTTTTCGAGTGTCGGGCTCGCGGGCCACAGCGGCGGCGGGAATTGCGCCGCCTCGCCGCGCGCCATGAAGCTGACCGACACCATCCAGATCAGCGGCGCGATCGTGACCAGTGCGACCAGCGCGGCGAGAAGCGTGACGGACCAGCGACGCAGGCTCATATCGCGCCGCTCCGTTTCGCAAGCCGCAGCTGCACCAGCGTCACGGCAAGAATGCAGAGAAAGAGCAGGAAGGCGACCGCCGCGCCCGAGCCGAGGTTCCACCATTTGAACCCTTCCTCATACATGAAATAGAGGATCGTGACGGTCGACTGGGCGGGGCCGCCCTGCGTCATCACATAGGGTTCGGCGAACAGCTGGAACATGCCCGCGACGGTCAGCACCGATACGAGCAGCACGGTCGGCGCGATCGCGGGCAGGGTGACGTGGCGCAGCCGCGTCAACCACCCCGCGCCATCGATCCGCGCCGCCTCGTCGAGTTCGCGCGGCACGGTCTGCAGCGCGGCGAGGAAGATGATCATATTATAGCCAAAGGTCTTCCACGCGACGAAGAGCAGGATCGCGGGCAGCGAGGCGGTGGGGCTGCCAAGCCAGTCGACCGGCGGCACGCCGAAGAAGGAGAGCAGATAGTTGAGCAGGCCGTAACGCGTGTGGAGCAGGTAGCGCCACACGACGGCGGTCGCGACGAGCGTCGTCACATAGGGCGCGAACAGCGCGACGCGCCACAGCGGCCGCCATTTCAGCCAGCGCGAATTGACAATCATCGCGGCGAACAGCGACAGCGCGACGATGAAAGGCGTGCCGACCGCAACGAAGAGCAATGTGTTCGTCATCGCCTTCCAGAATAGCGGGTTATCGAGCAATCTTTCGTAATTCTGGAGCCCGACGAAGCGCAGGTTGCCGATGTCGGCGAGCGCGTAGATGTCGAAATCGGTGAAGCTCAGGAACAGCGACGCGATCGCCGGCAGGACGAAGAAAAGCAGGATCGCCGCGAGCGCCGGAATCGACATCGCCCAGCCCGCGCGTGCCTCGCTCGCCCGGCCGACCGCGCTCGCGCGTTCACTGGCTCGCGACTGCGCGCTCACAGAGTCCGCCCCCTATCCAGCATCCAGCGCCGCTTTTCGAGCAGCCGATCGGCGCGCACGTCGATCTCCTTCGCCGCCTCGTCGACGCTGAACTGCCCGCGCACCATGCGTTCGGCGACGATCTGCATCTCGGTGACGATGCGCTCCCATTCGGGGACCTTCGGCAGCGCGGTCGCGCGGTCGAGCTGCGTGCGGAAGGGTTCGACCGCCGGGTCGCGTATCAGCCCTGCCGCAGTCCACACCGAGCGCCGCGCGGGCAGATCTCCCGTCGCCTCGTGGAGCGCAAGCTGTGCGCCGGGGGCCATCAGGCGCGATACCAGATCCCACGCCGCCTCGCCGTGCGCGCTGCTTGCGAAAACGACGAGGCTCGACCCGCCGGGCGCCGCAGAGCCGACGCCGTCGGGGCCGGGGTTGGCGGCGGTCTCCCACGCGTCCTGCAATTCGGGGGCGAGACGGCTCTTCATATCGCCGATCGTCCAGGGGCCGGAGAGGAAGAGGCTGAAATAGCCGCGCGCGAATTCGGCCCAGACATTCGAAATCTGCGCCATCGATACCCGCGGCGCCAGCCCTTCGTCGAACAGCGATTTATAGAAGGCGAGCGCTGCCTTGAACTCGGGGTCCGAAAAGGCACCGCGTCCACCGTCGTCGCGCAGCAGCCGCGCGCCCGCCGACAGCGCGAGCGTCGTCAACTGCTCATATTCGTTGAGCGGATAGAGCAGCGCGAAATTGCCGTCGCCGGCCTGTTTTTTCACCTTGTGGAGCGCGGCTTTCCACTCGGCCCAGCCGGACGGCGGCGCGGCATATCCCGCGCGCGCGAACAGATCCTTGCGATAAAATTGCAGCCGCGTGTCGACATACCATGGAATACCCCACGTCTTGCCCGCGATCCGGTTGGTATCGACCACCGCGCCGAACTGGTCGCCGAGGAGGCGCATCGCGTGCGCGGGAACCGGCGCGAGCGCGCCGATCGCGGCGAGCTCGGCGATCCAGCTGTTGCCGACCTGCCCGACGGCGGGCAGCGAATCCCCGGCAAAGCCCGTCAGCAATTTTTCGTGCGCGGCGGTCCAGGGCAGCGGCTGGACCGCGATCGGCGGCGCGGTCGCGGGCCAGTCGATACCCCGGACCAGCGCGGGCAGGCTCGCCGCTTCGTTGCCCATCGCCCAGACGGTCAGCGTATCGCGCCCGCGCGCGCCGCAGCCGCTTAGCAGGGGGGCGAGAGGCAGCGCGGCGAGCGCGCCGGTCAAATGGCGGCGCGTCAGCTGCATCGGCAAGGGCGCGCCGGCGTGCTCATGGCGGCGAGGCTCCCGCCCCGGCGGTCGCTTTCTCGGTTCCGGGCGCGTTCGCGGTGGTGCCGCGCGCGATGAGGCTGGGCGTGAGGATCGTCGCGCTCGCCGCGCCCAGCGCGTCGCCGCGCAGCAGGCGGAGCAGCATCATCATGCCGGTCGAACCCAGCCGGTCGATATTGACCTGCATCGTCGTGAGGCCGGGGCTCAGGTGCCGCGCGAGCGGAATATCGTCGAAACCCGCGACCATGACGTCGCCGGGCACCGACACGCCCGCACGCGCCAGTTCGGCGATCAGCCCGACCGCCATCTGGTCGTTCGCGGCAAAGACCGCGTCGGCCGGGAGCTGCCCCTCGACGAATAGCCGCGCGGCCTTCTCGCCGCTTTCTTCCGAAAAGTCGCCGGGCAGGATCACCGGACTACGTTCCCCGGCGATTTTCGCCATCGCATCGGCGAAGCCGCGCTGGCGGTCGCGCGCGTCGCGGTTGTGCTTGGGCCCGGCGATATGAACGACCTGCCGCGCCCCGCCTGTCAGCAAGGCTTCGGTCATTGCATAGGCGCCGCGATAATTGTCGACCGCCACAAATGGCAGGTCGAGCGATCCCGCGTCATAATTGAGCAGCACCGTAGGCAGTGCCGGGTCGAGATAGTCCGACAGCAATTCGGGCTTCAGGTCGGGCGGCATGACGAGCAGCCCATCGACGCGGCCGCGCATCGCGGCGATCGCCGCCGCCGTCTCGTGCGTGCTGCCGTGCATGTTACCGAGCAGGAGGTGCATCCCCGATTCATGCGCGACCAGGTCGATGCCGCGAATGATTTCGGAGAAGAATTCGCCGAACAGGTCGGGCAGGATGACCCCGACGGTGTCGGTCTTGCGCCGGGTCAGGCTGCGCGCGCCGCTATGGGGCACGAAATTCAGCTTCTTGACCGCCGCCATCACTGCGGCGCGTGTCGGCGCGGTGACATTGCCGAGCCCGTTGATGGCTCGCGATGCCGTCGCCACCGAAACCCCCGCTTCGCGGGCGACATCCCTCAATGTTGCCATGCCGCTGGCCCCCTTTCCCTCAATTGGCAGCGGGCCGCTTGTGCGACTCGGTTCTTCCAGGTTCGCCGGGTGCGGAAACATTCACAGCGTAACCGGTTACACGGGCGAAAGGCAAGGTCATTTCCCGGCCTTTCCCAAGGCTTGGCCGGCGGCGTCAAACAGGTGCAGCCGGTCGGCCGGAAGCACGGCGGTGACCGCGTCCCCCTCATCGAGGCGGCCGTCGTCGCGTAGCTGGCACGCAATGGCTTCATCGTCCGCATGCGCGCCCAGATGCAGCGTCGCGAGCCCGCCGAGCCGTTCGATAAAACGGATGGTGAAAGGCAGCGCGTCCGGAGCATCGCCGATCGCGATATCCTCGGGCCGGATCCCGATCGACAGCGGCGTCCCGGTCGCAGGCGCCGCTTCGAGCGAGGGCAGGGCGATGCTCCGCCCGTCGGCCAGCGCCGCCCGGCCGCCCTCCGCCATGGTTGCAGCCAGGATATTCATCCGCGGCGTGCCGAGAAACTGCGCGACGAAGATATTCGCCGGCCGCGCGTAAAGTTCGCGCGGTGTCCCTGCCTGTTCGATCCGCCCGTCGCGCAGCACGACGATCCGGTCGGCAAGCGTCATCGCTTCGACCTGGTCGTGCGTCACATAGAGCGTCGTCGTGCCGAGCTGGCGGTGCAGCTCGGCAAATTCGTAACGCATCCGCACGCGCAGATCGGCGTCGAGGTTCGACAGCGGCTCGTCGAACAGGAAAATTTGCGGCTGGCGCACGATCGCGCGGCCGATTGCCACGCGCTGCCGCTGCCCGCCCGACAGTGCCGCCGGCTTGCGGTCGAGCAGGCCCTCGATATTCAGTATCGCCGCCGCGCGGCGCACCGCGGCATCGATCGCGGATTTGTCCGTCTTCGCGATTTTCAGCCCGAACGCCATATTCTCATAGACGCTGAGGTGCGGGTAGAGCGCATAGGATTGGAACACCATCGCGATGCCGCGCTCCGAGGGTGCAAGGTCGGTGACGTCGCGGTCGCCGATGACGATGCGGCCGTCCGTCAGATCCTCCAGTCCCGCCACGACACGCAGCAGCGTCGATTTGCCGCATCCCGACGGGCCGACGATCACGGTGAATTCGCCGTCGGCGACGTCGATCGACACGCCTTTCAGGACCTCGGTCGCCCCGAAGCTCTTGCGCGCGCCCTCGATCGATAGTCGAGCCATGTTTCGCGGCGTTCCAGGGACCTCAGTGAACCGTCACGCCTGCGCTCGCCTGCCGCGCCGGCGCGCGTCCCGCGGCGATCGCGAACAGGCATAGCGCGACGTAGCAGGCGGCCGGCAGGGCCAGTGCAGCGGCGTAGCCGACCGCATCGGACAATTGCCCGACAAGATAGGGGATCGCCGCGCCGCCGACGATCGCGGTGCAGAGCAGCCCCGATGTGGCTTCGGCGCGCGCGGTCGAACGTTCGAGCGTCAGCGTGAAGATCACAGGAAACATGATCGAATTGAACAGTCCGATCGACAGCGCGACGAAGCCTGCGCTTACGCCGCCGACGGACACGATATAAAGGCAGAGCAGCGCCGCGACGGCTGTGAAGATGGAGAGCAGCTTCGATGCGGAGAAGCGCGCGAGCAGCACCGATCCGATCGCGCGGCCGACCATCGCGCCGCCCCAGTAAAGCGCGACCGCCTTTCCGGCCTCTTGCAACGAAACGCCGGCGACGCCGTCGCTGCCCATGATCCAGCCGAAGGTACCAAAGGCTGCGTCCGACTGTCCCCAGATTGCATCGCTGTTGAGGAACAGCGCCATCTGCGTCCCGATCGCCACTTCGGCGCCGACGTACAGGAAGATCGCGAAACCGCCGAGCAGCGCCCAGCGTGACGAAAAGGCTTCGCGGATCAGTTCCCCCATCCCGGCACGCTGGCCGATCGGCGCGGGTGGCACAGCTTCGTTGACGATCCGCCGGCTGAACCAGAAGAAGAAAAGCAACGCGATGATCAGCCCGCAGATCCAGAAATAGGCGGCGTCGATCCCGCCAAGCGCCTGCGCTCGCACCGCCTCGGTCACCACCATGCCCTCCTTGACCTCGACGCCTTCGAGGAAGAGGTGCGCGCCGATCAGCGGGCCGAGGAAGGTGCCGAAACTGTTGAAGGTCTGGCTGAATGTCAGGCGGAAATGGCTGCGTTTCGGGTCGCCGAGCGCTGCGGCGAGCGGATTGGCCGCGACCTGCAGGATGGTGATCCCGCTTGCGAGGATGAAGAGGCCCGCGAGCACGAGCGGATAGACGGCGAGATTCGCCGCGGCGAGCATGACGAGGCAGCCGACGACCATCGTCGACAACGCGGTCAGGATCGACGGTACCGAGTGAAAGCGGGCGATCAGCGCCGCTGCCGGGAAGGACATCAGGCCGTAGGCGATGAAAAAGGCCGATGCCGAAAGCTGCGCCTCGGCATCGCTCAGCGTGAAGATACCCTTCACCGCGGCGACGAGCGGGTCGATCAGCGACGTGATGAAGCCCCAGGCGAAAAACAGCACGGTTACCGCGGCAAAGGCCGCCATGGCAGTCGACCGGCCGCCACTTTGGACGCTCGCCTCGCTGGGCAGGTTCATTCGCAATATCCTCTTCGCCGGAACTATGTTATGCGGCGGGTCTAACGGGGCGTCGGAGGCAATGCAACCGGTTACATCGGTGCCGATGATGCGCGCCCTCAAGGCGCACCGGGCTCGCTCCCGAATCGCGCGAAATAATCGTTCGTCCCCCACTGGCGCGCGCGGGCGCGACTGGTTACATGGGCCGCCACCAAATGATTCGCGCGTGCCGCCCCGAAATCCGGGGCAGGCGCCGCCTGCACCAGAAAGTGGCATCCATGGAAATCATCACCGGCCTGACCTTCGACGACGTGCTGCTGGTGCCGGGTCCGTCGGATATCCTGCCTTCGGACGCCAATCTGTCGACCCAGCTGACCAGCGAGATCAGCCTGAACATCCCGATCCTGTCGTCGGCGATGGACACGGTGACAGAGGCCGACATGGCGATCCTGATGGCGCAGATCGGCGGGATCGGCGTGCTCCACCGCAACCTGACGGTCGAGGAACAGGCAGCGGCGGTGCGGCAGGTCAAGCGCTTCGAAAGCGGGATGATCGTCAATCCGATCACCATCACCCCCGACGCGCCGCTGTCCTTTGCGACCGCGCTGATGGATCAGCACCGGATTTCGGGCATTCCGGTGGTCGAGCCTGGCGGCAAGCTCGTCGGCATCCTCACGCACCGCGACGTGCGCTTCGCCGACAATCCCGGCCAGCCGGTGCGCGAGCTGATGACCGCGGAAAATCTCGCGACGGTGCGCGCCGGCGTCGGTCAGGACGAAGCGCGCAAGCTTCTGCACCAGCGCCGGATCGAAAAACTGCTCGTCGTCGACGATGATTATCACTGCATCGGCCTGATCACCGTCAAGGACATGGAAAAGGCGGTCAATTTCCCCGACGCGACGAAGGACGAAAATGGTCGCCTGCGGGTCGCAGCCGCGACGAACACCGGCGATAGCGGCGTCGAGCGCGCCGAGGCGCTGCTCGATGCGGAGTGCGACCTGATCGTCGTCGATACGGCGCACGGCCACAGCAAGGGCGTCGGTCAGACGGTCGAACGCATCAAGAAATTGTCGAACCGCGTGCAGGTGCTCGCGGGTAATGTCGCCACCGGCGACGCGACCAGGGCGCTCATCGACGCGGGCGCCGACGGCGTGAAAGTCGGGATTGGCCCCGGCTCGATCTGCACCACGCGTATCGTCGCGGGCGTCGGCGTGCCGCAGCTCACCGCGATCCTCGACAGCGTCGAGGCGGCGTCGAAGCTCGGCGTGCCGGTGATCGCCGACGGGGGCCTGCGTACGTCGGGCGACGTGGCCAAGGCGCTTGCGGCGGGCGCGTCGAGCGTTATGGTCGGGTCGATGCTCGCCGGCACCGCCGAGGCGCCCGGCGAGACCTTTCTCTATCAGGGGCGCACCTACAAAAGCTATCGCGGCATGGGTAGCGTCGGCGCGATGGCGCGCGGCAGCGCCGACCGCTATTTCCAGCAGGATATCAAGGACCAGATGAAGCTGGTTCCCGAAGGCATCGAGGGGCAGGTGCCGTTCAAGGGGCCTGCGAAGGACGTCATCCACCAGATGGTCGGCGGCGTGAAGGCCGCGATGGGCTATACCGGCAGCCGGACGCTCAAGGATTTCCGCGAGCGGGCGAAGTTCGTTCGCATCACCAATGCGGGTCTGCGCGAAAGCCATGTCCACGACGTCGCGATCACGCGCGAGGCGCCGAACTATCCGGCGGGTTGAATCCCATGCTTCGTCATTGCGAGGAGCGCAGCGACGCGGCAATCCAGGGATCGCGTAAACTGCTCTGGATGAGTTGGCCTGCGGCCGCCTTCGGCCCGCTTCGCTCGCAATGACGAAATAATGGGAAAGCCATGACCCCCGCCGCCCGCCTCCAGACGTCAATCGAGATCCTCGACGCCATCGCCGCCGCCGCGCGCGAGGGCGGGGCGCCTGCCGACGCGATCTTCGCCGAAGCGATGCGCGCGCGCCGCTATGCGGGGTCGAAGGACCGCCGTGCGATCCGCGCCCACGTCTATGACGCGATCCGCGCGGTGCGCTCGGCGCCTGCCTCGGGACGCGCCGCGATGCTGGCGCTCGTCGATGTGCAGCCCGATCTCGCGGCGCTCTTCGACGGATCCGGTTACGGCCCCGCACCGATCACGGACGACGAGGCGCGCGCCGAAACCGGGCTCGCCGCAGGGGCGCTGATTGACCTCTTCGACGCGCTCGTCGGCGAAGACGAGCATGAAGCGATGCTGGCGCGCGCGCCGCTCGACCTTCGCGCCAACCGCATCAAATCGTCGCAAGGCGATCTCTCCCATCTTTTTCCCGATGGCGAAGCGATCCCCGGCGCGCCGGATGGCTGGCGCCTGCCGCCCGAAACCGCGGCCGTCCAGCATCCTGGCTATGCCGAAGGCCGCTTCGAGGTGCAGGATGCGGCGAGCCAATATGCCTCCGCTGCGCTCGATACCGCGGCGGGGCAGGCGATCGTCGATCTTTGCGCGGGCGGCGGCGGAAAGACGCTCGCCATCGCGTCGCTCACCGGCAATGACGCCGAAATTCTCGCCTGCGACACCAATCGCGCGCGCCTCCAGCAACTCCAGCCGCGCGCCGAACGCGCGGGCGCGACGCGCGTCGAAACCCGCCTGCTCAATCCGGGGCAGGAAAGAGCGATGCTTGATGACTGGCAGGGCAGGGCCGACCGTGTCTTCGTCGATGCCCCCTGCTCGGGCAGCGGCACCTGGCGTCGCAGCCCCGAACTGCGCTGGCGCCTGACCCCCGCGCGGCTCGATCGTCATCGGGCCGACCAGGCGAAGCTCATCGACATCGGCGCCGATCTTGTGGCGCCCGGCGGCAAACTCCTTTATGCTGTCTGCTCGATCATCACGCGCGAGGGGCGGGCACAGGTGGACGATTTTCTGAACCGGCATCCGGGCTGGACCGCCGACGCGGGCTATCTTCCCGAGGGTATCGGCCGTGCCGCGGGCGCGGGTTTCCTGCTGACGCCCGGCCATGATGGCTGCGACGGATTTTTTCTCGCACGGCTGACATCGCCATGTTAGCATCCCTCTCGATGAAGCGATGGGAGAATGCGATGCGCATCAGTTTTCTGGCTATTGGCGCCGGCCTCGTTCTGGCCAGCCTGCCGACCGCCTCCGATGCCCAGCGTGCGGACAACGACATCTTCCCCCGCTCGATCGCGCTTCAGCAAGAAGGCCACAAGGCGCAGGACGCCGGCGACCTCGACCTTGCCATCGATTTTTACGAATCGGCACTCGCCGCCGACCCGCGCAACCGTTCGGCGATCATCGCGCTTGCGCAGGTCGCGCGTGCACAGGGCCTGCCGGGCAAGGCGATCGGCCTCTATCGCGAGGCGCTGATCCTTGAACCCAAAGACATCGTCGCGCTGACCGGGCAGGGCGAAGCGCTCGCCGACAAGGGCGCGCTTGAACTGGCGCGCGAAAAGCTGGTCGAGGCCGAGCGTGTTTGCGGCGCGAAATGCCCGCAGGTCGCCGCGCTGGAAAAGACGATCGCCTCGAGCGCATCGAAGCGCGTCGTCGCCGCCGAAGCGCTGGTGCCGACGCCGGTCGTCGCGACGGTCAAGCCGGCCACCGGCCAGAACTGAAATTCCGCGGTGCCTAGGCGCCAAGCGCACGCGCCAGCGCGACCCATTCGCCGACGCTGACGGTTTCGGCCCGCCGCGTCGGATCGATCCCGATCGCTTCGGCCGTGGCGACCGCGCCCTCGACCCCCTTCAAGCTTTGCCGCAGCATCTTGCGCCGCTGGCCGAACCCCTTTTCGGTCAGCTTCGACAGGATTTTCGGATCGACACCGTCGGGCTGATCGCCCGGGGTCACGTGGACAATCGCCGACATCACCTTGGGCGGCGGGGTAAAGGCCGAACGATGCACTTTCATCGCGATTTTTGCGTTCGAGCGCCACTGCGCGAGCACCGCGAGCCGGCCGTAAGCGCTCGTCCCCACCGGCGCGACGATCCGCTCGGCAACCTCGAGCTGGAACATCAACGTCAGCGACACCCAGCGCGGCGGCCATGCCGCGGGCTTGAGCCAGCGCGTGAACAGCGCGGTGCCCACATTATAGGGCAGGTTCGCGACGATATGGTAAGGCGTCCCGCTGGTCAGCGCCTCGACATCGACCGCCATCGCATCGTCGGGGACCACCGTCAGCTGACCCGGAAACGCCTCCGCCAGCTCGGCGAGGAGCGGCAGGCAGCGATCGTCGCGCTCGACCGCGATCACCTTTGCGCCCGCGCGCAGCAACGCGCGCGTCAGCCCGCCGGGGCCCGGCCCGACTTCGAACACCGTCGCGCCGCTCAAATCGCCCGGAAGTGCCGCGATCCGGTCGAGCAATTGCTCGTCGAACAGGAAATTCTGCCCCAGCGCCTTGCTGGCCGACAGGCCGTGGGCGCGCACCGTTTCGCGCAGCGGCGGCAGCGGCGTGCGCGGCTGGATCGTCACTTTGCCGGCGCGCAGCCGCGCTCGCGGGCCAGCGCCATGCGCGCGGCCATCGCGATCGCCGCGATCGTCGGCCCGGGATCGGCCCGGCCGGTGCCTGCGATGTTGAACGCGGTGCCATGATCGGGCGAGGTGCGGATGATCGGCAGCCCGAGCGTCAGATTGACCCCGTCATGGAAATGCAGCGCCTTGAACGGCGCGAGCGCCTGATCGTGATAACCGCACAGCAGCGCGTCATATTGATCGCGAATGCCGGGGGCGAAGAGCGCGTCGGCGGCAAGCGGGCCATCGACAAGAATGCCGTCCTGGGCAAGCTGGGCGACCGCGGGCTTCATCACCCGTTCTTCCTCGCTCCCGAGCTGGCCATTCTCGCCCGCGTGCGGGTTGAGTCCCGCCAGCGCGATGCGCGGCGTGTCGATGCCGAAATCGCGGCGCAGCCCGCGCGCGACGATCCGCGCCTTGGCGACGATCAATTCGCTCGTCAGCCGCTCCGGCACGTCCGCGAGCGGGATATGCACGGTCAGCGGCACGACGCGCAATGACGGCCCCGCCAGCATCATCACCGCATTGGTCGCGGTCACGCCGCAGCGTTCGGCGATGAATTCGGTCTGCCCGGGATGCGTATAGCCGATGCCGTGCAACGCATGTTTCGATACCGATCCGGTGACGAGCGCCGAGCTCGCCTGGTTGCGCGTCAGCCCGATGCCGGTTTCGAGCGCGTGGAGCGCGCAGGTCGCGCCGGCGGGCGTAGGCGATCCGGGGGTTAGCGGACCGCTGTCCTCAAGATGCCAGACGGGCAAGGCCGCGTCGAAGGTGCGCACGACCTCGTCCATGTCGCCGACGCGGGCCACGGGGCCGTCCCACACGGCTTCGATCGCGGCGAGGTCGCCGATCGCGACAAAGGGAGGAAGGTTGTTATCACGGCGCGCGGCCCATGCGCGCGCCGTGACTTCGGGGCCGACGCCGGCCGGGTCACCCATGGTGACCGCGATCGGGCGTCGAATGTTGCAATCCGACATCAGCTATATTCGATCACGGCATCCCGGCGCAGGTCGCGCAGATAGCGCTGGGCCCGCTTGTTGACCTTGTCCTCCAGCAGTTTCTGCTCGATCTGCTCGAGGTTCGGCGCCGTCGCCGTCTGCGGCATGTCGCGGCCGCAAAGGACAAGGACGCTGACGCCTTCGTTCGCGGCGCCGAAGGGCTGCGTCGTCTGCCCGATCTGGAGATTGGCGAGCGTGGCCTGGAGCGGCGCGGGCAGCGCGCGCATTTCGATATTGTCGCGCGACACGACGCTCGCGCCCAATTGCTGCGCCACCGCGTCGGCGCCGCCGCAGCCGGCGATGGTGCGCGTGGTTTCGGCGAACTTGCTGGCGAGTTCGGACGCCTTTTCCGGTGTCGTCCCCGCCGGGAAATCGAGCGAAAGCTGCTTGAGGCTCAGGACCGCGTCGCGCGGATCGGCGGTCAGCACCTGGCGCCGGTCGATCAGCAGCATGATCGAAATGCCGCCCGGCACCTCGATCGGCCCGACGAGCTGACCCGGCTGCATCTGCGTTGCGGCCTCGCCCATCGACGCGGGCAGCTGGCCGGCTTTCACCCAGCCCAGGTCGCCGCCGACAACCGCCGTCGATGCTTCGGAAAACTGGCGCGCATAGGCGGCAAAGCTGCCACCCGCCTGCAACGCCTGGATGATCTTCTTCGCATTTTCGGTGACCGCGGCCATATTGTCGGGGGTCGCCGACAGATAGATTTCACCGAGGTGAAATTCATCCTGACCCTTGGCGGCTTCCATCTGTTTGACGATCAGGTCGACCTCTTCGGTCGATACGTTGGTCGTCGACTGGATGTTGCGCGACAACAGTCGATCCCATGCAAATTCGCCGCGGATCTGCTGCTTCACCGCCGCGGCGGACGAGCCTTTCGAGGCAAGATACTCCGAAAATTGTTCGGGCGTCTGCTTGAAGCGCGTCGCGAGCCGGGCGAACTGCTCGTTGACGATATTTTCGTCGATCGCGATTTCGGCCGCCTTCGCTTCCTGGATCTGCAGCTTTTCATCGATCAGGTTGCTGAACACCTGGTTGCGCAACCGCTCGACCTCTTCCGGCGGCAACTCGACATTGTTGTTGGCGATGCGGATCAGCGCCATACGCTGTTCGATGTCGGTCGCGGTGATGATTTCGCCGTTCACCGTCGCCGAGGGGCGATAGACGTTCGGCTTGGCATCGCCGTAAAGCTGCACATTGCCGGGGATGTTGAGGCTGGTCGTCGGCACTTCGCTGTCGGGGACGGTTTGGGCCAGCACGGGCACCGCACCGACAGCGGCCAAGGCGATCAGGCCGGTCATGGTCGAAAATTTGGTCATCTTTACCCTATTCGAGAAAGTCCGGACGCTCCGTATCAGCGGACACGCCCGATGGTCCAGCGCAATCCGCCATCGGAGCCATTTGATGTCGGCGCGGATAGCGCGGGGACGCTTAACCTAGGCTGAGCGGAAACGACCGTCGACTTTTGAGGTGGAGAGCCGCCGCTTGTGAACCCCGGCGAAAGCAGGGGCCCAGAGCGGGAACGCGCTGAGTTCGCGCCGGTGTTCCGGACTCCGGCTTTCGCCGGGGCGCACATCTCCAACGATGGCTTCCGGTCGACTGCCGTCAGAACCCCAGGTTGCGGAACGCGATGCGGAACGAAAAGCTGTTGCCGCGCCGTGCATCGCCGGTATCCGCATAATCGCGCCGCCAGGTCAGCGCGATCGACAGGCATTCGTCGTCATAGGCGAGGCCGAGACGGTGCCGAATCGGCTCGAACCCGTCGGCATCGCTCAGCGGATCGTCGCTTTGCTGCGTCAAATCGACGATCGCCGATCCGAACAGCGACCAATGTTTCGCGAACGCGACGCGCCCGCCCGCCCGCACTTCCTCGCGGTCCTGCAAATCCTCGCCGAGCAACAGGATGTCGCGGTTGAGCCGCGAATAGCCGAGCACCGCATAGGTCGAGCGGTTGCCGATCGTCGCGTCGAATTCGTTGCGGCGGATCGCGAGATTGTCCTTGTCGAGCCGGTAGCGGTGGGTCAGGCGCAGGAAATCCCTGTATGCAATCGTCGTCCGGCCGACGATGTCCGACGTGCGGTCGGTCAGGCCGGTGCCGTCGGGGAACAGGCTCGGCTTGTCGGTCAGACGATAGCTCTGCCCGACGATGCTGTTGATGTTGAAGCCCGGGAGGCTGTAATTCCATTCGAGGCCATAGGTGATGCGCGCGCCGTCCTCGAACCGGTCGTGGCCGTTGAAACGGTTGATCGCGAAGAGATTGCTGTCTTCCAGGTCGAAGGCGCGCGAATCCTCGTTCGGAATGTCGAGATTCTTGATCGGCGGCGTCGCGACCACCTGGACGCGCGGGGTCAGCGTTTGCGTCCCGCCGGCGAATTCGCCGATGAACGGCCAGCGCATGTCGGCGGCGATCGCAGCGATCCCGCGCGCCTGCCAGCCCGACTTGCCGCGATAGCCGGGGATTTCGGTCAGCAGATTTTCGTCGCTGTGATAAACGTCGCCGCGCACCATCGCGGTCAGGGTGACTTCCTGCCCCAGCCCGGTCAGTCCGCGCAAATTCCACTGCGCGCCGGCAAAGGCGCGCTGCGTGTCCTGCCCCGCGGTGCGGCCGATCGCGAGCGTGTTCAACTGCAGCTCGAACTGCCCGCCGAAGATCGGATCGTCGAGCCGCTGGCGATAATCGATGATCGGCAGCGCGATCGGCTGCTGGCCCTGAATGTCGTTGACGCGCAGCGTCTGCGTCGCCCAGCCGGCGATGGAGAGATAGCTATTGCCGCCGATCCGTTCGAGTTCGAAGGTCGAGCGCAGCCGGTCGTCGCGGCTGATGTCATAGCGGCGCATGAAGGTGCGGTCGGTCGCGATGCGCCCCGAATAGGTAAGGCTCCAGCGCGGATCGAACTGGAACTTGCCCGCGCTTTCGAGATAGCCGCGGAACCTTTTCTGGCTGTCCGGGTCCTCGCCGACCAGCGGGACGAGCGAACCATAGGTCGCATAGCCGTTGATGCGGAACGACCCGATGTCGGTCAGCGCGCGGAACTCGCCCTCGATCATCGGCGCCGCGTCGGTGTAGAGATGCGGCGTGATCGTGATGTCGCGATCGGGGGCGAGGCGCAGATAATAGGGCACCGCGATCTCGAAGCCGTTGCTTCGGTCGAGCCGGATTTCGGGCACCAGGATGCCGCTGCTCGCCTCATTGTTGATCGAATGGCTGAGGCCGGGGAGCGGGATCAGCGGCAGCCCGAAAATCTCGACGCGCGCGCCCTTGTACCGCACCTTGTTTTTCACCCGGTCGTACATCACGCGGACGGCGCGGATCTGCCAGCTCGGATTCTTGGGACAGCCGTCGTCATCCTCGACGGGGCAGGGGGTATAGGCGGCATTCTCCAGCTCGATATTGCCGTTGTCGAAGCGCGTGCCCTTCACCGCAGCGAGGCGCGATCCATTGTCGAGCACGACGAGCAGATTCTCGACCACGCCGTCGCGCAAGCTGTCGGTGAGCTCGATCTTGTCGCCATAGGCGGTGTCGCCCTCGGGATTCTTGATCGTGACATTGCCTTCCGCAAAGACTTGTCCCGTCTGCCGGTTCCACGTCACCTTGTCCGCGCGCATCTCGATCGCTTCGCGGTTCATCTGGACATTGCCCTCGGCGATGACCACCTCGGATTCGCTGTCGTAATTGAGGTTGTCGGCGGCAAAGCCGATCTGCTGCTCGCTCTGGGTATCAGGCGCGTCGGATGTCGTCGGGGCGACGTCGGGCGTCTGGAGGTCGGGTTCCCCCACGACCTCTTGCGCCTCGGCCGGATTCGCCTCGCTCTGGGCCAGCACCGGACTGGCGGCCAGCGCAAAGCCGCTCGCCGTCGCCAGCCAGAACGGCCGCGCATCCGCTGCCCGATGGAACAAAGCCCAGCTCATTTAATCCCTTTGTCCCAGACCCTAATCGATGCGTCCCGGCTTGGACCGGCTGCTTTGTTTTTGCAACTCGCAGGCGAAACCCCTATCGGTCCGCCACGTTCCAATCAATCATCGCATAAGAAAGTTAAGGCATGGACATTCAGTTTGTCGCGCAAATCGATGCGTCTGCCGACGTCGTCGCTTTTCCGGTCCGCAAGGGCGAGGCGGGCGCGCTCGGGGCGCTGCTCGGTGCGGCGGCGGCGCAGGCGCGCTTCGATGGCGCGGCGGGTACGATCGCCGAAACCGCGGCGATCGACGGCGCACAGGCGAAGCGCCTCCTGCTCGTCGGTATCGGCGAGGGCAGCGAGCAGGATCTTGAACGCGGCGGCGCGGCGCTGACCGCGAAGCTCCAGACGAGCGGTGCGACCCAGGTCCAAGTCGATTTCGCGAGCACCGGGCCGAGCGACGCCGACGATGTGCTCGCCTTTGCGATGGGCGCGCGCTTGCGCAACTGGCGCCTCGATACCTATCGCACCCGCCTCGCCGACAAGGCGAAACCGAGCCTCAAGACGGTGACGATCGCGTCGCCGCACGGCGACCTTGCGGCGCGCTGGGCCATAAATGAAGCGATCGCCGATGGTGTCGCGCTCACCCAGACGCTCGTCGCCGAACCGCCGAACATCCTCTATCCCGAAAGCTTCGTCGAACGTTGCCAGCATCTCGCCGACCTTGGCGTCGAACTGGAAGTGCTCGACGAGCGCCAGATGAAGGCGCTCGGCATGGGCGCGTTGCTCGGCGTCGCGCAGGGCTCGACGCGCCCGCCGCGCCTCCTCGCGATGCGCTGGAACGGCGGCAATCCGGGCGACGCGCCCGTGGTCTTCATCGGCAAGGGCGTCACCTTCGACACCGGCGGGATCAGCCTCAAGCCCGGGCCGGGCATGGACATGATGAAATGGGACATGGGCGGCGCAGGCGCGGTCGCGGGTGCGATCAAGGCGATCGCGGGCCGCAAGGCGAAGGCGAATGTCGTCGGCGTCGTCGGCCTCGTCGAGAACATGCCCGACGGCAACGCGATGCGCCCCGGCGACATCGTTACCACCATGTCGGGGCAGACGGTCGAGGTGCTCAACACCGACGCCGAGGGTCGCCTCGTCCTCTGCGACGCGATCAGCTGGGCACAAAAGGCCTATGATCCCAAGGTGATCGTCGATCTCGCCACGCTGACCGGCGCTATGGTCATCTCGCTCGGCCACGAATATGCGGGCATCTTCGCCAATGACGACACGCTCGCGACCGATCTGCTCGCAGCGGGCGAGGCGAGCGACAACAAGCTGTGGCGTTTCCCGCTGTCGCCCGCTTACGACAAGCTGATCGACAGCCCCATCGCCGACATGAAGAATATCGGCCCGCGCGAAGGCGGCTCGATCACCGCGGCGCAATTCCTGAAGCGCTACGTCGAGGATGGCGTCGCCTGGGCGCACCTCGACATCGCGGGCATGGCGTGGGCGGACAAGGACGGCCCGGTCTATGCCAAGGGCGCGACCGGCTACGGCGTGCGCCTGCTCGACCGCTACATCGCCGCCAAACACGAAGGCTGATCGTCCTATGCTCGTCATTGCGAGGAGCGAAGCGACGCGGCAATCTCCTGCTAGCGGCCTTGCGCAAGGCTGCGGGCTGGAGATTGCTTCGCTTCGCTCGCAATGACGGAATTGGTCATGGCGCGCATCGACTTCTACCGGCTGACCCGCGACCCCGCCGAACGGGTGCTCCCGGCGCTCGCGACGCGCATCCTTGGCAACGGCGACCGCCTGCTGGTGGTCGCCGCCTCGGCGATGCAGCGTCAGGCGATCGACGAGGCGCTCTGGACGCTGACTCCAGCCAGCTTCCTGCCGCACGGTCACGCGGGCTCGCCCGACGAGGCGATCGAGCCGATCCTGATCGCAGGCACGCTCGACCCGTCGCCGCCCAACCGCGCAACCCTCCTGGCGCTCGCCGACGGAGAGTGGCGCGAGCAGGCGCTGGTGTTCGAACGCACCTTCCTCCTTTTCGACAACAGCCGCATCGACGACGCCCGCGCGCTCTGGCGCGCACTCGCCGCGCGCGAGGATATCGATAACCGCTTCTGGAAACAGGACGAAGGCGGTCGCTGGTCGGAAGGGCCCTAGGGCGTCGGCGCTCTGTCCTTGCGGTCCCGCAAAAGCGCCGCTAGAGGCGCGCGCATCAGATAACACACCAACGCAGGAGCTTTCCCATGGCGGTCACCCGCACCTTTTCGATCATCAAGCCCGACGCCACGCGTCGCAACATCACCGGCGCCGTCACCAAGATGCTGGAAGACGCCGGCCTGCGCGTCGTCGCGTCGAAGCGCATCCACATGACCCGCGAACAGGCCGAAGGCTTCTACGCGGTCCACAAGGAACGCCCCTTCTTCGGCGAACTCGTCGAATTCATGACCTCGGGGCCCGTCGTCGTGCAGGTTCTCGAAGGCGAGAATGCAATGCAGCGCAACCGCGACATCATGGGCGCGACCAACCCCAAGGACGCGGCCCCCGGCACGATCCGCAAGGAACTGGCCGAGAGCATCGAGGCGAACACCGTGCACGGGTCGGACAGCGACGAAAATGCGGCGATCGAAATCGCCTATTTCTTCAAGCCCGAAGAAATCGTCGGCTAAGCTGAACGGCATGACCGAAAAGATAAGGCCGCCGGAGCGATCCGGCGGCCTTTTTCGTCAGAACTCGTCGGCTACCCCCATCAGCCCCGCCAGCTTCTTCGGCGCTACCGCCAGCCAGCTCTTGCGCAGCCAATCGCCAATCGCATCCCAGTCGGTATCGCCAAGATCGAGGCGGATGCCGATCCAGCCGTCACCGAAATAGGCGGGGCGGTAATAGCGCTCACAGTCCATTTCGATCAGCGACGCCTGTTCGTCCGCACCGCTGATCTTGACCAGCAGCGCGGTCTTGCCATCGCCATGATGATCCTCGGTGAAATAGGCGAATTTCTTGCCTTTCACGATCCCGAAACACGGCATGCCGTGCGACACCACCTCGTCAGCCTCGGGCAATGCCATCGCGAGTTCGCGCACCCGGCCGCGCAGATAATCGGGCGACCGCTCGCGCGTCACGAAGGCCGCGAGCGTGGCGGGATAAAGCTGATGCTCGGCGAGGCGCACGCGTGCGCTCAATGTCTCGACCGTGTCGCCGGGCAGGATAGCCACCGGCGTCTGCGCCAGCACGGGCCCCTCGTCGACGCCGGGCGTCACGATATGAACGCTGCATCCACCGAACCTGTCGCCAGCATCGATGGCTTGCTGGTGCGTGTTGAGGCCTTTGTAGAGCGGGAGCAGGCTCGGGTGGATGTTGATCATCCTGCCCGCCCAGCGCCCGACGAAATCGTCCGACAGAATGCGCATGTAGCCAGCCAGCGCGACGAACTCGGCGCCTGCGCCGCGCAATTGCTCGTCGACCAGCGCGTCGAAGGCGTCGCGATTCATGCCCTTGTGCGACAGGCTCCACGTCGCGATGCCTTCGGCCTGGGCGATCTTCAACCCCGCTGCGTCGGGATCGTTGCTGCCGACGAACACCAACTCATAGGGGCAGTTTTCGGCCTTCGCCGCATAAAGCAGCGCCGCCATATTGGTCCCGGCGCCGGAGATCAGGACGGCGACCTTGGCCTTCAACTTCTCCCCTCCCGCAAGCGGGAGGGGGCTTCTGCGGCCTTAGCCATTATGCGTCGCGCTCCATGCCCCCATCGCGCTCCACGTTTCGGCGCTGCCCGTCACGGTGCAGCCCTTTTCGCCTTCGGCGATATCGCCGATCCGGAACACCGTCTCGCCCGCGGCTTCGAGCGCCGCCGTGACTTCGGCGACATCGCCTTCGGCAACGACCACCGCCATGCCGATCCCGCAGTTGAAGGTGCGCGCCATTTCCTCGGGTTCGATATTGCCCTGCGCCTGCAGATACGCCATCAGCCGCGGCTGCGCCCACGCGTCGGCGTCGATATGCGCGTGCAAGGTCTTCGGCAGGATGCGCGGAATATTTTCGAGCAACCCGCCGCCGGTGATGTGCGCGAGCGCGTGAATCTTTCCGGTCTTCACGAGCGGGAGCAGGCTCTTCACATAGATGCGCGTCGGCGCCATCAGCGCGTCGATCAGCAGGATGGTCTGGTCGAACAAGGCGGGGCGGTCGAGCTTCCAGCCCTTGTCCGCCGCGAGCCGGCGCACGAGCGAGAAACCGTTCGAATGGACGCCCGACGAGGCAAGGCCGAGGATGACGTCGCCGGCCGCCACCTTGTCGGCGGTCAGCACCTGATCGCGCTCGACCGCGCCGACGCAAAAGCCGGCGAGGTCATAATCGCCGTCGCTGTACATGCCGGGCATCTCGGCGGTTTCGCCGCCGATCAGCGCGCACCCGGCCTGCTTGCACCCTTCGGCGATGCTTGCCACGACTTCGGTCGCGACGCCATTGTCGAGCTTGCCGGTCGCATAATAATCGAGGAAAAACAGGGGCTCGGCGCCCTGCACGATCAGGTCGTTCGCGCACATCGCAACCAGGTCGATGCCGACGCCGTCATGCTTGCCCGATTCGATGGCCAATTTGAGCTTGGTGCCGACGCCGTCGTTCGCCGCGACGAGCAGCGGGTCGTTGAACCCCGCCGCCTTCAGGTCGAAAAAGCCTCCGAACCCGCCCAGGTCGGCATCGGCGCCGGGACGGCGCGTCGCGCGGGCGAGCGGGGCAATGGCACGGACCAAGGCGTTGCCGGTCTCGATCGATACGCCGGCCTCGGCATAAGTGTAGGAGGCGGGTTGCCCGTCTCGTTTGTTCTGCTTGGAATCCATGGCACGCGCGACTAACGGTTCCAGCCGAGAATTGCCATGATTTCCTTGTCGGGGCCCGCGCTTTTGGGCAAAGCATAGAGAAGATATGATTTCGGCTGCTTTCCCCCGCTTCGCGCCTCGGCTTCCCTTCGACGCAATTCGTTTTCGCGATGGGCGCTGGGCTGTGCTATTCGGCCTTTTCTTCGCGATTCTGCTCGCCGGGATCGTCGATGGACAGATCACTCGCGGCAATCGCGGCATTACCCCGATCAACAGCAGCGGCGATTTCCTCGCCAGCGGGATCCTCGTCGACGTAACCGGCGACAATGCCGACGACGCGCGCTCAAAGGGCTGGCGCGAGGCGCAGCGCAAGGGCTGGGCACAGCTCTATCGTCGGCTGAACGGCAGCGACGGCCCCGCGCTCGGCGATTCGGTCCTCGACGGCATCGTCACGTCGATTGTCGTCGAGGAAGAACAGATCGGCCCGCGCCGCTATGTAGCAAAGCTGGGCATTCAGTTCGACCGGGTGCGCGCCGGGCAGATTTTGGGCGTCAGCGGCCGGACGCTGCGGTCGCCGCCCCTGCTCGTCATCCCCGTCTATTCGATCGATGGCATCCCGCAGGTGTTCGAACAGCGCAGCGCCTGGCAGCGCGCCTGGGCCGAATATAATACGGGGCAGAGCGCGATCGACTATGTCCGCACCGCGGGCACCGGGGCGGATACCTTGCTGATCAACGCGGGGCAGACGGGCCGCCGCGGCCGCGTCTGGTGGCGCGTGATCCTCGATCAATATGGCGCCGCCGACGTGCTGACGCCGATCGCGCGCGTCGAATATTCCTATCCCGGTGGGCCGATCAAAGGCTATTTTACCGCGCGTTTCGGTCCCGACGGCAAGCTGATTTCCAGCTTCACGATGACCGGGCCGAGCGCGGCGGCGTTGCCCGACATGATGGAAAAAGCCGTTGCGCGGATGGATTCGATCTACACGAACGCGCTCACAGAGGGCGTCTTGCGTACCGACACCTATCTCGTGCTCGAAAAGCCGGTCGAACGGGAAGACTTGCCCGAAGAAGTCGCGACGACGGATGAACAGGCCTTGCCCGGCGAGATCGACGCCAGCGTGCCCACCGGGCCTGTCGCGGGTGTCCAGAGCTTCACCGTTCAGTACAGCTCGCCTGACGTCGATTCGGTGACCGCGACCGAACGCGCCGTCGCCGGCGCCGCCGGCGTCCAGTCGGCTTCGACCACCAGCCTCGCGCTGGGCGGCATGTCGGTGATGCGCGTCACCTTCCGCGGCGACATCGCGGCGCTGCGCGCGGCGCTCGCGGCACGCGGATTCAACGTCCAGGAAGGCGGCGGGCAGCTGCGGATCAGCCGCTGATGAGCCCGAAATCTTCACAAATTGCCCTGCCGCTCGATTGGAGCGCGGGTGGCGCCAACGACGGCCCGCTGATTATCGGTACCAGCAACGCCGATGCCGTGCGCTATCTGCGCCACGTATCGACCTGGCCGGTCCGCACTGCGGTGCTCAACGGACCGCGCGGTTCGGGGCGCAGCCTGATGGGTCGGCTGTTCGCACAGGACACGGGCGGGCGGGTCATCGACGGCCATGAAAGCGTTTCGGAAGAGGAAATCTTCCATGCGTGGAACGCCGCGCAGGTCGGCCCGCCGCTGCTGATCGTCGCCGACGCGCCCCCCGCGGACTGGAATGTCGCTCTGCCCGATCTCCGCTCGCGCCTCGCGGCGGTCCCGGTACTGACGATCGGCGAACCCGACGACTGCCTTGCGCGCGACCTGATCGAGGCGCTGTTCGCCCAGCGCGGCGTCGCGCTGGCGCCCGGCGTCGCCTCCTATATCGTGCCGCGCATGGAGCGCAGCTATGCTATGCTCCACCGCGTCGTCGCGGCGCTCGACGCGGCATCGCTCGAACAGGGGCGGCGTCTTGGCATCCGTCTCGCGCGTGAAACATTGCTGTCACAAGGGCTGATCGACCCCGATCTCCTCGAAAGGCAGGATGGAACGACATGTCGATAGCCGGTGGACCTCTTCGCGCCGACAATGATCCCGATACGGCGGGGCCGGATTTCGGGCCGGAGCGCTTTTTCAACCGCGAACTTTCCTGGCTCGCCTTCAACCGGCGGGTGATGGAGGAGGCGCGCAATCCCGCGCATCCGCTGCTCGAACGCCTCCGCTTCCTGTCGATTTCGGGCAGCAACCTCGACGAATTCTTCATGGTCCGTGTCGCGGGGCTCAAGGGGCAGCAGCTCCAGGGGATCGACGACCCCTCCGCCGACGGCCGCTCGCCGGGGCAGCAACTCGCAGAGATCGAGGCCGAGGTGAACCGCCTCGTCGATCAGCAACAGAGCGAATGGCAGTTGCTCCATCGCCAACTCGGCGAACAGGGCATCGTCGTCCACGGCGCGGGATCGGACAAGGACGCGCTCCGCGCCGCGCTGCGTCAATATTTCATCGACCAGATCTTTCCGATCCTGACCCCGCAGGTGCTCGATCCCGCGCACCCCTTTCCCTTCATCCCCAACCGCGGCCTCGGCGTCATCTTCGACCTTCAGCGCAAGGCGAACGGAGAGACGGTGCGCGAACTGGTGATGATCCCCGCCTCGCTGGCGCGCTTTGTGCCGGTGCCGGGCCAGGTGAGCAGCTTCGTGCCGATCGAATATCTGATCGAGCTGTTCGGCGACCTGCTGTTCCCGGGTTTCACGATCCGCTCGCTCGGCGTGTTCCGTATCATCCGCGACAGCGATATCGAGCTGGAGGAAGAGGCCGAGGATCTCGTGCGCCTGTTCCGCACCGCGATCCGCCGCCGCCGTCGTGGCCGTGTCATTCTGCTTGAGCTGGAGGCCGACATGCCCGGCGAAATCGCCGAGGTCTTGAACGCCGATATCCAGGGACACGAGGCGATCGTCGCCAAGATCGGCGGTTTCATTGGCCTCGCGGCGCTGTCGCCGCTCGTCGACGTCGATCGTCCCGACCTGAAATTCCCGGCCTATTCGCCCCGCTTCCCCGAACGTATCCGCGAACATGGCGGCGACTGTTTCGCTGCGATCCGCTCGAAGGACATCGTCGTCCATCATCCCTATGAAAGCTTCGACGTCGTCCTCTCCTTCCTGCGGCAGGCCGCCGCAGATCCCGACGTCGTCGCGATCAAGCAGACGCTTTATCGCGCGGGCAACCAGTCCCCGGTCATCCGCGCGCTGATCGAGGCGGCCGAGGCCGGCAAGTCGGTCACCGCAGTCGTCGAGCTCAAGGCGCGCTTCGACGAGGAGCAGAATCTGCTTTGGGCGAACCAGCTCGAACGCGCCGGGGTGCAGGTTGTCTACGGCTTCATCGAGTGGAAGACGCACGCCAAGATTTCGATGGTCGTCCGCCGCGAGGGGCAGGGGTATCGCACCTATTGTCACTTCGGCACCGGCAATTATCATCCGGTCACCGCACGCATCTATACCGATCTCAGCTTCTTCACCGCCGATCCGCGCGCGGGCCGCGATGCGGCGCAGCTGTTCAACTACATTACCGGTTATGTCGAGCCCGAACGGCTCGACCTGATCACCATGTCGCCGCTCAACATGCGCGCGCATCTCAGCCAACTGATCGACTCCGAAATCGCCGCGGCGAAGGCGGGGGCGCCCTCGGGGGTGTGGGCGAAGATGAACAGCCTCGTCGACCCCGACATTATTGACAAGCTTTATGAAGCGAGCGCCGTGGGCGTCCCGGTGGAACTGATCGTGCGCGGCATCTGTTGCCTCCGCCCCGGCGTGCCCGGCCTTTCCGAAACGATCCGCGTCAAGTCGGTCGTCGGCCGCTTCCTCGAGCACAGCCGCGTCTGGGCCTTCGCGAACGGCGCGCCGCTGCCGCATCGCGGCGCCAAACTCTATATCAGCAGCGCCGACTGGATGCCGCGCAACTTCGACCGCCGCGTCGAATATATGATCCCGATCGAAAATCCGACGGTGCACGACCAGATTTTGGATCAGGTGCTTGTTGCGAACCTCATCGACAATGAACAAAGCTGGATATTGCAGCCTGACGGCACTTATATGCGCGTCGCTCCGGGAGACAAGCCTTTCAATTTACACCATTATTTCATGAATAACCCGTCGCTGTCGGGTCGCGGAACCGCGCTCCACCAGCGCCAGGACGTTCCCACGCTCGCCTTTGACATGCGTGAAGATTGAGAAGAGGTTGAGTTTCCTGCGCACCTCCCGACAAGCGGTCAGCCGGTCCGCCGTCATCGATATCGGTTCGAACTCGGTCCGCATAGTCGTTTATGAAGGCCCGTCGCGCGCGCCCGCGGTGATTTTCAACGAAAAGGTCGCCGCCGGCCTCGGCCGCGGCCTCGCGATCGACGGCCGCATCGCGGCCGAAGATGCCGAACGCGGCCTCGTCGCGCTTCGTCGCTATGCCCTGCTTGCGAAGCATATGGACGTGAAGACGATCCAGTGCGTCGCCACCGCCGCCGTGCGCGACGCGGCGAACGGTCCCGACTTCATCGCCGCGGCGGCCGAAGCCGGCCTTGAAATCCGGCTGCTCTCGGGCGAGGAGGAGGCCGAAGCCGCCGGGCATGGTGTGCTTTCGGCGATTCCCGACGCGCGCGGCATCGCGGTCGATCTGGGGGGCGGCAGCCTCGAACTGGCCGAGGTTTCGGACGGGCGGGTCGGCCGCTGCGTCTCCTTCCCGCTAGGCGTGCTCCGCCTGCCGGCGCTGCGCAAGGATGGCGAACAGGCGTTCGAGCGGGCGATCCGCAAGATGCTCCGCGCCGCCGGCTGGCCCGGTGACGGACTCACCGGGCTGCCGCTCTACCTCGTGGGCGGTTCGTGGCGCGCGCTCTCGCGCCTCGACCTCGAGCTGACCAAGGACCCGCTCGCGGTGCTCGATCAGCACACGCTGCCGCGCGGCGCGCTTCGCCGACTGATCCGCGCGACCAAAAGGCTGAGCTTCGAGGAATTGCGCGCGATTCCCGGCATGGCGTCGAACCGCGCGGCGGCCTTGCCCGATGCGGCGGCGCTGCTCGCGGCGCTCGTCAACATCCTCGACGTGCCCGAAATGACCGTTTCGTCTTCGGGGCTTCGCGAAGGGCTGCTCTATCAGGCGCTCGATGCCGAAACGCGCGCGCAGGATCCGCTGATCGTCGCCGCCGAATTCGAAGGCCGTCGTCTCGCTCGCTTTGCCCCACACGGCCGCGCGATCGCCGACTGGATCACACCGCTCTTTGCCGACGAGGCGCCGGCCGACAGCCGAGTGCGACTCGCCGCGAGTCTGCTCAGCGACGTCGCCTGGTCGGCAAACCCCGATTTCCGCGCCGAACGCGGTACAGAAATCGGCCTGCACGGCAACTGGCGCAGCATCGACATACCGGGACGAATCCTGCTCGCCCGCGCGCTTTACGCGGGCTTCGGCGGTGCCGATGCCGAATTTCCCGCAATGGGCACACTCGTTTCGCAGGAACGGCTCGCCCGCGCGCGGCAATGGGGTCTCGCGATCCGCCTTGCGCAGCGACTGACCGGCGGCGTCGAGGCTCCGCTCAAGGCGAGCGGGATCGCGCTTGTCGATGGCAGGTTGCGGCTGTCTCTCGCGGCCGGATGGCATCATCTGGCCGGCGAATCGGTCGAACGCCGCCTGCGCGTTCTCGCGCAGGCGCTTGATGCCAAGCCTGAGCTTGTGCTGCTTTAGACTTCGGCCGCGGCTGCGGCGTCGATCTCGCTCATCACCAGCTTGCCGTTCTTGACGGCGAAGCCCATCCGCCCTTCGACAAGGTCGAGCGCCGCGTGTCCGAACACGTCGTAGCGCCAGCCCTGCATCATCTGGATGCCGTCGCGTGCGCCTGCCGCAAGCGCCTCCAGATCGTCGCTGCGCGCGATCAGCCGCGCCGCGACATTAAGTTCGCGTGCGCGGATCTTGAGCAGCAGCTTGAGCAGGTCGGCGACGAGCGTCCCTTCCTTGCCCAGCCCCGGACCGCGCGGTGCGCGGTCGGGCATATCGTCCTTCGACATCGGCTTGGCGTTTGCGATCGCGTCCATCAGCCGGCCGCCGATATCGTTCGTCCGCCACGTCGCAGACAGCCCGCGCACGCGGCCCAGCCCGTCCTGATCCTTCGGCGGATGCGCGGCGAGGTCGGCGAGCGTTTCGTCCTTGACGATGCGCCCGCGCGGCAGATTCTTGTTCCGTGCCTCGCGTTCGCGCCACGCGGCAAGCGCCTGCAGCCGGCCGAGCACATCGGCTTTGCGCGTCGGAATCTTGATTCGTTGCCATGCCTTGTCGGGATCGACGCTGTAGTTCGCGGGATCGGCGAGCTTTTCCATTTCCTCGTCGAGCCAATGTCCGCGCCCGGTCTTGATCAGCTTGTCGAGCATCATCGGGAAAATCTTTGCGAGGTGCGTGACGTCGCCGATCGCATAGTCGATCTGGCGCTTGTCGAGCGGGCGCCGGCTCCAGTCGGTGAAGCGCGCGCCCTTGTCGAGTTGCAGGCCGATCCACGCCTCGACGAGGTTCGAATAGCCGACCTGCTCAGCTTGTCCGAGCGCCATCTGACCGATCTGGGTGTCGAAGATCGGGTGCGGGGTCTTGCCGGTCAGGTTAAAGATGATTTCGACATCCTGCCCGCCCGCGTGAAAGACCTTCAACATATCCTCATTGTCGACGAGCAGGTCGAGCAGCGGCTTCAAATCGATGTTCGGTGCCATCGGATCGATCGCCGCGGCATGGTCGCGGTCGGCCACCTGGATAAGGCAAAGCTCTGGCCAGAAAGTGTTTTCGCGCATGAATTCGGTATCGACGGCGATGAAATCGCTGCTGCGAATGAGGTCGCAGAATTCGACGAGCGCGGCGTTGGTTTCGATCAACGGATGGACTTGCATAGCGCGCCTATACAGCTAGTTGAAAGGAACGGGCAGGAAAAATTGCCCGCTCTCTTCGGGTTGCGGAGCCGGAACACCGGCCGGGAAAAAAGACGAAGGGGTTTGGGGCATGATCTGGCTTGGTTGGGCGCTCGCCGCGCTCGGTTTTGCGTTGCTTTTCGGGCAATATCTGGCGGGGCAGGCGGATGTCTTCCTCTCGATCGCCAATCCGCGGCCGCTCGATGAGGAATCGATGGTTGTGACGCAGAAAGGCTGGGGCTTCGCGGCCGAGGCCGCGCAGCCGTTCGTGACGCCCGAATCCGACCATGGCCTTTGCGATGTCCGCGTCTTCGCGACACGGCCCCAGATGCTCGTCGCGATCGCGACCTTCGGCTTCCTCCGCCCCGTGACGGTGGCCTGGCGCGCGCATGCCGGCATCCTTCCGCTGGGAGAGGCATGATGCCGATCGTCAAACTGGGCGAGGAGGGACGCTGGACCAATTATCATGGCACCGGGACCTGCGAGGCGGCGACACGCTTCGCGCTGCGCAGCGGCGATGCGGAGCGCGGGCGCGACGAGATCGCGATCGCGGCGAAGGCGGTACTGGCCTGGCTCGCCGAGGCCGCCGCCGCACGCCGGCGCGTCCGACCGCTCGGCGCGGGCTGGTCGCCATCGAACATCAATATCAGCTCGCAGAGCTGGCTGCTGCATACGCGCCGGTTCAACCGTTGCTTCCGTATCGGCGCCGAAGATGTACGGCCGGGCGTCGATGCGGCGGCCTTGATGCTCGTCGAGGCGGGCGCGCTCGTCGATGAAGTGTCCGACAAGTTCGAAGCGCAAGGCCGCTCGCTGTGGACCAGCGGCGCGGGCAACGGGCAGACCTTTGCCGGGGCCTGCGCGACCGGCACCCACGGCTCGATGATCGCGCGCGGGGGTATCCAGGACCATATCCGCGCGGTGCAGGTCGTGACGTCCGGCGGCGTCCACTGGATTGAACCCGAAGCCGGCGTGATGAGCGACGCTTTCATCGCCGCGACCGGATCGACCCCGATGCGCGATGACGAGATATTCGCCGCGGCGCAGCTTCCCGTCGGCGCGCTCGGGATTATCACCGCGCTCGTCGTCGATAGCGTGCCCAAATTCCTGGTTCGCCCGATCCAGAATCTTCGCAAGGTCGACTGCGCCGCGCTCGACTGGCTTTCGGCAGGCGATTTCAGGCGCTTCTCGGCGACCTATGCACTCGATCGGGACCCCGATTTCGTCCAGATGATCGTCAATCCCTACAAGCCGTTCAAACGGCCCGCGATGCTCCGCTTCCTCTATCGCGAGCCTTGGCGTGACGATTATCCGCGCGCGACGCCCGGCCAACTCGGCGCGGGGTACGACGCGCTCAGCCTGCTCGGCCGGCTGCTCAATGACTATCCGTGGGCGCGCGGCGCGTTGCTGCAATTCGCGATGAAACAGGGCTATGCCAGCGGCCCCGACGTCGATGCGCCCGCCGTCTATGGCAGCTGGGGGGAGGGGCTTGATACGCACCGGCCGCTCGCCGACCTGTTCAACGCCTCGGTCACCATCGACCGTGCCGACCTTGCGCGCGCCTTCGAACGCATCTGCGCGGTTTACGCGCGTCACGGCGGCTCGACCGTCGTCACCGTGCGCTTCATGGAGCGCGCGCAGGGCTTGCTCGCGCCTGCGCGCTTCCTTCACAATGCCGTGATCGATTTCGATGGTCCGCGCAGCCCGCGCACCGCCGATGCCTATGCGCGCGTCGTTGAATGCCTCGATGCCGAGGGGGTCGCCTTCACGCGGCACTGGGCGAAAAGCTGCCGCCTCGACGCGCTGCGCGTTGCTGCCGACTATGAGGAGGATTTCCGGCGCTGGCGCGCTGCGCGTGATCGGCTGCTCCCGGATCCCGGGCATCGCGCCCTGTTCGGCAGCGAGGTTCTCGACGGGCTGGGCCTGACCTGTTGACCGACGCCCTTCAACCCTTGACAAATGGCTCTGCGCGCTGCCTTAGGCGCGGCCATATCGGCACGTTTGCGCGTGCCTTCCCGGACAATTGAAAGACGAGACAATGCACGCCTATCGGACCCATAATTGCGGCCAGCTTCGCGCCGACGACGTCGGCCAGACGGTACGCGTATCGGGCTGGGTGCATCGCAAGCGCGATCATGGCGGCCTGCTGTTCGTCGATCTGCGCGATCACTATGGCCTGACCCAGATCGTCGCGGACTCGAGCGACGCGGCGTTCGCCACGCTCGACGGGTTGCGCGTCGAAAGCGTCGTGACGATCACCGGCGAGGTCGTCGCGCGCTCGCCCGAAACGATCAACGCCAACCTGCCCACCGGCGCGATCGAAGTGCGCGCGCGCGAGGTTACCGTCCAGTCGGCGGCGGTCGAACTGCCGATGCCGGTCGCGGGCGAACAGGACTATCCCGAGGATATCCGTCTGAAATATCGCTTCCTCGACCTGCGCCGCGAACGCCTGCACGCGAACATCATGCTGCGCTCGAATGTGATCGCGTCGCTCCGCCGCCGCATGGTCGAACAGGGCTTTACCGAATATCAGACGCCGATCCTGACCGCCTCGTCGCCCGAGGGTGCGCGCGATTATCTGGTGCCGAGCCGCGTCCACCCCGGCAAATTCTATGCGCTGCCGCAGGCGCCGCAAATGTTCAAGCAGCTGCTGATGGTTGCGGGCTTCGACCGCTATTTCCAGATCGCGCCCTGCTTCCGCGATGAAGATGCGCGCGCCGACCGCTCGCCCGGCGAATTCTACCAGCTCGACTTCGAGATGAGCTTCGTCACCCAGGATGACGTTTTCAACGCGATCGAGCCGGTGCTCGCAGGCGTGTTTGAGGAATTTGCGAACGGCAAGTCGGTGACCCCGGCGGGTTCGTTCCCGCGCATCCCCTACCGCGAATCGATGCTGAAGTACGGCAATGACAAGCCCGACCTGCGCAACCCGCTCATCATCACCGACGTCTCGTCGCACTTCACCGGTTCGGGCTTCGGCCGCTTTGCCGACATCGTCGCCGCGGGCGACGTCGTGCGCGCGATCCCCGCGCCCGCGACCGCCGAGAAAAGCCGCAAATTCTTCGACGACATGAACAGCTGGGCGCAGGGTGAGGGTTTTGCGGGCCTCGGCTATGCGACGCGCAAGGGCGGCGGATGGGGCGGCCCGATCGCCAAGAACCACGGCACGGACAAGATGGACGCGCTCGCCGCTGAGCTCGGAATCGGTCCCGACGACGGGCTGTTCTTTGCGGCGGGCAAGGAAGCGACCGCGGCGAAGCTCGCGGGCTTTGCACGGACGCGCGTCGCCGAACAGCTCGAACTGATCGATCCGAACAAGTTCGAAATGTGCTGGATCGTGGACTTCCCGATGTTCGAGGCCGACGAGGACACGGGCAAGATCGATTTCAGCCACAACCCGTTCAGCATGCCGCAGGGCGAGCTCGAAGCGCTCGAAACCAAGGACCCGCTCGACATCCTCGCCTGGCAGTATGACATCGTCTGCAACGGCGTCGAACTGTCGTCAGGCGCGATCCGGAACCATCGCCCCGACATCATGTACAAGGCGTTCGAAATCGCGGGTTACAGCCAGGCCGACGTCGATGCGAATTTCAGCGGCATGATCAACGCCTTCAAGTTCGGCGCGCCGCCGCACGGCGGCTCGGCACCGGGTGTCGATCGCATCGTGATGCTGCTCGCCGACGAACCGAACATCCGCGAAGTCGTCGTCTTCCCGATGAACCAGAAGGCCGAAGACCTGATGATGGGCGCGCCCGCGCCGGTCAGCGACAAGCAGCTCAAGGAACTTGGTATCCGCATCGTCGACGGCCCCAAGAGTTAAGGCATGAGCGAGCCCCGGGAGCACCGGCTGGAAACGCCGGAAGGCGATATCTGCTGGTTCGAATGGGGAACGCCGGGGCGGGGCGCTTCGCTGCTTTTGCTCCACGCGACGGGCTTTCATGCGCGGCTGTGGGATCGGGTCGTCGCGGCGCTACCGGCGGGCACGCACGTCATCGCGCCTGATCACCGCGGACATGGGCGCAGCTATCGGCCCACGACGCTCGCCAACTGGGCGGCGACCGCCGACGTGCTGCTGCCGCTGCTCGACGGGCTTGGCGGCCACCCGCTCGTCGGCTGCGGGCACAGTATGGGTGCCTATATATTGACCCGGCTCGCGTCGCAGCGGCCTGCAGCTTTCGGCCACCTGATCCTCATCGATCCGGTGATCATGGACCCGGCGCTTTACGAGGGCGAGAGTGCCAAGCCGATTCCCGAACCCGCCGATCATCCCGTCGCGCGCCGGCGCAATGTCTGGACGGACGTCGAGGAGATGCGCGCGCGTTTTGCCGACCGGCCGCCATATGCGAACTGGGAACCGGGTGCCCTCGACGATTATTGCGCCTACGGACTGGTTCCGGCAGCCGATGGCGACGGGTTGGAGCTTGCCTGCCCGCCAGCGCTCGAGGCCTCGGTCTATCAAAATGCGCTGCGCACCAACCCGCATGAGTGGCTGCACTATCTTTCGGTGCCTTCGACCTTGATCCGTGCCCCGACCGGCGAGCGCGGTGGCCCGCTCGATTTTTCGCTGAGCCCGACCTGGACCGGCCTTGGTCCGGCGATCGGCGCCGAACGTGACGAACTATGGACCGAACACAGCCATTTCATCCCGATGGAAGCGCCGGCGCGCGTCGCCGCTCTTCTCGCCGGACATCTCTGACGCAATCCCGCGTAACAAACCGCGCTGGCTCTGTGCCAGAAAATGACAGGGGCGCATCGCCCGCTTGGTCCGAACCGCTTGTTTGCGCTAGAATGAGCCGATGAGCATTTCCCTTTCCGAATTTGAAACCGGCGCCAAATATGACGGCGATTATTCCGCGGCTATCGCGGCGCTCGAAGACCGGCTCGAGCGGCTACAGGCCGCGCATATCATCCACGCCCAGCGCAGCGTCATCATGATCGAGGGCTGGGACGCAGCGGGGAAGGGCGGGATCATCCAGCGGCTGACCGCATGCCTCGACGCGCGCTATTTCGAGGTGTGGCCCATCGGCGCGCCGACCGACGAGGAAAAGGCACGCCATTTCCTCTGGCGCTTCTGGAAGCGCCTGCCCGGCAACCGCGAAATCTCGATCTTCGACCGCAGCTGGTATGGGCGCGTGCTTGTCGAGCGCGTCGAGGGCTTCGCGAGCGAGGCCGAATGGCGCAAGGGCTATGACGAGATCAACGAGTTCGAGGCGCAGCTGACCGGTAGCCGCACCAACCTCGTCAAATTGTTCGTCCATGTCACGCAGGAGGAACAGGACAAGCGCTTCGCCGACCGGCTCGACGACCCGTGGAAACGGTGGAAGACCGGCACCGAGGACTATCGCAACCGGGCGAAGCGCAATGACTATCTCGCCGCAATGGATGAGATGTTCGCGCAGACGAACACGCGCTGGGCGCCGTGGAAGGTGATCGATGGCAACAACAAGAAGGCGGCACGGATCGCGGCGCTGACTTATATCATCGAAACGCTTGAGGCGGCGGTGCCGATGACGCCGCCCGATCTCGACCCCGCGGTCGTGAAGCTCGCGAGCAAGGCGTTCGGCTACAGGCCTAAAGACTAGGTTTTTCGCCCCGCTCGGCTAGCAATTCCGGCCTCCAGCCGCTACATGGGGTGGAATGAGCCGCGCCAAGAGATCCGACGACTGGGGTTTTCCCCGCTGGCGCCCTTATGGCTCGTCGCGCGAAGCGCAAAAGATACGTCTGTGCGACCGCCACGGCTGCACGAACCCCGGCAACTGTCCGGCACCCAAGTCGCCGAACAGCCCCGAACGCTGGTATTTCTGCGAAACCCACGCCGCCGAATATAATCGCGGATGGGACTATTTTGAGGGATTGAGCGCCGAAGACGCTGCCGCTCGCGCCGCCGAGGAAGCACGCGGGGCGAATAGCTATGCACGCGCACAGCATTATGCCTGGGGCGGGTCGGGCGACGGCAGCCGCAGCGCCGACGAAATGCGCGCGCTCGAAATCCTCGACCTCGAACCTGACGCCGATTTCGAGGCGACCAAAAAGGCATGGCGCGCGCTTGCGAAGGAATGCCACCCCGACGTCAAGCCCGGCGACGCCGACGCGGCGAAACGTTTCACGGCAGGGCAGGCGGCGTTCGAGGTGTTAAAGCAGGCTGAAGAGCGGAAGAGCTGGAAGCCGGCGTAAAGGCCGGAAACGACCGGATGCGGACAAGAATATCCTCCCTGTCGCGGAGCGATGGCGAGGATTCTTCTCCTCGTCACCCCGGACTTGATCCGGGGTCGATGCCTCCAGTGCTGCCGTGAGTCCCGGATCAAGTCCGGGATGACGAAGCTGAGCGAATGAACGTCTGCTTCCCACCCCAAAGCGCCCGCTATTTATAAACGCAAGCATCCAGTCCGTCGCGCCGGACCTGGCCGATGCGCGCGGTGATGGTGTTGCCGTAACGGCGCGTGAAACCCGACGGGCTGATCGCCTCGCGCTTCTTTGGCAGCGGCAGGATCGCCGCGATGCGCGCCGCCTCGCGCGGGGTCAGCTTGGCTGCGCCATGCTTGAAATAACGCTGGGCGCCGGCCTCGACTCCATAGGTACCGATGCCCGTCTCCGCGACGTTGAGATAGACTTCCATGATCCGGCGCTTGCCCCAGATCGTCTCGATCAGGAAGGTGAACCACACCTCGGGCACCTTGCGCACATAGCGCGTCCAGCCGCTGCCCTGCCACAGAAAGACGTTCTTTGCCGTCTGCTGGCTCACGGTCGATCCGCCGCGCAGCTTCTTGCCCTTGGCGTTGCGCTCGATCGCCTCTTCGATCGCGTCGCGATCGAACCCGTCATGGCTGCAGAATTTTCCGTCCTCGGCCGCGATCACCGCCCGCACCATATTGCGGTCGATATTCGACAGGCTTTCCCAATCCTTAGTGATGCCGTTGCTGTCGGCGAGCATGGTGAAGGTCACCGGCGGCGGTACGACGGCATATGCCAGCACCCACGCGATCGAAATCACGACAAACCAGAGCAGCCATTTGAAGGGCCGCAGATACCATGGCAATTTGCGGCGCTTCTGTTGTTTCCTGGCGGCGGTCGTCATTCGATTTCCATAGCCGCTTGCCCGCGTCCGGCAAGCGGCTGATTGCGATTGTCACTCTATCTCAGGGCTTAGGCGGGTCGTCTTCTTTCTTGCCGGTCGCGTTGTCGGCCGCTTCGCCCGCCCTCGCCGCTGCGGCTTTCGCCTTTTCGCCGGCCTCGGCCGCAAGCGAGCGCATCTTCGCCTCGGCTTCGCCTTCCTTGCCGCTCATCACCAGCCACGCCATCGCCGCCGCGACGACTAGCGACAGCATCGCGAGCCAATATCCGATTTCCCAATGAACCTGGATCATCGCCAGCGCCGCCTGGTCCATGCCGCTGTTCTGGCCGTTCTTCGCCGCCTCCTCGAGGAGAGCGTGCTTGCTGTATCGCCAGGTGCCGATGAAGATCAGCGCAACCGCCGCGATCGATGTGCCGAGCACGAGTTTAGCGGCCTCCCGCCCCTTCATGAAGAGCAGCGCCAGCCCGCCCGCGATCGCGAGCAGCGCGAGGATCAACCAGAGGTTGAGCGACGCGCTGTCGCCTGCCTGCGCCGCCTGGCCCATCGCGGTGACGCGGCCGAACGCGAGGCCGAAGCCGGTCGCCTCGACGAGCTTCTGTTCGGAACAGCTGACAGTCATCCATGGCAGCAGGAAGGCCGCCAGCGCGATGCCTTTCGGAATTCGGATCCATTTCCACATGAGGACCTCCCCCTTCGGTCGAACCTAAGGGGGAGGCTGGTCCTTTTGCACCCGCGAGTCAAATCGCAGGTTTATGACATCGAAACGCCGGTCAGGCGGAGACGAGGCGCCGGTCGCCGGCGAGCTTGAGCATCGCCTTCTGCAGCTTTTCGAACGCCCGCACCTCGATCTGGCGGACGCGTTCGCGGCTGACGTCATAGACCTGGCTCAGATCCTCGAGCGTCTTCGGGTCGTCGGTCAGGCGGCGTTCGGTCAGGATATGGCGCTCGCGCTCGTTGAGCGTTTCGAGCGCTTCGTTCAGCAGCGAATGGCGCACGTCGCGCTCCTGCGCTTCGGCGACGCGTTCGTCCTGCAGCGGACCTTCGTCGCCGAGCAAATCCTGCCACTGGCTGTCGCCATCCTCGCCCATGGGCACGTTCAGCGAGGTGTCGCCGCCCATCGCCATGCGGCGGTTCATGCTGACGACCTCGTCCTCGGTGACGCCGAGGTCGGTCGCGATCTTCGCGACATGCTCGGGGCTAAGATCGCCGTCCTCGAACGCTTCGAGATTGTTCTTCATCCGGCGAAGGTTGAAGAACAGCTTCTTCTGCGCCGCGGTGGTCCCCATCTTGACGAGGCTCCACGAGCGCAGGATGAATTCCTGGATCGAGGCGCGGATCCACCACATCGCATAGGTCGCGAGACGGAAGCCGCGTTCGGGGTCGAACTTCTTCACGCCCTGCATCAATCCGATATTGCCTTCGCTGATCAGCTCGCTGACCGGCAGGCCATAGCCGCGATAACCCATCGCGATCTTCGCGACGAGGCGGAGGTGCGAGGTGACGAGCTGCGCGGCGGCTTCATTGTCACCATGCTCCTGGAAACGCTTGGCGAGCATATATTCCTGCTCGGGCGTCAGAAGCGGAAATTTGCGGATTTCGGCCAGGTAGCGGTTCAGGCTCGCCTCACCGCCGAGCGCGGGCACCGTTGCCGGAACATTGCTTTTGTTAGCCATGGAGAGTGTCTTCCCTAAAACCTGAAATCATTCTGCCCCGGTTCGGCCCGGCGGTCAAAATAGATTTTCATTCGAAACCTAAACGCGCAATTCATCGATCAGTTCCCGCATGTCCGCTGGGAGTTCGCTGTCGAGCGCGATCCTGTTACCGGTCACCGGATGAATAAAGCCCAAATGGGCCGCGTGCAATGCCTGCCGCTCGAAATTCCGCGCTTTCAGAACCTCGGACAGCGGCTTTCTGGCGCGGCCATAGACCGTGTCGCCGACCAGCGGATGCCCGATATGGGTCATATGAACGCGGACCTGGTGCGTGCGGCCCGTCTCGAGCCGGCATTCGACCAGCGTCGCCCCGTTCAGCGGCTCGACCGTCCGGTAATGGGTGATCGCATGCTTGCCGCGCCCCTCGGCGACGACCGCCATCTTCTTGCGGTTCGTGCTCGACCGGCCCAGCGCTGCGTCGATTGTCCCGTTCGCGGGCATCGGGCGCCCGGTTGCGATCGCGAGGTAACGGCGGTCGATGCTGTGCGCCGCGAACTGTTTCGCAAGGCCTTCGTGCGCCTTGTCGTGCTTCGCCGCGACGATCAGCCCGCTCGTATCCTTGTCGATCCGGTGGACGATTCCGGGGCGCGCGACGCCGCCGATCCCCGACAATTGCCCGGCGCAATGATGGAGCAGCGCATTGACCATCGTGCCATCGAGATTGCCCGCAGCAGGATGGACGACCATCCCGGCGGGCTTATCGACGACGATCAGATGCTCGTCCTCAAAAGCGATGACAAGGCTCATGTCCTGCGCCACATTGTGCGCGGGCGTCGCGGCGGGCAGGCGGACCTCGATCGTCGAGGACACGGCGGCCTTCGCCGAGGGGTCCCACAGAATCACGCCGGTCGCATCGGCGACGCGTCCACCCTTGATCAAGGTCTTCAACCGCTCGCGCGAAAGGGAGGGGAGCGCCTCGGCCAGCGCGCGGTCGAGCCGCAGCCCGGCCGCGCTGTCCTCCAGCGTCACAGTCAGTATCTCGTCGTCCCCCAACATTGGTCGGGATATGTGTTTGGCGTGCCGATTTTCAAGGGGCCGGGGGCGCCGTGCCTTCGCCGGTATGACGGTGAGGGGTGAATGGAAAAGGAACCAGCTTGCCCTGGGCGCCGTGCCTGCCCTAGGGACGACCCACGCCGGAAACATCCGGCCGCTGCGCTGGGGAGCCTGTTCATCCATGTCCGACGATCGCGTCGATTTCGCCTCGATGCTGGCCTCGCGCCTGTGTCACGATCTTCTGAGCCCGGTGGGGGCCTTTGCCAACGGCCTCGAACTGCTCGCGGACGAGAAGGATCCCGAAATGCGGGCCCGGTGCATCGATCTGCTCGAACAGAGCGCGCGCACCTCGGCGAACAAGCTCAAATTCTTCCGCCTCGCCTTCGGTTCGGCAGGCGGCTTCGGCGAATTCGTCCCGGCCGATGAAGCCAAATCGGCGATCCAGGGCATCATCGGCGACCGCGCGATCGAGCTGAACTGGATGATCGGCGCCGAACCGCTGCCCAAGCCCGCGGTCAAGATCATCCTCAACCTGTCGCTGCTTCTCGTCGATGCGCTGGTGCGCGGCGGACGGCTCGACATCGGCTGCGAAAAGCAGGGGGAGGGCATCGAGATCGCGCTGCATGTCGAGGCCGAACGCATCTTCCTCGACGCCGACGTCGAGCGCATCCTTGCCGAAGGTGAGGGCGCGACCGCGATGACCTCGCGCACCGCGCCCGCGGTACTGGTGCAGGCGGTCGCGCGGCAGAACGGCGGCACTGTGATGCTCGCGCGCGAGACGCCGACCTCGCTGCTGGTCGGCGCGGTGCTTAGGGGTAACTGACGGGCTTCTCCCGCGACGGCGTCATCCGGCGGCGGCTGATGATCGGCTGTCTGTGGTCGGCACGACCAGCTCGACCCGCCGGTTCTTTGCGCGCCCGACGGGATCATCGGCGCCCGCGGCCTTTTCGTTGGGCGCGATCGGCGCAGTCTCGCCCCGGCCCGACACGAGCAACTCGCGCTGGCGAACGCCGACCTGCTCGCGAAGCCAGTCCGCGACCCTGTTCGCGCGCGCTTCGGAAAGCGTCTGGTTGTACGCTTCATCGCCCTTGTTGTCGGTATGTCCGACCACCCGTATCGCCCCGGGCGGGCTACGACGGATCATTTCGGCTGCCTTGCGCAGTTCCACCTCGGCCGCAGGCGTCAGCACGGCCTTGTCATATTCGAACAAGGCGTCGGCGGGCAGGTCGATGATCGTGCCCATGTCGGTGACCCGCGTCTGAAGTCCGCTCACCGTGCCCGTGAGCGGGCTGACTTTTGCGCTGAGGCCGGGGCGCGCCGGCGGCGGAGTCGTGTCGGCGGCGGGGGCCGGCGTAGCGATCGGGCTTTCGTCCTCGTCGGCGGCATCGGCCGGGGCGTTCGCCGAACAGCCGCCGATCGAAGCAGCCGTGGCGATGGACAAGAGCGCCCGCTTCATCGCTGGACGGGAATGCCGTCGAAGGGTGCGACCCCGGGAAGGCTGATCGAAACCGTGGGACTCGTGGCCGGCGGCGCCGGGAATTTGGCCCACATCACGCCGGGCTTGGAGGTGCAATCGACCATCATATTATCGTTTTCCGGACTGCTGCTGCGGTTGAGGTTCGACACCATCGCATTGCCTTCATTATCCTTCAGCACGCCAATGCGCTGCGACGTGGCATCGTCGATCACGCTGACCTGGGCGACGCGGATCGATTCACGATTGTATCGCTCGGGGCTCGAGCAACGCAGGGTGACGGTCAAGATGTCGCCCGTGACCTTGACCGAAAGCAGGTCGACCTGCGATCCGTCGGGGCCGGGCTGGGACTGGATCACCGTCGCGGCGGGCATCGGTGTGACCGGCGAGGTTTCCGGTTCGGCCTTGGCCTCGTCGCGCATCACGCCGCCGGTGGCAGCACCTGCCGTGTCGTCTTGCGTCGGCTTTTCCTTCGCCGCGCATGCAGCTAGCGCCAAAACCGCCGCGCCGGCCAGCGTAAATATCTTCAATTGCATGAAATTCCTCCCGGTCAGCTCGTGCCCGAATACGCACGACCGCCTGCAGGGTTCCGCGCATTGCCCGGCGACCGGGCCAGCTGGCGCGAAAGAATGGGTTGTCGCCCCGCCGTCCCTCGGCGGAGCAGCGCAAGTAAAGCCACTTTTAACCATTGTCCGCCATGGTGAAGCCTCAGTTTTTGGGGCGCACCGATACGGCGATGGACGATCTGCTGAACGACTTTTTGGCCGAAACGGCAGAAATCCTGGCCGAAGCGGGCGGGGCGATCGTGGCGTGGGAGGCGGATCCCGCCGACCGCGCGCAGCTCGACGCCATTTTCCGCTTCGTGCACACGATCAAGGGCAGCTCGGGCTTCCTCGCCTTGCCGCGCGTCACCGCGCTCTCGCACGCCGCCGAGGACGCGCTCGATCAGGTGCGCCGCGGCAACCGTGTCGCAGATGCCGCGCTCGTCACGGCGGTGCTCGGCGTCGTGGACCGGCTGAACGACCTTTGCGCCGCGCTCGGGCAGGATGGAACCGAACCGGCGGGCGACGACCGCGACGTGATCGGCGCGCTCGCCGAACGATCGGCCGACGACGACGCGCGGCTTGAAATCGCTGGTGTTCCCCTGCGCAGGGAGGACGACCTTGGCGCCGACCTGCAGAGCTGGCGCTCGATCCGCGTTCCGTTGCCGTTGCTCGACAGCGTGATGACGGGCGTCACCGACATCGTGCTCGCGCGCAACGAATTCGCCCGGATGCTGCGCGAATCGGGCGCCGACCTTTCGCTGATCGCCTCGTTCGACCGCCTCTCCGATTCGATCGCCGGCATGCGCCAGTCGGTCAGCCAGATGCGGATGCAGCGGATCGACAAGCTCTTCGCGCCGCTGCCGCGGATCGTTCGCGATCTTGCCCAGGAAATGGGCAAGAAGATCGCTTTCCAGACGAGCGGCGGCGAGGTCGAACTCGATCGCGAGATGATGGAGAATATCCGCGATCCGTTGATCCACATCGTGCGCAACGCGATCGATCACGGTATCGAACCGCTCGAGGATCGCGTCGCGGCGGGCAAGGAGATCACCGCGACGATTTCGGTATCGGCGCGTCAATCGGGAAACCAGATCGAGATCGAAATCCGCGACGACGGCCGCGGGCTCTCGCCCGATGCCCTTGTCGCGAAAGCCGTTGCGGCGCGTCTCGTCTCCGCAACCGAAGCGCGTGCGCTGGGGCCGAAGGAAAAGCTCGAGCTGATCTTCCGGCCCGGCTTCTCGACGGCTGCGACGGTCACCGCCATCTCGGGCCGCGGCGTCGGCATGGACATCGTCAAGGCGAACGTCGAAAAGATCGGCGGCGTCGTCGAACTGCGCAATGACGAGGGCCGAGGCCTGACGATCCTGCTTCGCGTGCCGATGACGCTGACGATCATTTCGGGCCTGATGGTGCGCGCGGCGGGGCAATATTTCGCCATCCCGCGCGGCGCAGTGCGTGAAATCCTGCTCGAAGGCGGCGATAGCGTGCGCATCGACCGGATCGGCGGCGGCGAGCTTGCGACGGTGCGCGGCGAGCAATATCCGCTGCTCCGCCTCGAAACCGCGCTCGGCCGCGGGCGCCATCATGGCGACGACCTCGACGATCGCGCGCTTGTCATCGTCCGGCCGGGGCAGGGGCAAAGCTACGCGCTGAGCGTCGCGGCTATCCACGATCATGAGGAGTTGGTGATCAAACCGGCGGCGCCGATGATCATGGCGACGGGGCTGTATGCGGGGACCACGCTACCCGACAACGGCCGCCCCGTGCTGCTGCTCGACGTTCAGGGCCTGCTCGCCGCCGCGGCGATCGATGCGAACGAAGCGGGGCGCGGCCGCGACCGTGCCGCCGAAGTCGAAGCCGAGGCGGTGGCGGCGCGCAACGCAGCGCAGTTGCTGCTTTTCCGCGACACGAACGCCCGCATTCGCGGGGTGCGCCTGTCGGTGATCGAGCGGGTCGAAGAAGTGCCGGCATCGAGCCTGTTCGAAAGCGCGGGGCGGATCCAGGCCCGGATCGGCGACGATATCTTCCCCGTTCATGCGGCGACCTTGCCGGGCGGCGAGGGGACGCTGAAGCTGCTTCGTCTCTACGACGGGCAGGCCGTGCTCTGTTATCCGATCGCCGAGGTGATCGACATCGTCCGCCTGCCCGACGCGGTGCAACCCTCGGCCGCGCCCGGACTGATCGCCGGTGTCGTGCTCGTGGGCGGCGAGCCGGTCGAGCTCATCGATCCCTTCTGGCTGATGGAGCAATATGCCCGAGATGCGGCCGCGGCACCGTCGCTGCGCCAGCCGGTGTGCCGCCTTGCCGACGATCGCGACGGTTGGGGCGACCATTTCCTCGCCCCGATCCTGCGCAGCGCCGGCTATCGCGTGATCGCGGACGGCGACCCGTCCAACGAGGCGGCGGACGTCCTCCTCTGCCTGACCGGAGACGGCGAAATCTGCCCGCACATCGAGTGCGACGTGCCGGTGATCCGCCTGCGCACGTCGATCGCCGCGACGGGGCCCGAGGACGAAAGCGTCTATCGTTACGACCGCCAGGCGCTGCTCGACGCGATGCGCCGCAGCGTCGGGGGAAGGGGGCAATGATGGAAAGGCTCTATCTCGTCGCGCGCATCGCCGACACGCGCGTGGCGCTCCGCAGCCGCGCGATCCATTCGGTCGTCACCGTCGGCGCGCCGGTGGAGGTGCCCGGTGCACCGCCGCATGTCGCGGGCCTTTTCGCGCTGCGCAGCCGCGTGTTCACGCTGATCGACCCGCATGTCGTCATCGGCCTTTCGGCGGTGCCGGTCGTTCCGGGCCAGCGCGTGATCGTCGTCGAGGTCACCGAGCATGGCTATGCGCTGCTCGCCGACGAAATCGAGGATGTCTGTTTCATCGAGGCGCCCGAAACGCGCGTCACCGGAAAGCTGCTTCCGGGCTGGGCGCGCGTCGCTGATGCGGTGATCGAATATGACGGCGCCTCGCTGCTCGTCGTCGACCCGTCCAATTTTATCACGCTGCCGGCCTTAAAGGCGGCATGAATCTGGCCGTTTATTAACGGGCTGCACACGCCTTGGTCGTAAATGTCCCAAATCCCCGGGGGTCGGAGTTAATTGAATGTCGAAATCTTGTCTGGTCGTCGATGACAGCAAAGTCATTCGCAAGGTCGCGCGCCATATCCTTGAAAGCATGTCCTTTGCCGTCGAAGAGGCGGCCGATGGCCAGGAGGCGCTGACCTTCTGCCGCGCCAATCGTCCCGATGTCATCCTGCTCGACTGGAACATGCCGGTGATGAGCGGGATGGAGTTCCTCGGCGCATTCAACGACCTCGACTATGGGCGCGAAGAACGCCCGCGCGTCGTTTTCTGCACGACCGAAAACAGCATCGACCATATCCGCGCCGCGATCGAAGCCGGAGCGGACGAATATGTGATGAAGCCGTTCGACCGCGAAACGCTCGAAGGAAAGCTGCAGCTCGTCGGCATCGCTTGAGGTTTTGCCCGTGGCCCAGCCGCAACCCCGAATTCCGGATATCGAGCCGACCGCCCGCACCGTGCGCGTGATGCTGGTCGATGACAGCCTCGTCGTTCGCAGCATCCTCGAACGGATCGTCGACCAGCGGCCGGGTCTCAAGATCTGCGCCTCGGTCGCTTCGGCGCACGACGCGCTCGACTATCTTTCGCGCGAGCCCGTCGATGTCGTCGTGCTCGACGTCGAGATGCCGGGCATGAACGGAATCGACGCGCTGCCGCACATATTGGAACGGGCCGAAAAGGCGCGAGTGCTCATCCTCTCGTCGAACTGTGTCGAAGGCGGCCCCGCGGCCATCGAAGCCCTTGCGCTGGGCGCCAGCGACACGCTTGCCAAACCGGGACGCGGAAGCTTTTCGGGGCGTTTCGCCGAGGTGTTGACCGAGCGGATCATGACGCTCGGCCATCTGCAGGATCATCCGGCGCCGGTGCCTGTCGCCGAACGTCAGGCGCCGGCGCCGGTCGCGCTCGCGATCGATACCGACCAGCCGGTCGAGTGCATCGCGGTAGCGGCATCGACGGGCGGCATTCCCGCCTTCACCAACTTCCTCGCTCACCTCGATCCGCGGATCAGCGCGCCGATCCTGTTGACCCAGCATTTGCCCGACGCCTTCATGGAATTTTACGCGAAGCAGATCGGGATGATGACGGCGCGCCGCGTGTGCGTCGCGGAAGCGGGGATGGCGGTCGAGCCGAATGGCATCTATCTCGCTCCCGGCGACGCGCATCTGATCGTCGTGGCCAATGGTCGGCGCCGCGAGATCGCGCTCGATCATCGCCCGGTCGACAATGGCTGTTGCCCGTCCGCCGACCCAATGCTCGACTCGGTCGCCGACGTTTATGGCAAGGGCGGCATCGCCGTGATCCTCAGCGGCATGGGTCGCGACGGTGTGATCGGGGCATCGCGGCTGAAGGAAGCGGGCGGGACGATCTTTGCGCAGGCGCCCGAAAGTTGCGTCATCTGGGGGATGCCCGGGGCGGTGGCGAAATCGGGCATCGCGGCGGCGACGCTCAACCCCGATGCGATCGCGCTGTTGCTCGGCAGCTTCCTGCAGGGACGCGGGCAAGGGCGGCGCAAGCCATGATGGGCGGCAGCGCCAGCGAATCGGCCTATCGCGTCCTGATGGGCGTGCTCGAATCGCGCACCGGCCAGACGCTCTCGCCGAACCGCATCTGGCGGATCGAAATGTCGCTCAAACCCGTGATGCAGCGTCACGGCATCGCCGATCTCGACGCGCTGGTCGCGGCGCTCGTCACCTCGACCAGCCGCGGGCTGCTCGACGACACGGTCGACGCGATGCTGAATAACGAAACATATTTCTATCGCGAATACAGCGTTTTCGATGAAATAGCTGCGACTGCACTTGAACAAATCCGCGAGATCAACAAGCAGCGCCGGCGGCTGACGATCTGGCATTGCGGCGTTTCGACGGGGCAGGAAGCCTATTCGATGGCGATGCTGATCGCCGAGCAGGGCCACAAATGGGCGGGCTGGCAGGTCGATATCGTCGGCACCGACGTCAGCTATCATGCAATCGGCCGCGCGCGCGTTGGCCTCTACAGCCAGTTCGAGATCCAGCGCGGTTTGCCGGTTCAGCGCATGGTGCGCTGGTTCGACCAGACCGAGGGCGGTTGGCTCGCCAAGGCCGACCTGCGCCGCCGGATCGATTTTTCGGTGCAGAATATGCTGACCGACCGGCCGCCGCTGGCCAGTCCCGCCGACCTCATCTTCTGCCGCAACCTGCTGCTCTATTTTTCCGCGCCGATGCGCCAGAAGGCCTTTGCGCGGCTGCGCGCGATGGCGGCGCCGCAAAGCTTCCTCGTGCTCGGCGCGGGCGAAACGGTGCTGGGGCAGACCGACCAGTTCGTCGCGAGCCCGCGGCTGCGCGGCCTTTATGAGCCCGCCGACCAGCAGGTACGCAGCGCGGCCGCCGCCTGACCTTGCTTTTTGCGCGCCAGTGGCGCAATCGACGGCTTGGCAAGTACAGGACGGGTCCCCGGAGCGCATGAGCGATTTTATCGAACGCTGGTCTCCCAATTTCGACGAGCGCGCGCTGCCCATCTCGATGATCGTGCTGCATTATACCGGCATGAAGAGCGGCGCAGAAGCCATTGATTGGCTTGCCAATCCCGAATCCAAGGTGTCGGCGCATTATGTCGTCAGCGAAGATGGCCAGATCACCCATATGGTGCCCGAGGACAAGCGCGCCTGGCACGCGGGGAAGTCGCACTGGCGCGGCATCAGCGACATCAACTCGGCGAGCGTCGGGATCGAGATCGTCAATCCCGGGCACGAATGGGGCTATGTGCCTTTTCCCGACCCGCAAGTCGCGTCGGTCGTCCGGCTCGTTCACATGATCAAGGATCGCTATGCGATCACGCGCGGCAACGTCGTCGGCCATTCGGACATCGCCCCGACGCGCAAGCAGGATCCGGGCGAGCTGTTCCCCTGGGAGGAGCTGGCGCGCCGCCGCCTCGCGCTGCCGCGCCCGACCAAAAAGCTTACCGATCCGCTGTGGACCGATGCGGGCTTCCTGCTGGCGCTCGAACGCTTCGGCTATGACGTGACCGACGGCTTCGCGGCGACGGTCGCCTTCCAGCGGCGGTTCCGCCCCGAATTGATCGACGGTACGATCTGCGGCGAATGCCGCGCGATCCTGCTCGCGCTGCTGCTGCCGCAGCCCGAAGGCAATTGACTCGTCAAGGCGGGCCGAAAGGCCTATATTGCTTCTCGCCAGAGGGTCGGGCGATCGCCGCTTCGCGCAAGCGAGGGGGAGGAAAGTCCGGGCTCCACGGAAACCACGGTGCCGGATAACGTCCGGCGGGCCGGCCTTCGGGCCGGTTCAGGGAAAGTGCCACAGAGAGAAGACCGCCCAAGGCCTCGGCCCGGCGAAAGGTGAAAGGGTGCGGTAAGAGCGCACCGCGCGGACGGTAACGGACGCGGCACGGCAAACCCCACCGGGAGCAAGGTCGAATAGGGATGGCACGGATTTATCCAGGGCCGGTTCCGGCCCCGCCGTCCGGGTTGACTGCTTGAGCGTTCGGGTAACCGTCCGCCTAGAGGAATGATCGCCTATCCCCGCAAGGGGTGGACAGAACCCGGCTTACAGACCCTCTGGCATATTCCCGCGGGGCGCGCGGGAACCGCGCCGGGCCGGGCCGCGTATTAAGCGGACCAGAAAAGGAGACGAACCATGAAAGTCGTCGATGACCATGTCGAGGTGTCCGAGACCGAGGCGAGCAGCGGGGTGAAGGGGCATAATGTCCGCTATGTGCTGGGTTTTTCACTGGCAGCGGTTGTGATTGTCCTGTCGGCAATCTGGATCGTTCCCGCGCTGTTGCAGCCCTGACGCGAGGAAAGAGAGCCGTGCGGTCAATCAGCCCGCGGGATAGCTGACCGCTATCACTTCCCACTCCTTGGGCCCGGCGGGAAGCTGGACGGTCCTGAGGTCGCCGACCGCCGCGCCGCGCAGCGCGCGGGAAAGCGGGCTGTTCCAGCCGATCCGGCCTTCGCCGGCCTCCGCCTCGTCATCGCCCACCAATGTGATGATCCGCCTCGCATCGTCGTCGTCGGCGAGTTCGACGGTGGCGCCGAACCAGATGCGACCCTTGTCGGGCTGCTCGGCGGGATCGACGACGCGCGCCGCTTTCATCCGCCGTGCGAGGAAGGAGAGCCGCCGGTCGATCTCGCGCAACCGCTTGCGGCCATAGATATAATCGCCATTCTCGCTGCGGTCGCCGTTGCCCGCGGCCCAACTGATCACGTCGACCAGCTTCGGCCGCTCGTCGCCCAGCAGCGCGTCATATTCAGCGCGCAGCGCGGCGTAGCCGGCCGGGCTGATGATGTTCGTCTTGTCCCCCGCCATCCCCTGATCCTTATCTCGTCATCCCGGCGAACCCAAGGACACCTTTGTTATAACTCGGCTGTTGTCGGGCTGCGGATTGTCGTTCACAAAGTCAAGGATGCCCATCAGCGACCCATGGAGGGTGGCGTGGACCTCCCCGCGCCTGTCGCCGGGATGAAGGACGATCTTGCCGACGAGCGAGCGGATGTCGCTTGAGGCGTCGAGCCGCATGTCGGGATCGCCAAGCGCTTCGGCGAGCCTTGCGACCTTGCGCCTATAGATCTCCGCAATGCCGGGATGCACGTCGGGAACCTCCTGCGGCGCTTCCGCAAGCCGCGCGTTGATCTCGACGCGTTCGCGTTCGAGTTCGGCCATGCGCGCCTTCATGGAAGGCTGATACAGCCCATCCTCGATAGCCGCCATGATGCCCGCAACCGCTTTTTCGACCCTGGCGAGCGCCCGCCGATCGGCATCAGCCTGAATGCGCCGTTCACGGTTCTCGCGGTTGATATGGTTCGCATAGGCGGCAACCGCCGCCTCGATCTTGTCGGCCGACACCAGCTTTTCGGCGATGCCCGCGAGCGCCCGGCGCTCCAGCGCCTCGCGCCGGATCGTCCGGTTATTGGTGCAGGTGCGGCTGCGGTGATGGCCGACGCAGCCATAACGATCGCCGACGACGACGGCATAGGTTCCGCCACAGGAGCCGCATTCGAGCAGACCTGAGAGCAGATAGGCGGGACGGCGCAGCCCTTGCGCGCTCCTCGACTGTGCGGCCTCCTTGACCAATGCGAAGCGCTCAGCAAGCGCCTGCTGCTGACGCTTGACCGCTTCCCAGAGCGCATCGCTGACGATGCGAAGCTCGGGAACCGCATTCCTGATCCATTCGGATTCAGGATTGAGCCGGGTGACCTCCTTGCCGGTGTTCGGGTCTTTCACACTATGCTTGTGGTTCCAGGCGCGAACCCCGACATAAAGCTCGTTGTTGAGGATACCGGTTCCCCGGCGCACGTCGCCGCGGATGCTCGTGTCGCGCCACGGCTTTCCTGCCGGGCCGGCGATACCTTCGGCGTTGAGGTCGCAGGCGATGGCGCGCGGGCTCTTGCCCGCCGCGAACTCGCGGAAGATGCGCTCGACGATCAGCGCCGCGGCGGGATCGATCTCGCGCTCACCGCGCACCAGCTCGCCTTCGCTGTTGAGACGCCGGACCATACGATAGCCATAGCCTACCGCGCCCGCCGAGAAGCCCTTCTCGACGCGCCCCCTCAGGCCGCGGTGCGTCTTCTTCGCAAGGTCTTTTAGGAACAGCGCATTCATCGTTCCCTTGAGCCCGACGTGCAGCTCGGAAATCTCGCCTTCGGAGAGCGTGATCAGCGGCACCCGCGCAAACTGAAGGTGCTTGTAGAAGGTCGCGACATCGGCCTGGTCGCGCGACACCCGGTCGAGCGCTTCGGCGAGCACGATGTCGAACTTGTCCCCCTGTGCGTCGGCGAGCAGCTTCTGGACACCGGGTCGCAGGATCATGCTCGCGCCCGAGATGGCGGCATCCTCGAAGCTGCCGACAATCTGCCATCCCTCGCGTTCCGCGTGCTCGCGGCAGATGCGCTGCTGGTCGGCGATCGACGCGGCATTCTGCTGATCGGAGGAATAGCGGGCGTAGAGCGCGGCGCGGATCATCATGTCTTCCTTTCTTGTGGCGGGACAAAGCCCCGCACAGCCGGTTAAGACAGTGTCCCGCGCGAACACCCGATGGTCAATGCTGTGGCGCCTTCGGGTTTTTCGGCGCGACGTCATTGTCGTTGGCGGCTTTCCGCGCGCGAACATGCTCACGTGCGATGTGCCGCCCGATCGCCTCTGCGATGCGCGTCAAGGCCGCGTCAACGGCGGCAGGAGCAAGTGAGGAAGAGTTGTCATTCGCGGCCGTGAGCGGCCGCGAATGCGGCGCTTCGTCCTTTTTCATACCGGCCCATCGCCAAGGGGCCGATTGTCATTTTCGGCGCGGTAGCCGGGCGGGTCGGCGATCCACCGATTGATTGCCGACTCCCACCATCCGGCACCATGGACGCTGATCTGCACCTGCGCCGGGAAGGTGCCCTCGGCGATCTTACGGTAGAGGGTGGAACGTGACAGTCCGGTGCGATTGAGAACGGTCGGTAGGCGGATGATCCTTTCGGAGACGGGCATGGCAATCACTCCATCGGCTGGCGTCGGTTGGGCTCCCCTGGGTGTAGAATTGGCGATCCGAAAAAATCGCGCAAGAGTGCCAAAAATGGTGCCAACTGCCTCTGTCGTCTCCTGTCGTTTCTTGTCGTTTCCTGTCGGTTCCCGGCGGGTGATTTTCGGGTCGAAATTAATTTCCCATGCTGTCCCAGCAAGGAAGTTTGGTGCCAAGATTGGCACCCTCCCGCGTAGCCCTAGACCGAAAGGGCCGATTCGGCTCGGCCGTGTCTGTTGCATGAAGCAATCCATTTTCAAGCAGAGATCGGCAGGTTTGCGCCCGATCTCGGCCGTTCGGACTGAATTGACTTGGCCCTTGAAAGCAGTCGTTGGCCGTGCACGTGAGTATCAGTCGCGACCGTGAACGACCGCGCTGCACGGCAAAAGCCTGTGAGCTTCATCGAGATCCTTCGCATGGAGCGCGCCCCATTCGCTCAAAGTCTCCAGGACCGGCCGGAAGCTCTCCCCGAGTGGAGTGAGTAGATATTCGATCCCTTGGCGATCCCCTGCGCTTGGCCGCCGGCTTAACATGCCGTGCTCCTCAAGCGCTTGCAGCTGGTCGATCAACACCTTCTGCGAAATTCCTCTGATGCGTTTCTCCAACTCGCACGTCCGTTGGGCACCATCGAGCAGCGCATAAAGGATGACCGCCTTCCAGCGCCCGGACAGGACACCCAGTGCGCGCTCGACCGGCAAGGCCGGCAATCGTTTGATAATCTTCATTCGTCGTCACTCACCAATCGGTGTGTAGATAGGAATGACCGCGCCGCGGTAAACCTTCGATCCAATCAGACCGAAGGAAAATTTGTGGCAGACATATTCGAACCATACGCCCTCGATGGGGCTATTTCGTTGAAAAACCGCTTTGTCATGGCGCCCATGACCCGCACACGGACGTCCGACGGCGATGTTCCGAACCGTCTCATGGCTTGTTATTACGGACAGCGGGCCAGTGCCGGCCTGATCGTCACTGAAGTAGCCAATATCGCTCCCTCGAGCAAAGGCTACGCAATGATGCCGGGCATTTACACGGAAGCCCAGCGGCAGGGCTGGCGTTTGGTGACCGACGAAGTTCACCGTAACCGCGGAACGATATTTTTGCAGCTCATGCACGTCGGCAGGATGGCGCATCCGTCGCTCCTGCCAAATGGTCAGGCTCCGTTGGGGGTGACCGAGCAACGGGCTGAAAATTCGGATGTCTTTGCTCATGACGCCGACGGCAAGCTGGGCTTTATTCGTGCGGGTACGCCCCGACGCCTCGAGACGGAGGAAATATCGGCGCTGGTCGGCACCTTTTCCGAGGCATTCTGCGGCGCGCGGGAAGCCGGCTTCGATGGTGTCGAAATTCATGGAGCCAATGGTTATTTGATCGACCAGTTCATGAACTCCGCGCTCAACACGCGCACCGACCGCTACGGCGGGGGGCGTCCGGAGGATCGCACGCGCTTCCTGATGGAAATTGTCGACGCGGCGGTACGCAAACTGGGTCCGGGGCGCGTTGGCGTCCGTCTGTCACCGTTCGGCCGATTCAACTCCATGCCGGCGGATCCTCTTGTCGAGGAAACATTGCTGTATGTTTGCGAGCAACTCGGCCGCCGGGGCGTGGCCTATGTCCATCTGGTCTACCAGCTGATGCCAGAGGGAAACATGGACAGCGCCGAGTTCAAGGATCGTCATATCGATCATGCTCTGCTTGCCAGGGTCCGGGCGATGTTTCCCGGCGCAATCATTTGGTGCGGCGGCTTCAGCGGCCGCAAGAGTGCTCAGGCCGCGCTTGACACCGGGCTGGTGGATTTGATCGCCATCGGTAGACCCTATATCGCAAACCCCGATCTTGTTGAGCGCTTCAAGCATGGCTGGCCGTTGGCCGAGGCGGACCCTGCGACTTATTACACCCGGAACGGAGAGGTGGGCTACACGGACTTCCCGGCATATTCGGCAGCCGGGCTTGCGAACGCTACAGGCTGACCGCGATGGCCTTCGCGGCCTGTTTCACCCGGTACCATCATATTTGGCCGGGTGGCGGCAAAGCGGGACGACTGTAATCCGCATATAAGGGAACAGGGGAAGACCGGACAGGATGGCATGGAGTTCTTCCGCGTCCTTCACGTCGAAAATGCTGATGTTGGCCCGCTTGCCGACGACCCGCCAGATGTGGCGCCATGTGCCCGACCGCTGGAGTTCCTTGGCAAGCGCCGTCTCCTCGGCGCTGAGCTTCGCGATCTTGTCCGGATCGGTATCCGGGGGGATTTCGATGATCATTTCGACATGAAACAGCATGATGTTATCCTTTCAAACCGGTCCGGGTCGGCATGTTGGGTTTTCTGTGTCGATCAGTCGAAACTCGTGACCGGGTAAGGCACATAGGCGGTGTCGATCTGCCCGAGCTAATCATACCAAACGGGCCTACTCTGTTATCTTGTCATTGGAATAGGAGCGGGGTGGAACCCGTCAGCCTCACTCGAATCCGACGACGGCGTGCGGCACATAGCAAGCCTCCAGCACGTCGATCTCTTCGTCGGTCAACCGGACGTCGAGGGCGGCGACTGCATCGTCAAGCTGCGTCGCTTTTGAGGCGCCAACTATTGGGGCGGCAACGCCGGGCTTCGCCAGCACCCAGGCGAGCGCGACCCGGGCCATTGGCAAAGCTCGGGCTTGGGCGATCCGTTCGACGGCCCCAATCACCGCATTGTCCGCGTCCTCGGTGGCGGCATAGAGCGACTTGCCGAAGCTGTCGGTTTCGGTGCGCTTCGTCTGTTCACCGGCTGAGCGTGCCAGTCGGCCCCGCGCGAGCGGGCTCCATGGCAGCAATCCGACACCTTGATCGCGACAAAGAGGGATCATCTCGCGCTCTTCTTCGCGATAGAGCAGGTTCACATAGTTTTGCATGGTAACAAAGGGCGTCCAGCGATTGGCACGCGCAACCTCCTGCGCCTTGGCAAACTGCCAGGCGAACATCGAGGAGGCACCGATATAACGGACCTTGCCAGCCTTCACGATGTCGTGAAGCGCTTCCATCGTTTCTTCGATCGGCGTGTCATAATCCCAGCGGTGAATCTGGTATAGATCGACATAGTCGGTACCCAGCCGCGTCAGGCTCGCATCGATCTCGGTCATGATCGCCTTGCGGGAAAGGCCCTTGCGGTTCGGAGCGGCACCTCCTTCGAGCATGCGCTCGGGAAAGAACAGCTTGGTGGCGATCACCACCTCTTCGCGGCGAGTAAATTCCTTCAGCAGCTTGCCGACGATCAGTTCGGACGTGCCCGCTGAATAGCTGTTGGCCGTGTCGAAGAAATTGATGCCCTGTTCAATCGCACGCTTGATGATCGGACGGCTGTCGGATTCGCCGAGCGTCCATTCATGTACGCCCACGTCGGGCTCTCCAAAGGTCATGCATCCGAGGCACAGGCGTGAGATATCGAGGCCGGTCGATCCGAGCTTAATGTAGTTCATCGATTATTCTTTCTCAGAAGATGTTCCTGTCGGCCGCGGCGATGCTGCCGAAAACCTCCCAGGCGTTGCGTTCGACCCAGTTGCGCCGCAACAGGCCGTCGTCTCCGACTTCCCAGATCGCCGTACCGACCATGTTGATCGGCGCGCCGTTCGGCTCGGTTCCCATCAAGCCGTTGTTTCGGCCGGTCAGCCGCCACCGTGATGCGACGCGTCGTCCGTCAGCGCTCTGGAAGCTCTCGATGATCTCGAAATCCATATCGTCGACCTTGGTACCGAACTTGATCACCCAAGCCTTGAACGCAGCCCGGGAGACGATGTCATTGCCGCCGGATGTGATCACGAAGTCTTCTGCTACCATGTGGTCGATCGCCTCCGGATTTTGCGGCGATTGCCAGACCTCCGCCCAAAAACGCTCCACGATCGCGACGCTTTCCTGCCGTATCATCACTGCACCTTGTTCTGCCACTTCGCGGAGTACCCCGCGACGCCGGGCCACCCGATGCGGCCCTGGCGGATATGTAGCGCCTGACTTTCTTCATGAAATTCTTTAGGAACGCCCATCGAATGGGAAATTCTGCACAATGCCTGATTGGGAGCATCTGAAACACTTCGCCGCGCTGGCAACCGGCGGCACGCTTACGGCTGCTGCCCGCGAGCTGGGCGTAGATCATGCGACGGTGGCACGACGGATCGCGGCGCTGGAGCAAGAACTCGGCGCGCGACTTGTCGATCGCCGCGGCAGACGCCTCACCCTGACCCTGGCTGGGGAGCAGGTCGCGGCCATGGCCGCCCAGATGGCGGCGCAGGCCGTCGCGATAGAACGCACCGCAAGCGGGGAACGGTCCGAGGTGGCGGGTCAGGTTACGGTCAGCGCTCCGCCTGCGTTTGCGGCGGCCATGCTCGCCGATCCCATCGTCCGCTTGCGCGATGAGCATCCCGACCTTCTGATCTGTATCTTGGGAGAAACCCACTATTCCTCGCTCAGCCAGCGGGAAGCCGATATCGCGATCAGGTTCGGTCGCCCGACCGCGGGCGACATCACCGCCGTGAAAGTCGGAGTGGTAATTTTTCACGTCTATGGCAGAGCCGATTATCTTGTGAATACCGCCGTCTCGGATCGCAGTTTCATCGGTTATGACGAAGCTCTCGATGCCGCACCACAGCAGGTCGCACTACGCCGCTTGGCCGGCGAAACGCCACTAGCCCTGCGCTCGAATACGATCGAGTTGCAGATGGCACTGGCGCGGGCAGGCGGTGGGGTGGTGTTGGCACCCGACTTCCTCGCGGCGCCGGATCCTCAGCTCGTGCGGGCCACGGACGACGAAATAATACGGCGCGAGGTGTGGCTCACATTTCACACAGATTTGAAAGGATCTGCGCCCGTTCGAGCCGTCGCAAACTGCCTACGGGAGGCGCTGTCTCGCGACCTCAGACGTCTGGAGTAACAGGAGGATGAACCGATGCGAGGCTTAGGATTGGCGAATCAAGACGTCCGATCGTGTAGCGTGTCAGCTGTGAACGCCATGTCCGCTTCGCACAATTTCGATCCAAAAACCGCCCGTCTTAAAACGGCCATTGTAAGCGCGCACATAGTTATTCCAAGCGAGGGCTGACGTTCGGTCAGCATCGCCGCACGTCGTGGACGACGCGAGGAGGACCAACTACCTCGCGCCGTCGATACCGCGCCCAGTGGTGGGGGTGGCGCGGCATTTCTGGTTTAAACTACAAGGGGTGGCGATAGCGGTGGTCCTTCGTAATGCGAAGTCCGGCAACGCCGGCGTGGGCCAGCGAGCGCCGCTACGCGGAAATCTCTTCGAGACTTAATCGATATCGCTTGCAGGCCTCGTCGACAGTCAGCAAACCGCCGTCGATCGCGGCGAGCACTTCGGCTTTGCGTCGGCTCACCCAATAGGTGGTGGGCGAAGACGGCAAATCGCCGGTCGTCAGACGACCGTACGGTCCGATGAGGGCTTCGTATCGCATTCGAACACCGCGAAGAACTCCATTCGCACGGCTCGCGCCGCCTACGTGCCCCCCAAACCGAGCTTGCGCCAAATTGGTTAACAAGATGTTACCAATTACCGGCGTGACGAGGGACCATGAGGCAGGCTGGCAAAGCGTTTGAAGTCGAGGCCTGCGCGCAAAAAAATTGACAGAAAATGCTATCGTTCGACCTATGGAGCGCGCGCCCAGCTCGATCATTATCTTAGCGCGAGGACCAATAGGGCCACCAGCAGGAGCATGAAGCTCACAAGCTCACTGCTTTTCAGTTTTCGCTGCATGTCTGACCAGATCGGCCGTCGAGGTGAGCATCACGTTAATTTACGGCGGTAGGTCAAGCGCATCGCACGCTAATCCATCTATCCGGTTCGTTATTGCAACGCCACGCTCTGAAGCAAGGCGTCCATTTCGCGGGTGACGGCCGGCGTGATATCCATCGCGTTGTTCCAGCCGTAGCTATTATCGCGCTCGAGGACGACGCTGCAGTTAGCTTTCGTTACCATACGGCCCAACGCCGCATTGAGAGCTTGGTCGATCTGCTGCTGTCCTCGCGTTTGTGCTGAAATGAATCGCAGATTTTGCTGCTGTTCGATCGACTGCGCTTGCTGATTGAGGGCGGAAACCTGCCGCTGATACTCGATTGGCGCCGTCGAATTCTGTCGCGTCTCGAGCGTTCGGCGTTGTTGATCGATCGAGGAACGCTGCCGGGCGAGATCGCCCGACAGCGCACCCTGCATCTGCTTGAGCTGTGCCTGCATCGACTGGCCGGCCCGCGACGCGGCGATAGCGCCATTCCGGGAGAGCAGGCAAAGCCCCTGGATCGGCGGGCCGAAGGTCTGCGCCGAAGCGGTGATGCTGGCGAAGGCAAGGACAGAGGCGGCAAAAGGAACGATTATGCGCATGACGCCACCTCTTGCCCAATCAGCTTGCCGCTGCAACCCGGTCGGCGCAGGATTGCTCCTGCCAGACGACCTCGGACACCACGACGCTATAGTGCCCGCGCGGACGCTCGAACCGGATTTCCATGCGGCAGCGCACGCGTTCCGTGCTTCCCGGTGCGACCGGGAAAAACAGGACATAATTCCATCGTCGCGTAATTCCTTCTGCAAAATGCGGCGCGCCGATCAGCGGATAGATGCTGAACTTGTCGACGCCGGGCGTGATCAGCCGAATCGTGGCCGGGGTGGTGGTGACGCCCAGCTTCTTGTGCTCAAGCACCACCGGCCGAAAGGCTGCGGGATCGACCGTCGCCTGATAGGTGGGAGCGGTCGATGCGGGCTGGGGCGCCTCTTCGATAGCCAGGGCCGGACTCGTCAAACAGACGCCCGAGAGGCAAAGGGCGGCGAAAAACTTGGTTTTCATAATATCCTCCTTGAGGAATGAGCGATCGATGAGGGACGAAAATCAGAACTGGAACCCGACCCCCACATTGGCGCCGGCGCGCTGCTGCGTGTCATAGGTCGCTCCGGCCTTGATGACGGTGCGGCCATCATCCATCACCCGCGACAGGCCGAGCGCGAAGGCCGATTCTCCGCGATAGGTGCCCGCGCCGAAGGCGAGCATTCCGCGCCCGGGTTCGAATGCCTGCGGAAGCCCCGCGGCGGCAAGCGCGCCCGCCGTCCCGGCAAAGCTGTCGCGCCGCGCGTTACCCAGATCGAACTCGAAGTTCGCCAAGCGCGAATCGGTGTAGGCGTTGGCCGACTGGAGCGTGCTCGCGAGCCCGTCGCCCAGCTGCTGGACATTGACCGCATCAGTCGGCGCCACGCCGGCTGCGACATTGTGCAGCGTTGTGGCGGATCCACCCGGATTGAACGTCACGGAGTTGCCGGCCGCATCATATTGCACCGAATTATTGGCCAGCTGCTGGATCGGGTAGAGCTGCGATCCGTTGACTGCATCGGTCGACGTGACGTTTATCGCGCCGGCTCCGATATTTTGGACGACATTGCCACCCATGTTGACGCTGGTGTTGGCGCCCACGTTGAGGCCGCCATTGGCATTGACCACGCCATTGAACGTTGGATTGTCGGCCATGGCAATTTGCAGCTGATTGCCGCTCAGCGTAACCACCGTATTCGAGCCCGCGGTCACGTTGAGCGTACCGTTCGAAGCGATATTCGTCGAAGGCCCGCCATTGGCCTGGATGTTCCAGCCGGCGCTCGCCGTCTGGTTCAGCGCCTGCAGCGCGTCGTTGACGTTGTTATAATTATTGCCGCCGACATTGAGGTTCGTGGTGACCGTTCCGGTCGTCGAGTTATAGGTCGAGCCGCCCCCGAGACCCGCCGCGACGCTGTCGCCAAGATTGGTGACGTTGCCCTCGACCGTGGTTACGCGATTGTCGAGATTGGTGACCGCCGTATTCTGGGCACCTAGCGCGTCGCCGACATTATTATAGGTGTTTCCGCCGACATTATAGGTCGGCCCGGTAAAGGCGCCTGTGGTCGGATTATAGGACGCTCCGCCGCCAAGGCTGGTGGCAGTATTCTGCGCGACCTGATTGAGCTGGCTGACGTTCACGGCATCGGTCGGGGCCGAGCCCGCGGCGACGTTCGTGAGTTGCCGCTCCGCCCCCGCGCTGCCCACCGAAACCTCGCCCGCCGAATTTTGCGGCGCGGCGAGGCCATAGCCCGCATAGCCGGTCCGCGATCCCACGCTCGTCGTCGCGCCCGCACCGAGCGCCACGCTGCCCGCGAAGCTCGCATTGGCACCGGGGCCGATCGCGATCGACTGGATTCCGTTGGCGATCGAGTTGGTGCCGAAGGCGATACCGTCGGCCTGGCTGACCCGGGCGTTCTGGCCGATCGCCGTCCCGCCCGGCGCGGTCTGGTCGACGATCGCGCCATTGCCGATGCCGATGCCATTGTCGCCATTGACCACGGTGGTCGGGCCGACCGCGATCGATTCCAAGCCTGCCGCGAGCGAGTCCACCGCGCTCGAATTGGCGTGGAAATATTGGATCGGTGTCACCGAGACCGAGGAGATCGCGCCCTGTAACTGGCGCAGCGTCACGGCGTCCTGTGCTTGGGTGCCGTCCGCGACATTCGTAATCTGGCGATATTCGCTGGTCGCGGCATTGCCGACCGAGACTGCGCCCAGCAGCGTCGCATCGGTGGTATTATAGGGAACGAAGCCGATGCCTGCCGGGATCGTCCCGCTGACCGGCGCAATCGCGCGATCGGCAACCGAGCCCGATCCCAGCGCCAGCGACCCGTCGATGGTGGCCTGGCTGTCCCGGCCCAGTGCGACCGTATTCGCGCCAGTCGCCGCGGCTTGATAGCCGAGTGCGGTGGACCCTACGCCTTGCGCGAAAGCGTCGGTTTCTGCGAGGCCGGTTTCATTGGTACGCGCATAACGAATGCCATCGCCATTCGCGTCCGTGTAAGTGGTCGAGGTGTCGCCGGCGATCTCGGTGAGTGCGTCGCCGAGGTTGGTAACGGTGCCCTCGACGGTGGTGACGCGGTTATCGAGATTGACGATGTCTCCCTCGACAGTGGTCACCCGGCCATCGAGATTGGTGACATCGCCTTCGACGGTCGTCACGCGCCCGTCGAGATTGGCGATATCGGTGGTGTTCTGCGTCACCTGCGTGTTCGTCGCGAACAACTGCGAACCGTTTACCGCGTCGGTCGAGCTGCCGTCGATGCGGCCAGCCGCGACGTTGGTGATCGTCCGCTCGGCACCCAGCGCACCGATGCTCAGCGTCGACGTCGGCGCTGTGCCCGCAAAGGCATAGTTGGTGCCGCCGATCGTCGTACCCGTGGTCGCCACCGCAACATCGGTTGTCGAACCATTTCCGAGCGCGACATCCCCCGCATTGTTGGCGACCGCGTTCGGTCCGATCGCGACCGAGTCCGTTCCCAGCGCCTGGCTGTCCGCCAGCACCGAGTTGGCGTGGAAATATTTGATCCCGCCGCCATTGTTGATGGTGGTGATCGTGTTGCCGAGGTTGGTGAGATCGCCCTCGACGGTCGTCACCCGGCCGTCGAGATTGGTGATGTTGCCTTCCGTGGTCGTCACGCGCCCGTCGAGGTTCGTGATGTCAGTGGTATTCTGGGTCACTTGCGTGCCGATGCTGTCGACCGCCTGGTTGGTCGCGAACAGCTGCGAGCCGTTGATCGCATCGGTCGAGCCGCCGCTGATCCGACCCGCCGCGACATTGGTGATGGTCCGCTCGCTGCCCGTCGCACCGACGCTCACCGTGCTGGTGGGCGTGGTACCGGCAAAGGCGTAGTTGGTGCCGTTGATCGTGGCGGCCGCCGTTCCCACCGCCGCGAGAGTCGATGAGCCGCTGCCTAGCGCCACGTCGCCGGCATTGTTGGCCATCGCCGTATCGCCGAACGCGACCGCGCCTGCCGCCAGCGCGCTGCTGGTGCTGCCGATCGCGACCGAGCCCTGGCCCACCACCGTATTCTGATAGCCGATGCCAACCGCACCCTGCGCCGCCGTGCCGGGCGTGCTGATCGCCTGTCCGCCCCCGCCGACCATGTTGGTGTTGCCCATAGCCACCGAGCCATTGCCGGTCGCAGTATTGTCCTTGCCCTGCGCCACTGCGCCGTCGCCCGTCGCGGTGCTGGGGTCGCCGATCGCCACTGCGCCGTCGCCATTGGCGACGTTGCCCGCGCCGATCGCCACCGCCTTGCCGCCGGTGGCCGTGGTATTGGTGCCGATGGCGACCGAGTCGGCCGAATTGGCGATCGCGTTCGTTCCGGCCGCAATCGCATTCTGGGCGCTCGCGGTCGCGGTGTCGCCCATGGCCAGCGCGCTTGCGCCGCTCGCCAAAGCGCTTACCCCGAGCGCCGTCGAGCGCGCGAGGGTCGCACGAGTGCCATTGCCGAGCGCTACGGCGGCAATGTCCGTACCTTCGGCGCCCGACCCGATCGCGATCGAGCCAATTCCGCTGGACACAGCAGCATTACCCAGTGCCAGTGCGAAGTTACCCGAAGCATTTGCATTGGGACCGAGCGTTGACGAGCTTATGCCGGACGCACGGGAATTTACCCCGATCGCAACGGCGAACTGGGCCGATGCCACGCTTTGGCGTCCGATCGCGGTGGCGTCGGCCACATTTGCCGTCACGTCCGTCCCGATGGCGATGGCGCTCTCAGCGAGAGCACCCGTTCCGGCGCCCGTGCGTCCGCCCAGATAGACGGCGTTCACGCCGGTGGCGGTTGCTCCAAAGCCAATCGCAGTGCCGTTGGTCTGGCTGGCCAAGGCATTGTGGCCGATCGATGTGGTGCCGTTGGCGGCGACGCCGATACCGGCATTGGTTCCGATCGCGACGTTGTCGCTGCCGGTGACCAGGCTGCCTGCGGAGGCGGAGAGCGTAGCGTCATAGGCAACGGTCCCGTCGCCGGTCCCGAGAGCGACGTTGCGTGTCCCTGTGACGCCGGAGCCGGCGCCGCGCATCACGCTGGCGATGCCGCCGCCCATGGCGGTATTCTGCGCGCCGGTCACGAGCGCCCCGGATGCGAGGCCCACCGCAACCGAGCTGGCGTTGCCGGTGGTGGATCCGGAGCCGGCGCCTTGCCCGACAGCAACGGTACCGCTGCCGATGGCTAAAGCCTGCGCTCCGAGCGCGAGCGAGCTGTTGCCGGTCGCCCTGGCGCCGTTGCCGACAGCGGTGGCCGCACTATCTGTCGCCTGGCTCAAGCTGCCGACAGCGACAGCATTGGCGCTGGTTGCCTGGCTCGATACGCCGACGGCCGTTGCGGCGCCGCCGCTAGCGGTGGCCGTGGAACCGATGGCAGTCCCGTTCGCCGCGCTGGCGGTGCTGTTGACACCAAAGGCAGATGCGCCATCCGCAATGGCGCGGGCGTTTCCGCCCACGGCGAGCGCGTTGACGCCGGTTGCGTTCGCAAAGACACCGATGCCTATGGCGTTGAGGCCGCTGGCCCCCATCGCATAGCCGATGGCGATCGAAGCATTGCCCGTCGCGGTAGCGGCGGTGCCAATCGCGACGCCATTGTCGCCATTTACATCGGCGTTGGCGCCGATTGCGGTTGAGGCGGAGCCGGTAACGTTGCTGCCACAACCGATGGCGGTGCTTTGATTCCCTGCAGAGGGATTGGTGCAGTTGGCGGTGTTGGTCAGCACCCCATTACCGATAACGGTCTGCCCGAACGCCGCCTGCGGAGCCATCATGCCCACCGCAAGCACGGCGGCCATCCCGCCGCCGCCGAGGGCGCCCAGTCCAAGCTGGTCGCGGTTCACTCCGAGCACACGGTGTGCCCGACGCAGCACCGCCATCAACCGGCGCCGCTGGGTCCAGCCCATGCCTGCCGCGCCCAGTACCCAGCCTTGTGCCAGTTCCGCATTGCGTCGTCCGTTCGATACAGTCTCGAAATTGCTCATGATATTTCTCCTGCTCTGGCCCGATCCGATCGATGATATCGGGTGCTAAAATGGGGAGAGAGCCGCCGCGCGACGAGGCACGCCCGGAATCTGCGGTTTGTTGGAATGATCGACAGCCGCGCCTGCGGACGCCGGCTTCTGGCTAGGGTGTCTGGCTACCCGGCGTGACGGTAACGACCACGCAGCTTGCGCCGCTCGCGATCATCAGCGCCTGTCCTTGTCCGCCGCCGAGTTGATAGACTGGAACGCCCGACAGGTCGGCCGCGGAGATGCTCCCCGCCGGCAGATCCTTCACAACCTGCTGGCACGGCTTTTGAAAGGGGGCGACCCGCACGAAATGTCCCTCGCAGCCCTTCGCCGAGGGCGCGGCGAAGACCAGCCCCGCTGCCTTTCCTTTCAGATCAGGCAGATTATACGTCAAGCCGACGGTGCCTTGAACGACATGTGCGTCGGGCGCTTGTTTGTTCGTCTCGGTGCGCACCGCATAGTCGGCGCCCTGCGAGACCAAGTCGCCCAGCACCGAATAAAGCCGGGCGCATTTTTGGGCCCCAAGCTTGCTGGCCTGTTCGGAGAACACGCGAGCGCCAGGTGAAATCGCCCCGGCCGCGAGCGGAGGGGTTGGAGCCGTCGCTGGCGCTGCGGATGCGGTAGCGCCGGCCGTGCTAACGATCGCCAAGCCGACCAGGAGAATTCTCTTCTTCCGCTTCGAAAGAGTCAAAGCTCCAACCTCCATTCCATGGAGTTTTACGTAATGATTCATTTGGCGACCCCTATTTTCGTTGAAATATACGTATGCTTACACTAATGTAAGGTTAGTTGACATATATGTAAGTGACCGAATCACTATATTTCATGTACATAGGTAAGAATCGGAATTCGAGGCGTCAAATCAATTTTTATAAGAAAGAGTCTTAGTGAATTGTTAACAGCCATTAAGAATATAATAGTTCACAGCCTCCTGAATTTAACAAATTCAGAATTGATTTATACTTTTTCATGATCCCTGCGGTTGCTTGGTTAGCTTTGAGCAGTCCTCCTCGTCCTCAGTCTGCCGCTAGTGGATCTCCTCATTATGACCCCGTGCGACATCGCCTGTGCCTTTCAGGTGCGACGCGCGTGGCCCGACGTCGTGCTCTGCCGAAAACATAAAGTGCCCATTGATGGCGCGTGGAACCGGGACACCAGATATTCCCGGAGTTGCCGACAAATCGGCTCCCGCTACCGGCGCATCAACAATGATACAATGACACATCCTATCAGGTGGAGATAGTCACTTTGTATAGTTTACAAAGGGTTACTGGTTTGAAAATGAAAAGCCAGCCGTCGGTGCGTTGTCGAACCCGCAGAGTGTTCCTAGTCTTGGCAACAGGTCGTCCTTGCCCTTTAGGGGTTGGCCTTCTCGCGCTCGGATTTGACCATGCTGCAGTTTGCATTTGCGATCGCGTTGGCCTTGGCCTTGCTGATTGCTGGCAACATGCCAGCGTTGGTGGAAGCAGTGCTCTTGCCGTTTCTGAGCCCTAGTGCAGCGTGGTTGATCGGCGCGTTGATCTTCCGAAGGGTTGGAAGGGTCGCAGATCGCTTCCGCGACCGGTGGATTCCGGTCATAACCGACCGGCATACGGTCAGCGTCCGCTTCTCTCAATTTCCCGCCAAAAGCAGCCTGACCGGAAACGGCCAGTTTGGCCCAAAACACGACTTTGATTGGACATCCCCACCCACTCAAGAACCTTTCAGCAGAGCAGACCCGGCGCGAGTCGGAGTGGAGGACGATTATCTGAGGGAAGTAGAATTCCCGCTTCACATGAAAGGCAAACAGGTTCGGCGTCCCGCCTGCGGCGGCCGCGCTCTATTCCGCTTCGCTCTACCGAGCCACCGCTGCGCGCCGTCTCGTCGGCTGACGCCGTAACGATCGCTGACGCGAATGGCCGGAGCCTGGCTCCGCTCGGAGGTCATCGCGCGTGCCGCGCGCTGGCGTGGCCTCCGGCCGTGCGGGGTGGCCGGTCGATCTCCTCTGAGGCCCGCCCGGCAGGGCGCAACCCCTGCGGGGTCCTCCATTGCATTTCGGCCTGCGGTGCGCCCTGCTTGCAGGCGGGCCTCTCCGGTCGCTCTCGCCGCCCACCCCGCTCAGCCGGGGCTGCGGTGGTTTGAAAGAGCAAAGGAGAGATTATCATGGAACTCAAGCATATCGAACTGTCGCAGCTTGTCGTGTCGCCCGCCAACATGCGCGGCGTTGCGAAGAAGCCAGACCTCACCAACATCCTGCCGTCCGTGCGGGCGCGCGGGATTTTGGTCCCATTGATCGTTCGCCCCAATGGCGCGGAAGATGCCTATGAGATCGTCGCGGGCAAGCGGCGCTACCATGCGGCGCTGACCATTGCCGACGAACAGGGCGGCATCGATCCGCTGCCCTGCGCGGTCATGGAGGCCGGGGACGATGCGGCGGCGCTCGAAGCATCGCTTATCGAAAACATCGCCCGTCTCGACCCCGACGAGGTATCGCGCTGCGAATCCTTCACCCGGCTTGTTCGCGAAGGGCGGAGAATCGAGGACATCGGCCTGACATTCGGTTTGACCAGCTTGCAGGTGAAGCGGACGCTCGCCATCGGCAATCTCTTGCCCCGCATCCGCACCCTCTATCGCAGCGACAAGATCGATGCGGTGACGATGCGCCACCTGACGCTTGCTACCAAGGCGCAGCAGCGCGAGTGGCTGGCGCTGGTCGATTGCCCCGAGAAGCACGCCCCGACCGGCACCCAGCTCAAGGCATGGCTGTTCGGCGGCAGTGCGATTGTGACCAAGGTCGCGATGTTCGACCTTGCCGAATATAGGGGCGCAGTGATTTCGGACCTGTTCGGCGAAGACAGCTATTTTGCCGATGCCGATGCTTTCTGGACCGCGCAGATGGCCGAGGTCGAGAAGCAGGCCGACTTCTATCGCGATAACGGCTGGGCCGATGTCGTCGTCATGAATCGCGGGGCCTATTTCAATTCGTGGGAGCATGAACGCTGCCCGAAGAAGAAAGGCGGCAAGGTCTACGCGTCTGTCAGCTATCGCGGCGAGATCGCATTTCATGAAGGCTATATCACCAAAAAGGAAGCGCGGCAGCGCGCCAAGGGACAGGCAGACACCCCCAAGCCGGTGCGCCCCGAAGTCAGCGCGGCGCTCGGCAACTATATCGACCTGCACCGCCATGGCGCCGTCCGCGCATCGCTGTTGTCGGAACCGGGCGTTGCGCTTCGCATGATGGTTATCCATGCCATCGTCGAGTCACCGCTGTGGCGGGTCGATGTCGAGAAGCAGCGCGCGGCGAGCGATGCCATCGCCGAGAGCGTCGAGGTGTCGGCGAGCGAGGCGGCGTTCGACAAGGCGCGGCGGACGGTGCTCGACCTGCTTGGGTTCGATGCCGAAGCTCCAACCGTCGTCGGCGGATATGACGGCGATCATGGCGTTGCCGGTCTGTACGCCCGCTTGGCGGCGCTGTCCGATGATGCGGTGATGAGCATCCTTCCTGTCGTCATGGGCGAAACGCTGGCGGTCGGCAGTGCGGAGGTCGAATTGCTTGGCCAGCTTACCGGCACCGACATGCGCACCAGTTGGAACGATACCACCGTGCTGCCCGACCTCATTCGCGACAAGCAATTGCTCAATGCTGTTGTTGCAGAGGTCGCGGGCGCTGACGTCGCCGAGGCCAATGCCGGGGCGACCGCCAAGGTGCAGCGCGGCATCCTCGTCGATTGCCTCACCGGCGGCATCGGACGCGCCAAGGTCGAGGGTTGGCTTCCCCGCTGGTTCGCCTTCCCGCCGTCCGGCTATACCGAACGTGGCGGTATCGGCTGTGTCGAGCGGAGCGAGAATATTGCGGCGCTTGTCGCGCAGCCCGAAGTCGCAGGGGAACCGGAGCTGCGTGAGGCCGCCTGACCAGCTTCCATCATTGGAGGAACGGCGTTGCCGTTCCTCCAGATTTTTTCGCCCGGCGCAAAGCGCCGGGCAATCTGTTCTTGCCAAGTGACGGGCATTGCCCGAAGATTCTTGAGGAATGCGAACCGACGTCGATCATCTTCCTGCCGCCAAGCAGCGCGAGCTTGAGCGTATCGTCGAGATATTGTTCGACGAGTTCGGTCAGGCGACCGAAAACGCGACCGGACGCCGCAAGGGCGCCCGCATCTTGAAGATCATCCTGTTCGGCAGCCACGCCCGCGGCGATTGGGTCGATGCGCCGCTGTCGGCGAACCAATATAAGTCCGACTATGATATTCTCGTCATCGTCAGCCAGAAGGAGCTGACCGACCGCGCCGCCTATTGGGCCAAGGCCGAGGAACGGCTTATTCGCACCTATACCATCGAGAAGGCGCTGCGCACGCCGGTCAACTTCATCGTTCACTCGTTGCACGAGGTGAACGATGGACTCGCGCATGGCCGCGTCTTCTTCATGGAGGTCGCGAAGGACGGCATCGCACTGTATGAGGCCGACGACCGGGACCTTGCAACGCCCAAGCCGAAGACGCCGGAACAAGCGTTGGCGGCGGCACGAGAATATTTTGAAGACGGCATGTCGGGAGCGATGTCACGCCAAAAACTGGCGAAGTACGCGCTGGGAGAAGGGTTACTCAAAGACGCTGCATTCGATTTTCATCAAACAACCGAGCGGCTCTACTCTTGTCTACTTTTGACGCTGACTTACTACACGCCCTACAATCATAACATCGCGTTCCTTCGATCACTAGCCGAAGGGCTTGACCGGCGCCTTCATGGCATTTGGCCGGAGAGCAATCGCAGCGAGCGAGCAATGTTCCAGAAACTGAAGGAAGCCTACACGAAGGCAAGGTATTCAAAACATTACCGGATCAGTGAAGAAGAGTTGACCTGGCTCGACGCACGCGTCGAGGAATTGGGTCGCGTGGTCCATGAGGTTTGTTCGGAACGCATCGCTGCTTTGAAGTTGGCGGCTCGTTCGGTATGAGGTGGCGTGACCAATATAGATCTCGATTTACCACGCGAAGCTATTCGACGAGCGGCGGTTGATCCGCCGAGTATTACTGCACGGTCAAATTTTGCGGCATTCACCGCCGATACCTTCAAGAGCCTGGGCGAGAAGCTGTTCGTCTGCGGCCATATACTTGGTGCCGACAGGCGTGATGGCGTTTCACCGTTTGGTCATGGTGATGACGCCGTGGTCGCGGTTTCGATGCTGCTACGAATTGCGAGCGAACTTGTATCGGGTTGCGCCGACCTCGTGAACAGCCGCCGTCATTACGCCGGTGCGTCACTTGTCCGCCAACTGGTCGAAATTGAATATTTGGCTTGGGCGTTCGAAAAGAACGATGAAGAATGCCGCCGTTGGCTTCGCAGCACACGCGAAGAACGGCATTCGTTTTTCACGCCAGCCAAGCTTCGCAAAGCGGCTGGCGGTCACTTCCGTAGTGCCGACTATAGCTTTCATTGCGAGTTGGGCGGGCATCCGGTTCCAGGGTCATGGCGGCTCCTAAACGATGCCGAAGCAACTGGGCAGTTGATGCTTTCGGATTGCCTCGGTCATTCAACCCACATTTGGAACCACTTTCTTGGTTGGGCCAAGAACTGCAATACGAACGACAAGGTGTTCGCCGACATCGTGTTCGGCAACGATGCGAACGCCAAGGTAGCCGAGATGCGGCAGCGCAATGACGAATGGAAACGGCTCGATATGCTGACTACCTTGCCCGCCCCTCCAGTCGAAAGCGCAGCGGAGCTTTAACAAGGCCGCTTTCAGTCAGCGAGCCGAGCAAGATATGCGAGATTGGGCAACAGCTTCTGTGATGATTTGCGCTCGTACCGCAACTTGTCGAGACTCCCAGATTCTGGCATGATCCTGCCCACGGGATGGAATAACTGGCGGCCATCCCGAGGATCATCCTGCCAGGCATCATGCAGGTCCGGCCGTGGGTCGGGCAGTTGCTGTAGCCCGCACTAGCGGCACACAGCGGACACCGCTTGCACATTCGCGCACCAGTGCGCGAACCGCCGTTGTGCGAGCTGCAAATGAACACCCCCAAAGCGAACGACGTTTACGCGCGCGAAGTCGTGATGGCGCGCGTCGGCCACCTCATCCGCCGCAAGCAGCAGGAGGTCGAACGCGTCACGCGCATCCTGCGCGCCTGCTTCGACCCCGATGCGGTGCAGGCGCCCGAGCCGGGCGTGATCCGACGCATCGTCCTGATCGGCCCTTATGCGCGGAAGAATTGGTACGAAGACGACGATACGATCAATTTTTCCGATTACGAGTTCTGGATCATCGTCAATCATCCGCTGTTCAAGGAAGCGGAATGCTGGACCCGCGCCCGCGATGTCATCGACCGCGAGCTCGGCAACCGCTGTGCAGTCGGCCTTGAATTCTATTCCAGAACCGACATCCGCATCGCCAAGGCCGAGCGCGACACCTTCATCCTCGACCGGATCGAAGCAGGCATCACCCTTTATCGCGAGTCGCGCGATGCGCCCTTGCCACGCGATCGCAAGGACGCACGGCCATGACCGCGCCCGCCACCACCTTCGACGCCTTCTGCCGGGCCGAGCAGGCGATGCTGCTGCGCTATTTCCGGAGGCGCGTCGGCCGCGACGCGGCTCCCGACTTGGCGCAGGAGGCGTTCATGCGCGTACTCCGTTCCGGGGCCTTCGACCGGATCGACTATCCGCGCCCCTATCTGCTTCGCACTGCGCGCAATCTGGTGTTCGAGCGCACACGCCGAAAGGCCCGTGAAGGAGCGACCTTTCCGTTCGATGAGGCGTGCGACGCCGCCCAGCCGCCCGAACAGATACGGCGAATGGAAGAGCTTGATATCCGCCGCGTCTTTCGGCCGGCGCTGCTCGCCATGCGACCACGGACCCGCCGCATCTTCCTGATGAGCCGGCTCCGGCAACAGACCTACCGCGAAATCGCCGACGAACTCGGTATCAGCGTCAAGTCCGTAGAAAAGCATATGACCCGCGCCCTGGTGCGATGCCGAAAGGCGTTTGCAACGCGATATGGTTGAAGCGGCGCCGTCCAACGTGCATGGAGAAGATGGGTAGCAAACTATGTAAATAGCATCGCAACGGAGGCGCAAATGGAAGATACCGAAACGCTCGTCACGCTGACGGCCGATATTGTCGCCGCGCATGTCAGCAACAATAGCGTGGCGATATCGGACATAGCGCTCGTCATCCGCTCGGTACACGAAGCGCTGTCGGGACTTGGCACGAAAGCCGAACCCGAAGTCAAACAGGAACCTGCGGTGTCGATCCGGTCGTCGGTGAAACCCGATTACATTGTGTGCCTTGAGGACGGGAAGAAGCTGAAGATGCTCCGCCGTCACTTGATGACGCACTACAATATGACGCCCGATGACTATCGCGCCAAATGGAACCTGCCGAAGGATTATCCGATGGTCGCGCCGAACTATGCCGAGAAGCGGCGCGCGCTCGCCAAGGAAATCGGGCTTGGTACAAAGGGCCGCGGCGGCAGGCCCAAGAAGGCGCCCGCGCGCCGGGCCAAATAGCCTCAGGCGGCGGCGTCGGTCTGTCGTTCGAACGCGTCGGCGATCATCGCCGCGAGCGATTCTTCGGCGCGGATGCGCGCGACCGGGTCTTTGGCATCGAGATCGCGCTTGAGCCATTGCGGCGCGCGCTCGACCACACGCAGGATCGTATCCGTCAGTTCCTGTGTCATGGCGCGCCTATGGCATAGGCGCCCTCGCGCGGCAACGCATCGGCCTCGAACGCGCGCTTGCCGCGCCGCTGCCAGAGCGCAGCGGCGTGTTCGCCTTGATCGCTCCGCAACTTGTCGGCCATCCAGAGGAAGGCGCCATAGAGTTTTGCCCGATCGTCGCCGGCGAGATCGACCAGCCCGGCCTTTACGACGAGCCCGCCAAGTTCGATGAGCTGGCGCGTGCGCTCGCGGCGCTTTACCTGCCATTCGCGCGTGCCGGTTCGTGCCTTCACGGCTTCAAGCCGATGCCGCATGGCCGTCAGGCGCCGCGTCATTCGCCGCGCCGCGATCAGATCCCGGTGCAGCTTTTCGAGCCCCGCGCTGAAAGAACACCGCGCCCGCCTTGCGCCAACCCTCCTTCGCGTTCGTGTCTTTCGTCGCAACGGCGCCAAGCAATGCACCTGCCAGAATTTCGGTGTCGATCTGGTCGCCGCCGGTGGCAATGACGAGTTCGCCAAGCTGGCGAACACGGCGTTCCTTGAGGGTCTTCGCCTTGGCTTCGAGCGCTTTCAGTTCCGAATCGATATCGCGAGGTTTGCGCATGTCGTATCTCCATGATGGGGTGATGCACCCATCATAGGGATGCGCCTCCTGATGCGCAGCAAGGTCGTCGGGACAGTCTGACACAGCCTAGTCCCTCCGCGGATTTTTCCGTGTGAGGGCGCGCTTATACGTCGTGCCGACGTGGCTTTTGACGTGTAGATGGATGGCCGCAATGGCAATCTTCCATCTCTCGGTCAAAGTCATCAGCCGCGCTGCAGGCCGCAGCGCCGTCGCGGCTGCCGCCTATCGCTCCGCGGAGCGGTTGCACGACGAACGGCTCGATCGCGCGCATGACTTCACCAACAAGTCTGGTGTCGTACACAGCGAAGTCCTGCTGCCCGAGAACGCGCCCGATGAGTGGCGCGACCGCGAACGCCTCTGGAATGACGTCGAGGCGTTCGAAAAGCGAAAGGATGCGCAGCTTTCCCGCGAGGTCGAGTTCGCGATCCCGCGCGAGATGAACCAGGCGCAGGGCATTGAGCTTGCTCGCGACTTCGTGCAGCGCGAGTTTGTCGATCAGGGCATGGTCGCCGACCTCAATGTGCATTGGGACATCGGCGCCGATGGCCTCGCTAAACCCCACGCGCACGTCATGCTGACGATGCGCGAGATTGTCGTCGGGGAAGATGGCGAGGCGGGCTTCGGCGCCAAGGTGCGCGACTGGAACCGCACCGAGCTTGTCGAGCAATGGCGCGAGCGCTGGGCCGACCATGTGAACCAGCGGCTTGCCGAACTCGATATCGACGCGCGCGTCGATCATCGAAGTCTCGAAGCGCAGGGCATCGCCCTCGAACCGCAGGACAAGATCGGCCCCGCGGCATCGCGCATGGGCGATCGCGGCCTTGAGGCCGAACGGCTCGCCGAGCACCGCGATATCGCGCAGCGCAATGGCGAGCGGATCATCGCCAATCCGCGCGTGGCGCTCGATGCAATTACCCACGGCCAAGCGACTTTTACCGACCGCGATCTTGCCATGTTTGCGCATCGGCACAGCGGCGGGCGCGAGCAGTATGATGCTGTGACAAGCGCGGTGCGGTCATCGCCCGACCTGATCGTGCTCGGCACGGACGGACGCGGCGAGGATCGGTTCACATCGCGCGACATGATCGAGACCGAACAGCGCCTCCAACTCGCGGCGGATCGGCTCGCCGGTCCGTCGCGTCATGGTCTCCCGGCCGCGTCTTTGCAGAGAGCCGCTGACGCAGCCGGGAGTGGCGGTCTGGTGCTCGGTCGTGAGCAGCAGGCCGCACTCGAACATATAACAAATGGGCAGGATCTCGCAATCGTCGTCGGCTACGCCGGGACCGGCAAGAGCGCGATGCTTGGGGTTGCGCGCGAAGCTTGGGAAAGTGCCGGACTGGAGATCCGCGGTGCGGCGCTCTCGGGCATCGCGGCAGAGGGCCTGGAGAATGGTTCGGGCATCGCCTCGCGCACGATCGCGAGCCTCGAGCATGGCTGGGCGCAGGGCCGCGATCTGCTTGGCCCACGCGATGTGCTCGTCATCGACGAGGCCGGAATGGTCGGCACACGGCAGATGGAGCGTGTCCTGTCACACGCCGCTGATGCCGGCGCCAAGGTCGTGCTCGTCGGCGACCCGCAGCAGTTGCAATCGATCGAGGCGGGCGCGGCGTTCCGTTCGCTTCACGAACGGCACGGCGGCGTCGAAATCGGCGAGGTGCGGCGCCAGCATGAAGTTTGGCAGCGAGAGGCAACCCGTGAACTCGCGACGGGCCGAACCGGCGATGCGATCCGCGCCTATGATGAGGCGGGCATGGTCCATTCTGCCGCGACACGCGAAGTCGCGCGCGCAGAACTGATCGATCGTTGGGACCGCGACCGGCAGGACAATCCCGGCGCCAGCCGGATCATCCTCACCCATACCAATGACGAGGTTCGATCGCTCAACGAGGCCTCGCGCGACCGCATGCGCGCCGCGGGCGATCTTGGCGAAGATGTTGCGATCAAGGTCGAGCGCGGAGACCGGAGTTTTGCATCCGGCGACCGCATCATGTTCCTGCGCAATGAGCGTAGCCTTGGCGTGAAGAATGGCACGCTCGGCACCATCGAGCGTGTCAGCGAACAGCATATGGCCGTGCGCACCGACGACGGGCGCCGAGTCGCGTTCGACGTCAAAGATTATCGCGACCTCGACCATGGCTATGCGGCGACCATCCACAAGGCGCAGGGCATGACCATCGATCGCGCCCATGTGCTGGCGACCCCCGGCATGGACAGCCACGGCGCCTATGTTGCGATGTCGCGTCACCGCGACGGCATCGATATCCATTACGGTCGCGATGACTTTGCCGATCAGGGCAAGCTGGTGCGCACGCTGTCGCGTGAGCGCGCCAAGGATATGGCGAGCGATTATGCCCGCACCGATCCGACGCGCGCGTTCGCCGAGCGGCGTGGCATTGCCTTGCGCGAGCGAGTTGCCGAGCTTGCGAAGCAAGTGCCCGAGAAAGCCCGCAGTATCTTCGCCGGATTTAACCCGACCGTGAAGCGGGCCAGTATTGAACCCCGCGAGACGTTGCGAACGAATGACACGCAGCGCGCGGTCGAGCGTTACGCCCGCGCGCAGGCCGACATCGACCGCATGGCGGCAAAAGGCTTCCCGACACTCGCGCACCAGCGCAGCGCGCTCGACAAGGCAGGGAGCGAGCTCGATGCGATTCGGCCGCACGCCCGCGCCGATCTGGCAGCAGCGTTCGAGCGCCAGCCCGAGCTGGTTCGTCCGTCGGCACAAGGAAACACGCAGGCCGCGGTCCGTGCGATGCGCCTCGAAGCCGAAATCCGCATCGATCCGGCCAAACGCGCCGACCGGTTCACCGAAACCTGGCAGCGGCTCCATCAGCAGCGCGCATCGCTCCGCCGGAACGGTGAGCATGACGCAGCGCGCAAGATCGGCGGCCAGATGGGCACGATGGCAAAAAGCCTCGAACGCGATGCGCAGGTGGAATCGATCCTTGGGTCTCGCAAGGCCGCGCTTGGGATCGATGTGCGCTCGGTGCGGCCGATCGGACAGGAGCTTGCGGAGATTGCGGGCATCGGCCGCAGCCGGTCGCTCGGCATCGGAATAGGCATGTAGGAGAAGGATGATGACGACTGATGTTCAGCTAATCGAGCCAGTGGATCCCGCTGCAGCGGCGTTCTCGCGGCTCGAAGGTGAGATTGCGCTGATGCGCCGCGCGGTCGAGAATCTCGCGACCGAAAAAGCCAGTATCGATATACCGGATTACAACCCAACGCTCGGCGAGATGGCGCAGCACCTGGACACGGCGACGAAGACGCTGGCCGCCATCGCCGCGAAACCCGCCATGGAAATGACGCCGGAGACCATGGGGCAACGGATGGAACAGGCCGCACGGAAAGCGCGCCAGTCTGACCGGGAGCAGATCGGCGCGGCGGAGAATAGATACGACCATGCGGTGCGCGAACTTGGGCGAATGGTGGCATCGGCAAAGTCGGCGCACGAGCAGCGAGAGTGGCTGAAGCTGACCGGCGGTGGGGGCGTTGTGGCGGGTTGTCTGTTGTGGGCGATCGTGTCCGGTCCGATCGCCCGTGCGCTTCCCGAGAGCTGGCGTATGCCGGAGAAAGTCGCGACCCGCGTGCTCGGCGAACCGTCGATATGGGAAGCTGGGATACGCTTGCTGCGCGTTGGGAACCCCGAGGCGTGGCGGGCGATTTCCGATGCCGCCGACATGCGACATCAGAACCGCGAGACGATTTCCAATTGCGAGAAGGCCGCGAACAAGATGAAACGAACCGTCAGATGCGCGGTAACAGTCGCCCCTCCGCCGGAGAGCAATGAGTAACCTCCATCAGCACGAATGCTGCAGTCCCCCGAACGCCGCGCTCCCCGAGGCGGCATTCCCGACATAGGTAGCGATCATGCATTCGACCATCGGCGTCTGCACGCCGCGGCGGGGTCATCCCGCGTGGACGCAGACACTGCGCTTGGCGTCGTGCAACGGTGTGCTCCGCCGAGGCCGATGACTGCGTGTTTGCACGTGCTGTAAGACGCCGAACGCTTCATTGCACAACTATCAAAACGTCAAACAGCATTTCAGGCCAATACAATTTGGCAAGCCTCGCGTTCAACGATAGAGCCGGACCATATGGAAAAACAGGATGTCTTAGTCCGCAACAATGTGACGCTGCATGGCAAGGGGAGCCGAGCGCTTGTCTTTGCCCACGGTTTCGGATGCGACAAGCATATGTGGACCGATGTCTCCACCCAGTTCGAGGAAGATTATCGTACCATATTGTTCGACCATGTCGGGGCGGGTGAATCCGATCTCGCGGCCTACGACTCCCGAAAATACGCTTCGCTGGCTGGCTATGCACAGGATCTTGTCGAAATTGGCGAAGCGCTGGACCTAAGCGACGCCGTGATAGTCGGGCACTCGGTCAGTTCCATGATCGGCGCCCTAGCAGCGATCGCCCGTCCGCAAATGTTCAGCGAGCTTGTCATGGTCGGACCTTCGCCGCGATACATCGACGATGGGGATTACACTGGAGGATTTACACGCGAGCAGATTGACGAGCTTCTGATTTTTCTCGAGGAAAATCATCTTGGCTGGTCTGCCGCTCTTGCCCCCCAGATTATGGGGAATGCTGACAGGCCCGAGCTGGGCGATCGGCTCACAAAGTCCTTTTGCGCGACCGACCCCGAGATCGCTCGCGAGTTTGCCGGGGTCACATTCTATTCCGACAATCGCGAAGACCTTCCCAAAATCCCTGTAAGAACCCTGGTTCTGCAATGCCAACAGGACATCATCGCACCCGAGGCGGTGGGCGAATATGTGCACGCCAAAGTCCCCCACAGCGAATATATCTTGCTCGATGCGACCGGCCATTGCCCGAACCTCAGCGCCCCCGAAGAAGTAACGAGAGCGATACGTGACTTCCTCGCCCCTTCCCGCTGAAGATTTACTGGACCTCTACGACGCGGCCCCGTGTGGATATGTTTCCATCACGCCGCGCGCGTGCATTGCCAAGATCAATCGGACGCTGGCGGACTGGGTGCTGCGCTCGCCCGACGAGCTTGTGGGCGAATCCATACATGACATCCTTTCCTTTGGCGGCAAGATTGCTTTCGAGACCCATCTCGCCCCCATGCTGCGACTTCAGAATGAGGTGCATGAAATTGCCCTCGACCTTCAGAACGCGCACGGAGAGAAGATTCCGGTTATCGGCAATGCACGAGAAAAGCGTGGTCCGAGCGGCGAGCACCTGTTCACGCGGCTGACCTTGTTCAAGGCAGTCGAGCGCAGGACGTTCGAGCGCTCGCTGATCGAGGCAAAGATAAGGGCAGAAGAGCGATTCAAGACCGAGCATGACCAGCTCGAATTGCGGGACCAGTTCATCGCAGTGCTCGGACATGACCTGCGCAATCCGCTGGCGGCGGTCGGAGCGGGCATTCGGCTGCTCGGTAAACAGCCGCCCGCCGAAAGACGCGAGTTGATCCTCAACGAAATGCAGGCGAGCATTTCGAGGGCCAACGACTTGATCGACGATGTACTGGACTTTGCGATGGGCAGGCTGGGGACGGGTATTCAACTCGACTACCCTGATCAGCCAAAGCTGGAAGCGATGCTGCGTCAGGTTCTCCACGAAATTCAGACAATCGCACCCGCGCACAAGATTGTCTGCGCTCTCGACGATCTCGACGAGGTGGAATGTGATCCCGACCGGATAGGTCAGCTGGCTTCGAATCTGCTGTCCAACGCCGTCAAATATGGAGATCGCGAAAGGCCGATCAAACTCGAATCCCGAATTGAAGGCAAGCTTTTACAGCTGTCCGTCGCCAATCATGGCAACCCCATCCCCGAGCATATGCACATAAAGCTGTTTCAGCCCTTCGAGAGGGGGCTGGTCACGGGCGGCGCTAAGGGCTTGGGCCTCGGGCTCTTCATCGTCAATGAAATTGCCATAGCGCACGGCGGAAAGATGAGCGTATCGTCCAGCGACGAGGAAACGCGATTCACTCTCACAATGCCAGTCAAGAAACCGGACGCAGATTGCTCCATGGCAGGCGACTGACCATCGGCGGCCGATGCGCGAACCGGCCGGAACGGCCGGAGTTCACCGACGAACCCGGGACGACAACAAAGATGACCCGGCTATCCTGCGCCTGCGATCGACCGGATCCCGCCGCCAGCCCTAATGATACGGGCGATGTGCTCATCAGCGGCATTACCAAGGGCGAACTCAAGGATGTCGCCGGGCGACACGAGGAAGCGGCCGAGGTGGGACAGCCGGCTTCGGCGGGGCCCCGGTGGCGCAGAGCCGAAGCGAGACTCAGCGCTCTATGGGGTAGGCCGCTGCCTCGGGAAAGCACGTCGCGGCGGCCAGCTCGCCGGCTTCTTGAGCGCCAAGAGGAACACCGAGCAGGAAACCCTGGCCTCGCGCACATTTGAGTTTGCGCAGCAAAAACAACTGCTCTTCGGATTCGATATGCTCGGCAACGCAGGGCGTACCCAGTGCGGCGCAAAGCTGCAGGACGCCTTCGAGAAGACGCCGGCTGGCGACTGAATCGATAATGGGGGCAATAAGCGATCCATCGAGCTTGATCGCATCGAAGCGGATCTCGCGCAGATAGGCAATGGAGGCGAAGCCTGCGCCGAAATCGTCGAGAATGATGCGGATGCCTTCGGCCTTGAGCACGGCGAGGTTGGACCGCGCGGCTTCGAAATCGATCAGCAAGGCCGTTTCGGTGACCTCGACGCTCAATCTGGCGGGAGAAAGCCCAGCTTCGGCGAGTTTCTCAATCAACTCCCTGGCCGAGGAGGGCGAGCAGAGCTGGACCGCGCTCAGGTTGACTGACAGGCGGACACTTTTCGGCCAGTCGCGCGCGGCGTGCATCGCCTTGATCAGCAAGGCATCGTTGATCGGCTCGATGAGATTGAGCTGCTCGGCGATCGGGACGAAGTCCGCCGGCGAGACATCGCCCAGCGTGTCATGCTTCCATCGCGCAAGCGCCTCGAAAGCGAGCAGACGCATCGTTGCGAGTTCATAGACCGGCTGGAAAATCGGACCGATGTCCTCGGCCACGCCGGGGGCCTTCAGCGCATTCGCGATGTCCGAGCGGCTCTTGCGCGCCGCTTCGAGCGCCGGATGAAATACCGAAACCTCGCCGCGGCCGCGCTGCTTCGCCGCCTGCAAGGCGGTATCGGCCTGCATCAGCGCGACCTCGAACGCGTCGCCCCCGATTCCGAGCAGGGCGATGCCGCAGCCCGCGGTCACGCAAAACTCCCGGTCCTCTTCCACGAGAGGTGGCCGCAGGACATTCGTTATCGCGATCCCCAATTGCCACGCGGCGTCGACATCGGCGCAGCGGGCGAGAAGCGCGAATTCGTCGCCCCCGATGCGCGCGACCATGTCCGTGTCACCGCGCAGCGTTTCAAGCCTCGCGCCGATCTGCCGGAGCAGCCGATCACCGACGATATGGCCAAAAACATCGTTGATGGGCTTGAAATTATCGAGGTCGATGATTGCGACAGCGACCGCCCTCTCCCCCGGCAAGGCAGCCCATGCTTCGGCGGCTTCGAGGAAGGCCCGGCGATTGGGTAGGCCTGTTAGATCGTCGGTGTTGGCGATGATCTGCACGCGTGCCGCTTCCGACAAAGCGCGCTGCTCGGCTTCCAGCGCGCGGGCACGCTCCACCTCGACTACTGACCGCGTGTGCACAAGCTGCACGAACCCGCGCTCATGGGTGTCGAGCAACCGAAGGACGAGGCAGATGACGAGAATGAGGCAGAGCCCGAGGCCGACTGGCGCCGCCTCGCCGGTGAACACCAGGCGCGCGGCCAGCGGAAGGGCAAGAAAGACAAGCGGCATACGGGCCACATTGGGAAAGCTCGCGAGTCCGTAAGCGCACCCGAGCGCGGTCAGGCTCCCGAACAGGATCGCATAGTCGAGTTCGGCGGGGTTACCATTCTCGAAGACGATAAGCCCCCAGATGCCGAAAGCCAGGCTTAGCATGGCGGCAATGAACGGCATCGGGCGCACCCGCGCCAAGATCACCTCCAGCTCGGGATCGCGGGGTTCTCGCTTCATCCAGTACAGGAGCCGGGCCAGCATGAAGGCGATCAGCAGACTGCCCGGCCACAAGGACGCCTGCCATTCCCGCGACGTCGCGAAATGGAAGCCGATAAAGTTGAGGAGCGATATCGCATAGATGAAGGGAATCTGGCGCTTCAGCGCGGCATAGCGCGTCCGCAGCATCGCCCGCCCCTCGCCGGTGACAGTTTCCCCGGCGCACGTGTAACGATTCCACCAGATGCGCGGGGCGATCCACATGCGAATTCTTTCGAGCGCAAAGGTTAAGGAAGGCTTCCGCGATTCACCTTGACGACGGGTGTCCAATGTCCCGTCGATAGACAATCATTGCCGGAAACCGGAGTCCGCGGCCTCGGCGTGGTGCCGGTGAGGCCGCCTTTGCCTGGCAAAGTTCAGGTGCTTCCCGAAACTTGATTGGCGGCAAAGCAGGAATCGAGAACCCCCGAAAGCGAACGGTGAAAATCGGTGTCAATGCGTCCGTCTAGAAGCCCGCGCCGATCTGCAAACCCAGCTTCATGTCGGGAGCGCCCCGGCTCAACCCGGCTTCGCCCTGAAGTCGCAGTTGCAACTTGCGTCCCAGCGCAACGCCAAGGCCAAGGCCGATGCCCTGGCGGTCGGCCAGTGCCTGTGAGGCCGATTGTTCGTATGAATAGGACAACGCCGCGGATGTCCCGGCAGAAAGCGCCACACGCGTTCCCGCGGTAGCTGACAGAGTATTGCGCACCGTAAAGCCCTCGGGTTTGCCGAGGATCGAATAGCCGACCGCGGCAAATGGCGTGACCCCGCCGCGCAAAGGTCGCGCGAGGCTCGCGTTGACCGCATAATCGACCTTGCCGGTGCCGAGCCCCTTGGCCCGCGAGGCCGTCGGCAATTTCACCCCGCCGCCGAGCGAAGCGGCAAAACCGGCGAAGGGTAGCTCATAGGCCGCCTGCAAAGTCGCATCGCCCAGTCCCTCGCGGCGAGTCCTTACCGTCTGATTGCTGTCGTCCGCGAGGAACTGCGTGCCAAACAAGCCACCCTGACTGATCACGACATCGACCGGCGCAGTGGTTCGAAGGTACGGAATGGCAGCAGCCACCCGCACTTGTCCTGTGCGCGTAGCGACACCGATCAAAGTCGAAACTGTTTCGACTTTCGCGCCGGTTCCATAATCTCCCCGTTCGTAATCCACCCCGGCGAAAATCTCGGCCGCTTGATCATCAAGCGGCGAGGGACGGGGTTCCAGTTCTTGCGCTCGTGCGGAGGACTGGATGGCAATCGAAAGCGTCGTAGCGGCTAGAATAACGGCGGCGATCGGACTTCTGCGCACGGGCTGGCTCTCCTCTATCGCGGCGATCATCGCCGGACTCTCGTCGGGATAACGAATGGCGGGTGCACTTTAATCCAGCGATGCCTGATCTTTTGGCGTTACCGCCAGCCCCGCATCCATGCCCGCCCGGCCGACTCACCGTTCGCATCGAAAGCGATGGCACCGACGTTCGTTTTCGCCAGGAAGAGTGCCGCGATCCCCGGCCGACGCGAATGGCGGCGCAAGCCGCGCGCGGACGAAGGGTTGCTCATCGACAGCTTACGGCTGAACACGTCGCACCGCGCCAGGCAACGTTACAAATGCCAGGGCGCTGCAGCACTATTTGATTAGGGAAACGTCACGGGCGGTGGATGAATCCAAATTTGGAGGCGTCATGTCTTTGGCCTGAAGCGTTCCACACTTTCCAAAGCCTGTCTTGGGAGCGGTGAAGTAAACCACAAGCCGCCGCGCCCGTCTGCTACCCAGCGGACGAGAGCAGAGCGCCGCTCGCCGTCGCCAGGAAGGACAAGATTGATAAGCTGCCCGGGCTCGAGCAGGGTCCGGCACCGGAATCCGGCTCCATTCTTTGATATGTCGACGAGATCGATCGGGAACGCGTCGCTCGCAGTTATAAGCATTGCTTCCGCATCGACCGGCAGCCTCAGCGCACGATAGCCCTCCGATTGCTGCTGCCTCGCAAGATCGGCCAGCGTTTCTTCCACGTCGATAGGCTCGGAAAATGCAATTCCGCATAGCCCATTGTCAGCCCACACTATCCGCCCGGTGACGACGGTGTCTTCGGAAAGGGCAATTTCCACATCTTCGCCGCCCCCGACATCGACGCTTGTCTGAAGCATCATCCCCTTGTTGGAGATGTTTCGCACGAGCCAGAGGCCGATGTCCGTTGCCCGGCTGACGCGCGCTATGCGGCACACACTTCGATGACGATTGCCGCTCCGACGGTCGGCTGCCGCCAAGAGCCTGCGCCGATCGCCGTCGGGCCCGCGGAGATACTTGTCTGCCAATCGCATCCCTCTCACACGCGCAAGCAGCCCTTCGCAGAACACGCGCGACATTTAAATATGAGACGATAAATTTCGCCATGAATGCATCCACGAATTGGCGTCAATACGCGGCGTGAGCTGGTCCAAGGCATGTATGCGTAAAGACGCCGAAACGGCAACATACGTATGCACAAGATTTTCTACTAAAAGTAGTAGGCAATTTTGTGTGCACTTGGCTTACTAAGCATCTGCTGTAGTTACACTTATGTCAATTGCATGGGGGATCGTTCTGCAGGCTTTCATTAACAATTGCGCTCCACCAATTGTCCGCCGACTTCGGTGTTATGCCACTTGCCTCTGGCGAAATCGGTGAGCTAGTTTGTTAGTACCGCGAGGAATCGCGGAGTGTTTCGCTTTGACCCATGAACCGAATCCGCACTACGAACGCGATCCCCTGAGCGAGCCGGCCGATAGAAGTAAGGCTGCTTTCGGCACGAAAGTTAGCGAAGCAGCCTCCGCCCGCATTAGGCTGGGTGTCGCTTCTCGCTGCGCGACGTGGGGGGACCACGCAATCGGCGAAGCACGGCGCGGCTGACGCGCGATATACAAAGGCGGCGTGCGTGACCAAAGAGGAACGGAGCAGTACGCACACAACCGACCCACCTTAGTAAGCGGTGCGGGAAGAAGCCGTTTGCCCATGGAAGAAGGAAAACGGATCGCATTATGGTCCGCTCCCTATCCATCGCGGAGCCGTGGGCGTCAAGAAACGTCATTCGCGCGCTCAGCGGCAGGCCGTACTCCGCGAGCGTCACAACAGTCTCGCCCCGAGGGTTACCGAGTTGATTTGAGATTGAAGAAATCATCGCTCGGAACGAAACTCGGCGCGGTGGATTGACCCGGTAAGAAGCTGGGAGGAACTGTCGGGGTGATTGGGAATGACGCTGCCGCGCCCTCGGTCGCGGCGATATTGGTGGTCGAGGACGACGCCATATTGCGGATGAGCGCGGCCGGAATGCTGGAAGATGCCGGATACAGGGTCTTCGAGGCAAGCTGTGCGTCTGAGGCGCTGGAAATCCTGCGGGCGGATTGCGGCTTTCTCGCGATATTGACCGATATCGAAATGCCGGGATCGATCGACGGGATCGCCCTAGCCCACAGGATTTATGCGGACTGGCCGGACATCGGCGTTATCATAACCTCCGGGCGCTTTCAGCCGGGCTCGGATGAATTGCCCGAAGGTGCAATATTCATCGGCAAACCTTATTCGCGGACCGATATCCTCGGGTGCGTCCATATGCTGACGCTGCCGCGAGACTAGCCGCGCGAGCGGCTCATCGTCAATTTCGCATTTGAACGGCGCCGATGATTTCATTTCAGAGGGAGCCGGTCACCCATTGATGCGATGTCGTGGCAATCCTAGCCTAATTTCCAGGCCATCGCTTTTGAACTCGCGAGAAAAGCTGCCGCCGAATGGCCCCTCGATCGTTGCCCGCGCAAGCCGGCTGCCAAAGCCATCCTCAGATGGCCCTCCGCTGCCGCCCGGCTTGTCATACTCGCGCCAGTCAATGCAGATGTTGTCGCCTTCGGCGCGGCATTCGATCCGTACCTTTCCTTGTGCAACCGCCAACGCGCCATATTTCAACGCATTGGTCGCGAATTCATGGAAAAGAAGCGCGAAGTTCGTGACCGTCGCCGGGCCGATCGGGAAGTCCGGCCCGGTCACGGTGATACGGCCTTCGGTCTGATCGCATAGATAAGGCTCGGTCACCTTGTAGATCAGGGCATGAAGCGTCGCGACCTGTTCCGATTCCCTGTTCGAGCCGTTCGGCATTGTCAGGGAATGGGCCCGGGCAAGCGCGCCAAAGCGGTCCTGAAGATCCGATACCAGGTCGGATACGGACGCCGCCTCACGGCCGCTCAAGGTTACCATGCCGTTAGCCAGCGCGAACAGATTTTTGATGCGGTGGTCCATTTCCCGGAGCAGGAGATCTTTCTGCTCTTCCGCACGGCGTCTGTCGGTGATGTCGCGAGCAATCTTCGAAGCCCCCACGATCATCCCGGTTGCATCGATGATGGGAGAGACGGACAGCGAGATATCGACCAGCGAACCATCCTTGCACCTGCGCATGGTTTCGTAATGCTCGATGCGTTCGCCCTGGCGGATGCGCGCAAGAATCTTCGGTTCCTCGTCCCGCCGATCCTCGGGTATTAGGATCGCTACAGGCTGTCCGATGACTTCCTCGCCGGGGTAACCGTAGAGCTGCTCCGCTCCCCGGTTCCAGCTAGTGATGATCCCTTTCAAGTCCTTTGACAGGATGGCGTCGTCCGAGGATTCCACGATGGCGGCTAGCCTTTGCACGGCAAGCGCAGCTTCCTTTCGGCCGCTGATGTCCACGAGCATGTTGACCGCGCCCGTCATGCGGCCCGCCTTGTCAAAGAGGGGCGTAGGATGCGCGAGAAATGGGACGCGTGTTCCATCCGGCCTTTCGGCAACGGCTTCTTTCCCTTTTACCGCTCTTCCTTCCTTCAACGCCATCGCCATCGGACATTGATCGTGAGGCAGAGCGGTCCCATCCGGCCAATAAAGCTTCCACGAGCCACAAAACTCGCTGCGGTGGAGTTCTGGTCGAACGCCCCATAGCTCGGCGGCAGCTTCGTTGAAAAAGGTGATCCTGCCATCGAGGTCGGTCGTGTAGATCGCTGCCGGGAGAGCCTGCAGGACGCTCTCCAACTCGCCCGCCCGGTCGACCGTTCGGACGCCTTCCCGGACCGGAAGCCCATCGTCGCGGAACATATTGACCGCGCCCGTCACCTCGCCGCGGACATTTTTCAACGTCCTTATGGTCACGAGCACCACGATCCGGCTGCCGTCGGGGCGTTCGATCTGGATGCGTTCGTCGCGGAAATTTTGGCCGGTGGTGAGGGCGATGGCCATGGGACACTTAGCGGAAGGAATATGCGTGCCGCCGAGGTCGAGAAGTCGGTAAGAGCCGCAAAACCGTTCGCCGGGTTCACCCGGCTGCGGCTTGCGTCCCCACAAAGCCGCAGCCGCTCGATTATAGCGGACGATGAGGCCTTCCGCGTCGCAAGCATACACGCCGACAGGGAGGCTATCGAGCAGCAGATCGTCGCCCAGTTCGCTGGGCAGGGACTGGATGAAAGGGGACGCGCGCGCCGAATCTAACAGGGACATGATTTTCTCCATTTCATCCAAAAATTCTGTGGTGCCGCCTCCGCCGCGAGCTCCCTTTTCCTGCGTTCAAGGCAGGGGACCGCCCAGCCAAGCGCGATCGGGGAGCGGGATTCATCTTCACCGCAGGACATCCCTGGTGCTGGTCACGAGGACGCAGGTGCAGCCCGTTTCGCTCCAGACGTGCTCGTCGCTCGCGCCAGGCGGACCGTAATTGTAGTCGCCGGGCAAGAGCTTGCGCTCGTCGATCCATAGCTCGCCGTCGAGAAGATGCAGTTCCTCCACCCCGGCATGCGTGTGCGGCGGATAGCTGGCGCCGGGCGCGACGCGCACCAGCATGCTGATCCGCTGCCGTTCGGCGTCGGCCGCGAGCAGCTTGCACTCGATCCCCGGTGCGACCTTCTCCCACTCCGGCTCGGACCATTGCCGCGCGGGCGGTGGCACGGGATCCGCGCCGGTATCTTCCGCAATGCGAAGCGCCAGCCGCTCCTGAAGCGATCGTGTCGGACGAAGCACATCGGTGGGCCAGGCGACGAACCGGTCGATGACGGATCGCAGGCTCTCCAATTCCCGCTCGCAATCGCCGCACGACGCAATATGCGCGCGGGCAATCGCCGTCTCCTCTACAGGCTGGGCTTGCAGGGCATAGGCGCTCGTCAGCTCGCCTTGTTCGCAGCGCTTCGGGTCCGAGTTCGGGTCCATAACCCTAAAACGTCAAACGCGAGCTTTTGGATTGGCTCGAGGTTCTGGCGAAGACGAACGAGACGGAAACTCCGGCCGACTGACGAGCCAAAAATCTCCTATGTACGAACAGACACTCCGAACACCGGTAAGCGCGACAACTGGACGGCCGAGCATTTCACCGCAGGACATCCCTAGTGCTGGTGACGAGGACGCAGGTGCAGCCCGTTTGGCTCCAGACGTGCTCGTCGCTCGCGCCGGGCGCGCCGTAATTATAGTCGCCGGGCAAGAGCTTGCGCTCGTCGATCCACAGCTCGCCGTCGAGAAGATGCAGTTCCTCCACCCCGGCATGCGTGTGCGGCGGATAGCTTGCGCCGGGTGCAAGGCGGACCAGCATGCTGATCCGCTGCCGTTCGGCGTCGGCCGCGAGCAGCTCCATCGCCAGTGTCGCCCTCCGGTTCCGCTTCGCTCCACCTACGGCCGACACTGGCGATGGAGACGTCAATGCACTAACAATCTACCCGGACTACTCGGTGGGGGCCGGCCACACTCGATCCCCGGCGCGACCTTCTCCCACTCCGGTTCGGACCATTGCCGCGCGGGCGGTGGCACCAGCTCCGCGCTGGTTTCTTCCGCAATGCGCAGCGCCAGCCGCTCCTGAAGCGATCGTGTCGGACGAAGCACATCGGTGGGCCAGGCGACGAACCGGTCGATGACCGGCCGCAGGCTCTCCAACTCCCGCTCGCAATCGTCACACGACGCAATATGAACCCGGACAGCGGCCATCTCTTCCGCAGGCAGGGTCTACAAGGCATAGGCGCTCACATGCTCGCTTTGCTCGCAGCGCTCCCTATGGGTCCCGGTCATAGTTCCCCCGCTCCCGCAGTCAGCATATGCCGCATCTTGTACAATCCAGAACGAATTCGCGTTTTGATCGTCCCCAGCGGCTGATCCAGCCGCACCGCGGCTTCGGCATATGTCAGCCCGGCGAAGAAGGTCGTTTCGATGGCCTGCCGTTCATCCTGCGTGAGCACGGACAGCGCCGCGCGCAGCGACTCGCCCTGCTTGCGAAGCTCGAGGATGTCGTGAGGGTCGGGCGCTGGCTCCGCCGCCGGTTGCTCGCAATTGTCGGGAGTACGCTTTTTGCGATTCTCGAAGCGGAGGCGATCGATCGCCCGCGAACGCGCCTGGTTCATGATCCAGCCGAGCACGGTGCCATTCGCCGCATCGTAGAGCGTCGCATCGCGCCAGACATTATGGAAGACATCGATGGTCACTTCCTCGGCGGTTTCCCGGTTAGAGGTGATACGCAGCGCCAGGGTGAAGACGACACGATGCGCCCTCTCGTACAGCGCATGCAGTGCAAGTTGATCCCCCACCGCAATCGATTGGACAATCGCCACCCATTCCCGCTCATCCACCGGAGGCTTGGACTTGGCGTATAAGACATCACCCAAAGTTGCCGGCGCCATTTGTTCCTTTCTCCCGATCATGGCATTTGTCGCCATCTATGGAGGCTTGGCAATCTATTTCGCCAACTGATCCAGTTCGCGATAGTTCGACCTCGTCTGTTCCGGCCCGGACGTCGGCCGCGAGCAGAGCACGCGGTCCGGTCCGGAATCGCCGGCAGCAGCATGCCGGACCTTTTTATCTTTGCGGATGCAATCAGGGGCTCGATCAGGTCGGCGGCAAATGACCCGAAGGAGATGGGTTGCCGGAACTTTCGACCATGCGGGGCGTAACGATCTCACAAGGCCGGAGCCGTCGAAAACGCTCTTGTTATCCATAATTCTGCTGCTCCCCGCCATGTCCAACATGGAGAGAATCATCATGCCCGCCCGCCAGAACAAGTCCGCCGGTTCACGCAAGAATGTCTCCGCTAAACCCGGCGCGAAACTTGAGCCGAGCTATGTCGAGGAGCAAGGCGTCGGCGGCGAGACCCACCAGATTGCGGGCGGCGAGATCGAGCCGCTCACCACGGCGCAGGGCGGACCGGTAGCGGACGATCAGAACACGCTGCGCCACGGCGCGCGCGGACCGGCGTTGCTCGAGGATTTCCACTTCCGCGAGAAAATCTTTCACTTCGACCATGAACGCATTCCGGAACGCGTCGTCCACGCCCGCGGCTATGGCGCGCACGGTTATTTCGAACTGACCGACAGCCTCGCCGATGTGACACGCGCCGATGTTCTTCGGCGCGTCGGCGAGAAGACGCCAGCCTTCGTGCGTTTCTCCACGGTCGCGGGCAGCAAGGGCTCGTTCGACCTCGCCCGCGACGTGCGCGGCTTCGCGGTCAAAATTTACACCCGGGAAGGCAATTGGGACATTGTCGGCAACAACATCCCGGTCTTCTTCATCCAGGACGCGATCAAATTCCCCGACCTGGTTCATTCGGTGAAGCCCGCCCCCGACCGTGCCTTCCCGCAGGCGCAGTCGGCGCATGACAATTTCTGGGATTTCATTTCGCTGACTCCCGAGAGCTTTCACATGATCATGTGGACGATGTCCGACCGTGCGATCCCCCGCTCGTTCCGCTTCATGGAAGGCTTCGGCGTCCACACCTTCCGCCTGCTCGACGAGAAGGATCGCTCGACCTTCGTCAAATTCCACTGGAAGCCGAAGCTCGGCCTGCAGTCGGTCGCCTGGAACGAGGCGGTCAAGATCAATGGCGCCGATCCCGACTTCCACCGCCGCGACCTGTGGGACGCGATCAACAGCGGCGACTTTCCCGAATGGGAGCTGGGCGTCCAACTCTTCGACGAAAAGTTCGCCGAGACGTTCGCCTTCGACGTCCTCGATCCCACCAAGATCATTCCCGAGGAGGAGGTCCCGGTGCGCATCATCGGACGGCTGGTGCTCGACCGGGTCGTCGACAATTTCTTCGCCGAGACCGAGCAGGTCGCGTTCATGACCCAGAATGTGCCGCCGGGGATCGATTTCTCCAACGATCCGCTGCTCCAGGGCCGCAACTTCTCCTATCTCGACACGCAACTCAAGCGGCTCGGCAGCCCCAACTTCACCCATATCCCGATCAACGCGCCCAAATGCCCCTTCGCCCATTTCCAGCAGGACGGGCATATGGCGATGCGCAATCCCACGGGGCGCGCCAATTACGAACCCAACAGCTGGGGCGCCGAAGGGGGCCCGCGCGAGGATCCGGTGCGCGGTTTCCGCAGCTTCGCCGCGAGCGACGACGGGCCCAAGGCCCGGCTGCGCCCCGAGAGCTTCGCCGATCATTACAGCCAGGCGCGGCAGTTCTTTATCAGCCAGACGCCCATCGAACAGAAGCATATCGGCGACGCGCTGGTGTTCGAGCTGAGCAAATGCGAGCGCTCCGACATCCGATCGCGCGTCGTCTCGCACCTGATCCATATCGACAAGGGCCTTGCGGCCACCGTAGCGGACGGGCTCGGCCTCGACCTTCCCCAGCCCGCCAAGGCGGCGAACAGCGTGATCGGCGACCTGCCGCCTTCGGATCCGCTCAGCATCGTCAAAAATGGCCCGGAAAGCTTTGCCGGCCGCAAGCTCGGCATTCTCATCACCGACGGAGCGGAGGCCGCGCTGTTCAACGCGCTCGTCGCGGCGATCGAAAAGGAGAAGGCCGTTTATGAGGTCATCGCCCCGAAGATCGGCGGCGCGACCCTGTCCGACGGCAGCAAGGTACCGGCGAACCAGAAGATCGATGGCGGCCCTTCGGTCCTCTATGACGCCGTCGCGGTGATCGCGTCGGACGACGGCGCGGCGCTGCTGGCGGGAGACGCCACGGCGAAGGACTTCGTCACCGACGCCTTCGCGCATTGCAAGTTCATCGGTTATTCGCCCGAGGTCATGCCCCTGTTCGAGCGAGTGGGCCTGGCAGGCGATCTCGACGAGGCCTGCATCGAACTCGCCGCGAAAGGCGATGCGTCATCGTTCATCGGGGCTTGCCGGGCGATGCGCTTCTGGGGCCGCGAGGCGAAGGTGGACTTAGACGCAAAGGGATAAGCGGTGCCTTTCCATCACTCGCCGGTGAACGCCAGCTATGTCCTCCCTATCGCCGCGAAAACCGCTCAAGTCCGCGCACTGACCGGCTATCTCCATCGACTCGGCCGCGTCGTCGATGATGTGATCGTCGTCGACGGATCGCCCGACGAAATATTCGAGGCGCACGCACGTGCCTGGTCAGGGCCGGTGCGGCACATGCGCCCGATAGCGCGAACGACGAACGGCAAGGTTGGCGGCGTGATGACGGGCGTGCTGGCCGCACGCCACGAACAGATCATCGTCGCCGACGATGACGTGCGCTATCGCCAGGCCGAGCTCGAACGCATACTGTCCCTGCTGCGGCATTTTGAGATCGTGCGTCCGCAGAACATCTTCCGTCCCCAACCATGGCATGCGCGCTGGGATGCGGCGCGCAGTCTCCTGAACCGTCTGGCCGGCGGCGATTGGCCCGGAACGCTCGGCGTGCGCCGATCGGTCTTGCTGGATGCAGGAGGCTATTCGGGCGAGGTGCTGTTCGAAAATCTGGAACTGGTCCGCACTATCAAGGCAGCCGGCGGACGCGAGACCGTGCCGCTTGATCTGTTCGTTGCGCGGCGGCCACCGCCAGTACGGCACTTTTTCTCGCAGCGCGTTCGCCAAGCCTATGACGAATGGGCACGACCGGCACGCTTCGCCGCCCAGTTGGGCACCGTGCCCGGGGGCGTGCTTCTGACGCTCGTTGGCGGACCGGTCGCGCTCATCGCCGCCGCCGCTTGCGGCGTCGCGGCCGCCGAATTCGGCCGTCGCAAGGCAAATGGTCGAACCGCTTTCTCTCCGGCCAGCGCTCTTTGGGCACCCGCCTGGCTTGCCGAGCGTGCCTTCACCTCGTGGATAGCATTGGGCACAGGGCTTTTTCTGGGTGGCGTGCGCTATCGCACCACGCGGTTAAAACATGCGGCTACGCCGCGCCGCCTACTCGAGCGGAGGATCCAGGAAGCGCGCGACAGTGGCGGAGAAGATGCTGCGGATCAGCGCGGGTCAAGAACCGGACTACATTATCCTGCTGTCTCCTGACACAGCTTCCAAAGCGACAATGCGCGAAGAAGTGCTTCGGATAGTCAGTCTCGCGCGATCGCGTACCGGATCGGTTTGAAGCTTCCGCCATTCGAATCAAAAGCCGAACAGGCGGTCATGCCGATGACAAGATCCATAAGCGCCCGAAAGCGGATATTGTCGTTCGGTTTGCTGAGCGGTGGCAGGACGCGCAGTCGCCCGGTTTCCCCGTCGACGGGCACGTTCATGAAGATATTGAATGCCGTTGGAATGCCGTCGGCCCCTACGCCGTAGGGCGCCAAGGCCTCGGCCAGATTGCCCAGGCACCCGCGGTGCACGGGTTTGCCGGAATAGAAGTGGCGAAATGTCGCTTCGCTGCACGGAGTGAGCAGAAAGTCGTGGCGGCCCACCATGTCCGCGATAATCTCGAGCATTGGCTGCGATCTGTTCGACCACAGCCGATTGCCCGTTGTCAGCAGCATCGTCTCTTCATAGTCGAAGGTCCGGCCGTTCGAAATGGCTTCCCTCACATCGATCTGACTGAACGCCACCAGATCGCTGACCTGCTGACCGCACGGGTCGATCACGGTCAGGGCCGCGCCGGCTGGTAGCAGAAAGGCAGTCCCACTCCTCGGAGGGATTTCCATCATTTCCGTCATGCGCGCGGATCCTTGAACGGACACTGCCAGTCCGGGCCCACCACCCGTCCGCTATATTGCCTGGCCTCGCTGACTTCGCCGTGGCGCGCCAGCATGGGGTTATGCGACCCCGCCAGTTTCCCGTCGCGCTCGAGAATGCGTTGACGCATGCGCTCGTATCGGCCTTCCTCGCGGAGGCGCTCGAACTGGTCGTGCAGGTTGAAGACAAGCGTGGGCGCAGGAAACCGGCGCGCGGGCCGAGAGGCATTGGGATGGAGCCCGACGACGAAAAATGCCTCGCCTCCGAAACTCAAAGAAAAATGCGGATCGTCCGCATCCGGACTGACGCGATGGTCGAATGGCTGGCCGAGCCAGTGATCCTTGTCGGCGAAGGACTGGATGCGTTCCCACATCGCCTTTTCGAATGCAGTTTCGTCCAGATTCAGAGGTTCTTCATAGACAATAGCAAGGCTCCGCAGGCCTACGGGCCTTCGCCGGTACTCAGTTGCCCATTCCATAATCTCGGTGTAGATTCTGATATCATCCCAGCTACTGACAAGCGAAGTACAAGAAATGACTTTTAATGTTCCGCGAGCCAAGGCAGATTTTGCACCAAGGCATGGAAAGTTATTCTCATCTACTGTTTCAAAAATTCCATTCTCAAGCTTAACGTGATCAGCGGACTCAATCATTTCTGACGCCCTCTCCAATCTTGTATTGGCCTATTGTTCATTTAGCTACAACACAACGCCGCCGCTCGCCGAGAGTTCCGGACGGGACGACCTGCTGCGAAGCGCGGCACAAACAAATTATGGAAGGCGTCTTGATCCCCGGGATGGCAGTGCCGGCTCTTGCGTGCGAGAGCATGATGCGCACCTCAGGATCGTTGGAGAGAGATAGCTGCTCTGGCAGCAGCACCCGCCGGAGTTTGCGCAGCCCGCCACCACGGCTGGCACACTGGGGACGATGGGCTGTATGCGGGGTGTTGAAGAGCGGAGCAACTTAGATATCAGGTAATTTCTGACTTCAGGACGGAGAAGACTGCCCGGGAGCCTCCTTATGCCACCGAAAGGAAGCGGGTTGCGCGTCGATTTACCCTGATACTTAGACAAGAGGCGATTTTCGCGGCTGGGAATGTTATTCGCGCCGCAATCGTCATATAAATGCTGCCTGGTCTTCGAGCGGATGCTATCGTGACGTCCAAGCAATGCGGCGATCCAACTCTCCATGCTGGGCACCGCCGCGATCTTCGTGGCCCAATGCTGCTACGGCTTTGATCGGGCGCAAAACCCGCGTTCTTTGCCCTGGGAGTAACGTCAAATGGCAAGTTCCAGAGAGTTATAACAATGGTGTGCCCGGGAAGGCCGGGATGACGATGGAAAGCAACGACCAGATCAGCCTGGCGTGCGCTTGCCGAGATAGAAGCTCAGCGGCGCCTGCGCTCGTGCGCTGCCGCTCTCGCGCAGCGTGTCATAGACGACGGCGTTTTCGAGCACACGCTGGACATAATTCTTCGTCTCGAAGATCGGGATCGCTTCGATCCAGTCGAGCATCTCGATCGATCCGGTGCGCGGGTCGCCATTGGCGCGCAGCCACTTGTTCACATTGCCGGGCCCCGCGTTGTACGCTGCGACCGCGAGCGGATAGCTGCCGCCATAATAGCGGAGCATCTGCTGGAAATAGGTCGATCCGAGCATCATGTTGTAGTTGGTGTCGGTCGTGAGTGAGCCGGCATCGTAGCTGAGGCCGAGCTTGCCCGCGACTTCGCGCGCCGTTCCAGGCATCAGCTGCATCATGCCGCGCGCGCCGGCGTGGCTGATCGCGGCGCGGTCGAACTGGCTTTCCTGCCGCGTGATCGCGTGGATGAAGGTCCAGTTGCTTTCATGGCCTGCAGGGACGCGCACCGTCGGGAAACCCGAAACCTCCACCGCGTCGAGGCTGTTCGCCTGCGCGCTGCGGCCGATCATCACGCCAAGGTCGGGGCGGCCGATCTGATTGGCAAGCTGCCCCGCGAGCACATGGTCGGCGGGCGAACTCGCCTTTTGCGCGAGCGCGCGCAGGAACGCCGATTGCTCGCGCCATGCGCCGATTTCGCCGAGCGCGCGCGCGGCGCGCACCAGCCGGTCGTCTTCGAAGGCACGCTTTTCGGTGCTGCTGACCTCGATCGTCGGGTTCGGCGTCGGCTTGGGCTGCGGACGGTTCAGCCGCTCGAGCGCCAGCTGGCCGTAGAATTGATCATAATGCTGCGCCGCATCGGCGAAATGCGCGTTCGCGGTGGCCCGATCGCCCGCCGCCAGCGCGGCGCGGCCGGCCCAGTAAAAGCCCTTGGTGCGCGTCTGCGCCGAGCGTGCGGCTTCGCCATAAGCGCGGTAGAGCTTCACCGCCTCCGCGGGCCGGCGCAGATCCTTGAACGCGAGCTGCCCAGCGAGCCAGGCGAGCGAAGTGTAATCGTCGCGCACGCCCAGCGGGGTTTCGCGGACGACGGTGCCGGGGGGAAGCGCGTCGTCGAGCTGGCGCGCGATATTATATGCGGTCAGCTTGTCGCCGCCCGCGTCGGCCTGCCGCGCGTTGGTGAGCAGCGTTTCCAGCCATTCCTCGGCATCGGTCGGCGCTTTCGACAGCGATCGCGGTGCCGCGAGCAGTGCGCGCGCTTCGCCGACGCGGCCCGACGCGCGCAGCCAGGTCGCCTTGTCGGTGATATAGCCGGGGTCGGTGCGGGTCAGCGACGGGTTGGCGCTTTCGACCGCCGACGCCTGGAAGGCGGCATCGACCGCGCCGCTGCGCATCGCGAGCCGCGCCGCGAAGATGTTGCGCTTGTCGGGCGACGTATAGGCGAGCTGGCGGCTGGCGGCAGAGGTGGCTCCGAGCCAAAGCAGCTTGTCCATGCGCGCGTCATGGTCGGCGGGCGCGATCGCGCCGGGGAACATGCTGAGCGCGCGGCTTGTTTCATAATCGTCGAGCGGTCCGCTCGTCCAAGCGCGCCGGACGGCGGCATTGGCATCTTCGCGCCGGCCCGATGCGTTGAGCGCGAGCGCATAGCGGAGCTGTCCACTCGCGGTTTGCGGCGGATAGGACTGGAAATAGGCGAGGGTGCGCGCGGGATCATAGCTGTCGAGCGAGATCGCCTTTTCGGCCCGCGTGCGCAGCTTCTCGGCGTCGGGCCAGCCGCGGTTCGCCATCAGAAAGCGCGACAGCTGGTCGAACGAGGCACCGGTGTTGGCGGTCAGCCGCCGCCATTCCATCACCGCATCGCCGACCGAATTGGGCGAGGGCGGCGGACCCGATACGGAGGCGAGCCCCATCTGGGCGCGATACCAGGCCATTTGCTCGGGTGTCAGCTCGCTGGCGTTCGCAGCGGCGGGGATGGCGAGGGCCAGCGCGAGCGCGAGCCGGGAAATGCGGGGCAGCGTGGTCATGATGGCCATACTAATGCCAAACTCCTTGCGGGGCGCTGAATAGACGTCCAATAGCGGCGCGCCGGCCGGATTCTATCGGCTCAGCCATGTTCTTGTAAAGGAGCGGTGCATGTTTTCGGGTTCGATTCCCGCCTTGGTGACGCCATTCCGCGATGGGGCGTTCGACGCGCCCGCCTTCGCGCGCCTTGTGGACTGGCAGATCAAAGAGGGCACCAGCGCGCTGGTCCCGTGCGGGACGACCGGTGAGAGCCCCACGCTCGGCTTCGAAGAACATTATCAGGTCATCGACACCTGCATCGAGGCGGCCGCTGGACGCGTGCCGGTGATCGCGGGCTGCGGATCGAACGACACCGCGACCGCCATCCGCCACATGCGCTATGCGCAGGCAGCCGGCGCGACCGCGGCGCTGATCGTCGCGCCCTATTACAACCGGCCGAGCCAGGACGGGCTGATCGCACATTATCACGCGCTTGCCGACGCCAGCGACCTGCCGATCGTCGTTTATAACGTCCCCGGCCGCACCGTCGCGGACATAAGCGCCGAAACGATGGGCAAGCTCGCCGAAATTCCGAGCGTCGTCGCGGTCAAGGATGCGAGCGGCGACCTTGCGCGCGTGACGGAGCATCGCGCCGGGGCAGGTGTGGATTTCTGCCAGCTTTCGGGCAACGACGATCTGTGGCTCCCGCACGCCGTGATGGGCGGCGTCGGTTGTATCTCGGTCACCGCCAACGTTGCGCCGCGCCTCTGTGCCGATTTCGCCGCCGCTTGCGCCGCTGGCGACTGGACACGCGCGCTGACGCTCCACGACCGCTTGTTCGCCCTTCACAAGGCGATGTTCTCCGACACCTCGCCGGGACCGGTCAAATATGCGCTGTCGCGTCTCCACGACTGGTTTTCGCCCGAAGTGCGCCTACCTATCATCCCGGCGTCCGAAGCATCGTGCAAGGCCGTCGATGCCGCGCTGTCGTCGGCAGGAGTGATGTAAGCTTTCGCCATGGCCCGTCCGCAGTCCGCCGCCGAATTCGACAAGAAGAAAGTCGTCGCCGAGAACCGGCGCGCGCGCTTCGACTATGCCATCGAACAGGTGTTCGAGGCCGGCATCGCGCTGCAGGGGACAGAAGTGAAGTCGCTGCGCTTCGGCGAGGGCACGATCGCCGAGAGCTATGCCGAGGTCACCGGCGGCGAGGTTTGGCTGATCAACGCCAACATCCCCGAATTCAGCCACGGCAACCGCTTCAACCACGAGCCCAAGCGGCCGCGCAAGCTGCTGCTCAACTGGCGCGAGATCAACAAGCTGCACGCCGGCGTGATGCGCCAGGGCATGACGCTCGTGCCGCTAAGCGTCTATTTCAACAGCCGTGGCCGCGCCAAGGTCGAACTCGCGCTCGCGAAGGGCAAGAAGGCGCACGACAAGCGCGAGTCGATCAAGGAACGCGACTGGAAGCGCGACAAGCAAAGATTGATGAAGGACCGCGGATGAGCGGCGGCAAGCCCCGCGACAAGGCTGCGGTGATGAACTGGATCCGCCGCAACTCGCCGACGCGCGAGGAATTGCTGGCGAGCCGCTTCATCAAGCCGTTCGCGCATCGGGTCGCGCACAGCCATCTGTGGCGCTTCACGCGCACCTCGGTGCCGCGCGGCACCGCGCTCGGGCTGTTCGTCGGCATCTTTTTCCTGATCCCCGGCGTGCAGATATTGGGCGTCGCGCTGCTCGCGCTGCCGTTCCGTGCCAATATCCCGATCGGCGCGGCGATGACCTTCCTGTCGAACCCGGTGACGACGCCGTTCATCATCATCGCTTCGGTGTGGCTCGGCGACTGGCTGTTCGGCCTCCACGCGAACAGCGCGACCTTTTCGTCGATGATCGAGCATGGCGCGTCGGCGGGCGAGTGGGTGCGCTGGGTTTTTTCGGATGCGGCGCCCGCAATGCTCGCGGGGCTGTTCGTGATTTCGGTCGTCTCGGCGGCCGTCGGCTATGTGCTCGCGACATTGTTCTGGGACAATTGGATACGCCTCCGCTGGCGGCGCAAGCTGGCGCGCGCACGCGACCAACGACATGAGGCATCGACCAGCGACACGGCCGCCGGTTGAACCCCCAAGAAGCAGGCGTATAGCTGTCGCATCGCTGATCCGCGGCGTGCCTTTGCGGCGCGGTTCTTCGCTTCAAATCGATAACTGGGGAATATCATGACTCGCTTGAATATTTCTTCGCGCCTGCTCGCGACCGCCGCTTTTGGCGGAATCATGCTCGCCGCCGTTCCGGCCGCCGCACAGGAGCAGGCGGCGCCTGCCACCACCGCCGCCAAGCCCGAAATCGGCGATTTCGGCTTCGACCTTTCGGGCATGGACAAGGGCGTCCAGCCGGGCGACGATTTCTACTCCTATGCCAATGGCACCTGGGCCATGAATACCCAGATCCCCGCCGACAAATCGAATTACGGCATGTTCACCGCGCTCGCCGACCTGTCGCAAACGCGCACGCGCGAAATCCTCGACGTGGCGAAGGCCGATCCGAACAGCATGATCGGCCGCGCTTACGCCTCCTATCTCGATTCGGCCGCCGTCGAGGCCAAGGGGCTCGCGCCGATCGAGCCGTGGCTGAACAAGATTCGCGCGGTCGACAAGGCGGGGCTTGCGAAGCTGCTCGCCGAGGCCGACCGCAGCGGCGTCCAGCATTTCTTCGGCGGTTATGTCGGTCAGGATGACAAGAATCCCGACGTTTACATCTACACGATGTTCCAGGGCGGCATCGGCATGCCCGACCGCGATTTCTACCTCAAGGAGAATGAGCGGAACACCAAGCTGCAGGCTGCCTATCTGAAGCATCTCGAAAATGTCCTGACGCTCGCCGGCGAAAAGGACGCCGCGGCGCGCGCCAAGGCGATCTACGACTTCGAAAAGCAGGTCGCGACCGTCCACTGGGACAAGAACGACAGCAGCGACGCGACCAAGGTCTATAACAAGATGACGATCGCCGAGCTGGCGCAGGCCGCGCCCGGTTTCGACTGGGCGACCTTCATTCGCGGCATCGGCGTCAATGAGGATTCGATCCTCGTGTCGCAGCCGAGCGCCTTCACCGGCGAGGCGAAGCTGCTCGCCGACGCGCCGATCGGCGTGATCCGCGACATGCTGGTCGTCCGCAGCCTCGACGGCTTTTCGGACGTACTGCCCGATGCGGTCGCCAATGAGGCTTTCTCCTTTTACGGCACCGCGCTGTCCGGCACGCCGCAGATGCAGGAACGCTGGAAGCGCGCGGTCGACTTCACCACGGGCAATATGGGTGAAGCCGTCGGCAAGGATTATGTCGCCAAATATTTCCCGCCCGAAACCAAGGCGGCGATGGACGTGCTCGTCAAGAATGTGCTCGCGGCGCTCGACACACGCATCACCAATCTGACGTGGATGCAGCCCGCGACAAAGGTGAAGGCGAAGAAGAAGCTCGCCAATTTCACCACCAAGATCGGCTATCCCGACCGCTGGAAGGATTACAGCAAGCTCGAGATCAAGGCCGGCGACCTGTTCGGCAACGCGCTTCGCTCGAACCAGTTCGCGCACGATGACAATATCAGCCGCCTCGGCGGCCCGATCCGCCGCTGGGAGTGGGGGATGACCCCGATGACGGTCAACGCCTACGCCAATTTCGGCATGAACGAGATCGTCTTCCCCGCCGCGATCCTCCAGCCGCCCTTCTTCGATCCGCACGCCGACGACGCGATCAACTATGGCGGCATCGGCGCCGTCATCGGTCACGAAATCAGCCATCATTTCGACGATCAGGGCGCGAAATATGACGAGACCGGCAAGCTTGCCGACTGGTGGACCCCGGCCGACGTCGCGGCCTTCGAGGCGGCGGGCAAGGCGCTGATCGCGCAATATGACGCCTATGAAGTGCTTCCGGGCGAAAAGCTCGACGGCACCTTCACGCTGGGCGAGAATATCGGCGACCTCGCCGGCCTGACCATCGCCTATGACGCCTATAAAAAGTCGCTCGGTGGCAAGGATGCGCCGGTGATCGACGGGCTGACCGGCGACCAGCGCTTCTTCCTCGGCTGGGCGCAGGTGTGGCGGCGCAACTATCGCGAGCAGAATCTGTCGCAGCGCATCACGACCGATCCGCATTCGCCGTCGATCCAGCGGACTTGGGTCTCGCGCAATCTTGACCCTTGGTATAAGGCCTACCAGATCAAGCAGGGCCAGAAGCTCTATCTGGCACCCGAGGACCGCGTTCGCATCTGGTGATGCGCCACTGAGAAAGAGTGTCATTTGACCGTGCAAAGCCTGCCCTCCGCTGATGGTGATGTCATCAGGGGGGCGGGCCCTGCCGCCGGGCTGCTTTCGGCTCCGGCGGGCCTCTCGCGGCTCGACGCGGGCTTGCTCGGCGGCCTTGTGCTGCTTTCGGCAGCCTTGCTGTTCTGGGCGACGGGCAGCGCGATTCTGGCGGCAGGATTCGTGGCGGGCCTGGCCGTTGCGGCGGCCGGCGTACTGCTTGTGCGCCGGGTCTTTCCCGCAGCCGTGTCGGGCGAGGCTGCCGCGCCCGACTGGACGATGCTGCGCCAGGCGGTCAATCATGACGATGTCGCGATCGCGGTGACCGACCGCGCGGGGCGGATGGTCTGCGCGAACGACCTGTTCGGCACCTGGTTCAATGGTTTCGTGACGCCGCCTGGCCTCCCGCTCGAAGGACGCGGCGCCGAAATGCTTAAAAATGCCGGCCGCATCGCGTGGCGCGACGGCGAGGGGCATGCCGACGATATCGCGATCGGCCCGCTGCAGTTGCGCGCGCAGGTGACGCGCGCCGGGCAGTCGGAGGATTATCTCGTCTGGCGCTTCTCGGCGCTCGAACGGCTCGACTTGGTCGCTGAAATCGTCCGTCATCTCGACGGGCCTGCGGGCCGGACGCTGGGTCATGCCGGTGTGATGGCCGCGCTCGTCAGCGCCGAAGGGCGGCTGCGCGTCGCCAACCAGGCCTTCCTCCTCCGCGCGCTGGGGGAGGATGACGCGCTGCATTATGCCGGCCGCGACGTTGCGCCGATGATCCGGCTCGATGACGCGGGCGCACTCTATTTCGCGCGTGAGGGCGACCGCGCGACGCCCGTGCGGCTGATTCAGATCCCGCTAGCGCCCGCCGACAGCAATACGCCGATGCTGCTCGCGTTGCTCGACGAGGAAATGGGGCCGGCCGACCGCGGCACCGCGCAGACCTATGTCGAAACCTTGCTGTCGCTGCTGCCGTTCGGGCTGGCGATGGTCGATCGCGACGGGCGCTTCCTTTATATGAACCGTGCCTTCGTCCGGGCGGCGAGCCTTCCCGAAGGCAAGATGCCCCGCTACCCCGGCGACATCGTCGTCGGTGAAGACAAGGGGCCGCTTGCCGACATGATCCGCCGCCACAGCAGCGGACAGCAGGTCGGCGGCGACCTGTCGATCCGGCTCGCAGGGCAGAGCGGCGATCCCGTGTCGATGCGCGTCGTCGGCGTGCGCGGGCTCGGCGAGGCGGCCGTGCTTTTGAGCCTCAAGGATTCGAGCGAGGAATCGCGCCTCAAGCGCCAGGTGGCGCAGGCGTCGAAGATGCAGGCGGTCGGCCAGCTTGCTGGCGGCGTCGCGCATGATTTCAACAATATCCTGACCGCGGTGCTCGGCGCGTGCGACCTGATGTTGATGCGCCATACGCCCGGCGACAGCGACTATGACGACATCCAGCAGATTCGCAGCAACGCCAATCGCGCCGCCAGCCTGACGCGGCAGTTGCTCGCCTTCTCGCGACAGCAGACGCTGCGCCCGCAGATATTGCAGCTGCCCGACGTGATTTCGGAGGTGTCGCATCTTTTGAAGCGCCTGATCGGCGAGACCGTCCAGCTCTCGGTGCATCACGGCCGCGGCCTTGGCGCGGTGCGTGCCGATCCGGGCCAGCTCGAACAGGTGATCATCAACCTTGCGGTCAATGCGCGCGACGCGATGCCGGGCGGCGGGACGCTGACGATCGAAACCTATCCCGTCTCGGCCGCCGACGTGCGGCAGATGGGCAATGAATTCATGCCCCCTGCCGACTATTGCGCGCTCAAGGTCAGCGATACCGGCACGGGCATTCCCGCCGACGTGCTGCCCAAGATTTTCGAACCTTTTTTCACGACCAAGGATGTCGGCAAGGGCACCGGACTTGGCCTGTCGACCGTCTATGGCATCATCAAGCAGTCGGCGGGCTATATCTTCGCCGACAGCAAGCCGGGGCAGGGGACGAGCTTTTCGATATACCTGCCCGTTCACCGCGCCGGCGGCGACGCTCCCGTCGCTCCGCCGCCACCCGCGAAGCCCAAGAAGAGCCAGTGGGGCACCGGCACCATCCTGCTCGTCGAGGACGAGGATATGGTGCGCGCCGTGGCGGAACGCGCGTTGACCCGCGCGGGTTATAGCGTCGTGACCGCCTCGCAGGGCGAAGAGGGGCTCGAACGGTTCGCACAGATGGAGAAGGTCGATTTGATCATCAGCGACGTGGTGATGCCGACGATGGACGGCCCGGCGATGGTGCGTGCGATGCGCGCCAAACGCCCCGACCTGCCGGTCCTGTTCATGTCGGGCTATGCCGAAGAACAGCTCCGCCAGTCGATCGACATCGACGATGTCGCCTTTCTGCCCAAGCCCTTTTCGGTCGCGCAGCTCGCCGAGGCGACCTCGGCGGCGCTCGACGATGCTGCGCATCGGGTGCCCAATGGCCAGTGATCGCCGCATCCTGCTCGTCGAAGACGATGTGCTGATCGGCATGATGCTTGCCGACATGTTCGACGCGCTCGACCTTCCCGAGCCCGCGCAGGCGACGAGCAACGAGGAGGCGCTCGCGCTGATTGCCGCCGAATCGCTCGCGGGGGCGCTCGTCGACATCAACCTCGGCGACGAAAAGGGCTGGCCGGTCGCCGATGCGCTCGCCGAACGCGGCATTCCCTTTGCGTTCACTTCGGGCGGCGGCGATGTCCTTCCGCCCGCGCACGCGCATCGCAAGCTGATCACGAAACCGTTCCGGATCAGCGACATCGAGGCGGCGCTCGATGAGTTTTCGGCGGAATAACGCGCTTTTCGACAAAGTCGATTTTATATTGTTCCCCTCTTGTTCCATGAGAACAAATGTGGCACATAGTCTGGCATTGCGATGCTTCTGCCGTCGCTCTAGAGCTGGAAAGGGACGGTCATGGCCGGACAATTGTCACTCGTCGAATCGGGGAAATCAGTGAACAACACGGACAGGCAGAAGGCGCTCGACGCCGCGCTCGCGCAGATCGATCGCGCGTTCGGCAAGGGCTCGGTGATGAAATTGGGCTCGAAGGAAGCCATGCAGGTCGAGGCGATCTCGACCGGCTCGCTCGGCCTCGACATCGCGCTTGGCGTCGGCGGGCTGCCGCGCGGCCGCGTCATCGAAATCTACGGCCCCGAAAGCTCGGGCAAGACGACGCTCGCGCTGCATACGCTCGCCGAAGCGCAGAAGGGCGGCGGCACCGTCGCCTTCGTCGACGCCGAACATGCGCTCGACCCCGTCTATGCCCGCAAGCTCGGGGTGAACATCGACGAACTCATCGTGTCGCAGCCCGACACCGGCGAACAGGCGCTCGAAATCGTCGATACTCTTGTCCGGTCCAACGCGATCGACGTGCTCGTCGTCGACTCGGTCGCGGCGCTCGTTCCGCGCGCCGAAATCGAAGGCGAAATGGGCGACAGCCATGTCGGCCTGCAAGCGCGTCTGATGTCGCAGTCGCTGCGCAAGCTCACCGGCTCGATCAGCCGCTCGCGCTGCATGGTGATCTTCATCAACCAGCTGCGCATGAAGATCGGCGTGATGTACGGCAATCCCGAAACCACGACCGGCGGCAACGCGCTCAAATTCTACGCCTCGGTCCGTCTCGACATCCGCCGCACCGGCCAGATCAAGAATGGCGACGAGATCGTCGGCAACACGACGCGCGTGAAGGTGGTGAAGAACAAGGTCGCACCGCCGTTCAAGCAGGTCGAATTCGACATCATGTACGGGCAGGGCATTTCCAAGATCGGCGAGATCCTCGATCTGGGCGTCAAGGCCGGCATCGTCGAGAAATCGGGCGCCTGGTTCAGCTATGACTCGATCCGTATCGGGCAGGGCCGCGAAAATTCCAAAACCTTCCTCAAGGACAATCCCGAGTTGATGGAGCGGCTTGAAACCGCGATCCGCGGCCGGACCGAGGCGGTGGCCGAGGAAATGATGGCCGGCCCCGACGACGAGGGCGACGACGACAATTGATTGCCATCCGGCCGGTTCGCCTTGCTTGAACCGGCCGGCCGACGGCGGCGGGCCACCAGCCCCTTTGACCTGCACTCTCCCCCTCCCAAGCAGGTCGGCCCGCCCGCCGTTGATCCTTGCGCCGCTTCTGCCAGCGGCTACAAGCGGCGCATGCCCGCGATCCGCCTTTTCGGCTTGCCCACCGACATCAACAGCAGCTTCGAACGCGGCGCCGCCGCCGGCCCCGCGGCGATCCGCGCCGCCCTGTGGAGCGACCGCGGCAATATGGCGAGCGAGCTCGGCGTCGAAATCGGCACCGACATCGCCCTCACCGACGACGGCGACCTGCCGCTGACCGAAGACACGGCGCGCGACGATGCGGCGATCCGCCGCCACCTTGCCTATGTGCGCGAAGATGGAGACATTCCGCTCGCGCTCGGCGGGGACCACGCGGTCACTTTCCCGCTCGTCGAGGCGGCGGCCGCTTGCCACGGACCGGTGACGATCCTCCACTTCGACGCGCATCCCGACCTCTATGATGATTTCGCCGGCAATCCGCGCAGCCACGCCTCGCCCTTCGCGCGTATCTGCGAGGCCGGTCATGCGAAGCGGCTGGTGCAGGTCGGCATTCGCACCCTTAACCGTCATTGCCGCGAGCAGGCGGAGCGCTTCGGCGTCGAGATTGTGCCGATGGCCGGTTTCTCGCCCGACCGCGTCCCGGTGCTCGACGGCCCGCTCTATATATCGATCGACCTCGACGGGCTCGACCCGTCGGCAGCGCCCGGCGTCGCGCATCCCGAGCCGGGCGGCCTGACGGTTCGCGAACTGCTCGCCGTGCTGCACAAGCAGACCGCGCCGATTGTCGGGGCGGATATTGTCGAACTGCATCCCGGTCGCGATGTAGGCGATGTGACAGCCATTCTCGGCGCCAAACTCGTCCGCGAACTCGCGGCGCTGATCGACCGCAACGGCCCCTATCGCCCCTGATCCAAAGGAAAGTCCATGAACCTGATCGTCCACCATCTGAACAACAGCCGCTCGCAGCGCATCCTCTGGCTGCTCGAGGAAATCGGCGCGGCTTACGAAATCAAATATTACGACCGCGATCCCGTCACTAATCTCGCCCCGCCCGAATTGCTCGCGGTTCACCCGCTCGGCAAGTCGCCGGTGATCGAGGAGTTCAACGATTCCGTCTCCGGCGGCAAGGGCCGTGTGATCACCGAATCGGGCGCGATCACCGAATATCTGTGCGAACGCCACGGCGGCGGCCATCTGGTGCCGGAACGCGGCAGCGATGATTATATCACGCACCTCGAATGGCTGCATTTCGCCGAAGGCTCGGCGATGACGCCGATCCTCCTGCGCATCTATACCGCGCGCCTCGGCGAAGCGGCGGCCCCGCTCGAGCCGCGCATCGCGCAGCAACTCGACGCGCACTTCGCATATATGGAAAGCCGCGTCGGCGAGAGCGGTCATTTCATCGGCGACAGCCTGTCGGCCGCCGATATCATGCTCAGCTTCCCCGCCGAGATTGCGGTCATGCAGGGCATGGCGCCGCGCTACCCCAAACTGGCCTCATTTGTGAACGCCTGTCACGACCGCCCGGCATGGCAGCGCGCGCGGGAGAAGGGTGGCGCCTATTATGGCTATTGAGCCTGGAGGCCGCGCGCTGCTCGCCTCCGCGGCCTTGATGGCGGGGCTTCCGGCCGCTTTCGCCGCGCCGCTGACGCTCGCGCCCGAAGTGGAGCGTCAGATCGTCGCGCCCGAAGGGATGTCCTTTCAGCCGTCGGCATCCGACGAGGAGGGAGCGGTCGACCGGTTCGCCGAATATACGCTTGCACTGGCAAAGCGCGATTTCGCAGCGGCCTATGCGATGCTGCGCCTCTCGTTCCAGGCATCCAATCCGCGGCTCGAATGGGAAATGAACCAGCGCAAGCGGGGCACCTTGTGGGCCGACGGGCAAATCCGCCCGCTGCGCCTCAGCTGGTATATCGATCCCGCCGGGCAGCCGCCGGGTGTCTATGCCGCTTTCGACTTTCGCGGCGACCGCAAGGACGGGACGATGGACTGCGGCTACGTCGTTGTTCACCGCGCCGAGCCAGCCGCCGGCTGGACCGTCGTGCGCACCGACACGTCCGAAGTGCCGCCCGACCTGATCGAAGACGGCGTGCCGAAGGCCGATGTGTTGCGCCAACTGCCTTGCTACCTCGGCAAGGGCATTGCGACCGCCCTGTGATCCCAAGCGAAATTTGGGCTTGCCGGCGCGCGCGCGCCTGCGCACGATAGCGCGCAGGACGCGGCGCCGGGGGGCGATGCGCGAAGAGGTGGGGAACGGATTATGGCGACGATTTTCGTGGCGGCATTGCTTGCGGCGGCACCGGGCGCGCCCGAAATCAAGATCGAGGCGGTGCCCGGCCGCGGCTATGCCGCAACGGTTCCGCTCATCGACGAGAACCAATATACGCCGGTCATCGAGCGGATAAAGCTGATGGCGGCCGAGCGATGCGGCGGACAGAGCGCCCGGTTCGGGCGCTTCTTTTTCGACAACGAGATCGACGTCGACCGCGGCGTCACGATCATCAAGGACTTTCGCCAGGCCTTTTCCTGCTTCGATCCCGCCACCGATCCCTATAAGCCCGTGCCCGCGGACTGGAAGGCGAGCGCGGCCGAAACCGCGGGGGCGACCCAATATATGACGCGCTTTCTGGACAATCTCGACGCCGGGAACGGGCGCGCGCTGGCTGCGATGATGGACCCGCAGCTCGAGGCGACGACCGACGAGATGACCCGGTTCAGCCGCGAAGCGAAGATGCACCAGACGGGCAGCGGCCGTTTCACCGCCCGATTGGACGGCTGGCTCAACAATCCGCCCGACGCGGCCTATCCGGGCGCCTACGCACTGTTCGCCGTCATCAGCTCGCATCCCGGAATTGCCGGAACATGCGGCGGCGTGCTGCTCTATCGCGTCAACGATGGCAAATATCGGATCGCGCAATATGACGTGCGCTATGTATCGCAGAAGCTGATCGACGAGGAGGGCATGAGCGACGAGGAACTCGATCGCCTTTGCCGTCGCTAGGCGGCAAGCGCCGCCGCGCGTATCGCGCTTGAGAAACGCGTCGTTCCGCACTAGATCGCGCGCATGACATCGACCAACGACATTCGCCGTTCGTTCCTCGACTATTTCGGGGGGACGGGCCACCATATCGAACCGTCGGCGCCGCTGGTGCCGTACAACGACCCGACGCTGATGTTCGTCAACGCGGGCATGGTGCCGTTCAAGAATGTCTTCACCGGGCTGGAGAAGCGCCCCTACAGCACCGCGGTATCGGCGCAAAAGTGCGTCCGCGCGGGTGGCAAGCACAATGATCTCGACAATGTCGGCTATACGGCGCGGCACCATACTTTCTTTGAAATGCTGGGGAATTTCTCCTTCGGCGACTATTTCAAGGAGCAGGCGATCCACCACGCCTGGACGCTGATCACCAAGACCTGGGGGTTGGCGCCCGAGAAGCTGACGGCGACCGTTTACCACACCGATGACGAGGCGTTCGACCTGTGGAAGAAGATCGCCGGCCTGCCCGACGAGCGCATCATCCGTATCGCGACGAGCGATAATTTCTGGTCGATGGGCGACACCGGCCCGTGCGGGCCGTGCAGCGAAATCTTCTATGACCATGGCGACCATATCTGGGGCGGCCCGCCGGGATCGCCGGAGGAAGACGGCGACCGCTTCGTCGAGATCTGGAACCTGGTGTTCATGCAATATGAGCAGCAGCCGGGTGGCGAGCGCGTCGATCTGCCGCGGCCGAGCATCGACACCGGCATGGGCCTGGAGCGCGTCGCGGCGGTGCTGCAGGGCGTCCACGACAATTATGACACCGACACCTTCAAGGCGCTGATCGCGGCATCGGTCGACCTGACCGGGATTCCGGCCGAGGGCTCGACGCAGGCCAGCCACCGCGTGATCGCCGATCACCTGCGCGCATCGAGCTTCCTCGTCGCCGACGGCGTACTGCCGTCGAACGAGGGGCGCGGTTATGTGCTGCGCCGGATCATGCGCCGCGCGATGCGCCACGCGCATCTGCTCGGCGCGAAGGACCCGCTGATGCACCGGCTGCTGCCGTCGCTGACCGCCGAGATGGGCGCCGCCTATCCCGAGCTGATCCGCGCGCAGCCGCTGATCGCCGAGACGCTCGAGCGCGAGGAAACGAAATTCCGCCAGACGCTCGACAAGGGGCTGAAGCTGCTCGACGAGGCGACCGCCGGCATGGGCAAGGGCGATACGCTGGCGGGCGAGGTCGCCTTCAAGCTCTATGACACCTTTGGCTTCCCCTACGACCTGACCGAGGATGCGCTGCGCGCGAATGATATCGCGGTCGACCGTGCGGGTTTCGACGCCGCGATGGCGCAGCAAAAGGCGGCGGCGCGCGCGGCGTGGAAGGGCAGCGGCGAAAAGGCGTCGGACGAAATCTGGTTCGACCTGGTCGAAACCAACGGCAGCACCGAATTCACCGGCTATACTTCGACCGCGGGCGAGGCGACGGTCATCGGCCTCGTCAAGGATGGCAAGCCGGTCGACGAGGTCCAGGCGGGCGACGCGGTGGTGGTGCTGACCAACCAGACGCCTTTCTATGGCGAGAGCGGCGGCCAGATGGGCGATGCGGGGACAATCGCGACGCTCGAAGGCGCGAAGGCGTCGGTGAGCGATACCGGCAAGCCGCTCGGCCGCCTGCACACGCATCAGGCGAAGCTGGAAGCGGGAACGCTGAAGGTCGGCGACACGGTGCAACTGACGGTCGATGCCGAACGCCGCGATCGCATCCGCGCCAATCACAGCGCGACGCACCTGCTGCACGCGGCGCTGCGGAATCGGCTCGGCGGGCATGTGACGCAGAAGGGCAGCCTCGTTGCCGAAGACCGTTTCCGTTTCGACTTCTCGCATCCCAAGGCGCTGACCGGGGAAGAAATTGCGCAGATAGAGGCGGATGTGAACGCGCAGATTCGCGGTAATGAAGCCGTGTCGACGCGGCTGATGACGCCCGACGATGCGGTCGCGGCGGGTGCGCTCGCGCTGTTCGGCGAGAAATATGGCGACGAGGTTCGCGTGCTCAGCATGGGCAAGGCGACCGACACGCATTATTCGGTCGAGCTGTGCGGCGGGACGCACGTCCGCGCTCTGGGCGACATCGCCCTGTTCAAGATCGTCAGCGAAAGCGCGGTCTCTTCGGGCGTGCGGCGCATCGAGGCGCTGACCGGCGAAGCGGCGCGCCAGTGGCTGAACGGCCGCGACGAAGCTTTGAAGACGGCCGCCGCGGCGCTCAAGACGTCGCCCGACGATGTGCCGGCGCGCGTCGCGGCGCTCGCCGACGCGCTCAAGAAGGCCGAGCGCGAGCTGGCCGATGCGAAGAAAGCGCTGGCGATGGGGGGCGGTGGCGGCGCCGCGAACGGCGCGCCGGCGGTCGAGCAGGTGGGTGATACCGCGTTCCTCGCGCAAGTCGTCGACGGGCTGGACCCCAAGGAACTGCGCGGAACGGTCGACGGCCTCAAGAAACAGGTCGGCAGCGGCGTCGCGATGCTGGTCGCGGTCAACGACGGACGCGCTTCGGTCGCGGTCGGGGTGACCGACGACAAGACCGGCAGCCATAGCGCGGTCGACCTGGTCAAGGCGGCGGTCGCGGCGCTTGGCGGGCAGGGCGGCGGCGGGCGACCCGACATGGCGCAGGGCGGCGGCCCCGACGGCGGCGCGGCGAACGACGCCGTCGCGGCGGTCAAAGCCGCGCTCGCCTGAAGCCGGCCGACTTGAAACCGACCAAGAAGACGCGGCGCACCGATCATGCCGAACGGCTGATCGCGGCGCCGCTGGTCGATGTCTTCGCGGCGTTCACGAGCGCGGCGAAGCTCGCGCGATGGTTGCCGCCCGAGGGGGCGACGGGGACGTTCGAGCATGTCGACCTGCGCGCGGGCGGCGGCTTTTTGATGCGGCTGACCTTCGACGATGCCGATGTCGAGACCAAGAGCGACGACGATAGCGATGTCGTGGAAGTCTATATTCCGACGCTCGACGACGGGCGGCTGGTGGTGTGGCAGGTCGAATTCGAATCCGACGACCCGCGCTTTTCGGGGACGATGGAGATGCACTGGTATCTGTCACGGCAGAGCGGCGGGACGTTGGTGACGATCGACGCGCATCACGTGCCTCCGGGGATTTCGGCGAAGGATCATGAAGCGGGGCTCAATAGCTCGCTCGCGAATTTGGCGGCGGTGGTGGAGGAAACCCACCTTTGAATCCGTTGCCCTGAGCCTGTCGAAGCCTGTCCTGAGCGACTGACAAGTCAGTCGAAGGGGGCTGTTCTTTCTCCTGCGATGTTCCGAAGAAGAACGGTGCTTCGACAAGCTCAGCACGAACGGATGTGGGTGTTAGCTTTCGAGCCCCTTCGCTTTCCCCCAGGCTCTGGCAGCGGTATACCCCAGATAGCCCGTGCCGAAGAGCGCGTAGAGCGGCTCCGGGATTCCGGCGAGATAGGCGTTCATGCCGTCGGCGATGCCCTTCGCCATCTCGGGCCGCGCGGCGGCGATCAGCCCCATCGGGATCGCCCAGAGCAAGAGCGCGTACATGACATAGAGGAAGCTCGGCCGCGCGCGGCTGGTCCACGGGTCGGCGCTGTTCGCCTCGGCGACGATCGCGGTCATCCGGGTGCGGATCGCTTCCATTTCCTGGCTTCCTTCCATTTTCAGCAGTTCGAGCTTGGCGCGGTCGCGCGCCTCGGGGTCGGGGATGATCTTGTCGATCAGCTTGGCGATGGGGCCGATCAGGCCTTCGATGATGCTCATACTCGCATGTCCTTTTGCTGGAAGTTGTCAAAGTTCACGATACGTCCCGGTACAATGATACCCGTCACCCCTCTCCGACGCGGTTTGCGAGCCAGCCGTAGAGAAAGGCCTCCTGGCTCGGGCGGCGTTCGGCGAGCGCGATGTAGCGTTCGCCCTGCAACGCCTCCATCGCGCGGAGGAGGACGGTTTCACCGCTCTTGCCGCGCGCTTTCAGAAAGCCGTCGAGCGCCGACAGCGTGCGCGGGCCGATGTCGCGGTCGACCGCGATGTCGGGATAGTCGCGCGCGGCGCGGTTGAGCGCGTTGAGCGCGCGTTGGAGAAAACCCGCCGCGGCGCCCGTGCCCATGTTGACGCCGGTGTCGAACAGTTCGGCGGCGATCTGCGGCGCGCGCAGCGCGACCCGGTCGAAACCGGGGCGCAGCCAATAGAGGCGGCGATAGATCGATGCCGCCTCGGCGCGCGGCAGGTCGCGCATGCTGCCCGCATAGCCTTCGGCCCGTGCGACGGCCTGGGTGATCCCCCAGCAAGTGGGGCCGCCGCGGTCGGCGGGGTGGTTTACATATCGGCCTTCGCGGTCGATGACGGCGTCGATCAACGCGTCGGCGTCGCTGGCGAGTGGGTCGGGTCGTGGCATGATTCGCTCCTTTTGGTTGGTTGAACGGTTAAAACGAACCATATTGGAATATTGTAGGAAAGGCTTTTCGCGATGCGGGCGTTGCAGGTGCGTGAATTGCGCCCCGATCATGGCGGTGCGGGGCTGGCCGATCTGCCGGTGCCGGTCCCGGGTCCCGGCGAAGTGCGCGTGCGCGTGCGTGCGGCGGGGGTGAATTTCCCCGACCTTCTGATGACGTCCGGCGGCTATCAGCTGAAACCGGGGCTTCCTTTCGTGTCGGGGCTGGAGTTCGCCGGAGAGGTCGACGCGGTGGGTGAGGGGGTGGCGGGCTGGACGGCGGGCGACAAGGTCGTCGGCGGGAATCGCTTCGGCGCGATGGCGGAATATGCCGTCGTTCCTGCGAGCGCGCTGCGAGCGAAACCTGGCGGCCTGGACTGGGACGAGGCCGCCGCCTATCCGGTCGCCTATCTGACCGCCCATGTCGCGCTCGTCCGCTGTGCGCGAATCGAACCCGGCGAGTGGCTGCTCGTCCACGGCGCGGCGGGCGGCGTCGGGCTGGCGACGGTCGATCTGGCAAAGGCGCTCGGCGCGCGCGTGATCGCGGCGGCGGGCAGCGCCGAAAAGCGCGATGCGATCGCGCGGCTCTATGCGCCCGACGCGGTGATTGCGGCCGAGCCGGGCTTTCGCGAGGCGGTGAAGACGCTGACCGGCGGCAAGGGCGCCGATGTGATCTTCGATCCCGTCGGCGGCGATATATTCGACGAATCGACACGCTGTATCGGTTTCGGCGGACGCCTGCTCGTCGTCGGCTTTGCTTCGGGCCGGATACCCGAGGTGTCGGTGAACATGCCGCTGATCAAGGGATTCTCGGTCGTCGGGGTGCGCGCGGGCGAATATGGCCGCCGCTTTCCCGAACGAGGCGCGGAGAATGTCGACGCGATCGATGCGCTGGCCGCCGCGGGCAGGATCCGGCCGCACGTCCATGCCTCGCTCGACCTTGCCGACTGGCGCGAAGGCTTTGCGATGCTCGAGCGCCGCGAGGTGGTGGGGAAGGTCGTGCTGCGGCCGTGACGCCTCTTATATTGGGATAATTTTGCGACATCGTGCCGCCATGCCCGCGCCGGGGTGCCCGGCGAGTTCGCCGAACCATCTGAGAGGATATGACTTGAAGACAGCTATTTTGATTGCCGCCTCGGTCGCGCTTTCGCTGCCGACGCTTGCAGCAGCGCAACAGCCGAAGGACGGCGGACGGATGTTCGCGATGGTCGACGCCAATGGCGACGGCAAGCTCGACAGGGCCGAAGTCACCAGCATGATGGAAAAGCGCGCCGAGCGACGCGGCGACGCGAGCCTGAAGAGCCCGGAAAAGATCGACGCCTTCATCAAGCGCGCCGATGCCAACGGTGACGGCGCGGTGGACAAGGCCGAACTGGCGGCGATGCGCAAGGCGCGCGCCGCACCGCCGGCGCCGGCTGAGTAACCGGGGACGCGGCCGGGCTGGACGGGCCCGGCCGCGGATTCGTGGCGCGTTCAGCCGGCGGCGATCCGGATCGCCTGGACAAGGAAGGTCGCGCCGATGATCGTGACGAGCCAGCGGCGGCTCGCGCGGAAATGCGCCTCGCTGATGCGGTCGAGGATCGCGGCGCCGACCATGATGCCCGCCATCGACGCGAGCACCGCGATCACGGTGACGCTCAGAGGGACGATATCGCGCGCCTGGGCGCCGAGCAGCAGCGCGCCGTAGACGAAAATTTTCGACGCGTGGCCGATCGCCTGCATCACCGCCTTGGTTGCCACAACCTGATGCCGGTTCAGCTTGCTATGGATGAAGAGCAGGTCGGTCACCGGGCCCGAAACACCCGAAACGAGCGCAAGACCGGTCGAGACGAAGCCGCCGCCGATCGCGTGCCAGCGATTGGTCGCGTCGAGCGCCAGCCAGCGTTCGGGCAGCCAGACGAGGATCGGCAGCAGGCCGAGGCCAAGGAAGACGTAGAATTTGGTCGGGGTGAGGACCAGCAGCGAGAAGAAGCCGATCGCCGCCGCTGCGCCGATCCCGAACCATGCGAGGACGGGCCAGGCGACGTGTGCGCGGTGCCATGTGGCGCGCCAGACATTCGACGCGAACTGGATGACGCCATGGAGCGCGAGCGCGGTGGTCGCGGGCAGCATCCATGCGAGCACCCCCATGAACAGGAGCCCGCCCGCCATGCCGAAAATGCCCGAAAGGATGGAAGTAAGGAATGCGGCGGCAACGATCAAAAGGCCTGCCTGCATATCCTTGCGCTTTCCGTTGGTGCGCGGCACCGCGCGTCGATGGCATTGCGGCGCAGCGCGGCGCCGGGGCCCCTTGGCGCGCAATCCTGTCAGGATGCTGTCGGATTGTCAGGTAATTTTGGTCGGGACGAGAGGATTCGAACCTCCGACCCCCACACCCCCAGTGTGATGCGCTACCAGGCTGCGCTACGTCCCGACCGGCCCGATTGGGCAGGCGAGGCCCCTAGCGCGCCTTGGCGGGGGATGCAAGGCTCTCCTGAGCAAAGTCGAAGCAGGGGGATGGTTGCTTTACGGCCGATTGACGCCGCGGGCTTGATCTTGCGGTCCGGAACCCCATTTCGGCCGCGCTTGCCATGGGGGAGGGGCGCGCACGACCGGTTGCGCGCACGGCCCCTGCATGATAGGCGCCGCGCCATATTTGCGCGCTCGCTCCGGAGGGGATCGGGCGCTGCCTGTAACGAAAGTTCTTCATCCATGTCGACGCAATTGCTTCTGACCCAGGCGGCCGGATCGGGCGGCGGGGCTGCCGGTTTCCTGATGCTGGTCCCCTATCTGCTGATCTTCGCGGTGTTCTGGTTCTTCCTGATCCGCCCGCAGCAGGTGCGCGCGAAGGAACATCGCGCCAAGGTCGCGGCGGTGAAGCCGCGAGATCAGGTGGTGACCGGCGGCGGCATCGTCGGCAAGATCACGCGCGTCGACGATGATTTCGTCGATGTCGAAATCGCACAGGGCGTCAAGATCAAGGTCGTGAAGTCGACCCTCGCCGACGTTCTGCAGCCCGGTGGCAAGCCCGCCAACGACTGACGCGGCGGGGCCGGCTCTCTCTGCGGCCTCCGCTCTTGCTATCGGATTTCTAGACCATGCTCGATTTCCCGCGCTGGAAGACCATCGGCATCAGCATCATCCTGCTGCTCGGTATTCTCTTCTCTATTCCCAGTTTCCTGCCCACCAAGACGTTCGAGAGCCTGCCGGGCTTTGCGCAGGCGAAGGTCAATCTGGGGCTGGACCTGGCCGGCGGCAGCCACTTGCTGCTCGAGGCCGACATCGCCGACCTGCGCAAGACGCAGCTCACCAACATGGAAAAGACGGTGCGCACCGCGATGCGCGGCGACAGCGGTCCCGACGACGATATCGCGATCGGCGAACTGTCGACGGCGGGCGGCAAGATCAGCTTCCTCGTCCGCGATCAGGCGCAGCTCGACGAAGCGCGCGAGCGACTGTTCAGCGAGACGCAGGGCGCGGGGCTGACCGGGCAGCGCGACTGGAACATCAATGTCGTCGATTCGCAGCGGATCGTGATGACCCCGACGAGCGCCGGACAGTCGCAGGCGGTCGCGAACGCGATGGATACCGCGCGCGACATCATCGACAAGCGCGTCAATGCCCTCGGTACGCGCGAACCGACGATCATCCGCGAAGGCGACGACCGCGTCGTCGTGCAGGTTCCGGGGCTTCAGGACCCCGCCGCGCTCAAGGAATTGATCGGCAAGACCGCGCGGCTCGAATTCCGCATGGTCGACACCAACGCCGACCCGGCCGAAGCCGCCGCGGGCCGCGTGCCGGTGGGCAGCGAGATCGTCCCCTATGCCGAGGGCGAGGGCAATGGCGCGGCTTTCGAAGTGCTCCGCCGCCAGGTGATGATCAGCGGCGAACAGCTGATCAACGCGCAGCAAAGCTATGACCCGCAGAGCAATCAGCCGGTCGTGTCGATCCGCTTCGATTCGGGCGGGTCGAGCACCTTTGCCAAGGTGACCGCGCAGAATGTCGGCAAACGATTCGCCATGGTGCTCGACGGCAAGGTGCTGTCGGCGCCGTCGATCAACGAGCCGATCCTGGGCGGCAGCGCGCAGATTTCGGGCAGCTTCAGCGTCGCGAGCGCCAATGCGCTGGCGATCTCGCTGCGTTCGGGCGCTTTGCCGGTGAAGATGACCGTGGTCGAGGAGCGCACCGTTTCGCCCGAACTCGGTCAGGATTCGATCGAAAAGGGCGTGCTGGCGGGGATCATCGCGACGGTCTCCGTGCTGACGCTGATGCTCGTCGTTTATGGCCGTTTCGGCGTCTATGCGAACCTTGCGCTGATCTTCAACGTCTTCCTGATCATCGCGATCATGGCCGCGTTCAACGCGACGCTGACCCTTCCCGGTATCGCCGGCTTCGTGCTCACCGTCGGCGCCGCGGTCGACGCGAACGTGCTGATCAACGAGCGCATTCGCGAAGAACTGAAACGCGGGCGGCGGCCGTTCCAGGCGGTCGAGCTCGGCTATACCGAGGCAAGCCGCGCGATTTTCGACGCGAACGTCACCAATGTCATCGCCGCGGGGCTGATGTTCTGGTTCGGTTCGGGCCCGATCAAGGGCTTTGCGGTGGTGCTGACCATCGGCATCGTCACCAGCGTCTTCACCGCCGTCACCGTCACGCGCATGTTCGTCGCCCACTGGCTGCGAACCAATCGCCCGACGACGATCAATATCTAAAGGAGGGACCGAAAGATGCGCCTGCTCAAACTCGTCCCCGACGACACCAATTATGATTTCCTGAAGTGGCGCAAGCTCGCCTCTTTCATGAGCTTTTTCCTGGTCGTGATTTCGATCGCGCTGGTCGCGGTAAAGGGGCTGAACCTCGGCATCGACTTCGTCGGCGGCCAGTCGGTTCGCGTCGAATTCACCCAAGCGATGCCGCCGATCGAGGATATCCGCGAAGCCGTGGGCGAGATCGGCGTCGGCGAGGCGACGATCCAGCAATTCGGGTCGGACAGCGCGGTGTCGATCCGCACCGCGCTTCCCGATGGCGACAAGGCCGCCGCCGAGCGTGCGGGGCAGCAGCTTGTGGCGGGCATCAAAAAGGCTTTTCCGACTGCGAAGACCGGATCGGTCGAAACCGTGTCGGGCAAAGTGTCCGAAGAGCTGCTGCGCACCGGCGCGATCAGCCTCGCGCTCGCGATGCTCGGCATCTCGATCTATATCTGGATCCGCTTCGAATGGCAGTTCGGCGTCGGCGCGCTCGGCCGCCTGTTCCACGAAGTCGCGCTGACCTTCGGCTTTTTCGCGGTGACGCAGATCCAGTTCGACCTCAACAGCGTCGCGGCGCTGCTGACGATTGTCGGTTATTCGCTCAACGACACGATCGTGGTTTATGACCGCATTCGCGAGAATCTGAAAAAATATCGCAAGATGGACATTGTCCCGCTGCTCAACCTCAGCATCAACGAGACGCTGGCGCGGACCGTGATGACCAGCGTGTCGATCCTGCTCGCGCTCGGCGTGCTGCTGGTGATGGGCCCCGACGTCATTTTCGGCTTTACCGCCGCGATGCTGTTCGGCGTGTTCGTCGGCACCTATTCGTCGATCCTGATGTCGACCCCGGTTCTCGTGTGGCTGAAGGTCGGCCCGCACAGTTTCGTGCCGCGCGTCTCGGCCGCGACCGAGGGCGGCGAACGGGTCGAGCGCAAGGACGACGGCGCGGTCGTCTGAGGCCCGATATCGGAAAAACCGGCGCCGGTCCGCTGTTCGAGCGGGCCGGCGTTGTCGTATCTAGCGCCCCGCGCAGCGCCGCAGATGGTCGGCGAGTTCGCGGCCGTTGCGATCCCAGTCGAAGCGTCCGCCGAGGCTGGCCGCCACGCCGGACGGCGCGGGAGGATCCGCGATTACGGCTCGCACCGCGTCGGCGATCGCTTCGGGCGTGCGGGCGACGATGCGGCCCGCTACGGGCGAGGTGACGAGTTCGGCGGCACCGCCCGCGTCGCTGATCACGATCGGCGTGCCGCAGGCGAGCGCCTCGACCCACGCATTGGCGAGGCCTTCGCTGACCGAAGGCATAACGACGACGTCGGCCGCGCGATAGAGTTGCGGCAGGTCGACGTTAGCGACGGAGCCCAGAAAATGGACGCGGGGTTCGACGCCGAGGTCGCGTGCGCGCACGCGGTAGCGGGCTTCCTCTTCGCCGGCCCCGGCGATCCAGTAATGGACGCCCGGCAGCGCGGGCAGGGCGTCGATCACCAGCGCCTGTCCCTTGCGCGCGATGAGCGCGCCGACCGTCAGGATCGCGGGGGCGCCCCCCATGCCGAGCGCGGCGCGCGCCGCAGCGCGGTCGCCGGGGTGAAAGCGTGCGGTGTCGATCCCCGTATAATGGACGGCGACCTTGGCCGGATCGACGCCGATGGCGGCCATATCGCAGCGCATCGCGTCGGAGACGGCAAGCAGGCCCGCGGCTTTCGCGCCGGCTTCGATCACTTGCGATCGTGTCGCGGGATCATGGCCGAAATGGCTGATGTCGGCGCCGCGGGCCTTGACCGAAAAGGGGAGGCCGAGGGCATCGGCGACGCGCATCGCGGCGGGGCCGTCGGGGTAGAAGAATTGGGCGTCGACGACGTCGAATGGGCGGTTTTGCACGGCAGCGAGGACCGCGCGCGCGACCGCTGCCGGGTTGAAGCGCGCGCCGTAGCGCGGGATCAAGGTGAAGCGCGGGCGCAGGACGGTGAGGCCGTTCCGTTGCTCGGCCGGCGGCAGATCGCGAAGCGCGCGGTAGCGCCGGTGAAGCGACAGCGGAAAGGGGGGCAGGCCGACCGGGGCGACGATCGTGAGGTCGATCCCGGGCTCTGCGGCGAGCGCGCGAAGGCTCTTCTCGACGAACAGGCCGAAGTTGGGGCGCGCGGCGTCGGGGAAGAGGGTTGCGATGCTGAGGACGCGGAGGGGGGGCATCCGATCAACCCCGGGCGTCATTGCGAGCGAAGCGAAGCAATCCAGGGTTTGCGTTAACCGCCCTGGATTGCTTCGCTTCGCTCGCAATGACGAATCCCGTCATGTGGGTCATGGGTTTACAGCGACCGGAGCAGGCGGACGGCGACCGCGGCCCAAGGCGGGTTGCTGACGACCTGCTGGCGCTGGCCGGTGCCGAGCGGGAGCAGGTGGAGCTTTTCGCCGTCGACGTTGAGCAGGCGCGCAAAGAAGAAGCGGCCGGCGGGACGGGGGACGAGCAGATCGCGGTTGAGCGCGCTGGCCCAGTCGCCCTCGATCCGGCGACACCAGATTTCATCACCCGCGCGATAGTCGCCGATCGACGATGTGACGCGCACCGCGACCATATCCTCGCCCGGACGCGCGGTGAGCGCCTGTTCGATGCGTGTCGGCGCCTGCGCGCCCTCGGCACCGAGCAGCGCGGTGATCGTGAGCTGCGTGTCCTGCGGCAGCTGGACGAGTTCGGCGGCATCGACGCCGAGCGCGGCGGCGATGCGGTTCATCCAGCCGAGCGACAGCGTGCGCGTGCCGGTTTCGAGCCGGCCGATCGTCTGCGCGGTGGTCGGCGGAACGCAGCGCTGGCCGACTTCCTCGAGCGTCAGGCCCTTGGCACGGCGGACGGAACGAATGCTGTTGATCATATGGCCGACCCTTGAATAACCAAATCGGTTTCTTCTTTCCTACAAAATAATCCAGTGTCAAGCGCGGCGTGCAGCAAAGGAGAATCGCATGACCGCACGCCGCCTCGAAACGCGCATCCACCCCGACGACCGGATCGATCCCGGCAAGACGGGGCCGCAGGCGATGCGGCATGTGACGGTGAATGTCGGCGAAAGCCCGATCGGCTGGCTGGCGTCACGCGGGATGCTTACCCCCGCGCAACTGGGCGCGGGCGAGCGGTTGCGCGCCGATTACGAGCGCGCGGGCCTGTCGTCGCGCGTGACGATGCGCTGGGACGCCGCCCCGCCGGGAAAGAGCCGGGGCGGGGCGCGCGCGTCCGACGCGTCGCTCGCGCGGATCGACGCGCACCGGCGCTTTCACGCGGCGCTCGATGCGGTGGGGCCGGGGCTGGCCGATATTTGCTGGCGCGTGATTTGCGCGGGGGAGGGGATTGGCGGCGCAGAGAAAGGGCTGGGGTGGCCCGCGCGGTCGGGCAAGCTGGTGCTGGGGCTGGCGCTCGACCGGCTGGCGCGCTTTTACGGGACGGGGTGATGAGAATGGCTGGTTTCGACCGGAAGTGGACATTCGTCTCTCTTCCCGCGTGCGGGAGAAGGTCAACGTCCGCTCCCCACCCCAAAGTAGACGCTAGGGGGGCGATTATCCCAGCGCTTCGACCTCTTCGGCCAGTTCCAGCCAGCGGTCTTCCGCCGCCGCCTTTTCCTCGCGCAGCGTTTCGAGTTTCGCCGTCAGTGCGCTAAATCGCGCGTTGTCGCGCGTGAAGAGGCTGCCGTCGGATAATTCGCTCTCGATCCCCGCCATTTCCTTTTCGATCGCCTCGATCCGGCTCGGCAGGAGGTCGTAGTCGCGCTGATCCTTGTAGCTCAATTTCTTGCGCGCGGTTGGCGGCGGCGGGGCTGCGGCGGTCGCGGCCTTGGCTTTGACGCTGTTCGGCTTGACCCGCTTCGCTTCCCAATCGGCGTAACCCCCGGCCACGATATCGACCTTGCCCGATCCGTCGAGGCCGAGCGTCACGGTGACGGTGCGGTCGAGGAAGTCGCGGTCGTGGCTGACGAGCAGCACGGTGCCGGCATAGTCGGCGATCACTTCCTGCAACAGGTCGAGCGTTTCGAGGTCGAGGTCGTTGGTCGGTTCGTCGAGCACGAGCAGGTTCGATTCGCGGGCGAATTCGCGCGCCAGCAACAGCCGCGATCGTTCGCCGCCCGACAGCGCGCCAACGCTCGCTTCCATGACGCCGGGGTCGAAGAGGAATTCCTTGAGATAGCCCTGGATATGCTTTTTGACGCCGCGCACCTCGACCCAGTCGCCGCCGTCGGCGAGGATGTCGCGGACGGTCTTGTCGGGCGACATCAGGCTGCGCTGCTGGTCGATGATGATGCCGTCGAGCGTCGGGGCGAGGGTGATGCTGCCCTCGTCGGGCTCGATCTCGCCGGTGAGCAGTTTGAGCAGGGTCGACTTGCCCGCGCCGTTCGCGCCGACGATGCCGATGCGGTCGCCGCGCTGAACGCGGAAATCGAAATTCTTGATGATCGTGCGGTCGCCGAAGCTTTTCGACACACCCTCGGCAACGATGACGGACTTCGAGCGGACGTCGTCGTTGGCAAGGCCGAGCTTGGCGACGCCGGGGCCCCCGATCATTGCGGCGCGGGTGGCGCGCATTTCCTTGAGCTTCTCGAGCCGCCCCTGATTGCGCTTGCGGCGCGCGGTGACGCCGCGTTCGAGCCAGTGCGCCTCGAGCCGCAGTTTGGAATCGAGGCGCTGCGCGGCGCGGGCTTCCTCGGCGGCGACGACGTCGCTCCATTCCTCGAAGCCGCCGAAGCCGATTTCCTTGCGGCGGATGCTGCCGCGGTCGAGCCACAAAGTCTGGCGCGTGAGGCGGGTGAGGAAGGTGCGGTCGTGGCTGATCGCGACGAAGGCGCCGGTGTAGCGCGCGAGCCAGGATTCGAGCCAGTCGATCGCGGCGAGGTCGAGGTGGTTGGTCGGTTCGTCGAGCAGCAGCACGTCGGGGTTTTGCGCGAGCGCGCGGGCCAGCGCGGCGCGGCGGCGCTCGCCGCCCGAGGCGCTGGCGGCGGTGCGGCTCATGTCGATGCCGAGCTGGTCGGCGATCGCGGCGACCTCATATTCCTCGGGCGCATTGGGCGCGGCAATCGCGAAATCCATCAGCGTCGCGAAGGGGCGGAAATCGGGTTCCTGTTCGAGCATCACGACATGCGTGCCGGGAACGATCACGCGCTTGCCCTTGTCGGGATCGATGCGGCCGGCGAGCAGTTTGAGCAAGGTCGTCTTGCCCGCGCCGTTGCGGCCGATCAGCGCCAGCCGGTCGCGTTCGCCGACATAGATGTCGAGGTCCTGGAACAGCCAGCCGCTGCCTTGGACGAGGCCGAGGCCTTCATAGGAGAGAATGGGAGCAGCCATGATGAACGGCGCGCTACTGCGGCGTTCAGCATCATGCAAGCGCCGTCCGCGCAAAGGCCGGAACGGGTCCATTCCGTCTGCGTTACGGGGTGGAGATCAGATACGGCCGGAACCTCGGTTCACAGGAGAATGAAATGACGAAGCAAATGCTCACCGCTATGGCAACCGGACTGGCGCTGATCGCCGCCACGCCCGCAATCGCGCAGCAAGGAGGTTCGACGGTGACGGCAGCAACGACCCAGGGCCCGATCCTGACCTTTTCGGTCAGCGAAGAAGTGCGCTCGCGCCCCGACCAGGCGACGGTCGGTGCCGGTGTCACCACAACCGCGCCGACCGCGGTCGAGGCGATGCGCGCCAATGCCGCCGCGATGGACAAGCTGATCGCCGCCGCCAAGGCGCGCGGGATCAAGGCCGAGGACATCCAGACAAGCGGCATCAACCTGTCGCCGCAATATGACTATAACAACCGCACCGACAGCCAGCCGCCGCGTTTCCTGGGCTATCAGGTCAGCAACACGGTGCGTGCGACCACGGGAAAGATCGACGATATCGGCCCGCTGCTCGACGCGCTCGTCGCCGCCGGCGGCACCAATATCGAAGGGCCGTGGTTCGGGATGAAGGACGCCGACGCGCAGCTGGTCGGCGCGCGCGGCGCGGCGATCAAATCGGCCGAGGCCAAGGCGCAGGATTATGCGCGGCTCGCCGGCTTTCGCGGGGTCGAGCTGGTCTCGATCAGCGAAGGCAGCTTTGGCGGGCCGCAGCCGCCGATGCCCTATGCGCGCGGGCTGATGGCAGCCGAGGCGAAGGCGACGCCGGTCGAGCCGGGGCAGGTCGCGAACACGCTGACGCTGAATTTCCAGTATCGGCTGGTGCGGTAATTCTAACGAGGGGTCGGTGCAAATCGACCCCTATTTCCGTTCGTGTCGCGACACGAACGGGTTTTGAGATGGCCGTTAGCCCATTTCCCCCTCCGCCCACGGCCACGGCCGTTCGCGGAACCATTTGGTGATGATATATTTGCGGCCCTTGCGCACCTTCATCCCGTGGTGGAGCGTGTCGGGGTTGGCGGTGCCGTCGGGGCGCACATTGTTCCACGCGAGCAGCTTGCCAACCTCGGGCTGGTGCATCTTGCCGGTGGCGAGGAAGCGCGTCGCGCCGCCCGCCGCCGGCTCGTTGAGATAGATCATCAGCGTCCAGCTTCGCTGGCCCGGGATCGCGCAATAGGTTTCCCAGTCGGCGCCGTGCGGGTCGAAATAGTCGGTGTGCGCCTTGAATTCCTGCCCGACGTCGTAACGCTGGCCCTGCATCGGCTCGCCATATTCGCGCGGGATGCCGGTGAGGTCGTGGAGCCGGTCGTTCACGCCGATCACCAGCGGGTCGCGGTGGTCGAGGTCGCAGGTCGTGCTGGTGCGAAACGCCTCGTCGCCGTTCGGGTCGGCGATCGTCGAAGGCCGCACGTCGCGGTCGATCTGCGCGATCAGCGCGGCGCAGGTTTCGGAGTCGAGGAAGCGTGACAGCATGAACTGTTGCAGCTTTGGCGTCGGCGCGCGGCGGATGCCGGGAACGGCGGCGAGCCGCTGCGCGGTGCGGTCGGCGCCCGATGTCGCCAAGTCGACGTGATCCTTGCCAGCCATGAGGCGGCTTTTAGTGGCTTGCGCGCGTGCGAACAATGCTTGACGAAGGGGGAGGGCGCGCCTATCGCCGCGCGCTGTCGCAGGCGGTTTCGCGCGGCGTGTGGCGACCATAGCTCAGTTGGTTAGAGCGCCGGTTTGTGGTACCGGAGGTCGCGGGTTCGAGCCCCGTTGGTCGCCCCATTACTTGATCGTTGCGCATATGCGGGATTTGGGGTGACTCTCCGCCCTTATTGGATTATTGCGTTTTGACGTAATTTTCTAATGCGAGGAGCCGCGCATGTCTGCTGTCTGGGATTTCGCCGATTTCGACGATCATGAACATGTCCACATGTTCCGCGATCGTGCCAGCGGGCTGACCGCGGTCATCGCCGTCCATTCGACGCACCTCGGGCCGGGCGCGGGCGGTGTGCGCTACTGGCATTATCCGCAGCGCGCCGCCGCAATCACCGACGCGCTGCGCCTGTCGCGCGGGATGAGCTATAAAAATGCGATGGCGGGGCTGCCGATGGGCGGCGGCAAGGGCGTGATCCTGGCCGACGAGGGCGCCGCGAAGACCCCCGAACTGCTCGCGGCGTTCGGCCGCGCGGTCGAGTCGCTGGGCGGCGCCTATGTGACCGCCGAGGACGTCGGGATCAACGACGCCGACATGGTCGAAATCGCCAAACATACGAAGCATGTCAGCGGACTGCCGGTGGTGAGCGGCGCGGATGCCGGCGGCGATCCGGGGCCGTTCACCGCGCTGGGCGTCTATCTGGGCATCAAGGCGGCGATCCGTGAGGGCCTGAACACCGACAGTGCGAAGGATGTCCGCATCGCGATCCAGGGCGTCGGCAGCGTCGGCGGCGGCGTCGCGCGGCGGCTCGCGGCCGAGGGCGCCAAGCTGACCCTCGCCGACGTCAATCTGGCGCGCGCGAAGGCGCTCGCCGAGGAACTGGGCGCCGATCTTGCCGATTCGGCGGCGATCATGGAGGTCGAGGCCGATGTGCTGAGCCCCAATGCGCTCGGCGCGATCCTGACCGAGGCGAGCATCGCAAAGCTGCGCGTGCCGATCGTTGCGGGCGGCGCGAACAACCAGCTGGCGACCGCGCTCGACGGCCAGCGCGTCCACGACCGCGGGATCGTCTTTGCGCCCGATTATGTGATCAACGCGGGCGGCATCATCAACGTCGCGCTCGAATATCTGGGACAGGGTAACCGCGAAGAAGTCGAAAGCCGCATCCACCAGATCCCCGGCCGCCTCGCCGAAATCTGGGCCGAGAGCAAGACGAGCGGCACCCCCGCGTCGGTCGTCGCCGACCGCATGGCGCAGAAGCTGATCGGGCGGGGTTAGCTCGAAGATCGGACTGGCCGCTGGGACGCGCTGGATTGCTTCGCTTCGCTCGCAATGACGGAGATTCGCAAAGTTTCGTCATTGCGAGGAGCGAAGCGACGAAGCAATCCAGAGCGGTCATGCGCTCGCGGCAGGGCTGGCGCGCTCCGCCAATTCCGCTAAGCCAGCACCCGATGAAACGGCATTTCTATCTGGTCGCAGGCTGGGCTTCGCTGGGTCTCGGCGCGATCGGCGCCTTCCTGCCGTTGCTGCCGACGGTACCGTTCGTCATCCTCGCGGCCTTTTGTTTTGCGCGTTCGTCGCCGCGGCTTGAAAACTGGCTGCTGAACCACCCGCATTTCGGACATCATATCGTCGCGTGGCGCGAGAAGGGCGCGATCAGCCGCAAGGGCAAGATCGCCGCCACCGCCGCGTTCGCTGTCAGCATCGTCCTTGCCGCGATCCTGTCGCCCTGGCCGTGGGTGATGCTGCCGGTGGTGGCCGCCGTCGTGACGGGAAGCTGGATCTGGACGCGGCCCGAGGGGTGACTTTGCTGCGCGCCGCTGTGACAGCGGTGCGTCGAGCGCGCGGGGCAAATTGCTGGACCGGCCTGCGCGGCTCGCCTAAGGACGACGCGAAACCGATGCACGCCTATGCCAATCCGACCCGTTTCCTGGCGATCGCCAAGCCGCTGACGCCGTGGCTGCTCGGCGTCGGGCTGTTGCTCGTGCTCGCCGGCGCGTGGGCGGGGCTGGCGATGGTCCCCGGCGATTACAAGCAGGGCGAGACCGCGCGCATCCTTTACGTCCATGTTCCCTCGGCGTGGCTCGGCATGGGCGGCTGGACGTCGCTGGCGATCGCCGGGCTGGTGCAACTCGTGTGGCGGCACCCGCTGTCGGGTATCGCGGCGCGCGCGATCGCGGTGCCGGGGATGCTGTTCACCGCGCTGTGCCTCGCGACCGGATCGATCTGGGGCCGCCCGACCTGGGGGACCTGGTGGGAATGGGACGGGCGGATGACGTCGATGCTCGTGCTGCTGTTCCTCTATGCCGGATTCATCGCGCTGACGAGCGGCGACGACGGGCAAAGGCAGGGCGGCTCGCTGTCGCGCGGCGCGGCGATCTATGCGCTGGTCGGCGCGATCAACATTCCGATCATCAACCGCAGCGTCGTCTGGTGGAACAGCCTGCATCAGGGGCCGAGCATCACGCTGCGCGGTTCGAGCATCGACGGCGCCTTGCTGTGGCCGCTGGGCTTGACCCTGTTCGGCTTTTCGCTGTTATTCGGAGCCCTGGTGTTGATGCGGATGCGGCGGATAATCGCCGACAACCGCGTCACGGCGCGGCTGCGGCGACTGGCCGACGACGAGGGGGTCTGAACGTGACGGGGGTGATCAGCGGGGGCGGTCAATGGGCGTTCGTCGCCGCGGCCTATGGGCTGACGGCGGTGCTGACCGGCGCGGTGCTGTGGACGAACTGGCGCGCGATGAAAAAGGCCGAAAAGCGCAGCGACGCGCTGCGAAAGGATCGCAAGTGAAGGCCAAGCATCAACGGCTGGCCCTGGCGCTGGTCGCGCTGGGCGGCATTGCCGGCGCGGGCGTGCTCGCGGCGAGCGCGCTGCGCGACGAGGCGGCCTATTTTCGCACGCCCGCGGAAGTCGCGGGCGGCAAGGCCGCGGTCGGCGAAGCGATGCGGCTGGGCGGCATGGTCGCCAAGGGCAGCATCGCACGGCAGTCGGATGGCCTCACGATCCGCTTCGTCGCGACCGACGGCAAGGCGACGGTGCCGGTCGAATATAAGGGCATCGTCCCCGACCTGTTCGGCGAGGAGAGCGGCATGGTCGCCGACGGCCGGATGCGCGCCGACGGGACTTTTGTGGCGGACCGCATCCTTGCGAAGCATGACGAGCGTTATATGCCGCCGCAGATGGGCGAGATGCCGAAGAATATGAAGGCGCCGAAAAATGTGAAGGCGACGACGTGGCCATGAGCTTCACTGCATTTCCGTCATTGCGAGCGGAGCGAAGCAATCTCCAGCTCGCGATCCTTCGTGCCGATAGCTGGAGTTTGCTTCGTCGCTTCGCTCCTCGCAATGACGGCCTGTGGTGTAAGGGCTTCGCCCGATGATCGCCGAGCTCGGCCTGGCCCTGTTGTGGATCGCCGCGGCGCTTGCGTGCCTGTCGCTCGTCGCGGGGATATTGTTCCTGCGCGGCGGGCCGAAGGATCTGGCGGCGCTGGTGCGCCCGGCGAGCGTTGCGCAGGGCGTCCTGACCGCAGCGGCGTTTGGCCTGCTGATCGCGCTGTTCGTGCGATCGGACATGTCGGTCGAACTGGTCGCGCGCAACAGCAACAGCCTGAAGCCGATGATCTTCAAGGTCGCGGGAACGTGGGGCAATCACGAAGGGTCGATGCTGCTGTGGCTGATGATCCTGTCGCTGTCGGGCGGACTGATCGCGATTTTCGAGAAACGGCTGCGCGAGGATACGCTGGTTGCGACATTGAGCGCCCAAGCGGCGCTGAGTCTTGGCTTCTTCGCTTTCCTGCTTTTTTCGTCGAACCCGTTCAAGCGCTTGCCGGTCGCGCCGCCCGACGGGCAGGGTTTGAATCCGCTGCTGCAGGACATCGGGCTCGCCTTCCACCCGCCGACGCTTTACGTCGGCTATGTCGGGTTGTCGGTGGCGTTCAGCTTTGCCGTGGGCGCACTGATCACGCGCGAAATCGGCCCGGCCTTCGCGCGCGCGATGCGGCCATGGGTGCTCGGCAGCTGGATTTTCCTCACGCTGGGGATCACGGCGGGCAGCTACTGGGCCTATTATGAGCTCGGCTGGGGTGGCTGGTGGTTCTGGGACCCGGTCGAGAATGTGTCGCTCGTGCCCTGGCTTGCCGGTGCGGCGTTGCTCCATTCGGTCGCGGTGACCGCGACGCGCAACGCGCTGCGCGCGTGGACGGTGATGCTGGCGGTGATCGGCTTTTCGATGTCGATGGTCGGGACCTTCATCGTGCGGTCGGGGCTGCTGACGAGCGTTCACAGCTTTGCCGTCGATCCCGAGCGCGGGACATTCCTGCTCGTCCTGATGGCGATCTATATCGGCGGCGCGCTGACCCTGTTCGCGCTGCGCGCCGGCAGCGTCGCCGAAGGCAAGAAATTCGCGCTGCTGAGCCGCGAAGGCTCGCTCGTCATCAACAACCTGCTGCTCACGACGATCCTCGCGCTCGTGCTTTTGGGGACGCTCTATCCGATCGTCGCCGAGGCGATGGGCGAGAAGATTTCGGTCGGGCCGCCCTATTACAACAAGGTTGCGGGGCCGCTCGCGCTGATCCTCTGCCTCGTCATGGTGGCGGGACCGCTCCTGAGCTGGCGCAAGGACGACGGGAAGCGGCTGTGGTCGCGGCTGCCGCTGGCGGTGTTCGCAGGGGCGGCGGTGCTGTTCGGGCTCGTGCTGTTCGGCGGCAAGGTCGGCATATTGCCGCTGCTCGGCATGACGGTCGCGGGCGTCGTCGCGGTCGCGAGCCTCGCGCCCTTGTGGGGACGCAACCTCCGCCGCACGCCGCTGCCGACCTGGGGCATGGTCGTCGCGCATTTCGGCGTCGCGGTCTGCCTTGCGGGCATGGGCGCCGAAAGCGCCTTCATCAAGGAGCGGCTGGTCGCGGCGGCGCCCGGCGACGACATCCGGATCGGCGATTTTTCGGTGAAGTTCGCCGGGGTGAAGCCCGTCGCGGGGCCCAATTATACCGCGATCGAGGGCACGCTGGTTGCGACCACCGCGTCGGGAAGCCGCTTCACGATGCGTCCTGAGGCGCGGACATTTCCGGGGTTGATGGGCACCGCGCCGACCGAGACGAACGAGGCGGCGCTGCTCACGCGGCCGGGCGGACAGCTTTATGCGGTGCTCGGCCAGCCGGTGACGAGCGACGACGGCCGCGCCGACCGCTACCAGATCCGCCTGTGGTGGAAACCTTTGGTGTGGTGGATCTGGCTCGGCGGCGCGCTGATCGCGATCGGCGCGACGCTGTCTTTGCTCGGCCGCGCGCAGTTGCTCGCCATCTGGCGCTCGCGCCGCCACCGCAAGTCACAGGAGCGTTTTGCGCCATGAAGAATCGCTGGGTCCTTTTTGTGCCATTGGCGGTCATGGGGCTGTTGTTCGGTGCCTTCATCTATCGGCTGACGACGCCCGCCGAGACGCTGATCCAGTCGCAGTGGATCGACAAGCCGATGCCCCTGTTCGACCTGCCGCCCGCGACCGCCGGGGTCGAAGGGCTGAAGAGCAGTCAGCTCGCCGACGGCAAGCCGCGGCTGGTCAATGTGTTCGCGAGCTGGTGCATCCCGTGCCGCGCCGAGGCGCCGCAGCTCGAGGCGCTGAAAGCCGCCGGGGTCCCGATCGACGGCATCGCGATCCGCGACCGGCCCGATGATGTCGCGATGTTCCTCAATGAATATGGCAATCCGTTCGACCGCATCGGGTCCGACATGCAAAGCAGCGTGCAGATCGCGCTGGGATCCTCGGGCGTGCCCGAAACCTTCCTGATCGATGGCAAGGGCATCATCCGCGAGCAGATCCAGGGCGTGATCCTGGCGGATCAGGTGCCCGAAATCGTTGCGAAGATCGAGGCGATGAAGTGAGGTTGCGGCTGATCCTGTTCTGCCTGCTTGGCGCGTTCACGCTGCCGCTGGCGGCGCAGGACCGTTTGCCGCCGGCGCCCTATGCCTATCAGCAGCTCAACGATCCGGCCAAGGAGGCGCGCGCCAAGGCGTTGATGGAGGAACTGCGCTGCCTCGTCTGTCAGGGGCAGTCGATCGCCGATTCGGACGCACCGCTCGCGGGCGACATGCGGCACGAGGTGCGCAGCAAGATCGCGGCGGGCGAGAGCCCCGACGAGATCAAGGCCTGGCTCGTCGCGCGCTATGGCAATTGGGTAAGCTATGATCCGCCCTTCGACGGGGCGACGGCGCTCCTGTGGCTGGGGCCGCTGCTGTTCCTCGCGGTGGGCGGATGGCTGGCGTTCGGCCGGTTCCGGCGCGGCGCGAGCGACGGGGACGATATCGCATGATCTGGCTGTGGGTCATCCTTTCCGCGGCGGTAACGATCGGCGGGATTTTGTGGCTCGGCAAGCTGCCCGCGGCGGCGCGGCCGCTCGCCGGGGCGGCGGTGATGCTCGGGCTCGCGGGTTATGCGTTGCAGGGCAGCCCGTCGCTGCCGGGCAAGCCGGTCGCGGCGCCCGAGGAACCCGAAGGCTTTGGCGAGGCGCTGACCGACCAGCGGCAGGGGATGGCCGAACGTTTCGGCCCCGCGGCGCAGTGGCTCGGCATGTCCGACGGTTTCGCGCGTACGGGCAAGACCGAGCTTGCGGCAAAGACTCTGGAGAAGGGGCTCGAAAAATATCCCGACAATGTCGACCTGTGGGTCGGGCTTGGCAATGCGCTCGCGTCGCACGGCGGAGGGATGATGTCGCCGGCGGCGGCGCTGGCGTTCGACGAGGCGGCAAAGCGCGATCCGTCGCATCCTGCACCGCCCTTCTTCGCGGGGCTGGCGCTGGCGCAGGGCGGCGACCTGAAGGGCGCCGAGGCCGTATGGAGCGAGCTTCTCGCGCGCAGCCCGGCCGATGCGCCGTGGCGACCTGATCTCGAAATGCGGCTGGCGCAGATACGGCAGGCGCTGGGGCCGCGGTTGCCGGGTGAAGCGGCCGATGTATCGCCCGGGGGCGTCCCAAATTGAAACCTATTCCTGAAGCGCCGGCTCGTCTAAAGGCGCGCGATGACTGCTGAGTCGCAACAGGCGGCCGGCGGCGCTTCGGGCGTCGCCCCCACTGCCGCCAACACCGGCCATTATGGCCACGGCCATCAGGGCGACGGCAAGCTGAAGCTCGCCGTCGGTGCGGTCGGCGTCGTGTTCGGCGACATCGGGACGAGTCCGCTTTACGCGTTCCGCGAAACCTTTGCCGGCCATCACCCGATCGAGCCCGACCGGCTGCACATCTATGGCGTGCTCAGCCTTGTCTTCTGGTCGATGATGCTCGTCGTCACCTTCAAATATGTGCTGACGATCATGAAGGCCGACAACAAGGGCGAGGGGGGCAGCCTGGCGCTGCTCGCGCTGATCAGCCGGTCGTCGGGCGAAAAGCGCTGGACCTGGCCGATCATCCTGCTCGGCGTATTCGCAACCGCGCTTTTCTATGGCGACAGCATGATCACCCCGGCGATGTCGGTGCTCTCGGCGACCGAGGGGCTGCGCTATATCAACCCGGGGTTCGCTCCCTATATCGTGCCGATTGCGCTTGCGATCCTGATCGGGCTGTTCGCGATCCAGTCGCGCGGAACGGCCAAGGTCGGCGCGCTGTTCGGGCCGATCATGCTGCTCTATTTCCTGACGCTGGCCGGGCTGGGCGTCATGCACATAGCCGAAAATCCGTGGATCATCGTCGAGACGATCAATCCGTTGAACGCGCTGCGCTTTTTCTATGTCGATGGGTTTACCGCCTTTATCGCGCTGGGCGCGGTGGTGCTCGCGGTGACGGGCGCCGAGGCGCTCTATGCCGACATGGGGCATTTCGGGCGCGGGCCGATTGGGCTGAGCTGGCTGGCCTTCGTCCTGCCCGCGCTGATGCTCAACTATATGGGGCAGGGGGCGATGGTCCTCGCCGCCGAAGCGGGGCCGCGCGCCGATCTGATTTCCGATCCGTTTTTCCAGATGATGCCGCAATATCTTGAAGTGCCGGTCGTCATCCTTGCGCTGCTGGCGACGATCATCGCGAGCCAGGCGGTGATTTCGGGCGCCTTTTCGCTGACCCAGCAGGCGATCCAGCTTGGTTTCATGCCGCGCCTGCGCGTCGAGCATACCAGCGCGTCGGCGGCGGGGCAGATCTATATTCCGGTGGTCAACTGGGGGCTGATGGTGATGGTCATCATCCTCGTCCTTTTCTTCGGGTCGTCGAGCAACCTTGCCGCGGCCTATGGCATCGCCGTTACGGGAGCGATGTTCATCGACACCTGCCTGCTCAGCGTCGTGCTTTTCACGCTGTGGAAATGGCCGGCCTGGAAGGCGCTGCCGGTGCTGGCGGTCTTTTTCATCGTCGACATCGCCTATTTCGGCGCCAACCTGATCAAGGTACCCGACGGCGGCTGGGTGCCGCTCGCGATCGGGCTGACGATCTTTACCATGCTGACGACCTGGTCGCGCGGGCGCAAGCTGATGCAGCAGGAAATGGCCGAAGGCGCGATGCCGATCCCGGTGTTCGTAAAGTCGGCCGCGAACAGCGCGACGCGGGTGCCGGGCACCGCGGTGTTCATGACGTCGAGCAGCGACGGCGTGCCGCATGCGCTGCTCCACAACCTCAAGCACAACAAGGTGCTGCACCAGCGGATCATCCTGCTGACGATCAAGATCGCCGACGTGCCGTTCGTGCGCGAGGAAAATCACTGCGCGCTAGAGGATCTGGGACAGGGGTTCCACCGGCTGATTCTGAATTATGGCTTTATGCAGCCCGTCGATGTTCCCGACGCGCTCAAACGCGTCACCAGTTGCGGCGGCGAATTCAAGATGCTGGAAACCAGCTTTTTCCTGTCGCGGCAGACCTTGATCGCCGCGAGCAAGCCGGGGATGCCGATCTGGCGCGAGAAACTCTTCGCATGGATGCTGCGCAATTCGGAAAGCGCGATGGAATATTTCCGCCTGCCAACCAATCGCGTCGTCGAGCTGGGAAGCCAGGTCGCCATCTGACGCGGCTAGGCGAGGCGTCGGGCAAGGTTAACTTTCGGACATATTCGAATAAGCGTTTGAACATCGGGGCCAGTCTTGCAATCTAGCGGGGACCCACAAAGATCGACCCGCTATGGATGCCGGCAATCGTGACGCTTTGATCCTGCCCGTTCCCCCGGAACCCTTTGCGCTGATCGTCAGCGCCGCGATGCAGGGTGGGCCGGACGACGTGCTGCAAAGGGCGCTCCGCCACATGGGACTTCGGCCCGAGCGCGTGCCGGACCACGATTCCGACATGGCCGCGCAGATCGCACCGCCACGATTTCGCCTGACCTTCGGTTCCATATCGATATTGGCGGGCCGGGCGGATGACAGGGCGCTCGATCTCGCCGATCCTGCCGATCCGTCGACCAGCCTGCTCGCCGCCAGCCTGCCGCGCGACTGGCGCGACAGCGGCCGATGCTGGCTGTTCATACCCGAAGGCGGCGGCGAAACCGGGCATTCTCCCGGCCAGGCTTCGCGGATGCGCGAATTTTTCAAGATGATGGTTCTGCTCATCGACCTGTTCGATGCGAGCCATCTTTTCTGGTCACCCGCAAGGCTGTGGTCCGACGCCCAGCAGTTTCGCACCGCGATCGCCGAAATGCTGGCGAGCGGGATGCCGCCGGTGCTGCACCTGATTGCGTTTCGCCGCAGCGACACCGGCGAAGCTGCGATCATGCGGACGCGCGGGCTGGCGCTTTTCGCGGGGCAGGAGCTGGAAGCGCTTGTCCCGAAGGGCTGGACGGTCGCCGAAATGGTCCGGCGCCTGTCGCGGTTGGCGCTCGACATGATGCTCAACGGCCCGGTTCTGGGCGCGCGCACGACGCGCGGCCTTGCGGCCGGCGAATGGATCGGATTGACGCCGGGACCGGTAACCGGAAACCGCCAGCCGACCGTCGTCGTCGAATTCGGTCGCGGCGATTGACGCGGCGCGGCGGTTGGCAGGGCGCGCCGCCGCCGCGAACCGGTTTCCAGCGCCATCACCTGATCCCGATCGCCTTGCTGCACCGACCGCAGATGGGGGCTATGTTCGACCAGCTCCATGCCGAGGGCTTCGCGCTCCAGCATTTCGCGCGCAACGGATTGATGCTGCCGGCATCGGAACCCGCCGCGCTTTCGCTGGGTCACGCGCTGCATCGCGGGCCGCACCGGGGCTACAGCGATGTCGTCACCGCCCGGGTCGAGCGCATCCGCGCGCATTTCGCGGCGCAGGCCGCCGTCGATATGCGGATCGCGCGGCGAGTGGCGGTAATGCGCCTGCGCCTGCTCCAGGACACCACGCGCCGCGCGCTGACCGACCGGCATGGTGCGGGCTTCTGGCTTAACCGGCGCGATCCGATGCGGCTGTTCGTCGACCGCCCCTATCTCGACGAGGCAATCGACAAGCTGTTCGGCGAGTGAAGGATGGTGTGGAGTTTCGAACTACCCACCCAAAGCCGGCATTGGCCAACGGCCTGGCAGCGCGGGTTTAAAGCCGCACCTTCGCTTCGAGTTCGCGGCGGGCGGCGAGATATTGTTCCTCGAGTTCGGCGACGAATTCGGCGACCGGCCGGACCGCGGTGACCGGGCCGATGCCCTGGCCCGAGCCCCAGATATCCTTCCACGCCTTTGCCTTGGTGTTGCCGCCCGAGCCGAAGTTCATCGTCTTCAAATCACCCTCGGGCAGATTGTCGGGATCCATCCCCGCCGAAACGATCGACTGGCGCAGATAATTGCCGTGGACGCCGGTGAACAGGTTCGAATAGACGATGTCGGCGGCGCCGCCTTCGACGATGCCGTTCTTGTAACCATCCTCGGCATTGGCTTCGGACGTCGCGATGAAGGCGCTGCCGATATAGGCGAGGTCGGCGCCGCACGCCTGCGCGGCGAGCACCGAGCGACCGTGGCCGATCGCGCCCGACAGGGCGACGGGGCCATCGAACCATTCGCGGATCTCCTGAACGAGCGCGAAGGGCGACTGGCGACCGGCGTGGCCGCCGGCGCCCGCCGCGACGGGGATCAGGCCGTCGGCGCCCTTTTCGACCGCCTTGCGCGCGAAGCGGTCGTCGATGACATCGTGCAGCGTGATGCCGCCCCAGCCGTGCACGGCCTGGTTGAGTTCCTCGCGCGCGCCCAATGAGGTGATCGTGATCGGCACCTTCCACTTGGCGCAGGTCGCGATGTCCGCCTCGAGCCGGTCGTTCGATTTATGGACGATCTGGTTGACCGCATAGGGCGCCGAAAGCCGGTCGGGATTGTCGCGGTCCCACGCCGCCAGTTCCTCGGTGATCCGGTGCAGCCATTCGTCGAGCAGCGACTGCGGCCGCGCGTTGAGTGCCGGGAAACTGCCGACGACGCCCGCCTTGCACTGCGCGATGACGAGCTCGGGGCCCGATACGATGAACAGCGGCGAGCCGATGACGGGCAGGCGAAGACGGTCGAAAATCGGGGGAAGGGCCATGAATCAAACTCTCCGGTTGCTTTATGCAACTGACCTTAACGTAAACGGAAGGCTGCGCAAGATGTTCAGTCGAAGGCGGGGCCCTTGAGCTCGACGATATTGCCTTCGGGGTCGCGGATGTAGATCGACGGCCCTTCGCCTTCGGCGCCGTACCGGGGCCCCGCCTGCTCGATCGCGATATCATGGCGGGCAAGATGGGCGCGGATGGCTGGTTCGTCGAACGGGGTGATCGCGATCGCGAAATGGTCGAGGTTGCGGCCTTCGGTACCCGGCGCCGCGCCGCCCATCGCGCCCAGTTTGCCGTCGACGGTCACGAGGTCGATCAGCGAAGCGCCCGCGCGCAATTGATAGAGGCCGATTTCGGCCTGCGTGCGCTCGTCGGTGCAGCCGAGAACATCCTGGTAAAAGCGGGCCATGCGGTCGAGATCGACGACGCGAAGGACCACATGGTCGATCGTGCGAAGGGTAAAGGGGGGTGTATCCACGGCGGTCGCTCCTCGAAATTCCATGCTCGGATGAAGGTTTGTAATTGATGCATGGAGCGGCTGTCCATCGACCGGTGACGGAGGTTGGTCCGGTGGCGGTTGCGATCCCCGACCGGGCGCGACAAAGTCGGGCGATGCAGTTGCTCCAGCCCAGCCTGTTGCCCGCCGCGGCCGACATAGCGCGTCATCGTCATCGCGAACCCTATGCTACGGTCGTGCTGGCGGGTGGCTATGAGGAAGCCGGCGATGCCGGGCGTATCGCCGTGCGCGAAGGCGAAGTGCTACTCCACGGCCCCTTTTCGGCACACCGCGACCGGATCTCGGCGAAGCGGACGGCGGTGCTCGATCTGCCGCTGCCGTTCGATGACCGCGACTGGCCGGCACATGCGCAGATCGCCGATCCCGACCGGATCGTCCGGCTGGCCGAACGCGATCCGGTCGAGGCGGTCGCGGCATTGCTCGACGGGCTCGCGCCCGTAGCGGCGGTCGAAGAGGATGATTTGCCCGACCAGTTGTCCGTCGCGCTGCGCGCATCGGCATCGCCGCGGATCGGCGAATGGGCCGCGGCGCATGGCCGGTCGCGCGAGCATGTGTCGCGCAGGTTCGAGACGCTATATGGCGTCTCGCCCGCCGCCTATCGCGCCGATTGCCAGACGAAACGCGCGTGGCGGATGATCGTCGGCGGTGACGACAGCCTTGCCGGGATCGCGGTCGAGGCGGGTTATGCCGATCAGGCGCATATGACGCGGGCGGTGACGCGGCTGACCGGAATGTCGCCGCGGCGGTGGCGGTTAGCCCGGATGACAGTTTAGGCGTGGATTGCTGCCATTCCCCACAGTCGTCATTCCCGCGAAAGCGGGAACCCGGAGCGTGCGTCGGCTGATCCCACACCGGGTTCCCGCTTTCGCGGGAATGACGAGTTAATGAGACACCAAGCGCCACTTTTCGGTCGGTTTCAATCTTTCGTCATCCCGGACTTGCTCCGGGATCCACTGCGGCGCTGAAGTCGTGGACCCCCGGGCCAAGTCCGGGGTGACGAAGAAAGAGAAGGCAGCTTCCGGTCGAAACCCGTCAAAGGTCACATTTGTTCAAGAAGCGGGCCGAACCCGCGCGCTAGGCGGGTCGCATGACAAGTCTCTCCCCTGCTTCGCCGCGCCCGTTTGTGGCGCTTTCCGGTTTTCGCTTTCGCCTGTGGCCGATCCTGGTCGCCGCGGTGCTGATGCAGGCCATCCTCGAACTTGGGCGCATCGCGGCGCGTGAACTTTATTTTGCCGGGGCGCCGCTTTGGGACGGCTATATCTCGGTCTTTCTGCTGACAGCGATCGCGTTCCAGGCGCTGCTCGGGCTCGCCGCCATCCTCGTCATGCGCCGGGTGCTGCCCGCCGCCGACCCGCATCTGCGCTGGCCGCCGGGCGCGAGCTACGTCGGGATCGCGATAGCGATCGGCATCGGCATGGGGCTGGTGATGCTCGTTGCCGACTATTGGCCCGCGCTTGCGGCGCAGACAGCGCCGAACATGAGCTATTCGAAGGCACCGCTCGATTCGGCGGGCTATCTGCTCGGCATGATCACGACGGGGCTGGCGGAGGAGACGATCTTTCGGGGGCTGCTTGTCGGGATGCTCGTCGTGCTGGTGCCGGGGCGGCTGCGGATCGGGGCGCTCGACCTGCCGGTCGCGGCCTATCTGGTCGCGCTGATGTTCGGGCTGGCGCACTGGAAATCCTTTACCGTCGATCCCTTCTATCAGGCGATGGCGCAGCAGATTTACGCCTTTGTCTGGGGCCTCATCTATGTCTGGCTGATGGAGCGGTCGCGCAGCCTGCTCGCCCCGATCGTCGCGCACGGGCTGGGCAATTTCACCGAGGTCGCAATCGTGATCGCGCTCAACGCGCTGTGGGCCTGACGCGCGATAGGGCGGCCGTTGGGCCGCCCTTGCATTGTCGTCAGGCAGGTCAGGCGGCGATCGGCCGCCGGCTGGCCTTGACCGCGACATATCCGAAGAGGATCGCGGCGAGGAGGAGCGCGCCCTGCGCGGCGGAAAACGGCGGTTCGGTGCCGTTCGGGGCGAGCGCGTTCAGTGCGGGCACTTTCAGGAAGGACTGCACCACGAGCACGAAGAGGTTGAGGTAGAGCGCGGCGGTCGCGCTCACCGCATAGACCGTCGCGGCGCGCCCAGCGAGCTTGCGGCCGTAATAGGCGGCAAAGCTCGCGACGAGGATCAGCGTCGAGAGGATGCCCACGCCGAGCGCCGGGGTGAAGGCGACGATCGGGAACAGGAAGCCGGTAAGGCTGGTCAGCAGCGTCGCCCAGAGGAAGATGTCGGTGGTGCGGCGGAGGAGGCGCCCGCGCGCGAAGGCGGGGAGGGCGATGAGGCCCGCACCGATGCCGATCAGGCTGATCGCGACGTGCAGGGCGGTGAACTGCGATATGGTGAGGCCGAGGATCATGGTCTTACTCTCTTGTTGAGCGGGCGACGGCATCGCCGCCGCCCGCCGGGTCGATCAGCTGTTGATGAAGTCGAGGAGGTCGGCGTTGAAGCGGTCCTGCTCGGTGACGGTGAGGCCGTGGCTGCCGCCTTCATAGACCTTGAGCACAGCCTGCTTGACGATCTTGACGGTCGAGAGCGCCGCGGCGCCGATCGGCACGATCTGGTCGTCGTCGCCGTGGAGGACGAGGGTCGGCTTGTCGAACTTCTTCAAATCCTCGTTGAAGTCGCTTTCCGAAAAGGCTCGAATGCTGTCGAGCAGGCCCTTGAGGCCGCCGTTCATGCCCTGCCGCACGAATTCGTCGCGCACCGCTTCCGAAACCGCCGCGCCGTCGCGGTTATAGCCGTAGAAGGGGATCGTCAGATCCTTGAAGAATTGCGGGCGGTTGTCGAACGTGCCCTTGCGGATGCCGTCGAAGACGTCGAGCGGCAGGCCGTCGGGATTGGCTTCGGTCTTGAGCATCAGCGGGGGGACTGCGCCGATCAGCGCGACCTTGGCGACGCGGGCGGTGCCGTGGCGGCCGATATAGCGGGTGACTTCGCCGCCGCCGGTCGAGTGGCCGACGAGGATGACGTCTTTCAGGTCGAGCTGTTCGATCAGTTCGGCAAGGTCGTCGGCATACTGGTCCATATTGTTATTGTCCCAGACCTGGTCCGAACGGCCGTGGCTGCGGCGGTCGTGGGCGATGGTGCGAAAGCCCTGGCTTGCGAAGAAGACCATCTGCGCGTCCCAGGCGTCAGACGACAGCGGCCAGCCATGCGAGAAGACGATCGGCTGTCCGTCCTTCGGACCCCAGTCCTTGAAGAAGATGTTGGTGCCGTCCTTGGTGGTGATGGTGGTCATGATATTTGCCTTTCAGTCTGGAGGGCGGGGTGTCCGTCCCGATGAAACAGGAGATAGGCTTGGACGCGCTTGCGCGGGATTGGCGGATACGACATTATGCGGTCCGATTCCGACAAAGGAGCCGATATGCCGAGATTGAAGGTGCCCGACGCCGCGAATGTGCCGCTGATCGAGGTCGGGATGATGACCTATCCCGACTGCCAGATGGGCATGGTGCACGGCATCACCGACCTGTTCGACGTCGCAGGGCGCTTCGCGGTCGATCATGGGCGGTCGCCGATCCGTGCCAGCCACTGGCGCTTGCAGAATGGCGGGGGTTTTGCGCGCTTTTACGACAGCCATCCCGACGAGCCGCCGGGCAATTCGCCCGCGGTGCTGATCGCGCCGGGGAGCCTGCACAAGCTGCTCGAACCGGGCGAGGTCGAACCCTATGCGCGCTGGCTGCTCGACCGGCACGCGCATGGCGCGGTGCTGGCGTCGAATTGCGGCGGCGCCTTCGCGCTCGCCGCGACGGGGTTGCTGAGCGGCCGGCCGGCGACGACGCACTGGTTTTTTGCCGAGGAGTTCCGGAGCCGCTTTCCCGACGTGCGGCTGGAGGCCGACCGGATGGTGATCGACGATGGCGATATCGTCACCGCGGGCGGGCTGATGGCGTGGACCGACCTGGGGCTGCGTATCGTCGAGCGATTGCTCGGGCCGACGGTGATGATGGAGACGGCGCGCTTTCTGCTGATCGATCCGTCGGGGCGCGAACAGAAGAATTACGCGAGCTTCGCGCCCAAGCTGACCCATGGCGACGAGGCGATTTTGAAGGTGCAGCACTGGTTGCAGGCGCGCGGGGCCGGGGCGGTCGCTGTCGCCGATATGGCGCGCGAGGCGGGGATGGAGGAGCGCACCTTCCAGCGGCGCTTCAAGGCCGCGACGGGAATGACCCCGGTCGAATATGTCCAGCACCTGCGCGTCGGCAAGGCGCGCGAGCTGCTGGAGTTCACGCGGCGCACGGTCGACCAGATCGCGTGGAGCGTGGGGTATGAGGATGCGGCGGCCTTCCGCAAATTGTTCCACCGCCTGATCGGCCTGTCGCCGCACGAATATCGGCAGCGTTTTTCGACGCCGCAGTCGCTGGCGGAGGTCGCCTGAAATTTTTTTCCGGCTCGTGTCGATTTGACGATGGCTCGTTCGTCGTCTGGATAGGAGCCGCTGTTGGCCCGACAAAAGGAGACGGAAAATGCGTGTGATGGTTTTTGTGAAAGCGACCGACGACAGCGAACAGGGTCTGCCCCCGACCGAGGAAATGACCGAAATGTTCGAGGCGATGGGCAAGTTCAACGAGGAACTGGTCAATGCCGGGGTGATGGTCGCGGGCGACGGGCTGAAGCCCTCGTCGTTCGGCAAGCGGATCCACTTCGACGGCGCGAACCGCACGGTGATCGACGGCCCCTTCGCCGAAGCGCGCGAGCTGGTCGCGGGTTACTGGATCTGGGAAGTCAAGGACATGGACGAAGCGGTCGCCTGGGCGAAGCGTTGCCCCAATCCGATGCGCGGGCCGAGCGATCTGGAGATCCGTCCCTTTTATGAAATGGAAGATTTCGGCGATGCGGTGACGCCCGAAATCGCGGCGCACGAACAGGGGCTGCGCGACAGGCTGGCCGGCGAATAAGCTGCCATGTCCGCCGCCCGCCTTGCCTTGGCGCCCGCTTTCGCGGACAAGGCGCGGATGGCGGCGGACCCCACCCACAGGGCGATCGAGGCGGTATTCCGGATCGAGCGCGCACGGCTGATCGGCGCGCTCGCACGGATGACGCGCGACCTCGACCGCGCCGAGGAACTGGCGCAGGAGGCGCTGCTGATCGCGCTGACCGAATGGCCGAAGGGCGGGGTGCCCGATAATCCGGGCGCCTGGCTGACCGCCGCGGCGAAACGGCGGTTGATCGACGGCGCGCGGCACCGGTCGATGCGGGAGCGGAAACATGCCCAAATCGCTCGCGAACTCGACGCGAAATACGACATGAGCGCCGAGGCCCTCGAGGCGGCGCTCGACGATCCGCTGGGCGACGAACTGCTCGGGCTGATTTTCGCGGCGTGCCATCCGGTGATTACGTCCGAGGCGCGTGCCGCGCTGACGCTGCGGCTGGTCGGCGGGCTGACGGTCGAGGAGATCGCGCGGGCGTTCCTGTCGAACGAGGCCGCGATCGCGGCGCGGATCACGCGGGCTAAGAAGGCGATCGGCAAGGCGGGGGTCGCTTTTGAAGTGCCGCGCGGCGCCGAACTCAACGCCCGGCTGCCATCGGTGCTCGAGATCGTCTATCTGATCTTCAACGAAGGCTATGCCGCCACCACGGGGGCGTCGCTTGTCCGGCGGCCGCTCTGCGCCGAGGCGCAGCGGCTGGGGCGCATCCTCGCCGGATTGATGCCCGAACAGCCCGAGGTGCTCGGCCTGCTCGCACTGATGGAAATTCAGGCGTCGCGATTGGCCGCGCGTTCCGGGCCCGACGGGCGCTTCGTCCCGCTGACCGAACAGAATCGCGCGCGCTGGGACCAGCTGCTGATCCGTCGCGGGCTGAATGCGCTTGATCGGGCTGAGGCATTGGGCGGTTCGGATGGCCCCTATGCACTTCAGGCGGCGCTCGCGGCATGCCACGCGCGGGCGCGCACCGCGGAGGCGACCGACTGGCGGCGCATTGCGGGCCTCTATGACCGGCTGGGGCAGGTGATGCCGTCGCCGGTGGTCGAGCTGAACCGCGCGGTCGCGCACAGCATGGCCTTCGGCCCCGAGGCGGGGTTGCGGCTGGTCGATGAAATCGCCGACGCGGCGATGCTGCGCAACTATGCCCCGCTTCCCGCCGCGCGCGGCGATTTTCTGTTTCGCGCCGGACGGCACCGTGAGGCCAGGGCGGCGTTCGAGGCGGCGGCGGCACTGACGGGCAATGAGCGCGAGCGCGATTTCCTGTTGGGCCGCGCGGCGGCATGCGGCGGATGACCGCGATGCGTATCGAAACGATCGGCACCGAGGCGCAGCCGCTGGTCGTGCTCGATGATTTCGCGCCCGACCCCAACGCCTTGCGAAGCTTCGCGGCGACGGCCGAATTCACCCCGGCGCGCAACCATTTTCCGGGCGTGCGCGCCGACCTTCCCGAAACCTATCTCGCGACGCAGCTTCCGCTTATCGCCGCCGCGGCGGCCCAGGCCTTTGGTCGCACCGGCCCGGTCAGCGTCGTCGATGCGAGCTTTTCGATCGTATCGACCCCGCGCGACGAGCTGACGATCCCGCAGCGTCTGCCGCATGTCGATGCCTTCACCGCGGACCGTATCGCGCTCGTCCATTATCTGTCGCCACAAGGCGGCGATGGCACCGCATTCTTCCGTCACCGGGCGACGGGGTTCGAGAGGATCGACGAGGCACGGCGCGAGCTGTTCTTTCACCACCTCGAACTGGCGATGCGCCATGGCGGGGTTCCGCCGCCGGCCTATGTGCTGGGCGACACGCCGCTGTTCGAATCTGTCCATATCGAGCATGCACGCTATAATCGCGCATTGCTTTATCGCAGCTGGAACATCCACAGCGGGGCAATTTCGGCGGCCACCACGCTTTCCCCCGATCCGATCGAGGGGCGGCTGACGGTGACTGCCTTCCTGTCGATCGGCTGACCGGCGCCTGTCGCAAATTTCCAACGGTCCTTCGCCGAAAATCGTTCGATGTTCCGGAACGGGACAACGGCCCGTCGCACTTCGGTGTAGGTGCGACGACGAACACCCTAGGAGCGCCCGCGCTTTCCCATTTGCAACCGGACAACAAACCCGTGGCTTTCCCGACACGCATCCCGATTTCCGCCGCGCTTCTCGCGATCGCGTTGACCCCGCCACTCGCCGCGCAGACGGCGACGATAACGGGCATCGACGCGCTTCGCGAATGGAACCTCGTCGTGCTCGGCAACCTCGAATCCTCGTCCGAGGTCGAGGGGCGGACCTTCGTCGGCGGCAATCTGGCGGGCAATTCGTCCAATTACGGCATCCGCGCCTTGGCGTCGCCGAACGGCCAGCCGGGGCTGACCGTCGTCGGCAACGTCAACGGAAGCCACAAGAACCTCAACAACGGGTCGGGAGCGGTCGTCGGCGGCAATGTGACGAGCGGTTTCAACCTCAACGGACCGAACCAGACGGTGAAGGTCGGCGGGATGATCCGCAACACCAACGTCAACCAGAATATGGTCGTCGCGAACCTCGACGCGACGAACCCGGCGTTCGGGCTGGGGCTGCAGCAGCAGAAGGCCGACCTCAAGAGCAGCCTCGGCAGCCTGTCGTTCGACATGGGCACGCTGGCGGCGACCGGTCGGATGACGGTGCAGGGCAATCGGGGCGTTTTCAGCGCGCAGCCGAATGCGCAGGGGCTCGCGGTGTTCAACATCACCGCCGCCGACCTCGACAGGATCGGCGAGATTCAATTCGACCTGGGCGGCGCCGACACCGCGATCGTCAACGTCAGCGGCCGGACCGCCACGCTCAACGACAATTTCCTCGGCGGCACGAACAACCTTGGCGAGCGGGTGATCTGGAATTTTCCCGACGCCGAGGAACTGACGCTGACGACCGCGTGGGGCGGTTCGGTGCTCGCGCCGCTCGCCGACGCCGAGACGCGCAATTATATCCAGGGGTCGGGGGTGTTCGGCAACCTCAGGCAGAACGGCGAAATGCACATCGGCACCTTCAAGGGCGGCTATGTGACCCCGCCGCCGGGCGGCACATCGACCGGCGGCGACAGCTCGACGGGGGGATCGTCGGGCGGCGGTTCGTCCGGCGGCGACGCGGTTCCGGTTCCCGAGCCGGGGATGTTCGGCCTGTTCGGGCTGGGTGTCGCCGGGTTGATCCTTTGGCAACGTCGCCGCGCGCGTCGGGGCGAGCGATAACCGTCAAGTCGTTTGTCGATTTGAACCGGCCGCTCGTCGAAGGTGAGGGCGGGCCGAGGTGCGACTTATGACAATGAAATAACGTATCTTTTTATGGGCATCGCGGCGTTCCGGCGTGATGATCCGATCGCGCTTGCGCGCCGACAGGAGGTAACTCACCCGCCAAATCTCGCCCGGCGGCGGTCATGGCTCGACGGGCCGATGCGACCGCCCCCTTCGTTTCCCCCACCGAAGGCTCTCCCCCATGAAATTCCCCCATGCCACATCCATCGGGCAAGGCGACGGCGGCTGCGACTGCCTGCCGCGCCCCGACTCCGTTGCCGACGTCCGCCCCCTGACCGCTTTCGTCCTCAGATATCGCGACGCCTGGTTCGGGATGGAGAAGCGCGTCGCGTTCGAGGCCGAGGATGTCGCCGCGGCGCTGGCGATGATGGATCGCGAGCCGATCGGCGAATGGGCCGAATTGTCGAGTGGGGGCGAGGTGATTTGCCGGCGCGGGTTTGAGCCGGGGGGCGCCGCCGATTATTGGGTCGCCGACTGAGACCCCGGCGCACGACCGGGGCTCAACGCAGCGCCTTCCCCATGCGGATGAGCGGAACCGGGACACCGTCCGGACCCGGCGCCTCGACCCGTTCGATGGGCGTGTAGCCGCAGGCGCGGTAGAGCGGTTCGCCCGACAGCGTCGCCATCATTTCGGCGCGGCGGAATCCCGCGGCGCGCGCCGCATCCTCGCAGAGCGTCATGACCAGCCGGCCGACGCCGCGGCGGGCAAAATCGGGATGGGTATACATGGCGCGAATGCGCGCGGCGTCGACGGCGGGGGCGAGCGGAGCGGGATCGCGCAGGTCTTTGCTGTGGTCGCCGCCATAGAGCGTCGCGCGGTGCGACCAGCCGCCGCACCCCGCGATCCGGCCGCCGTTCTCGACGACGAAATAGGTGCCGTCGGCGATCAGCTGGGTGTCGAGGCCCATGACCGCCCGGCTCGCCGCGATCTGCGCGGCGGACAGAAAGCCTTTTTGCAGTTCGGCGATGGCGCGCGCCATCACGTCGCGCAGGGCGTCGAGGTCGGCGGCGGTGGCGATGCGGTGCGTGAACATCGCGTCGGCCTGTAGCGGACGGGGTCGGGAGCGGTCTAGGAGGTGGCGGCGCGGAGCTTGGCGACGGCCTCTTCGCGCTCGGCGCGCGCGGTTTCGGCGCGTTCGAGCTTGTCGGCCATCGCCTGCCACGCGGCGGCGGCACGCAAATTGCGGTCGCGGACCTGCCCCAACGCCGTCTCCGCGGCCTCGGTGCCGCACTTGGCGGCCTGTGCCAGATAGAATTCGCGGGTGGCGGACATCGAAGCGGGCCTTTCGAGCTGGGTCTTAGTCGACCATGTCGGCGATCAGGCGGCGGAGTTCGCGGCGCGACAGCGTCGGCGAACGGCGGCGCGGCGCCGAGGGAAGGGTGATCGCCTTGCCGGCGAGCGGAAGCCCCGCAAGACGCGGGAAAATCGAATGGGTATCAAACATAGTCATCATCTTTATTTTTAATTACAAGTCATTGTAGTTATTGTTGTCGTGGAAGCCGGCGCCTCTCGCGCCGGCCGTCGTTGCTAAGGGTCAGCGCCGTTGCTTGCGCTGGCCGGGGACGACCGGCCCGCCACCGCGTTCGCGATAGACGAGGCGGCCCTTGGTCAGGTCATAGGGCGTCATTTCGACGCGCACGGCATCGCCGACGACCGACCGGATGCGGAAACGCCGCATCCGGCCAGCCGTGTAGACGATGACCCGATGACCATTTTCGAGCATGACGCCGAAGCGCCCGTCGGGCAGGATCTCGTCGATCTGCCCCTCGAAGGTCATGAGTTCCTCTTTGGCCAAAATCAGGCCGACTGGAGGTTGATCGCCGAGACCTTGCCGTTCTTGCCGGTTTCGAGCTCGTACGAGACGCGCTGGTCCTTGTTCAGCGTGTCCATGCCCGCGGCCTGGACCGCGGTGATGTGGACGAAGCTGTCGCCCGAGCCGTCTTCATTTTCGATGAAGCCGTAGCCCTTGTCGCTGTTGAAGAATTTTACTGTGCCGATGGCCATGGGTGTTTCCTTTCACGAGAAACGGGAATCCACCGGCAAAAGCACCGGCGGAGCTGGTAGCATGTGAAGGGAAGAGTCTGCCCCAAGGGGCCGTCAAATTCCGTCGCAGGCGACGTTAGCGGGACCCATATGGAGGATTGATCGCGAAAAGTCAAGATCATGGGCAAATTGCCGTGAAATTGCGGCGAATTATCGAGCGCGTTCGGGCGCCCGATGCGGCGCGCAACACGATAAGGACGCAGTGATTTATTTCGGCCGGCCGCGGAAATAAACCGCGATTATTTTCAGGCGGGAGGCGAATTTTGCACGGACTTTCCCGCGTCGCTGCATCGGTGGATCGATCGTCGGGGCAAAGCTGCCGGGGCAGGCGCTATCCGCTCGCCGATTTCCGGACGGGCCCGGGCATCGGCCCGGGTATCGGCTCCGGCGTTGTTGGCGGGACCGGGCAGCGCGAGGAAGGCGCGGCGCGCGGCTTCGCCGGCGCGGCGCAGCGGGGCGAGGCCGGCTTCGCGCATGGCGACAAACGCCTCTTCCTCGTCGGGATCGAGGGTGCGTTCTTAGTTGTAATCGCCGAATTCGCCCACTTCGGTACCGATGAAATCGTCGGGCGGCGGGAAATAGGTGCGCCGCCGGCCCGTTTCGTGGTCGGTCCAGACGGTCATTTCGGCGGCGAGCTGTTCGGGGGTCTGTTCGACATAAGCGCCGGGAGCGGGATCGGCGGAAATCTGCGCAACTTCATTCGCGATCGGGATGTTTTTCCAGAGCGCGGCGAGCGGGTTGGCACGATTGCCCCGCGACGATGGGGTCAGCGGTGGTGGCTTCTCCATCCGTCGCTGTCCAAGGGGCAGGAAGCCACGTAATTCCGCCCGCAAGGCTCGGCTCGTCCCGCGCGGGGCACGGCCGGGCAGCCCATCGTTGGCCAGCGCCGCCGGGCGCCGTCATGGTCGGGGTTCCCATCCATCAACAGGAGACAAGCCATGAAAAAGCCGTTCGGCTTTATCGCATCGCTGTGCCTTGCGGGCGCGGCGGTTCACGGGGCGCCGGCGCTGGCGACGCAGGGCAATCCCGCGCCGACCGCCGCGCCTGCGGCGACGCTGACGCCGGGGACCAAGGTCCGTGACTCGGCGGGCGAGGTCGTCGGGACGATCATGCAGGTCGAAGGCGGCCGGGTCGCGGTCGCGGTCGGCAACAACGGGATCGTCGTGCCCGCGAACGCCTTTATGCAGACCGACAACGGGCCGGCGTTGAGCGTGACCAAGGCCCAGCTGGTGGCATCGGTCCAGCAGGCCGCACAGGAAAATGCGGCGGCGCTCGACAAGGAGCTGAAGGTCGGCGCCAATGTCAGCAGCGCCGGAGGCAACAGCGTGCTGGGTCAGGTCAAGGCGGTCAACGCCGACAGCGCGGTGCTTGCGACCGGGACGGGTGACGTGACGCTGCCGCGGTCCTTGTTGTTCGCCACCAAGACCGGGTTGGCCGCCAATTTGTCGGGCAAGCAGTTCGCGGCGGCCGTCGCCAAGGCGAAGGGTGCAGTGCCCGCCCGATGATGCCCGCCCGGTGACGCTCGGGCGGCGAGCGGGGCGTTACGCTCCGTTCGCCGCGCTGAGGATCGCCCGCACGCTGGCCGTCGCGACGTCGGTGTCCAGCCCGCAGCCGAACAGGCTTTTGCCGTCCGCGGTGCGGCATTCCACATAAGCCGCGGCCTGCACATTGCTGCCCTGGCCGATCGCGTGCTCGCTGTAATCGACGATGTCCATGATCGGGCCGCCGCTCTCGGCGAGCGCGGCAATGACGCTGCTCATCAGGCCGTTGCCGCGGCCGCTGACGCTGCGCGTCGCGCCGTCGATGGTGAGCTTGCCGGCGAAGATGCGGTCGGTGCCCGCATGGCTCTCGGACCAGTCGACGAGCTGGAAGCGCTTGCCCTCGGTGACCAGATAGGCGTGGTCGAAGGCGCCCCAGATATCCTCGGCCCCGAGTTCGCGGCTGGTTTCGTCGGCGAGTGCCTGCACGACATGGCTGAAGCTCGCCTGCATCTTCTTGGGGAGTTTCAGGCCCTTGTCCTGTTCGAGCACCCAGGCGACGCCGCCCTTGCCCGACTGGCTGTTGACGCGGATCACCGCTTCATAGCTGCGGCCGAGGTCGGCGGGGTCGATGGGCAGGTAGGGGACTTCCCAGCGCTCGTCATTCTGGCGTTCGCGCGCGGCGAAGCCCTTTTTGATCGCGTCCTGATGGCTGCCCGAGAAGGCGGTGTAGACGAGTTCGCCGCCATAGGGGTGGCGCGGGTGGACGGGCAGATTGTTGCAATATTCGACCGTCTGGATGACCTCGTCGATGTTCGAGAAGTCGAGTTCGGGATCGACGCCCTGCGTGTACATGTTGAGCGCGATGGTGACGAGGCAGGTGTTGCCGGTGCGCTCGCCATTGCCGAACAGGCAGCCCTCGACGCGGTCGGCGCCCGCGAGCAGGCCGAGCTCGGCCGCCGCGACGCCGGTGCCGCGGTCGTTGTGGGTGTGGAGGCTGATGATCGCGGCGTCGCGGTTGGGCAGATTCTTGCCGAAATATTCGATCTGGTCGGCGTAGATGTTCGCCGTCGCCGCCTCGACTGTAGCGGGCAGGTTGAGGATGATCGGATTGTCGGTGGTGGGTGCAAGGATCTGCATCACCGCTTCGCAAACCTCGATGCTGAAATCGATCTCGGTCGTCGAGAAGCATTCGGGGCTGTACTGGAAACGCCAGTTGGTATCGGGCAGACGCGCGGCATTGTCGCGCAGCTGCTTGGCGCCGTCGATCGCGATCTGTTTGATGTCGGTCTTGTCCATGCCGAAGACGATCTTGCGCCACGCGGGGGCGACGGCGTTGTAGACGTGGACGATCGCGGTTTTCGCGCCCGCGAGGCTGTCGAAGCTGGTGCGGATGAGGTCGGCGCGGCTTTGCGTCAGCACCTGCGGGGTGACGTCGTCGGGGATGCGGCCGTCGCGGACGAGGCCGGAGATGAAGTCGAATTCGGTCGCGCCGGCGCTGGGGAAGCCGACTTCGATCTCTTTGAGGCCGATGCGGACGAGCAGGTCGAAGAAGCGCGCCTTTTTCTCGGCATCCATCGGGTCGATCAGCGCCTGATTGCCGTCGCGCATGTCGGTGGAGAGCCAGATCGGGGCCTGGGTGATCGTGCGGCCGGGCCATTCGCGGGTTCCCAGGGGAATCTGCGGAAAGGCGCTATATTTGACCGAGGGGTCGCGGAGCATGGTCATGGTGTTGGCTTCTTCTTCGGGTGGTTGCGGTGCTTTGTCGATCGGACCCTTGAGCGGGTGGCCGCGACTAGCGCGCAGCCAGTGTCACGCCCAAGGGCGTGTAAGTCGCAGAAGAAGAAGGGCGTTACCGCGCATGGGCAGGCTATTGGTTCAAAATGTCGCGTTTGGCAAGGGGGGAGTGTGAAAATTGCGCGGGTTGCCTCCGTTCGTCATTGCGAGCGGCGCAGCCGCGCGGCAATCCAGAGCGGTACAAGGCCGCTCCTGGATTGCTTCGCTACGCTCGCAATGACGAAGTGGGTCGAGCGGTTATCCCGTCACCCACTCCACCTGCGGATCGGTGAAATCGACGACGTCGGCGAGTTCGCGGACGTTGGGATAGCCATAGCCGACGAGGTTGATGAAGGTCTGGATATTGAGCGCGAGCGCGGCGCGTTTCAGCGGCACGGGGCTTCGGTGGTTCGAGAAATTATTGTTGCAATAGATGAGGATGGCGCGGTCGGGATTCGCGCCGATCACTGCGGCGAGGCTCTCCGCGGTGAAATCGGTGAGGGGAAGGTTGACCGCGCCCTTGATGTGGCCGCGCGCGAAGGCGTCCTGCGAGCGCGCGTCGAGGAGGAGGGTGCCCGGCTTCGCGGCTTCGGCCTTGAAAGCGTCGAAGGCGATGAGGCGGGCGGCGCGTTCGGCGGCGACGGAGGCGGTGAGCGCCTGGAAGGCGGGATAGTCGATCTGGGGATTGGCCTGCGCCAGCGCGGGGGCGGCGGCGCCGACGAAGATGGGGACGAAGATGGGGGCGAGGGCGAGAAGCAGCGGGCGCATGAGGATCCTCCCTTGATTGGAGGAGGCTAGGCCGGGCTTGCTGGCTGTGTGATGAACCGAAAATGTCGCCGGGCCGCAAGGGGCCTCGCGGCCCGGCGCAGTGCAGGGGCTTGAAATCTCAAACGATGAAGGAAAATCACGAAGGACTTAAGCGGCTTCGCTCTCGTCGTCCTCGTCCCACGGTTCGAAAAGCTCGTCCTCGATCAGATTGTCGACCGCGTGGACGCGCACGCCGATGCACCAGTCCTGCAGCGGGCCTTCCCATCCGGCCTCGACTTCGCTCAGCACTTCGGCGGCCTCTGCCGGGCGGTCGCCGACGAGGTCGAAATCCTGCACGCCGTCGTCGGGCGGAGTGATATAGGCATGCGGGTCGAGCCGGACATTGGTCCAGCCCGCGGTGGGCGCAAGGCCTTCGACCTCGACGACCAGCACCGGATTGTCCTCGTCGCCGTCGATTCCGGCGTTCACTTCGACGATTTCACGTACCAGTTCGCTCATCACACGGCTCCTTGTGCGAAAAGGGGCGGGGCCATCGCTGGTCCCGCCCCCTGATACGCGGCGCGTGTGACAGATTGGGGTGCGCGCGACTTACTGCTTTTCGAAGGCGGCGTGGATTTCGAGCTCGACCTCGTCGCTGACCATCGGAATGCCCATCGAGACGCCGAAATCGCTGCGCTTGATCGTCGTTTCGGCTTCGAAACCCACGGTTTCCTTCTTGTTCATGCCGACGCCCGCGCCGTGGAAATCGACGTCGAGCGTGACGGGCTTGGTCACGCCGTTGAGGGTCAGGTTGCCCATGACCTTGGCCTCGTCGCCCTCGGCATCGACGACGACGCTGGTCGACACGAATTTGGCGTCGGCGGGATTGGCGCCGAAGAAGTCGGGCTTGCCGCCGTCCTTGCCGGCGCGGAGCAGGTGGCTGGTCAGGCCGGCGCTGGCGGTGGTGACCTTGGCGACGGGGATCGTCACGTCGACCTTGGCGGCGGCGGGGTTGGCGGGATCGATGACGAGCGTGCCGGTCACATCGCCGAAGATGCCGGTATATTTGCTGAAGCCGAGGTGATCGACTTCCCAGACGACCATCGTGTGGCCGGGGTCGGCGGCATAGGTGCCCGCGGTGACGCGCGACTTGTCGGGCGCGCCGGGGGCGGAGCCGCCCTGCGCGACGACGATCGGGGTCGCGACGGCGGCGAGAAGGGCGATAGCGGCAAGGGGGGCAATGCGGCGCATGAACGATCTCCTGTTGGGGAGGCGAAAGCTAGGCGACGGCATGGGTTGGCGTCAACAAGCGGCGGAGAAACGCAGCGTTTCGGTTCGGCGTCAGCGCGCGCGACGGGCCTCGAACCAGTTGCGCAGCGCCGCGGCGGCGCAGCCGGTGAAGCCGTAGCTGCCGACCGGCGAGCAGCTGTTCGGGCGGCTGGCGCGCGCGACATTTTCATAGCCTTCGACCGCCGAGGTCCAGCTGCCGCCCCCGACGACCTCGTCCTCCTTCAATTCCTCGCGTAATGCCTTGGGCACGCGGTAGCGTTCGGTTTCAGGCTCCTGCGCGCAGACGACGATCTCGCCCTCCTGCGGTTCGGGGCAGGGTTCGTCGCCATAGGTGTAGAGCACCGAGGTCCGCTCGGGCGGCGAGCCCGACTGCGCGAGGCTGTCGTCGTCCTGCGCGAGCGCGGGCGCGGCGAGGGCGAGCGCCGCGAGGAGGGAAAGGAGGCCGGTCTTTTTCTTCGTCACAAATCGCGTTCCCAGACCCCGTATCCCCGCGATCCCGGATGGAAGGGCGCAGATGAACCTAAGCCGAACTGCCCGCTCGTAACGCTTTGCGCTTTTGGCGCGAACTGGGTGACGACGAAGGCCGGCGCGGGGCCGATGCCTTCCAGATGGAGATACATCATGAAAAACCAAGCCCTTTTCGCGCTGCTCGCCGCGGTGCTCGCGCCGCTGTCGGTCGCCGCCTTTACGCCGCAGGCCTATGCCAAGCCGGTTTACGTCGGTGTTGACGGTGGCAACATCGCGGTGAGCGGCTATGACGCGGTGAGCTATTTCGAGGGCGACGGCGTGCCGGTGAAGGGCGACGCCGCCTTTGCCGTCGAGCATGACGGCGCGGTCTATCATTTCGCGAGCGCCGGCCATGCGGCGAAATTCCAGGCCGATCCGGCGGCGTTCGTGCCGCAATATGGCGGGCATTGCGCGTGGGCGATGTCGCGCGGCTATCTCGCGCCCGGCGATCCGCTGGCCTATGCGATGGTCGACGGCAAGCTTTACCTGAATTTCAACCAGGAGGTGAAGGCTAAGTGGGACAAGGACCGCGCGGGCTATATCGCGTCGGCGGAGAAAAATTGGGTGGCGATGCCCGACGACGCCAAATTCGGCGGATGAGATGGCGGGGCCGGGGAGCCGGCCCCCCTGCCCGAGCCAATCCGCTTTGGTTCCATAAAAACCGGGTTTGCGCATAAAAAATTCCGATTGCGCCACACGGGCTTATCGGTTTGCCGTGCAAAACGGCCGATGACCTGCGCAACTTTCCCCATTTCCGCGAGTATTCATGTGCCAGAAAGGGTCACGTCAACGGGCGGGCCCATGCTGCGGGGGCAGCAGGTTCAATTGAAGGAGTAGGGTATGGGTGCCGTTTCGAAAAGTTCAGGCGCAATGCTGATGCTGGCGATGCTCGCCGCACCGGCCATGGGCGGCCTGACGGCGCAGGCGCAGGAGCAGGCGCAAGAGGCGTCCGACAGCGAAGTCATGACGACCGTTTACGGGCAGCTGCCGTCGCCCGAAGAGATGACCAAGGGGCCGAAGGTCGAAGGCATTATCTCCTCGCGCAGCGACGGCCGGATGCAGGTCACGACCGCCGACGGCAACAACACGGCGATCGCGATCGCCGAATACACCAAGATCAAGAGCAGCGGCGGCTTCCTGGGCCTCGACCGCGACAAGCTCCCGGCGAATTCGCTGCTCAACGGCCTTCCGGTCGAGGTCGACACCCTGCAATGGGACGGCGGCTTGGTGGCGAACGAGGTCAACCTCAAGAGCAAGGACCTGCGCACCGCGTCGATGATCCACACCGGCACCGACCAGCGCTTTGCCGAGCAGACAGCGGCGACCGAAGCGCTGCGCGGCCGCGTCGGCGACATCGACCAGTATAACGTCAAGGGCACGACGAACGTGAACTTCGACACCGGCAAGGCGGTGCTGACCGAACAGGCGAAGGCCGACCTTTGCGCCGCCGCGACGCAGGCCGAAAGCATGGACAACGCATTGTTGCTCGTCGTCGGCTACACCGATTCGACGGGCAGCCAGGAACTCAACCAGGTGCTCAGCGAAAAGCGCGCCGGCCGCGTGGTCAATCACCTGCAGCAGGCATGCGGATGGAAGCCCTATCGCATGCTGACCCCGACGGGCATGGCCGAAGCCGACCCGGCGGCGGACAACACCACCCCCGAAGGCAAGGCGCAGAACCGCCGTGTCGCGGTGAATATCATGGTCAGCAAGGGCCTCGACGGCATGTAGGATGTGCGGGGTGGGCTTTGCCCACCCCTTATTACATGGGCTTCAGTCCCCGAGAAGCTCGAGCGACGCCGCGATTGCATCCCACACCTGCGCCAGCTCGTCCGGCGTGATGCAATAGGGCGGCATCACATAGAGCGTGTTGCCGAGCGGGCGGAGCAGGACGCCGCGGTCGCGATAATAAGCGATGAGGCGCGGCGCGAGGTTCGACAGATAGCCGCCATCGGCCACCACCATGTCGAGCGCGGCGATCGTGCCGACGCGGCGGGGTTTCTCCAGCCGGGGATCGTGTGACAGCAGCGAAAGATGCGCGGCTTGTGCCTCGGCGAGCGCGTCGATGCGCGCCTGGACGGGCTCCTCGCGCCAGATAGCGAGGTTCGCGTTCGCGGCGGCGCAGGCGATCGGGTTCGCGGTGTAGCTCGACGAATGGTAGAAGGCCCTGCCGCGGTCTTCCGAATAATGCGCCTGAAAGATCGGCTCGATGCAGAGCGTGACCGCGAGCGGCAGCGCGCCGCCGGTGAGCCCCTTCGACAGACAGACGATGTCGGGGATGACCCCCGCCTGGTCGCAGGCGAAGCGCGTGCCGGTGCGCCCCCAGCCGGTCATCACCTCGTCGGCGATGAACAGGACGCCGTGGCGCGCGCAGATGCTCCGCATTTCGGCGAGCACCCACGCGGGATAGACGAGCATGCCGCCGGCGCCGAGGATCAGGGGTTCGACGATGAAGGCGGCGGGCTTTTGCACGCACGCGGCTTCGAGCACGTCGAGCGTGGCTTGTTCCAGCCCTTCGTGCGGAAAGGGGATGGTATCGACGTCGAAGAGCAGGGGCTGCCATGCGCGGTTGTAGACCCCGCGCTCGCCGACCGACATCGTGCCGATCGTGTCACCATGATAGCTGTGTTCGAGGACGAGGATCCGGCTGCGCGCCTCGCCGATGTTGAACCAGTATCCGAGCGCCATCTTCAAGGCGACCTCGACGCTGGTCGAACCCGAGTCCGAGAAGAAGACGCGCGTGAGCGGATCGGGCGTGATGCGGATCAGTTCGGCGGCGAGCGTTTCGGCGGGCTCGTGCGTCCAGCCGGCGAAGATGAGCTGGTCGAGCTTTTCGGATTGGTCGCGGATCGCGGCCATGATGCGCGGGTGTGCATGGCCATGGGTGGTGACCCACCAGCTCGAGATGGCGTCGATCCAACTTTGGCCGTCGGCGGCGTGGAGTTTGGCGTCTTTGGCGTGCGAAATCAGCGGGATGGGGTCGCCGAGGCCGTGCTGGGTGAAGGGGTGCCAGATGGGGGAGGGGGGCGTTGTCATCGCGCGTTCCTATACTCCTTCGTCATCCCCGCGAAAGACGAAACCCCGTGCTCCCCGGCGAAAGCCGGGGGCCAGCGAGACGTTTCCGTGGGCCCCGGCTTTCGCCGGGGAACATGAATGAGCTAGCGGAAATCGGCGAGGTCGAAGTTCGCGTCGAATGCTTTCGTCAAGGCTTCGCTCGTCAGCGAATCGATGATCGGTAACCGGCCCAGCCTGCGCACGCCGCTGATTTCCGCGATGATCGCCTCGCTGTCCTCCACCGCGTGGCCAAGGAAGGCGAGGCCGTGGATCGGCACGCCGCGCGCTCGCAAAGCTTCGATCGTCAGCAGGCTGTGGTTGATCGTGCCGAGCGCGGTGCGCGCGCAGACGATGACGGGGATCTGCCATGCCGCAAAGAGGTCGGCGTAGAGGGTCGTGCGCGTGACCGGGACGAGCGCGCCGCCGGCGCCCTCGACGATAAGGTCGCCGGGCGGCGGCGTGACGCTTTCGACGTCAATGTTAACGCCGTCAATTTCGGCGGCGATATGCGGCGAGGCGGGGGTGACGAGGCGGTGGGCCTCGGGGATGATCGGCACCCCGGCGAGGCGCGCGACGACCTCGCTGTCGGTCTCGTCTTCGAGACCCGACTGGATCGGTTTCCAGTAGGAAGCGCCGGTGGCCTGCGCCAAGCCTACGGAAAATATGGTTTTTCCGATGCCCGTGTCGGTGCCCGTGACGACGAAGCGCGTCATGCGGCCGCCATTGCATCGGCGAGCGCGTCGGCCATCTCGTCGATATTAACCTCGTCAACATTGAGCGTGATCGCGATGCGGAGGCGGGCCGTGCCTTCCGCCACCGTCGGCGGACGGATCCCGCGAATGTCGAAGCCCGCATCGCGCAGGCTTGCCGCGATGCGCATCGTGCGGTCGTTGTCGCCGATGATCACGGGCAGGATCTGCGTTCCGCTGGCGGGAATGCCGAGCGGAACGAGGCGTTCGGCGGCGTAGCGGACGAGCGCGTGGAGGCGCGCCTGGCGTTCGGGCTCGTTGGCGACGATCTCGATCGCCTGGCGGACGAGCCACGCGCTAAGCGGCGAGGGCGCGGTCGAGAAGATAAAGGGGCGGCCGCGGTTGACGAGGAAGTCGCAAGCGACCGCGGGGGCGCACAGCAGCGCGCCTTCGGCGCCGAGCGCCTTTCCGCAGGTGTGAAGCGTGATAAGGTTGTCGCGGCGCGGCAGGCCGTGCGCGAGGCCGGCGCCGCCAGGGCCAAACACCCCTGTTGCGTGCGCTTCGTCGACCACAAATATGGCGTCGTGGCGGTCGGCGACTTCGGCGAGCGCGGTGAGCGGGGCGCGGTCGCCGTCCATCGAGTAGAGGCTTTCGACTGCGATCCACGGCGTTCCGGCGCCGCCACCGGCGCGCCAGCGGGTGATGATGTCGTCGAACGCCTGCGCGTCATTGTGCGCGGCGGCGACGGTTCCCGCGCGGCCGAGCTTCATCCCGTCGTGCGCGCTCGCGTGGATCAGCTCATCATGGACGACGAGGTCGCCGCGCTGCGGCAGCGTCGCGAACAGCGCGGCGTTGGCGGCGAAACCGGTCGCGAAAAAGAGCGCAGCCTCGCTGCCATAATGGCGCGCGGCATGCGCTTCCAGCGCCTCATGCTCTGCGTGATTTCCGCGCAGCAGACGCGAGCCGCCCGATCCGGCAGGGAGGCCGCGTTCGATGCCGGCGGCGAGGGCGGTGCGGAGTGCTTCGCTGTCGGCGAGGCCGAGATAGTCGTTCGACGCGAAATCGCGGCCGGCGCGCGGCGCGAGGGCGCGGCGGCGGCTTTGGGCCGCGAGCGCGTCGAGGTCGCGGCGGTGGGTGTCGAAGGGAGAATTCGGCATCGCTTCCTCAATTCGTCATGGCGAGCGGAGCGAAGCAATCTCCAGCCCGCGAAATTGCACGAGGCCGATGCCTGGAGATTGCTTCGTCGCTACGCTCCTCGCAATGACGAGGTTTGTTGGCGGTTTAGTTTTTCGCCTTGTCGACGAGCTGGTTCTTGGCGATCCACGGCATCATCGCGCGCAGTTCAGCGCCGGTCTTTTCGAGCTGATGCGCGGCGGCGGCTTTGCGGCTCGCCTTCAGTTCGGGCTGGCCGGCCTGGTTGTCGAGCACGAAGTCCTTGACGAAGCGGCCCGACTGGATGTCGGCGAGGACGCGCTTCATTTCGGCCTTGGTTTCGTCGGTGATGATGCGCGGGCCGGTTTTGATGTCGCCATATTCGGCGGTGTTCGAGATCGAATAGCGCATGTTCGCGATGCCGCCTTCATAGAGGAGGTCGACGATCAGCTTGGTTTCGTGGAGGCATTCGAAATAGGCCATTTCGGGGGCATAGCCCGCCTCGACGAGCGTTTCGAACCCGGCCTGGATCAAATGGGTGATGCCGCCGCAGAGCACCGCCTGTTCGCCGAACAGGTCGGTTTCGCACTCTTCCTTGAACGTGGTTTCGATGATGCCGCTGCGGCCGCCGCCGACCGCCGAGGCGTAGGAGAGGGCGAGCGCCTTGGCATAGCCGTTGCCCGACGAACCCGCGCCCTGTGCTTCCTGCGCGACCGCGATCAGGCAGGGGACGCCGCCGCCCTTCTGATATTCGCTGCGCACCGTATGGCCGGGGCCCTTCGGCGCGACCATGAAGACATCGATGTCGGGGCGCGCGTCGATCAGGCCGAAGTGGATGTTGAGGCCGTGCGCGAAGGCGAGCGCGGCGCCGGGCTTCATGTTGGGGCCGATGTCGTCGGCATAGATTTTCGCCTGATGCTCGTCGGGGGCGGCGATCATGATCACGTCGGCCCATTCGGCGGCTTCCTTGTTCGACAGGACCTTAAAGCCCGCGGCTTCGGCCTTTTTGGCGGTGGCCGAACCGGTGCGGAGCGCGATCGCGACCTCCTTCACGCCGCTGTCGCGCATGTTCTGCGCGTGGGCGTGGCCCTGGCTGCCATAGCCGACGACGGCGACCTTCTTGCCCTTGATCAGATCCTGGTCGGCGTCGCGATCGTAATAAACCTGCATTGGAAAACCCCTTCTAGTCCTGTGGCCCCGCTAGGGGGTGATTTGATGTGGGAGAGTGGGCGCCAACCTGATGCCGGAACCCGATGTTAACGGTGTTTACAGCGCCTCCGACCCGCGGGCGATGGCGACGACGCCGGTGCGGCCGACCTCGACCAGCCCGCATTCGCGCATCAGCGCGATGAAGCGGTCGACCTTGTCGCTGTTCCCGGTGATTTCGAAGATGAAGCTGGTGAGCGTCGTATCGACGACCTTGGCGCGGAAGACGTCGGCCATGCGTAGCGCCTCGATGCGCTTGTCGCCGGTGCCCGCGACCTTCACGAGCGCGATCTCGCGCTCGACATGCGCCTCGCCCGCGTCGTTGAGGTCGATGACCTTGTGCACGGGGACGAGCCGGTCGAGCTGCGCGATGATCTGGTCGATGATCGGCGGCGGGCCGTTGGTGACGATCGTGATGCGCGACAGCGCGTGGTCCGAGCTGATGTCGGCCACGGTCAGGCTTTCGATATTATAGCCGCGCGCGGTGAACAGCCCGGTGATCTTGGCGAGCACCCCGGCCTCGTTATCGACGGTTATGGCGAGCACATGGCGCTCGCCGGCTTCGGTCTTGATTTTCATATGTTTTACACCAGTGCCTTGGCTTCGTCGTCCATCGTGCCGGTGATGTCATTCGGCTGGAGGATCATGTCGGTGTGCGCCGCTCCGCTCGGGATCATCGGGAAGCAGTTGGCGAGCTGTGCGACGCGGCAGTCGACGATCACCGGGCCGGGCGTGTCGATCATCGTCGCGATGCCGTCCTCGAGCTGACCCAGCGTGTCGATCCGCAGGCCGGTCCAGCCATAGGCATCGGCGAGCTTCACGAAATCGGGCAGGCTGTCCGAATAGCTGTTCGAATAGCGGCTTTCGTAGGTCAGCTCCTGCCACTGGCGGACCATCCCCATCCATTCATTGTTGAGGATGAAGATCTTCACCGGCAGCCGGTATTGCGCGACCGTGCCCATTTCCTGGATGTTCATCTGGAGGCTGGCTTCGCCCGCGATGCAGATGACGAGGCGGTTCGGGTTGGCGATCTGCGCGCCGACCGCGGCGGGGAAGCCATAGCCCATCGTGCCGAGCCCGCCGCTGGTGAGCCAGCGGTTCGGGGCCGAGAAGCCGAAATGCTGCGCCGCCCACATCTGGTGCTGGCCGACCTCGGTCGTGATGATCGGGTCCATGCCGCGCGTTGCGTCGAACAGTGCCTTCACCGCGCGCTGCGGCATGATGTCGGCGCCGGGGTCCTGCTTTTCGGGGAAGTCGAGGCAGCGCGTCGCGCGCCAGCCATCGACGCGGCGCCACCATTCGCCAAGGTCGCGCGCCTTGTGCCCCTTGTCGGCCCACGCCGCGATCAGCGCATCGAGCGCGCGGCCCGCGTCACCCACCACCGCCAGGTCGACGGGGACGATCTTGTTGATCGAGCTCCTGTCGATATCGATGTGGATCTTCTTCGAATCGGGCGAGAAGGCGTCGAGGCGGCCGGTGACGCGGTCGTCGAAGCGCGCGCCGACCGCGATGATCAGGTCGGCGCGGTTCATCGCCATATTGGCTTCGTAGGTGCCGTGCATGCCGAGCATGCCGAGCCATTTCGGATCGTCGGCGGGGAAGGCGCCGAGGCCCATCAGCGTCGAGGTGACCGGCGCGCCGGTCAGCGACGCGAGCTGGCGCAAGGCGGCGCTGGCATCGGGGCCGGCGTTGATGACGCCGCCGCCGGTGTAGAAGACCGGGCGTTCGGCCGCGGCGATCATGTCGATCGCTTGCGCAATGGCATCGGCGTCGGGTTCGACCTGCGGGCGATAGCTGTTGTGCTGGATGAATTCGGGCACGCTGTAGGTGCCGGTCGCGACCTGTACATTCTTTGGAATGTCGATCACCACCGGGCCGGGGCGGCCGTGCGTCGCAATATGGAACGCCTCGTGGATCACCGGGCCGAGCCGGTCGGGGTCCATGACGAGATAATTATGCTTGGTGCAGTGGCGCGTGATGCCGACCGTGTCGCATTCCTGGAAGGCATCGGTGCCGATCAACGTCGTCGGGACCTGTCCCGTGAGCACGACCATCGGAATCGAATCGAGCAAAGCGTCGGTGATGCCGGTGACCGCATTGGTCGCGCCGGGGCCCGAGGTGACGAGCACGACGCCGGGCTTGCCGGTCGAACGCGCATAACCCTCGGCCGCGTGCGTCGCCGCCTGTTCGTGGCGGACGAGGATGTGCTGGATCGTCGGGTGCTTGTAGAGCGCGTCATAGATCGGAAGGACCGCGCCGCCCGGATAGCCGAACACCGTATCGACCCCAAGGTCGACCAGCGCCTGAACCACCATGTCGGCACCGCTCATTTCCGTCACGACGAAACTCCTTCCAACCAAAAACGCGGCGCTTGTGCGCTGCGACAGGGTTGCGGGCAATAGGTGTATGATTCTATCCTGTCAACAGCTTATCGCGTAATATAATTGCTAATTGGTCAATAGAATCGATGTTTAATGACTCCGGATGGCGCGGCCAGTCGGACGGGGGCTGGTGCCTGAACCACGTGAATTGGCGCTTCGCATATTGGCGCGTCGCCGCTTGCGCCTGCTCGAGCGCATCGGCCCGGCCGATCTCGCCGCCGAGATAGGCCGCGATCTGCGGCACGCCGATCGCGCGCATCGCGGGAAGGGCGGGGTCGAGGTGGCGCGCGAGTAGGGCTTCCACCTCTTCGATCGCGCCGCCGTCGAACATCTGGACGAGACGGGCATCGCAGCGCTCGCGGAGCCAGTCGCGCGGGGGCAGGAGGATCAGCGGGGCGAGGGCGATGTCGCCGGCGATGCCTCCTTCGCGCGCCTGCTGCCAGTCGGCCAATGTGCTGCCGGTCGAACGCACAACCTCGAGCGCGCGCGCGACGCGCGTAATGTCGGCGGGCGCAAGGCGCGCGGCGGCGTCGGGGTCGGCATCGGCCAGCGCCGCATGCGCCTCGGCCACCGGGAGCGCGCGGACGGCGGCGCGGATTTCGGGGTCGATTTCGGGCACGGGGGCGATGCCGGCGAGCAGGGTGCGCAGGTACAGCCCGGTGCCGCCGACGAGGATCGGGACGATGCCCGCTTCGTGCGCCGCAGCAATCTCGGCGCGCGCTTCACCCGCCCAGCGCGCGGCGTTATGCGCCTCGGCGGCGTCGACATGGCCGAACAGGCGATGCGGCACGCCCGCCATCTCTTCGTCCGTGGGGCGTGCCGAGAGGATGGCGAGGTCGGCATAGACCTGGCTTGCGTCGGCATTGACCACCATCGCGTTTCCGGGCGTCCCGTTGCCGAGCGATTTTGCGAGCGCGACCGCCAAAGCGCTCTTGCCGCTGGCGGTGGGTCCGGCGATAAGTGCCACAGGCTGCCGCGCTCTGGCGGTCGAGAAAGAAGGAGATGCCATGTTCGTCGCGACGCTGATAGCAGCCGGAAAGCTGACCGACGAGGTGGTTCGCGAAGGGATCGACCGGCTGGCTGCGACGGGGCACGATGTCGGCGCGCCGCACTGGATCGACGAGCATGACGCGGCCGACATCGTCTTTCACGGCAGCCTGGTCAGCGCGCGCAAGGAACTGGCGCATATGGACCATGGTTCGCTCGATATCGTCGTCCAGCCGCTGGGCGACCGCACCAAGAAGCTGATCATCGCCGACATGGATTCGACGATGATCACCGTCGAGTGCATCGACGAACTCGCCGACTATGCGGGGCTGAAGCCCGAAATCGCGGCGATCACCGAGCGCGCGATGCGCGGCGAACTCGATTTCCGCGCCGCGCTGGAGGAACGGGTCGGGCTGCTCGCGGGGATGCCCGAATCGACGCTCGCCGATTGCCGGATGGAGCGGGTGCGGCTGACGCGCGGCGCGCGCACGCTGATCCAGACGATGAAGGCACATGGCGCCTGGTCGGTGCTGGTGTCGGGCGGCTTTACCGCCTTTGCCGGGCCGGTGGGCGAGGCGATCGGGTTCGACAAGGTGGTTGCGAACGAGCTGGAGATCGCGGGCGGCAAGCTGACCGGCAGGGTGCGCGAGCCGATCGTCGACAGCAGCACCAAATTGGAGACGCTGAAGGCCGAGGCGGCGAAGCACGGCCTGCCGCTTGCCGACACGCTGGCGGTGGGTGACGGCGCGAACGATATCCCGATGATCACGAGCGCGGGGCTCGGGGTGGGCTATTATCCGCATCCCTCGGCGGGCGAAGCCGCGGCGGCGGTGATCCGGCACCATGATTTGACGGCGCTGCTCTGGGCGCAGGGCTATCCGCGGCGGAGCTGGGTGCTGGGGTAGGGCCGCGCCGTTTGGCGAAGGTGATCAACATCCTGTTCGTGTGCAGCCAGAACAAGCTGCGCAGCCCGACGGCCGAGCAAATATTCGCCAACTATCCGGGAATCGAAACGGACTCGGCGGGAACCAACAATGATGCGGAGAACCCGCTGACGTCCGAACTTGTGCGCTGGGCCGATATTATCTTCGTGATGGAAAAGGCGCATCGAAACAAGCTTCGGACGCGGTACCGGGCCGCGCTGAAGGACGCGCGTGTCATCTGCCTCGACATCCCGGACGATTATGAGTTTATGGACGGGGCACTGGTCCAGCTTTTGAAGGTGAAGATGTCCCGATATCTGCCGAATGTAGAGGCCGTATGACCAAACACCGCATCTATTCGATCAGCGTCGCGAGCGTGTATCCGCATTATATCGCCAAGGCGGAGAAGAAGGGGCGGACGAAGGCCGAGGTCGACGAGATTTTCCGGTGGTTGACCGGATATAGCCAGACGGCGCTCGAGGCGGAGCTGGCGAAAGGGACGAGTTTCGAGGATTTCTTTGACGCCGCGCCCGCGCTCAATCCGGCGCGCGAACTGATCACGGGCGTGATCTGCGGCATCCGGGTCGAGACTATCGAGGACCCGTTGATGAAGGAGATCCGCTATCTCGACAAGCTGATCGACGAACTCGCCAGGGGCAAGGCGATGGTGAAGATCCTTCGCGGGTAAGGGCTGGTTTCGAGCGATAGGTGCCGCGCGCTTTTCTATTTCGTCATCCCCGCGAAAGCGGGAACCCGGAATGGGATCAGCCTACGCGCGCTCCGGGTGTCCGCTTTCGCGGGGATGACAATATTGGGTGGGTCAGCTCACCGCCCCGAAGCTGTCCCTAATCCTCGATCGGCGGGGCGGCCGCCGGTGCGAAGCCGGTGTCGGCGAGGCGCTTCAGCGCCGCGGCATATTTTGCGGTGTCGAGATAGGGGTGGAGGCTGACGATCTTGCCCCAGCGCAGGCGGATGATGTGGACGCCGTCGTTGACGTAAGATGTATCGCCGTCGGCCATCACCGCGCGGTCGCGCCATTCGATCACGGCCGTCGTGTCCCATGGCGTGCCGCTCGACGCGATATGCTTGATCTCGAACTTCAGCACCGGGTGGACCGCGAAAAGGCGCTGGAACCAGGCGCGCAGGCCCGCCTTGCTGTGGCGCGTGCCGCCGAGGGCGTGGTCGCCGGGGAAGATATGCTCGAAGCGGTCGGCCATGCCGGCGAGCGCCGACTCCCAGTCGCCGCGGCTGAGGCCGGCGAAGATCTTGCGGACCTGACGGCGGACAATGGCGTGATACATGATGCGTCTCCTGAAACTGTGTTAACGATGTAAACATTGGAGATATCCAAATGGGATCAATGTTTACGATGTCAACAAGGAGGTGTGATTTTTTTGAAGCTCTCTCAGGAAAGCGGGCCGTCGCGCGCGATTTCATCGACCAACCATGCCCGAAAACGCTGCATCGCCTCGCTTTCGGGGCGCGACATCAAGCGGGTGAGCCAGTAGCGGCCGGCGTCGATCGTGGTCGCGAAGGGCTGGACGAGCAGCTCGGCCGCGAGTTCGCGGGTGAACATCGACGGCGGTGCGAGTGCGACACCCTGGCCCGCGGCGGCGGCGGCGGCCATCAGGGCCGAACTGTCGAAAACCGGGCCGCGGAGGACGGGGATCGGAACCCCCGCGGCGGCGAACCACAGCGCCCATTCGTCGGCGCGGTACGAGCGGAGCAGGCGTTCGTGGATCAGGTCGGCGGGGGTCTTGAGGCGCGCGGCGATCGCGGGCGCGCATAGCGGCGCCAGCGGCGCGGCGAGCAAGGGTTCGGCGTGGGTGCCGTGCCACGCGCCGTCGCCGAAGCGGATCGCATAGTCGAGCGCCTCGCCCGCGAGGTCGACGCGGTTGTTGTTGGTCGAGATGCGGAGATCGATCGACGGGTGAAGGCGTGCGAAGGCATTTAGGCGCGGGAGCAACCAGCCGGTCGCAAAGGTGCCGACGACGCCGACCTTGAGCGCCTCGCGGAAGCGGCCGTCCGCATATTGGTCGAGCGTCGCGGCGACGCGGTCGAACGCATCGGCGACGACGGGGACGAGCGCATGGCCTTCGTCGGTGAGCGCGAGGCCGCGCGGCAGGCGGTGGAAGAGGCGCGTGCCGAGGCGGCGTTCGAGCTCCGCCACCTGATGGCTGACCGCGCCCTGGCTGACGTGGAGCTCGATCCCCGCACGGGTGAAGTTGAGGTGGCGTGCCGCCGCCTCGAAGGCGCGAAGGGCGTTGAGCGGGAGTTGGGCGCGATCCATCGATCAGCCATCAATTATTCTCATGTCTTTGTCGAGAAATGATGCTTTGTCGCGCGGCGCGCCTCTTGGCATTCCGGCGCCGAAGGGAGATGAAGATGATCGAAGCAATCAGCATGTTGGCCTGGCTCGCCGGGGTGAGCGGGGCGCCGGTTCCGGCGGTCGATCCGCTGACGCAGCCGATCACCACGTCGCGCTCCGCCGAATGGCTGACGCCCGCGGAACCGGAGGAAATCTTCGGGAAGACCTATCTGGTCGGCTTCGGCGGGATGAGCGTCGCGCTGATCGATACCGGTGCCGGCCTTGTGCTGGTCGACGGCGCGCTGCCGCAGGCGGCGCCGGCGATCCTCGCCAATGTCCGCAAGCTGGGGTTCGACCCCAAAGACATCAAATTTATTCTGAGCACCGAACCGCATTTCGATCATGCGGGCGGGCTCGCCGCGCTCGCGCGCGATACCGGCGCGACAGTGGTCGCGAGCGAGCGCGGCGCCGAGGGGCTTCGCATGGGCAAGCACGCCGACGACGATCCGCAGCTCGGCTATGGCGGCAGCTGGCCGGCGGTGGCCGAGGTGCGCGCGGTGAAGGATGGCGAAGTGCTGAAGCTGGGCACAACAGCGATCACTGCGGTCGCGACGCCGGGGCACACGATGGGCAGCATGAGCTGGCGCTGGCCGGCGTGCGAGGGCCGCGTCTGCAAGGCAGTGGTCTTTGCGTCGAGCCTCAATCCGGTGTCGGCCGACGGCTATCGCTTCACCTCGAAAGCCGGCGAGCCCTTTGTCGAGGGGTTTGCCGCAAGCTATCGCAAGATGGACGCGATGCCGTGCGACATATTGATCTCGGCGCATCCCGACAATGCGGGGCCGGGGCGGTATAGCGACGCGCCGGGCGCGTGCCGGACCTATGCCGACAGCTCACGCAAGCGGCTCGAGAAACGGCTGGAGGAGGAGCGCGCGGGCGCGCAATAGCCATCGATCGCGTTGCTTTTCAATCTTGTAAGCCCCCGCGCTCGCGCTAGTCTGACGGCGAGTTCGCGGGGGATTGCCTGATGTTCGATGCTGCATTGCTGTTCGCTTTCCTGCCCGCCGCGCTGCCCGCACCTCCCGTCAGCAGCCCTTCCGCCTATTCGCAGCAGATGCTGTCGTGGAGCCCCGGCGAAATCCGCTGCGATGGCGCGGCGATCGCGGGCGAGGTGCAGCGACCCGCGGTCGATGTGGCGACGGTAGATCCTCAGCGGGTCAAGCCGATAATCTATCGCTTTGCGATCGACGGCACGGGCCGGACGCACTCGATCGCGCGCGCGACCGGCAATATTTCCTCCTTCGGTCAGGACATCGGCCCGGCGCTGGCGGCGAGCCGTTTCGCAGCCGGTATGCCGCGCGCAAATTGCGAGATCAGCTATACGCCGCAATTCGCGTCGCTGGCGCAGGCGCCGCTCGCCGACCTCGCCGCCTATTCGATTTTCCCGACCGGGGCGAGGCTGCCCAAGGCGGGGTGGGGACGCTTCGCCGCCGTCGGCAACTGCCGCGACAAGCCGCGGCCGGTCGCGCTGATGCGCGCGCGACCCGATTTTTCGAAGCTGATGACAACGCCCGGCGCGCGCGACTGGTCGCTGGTCGCCTATGACACCGATGCCGACGGGCGCCCGCTCAATGTGCAGGTCGCGCACGGAACGGGCAATGAGGAGCTCGATGCCGCCGCGGTCGAGGCGATACGCGCGTCGCGCTTCACCGGCGGCGCGCGGACGGGCTGCCTCTATCCCTATTGGCTTGGCGCGGGGAAAGTCGCGGCGCCTGAGCGGCCCACCAAGCGGGTGTTGCGTCCGGCGGATGCCGTCTGCCCGGCAAAGATCCAGTGGGTGAGCCGACCTACGACCTATTATCCGCCCGCCTATCGCAAGCGCGCGATTGAGGGCTGGGCGGTAGTGTCGTTCGACGTCGCGCCATGGGGCGAGGTCGGAAATGTCAAGCTGCTCGCCGCGCAGCCATCGGACGATTTCGGCGGGCAGGCGATCTCCATCGTGCGCAGCGGCCGCGTCGCGCCCTCGGCGCAAGGCGCGTCGGGCTGCGTCGAGACGGTGAACTTCCTGATGCCCGAGCGCGATCGGACCGACGACGAGGATGAGCCGCCGGTGGTCGACTGATCGCCGCGGCGCCTATTTATCGACGACGAGGCAGGCCTGGCCGCTCTTGCGCAGCGAGGCGCAGAAGCTGTCGGCCTCACCCTTGTTCGCGAAGCCGCCGGCCTGGAGGCGGGTGAGCTTGCCGGTCTTGACCAGATGGGGTGTGCGGCCGGCGAAGGCGCCATTCTTCTTTTCAAGCGCGGCCCAGAGATTGCGCGCGTTCGCCTCGACCCCGAAGGCGCCGAGCTGCGCGCGCCACGGGCTGGCGGTACCATTGTGAACGCGGGCCAGCACGGGGGCCGGCGCGGTCTTGGCGGGTTCGGCCTTGACCGGAGCCGGCTTGGCGGGGGCGGGTGCGGTTTTGGCCGGCTGCACCGTTTCTGGCTTGGGCGGCAGCGTACCGCTTTCGGGCGGCGGGGCGTAAGTGGTGCCGGGCTGGCTGGTCGCCGCGACGGCGTCCGCGGTCGCTTCGGCGGCCGCCGCGGCAGCGGCGCTGGCGACGGGTGAGGGTGGCACGGCGACGCTGCGGATCGGTTCGGGGGTTTTCGGCGCGGGCGCGGACTGGGCCTTGATCACCGGCGGCGGCGTGTAGTTGGTGCCGGGGGTCGAGGCGGGCAAGCTCGCGGTCTTGATCGGCGAGGCGGGCGCGGGCTTCGGTGCGGGCGGCGCTGCGGCGCTGACCGCGGCGAGGCGCGCCTGCTGTTCGCCACGTTCGATGTCGGGGAGCATCGCGAGGCCGCGCTGGCGCTGCTCGAGCGGGATCAGATTGTCGAGCTGGACGAGGCGCGCCGACGCGATGGCGAGCCCCGCGTCGCTCGCGCGCTTGGTGAGCGCATAGGCGCGCGGCCAGTCCTCGGCCGCGAGGTCGCCGTTGAAGTGCGCGGTGCCGAGCACATATTGCGCGCGCGGTTCGCCGCGCGCGGCCGAGCGGGTGATGAAGGGCATCGCCTCTTCGCGGCGGTTCGCGGTGAACAGAACGAGGCCGAGATTGTCCTCCGCCTGAAGATGGCCCTGTTTCGCGGCGCGGCGATACCATGCCTCGGCCTGCGCGAGATCGGTCGGGACGCCGCGGCCGAGCTTGTAAGCCTGGCCGAGGTTGAACTGCGCATCGGCGTCGCCGGCGATCGCGAGCGGTCGCCATTCGGCGACGGCCGCCTGGTAATTGCCCGCCTGCCACGCATCGACGCCGTCCTTGACGTCGGCAAGGGCGGGCGACGCCGGCATCGCCGCGAGGGCGAGCGGCAGGGCCAATAAAAGGGCGGTGCGGAACGAACGCATCTTATTCTCCAATGACTTGCGCGGCATGACAGCGGCTGCAGTCCCCGGATGCTTTATAGCGCCAATTGGCTAACACCGCGTTAGCGACAAAATGCCGCGCACCGAACTTGATCCGTTCTGGGACAAGTTGGTCTTGAGGGGTTGTTTACCATAAGTGCGAGCAAGTCGTTCACCCTCATTTTATCATCGTTAACCCAATTTTAGCGCCCCGCATGGCATCCCTTCGCCGATTTTTGGATTTCCGAGGGGGTAACGCAGTGCGCGTATTGGCATTGGCTTCACAGAAAGGCGGGTCGGGCAAGACGACGCTGTCGGGGCACCTCGCGGTGCAGGCGCAGCTTGCCGGCGCCGGCCCGGTCGTCCTGATCGACATCGATCCGCAGGGCTCGCTCGCCGACTGGTGGAACGAGCGCGAAACCGACCTTCCGGCCTTTGCCCAGACGACGGTCGCAAGGCTCGCCTCCGACCTCGAAATCCTGCGCCAGCAGGGCTTTAAACTAGCGGTCATCGATACGCCGCCGGCGATCACCATGGCGATCCAGAGCGTGATTTCGGTGGCCGAACTGATCGTCGTCCCGACGCGGCCGAGCCCGCACGACCTGCGCGCCGTCGGTGCCACCGTCGATCTGTGCGAACGCGCCGGCAAACCGCTGGTGTTCGTCGTCAACGGCGCGACGCCCAAGGCCAAGATTACCAGCGAAGCCGCGGTGGCGCTGTCGCAGCACGGCACCGTCGCCCCGATCACGCTGCATCACCGCACCGATTATGCCGCGTCGATGATCGACGGCCGCACCGTGATGGAGGTCGACCCCAACGGGCGCTCCGCCGACGAAATCCGCCAGCTGTGGACCTATATGAACGATCGCCTCGAAAAGAATTTCCGCCGGACCGTATTTGCCGCGCCTTTGCCCACGCAGGGCAATTATGGTGCGGTTCGCCCGATGGGCGGTGGCTTCGGCCGCCGCATCGCCGGTCAGTGACGGGAGCGGGAACCATGGGCGAACCGAAACCCCTCGCATCGCTGAGCGCCGGACTTCTGGCCCGCAAGGGCGGGGCGCGTCCCGCGATGCGCCGCCAGCCGCTCGGCAGCGGTCCGGCACCGCTCAACAGTGGCGGCTATGACGATCTTGGCTGGAACGACATGGGTTATGATGTCGATCCCGACCAGTCGAGCGAGCCCGCGCGGATGCTCGACCTCAAGCCTTTGCTCACCGGATCGGTGCTTGCGCATAATGTCGAGGCCGAACAGGCGGTCGACGAGAGCGCCGGCCACGACATGGCTGCGGATTTTGCCGCTCCCGCCGATGATTTCGCTGTCGACGGTTATGGCGCCGACCAGTTCGAGGCCGAAACGCACGAAGTCCCCGAGATCGTCCGCCAGCAGGAATCGCTGATCGAACGCGTCGCCGCGGTGGCGCGCAAGGTCGAGGCCCGTCCCTCACCGGCGGCGAAAAAGGAAAAGGCGCCGCGCGCGCTGCGCGCCCGCGAAAAGGCGGCGTTCACGCTGCGCCTCGACGCCGAGCGCCATTTGCGCCTTCGCCTCGCAAGCGCGGTGACGAACCGGTCGTCGCAGGTGATCCTGACCGACCTGCTCGACGAATATCTGTCGTCGTTGCCCGAAATCGACGCGATGGCGAGCCGCCTGCCGGCCGCCCGTCCGGCGCGCGGGCGGCGCTGACAGACATAAGAGGGGGACCCGACATGAACCGCAAGTTGCTGAAGAACCTGGCCGTTTCGGGATTCGTCCTGGGCGTCGTCACCGGATGCAGCGGCATGGGCAAGATGGCCGACGCGCCGTCGCGCGCCGCCGGCACGCCCGCTGTCGCCGCCAAATCGGCCGAAAAGGCACGCGCCGCGCTTGAAGCGGGCAAGGCAAGCAAGGCGGTCGGCCTGGCCGAGGCCGCGGTCGCGGGCAGTCCGCGCGACGCGGGTTTCCGCGCGCTGCTGGGGCAAGCCTATCTCAATGACGGCCGCTTCGCATCGGCGAGCGCGGCCCTGGCGGAGGCGATGGAGCTTGGCGCCACGGACAGCAATACGATCCTGTCGCTGACGCTGTCGCAGATCGCGCAAGGCAAGAATGCCGAGGCGGTCGCGTTGCTGACGCGGCACCGCGACACGGTTCCCGCGTCCGACCTCGGGCTGGCGCTCGCGCTGGCCGGCGACGCCGAAGGGTCGATCTATGTGCTGAGCGAAGCCGCGCGCGCCGAAGGTGCCGAGGCGCGGACGCGGCAGAATTTCGCGCTCGCGCTCGCGCTGTCGGGCCGCTGGGCGCAGGCGCGCATCGTGGCGTCGCAGGATCTGTCGCTCGACAAGCTCGAAGGCCGGATGGCCGAATGGTCGAAGCTCGCCGAACAGCCGATCGCGCAGGTCCGCGTCGCGAGCCTGATCGGCACGTCCGCGCAGCAGGATGCGGGTATGCCCGTGCGCCTCGCGCTTGCCAATTTCGCCGATACGCAGATGGCCGTGGCCGAACCCGCGAACGAACCCGCCGTCGAACTCGCCAGTGCCGATCCGGCGCCGGTCGCCGACTATGCGCCGCCGCCGCCGGTGCTTGCCCCGGTCCTCGCCGACGCGGGCAGCGCGATCCGCAGCGTCGAACTGCCGATGCCGGTGCGCGGGGCCGATGGTGTCGTGCCCGTCACCGAATTGCCGCAGCCGCAGCCCGCCGGCGAAATCATCCTTGCCGATGCCGCGCCCTATCGCGCCGCGCCGCGCGTCGCTGGCGAAGGGCGCATCCGCCCCGCGCAGCAGCAGGCGCTCGAACTCGCGACGGTGCTCGTCCCCAGAGCGATGGGTTTCGACGCGAAGAAGCCGAATGGCTGGGCGGTGCAGCTTGGCGCCTATGACAGCCTGGCGATCGCGAAGGAAAAATGGGGCACGCTGAAAAAGCGCAACGGCGTGCTCGGGAATTTCCCGGCGTCGAGTCACGCCGCGACGTTGAAGGGGCGCACATTCTATCGCCTGACGGTCAACGGCCTCGCCTCGCGCACCGACGCGACCAGCCTCTGCAACGAGCTTAAGAAGCAGGGCCAGACCTGCTTCATCCGCGCGATGGGTGGCGGCGAGACGATCCAGTGGGCGGCGAAGGCCGGTTCGATGCGGCTCGCATCGCGCTAGGCCCGACTTTCCAGAGATAAGGGGGAGGGGCGTGGCCGCGAGGCCGCGCCTCTTTTGTTCGGGACAAGGATCGCCCGTCGACCGCTTCTGTCGAACGGTCCGATCCACCTCGCCTATGTGTGGAGTCGCGGTAGTGGAGGCTCAGAAACGAAAGAAATAGGGCATGCTTTCGAGCGTCTCGACCACCTTGCATTTGGCGCCCGCACTCTTGCAACTGCCCATCACCGAACGTTTCGCGCCGCCGGGGGTGGCAGCGAAGCCGGCGTAATATTGTCCTTCCTTGTCGCGCGCGATCGCGAAATGGCCGTTTGCGCCCCACAGGCCGACGACGCAGTCGCGGCCGCCCGCCTCTTGGCACGCCGTCATCGCATATTTTTCGGCCTGCTCGCGACTGTCGCCGCGCAGCGCGCCATAGGAATAGCCGGGCTGACCGGTCGCCGAGCGCCAGAAGGCGATCGCGGCGAAGCTGTTGACCATATAGCCGCCGACATATTCCTGTTTTTCCTCGGCGAACGGGATGACCTGTCCCGGTGGTGCCGCGTCGGTGCCGCCATACATTTGTTGCAGCACCTGGGGCGGCGGCGCGTTGCAGGGAAGCCCCTGCGCGCAGGGAATGCCCTGAACCGGCGCCATTTGTGCCGCCGCGGCGGGGGCAAGCAGGGCGGCGGGAATAGCTGTTACGGCAAAAAAGCGCATCGGGTCATCCTCGCTGTCGTCGACTCCCTTTCCATAAGTATCGAACTAAATCAGCGATATAAAGCCCATATCAGCGAATGCGCTGGCCGCCCTTCCACATCATCGTCGCGCGGCCCTGGACGGGCATGCCGTCAAAGGGGGTGTTGCCAGCCCAGGCCGCCATCTTCTTCGCATCGACCTGCCACGGTGTGCCGTCGTCGACCAGGATGAGGTCGGCTTCCTTGCCCACCGCGAGGCTGCCCGCATCGACGCCGAGCAGGCAGGCGGGGGTGGCCGCGAGCAGCTCGAACAGGCGGCCCGGCGCGATATGGCCATCGCGGACAAGGCCAAGGCCGAGCGCGAGCAGGGTTTCGGCGCCGGCCATGCCGGGTTGTGCCTCGGCGAAGGGCAGGCGCTTGTCCTCGGGACCGCGCGGATCGTGGCCCGACGACAATATGTCGATCGTGCCGTCCTTGATCGCGGCGAGGCATGCGTGGCGATCGTCTTCGCTGCGGAGCGGCGGCGAGAGGCGTGCGAAGGTGCGGAAATCGCCGATTGCGGTGTCGGAGAGCAGCAGGTGCGCGGGGGTGATGCCGCAGAGCACGGGCAGCCCCTTCGCCTTGGCTTCGCGAACAAGCGCGAGCCCGTGCGCGGTGGTGACCTGGCGGAAATGGACGGGCGCGCCGGTTTCCTCGACGAGCGCGAGGTCGCGCGCGATCGCCATCGCCTCGGCGACGGCGGGCGCCGAGGCGAGGCCGAGGCGCGTCGCCATCTCGCCGTCGGTCGCGACCGCGCCGGCGGTAAGCCCCTCATCCTCGGCATGGATGATCGTGACGAGGCCGAGCGAGGCGGCATAGCCGAGGACGCGACGCATCACGCCGCTGTCGGCGATGCGCGCGCGGCCGGTGGCGACGGCGCGCGCGCCGGCCTGCTTCATCAGGCCGATTTCGGCAAGCTCCCGGCCTTCGAGGCCCTTGGTCGCGGCGGCGAGCGGGTGGACCCAGAGGTCGGGCTTGCCGCCCTTCGCGGCGCGCTCGACAAGCCCGGCGCCGTCGAGCGGGCCGCTGTCGGGCATCAGCGCGGCGCGCGTGATGCCGCCGAAGTGAAAGGCGGGCTTGTCGGTCGCAAAGACGCCGAGGTCGATGATGCCGGGGGCGAGCCACTGGCCCTTGGCATCGACGGTTTCGGCGCCGTCGGGGATTTCGGTAGGGTCGATCGCGGCGATGCGGCCGTCCACCGCGAGCAGGCTGCCCGGGCGCGGCGTATCGCCGTCGATCAGCAGCGCGCCGGTGATATGGAGCGGTTTCAGTTCCATCCCGGCACTCCCCGCTGGCGGCGCGTCAAAATGTCGAGGCACGCCATGCGGACCGCGACCCCCATCTCGACCTGTTCGGTGATCGTCGAGCGGGCGGGATCGTCGGCGATGCTGCTGTCGATCTCCACCCCGCGGTTCATCGGACCGGGATGCATGACGATCGCATCGGGTTTCGCCTTTTCGAGCCGTTTCGGCGTGAGGCCGTAGAGCGCATGATATTCACGCGCCGAGGGCAGGTAGGCGCCGTCCATGCGCTCGTTCTGGAGGCGGAGCATCATCACGACGTCGGCGTCTTTCAGCCCCTCGTCCATGTCGGTGAAGGTCGCGACGTGCATCCGCTCCATCGCGGCCGGGGTGAGCGTCGGCGGCGCGACGACGCGCACCTCGTTGCCGAGCAGGGTCAGCGCGAGGATGTTCGAGCGCGCGACGCGGCTGTGGAGGACGTCTCCGCATATGGCAATGGTGAGCCCCTCGACGCGGCCGAGGCGGCGGCGGATGGTGAGTGCGTCGAGCAGCGCCTGCGTCGGATGTTCATGGCGCCCGTCGCCGGCGTTGAGCACGGGACAATCGACCTTGTCGGCGATAAGCTGCACCGCGCCCGACGAGGCATGACGAATGACGATCGCGTCGGCGCGCATCGCATTGAGCGTCATCGCGGTGTCGATCAGCGTTTCGCCCTTTTTCACGCTCGACTGCGCGGCGTGCATGTTGACGACGTCGGCGCCGAGGCGTTTTCCGGCGATTTCGAACGAGAGCAAAGTGCGCGTCGAGTTCTCGAAAAAGGCGTTGATGATCGTGAGACCCGCGAGCCGGTCGTCATGCTTGGCGGCGCCGCTGCGGTTCAGCTCGACCCACTCTTCGGCGGCGTCGAGGACGTAGCTAATCTCCCACGGGGTGAGCGGGGCGATGCCGGTGAGGTGGCGATGGCGAAACGCATCGCCGCCGGGCGGATAGTCGCTGGCGGGTCGGGTTGTGGAGCTTGTCATTAAAGCCGAGCGTCTACGCAGGAACTCTGAAAATCGCAAGCGCCGAGGCGAACAGCGGCTCCAATATTCCGAGAACCCAGAGCGCGACCAGCATCAGGTCGAGCCCGAGCCAGATCATCATCCACGTCGCGAAGGGTTGCTTGCGCGTCTTGTGGCGGACAATGCGAGAGGCGGCGTAGGTGCCCGGAGCTCCGCCGAGAAATGCCCAGAGAAGCAGCGCGCCCTCCGAAATGCGGCGCGCGCCATGTTCGGCGAACTGCTTGTCGAGGACCATCAGCGCGAAGGCGGTCACGTTCGCCGCCGCCAGCCAATAGACGATATAAGCGGTCAAGCGCGCGTCATCGCGTCGATCGCGCCCTGGAGAATGAACGCCGCGGCGGCGCTGTCGACGCGTTCGGCGCGTTTGGCGCGGCTGACGTCGGCGGCGATCATCGCGCGCTCGACCGCGGCGGTCGACCAGCGTTCGTCCCAAAGGAGCAGGGGGAGGCCGAGCGGGGCGAGGTTGCGCGCGAAGGCGCGGGTGCTTTGCGTGCGCGGGCTGTCGGTGCCGTCCATATTGAGCGGCAGGCCGACGACGAGGCCGACGATGTTGTGCTGCGCGATGAGCGCCTTGAGCGTTTCAAGGTCGACCGAGAATTTCTTGCGGACGATCGTCTTGTCGGGGGTCGCGAAGCTCCAGTTCGTGTCGCAGAAAGCGACGCCGATTGTTTTGGTGCCGACATCGAGCCCCGCGAGGCGGCCGCCGTTGGGGAAGTGTGCGGCGAAGTCGGGGGCGGCGGCGGTGATCATGTCGCTGTCATTACCGCGCAAATCCCGTCATTGCGAGGAGCGAAGCGACGCGGCAATCCAGAGTTCGCGTAACCCGCTCTGGATTGCTTCGCTTCGCTCGCAATGACGATTCAGGATTTTGGTGCGGGGGTTTGCACAGCAGGGGCCGTGACGGGCACCGCGGCCGGCGGCACCGGCGACGGCTTGCCCTCATAGGTCGCGAGCCGCCGCAGCGCGTCGGCGCGGACGTTCGCCCAGAAGAGCGTGATGTCGTAGACGTGATAATTGTTGCCGGGGAGCACGTAGCCCGCGACGACGTAGTTTTTCGCGATGTCGGCGTCGCCGATCATCAGCAAGCCGCGCGTGTCGTCGCATCTGGCGCCGATCTTGCCCGCGATCAGCGCGCCCGACTTGAAGCCCTCGGTGGGTTTGAGCGTGCCGATATTCGCCTCGGGCGGCGCCCCGGTGTCGGGGATGCCGGTGAGCGGGTTGGTGCACAGCATTCGCGTGCCCGCGCGCGGGCGACCGTCGAAACCGATCGTGCCGTCATAGGCGTCGGTGACCATCACCGGATCGGCGGGATCGGCGAAGGTGGCCCAGCTGACGATGCACCCCTTCTGTTCGGGGGTCTGGCAGGCGGGAAGGCCGAGACCGGCGATGTCGGTGTCGATGCTCACCGGCCAGCCGACCACGTAGGCGGCGACGATGCGTTTCGCGAGCGGGGTGCCCGCGATTTTCGTGCGCAGCAATGTGGTGAGGTGCAGCGCGCCCTGGCTGTGGCCGGCGAGGATGATCGGCTTGTCCTTCGGCTGTGCCGCGAGAAATGCGTCGAAAGCCTCCTCGACGTCGCGATAGGCCGAATCGATCGCCTTGCCCGCGGTGACGCGGTCCTCGGCGAGGAAGGCGCCGAGCGTCGCCTGACGGTAACGCGGCGCCCAGATTTCTCCGGCGTCGGCGAAGGCGCTCGCCATGCCCTGCACGAAGAGGTTGGCGCGGTGGTCCGAATCGCGGTCTTCGAGCGGCGCGTTCCAGCTCGAACGGCTGTAATAGCTGGTCGGGTGGACAAAGAAGATCGCGGCGTCGCCCTGGGGGAAGGGCGCATCGGCGGTCGTCGGGGCCGCCTTGGCGGGCGGGATCAGCGGCTCGGCAGCCTTGTTTTCCGCTTCGAGCGTGTCGGTGCCGGGGGTTTCGCTGCCGTCGGCGGCAGGGCGCCATGCCGAGGGATTTTTTTCCATATCCGGGCGCGCGAACCACATTTTCGGATCGTCATAGGCGTTGGGCGCGACCGCGGCCTGCGGCTTGAACTCGGTGCTGGGGACGAAGGCGGTGCGCGCGATCCAGCCCGGGAAAAGCTGGTACACGACCCCGGCAGCGAGGATGAGGATGATGATCGCGGCAATGACGTAGAGAAATTTGCGGGCCATTTGGGCTCCATCGGGGAGAGGGAGGAGGTGGTTTCGGGCGTCTTTACCCGTTCGCATCAAGCGAAGTCGAGACGCCCCTTGGTCTTGCTTTGTCCCGGTGGGTGTCTCGACTTCGCTCGACACGAACGGCAACGGGGGTTGGTTCCAGTAAAATCGCGCGCAGCTTTGGCTTGCCCGCGCACGCGAAACAAGCCCAGATTGGGCCATGACCGATACGACCGCATCCGCCGCCCCCGATTCGCACGCCAGGTCGCCGCGCGTTTCGGCGCGCCTCGACGATAGTGATCCGCCGTGGCCGCTGCGTCCGTGGATCATGGCGGCGATCTGCGCCGCGGCCGGGCTCTCCTTCCACCTGCTGATCGACCATCATTATGAGGATGCGCTGGCACACTGGCGGAGCGCGCTGGCGGCGGGGATCGCGGCGGCGACGGTGGTGTTCGCGCTGGGTGTCGAATTGCGGCGCTGGCATTGGGCGCTGGGGTTCGCGCTGGTCTGGGGCGTGATCCTCGGGCTGATCGCGTGGCAGACGGCGGCGTATAATATCCAGGGCAATCCGGTCGAATGGCCCTTCTGGTCGGGCATTCTCGCGGTGCTCGTCGCGACGCCGTTGTTCCAGACGCGGCGCGACGTCGCGCCCGACTGGCGCTTCTGGAAACTGTGGGCGATGCCGTATGAGCGGCTGCACAGCCATGCGTGGACCGACGCGGTGATCGGCGCGGCGAGCCTGGCGTTCGTCGGGATCACCTTCCTGCTCGTCGTGCTGATCGGGCAGATGTTCAAGCTGATCGGGATCAACCTGATCTTTGACCTGCTCAATGACGAATGGTTCGGCTGGATGCTCGCGGGCGCTGCGTTCGGCGGGGCCGTCGGCCTGCTGCGCGAGCGCGACAGACTGGTTTCGACGTTGCAGCGGCTGGTGATGATCGTGCTCGCGGTGCTCGCGCCGGTGCTCGCGGTCGCGCTGGTGCTGTTCCTGCTGTCGCTCGCCGGGACGGGGCTGCAGAAGCTTTGGGATTCGGGCTTTTCGACCGCGGCGGTGATGATGGGGGTGGCGGCGTTTGCGGTGCTGCTCGCCAATGCGGTGATCGGCAATGGCGGCGACGATCGCGCGACGAACCCGGCGTTGCGCTGGGCCGCGCCGGTGCTGGCGGTCGCGGTGCTGCCGCTCGCGGGGATCGCCTTTTACTCGATGCACCTGCGCGTGATCCAGTACGGCTGGACCCCCGAGCGCATCTGGGGCGTGATCGCGGCGATGATCGCGCTCGCTTATGGCATCGCGGGCCTGTGGGCGGTGGCGAGGGGACGGCGCGATTTCGACGACTGGCTGCGGCCCTTGCAACAGAAGCTCGCGATCGGGCTCGCGCTGCTCGCGCTCTTCCTCGCGCTGCCGATCCTCGATTTCGGGGCGATTTCGACGCGCGACCAGCTCGCGCGGCTGAAATCGGGGGCAACGCCGGCCGAAAAGTTCGACTGGGCGGCGATGGCGTTCGATTTCGGGCCCAGCGGCCGTGCAGCGCTGGCGGAACTGGCGAAGTCGCCGCAGAAGGTGCGCGCAAATGCGGCGAAGTCGGCGCTGGCGGCGAAGAATCGCTGGGACCTGAACGGGCCGCGCGGCGCGCTGCTGCTGCCCCCGTTGGCCGAGCGGGTACGAGTCATTCCCGAGGGACGCGCCTTGCCCGCCGCGGCGCTCGACCGGATCGCGGGGAGCTATATGTGCAGCCGCGCGAAGGCGTGCGTCGCGCTGTGGCTCGACGACAAGAGGATCGGCGTGCTGGGGCAGAATGAGCCGGGCGAGACGCTGAATTTCGATTTCGTGACGCAGAATGACGCCGGCCAGTGGGTGCAGGGCGATTGGGCGAAGGCGGCGCCGCGCAACAAGGCCGAGGTTGACTTGTCGACCGCGCGGATCGAGATCGAGGCGGTGCAGCAACGGCGCGTGCTGGTGAATGGGGTGCCGGAATCGGCGACGTTCGAATGATTGTCCTCCCCCTTGATGGGGGAGGCAGCGAGACTTGCCAGCTTGCTGGCTAGTCGCAGCGGTGGGGGTGCGGTTGCGCGCGCAAACTACGGTCGCATGTCGCACCATCACCCCCCCATCTAACTTCGCCCATCAAGGGGGAAGGCATTGCGATGTTCGCGAAGGTTGAAGCGATCCGGCGGGGATGCTAGCGGCGCGGCTTCGTTAAGGTTAGGGCGATCATGGCAATCGATCAGGCAACAGTGAGGAAAATCGCGTCGCTGGCGCGCATCGCGATCAGCGATGCCGAAGCGGCCGCGATGGAAGGCGAATTGAACGGCATTTTGGGCTGGGTCGAGCAACTCGGCGAGGTCGATGTGACCGGGGTCGAACCGATGACCGCGGTGATCCCGAACACGCTGCGGCTGCGCGACGATGTCGTCGATGCCGACCCGCTGACCGGCGGTGGGCGCCGCGACGATGTGCTGGCGAATGCGCCGGCGGCGATGCACGGATTCTTTGGCGTTCCCAAGGTGATCGAATAATGACCGAGTTGACCAACCTGACCGTCGCGCAGATCCGCGACGGGCACCGCGCGGGCGATTTCAGCGCCGTCGAGGTCGCAGAGGCGTTCAACGCCAAGGTCGCGGGCGCGAAGGCGCTCAACGCGTTTATCGTCGAGACGCCCGATCATGCGATTGCGGCGGCGAAGGCCGCCGATGCGGATCGTGCGGCGGGGACGCTGAAGCCCTTGTCGGGCGTGCCGATCGGGATGAAGGACCTGTTCGCGACGCACGGCGTCCAGACGACCGCGGCAAGCCACATGCTCGAAGGCTTTGTGCCGCGTTATGAATCGACCGTTTCGCAGAAATTGTGGGACGCGGGTTGCGGGATGCTCGGCAAGCTCAACCTCGACCAGTTCGCGATGGGGTCGTCGAACGAGACGAGCTATTTTGGCAATGTGATTTCGCCGTGGCGGCGCAAGGATGGCGGCAATGCCGCGCTGGCGCCGGGCGGTTCGTCGGGCGGAAGTTCGACCGCGATCGCGGCGCGGCTGTGCCCGGCGGCGACGGGGACCGACACCGGCGGCTCGATCCGCCAGCCCGCGGCGTTCACGGGCATTTCGGGGATCAAGCCGACCTATGGCCGCTGCTCGCGCTGGGGTATCGTGGCGTTCGCCAGCTCGCTTGATCAGGCAGGGCCGATGGCGCGCGACGTCAAGGACTGCGCGATCATGCTCGAGAATATGGCGGGCTTCGATCCGAAGGACGCGACGAGCCTTGATATGGCAGTTCCGAATTGGGAAGCGGCTTTGTCGAGCGATCTCAAGGGCAAGAAGGTCGGTATTCCCAAGGAATATCGACTGGAGGGTATCGACCCCGACATCGACGCGATGTGGGACGCCGGGATTGCGATGCTGAAGGATGCGGGCGCTGACGTGGTCGAGATCAGCTTGCCGCACACCAAATATGCGCTGCCGGCCTATTATATCATCGCGCCCGCCGAGGCGTCGTCGAACCTCGCGCGCTATGACGGCGTGCGTTATGGTTTGCGCGACCTGCCGGACGGGGCGGGGTTGCAGGATATGTATGCCGCAACGCGCGCCGACGGCTTCGGGGCGGAGGTCAAGCGCCGCATCATGATCGGCACCTATGTGCTGTCGGCGGGCTTTTACGATGCCTATTATACGCAGGCGCAGAAGGTGCGGACGCTGATCGCGCGCGATTTCGAGGCAGCGTTCGGGGTGTGCGACGTGATCCTGGCGCCGACCGCGCCGTCGGCGGCGTTCGGGCTGGGCGAGAAGATGGCCGATCCGCTGGCGATGTACCTGAACGACGTGTTTGCGGTGCCCGCGAGTCTCGCCGGGCTGCCCGCGATGTCGGTGCCCGCGGCGCTGAACCGCGAGGGGCTGCCGCTGGGGCTACAGATTATCGGCAAGGCATTCGACGAGCAGGGCGTGCTGAATGCCGGGTTGGCGATCGAGGAACGGGCCGGATTTACGGCGCGCGCCGAGAAGTGGTGGTGAGCAGCCTGTTGATCGACCTGCTATGCTGGCTAGGGCTTGAGCCCCTTCTTCGGAAGTTAGGCTGGGGTGATGAGGTCCACAGCGAGGCGCGCTTCGACAGTAAGACCGGAAAGCAGATTACCGATGACTGACTATCGCATCAAGGGCGAAACTGGCGAGTGGGAGGTCGTGATCGGCCTTGAGGTCCACGCCCAGATCACGACCAACGCCAAGCTGTTCTCGGGCGCCGCGACGGCGTTCGGGGCTGAGCCGAACACGCAGGTGTCGCTGGTCGACGCCGCGATGCCGGGGATGCTGCCGGTGCCGAACCGCGAGTGCATCCGCCAGGCGGTGCGCACCGGCATGGCGATCGAGGCGCAGATCAACACATGGTCGCGGTTCGACCGCAAGAATTATTTCTATGCCGATTTGCCGCAGGGCTACCAGATTTCGCAGCTTTATCATCCGCTTGTCGGCGAAGGTTCGCTGACGATCGCCGCCGATGAGAAGGCCGGCATTCCCGCAGACAAGGTGATCGGAATCGAGCGTATCCATGTCGAGCAGGACGCCGGCAAGCTGATGCACGACCAGCATCCGACGATGTCCTATGTCGATTTGAATCGCAGCGGCGTCGCGCTGATGGAGATCGTCTCGCGCCCCGACATGCGCTCGCCCGCCGAAGCGGGGGCCTATGTGCGCAAGCTGCGTTCGATCCTGCGCTACGTCGGCTCGTGCGACGGCAATATGGAAGAGGGCTCGATGCGCGCCGACGTCAACGTCAGCGTGCGCAAACCCGGCGACGAATTCGGGACGCGCACCGAGACGAAGAACGTCAATTCGGTGCGCTTCGTGATGGCGGTGATCGAGGGCGAGGCGAAACGGCAGGTCGAACTGATCGAAAGCGGCGGCACGGTGGTGCAGGAAACGCGCCTTTACGATCCCGACCGCAACGAGACGCGGTCGATGCGGTCGAAGGAAGATGCGCATGATTACCGCTACTTCCCCGATCCCGACCTGCTGCCGCTCGAACTCGACGATGCGTTTCTGGCTGAGTGCCGCGACAGCCTGCCCGAGCTGCCCGATGCCAAGCGCGCGCGCTATCTCGCGGCGGGGATCAGCGCCTACAACGCCGATGTCCTGACCGCCGAGGTCGAGGCGGCGCGCTGGTTCGACACGTTGCTCGACGCGGGCGCCAAGCCGGTCGCCGCCGCCAACTGGGTGACGAGCGAATTGTTCGGTGCGCTCAACCGCATGGGCCGCGATATTTCGGATTCGCCGGTGTCGCCCGAACACGCCGCCGAACTGCTCGGACTCGTTGCCGACGGCACAATTTCGGGGACGATCGCCAAGCAGGTGTTCGAAAAGATGCTCGAAAGCGGTGATCCCGCGGGTGTCATCGTCGATCGCGAAGGGCTCAAGCAGACGAGCGACACCGGCGCGATCGAGGCCGAGATCGCCAAGGTTCTCGCCGCCAATGCCGATAAGGTCGAGCAGTATAAGGGCGGCAAGGAGGCGTTGTTCGGCTTCTTCGTCGGACAGACGATGAAGGCGATGCAGGGCAAGGCAAACCCGCAGGTCGTCAACGAGCTGTTGAAGAAGGCGCTGGGCTGAGGATGCGCGCGACGGTTCGCGCGCTCCTGACCCTTTGGCTGCTGGTCGCCGGCGCGGCGCTCGCGCGCGCCGAGACGATCGTGTTCACCGACGTCAACGTCGTGCCGATGGACGGCGAGCGCGTGATCCCGCGCACGACGGTCATCGTCACCGACGGCGTGATTTCGACCATCGGGATCAAGGCGAAATTGCCCGCGGGGACGCCGGTGATCGACGGCAAGGGGGCGTGGCTCTTCCCGGGGCTCGCCGACATGCACAATCATGTGACGAGCCGCGAGGACCTGTCGCTGCTGCTCGCGAACGGCGTCACGACAATGCTCAACATGGGCGAGGCGACGAACAGCTTTGCCGGGCGGACGCGGATCGCGGTGAACGAGGGCAAGGTGCCGGGGCCGCAGATATTCACCGCGCTCGCGGTCGATGGCGACCCGCAATATGGGCATCTGGTCATCGAGAGGGCGGAGGATGCGCGCGCGATCGTCGGGATTGCGAAGGCCAACGGCTACAGCTTTATCAAGGCCTATACGAACCTGTCGGCCGAGGCTTTTGCGGCGCTTGCCGACGAAGCGAAGGCGCAGCGTATCGGCGTCGTCGGGCATAATGTGAAGGCGGTCGGCCTCGCGCGGCAGCTTGCCGCCGGGCAGGCGATGGTTGCGCATATCGAGGAATTTTTCTACGGCGTCTTCCCCGAACCCCCTGCGGACGACCAGCAGGCGCCGCCCGCCGATGCGCGGATTGCCGACGCGATCGCGCTGGTCAAGGCGCATGGGGCGTTCGTCACGTCGGACCTGTTCAATTACCGCACGATCGCGGCGCAATTCGGCAAGCCGGAGGTGGTGAAAGCCTATCTCGCGGCGCCAGAGGCGCGCTACCTGTCGCCCGCCGACCGGATCGGCTGGGCGCAGTCGGGCTATCAGAAGAAGGCGATCGACCTGTCGCGGCGGGTGGCGTTCGAGGCGCGCTTCGTGAAGACGATGGCCGACGCGGGCGTGCCGTTGATCACCGGCGGCGACGCGCCGACGATCCCAGGGCAGGTGCCGGGTTTTGCGCTGCACGGCGAAATCGACGCGATGCTGGAGGCGGGGCTGACGCCGTGGCAGGCGCTGTCGGCGGCAACGCGCACGCCAAGCGAGTTCATCGCGAAAACAGTGCCGGGCGCGGCGAAGTTCGGCGTCGTGGCGCCGGGCTATCGCGCCGACCTGTTGCTCGTCGCCGAAAATCCGCTCGAAAGGCCGGCGACGTTGCGAACGCCGCTCGGCGTGATGGCGGGGGGGCGCTGGTTCGACGCGGCGGCGCTCAAGGCGATGCTGGCCGAGGTCGCGGCGAAGCGCGTCGTTCCCTAGAAGCGCCGCTGCCCGGCACCCCACTTGCCGACATCGCACTGGCCCGAAAAATTGGTCTGCGCCTTGAGCTGGATGCGGCCCGAGCGGCGGTCGATATCGACCTTGGGCTTGTTGAGGCCGTTGAGGCGATAGGTCGCGGTGATGCGGTCGGGCGTTACGACGAGATTTTCGAGATCCCACCAGCCTTCATGCCCGCCCGAATGGATCGGCGGAACGAGGCTGGGGCCAAGATGGATGCGGCCCTGATCGCCATAAAGCTCGATCTGGACGTCGCTGTTGAAGCCCTGGGTCGTGCCGACGACATCGTTGCTCCATTCCCATTTATGCTTCGACCGGTTCCAGTCGTAGCGCGGGGTGGTGGTGACGCTGGGCCGGTTGCCGGCGCCGTAACAGACGAGGACGAGCGAACTGGCGTCGCGATATCCCGGTTCGGTGGGCGGCGCGTGATGGTCGGCGGGCGGCGCATAGCCGCCGCGCGGTGCGTCGCCCTGGCAATTTTCGGCCGGCACGCCGATGATCGCCGAATAGCGCCCGTCCGTCGTCGCGACCGAGATGCAGCGTCCGGTGCGCTGGTTCCACCAGAAGGTGTAGCGTTGGCCGCCGACCGTGTTCGAATGGCGCGATTCATATCCGCGCGCGAGCAGCTGCGTTTCGCCGCCGGCGCCGCGCGCGCCGACAAGGTCGGCGACGTCAGGCGCCGATTGCGCGAGTGCGGGGACCGAAAGGGCGGCGGAGGCAAGAAGCGATAAAGGCAGAGCGCGACGCATGGCGATGACTCCCGTTGCTTGCAGCATCGCCATCCTATCGCACCGCGGCGCGGCCGCCAAGGTTGTCCCGGAGCGTTCCGGAGAAAAGAATCAGGGCGAAACGGCTTCGGTCGGATGTTTCCAGACGCTGCGGCCGTCCTTGATGGTTTCCAGAACCTTGATCGCCTTGATGTCGGTGACCGGCGTGGTCAGTGGGTTTCTGTCGAGGATGACGAAATCGGCGAGGAGGCCCGCTTTGATGCGGCCCTTGCGATCTTCCTCGAAGATTTGCCAGGCGGGGCCGGTGGTGAGCGCCTGTAGCGCCTCATAGGCTCCGACTCGCTCGTCCGGGCCGCTCACGACGCCGGTGGGCGAGACGCGCGCCATGGCGGTCCACAGCATGAAGCGCGTATCGAGCGGGGTGACGCTGTAGTCGCTGTGGTTCGACGGCGTCAGGCCCGCAGCGCGCGCCGAGGCGAAGGGGCTGATGAAATCGACGACTTCGGCCGGGAAGTTGGTGCGGTGGACATCGGCCCAGTACCAGGCGTGGTTCGAGAAATAGGCGGGGCCGACGCCGATGCGCTTGTAGGCGGCGAGCTGGTCGCGGCGCTGGAATTGCGAGTGGATGACGATGGGGCGGCGGTCGTCGGCGGCCTTGATCCCGAGCGCGTCGAAGCCGCGGATCGCCATATCGATCGCGGCGTCGCCATTGGCGTGGACGAAAAGCTGCCAGCCGCGGTCGTCGACCTTTTTTGCCTGCGCGACGAAGTCGGTTTCGGAAAGGACGGGCTCGCCGTGCCAGGGATGATGGCCCTCGGGGCTGCCGCGCTTGTAATCGCGGGTGAAATATCCGGTGCGTGCCTGAACCGATCCGTCGAGGACGAACTTGATCCCCTGCAACTTCACATGATCCTGATAGCTGCCGAATTTCAGGTCGGGTTTGGCCAGCAGCGCGTCGAGACCGGGAGAGAAGGGGAGGAGCGCGAGGTCGATCTTGAGGCGTTCGCGCGCCTGTGGAGAGGTAAGGAAGGCGAGGTCGGGCGGCTGGGTCGCGCCGTCCTGTGCATGGGTATAGCCCTCGGCGAAATAGGCGTTTTGCGCGGCGTCGAGCGCGGCGAGCCTTTGCTCCGCCGTCGGTTGCGGCATTTTTGCGAGCAGCAGGAACATCGCCTTTTCGAGGAGCACGCCATTGAGCCTGCCGGCGTCGTCGCGGAGGATCATGCCCCCCGGCGGGACGGGGGTGACCTCGTCGATCCCGGCGGCCTTCAGCGCGGCGCTGTTGGCGACCGCGCCGTGAAGCGAGACGTGGAGCACGACGAGCGGGCGGTCGGGCGCGATGGCGTCGAGCTCGGCGCGGGTGATATAGCGTTTTTCGGCCAGATTTTCCTGATCGAACTGCCATACGGTAATCCAGCCCCCGGGCCCTGACGCGCGAGCGACATATTCGCGGATAGCGGCCGAAACGCCGGCGATGTCGCTGATCGGGGCGCCGCCGGTTTCGCGCAGGTCGAGCCCGCCCGCGCTCATCGTGGCGACGGTGAAATGCGAATGGGCGTCGATGAAGCCGGGGAGCAGCGTGGCGCCCTTGAGGTCGCGAACCACGGGATCTTTGCCCGCTGCCTTGCGCGCCTGCTTTTCGGAGCCGGCAAAGGCGATGCGGCCATCACGGGCCACGACGGCCTCGACCGTTTGCGGCGTGTCGCCGTCCATCGTGATGATCGGGCCGCCGCGGTAGATTGTGGTGTCCTGCGCGATGGCCGGCGTAGTCGTTGCCAGGAGCAGCGCGATGGCGGCGGTGATTTTCATATTCTCTCCCCTGCGGCCATCGTGGCTGGGGGGAAGGGGGTGGGTCAAGTCCACATTTGCAACTGATCGTCATTGCGAGCGCAGCGAGCAATCCAGAGCGGTTTACGCATCCTCTGGATTGCTTCGCTGCGCTCGCAATGACGGAGCAAGGTTAAATCTGCTGCGGCGGCATTTCATCGGGTCCGCGACCGGGTTCGTCGATATCGCCGCCGCCGGGACGGCCCGGAATTTCGGACGGTTGGCCCGCGGGGTCTTCGAGCGGGGTGGGCTGCACGGGCGTTTCGGGCGGCGATTGCGGTTCGATCGTGTCGGGCTTGGGTTTCGGAAGCGGGTCGGGGCTGCTGGCCATGTTCATTCTCCTTGGCTTGACCAACGAACGGGCGCGAAGCATGTTCCGCCCGCGGAGACGCCAAGCATGTTCCGCCCGCGGAACAGGGGGCTTTGCGCCCTTGCCCTTGGCCGCGTGTCTGCTATAGCCCCGCGCGGCCCGCACGGGCGTGCGCGGCAGCGCGCGATGTCGTGCACCCGGCCGAAAGCTCTCTAGCGGGCGTGGCGGAATTGGTAGACGCGCTGGTTTTAGGTACCAGTATCGCAAGATGTGGGGGTTCGAGTCCCTTCGCCCGCACCAACTTCGCGAGCAGAGGCCGGGATAGGGGAACTTCGCCATATTGGCGGGGTTCGGATACGAGATTTTGAGCAAGGATAAGACCAAGGCAATGAAGACCGTCGAAACGCTGAACGAAGGCCTGAAGCGCGAATATCGCGTCACCATCACCGCCAAGGATATCGACGCGCGCGTCGACGACGAGGTGAAGAGCATCGCCCCGACCGTCCGCATGCCCGGTTTCCGTCCCGGCAAGGTGCCGCCGAACCTGATCCGCAAGATGCACGGCCCCGCGCTGTCGGCCGATGCGCTGAACAAGGCGATCGACGCCGGCGTGCGCGACCTGATGGCGAAGGAAAAGCTCCGCCCCGCGCTGCAGCCCGCCGTGTCGCTGGCCGACGGTTATGAAGCAGGCAGGGATGCCGAAGTCACCGTCGCGCTGGAAGTGCTGCCCGACATCGAGGCGCCGTCGATCGACGGGCTGAAGCTCGAGCGTCTGACCGTTCCCGCCGACGACAAGGCGGTGATGGCGAAGATCGAGGAATTCGCCGCGCAGATGAAGCGCTTCGAAGATGCGCCGAAGACCAAGAAGGCCGCCGAGGGCGATCAGGTCATCATCGACTTTGCCGGCAGCGTCGAGGGCGTCGCCTTCGACGGCGGCACGGGCGAGGATATGGCGGTCGAAATCGGTTCGGGGCAGCTGATCCCCGGTTTCGAGGACCAGCTCGTCGGCGTGAAGGCGGGCGACGAGAAGGTGCTGAAGGTCAGCTTCCCCGATGAATATCCGGTCGAAAACCTGAAGGGCAAGCCCGCCGAATTCGCCGTCACGGTGAAGGAAGTGAAGGTCCCGGCGGCGTCAAAGATCGACGACGAGTTCGCGAAGTCGCTCGGCCTCGAAAGCCTCGACAAGCTCAAGGAGCTGATGAAGGACCAGGTCGAGCAGGAACTGAACGGCCTGACCCGCACCTATATGAAGCGCAAGCTGCTCGACCAGCTCGCCGCGAGCCATGACTTCGACGTGCCGCCGACGATGGTCGAGGCCGAGTTCAACCAGATCTGGCAGCAGCTCGAGCATGAAGCGAGCCACGAGGAAGATCCCGAGGCGGCGAAGGCCGAGCTCGAGAATGACCGCGAGGAATATCGCTCGATCGCGGTCCGCCGCGTCCGCCTCGGCCTGCTCCTGTCGGAAATCGGCCAGGCGCATGGCGTTCAGGTCAGCAGCCAGGAAATGCAGCGCCTGGTCATGCAGGCGGCGCAGCAGTATCGCCCCGAAGACCGCCAGCGTTTCGTCGAATATGTCCAGCAGGACGCGCTCGCGGCCGCGCAGCTCCGCGCCCCGCTCTATGAGGACAAGGTCGTCGACTTCCTGTTCGAAAAGGCCGAGATCAGCGATCGCGAAGTGACGCGCGAAGAAATCGAAGCCGCGATCGAAGCCGACGACGACGGCCACGTCCATGGCCCGGGCTGCGGCCACGACCATGACCATGACCATAAGCCCGCCAAGAAAGCTGCCGCCAAAAAGCCGGCCGCCAAGAAGGATGCGGTGAAGGAAGAGGCCAAGGCCGAGGAAGCGCCCGCCAAGAAGGCACCGGCGAAGAAGGCCGAAGCCGCCCCCGCCAAGAAGGCCGAGGAAAAGCCCGCAGCGGCGAAGAAGGCTGCTCCGGCAAAGGCCGCGGCCGAGAAGGCCGAGCCCGCGAAGAAGGCCCCGGCCAAGAAGGCTGCGGCGAAGAAATAAGCTTCGGCTGACGATCGAATAAAAGGCCGGGTGGAGGATGCTCCGCCCGGCCTTTTTTTGCGCCCACCGTTGCTATGGGGTTCCCGCTTTCGCGGGAATGACGAAGGTGGGGACGTCTATCCACCGCAAACTAAATCACATCCATATTATAACAATGCCAGCTGAAGATCGCTGCCGCGCCGCGGTGGGGGCGCCAGGCTTCGGCGAGCTCGCGCGCCTGCTTCTCGCTCGGCCGTGCGCCCAATTGCAGGATGCGGCCGACGGCTTCCTGCACGGCGAGGTCGCCCGCGGGCCAGATGTCGGGGCGGCCCTCGGCAAAGAGCAGGTAGATTTCGGCCGACCAGCGCCCGATGCCCTTGACCTTGGTGAGCAGCGCGATCGCTTCCTCATCGTCGGCGGGGAGCGCGTCGAAGGTCAGCTCGCCGTCGAGGATCAGCTGCGCGAGGCTTTTCGCATAGCCCTGTTTCTGGCCCGAGAGGCCGCAGGCGCGCAGCGTGTCGAAATCGGCGGCGGCGATCACTTCGGCGGGGCAGCCCTCGCCAAATTGCGTCTCCAGCTTGTTCCAGATCGACGTCGCTGCGGCGACGCTGACCTGCTGGCCGACGATGGTGCGCAGCAGCGTCGTATAGCCCGGCGCGCGGATGCGCGGTTCGGGGTAGCCGGCGTTGCCGAGCGCGCGCGCGAAATTGGTGTCGCGCTCCGCCAGCGCGTCGATCCCCGCGTTCAGCTGCTGCTGGCTGAGGCCCATCGCATATTCTCCTTTTGTTCTGGAGGAAGCTGATAGCAACGCTTGATTTGGCGCGCAACGCGCGACATAGCGCCTGCGACAAGAAACCTATGGGGACGAGCATGGCCAAGCTGATTGTCGTGACGCGCGACGGGACCGAACATGAGATCGAAGGCGACACCAGCCTGACCGTGATGGAAAATATCCGCGACGCCGGTTTCGACGAACTGCTCGCGCTGTGCGGCGGTTGCTGTTCGTGCGCGACCTGTCATGTCCATGTCGAGGCCGGCGACAAGGGCGCCATGCCGGCGATGAGCGAGGACGAGAACGACCTGCTCGATTCGACCACCGACCGCGACGATAATTCGCGCCTGTCATGCCAGATCCCGTTCAGCGACGCGCTCGACGGCCTGAAGGTACGGATCGCGGCGGAGGATTGACCTCCTAAGGCTCGTCATTGCGAGCGTAGCGAAGCAATCCAGGGCGGCCTTGCGCGACTCTGGATTGCCGCGTCGCCTTCGGCTCCTCGCAATGACGGCGTTTGGAAAACTCAGTCGCCCGCCGTCGCCACCGCGTAGAGCGCGATCGCGGCGGCGTTCGAGATATTGAGACTCTCCATCCGCGGCGAGATGGGGAGCTTGGCCAGCACGTCGCAATGTTCCATGACATTGTGACGCATGCCGTCGCCCTCGGACCCCAGCACCAGGGCGACCTTGCTGCCGTCGAGTGTCGACCCGAGCGTCGTTTCGGTGTCGCCCATCAGGCCGATGCGCCAATATTGCGCCTCGGCGATTTCTTCCAGCGCGCGCGACAGGTTGACGACGCGCACCCACGGCACGGTTTCGAGCGCGCCCGATGCCGAACGCGCGATGACGCCGCTTTCGGGCGGGCTGTGGCGGTCCTGCGTGATGATCGCCGCGGCATCGAACGCCGCCGCCGAGCGCAGCACCGCGCCGATATTATGCGGGTCCGTGACCTGGTCGAGGATGATCAGCGGGCGCTTGCTCTCAGTATCGACCTCTTGCTGCAGCAAATCGCCGAGATAGATGCTTTCGAGCGGGTCGACCTCGATCACCAGGCCCTGATGCGGCGCGTCGCGCGCGACGAGTCGCGCGAGGTCGGCGACGTCGGCGTAAGAGATGGGAATCACCGGCGGCAGATCGAGCTGCCCCAGCGCTTCGCGCGTGCCCCAGATGCGCTTGACGGTGCGCTCGGGGTTGGCGAGCGCGGCGAGGACGGCGTGGCGGCCCCAGAAGCGGATGGCCTGTCCGCGCTGGTTTTGGCCGGCGGGACGGCGATGGCGAGAAAATTGACGCATGATGGCGCGCCTTTCCCATGACTGGCATTGACAGGCAAGCCTCGTTTCGCCATTGGACCGCTTCCCAAAGCGGGCCCCAAGGACAGGTGGCCGAGTGGTTAAAGGCAGCAGACTGTAAATCTGCCCGGGTTTCCGTACGCTGGTTCGAATCCAGCCCTGTCCACCAAACTCCAAAATCCGCAGCGCGAACTCCCGTCAAAAAAGCCAAGTAAATCCGAGGCTTGCGACCTGATTCGCGTCCAAGGGCGTCCACGCCAGTTCACCCGTAGCCAATTTCTCCCGTGGGAGAAAATGTGGGAGAACAGGCGCATGCCAAGCCTGACTGCAGCCCGTGTAAAATCCGAGTGCCGAGCCGGCCGCCACCCCGATGGCGACGGCCTCTATTTAGTGGTCTGGCCCAACGGTTCAAAGAGCTGGGTGTCGCGTGTTCAGAAAGACGGGCGAAGGAGGGACTTTGGGCTAGGCGGGACCGGCAAGGTAAGCCTCGCGCGGGCGCGCGAACTGAACCGACAGGTGAGGGCTTGGACTGAAGCAGGGCTCGATCCCCGCCACGAGCGCCTGAAGGCAGGAGGCATCCCGACCTTTCGCGAGGCTGCGGCTTCGGTGTTCGCAACCCACAGCAAGAACTGGCGGAACGCGAAGCATAATTGGCAATGGATGCGCACTCTCGAGATGTTTGCCTTCCCTCGCATCGGCGACAAACGGGTCAGCGACATTACCGGTCCGATGGTTCACGAACTGCTCAGCGAGATTTGGCTGACCAAGCCTGAAACCGCGCGGCGAGTGCGCCAGCGGGTAGGGGTGATCCTCGACTGGTCCTTCTCGAAGGGTTATCGGGAGCACGAGTTGACGATGCAGTCGGTGACGCGCGGCCTGCCGCGCCAGCCCAAGGCGATCGAGCATCACGCGGCGATGCCCTACGCAGACGTGCCCGCATTCCTCAAGAGGCTTCGCGAGACAGAAACCATCGGACGCCTGGCGCTCGAGTTCGTAATCGCGACCGCAGGACGGTCGGGAGAAATCCGCGGCGCCACCTGGTCGGAATTCGATCTCGACGCACGGCTCTGGACCATTCCCCCGGAGCGGATGAAGGCGGCGCGCGAGCATGTCGTGCCGCTCAGCGACCATGCATGCCGCATCCTCGATCGCTGCGAGCTTTATCGCCGCAGCTGCACCGATATCGTATTCCCGGGCACCGGACGCGGGGGGCCGCTCTCCGACATGACAATAATCAAGGTGCTGCGCGATATGGACCTTGGCGTCACGCCGCATGGCTTCCGATCGTCGTTCCGCGACTGGGCGAGCGAGACAACCGACTTTCCGGATCGCGTCGTCGAGGCGGCGCTCGCTCATGCGGTAAAGGACAAGACCGAAGCCGCATACCGACGTGGAGCGCTTCTAGAGAAGCGCCATGAACTTATGGCGGCTTGGTCCGCCTACTGCGCCGCGGAGCGCTGACCACTTACCTTGCCGCCCCAATCGGCCGGGCTGCGCCCGTCCGATCACTGGAGGGAGAGAAGGGAGACCGCCTTCGTGGCGGTCAGAAAGCCGAGAGAGAGTCTCGCGGCGACCGCGATGGAGAAACCACATGGCAAAACCGGTTCCGAAACTCACCCTCAATCAGGCGCGCGAGATTCCGCTCGACCGGCTTGAGCTTTCCCAGTCCAATGTCAGGCGCGTGAAGGCTGGCGTGTCTATCGACACGCTCGCGGCCGACATTGCCCGGCGAGGGCTGCTTCAGAGCCTAGGCGTTCGGCCGATGCTCGATGGAGCAGGCCAAGAGACCGGCCGCTACGAGGTGCCGTTCGGCGGCCGCCGCTACCGCGCGCTCGAGCTGCTCGTGAAACAGAATCGGCTCGCGAAGGATGTGCCGATCCCCTGCATGATCCGTCCGGCTGGAGGCGACATACTCGCCGAGGAAGACAGCTACGCCGAAAATGCCTTCCGCGAGAATCTGCATCCGCTCGACGAGTTCCGCGCGATGCAGGCGATGGTCGAGAAGGGCAACGGCGCCGAGGCGATCGCGGCCCATTTCCACACCACGCCCGCCGTGGTCCGCCAGCGGCTGAAGCTCGCGACCGTTTCGCCCCGGCTGCTCGACCTTTACGGCGAGGACGAAATGAGCCTCGATGTGCTCATGGCGTTCACTGTGTCGGACGATCATGACCGCCAGTGCGCCGTGTGGGACCAACTCGAACACAGCTTCAACAAGTCGCCGTCCTACATCCGCCAGCGCCTCACCGAGAACAGTGTTCGGGCGGCGGACAAGCGTGCGCGTTTCGTCGGCATCGAGGCCTATCTCGCGGCGGGCGGCGGCATCGTGCGCGACCTGTTCGAAGCCGATGCCGGCGGCTGGCTGACCGATCCGGCGCTGCTCGACCGGCTGGTCGACGAGAAGCTCACCGCCGAGGGCGAGCGGATCGCGGGCGAGGGGTGGAAGTGGGTCGTGACCGCGATCGATCTTCCCTGGAGCGCTACGTCGGGACTGCGGCGGCTCGCGAGCGAAGAGGTCGCGATGACCGAAGAGGACGATAAGGCGCTGGCCGCGCTCGAGGCCGAGGCCGACGATCTCAACGAGCGCTGGGCCGAGGAGCGCGACGTCCCCGAGGAGGTGCACGACCGGCTCGATGCGATCGAAATCCAGATCGGCGCAATCAGCGATCGGCCGCTGCTCTTCGACCCGACCGAAGTGCCGATCGGCGGTGCCTTTGTCTCGATCGACCATAATGGCACGACCAGCGTCGAACGCGGCTTCGTCCGGCCCGAGGACGAGCCCGCCGCGGACGCGGGTGAGCTCGAGAGCTCCGGAGCCGATGGTGAAGCGAATGCCGCGACCGGAGCTGCCGGAGGCGGCGGGAGTTCGGAGCCTGTCGCCGCAAACGCTGCGCCGCCGTCCGGAGAGGAGGACGAGGGCGAGGTGTTGAAGCCGCTGTCCGACCGTCTCGTCTCGGACCTGACCGCCTGGCGAACGCTGGCGTTGCAGAATGCGATCGCTGGCGATCCGGCGCTCGCCTTCCTTTCGGTGCTTCACGCGTTCGTGCTCGACTGCTTCTTCCGGCTCAGCGAAGACAGCTGCGTGCAGGTCTCGTCGAATGCAGTCTATTTCAGCAACGAACCACCGAAGCTGCGCGATTGCGCGCCGGGACAGGCGATCGCCGAGCGTGCGGCCATGTGGCGCGATCGGCTGCCCAAGTTGGACAAGGAGGTCTGGGACTTTCTGCTCGGGCTCGATCCCGACGACCAATCGCAGCTTTTCGCGCACTGCGCCTCGGTCGCGGTCAACGCGCAGGCCGAGATCGTCCCCAAATATGACAATGGACGCATCTCGAAACGCAAGGTCGAGCGGCGCATCGCGCACAGCCATGTCCTTGCGCGCGCCGTCGGACTCGATGTCGTGCAGGCGGGCTGGAAACCGACCGCTGCCGGCTATTTCGGCGCGGTCACAAAGCCGCGGATTCTTGCCGACGTCGCAGAAGCGAAGGGCGAGAATTTTGCCCAGATGATCGACCATCTCAAGAAAGCGGACATGGCCCGCGAAGCCGAGCGGCTGCTCGAGGAGTGCGACTGGCTCCCCGAACCGCTGCGCACGCCGGTGGTCGATGGCGAGACAGGCAGCCCGGCTGCGGAAGCCGAGCCAGCGGGTGCGGTCGAGGCGCATTTGCCGCCGTACCTCGACGACGATGACGATCGGTTGGCCGTCGCCGCCGAGTGATCGGCAACTTCCAGTAAATTTCGATCCCTTGGCCCGGCGAATTGCCGGGCCGTCCTTTTCCAAGGAGACAAGCAATGACCTATGTTCGCCGCAGCGACCTGCTGCCTTGTGCAAACGCATGCAGGGGAGGGCGTCATGGCTGACCGCGTTCCCGCTTTCATCGCAATTGGCGGCCGGCTCGATGCCGCGCTCTTTTCCGAGCTGGTCGAGACCGTCCAGGCCGAGGGGCTGTCGCTCGATTGGGGCGGCGAGCCGTTCGAACCCGAACACCGGCAAATTGCCGAGCCGCTGACGCTCTACGCCGAAAATGTTGCCTGGGGCCGCTTCGACGCTCTCGAGCCCTTCTGCGTTGCGCATGGTCTGCCGTTCGTACGATGGGCCGGCGGCTGTCCAGGGCAATGGTCTCCCGAGCGGATCGTCTACCGCGGCTCCGGCGAGCCCGCGAGCTACATGGTCGACGAGAGCGACCGGGTGGTCATCGACCGGTACCATGTCGAGCAAATCGGCTCCGTTGACGCGCTGCTTTCCTACTTCGAGGGTGCGGGATTCGACGTTCCGCCGCTCGTGCTCGCAGGCGATCCTGACGTTTCCGCGGACAGGGAAACTGTCGCTGGAGATCCGTCGCTTGGGGAGAAGGCCAGTCATGGCTGACTATTACTCGCACACCGTGGTCCAGCCCGACATTCCGAAGGCAGCGTTCACAGCGCTCGAATTCAAACTGATGTGTGAGATGTTCGAGCATGAGATGAGCGGCGAGGATGTTTATTTCTTCTCCAGCATGGGGCCTAGCAACTTGGTATTTATCGGCATCGATGAAGCCAAGGCACTGATTGCCGAAGATGCAGGAATCGCGAGCCGCATCACCGAGCAGGTCGAGACGGCGCTCGCCGAACTCGACGATGCGGAAATCGAGATCGAGCTCGATTTCTCGGATCTCGAATATGAGACAATTCTGCAGGACGTTGTCCGGCGATCGGCGCTCGATTTCGTCGAGATCATGTCAGCGTGGACCTGCTCGAAGATGCGGCCCGACGGTTTCGGCGGGGCAGCGTCGCTGATCTCGGCCGACCGGATTGCGGTCATGTCCACAGGCCAGTTTCTCGAGGAGGAAATCGGGAGGCTCGAGCTCAGACACGGCCCCGAATGATCAGCCCTAAGTCTTTCCATCGTTCAACCCCCGAAGCCCCGCCATCGTGCGGGGCTTCGGCGTTTCTGGAGATTTGAAATGTCTGCATATCGCATCATCGAAGAAGCCCCGCTTGGCGCCATTATCCGCTTCTCCGACGGCACGCCGCGACCGCCCGACAGGTTCAAGCGCAAGCTGTCCGCTTGGAGGACGCGGAACGACAGGGGGAGGCTCGTGCGCAAGGAACTGCCTACCGATACGCCGAGCGGGCCGCGGCCGGGTGGATTCCTGCTTCACATCGGCGATTTCGGCTCGAACGGCATCATCCTGATCAAGTTCCACCGCTTCTTCCAAGCGACCAGCGCACTGGAGTTCGAGATTGAAACGTTGCCCCCTCCGGGCAGCATTCGCATCCTCCGGCCTTATGGCGACAGCGAGGAACTCGAATATCTGGCGCCCGATGCGGCCGCCGCCGACATCTGACTGGCTCGCAACCATCTCGCGAAAGTCCGGCTCGAAACCGTTTCGGGCCTCGACGGGGAGCTGGCGGCATGATCGGCGAGGCGATCATCGAGGCCGAGTTCGCGGAAACGCATGCCGGCCTGCTCGCTGGCCGGGTGCAGGATCTCGCGTTCCTCGCCGTGCCGGTGGAGGCGGGGCTTCGCGTCCTGACGGGTTGGCGTCTTCGCGCCGCAATGGCCGCATGGACAAAAGGGGATTTTTCGGGTGCGGATGGAATCGTCACGGACGAGTCGGCGTTCCGCGCGCATGTCGAGGAAATCGCGCAGCATCGGCGCGAGCTTCGAGACCTCGGGCGATGGTCCGAGAAGGCCGACGCCCAGACGCCGTGGGGCCCTGCGCAATCGAGCGAGATCTATTCGGAGGGCGTGGTCTTTCACTCCACCGCGAGCCACGGAGGCTTCTTCCTCGACCCGGCGCGAAATCGCGGGATGCAAAGCGCTCTTCGGAACGACGACGGCTGGTACGAGGAAGACTGCGAATGGTCGAAAGTCGCGACCGCCTTCATCGAGCTCTTCACAGCCTATGAACGACGTCTCGCCGAGAAGACGCTGCGCAACTCGCTGCCCGACGCGTGGGAGGCCTATTACGGTCATGTGCTCGATCCTGCGAAATCCTTCGAGAAGGAACGCCGCCAGTTTCTCGCCGATCACGCTGCCGACTGGGTGGTCATCGCTGCGAGCCGGTCAAAGGATCATCAGCACATGATCGAAGTCGGTGCGAAGCTTGGCGGCGTGCGCGACAATAGCGCAACGCGGTGCTTCCTTGTCCCGGACGAGGAATATGCGCCGGGTCGCCACGGCTTCGTCATCGACCTCGATCGTCACGAGGAACTTCGCAAGGGCTGAACTCGGGGTGCGCTTCGACGGCGGTCGTTGCGCACCCTTTTTTGCGCGCGCCCGAGAGCCGCTGCGCACGAGCGAGAGGCAGCCGGGAAGGGGCGTGCCGCGGCCAGCCGAGAGAGAGGCGGCCGGCACGCTTCCTCAACCGCTGGAGATTGCTCATGACTACATTCCCTCCTGCAGCGCGCTGCGCCGCCCCGCCTTCACTCGACCTCAGCCCAGCGAAGCGCGCGGCGTGTCTGCTGTCCGCTGCCGAAGCACTCCTTCCCTCCTTCGAAAGCGGCGAGCCCTTCGACACTGCCCCGCTGAGGCTCGCGATGACGGACGCCTTTGGCGCAACCGACGCCGAGGGCGGATGGGACTGGAAGGCCGCATATGAAGCCTGCGAGGCAGCGAGCATCATGTTGCTTCGTCGGTACGGGGCGGCGCTCGCGAGCCGCAACCCGGCGCCGCAGAAAATGCTGCTCGCGCTCGAACGCATTGCGGCCCGCGTTCCGACGCAAACGCGCCGTTCGGAAACTGGACAGGCACTGCAGCAATTCTCGACCCCGCTGCCTTACGCCTATGTTGCCGCGCTCGCCGCCGGGACCTGCAAGGAGGAGTTCTTCCTCGAACCGTCGGCCGGAACCGGAATGCTCGCGGTGCACGCCGAGCTTGCCGGCGCGCGGTTGATGCTCAACGAGCTTGACCCTTGGCGGGCGGCGCTTCTCGATCAGCTGTTCCCGGGGGTCCCGGTGAGCCGCCACGACGCCGCGACGATCGACGATCGGCTTGCCGACGACGTGGCGCCTTCCGTCGTTCTGATGAACCCGCCTTTTTCCGCGCTCGCCAATGTCGAAGGCAGGATGAAGGACGCAGCTCTCCGCCACCTTTCCTCGGCGCTGGCCCGGCTCGCGCCGGGCGGGCGCCTCGTTGCGATTACCGGCGCCGGGCTCTCCCCCGATGCTCCGGCGTGGCGCCCCGCCTTTGCGCGGCTGCAGGAGGCGGCGACGATGGTCTTCTCGGCGGCGGTTTCGGGCAAGGCTTTCGCGAAGCACGGAACGACGATCGAGACCCGCCTCACGATCTTCGACAAGGTTTCTGGGCCCGGTGCGCAGACGCTGAAAGAATCCGTCGGCCTGGCGCCCGACCTTGCGACGCTGCTGCAATGGGTGCTCGCGCATGTGCCGCCGCGCACACCGACGGAAATTCCGCCCGTGCCGCCGGTATCGCGGCGTGCCGCCCTACCGATCGCGACCACCCTCCGCACGGCAGCTCAGGCGGGCAGGAGCGATGTCGGCGTCGCCGTCGTCGATGCGCATCCGGATCCCGCGCCCTTGCTCGACTATGAAATTGTCGATCGGGCGCCCACGGCGGGGCAACTCGAAGAGGACATCTATGAGCCCTATACGCTCCAGTCGCTCCGCATCCCCGGCGCGCTGCCGCACCCGACGGCGCTGGTCCAGTCCGCAGCGATGGCCTCGGTGGCGCCGCCGAAGCCCTCTTACCGCCCGCACCTGCCGCGGCGGCTCGTGGAAGAAGGTCTCCTGTCGGATGCCCAGCTCGAATCGGTCATTTATGCCGGTGAGGCGCACAGCGGCTATCTGAACGGCGCATGGAGCGTCGACGAGACCGCCGACGTCGCTGCCGCCGCGAGCGAGGATGGTGAAGGGGCGGTGAGGTTCCGGCGCGGCTGGTTTCTCGGCGACGGCACCGGGGCCGGGAAGGGCCGGCAGGTTGCGGGGATCATCCTCGACAATTGGCTCAAGGGCCGCCGCCGCGCGCTCTGGATCTCGAAATCGGACAAGCTGCTCGAGGATGCGCAGCGCGACTGGTCGGCGCTCGGGCAGGAGCGGTTGCTCGTTACGCCGCTCTCGCGATACCGGCAGGGGACGCCGGTGAAACTCGCCGAAGGCATCCTGTTCACCACCTATGCGACGCTCCGCTCGCAGGCGCGCGATGGCAAGGCGAGCCGGATCGAGCAGATTGCCGAATGGCTGGGCAGCGAGTTCGATGGTGCGATCATCTTCGACGAGGCGCACGCGATGGCCAACGCCGCGGGCGGGAAGGGCGAACGCGGCGACCAGAAGCCCTCGCAGCAGGGCCGCGCGGGCCTGCGCCTCCAGCACATGCTCCCCAATGCGCGCATCGTCTATGTCTCGGCGACGGGCGCCACGACGGTGCAGAATCTCGCCTATGCGCAGCGGCTCGGGCTCTGGGGCGGCACCGATTTTCCTTTCGCCGGACGATCCGAATTCGTGGCAGCGATCGAAGAGGGCGGGGTCGCGGCAATGGAAGTTCTCGCGCGCGATCTGAAAGCGCTCGGGCTCTATGCCGCGCGTTCGCTCTCCTTCGACGGCGTCGAATATGAGCTGCTCGAGCACCGGCTGACGGACGAGCAGCGGCGCATCTACGACAGCTATGCGGGCGCCTTCCAGGTCATCCACAACAACCTCGCTGCCGCGATGGAAGCGGCAGGCGTCACGAGCGCGGAGCATGGCACGCTCAACGCGCAGGCAAAGTCGGCGGCGCGCTCGGCCTTCGAGAGTGTGAAGCAGCGCTTTTTCAATCATCTGATCACCGCAATGCAGACGCCGTCTGCAATTGCCAGTATCGCGGCCGACCTCGAAGACGGGCATGCGGCGGTAGTGCAGATCGTTTCGACCGGCGAAGCGCTGCAGGAGCGGCGGCTGGCGGAAATTCCCGCCGAGGAGTGGGGCGATGTGTCGGTCGACATCACGCCGCGCGAATATGTGCTCGACTATCTCGCGCACGGATTTCCGGTCCAGCTTTTCGAGCCCTACACCGATGGTGACGGCAATCTCTCCTCGCGTGCCGTGCATGATGAGGACGGCAATCCGATCGTCAGCCGCGAGGCCTGCCGCCGCCGCGACGCGATGATCGAGAAGCTTGCGGCGCTGCCGCCGGTGCCGGGCGCGCTCGACCAGATCGTCCAGCATTTCGGATCGGAAGCGGTCGCCGAGGTGACGGGTCGCTCGCGCCGGATCGTTCCCATGCCGGGAGAGGGCGGCGAAGTCCGCTTCGCAGTCGAGAACCGCCCTGCAAGCGCAAGCGTCGGCGAGACCCATGCCTTCATGGACGATGCCAAGCGCATCCTCATCTTCTCCGAGGCTGGCGGAACGGGACGATCCTATCATGCCGATCTCGGCGTGAAGAACCAGCGGCGGCGCATCCACTATCTGCTCGAGGCTGGCTGGAAAGCCGATGCCGCGATCCAGGGTTTCGGGCGCACCAACCGCACGAACCAGAAGCAGCCGCCCCTGTTCAAACCGGTATCGACCGACGTGAAGGCGCAGAAGCGCTTCATCTCGACCATCGCGCGCCGCCTCGACTCGATGGGCGCGATCACGCGCGGCCAGCGCCAGACCGGCGGCCAGAACATGTTTCGGCCCGAGGATAACCTCGAGAGCTTCTACGCCCGCGATGCGCTCCGCCAGCTCTATGTGCTGATCGTTGGCGGGAAGGTGAAGGGATGTTCGCTCTTAACTTTCGAGAGCGCGACCGGGCTGTCGCTTCTTGACGCCGATGGTGGACTTCGCGACGAACTGCAGCCGATCACGACCTTCCTCAACCGGATGCTCGCGCTCACGATCGACTTGCAGAACATCCTTTTCGAAGCGTTCGAGGGATTGCTGTCGGCGCGGATCGAGGCGGCGATGACGGCCGGAACCTACGAGATCGGTCTTGAGACGCTGCGAGCCGAAAGTTTCGTCATCTCGGATCGGCGGACAATCTATACCCATCCCGGTACCGGCGCCGAAACCCAGCTCCTGACGATCGAGCGCAAGGACCGGTTGATGCCTGTCACGCTCGACGCCGCGATCGACCTCGCTCGTACCACCGAAGCGGCGCTTCTCGTCAATGCGCGATCGGGACGCGCCGCGGTGCGCGCAAGGGCGCGGAGCATCGTCGACGACGAGGGCAATGTTCATCGGCGCGTCCGGCTCGTCCGGCCGATGGAAACGATGAAGATGCTCTCGGAACAATATCATGCAAGTCACTGGAAAGAGGCGGACCCGGCAATGTTCGGTGCCGCGTGGACGGCCGAACTCGCCGAACTCCCCGAATATGAGACGGGAACGCTGCACATAGTCGCCGGTCTGTTGCTGCCGATCTGGCGGAGCCTTCCGAATGAATCGACGCGCGTCTACCGGCTCCAGACCGACGCGGGCGAGCGAGTCATCGGTCGCAAGGTGTCGCCCGCCTGGGTCGCGCGCGTCGTCGACGATGGACCGCCGAAGCTCACGGCAGCGGGCGCATGGGCAATGTTGGCCTCGGGCGAGTCGGTCTTGCATCTCGCGGAAGGTCATCGCGTCGCGCGGGTCCGCGCCATGAACGATTGGCGCATCGAACTCTCGGGCTTCAACGATCTTGGCGTTGCCCGCCTGAAGGCGATGGGCTTGATCTCCGAGATCGTTTCGTGGAAATTGAAGCTCTACGTGCCGGCAGGGGCTGCTGGCGCCGATGTGTTTGCGCGGCTGGTGGACCGGTTTCCGATCCAGCGTGTCGCGGAACGCAAGGCCGCCTGAAGGAGCCCCGCATGGAAAGCCCAGCTTCCGAAATCGCACGCCGTCTTGGCGACAATGCCGAGGCGGTGTGCCGCCGCTATCTTTCCAATGGACGCCGCGAGGGTCATTACTGGCTGGTCGGCGATGTCCATAACACGCCGGGACGGAGCCTCTTCGTCCGGCTCGGCGAGCAATCCGACGGACGCGGACCTGCGGGCAAATGGACCGACGCGGCAAGCGGCGAGCATGGCGATCTCCTCGACGTGATCGCCGCCGCCTGCGGCCATGCAAGCTTTCGCGAGACGCTCGCCGAGGCGCGCCGGTTCCTGAGCCTGCCGCTTCCGCAGGAGGAAAAGCGGAATCCGTCGCCGACCAAAGCGCGAAGGGGCACGGCAGAAGCGGCCCGGCGTCTGTGGGCGGCATCGAAGACCATCGCCGGCAGCCCCGGCGCCGCTTGCCTGGCGAAGCGGTTGATCGTGTCTGTCGATGCCGCCGATCCCCTGCGCTATCATCCGCAATGTTTCTACCGGCCTTCGCGCGACGATCCGCCGGGCGGCCGGCCAGCCTGGCCCGCGATCATCGCTGCCGTCACCGATCTTGCGGGCGGCATCACCGGCGTTCATCGCACCTGGTTCGATCCCGAGACGATGGCCAAGGCGCCCGTCGCTTGCCCGCGACGCGCGATGGGAAACTTGCTCGGGAACGGTGTCCGATTTGGCGCCGTCGCGCCTGTGATGGCGGCGGGCGAGGGGCTCGAAACCATCCTGTCGCTCCGCGAGGCTGTGCCGGCGATGCCGATGATCGCCGGCCTCTCGGGGGCGCACCTCGCAGCGCTTGAATTTCCGCCCGTCCTGCAGCGCCTCTATGTGGCTTGCGATGCCGATCCTGCCGGCACGGCGGCGCTCGCCTCGCTTGCCGAGCGGGCAGCCGATGCCGGCATCGCGGTTCTCGCGCTCGAACCGCGCCTCGGAGATTTCAACGACGATCTCGTCGCGCACGGGCGCGATGCGCTGGTCCGCGCGTTGCGGGCGCAATTCGCCAGCGCGGACCGATCGGAGTTTCTTTGAAATCCGGGATTCGCCGGAATGGGCTCGGGAAGGGGGCGCGGCGTACTCGGCCTCCATCCGCCGGGCGCGCTCCGGCCTTCGCAAGAGGGCGCCTGCGGCAGCCGAGCCGGCGGCGCAACGGCCGGCGGGCGGCTATTTTCCGCCGGGGCCTTAGGGCCCCTTTGCATCGCGAGGCAAAATAGCCTTAGCCGGCCGTCCTCCGCTGCGCTCCGGCCGCGGCAAGCCGCGGTGCGCCGCCGCCTCGGCTGCCGCCGGTCGTCGCCGCGAAGGCCGCGCGAGGCGCGGCTCGGACAGACGGAGATCGACAATGCACGATGCCGCCCATCTTACCGAAGAAACGCCCGGCGAACCCGGACCCACCGAACATCTCCTCCAAGAAATGCAGCTCTACGGATATCGGCCGTTCGAAGACGACCCCGACCCACGGCCCCTTCCCGATGCCCGGATCGCCGGCGGGGCAATCGCCGACATGTTCAATGGCCTTGCCGCCAGTCTCGAGGGGACGCGGATCGAACCCGATCTCGACGGCCTGCTCTGGAACCTCGTCAATATCTTTCACCGGGCCGGCGAACGCGTCGAGCGGACGCTCGACGACAATGAGCAGGCACAAAGGACGCTCCAGCGCGAGCAGGATGGAAGCGAGATCCGCTCGGTCGAACTCGAACGCAAGATCGCCGAGGGGATCAGCCTGATCGAGCGGCGCGACACGATGGAATTCTTCCGCGAAGCCGCCGCGGATCAGTATCGCCTGCGTATGCGGCGGGCATGGACACCGCGGTCGGGTTCGCGCACCTCGCAGCGCACCCTGACTGCCGCCGTGGTCGACAGCCGCGATTTTCTCGACCGCCGGCTGCGCGAGAAAGCGGCGGCATTGCTCCCGGCGGGAACCCGCATCGGCTTTACCGGGGGGGCGGACTCGGACGATCATCGCGCGATCTGGGACGCGCTCGACAAGGCGCGTGCGCGGCATCCCGACATGATCCTCCTACACGGTGCGACGCCGACCGGCGCCGAACGCATCGCGGCATGCTGGGCTGACACCCGCGGTGTCACGCAGGTCGCCTTTCGTCCCGACTGGAAGCGCCACGGCAAGGCCGCGCCGTTCAAGCGCAACGACCGGATGCTCGAGGCCCTCCCGGCGGGAATCATCATCTTCCCAGGCACCGGCATCCAGGACAATCTCGCCGACAAGGCGAAGAAAATGGGAATCGCCCTCTGGGACTTTCGGAGGCGAGGCCAGTAAATGGCAGAATCATGACCATTTGGGGAGATGTCCCCGCTCTGGTTCTATCGGCCGAATATATTTGAAATATAATATGTTGGCCCGCACTTTCAGATTCTCCCAAGATCGCCTTGACCAGCGGCGATCGACTGTCGCGGGTGGCCCGGCCGGGTAAGACGGCGCGGCTGCCCGCAATGACGAGGGGCACGCTGACCGGGCCGGGTCGGAAACGCCGGTCGGTGCGCCATGGGTCGCAATGCCAACAATCGACGCCGCGCAGGAATTCGCGCTCGACGTCACCCGGGTGAAGGACAGGAGGGGGCTGGCCGACCTGCTCGCCGAGGCCTGCCTCGCGATGGGCTGCTCCTGGTTCGCACTCAGCCATCATGTCGATTTCCTCGCCGCGCCCGAGCGCGGGATCCGCATCCATAATTATCCGGAGGAATGGGCGCGCTGGTTCGACGAGCGACGGCTTGGCGTCACCGATCCCGTACACCGGGCGAGCCAGCGCTGCATGGCCGGTTTCCTGTGGCACGACATGACGCGCTTCGACGCGCGCCGTGCGAGCGATGAGGAAGTGCTCGCGGCGGCGCGGCATCACGGGATCGGCGATGGACTTACGGTCCCGGCGCATCTGCCGGGCGACGCCCATGGGTCGGTGTCTTTCGCATGGGAGCCGGGAGGGGAGGCGAGCCAGGAGGCGCTCCTGTTCGCGCGCATGATCGGCGGACCCGCCTTCGAGGCGGCGCGGCTGCTCGCGCATCCTGAGCTTGCCCGAACCGGGCCGCGGCTGACCGATCGCCAGCGCGAGTGTCTGATCTGGGCCGCCAAGGGCAAGCCGATCTGGAAGATCGCGCGCATTCTCGGCCTCAGTCCCGATACGGTCCGCGAGCATCTGCGCAACGCGCGGCTGCGCTACGATGCCAATGGCGGCATCACGCTGACGGTGCGGGCGCTCTATGATGGCGACATCAGTTTCGCGGACATCGCCCGGTACCGATAAATCGAGGGACACCCCCCGATCATGCTATGGTGCGCAAGCCAAAAGCGCTTCAATTGGATCGCCTCTTCAAAAAGGAGGCACATCCAATGCTGATTACCGTCGACGCTGTGAACCGGACCCGCGAGCATGCGGTGCTCCGCTCGATGTTCGAGGCGCGCAAGCGCGTCTTCATCGACCTCTTGAAATGGGACATTCCCGCGCTCGCCGATCGTTTCGAGATCGACCAGTTCGATGATATCCACGCCCATTATCTGATCGTGACCGATACGGCGGGCGCGCATCTCGCCTCGGCGCGGCTGCTCCCGACGACGCGGCCGGCGCTGCTCGACGGCCTTTACCTCGATCTTTGCGACGGACCGGTACCGAGCGGCGAGGCGATCTTCGAGATCACGCGCTTCTGCCTTTCGCCGGGCATCGGCGCCGAGCGCCGACGGATCGCACGCGACACGCTGCTCGTGGCGCTTGCCGAGTTCGCGATAGCGAACGACCTCACCACCTTTACCGGCGTCGCCGAACTCCCCTGGTTCCGGCAGATCTGCACCTTCGGCTGGGATTGCCGCGCGCTCGGCGAGACGCGCCTGCACGCGGGCCGGGCGCTCGTCGGTCTCGCGATCGAGATCGACGAGACGACAGTCTCGAAACTTGCCGCCGCTGGGATCGTCGGCGAGCGCGCGGCGTTCGCCGCCGCCGCAGCCTGAAGGAGACGCGCGATGATGATCAATCCCGCCACGCTCGAACCGCAGGCCCTCCGCTCACCGGCAGCCGCGCGTCTGATGGAGGAAGGCTATGTGATCCTCCGCGGCGCCGCGCCCGCCGACAAGATCGCGGCAATTGCCGCCGACTTTGCGCCGCGCTATGCGGCGACACCCTTCTGCCAAGGCGGCTTTTACGGCCCGCGCACCAAGCGCTTCGGGCGGCTGCTCATCCGCTCGCCGCTCGTTGAAGGCCTGGTGCTCCACCCCGGTATCTTGGCGATCGCCGAGGCGGCGCTCGGCCCCTGGTGCGAGCGCATCCAGCTCAATCTCGCGCAGGCGATCGAGCTCCATCCGGGCGCACCTGCGCAGTTTCCACACCGCGATCAGGACATGTGGCGGGGCTCGCTCGGCGAGGTCGAATATCTGATCAACGTCATGTGGCCGCTGACGCCGTTCACGGCGGAGAATGGCGCGACGATCATCTGGCCCTCGAGCCATGGCGCCGAGGCGCTGGTCGAGGAGCCGCGCGAGGCGCCGGTCGTCGCGTCCGCCGATCCCGGCGATGCGATCGTCTTCCTGGGCTCGACGCTGCACGGCGCCGGGGCCAATGCGAGCGACGGCGCCCGGCAGGGTATCATCATCAGCTACTGCCTCGGGTGGCTCAAACCTTATGAAAACCAGTGGCTGGCCTATCCGCCCGACATCGCGCGGGCCTTCTCGCCCGAGCTTGCTGGGCTCGCAGGCTATGCGCAGCACCGGCCCAATCTCGGCAATTTCGAAGGGCAATGCCCGTCGATCCTGTTCGGTGGCTATCCGCAGGAACCTGTAGCAGCGATCGATGCGCTGCGTCCCGACCAGGAGGCGTTGCTCGCAGAGCATATCGCCGCGCAGCGACGGGCCGGAATGGAGGGGGCTGCGGAAGGGGAGGCCGGTGGGGCGGCGCGCGGGGCGAGGGCGGCATGAGCCCCGGCGCGACGATGGAGCGCGTCTATCTCGCCCTGAAGGCGCGTATTCTCGCCGGCGAGTTCACGCCGGGGACGCGGCTCGATCCCGCGCAGCTTTCGCGCTCGCTCGCGGCGAGCGCGACGCCCGTTCGCGACGCGCTCAACCGGCTGTCGGGCGAGCGCATGGTCGAAAGTTGGCATCAGGACGGGTTTCGCCAGCCGCAACTGGCCGAGGGCGACATCGCCGATCTCCATGGCTGGCTCGGCACTTTGCTCTCGCTCGCGCTGAAAGGTCCGAGGCCGCGTCCGGAAAGCCCCGACGTCCTTCTCGAGCTCGCGGCTCACGACCGCTATCCTGATGCGGTCGACCGCCTGTTCCGGACGATCGCGATCGGTACGGCAAATCGAGAACTGCAATATTCGATCGTGAATGCGATCGAACGCTCTGCTGTTTTTCGCGAGGCGGAAGCGAAAATCGACGAGCGAGCCGAGGAGGCTCTGGCTGCGATGGCGGACGATTATCGCTTCGGCCGTTGGAGCGCTTTGCGCAGCAAAATCACGCGCTTCCATCGCCAGCGCGTGCGGCTTGCGGGCCGCGTGGCGGCGCATCTTCGCCCACGTTCGCAGCCCTTCAGACAATAATCGGCCGATATTTTCGTATAAAATTCCTATCTGGCGCGGCTGTCTTAGCTTGGGGATTGCCGCAATTCCGCGGCATGATCAAAGGAGGGTCCCATGGACCGCAATGACATCGTCGAAGACGGCATCGAAGAACTGGGCGTCGCGAGCGTCGAGACGCTCGGCCAGATCCCGCGCCGGCCGGAAGCCGATGGCGTCCAGTTCGGGCTGGGCGGCGGCATTTCGGCCGAATGACGGACCGGAGGGCGCGCCGCGCAAACGCCGCGCCCTCTTTCCGATGGATCATCATCTCCTTCCTCATGTGAGCTTCGGTTTCCTGGGCGACCGTGCCGTTGCGCTCGACCTTCGCTCGGACCGCTATTTCCTGATCGCGGCCGAGGAAGCCCTCGCGCTTCGTGCCGCGGGTGCGGGGACGCACGGGGAGGCAGAGCTTTCCGGTCTCGACGCGCTCGTGCGACGGCGCCTGATCGGCGAGGGAGAGGGTTTGGCCATTGCGCCTGTCGTCGCCGAGCCGCTCGTCCGATCGGCGCTCGAGATGGAAGCGAGACGCGGACATGTGGGCTGGGCCGAGGCTGCGTGGAGCCGGGGGGAGGCGGCTCTCTGCCTTCGTCTATTGGGTTTACACCGCACGCTCGCACGTTGGCACCGCATTCGCGAGCGTTTCGCGCGAAAGAAGCTTAGTCCATCTTCCGAGCAGCTCGCAGTGGAGATCGCGCAGGGATTTGCCGACGCCCGCCTATTGCTCCCTGCCAAGACCCTGTGCGTCCCAGACAGTCTCGCGCTTGCCCGAATTCTCTGGCGCCGCGGAATCGACGCCGATGTCTTTTTCGGAGTTCGTCTCGCACCCTTTCTTGCCCATGCCTGGGTCCAGCGAGGCGATACGCTCCTGTCCGACACGGTGAATACGGTCGGCGAATATACGCCGGTGTTCCGACTGTGACCATCGCCGTTGCACTCGTGCAGGGTGAGCGTCCGATGGACGTCCCGCCCGGCGATATATGCGAGCTTGCCCGCGTCGGGCCGGCAACCCTCTTTGGAATGGCGGGAACGATCGTTCATATCGTGGGCGCAGGCCGGGCGGTGGTGGTCGGCCATGCCTTTTCCCGCGATACATTTGCCCCAATCACCGCGCTCGCAGCGGACGCTGTCGAGGAAATCGTCCGGAGCGAAGGCGCTTGGGCAATACGCAACCTCTGGGGCAGCTTCATTATGGCTTGGGCCGATGCGGACAAGGGCGTGTTCGTCCTGCGCTCGCCTCTGACGGGGCCTGCAATATTCCAGGCGCATTCACAGGTTGGCGGTCAGGGAGGTGCGAAATGGCACTGCGCCTTCACCGATCTTCCCCTGGCTCGAGCGCTCGGCTTTGCCCTCGGAGCCCCCGAGCCGAGCGTGATCGACGCCTATTTGCGATATCCTCTGCTGCGGGCGCCCAGCGCCGGAATCAAAGACGTCACCGAAATCCTGCCCGGCGAGATATCGAGGCTGGATCAGCCCGGTCGCCGGACGGCTAGCTGGGTGCCATGGAATTATGTCATCCAGCCTCCGAACCGCGCCGACCCCATGGAACTAGCCGATATCGTCGGCAAATGCGTGCGCGCCTGGAGCGGATGCTTCGCGCGCATCCAGCTCGAACTCTCCGGCGGGATCGACAGCAGCATAGTCGCCGCCTGCCTTGCCGATCGGGCCGATCCCTGGCGCGCTATCACGATGGTCACCGCCGAACCTGACGGAGATGAACGTCCCTATGCCCGGGCCGTCGCCGAGAACGTCGGGGTGCCGCTCGCCGAGCTGATGCTCTCCCCCGATCCGGCCGACCCGATTGCCGCCAGCATTACCCCGCGCGTGCGACCGGGCGGTTTCGGATTGATCGGGCCCACCGACGCCGCATTTCTGGCTTCGGCGCGCGCGTTCGGGGCCGATGCTATATTCTCCGGAACTGCGGGAGACGGCGCATTCGGCTACCAGACATCGGTCGCGCCAGCGCTCGACGCATTTCACTATGAGGGGCTGCGTTTCGCAATCGGAGCCGCGCGTGACCAGGCGCGGATCATGGACGACAATATCTGGAATGCACTTCGCCTCGGCCTGCGCGGCTACCTTCGCGGGATACGACTCTGGCCTGTCGACGATCACCTGCTGTCGAGCCGTCACGCTGCTGAACGCCCCTGGCACCCTTGGTTCGACGATGCTGAATATTATCCGCCCGGCATAAGGCGCTACGCGCTCGGAATATTGCCCATCCAGCCTTTCCTCGACGGCTATGATCGATCGCGGATCATGCCCAAGATCGCGCCGCTGCTCGCGCAGCCGCTCATCGAATATGGCCTCGGCGTTCCGAGCTGGCAGTGGGGAGAAGGCGGGGTGAACCGGGCGCTCGCGCGCGCGGCATTTCGCGCCGACCTGCCCGAGATCGTGCTGAACAGACGGAGCAAAGGCCGGATCCTGTCGATGTTCCTGCCGGCGTTCGAGCAAAACCGGCACCGGCTGTCCGGCTATTTGCTAGACGGTTGGCTTGCGGGCGCAGGCTTAATCGACGTCGATGCAATAGGCGCAATATTGTCGGGCCGCCAGCGAGCCGACACGCCCGACATGCTGCGCATCCTCCAGTTCGCGGACATCGAGGGCTGGGCGCGCTCAGTTATAGGAGACGGGCGTCTGGACGATTGACTGCTTCGGCGCATGGGGAATCGGCAGCCAGAGGCCGTGCCGGGCGCGCGCCGGGGAACGACGCCCGGCACGAACCTACGGCGCGGGAGCTTGCAAGGATTGCCCCGCGCGAAGACTGCGCCAGCGTATATATTGTGCCCGCTTGGCCGGGTCGGGATCTTCCTCGCCCTTCAGCCAGAAGCGGTACCAGTCGAGGTTTCGTTCGTAGACAGCCCGCTTGTGGACAGGTTGATATTTGATGTGAAGTTCGTCCGCGAACGCGAAGAGTTCGGCTGGCTTGCCTGCCAGCCTGAGCTTGGTGTTGAGCTCAACGAGATTGCGAACCTCGGACTCTGGCGCCTGCATCAGAAGCGGCGTGTCGATTGCTTTCGCGTCTGCAGCAGCCGATAGAATACGCCAGCGCCCCGGGTCGGTGTCCGGATCTCCAGCCTGCCAGAACTGCCGAAAGATGCCTACAAACCCGCGATCGGGAAAGGCATTCGACCAGTAATAATGAGCGCCGACCTGTCCCGACGAGATCGTTGCGGCCGCAAAGCGCTTGGTCTTGCGGACCGCCCAGAGCGCGACGCTCGACCCGAAACTCAAACCGCCGATCCCCACCTTGGAGGCATCGATCTGCTTCTTCGCCGCGAGGTCGTCGATAGCCTCGCCGATCGCCGACACGGCCAGAGCATAACCGGCTTCCATCGTCTCGCCGTCGAGCGGCTGACGGCCGTTGATGCACAGCACCGCGATCCCGTGCTCGACGAGCGGCAGCATCGGGATCTCGTCGCCGACGCCACCCTTGAGGAATCCGGCGCAGCGATAATATTGGATGACGAGCGGAAGCGGTCCGGTCGCCTGCTGAGGGCGCAGGAATATGCCGTCATGCCCGTTCGGCCAGCGCATCGGGATGGCCACAGCCCGGATCCGCGTCCGAAGGTTGGCGTTGGGATCGAAAATCACCTTGCGACTGCCGTTGGACATGGCGATCCGGACAAGGCGCGGGGGCGTGATAGCGCTCGCCTCGACACAGACAAGAGCTTCATTCGCGACCGCGCATCGTGGCTGCCAGATCGGCGTTCGTTCGGCGCCTTCGGTCGCGGTAAGGAAGCGGGCGGTTCGATCGCCGATGCGCCACAGCCATATTTTCTCGCGCGACCCGGCATCTCGTTCGAAAAGGATGAGCATGTCGTGGCCCGGTCGCGCCGCGACGGCGGCGAGCCTTGGCGACGTACAGGGTTGGGCGCTGCACGCGATGAGCCGGCCATCGGCCAGCGTCACTTTCACAAGCTGCGCAGCGCCGCTTGCATCAATCTCTGCCTTGCCGCCGTCCGGAAGCCGGATCGTCCGATCCTGACCCGAAGCTGTTCGGAATTTCGCCGCTCTGTCCGATTCTTCGGGACCGAGCTCGACGACCGTCTCCTTTTTCGGGGCGTCCCACAGGATGCGCGCGCGGTCGAACCAGTTGCGATTCCACCGCTGCGATATGCGCCGTCCGTCCTCGATCTTTCCGCCCGCAACCGCTTGGCCAAGGTCGACGCTGTCATCGACGAGCACCCCGTCCTCATAGGCGCTCTTCTCGGCCGCCAGCACCTCGGCGCGGGTCGCCCCTGTCGTGTAGCGGAGCGATTGCCCGTCAGGGGACAGCTCGAAGCCAGTGATATCCGCAGAATCGACAACCTCGCGCGCCATTCCGGTTCCCTCGCGCCAGTGCCAGATCGCTACCACGCCATCGACCAACGCGAGAAAGCGAAACCCCTTGGAATCGGGATCCCAAACCGGCACCTGTTCGGCGACCGATCCAGCGCCGTCGTGCCGCACCGTGCCGGCGGTCCCGGCATGGATGGCGGCTCCGCCTTCGACCTTGGCCACATACCAGTCGAGTCGGGTGTCGTTGGCGCTGACCGATGGACGCGTTACCCGAAAGACCACGCGGCTAGCATCGGGAGACAGGCTCGGACCCATGATGTCGGCCGCTTCGGTCAGGTCGCGGGCGGTAATGGGGGTGCGGGTGGGAGCCCGCGCCTCCACCGCCGGCACCACCGAGACGATCAATGATGCGGCGATCACCACCCGATGATCGCCTGCAGGGCAAGGCTCCGCCCGATCGCACTTGCTTGCTCGGGGTCGTAGCCGATCGTGACGCCGGTCGATCGGAACTGCGCATAGGGCGGATCCGTGTCGAAGAGATTGTTCACGCTGAATGCCAGGCGGAACGAGCGGGCCCTGTTTGCCTTTTGCGCTTCGCCGATGCGAAGGCCCAGCTGCAGGTCGACCGTCGTCCAGCTTTTCACGCGCTCGGCGGGCGTAACCGTGAGATTGCGATAGCTTGCGACATGATTGACCGCGATGCCGCCGTCGAAGGCACCAAGAACCACGCCCGCACGGCCGCGCAACCGCAGCTTGACCGGAGCGCCGAGGGTGCCCGCGACATTGTTGCGCGGCGCGCTATCTGTGATCCGATTATCGATCGTGAACAGCCGCGTCCCGCCGAGCGAAAGATTGATGCTGCCATCGACGAGGGGCTTCACATAGCCGAGGTCGAAGTCGAGACCCTGGACCGTCGAACGCGACAGGTTGCGTGTCCGGCCATCGACGATCGCGCTGACCTCGCCCGGCAGGATCCCGATCGCATTGAAGAAGTTGGGATCGGCGAAGTAGGCGGCGACTTCCGCCAGATCGGGTGTGTCGTCGATCATACCGCCATAAATATCGCGGCGGACGAGAAACTGCTGGAGAAAGCTGGTCGCCGAGGCGATGCGATCGCGATAGCGGATATCGAAATAGGTTAGGCTGAGCTTCGCACCGGGGAGGAAGCGCGGTTCGAAATCGATGCCCGCGGTCCAACTCGTCGCCTTTTCGGGGCCGAGATCGGGACGATAACCCGACAGCAGCAGGACCGCCGTCTGGCCAGTCGGCGAGGTAGGATCGTTGAGATAGAAAGTTTGATAGAAGGCATTCGCCGTGCCGACGAGTTCGTCGAAGAAGGGCGCCCGGAACGAGCGACCGTAGGAGGCGCGGAGCGCGAGACCCGGCAACGGCTCCCATCGCGCGCCGAGCTTGGGGTTGGCGGTGTCGCCGACGTCCGAATAATGCTCATATCGGCCCGCTGCGGAAAAGGTCAGCGATCCCGGAAAACTCTCTCCTGCGTCGAAGACCGGAATAGCCAGCTCGCCATAGATTGCCTTCACGATCCTCTTGTCGGGCAGCCCGTCGATGCCGAAGCTGAGCGGCCCGTCGGTGACGAGGTCGAAGCTTTGCAGATAGTCGAGACTGTCGCGGCGATATTCTGCACCGATCGCGAGCTTCACGGCCCCCGCGGGCAGGGTGAAGAGTGATCCGTCGGCGCGCAGCGCCGCGGTCCAATTCTCGTAGCGTGTGCGGACCGAGATGCTACCGCGCAGACTGTCGATGAGCGCCGGGTCGTTGACTGCACCGTCGCCGAAGAGATTGATCGCCTGCGCCGGGTCGCTCGCGGCAATGGCGCGGGCCAGACGGAGGAGGTGGACGATATTGACCCCGTCATAACCCTCGCGTTGGCGCCCATAGCCGCCCGAGAGCTCGATATTCCAGCTGCCGATGTCGGCGCGTGCGCCGAAGCTCGTGTTGAGCGCCTTGACGGTTCCGCGCACGCCCTCGGGTCCGAAGTTGGCGGTTGGATCATAATAGACGATGATCTCTTCGCCGGTTCCGATGGGGTCGACATAATAGGGATTGTCGGGACCCACGACCTGCGGAGAGGCGCCGATCACCCGCCGCCGCGCCTCGAAGTGGCGCTCCGCATAGAGGCCGCGCGCAAACAGGGAGATATGATCGCCGAGCGCCTGCTCGCCGCTCGCATAGAGGCTGAAACTCTCCTGCCGCGGCAGGATATCGACATTGCGCCGCGCGTCGCTCCGCCGGAAGTCGCTGCTCGAAATGAGCTGAGAAGGGGTGAGCGCGGTGCCATCCTGCCCCCGCGGAATAAGGAAGCGCTGGCCATTCGCGGCGACGATCGTGCCCGGGCTGGCGAGATTGGACCGAAGGTCGGGTCCGCCGAAAGGGCGCAGATCCTCGGTCGCAAACGCGCGTTCCTCCGAGCCAAGGCTCCCGCGGCGATAATATTCGCCCGCTACAACGATATGCCCTGTCGCCCAACCGGTACCGACGATCTGGCCAAGCTGATATTCGCTATAGTCGCCATCCGCGGAGCTCACCCGCAGGCGTGTCTCGGCACCCTCGAAGCGGTTGCGGAAACGGACATTGACCACTCCGGCGACCGCGTCCGAGCCGTAAATGGCGGACGCGCCGTCAGTCAGGATCTCCAGCCTTTCGACTGCGAGCGAGGGCAGGGTCGAAATGTCTGCGAACGCGCCGGAGGCGCCGCCGAGCGCGGGGCGGGTACCGTCGAGCAGGGTCAGCGTCGATCCGGTGCCGAGGCCGCGCAGGTTGATGCCGGTCCCGTAGCCGATATTGCTCGCAGCGTTGCCACGCGCCGAGGTTCCGACATTGGCCTCGGCTGGGCCGCCCGAGAAATTCTGCGGAATTGTCTGGATGAAGTCGGCGAGGGTCGCCCGGCCGCTGCGATCGAGCGTGTCGCGATCGATCGCTAACAGCGGAGAGCCCGCTGGCCCGCGCCCGCGAATGCGCGAGCCAGTGACGATGATAGCCTCCTCGCGATGGGTGTCAGTCGAGCCGGGCTCCGCTGCATCGCCGTTTCCCGAGCGGATCACGAGCGCGCCATCGACGATCTCGGCGAAAAGGCCGGTGCCGGAAAGGAGGCGCGACAGGGCAGCATCCGGCGTGAGGCGGCCTGTCACGCGGCCGCTGCGCTTGCCGGCGGTGAGCGTGCCGGAGGCTATCACCTCGCGGCCGGAGACCTGTGAATAGCGTTGCAGCGCAGTGGCCAGATCCTGCGGCGCGATATTGTACGTCTGCTGCGCGGCCCGCGTCTGCGCCTGCGCGCTCGGCACCTGAATCGCGATGGCGGCGGTGCTCGATGCGAGCATCGCAGCGAAAAGCTTGGCTTTCATTCTTCCTCCCCAAAGGCGGCCTCCGATGGCCGTCCGGGGATGCAAAACACCGGGGGACGATATTCCCCCCTGCGTGCAGGAATTATTTTTTGCCGAGGATGATTTCGGTGCCGCGATCGTCGACGGCGAGGTCGAGCGCCGCGGCGAGCTTGCGGGCGAGGCTTTCGCTGTCCGCGACGTCGAAGCGGCCGGCGACGGGCAATTGGGCGAGGGCAGGATCGGCGAGACGGATCGGTTTGCCGGCCAACTTGTTCGCGGCGTCGAGAATCGCACCGAGCGGCAGATTGTCGGCCGCGAGCATCGTCGTTCCGACCGGGCTCGTCATCTCGGGCAGCAGGCGCGGTCCGCTGTCGGGGACTTCAGCTCGCTCGCCGGGCGCAAGGCGGATCGCCTTGGCGGAACCGCCGAGCCGGACTTCGACCGACCCGGTGATCAGCCTGACCTGCGGCGTTGCCGACCGGACGTCGACCTCGAAAACGGTCCCGATCGCCCGTGTCTCTGATCGCCCCGCGACCACGATGAACGGCCGCGCGGCATCGTGCGCGACATCGAAGCGCGCGCGGCCGCCGTGCAGCCGGACGCGGCGCTCGGTCTCGCTGAACTGCGGCTCGGCCCAGGCGCCGTCCATCAAAGTGACCGTCGTGCCGTCGGCGAGACGAAGCTGGCTCGGCAGCATCGGCCCGGCGGCAATCTGCTCGACATCTCTGCCATTCTTGAAATGCCAGGCAAAGCCGAGAGCGATGCCGGCTGCCGCGATCGTAGCGACGGCCCAGCGGAGCCTTCCCGGCGCGCTAGCATTCTCGCGAGCCCTGGCGCCGATCCGCTGGCGCGACATGCTGGCACCGAGCATATAATGCTCCTCCGCCATAACATAGGCTTCGGCATGTCCCGGCCGCGCATGCCACGCATCGAAGGCCGCACGGTCCTTGTCGGTCGGTGTACCGTGCATCTTCGCGGCCCAGTCGGCCGCCTCGCTGTCCCCGCGCCTCACGGCTGGGTGTCTCGTGCCTTGCGGATCGCTTTCAGGGCCTTGGCGATATGTCTTTCCACGCGTTTCAGACTCATGCCCTTGATTCGGGAAATCTCGGAGTAGCTGAGATCATCGAGCCTGTGCATCAGGAAAACATCCCTTGTGGCGGCATCGAGCGCAGCGATCGCGTCCTCCGCTCGGCGCAGCAGGTCGCGCTGCTCAAGAACCGCGTGTGGATCGGGTCCCGGGTGCTGCTGATCCTCGAAACTGTGATGGGATTGGACTTGGCTGCGCACACCCGAGCGCGAACGGTTCTTGAGGATGCTGCGCGCGGCGGTCGCAAGATAGGCTGCGGGCGCCTCGAGAAAGCCCGCGCCATAGCCCTTGGCCGACATCAGCCTCCGAAAGGTCTCCTGGACGAGATCGGGCACGTCCTGTGGCGGCACATTGCGCCGGAAGATGCCTGCGACCCGGGCGTGATGTGAAGCATAGAGATCTTCCATTCGCGCTTCGTGGCCGTGGCCGGCCCAATCGTCGGGGGGAAGGGGAGTGCCTGACGGCAGGCCGCGGCCTGCCGAAGGGGCGTCGTCAAAGTCCATTCCATTTCGCCTACCGGTCGAGCCGGAAAGCGAGTCTGCCGGAATGGTAAGAACATATTCGGAAATATGCGCCGCCGCCTTTAGCCCGAGGGCCTGGACATACGCGTCGGCCACCCGGCAGCGGATGGGATATTCACAAGGCTTTCCGACAAGGCTTCTTACGACCCGGCACCGTGCGCCTTCTTGCCCGATGCAGAGCAAGCATAGCCCGCCGTAGCGTCAGGGCAAGCCTGTGTTGTGCAAGTTCGTCCATTGTGAATCGATCTCCCCGCCGGACGGCGACAACTGGCCGATTGGGCCGCTGCGAGACGACGGCGAAATCGACGCAACCCAGGTTAACTTGCTGCAACTGCGGCGAGACGGGTCGGTTTCTGCAGCATGCTACCGCCAACCGACGACAGTTCCCACTCGCTCGCGCAACGCTTTCAGGCCTTCATCCGTGCAGCTGACTTCCCGTGCGTCGGGGCGAAGTCCGCACTGGCGCGGCAGCAGATCCGTTTCGTCGTCGCCCGCGACATGCGCTCGGCTTGGGACGATCTGCGCATCTACCCCAATCTTCTCGATCTCGCCTGGAGCTACGCGCGGTCGCCAAGCCTCTTCCATTCGCTCGTTGTGATATTCGAGGAGGATGGCGGGCTCGACGAGGAAGCGTTCGAGACATGCCTTTGGGAGCGGCTTGAATCGCTGAGCCGCAAAGACGACTGGGCTGGCCAGCCCCCCGATCCGCGCGTCAGCCACAGTCCCGAGGATCCGCATTTCTCGCTGAGCTTCGGCGGCGAGGCCTTTTTCGTCGTTGGCCTTCATCCGCGCGCGAGCCGTCCCGCGCGGCGGTTCGAGCGACCGGCGCTGGTATTCAATCTTCACGACCAGTTCGAAAAGCTGCGCGAGACCAACGTCTACGAGACGATGCGCGGCAAGATCATAGCGCGCGATGTCGCCCTGGCGGGCAGCGCGAACCCGATGCTCGCGCGTCACGGCGATGTGTCGGAGGCCCGGCAATATTCGGGGCGGGCCGTCGGACCCGATTGGCGTTGTCCCTTCTCGGGGCGCAGCCCGGCACCCTGAGCACTTCGGCGCAGCCTAACTTGCGGGACGGCGCGCGGCCAGATCGAAGCAGTCGCCGCTTCCCAGTGCGTGCAGCGTCACGCCGTGAAGCGACAATATTTCGCCGGCACGGGCGCCTGCCGCGTTGGAGTGGCTCGCCCGCGACGCGTCGACGATCGTCACGCCGCCGCTGCCGATCACCCGCGCGATGCTGCCCTCAATCCGAAGCGCCGTGTTCTCGTCGATCCCGATGCCGAGACAATCGGGACGCTGGCCGACCGCGGCGAGCAGTCGCCCGATGCGACCACGCTCGGCGAAATGCTGGTCGATGATGCTGGCAGGAACCAGCCCGAGCCCCGGCGCGAGGTCGATGTCGCCCAAACGCGGCGTCGCATCGCCGCCGCCGCCGACGAGCATCGTCTCGCCTTGCGCCGACGCCCCCGCCGACGTCCCTGCCACAAGCCCGCCGCGTTCGTGGAGCGCGCGAACGGCCGTTTCGACCGGCGTATCCTTGATGAGGGTCATAAGGCGCGACTGGTCGCCGCCGGTGAAGAAGATGCCTGCCGCCTTTTCGATCAGTTTGGCACGCGAAGCGTCATGGGCTTGGTCTCGGTCATCGAGATAGAACTCGACGAGGTTGCCGACACCCAGCGGGGCAAAGCCTTCGCAATAGGTCTCGAAATATCCATCCCGCTTCGCGCTCGCGATTGTCGCGACGACGAGCGTGCCTTCGCCGAGCTCCGCCGCGACGGCGCCGAGTATCTCGCGGCTGCCATCCTTGTCCTCATGGCCGCCGATCACGAACAAGGGGCCGGGCCTATCAGCCATTATTTTCCTTCCACACGATGCCGGACACCGGCTCCATGCCCTCGCGGACAAAGGCAGCGGCAAAATGCGGACTGTTGTGCGCGATCCCGACCCTGCCTTCGCGGTCGAGGAGGATGACGCCCGCCTCGGCTGCGAGACGCGCCATAGGGGCGAAGATCGCCTCGGCCGCCGCGCTGGCGTCCGCCGTTTCGAGCGCGCGCATCACGCGCGCGGCGAGCAGTGTCCGCGCGATCGCCTCGCCGTCGCCCGACAGCGATACCGCGCCAATGCCGTCCTCGGCATAGAAGCCCGAGCCAGGAAGCGGTGCGTCGCCGACGCGGCCGGCGAGCGTGCCCGCCAGCCCGCCGGTGGACGTCGCCGCGGCGACATGGCCCTTGCGGTCGCGGGCAACGCAGCCGACGGTATCGTGACCGCGTCCGCCCGGCGTCGCCAGGGGCATGCCCGCTCGGGCTTCTGCGATCCCGCGCGATCTTGCGAATGCCTCGGCGCCGGCGCCGACAAGGAGGACAGGCGGCTCGCGCAACATAGCATGCGCGGCTTCGACGGGATTATAGAGGGAGCGCACGCATGCGACGGCGCCTACATCGAGCGTGGCCCCGTCCATGATGCCGGCGTCCATCTCGACCTCGCCATCGGCATTTGTCACCGATCCCCCGCCCGCGTTGAACGCAGGATCGTCCTCGAGCAGGCAAACCGCGACCTTGACCGCATCGAGCACGCTGCCGCCGCTTGCCAAGATCATCGCGCCGGCCTTGGCTGCCGCTGCGCATCCTTCGCGGCGCGGCGCCTGCAGGTCGGCAGGGATGTCGCATGCACCGCCATGGACGGCGATCGCCCAGCGGTCCTCAGCCATGCGCCGCCTGCCGCAATCGGGCGTCCTGCGGACCGGGGCCCGCAGCCCAGGCTTCGACGAGCCTCCATATTCCATCGACGTCGGTCGGGGTGAGCACGACGATGTCGCCGGGGCGCGCGGCGGCGAGGCATGCCGATGCGGCGTCATACTCGCCGTCGTGGAGGCCGATCGCGTCCGCGTCGAGCCCCGCCTCGAGGGCGCCCTGGCGCATCAGGGCATTGGCTTCGCCGGGCGGGCGGCCGCGCAGGTCGACATTCTCGCGCAACATCAGGACGTCGAACATCCCGCCCGAGAGGGCGCCGATTTCGACGAGATCGCAGTCGCGCCGATCGCCTGGAATGCCGATCATTCCGATCACCCGGGCTCCTGTCTCACCGCGCATTGACGCAAGCAGGTCGGCGAGCGCGTTGAGCGCGGCGCGGTTATGGGCATAATCGACGACGATCCGCACGCCATGCGCCTCGGAGAGGCTAAGACGCCCCGGCGAATCCTCGAAGCTCGGACGAAAGGATGCGAGGCCGGCGGCGATCGTTGCGGGCGCAATCCCATAGGCGGCCGCCATTGCGGCCGCGGCGGCAGCATTCTCGACATTGAAGAGGGCGGCGCCCTTCAGCGTCGCGGGGATCGCCGCAACGGAAATGATCGGCAGGGTCTCGCCGCCCCGGTGGAGCATTAGCGTTCCGCGCTCGCAGCTCACCGCCAGTCCGCTGTTTGCCCGATGCGCTTCTATCGGTGCCAGCGCGTCGGCTGCCGCGCCGCCGGTGAACCAGACGATGCGGCCGCGGGCGCGGCGCGCCATGCGAACGGTGAGCGGGTCGGCGGCGTTGAGCACGCAGGCGCCGCTCTTCTTGACGTTGCGGGCGACGATCGCCTTCACGCGCGCGAGATCGGCGAGCGTGTCGATGCCCTTGAGGCCGAGATGATCGGGTGTGACATTGAGGACCGCGCCGACGTCGCAGGCGTCGAAGGCAAGGCCTTCGCGCAGCATGCCGCCGCGCGCGGTCTCGAGGACCGCCGCCTCGACGCGGGGATGGCGCAGCAGCATGCGCGCGCTTTTGGGGCCGCTCGCGTCGCCCGCAGCGCTGCGGGTCTCGCCGACGTAGACGCCCGAGGTGCAGGTGAAGCCGGTAGTGAGGCCGTGTCGTTCCAGAATCCGCGCAAGCATGCGGACCGTCGTCGTCTTGCCGTTCGTCCCGGTGATGGCGAAAACGGGTATCCGGCTCTTGCGGCCCTTCGGAAAGAGCGAGGCGATGATCGGCCGCGCGACGTCGCGCGCCGTCCCCTCCGAAGGCGCGAGATGCATGCGCAGCCCGGGGGCGGCATTGACTTCGACGATACCGCCCCCCGTCGCACGGACGCTCCGGGCAATATCGGGGACGATCATATCGATGCCGGCGACGTCGAGGCCGAGCGCGGCGGCGGCGTCGATCGCGATCGCTGCATTGTCGGGATGGATGGCATCGGTCCGGTCGATCGCGCTCCCGCCGGTCGAGAGGTTGGCGGCGCCGCGCAGCATGACGGTCTCGCCCGCGGCGGGCACGCTCGCGAGCGTGTGGTTCGCCTCGGCGAGAAAGGCTTCGAGCGCGGCGTCGACGCGTATCCGGGTGAGAACCGCTTCATGGCCGGCGCCGCGGCGTGGATCGTCGTTCACAGCCTCGATCAGCGCCGCGATGCTTGTCGTGCCGTCGCCGATGACATGCGCGGCGATGCGCTCGGCGACGGCGACCACGTCGTTTCCGACGACGAGAATGCGGTGATCGGCGCCGTTGAGCTGGCGCTCGACGATGACGCGCGGTGCGATAGCCTGCGCGCGCACGAAGGCATCGCGAAGCGCAGCGCCGTCGGCGACGCCCGTGGTCACGCCGCGGCCCTGATTGCCGTCGAGCGGCTTGACGACGACCGGCCACCCGAGCTTCGCGGCGGCGCGTTCGGCTTCGGATATCGTTCGCACAACTTCTCCGGGCGGCACCGGGATGCCGATGCTCGCGAGCATCTCCTTCGCTGCCTGCTTATTGGCGGCAAGTTCGGCGCCGATCAGCGAGGTCGCGCCGGTGACGCTCGCGCGAATGCGACGCTGGCGGTGGCCGGTGCCGAATTGGATGAGGCTTGCCTTGTCGAGCCGGAAAACCGGAATATGCCGCCGCCGCGCTTCGGCGACGAGCGCAGCGGTGCTGGGGCCAAGTCTGTTCTTGCGGACGAGCGTTCGAAGCGCGCTCAGCCGCGTCGCTATGTCGGTCGGGGAGCCGTCCAGCGCAGGGGCGATGCGGTCGAGGCCTGCGGCCCCTTGCAGCGCGGACGGAAGTAGCGCGTCCACCAGTTCGATCGCGGCGCGCCCGGCGGCAAGGCCGCTCGTCTGGTCGGCATAGCAGTAGAGAATGTCATATTGGCCCGGCTTGCCGCGCACCCGGCGCGTCTTGCCCCTGGTGATCGCTGCGCCGGCCCACGTTTGCAGCTCGATTGCGACATGCTCGATGATATGGCCGAGCCACGTACCTTCGGCCAGCCGGCGGAGGAAGCCGCCGGCCTCGCTATAGCTGCAGCCATGGTCGGCAAGGCCCGGCAGCAGCGTTTGCAGCGCCTCGGCGAAGCCGGGCAAGCGATCGCTGGGATAGCGGTCGAGCATCCCGAGATCGACGCGGATCCGGATCATCGGACGCCGGCCGTAGAGGTGGGGACCCGCATAGACCGAGCGTTCGAGCACCCGCAGCGAAGCGGAGGTCAAGGCGCCGGCCTTGCATGGCGCAGCGACAGCGCGCTCCGGACAGCGATCGCGGACGCGGCGGCGGGGAGGGAGATGGTGGGGCCGGAAGGGGAAAGGCCGGAAGGGAGGAGGAGGGCGCGCGGCATGCTTGTCCTTGGCTGGGGTCCTGCTGCCAACGCGAGCGGCTGACGCCCGGTTGCCGGGGTTAACATGGATCATGGCGATTGTTGCGGGCGGGGCGGCAACCGTGCGCGGAGGGGCGCGTTGGGCTTTCAGGCGACACGCTTCTCCTGCCACACCGGGCACGCCCTTCGGGGTCGGCCATTCCCTGATCGACCAGTTCGCTGGGATGAAGGATAGGTTGATGCGCGCGCCTGATCTTCATTCGGGGGGACCGGACAGAAGGCACGACGATGAAATTCGACAGCGAGACCAGCTTCCTTACCGCATTCGACAATGAAGAGAGCCGCCATGCCGGTCCCGTCGCCGGGATTGCGGCGCGCACGCGCCGGCTCGCGCTCATCGGCTGCTTCCGCCCGCGCCAGTGCGGAATCGCAACCTTCACCGCCGACATCTACGATCATCTCAAAGCCGCCCGGCCCGACATGGCGATAGACGTCTATGCGATGGCGGTGCGGGCCGGCGATGCGAGCGATGCCGCCGCCGCTGCCGGCATCGGGGAAGGCGACGCCGACGCCTATCGCGCCGCCGCCGAGGCGATCAATGCGAGCGGCGCCGACGCGGTCTGGCTCCAGCATGAATTCGGCATCTTCGGCGGGCCGGCAGGCGATCTGGTCCTGGGACTCGTCGACCGGGTGGCGGCGCCGCTGATCGTCACCTTCCACACCATCCTCGCCGAGCCCGGCGCCGACCAGCGGCGCGTGATGGAGCATCTCGTCGCGAAGGCGGCGAAGCTCGTCGTGATGAGCGCGTTCGGTCGCGACACACTGATCCGCGTCTATGGCGCGAAGGCCGAGCGCATCGAGCTCATCGAGCATGGCACCCCCGACCGGGCCTTTTCTGAGCGTTCGCCGCTGCGCGAGCGGCTGGGGCTTGGCGAGCGTCCGATCGTCTCGACCTTCGGGCTTCTGGGCCCGGGCAAGGGGCTCGAAGCGGCGATCCGCGCGCTGCCGGCGATCGCCGCGCAATATCCGGACATCCTCTACCGCATTGTCGGCGCGACGCATCCCAATCTTGTCGCTGCCGAGGGCGAGGCCTATCGGCAGAGCCTCGCCGACCTTGCCGAAGAGCTCGGCGTCGCGGACAATATCGCCTGGGAGAACCGCTTTCTCGACCTGCCCGAACTGCTCGAACAGATCGAGCTGTGCGACATTTATCTCGCGCCCTATCCCAATCTCGCGCAAATCACATCGGGCACGCTCGCCTATGCCGTGGCGCTCGGCCGCGCGGTCGTCTCGACGCCCTTCGTCCATGCGCGCGAGCTGCTCGCCGAGGATGTCGGCATCCTGCTTGCCGGCACCGACAGCGACGCGATCGCCGAGGCGGTGCTGCTGCTGCTCGCGCACCCCGGCGAACGGTGCGCCATGCAGGAGCGCGCCTATGCGCGCGGCCGGCTGACCGCCTGGCCGGCGATCGCGGCGCGCTTCGCAACGCTGATCGAAGATGTGGCGGCGGCGCCTGCCCGGCGTGAGCCGCGGCGGATGTTTCCCTCCTTCGCCGCGATCCGCGCGCTGTCGGACGATGTCGGAATTCTCCAGCATGGCACGGGGCTCATTCCCGACCGGAACCATGGCTATTGCATCGACGACAATGCGCGCGCGCTGATGCTTGTCAACGCGAGCCCGTCGCTCGGCGAGGAGGAATATGGTCTGCTCTTCACGCGTTACGCCGCCTTCCTCCACCACGGCTGGAATCCCGACCGCGGCCGCTTCCGCAACTTCATGGGCTATGACCGGCGCTGGCTCGAGGACGAAGGCTCCGAGGACAGCAACGGCCGCACGCTTTGGGCGCTCGGCCATGGCGCGGCGCACGCGCGCTCGCAGGAGCACAGGAGCTGGTGCGCGGAATTGTTCACGCGTACCGCGCCGCTCGCCGCCGGCCTCAAGAGCCCGCGGGCTATCGCCTTCGCGCTGCTCGGCGCCGATGAACTGCTGGAGCGAGAACCGGAGCATAGCGAGGCGCGCGTGATTGTCGAGCGCGGCGGCGCCTTTCTCCATGCGCTCTGGAAGAGCGCGCGGCGGAGCGGCTGGGAGTGGTTCGAGTCCGTGCTTGCCTATGATAATGCGCGGCTTGCCGACGCGCTGCTGCGCGCAGGCCGGCGGCTCGGCTCGGTCCCGCTCGAGGAGGCCGGTATCGGGGCGCTCGACTGGCTGTGCGACATCCAGACGAGCAGCGAAGGACATTTCCGCCCGATGGGCTGCGAAGGCTTCGGCGCCGAGGGCGAGCTTTTTCCCTTCGACCAACAGCCGCTCGAAGCCTGGGCGACGGTCGATGCCGCCGCCACCGCGTACCGGATGACGGGCAAGCTGCGCTGGCACGACCGCGCCGAGCGGGCCTATGGCTGGTTCCTCGGCGCGAACGACCGCGGCGCGGTGATCGCGAACTCGGCGACCGGGCGCTGCTGCGACGGGCTGACCCGTCACGGCGTCAACTCGAATGTCGGGGCCGAGTCCGCGCTGGCTTTTCACCTTGCGCACCGCGCGATGGCCGATACATTCTGGACGCGGGGGACAGCGAAGGATACCGGCGCGAGCGATGTTGATCTGCAATCCGAACCACACGCCGCTGCACATTCTTCATGAGAAGCTTGCTGCCGACCCCGCGCGGGTCGTGCTCAGGCCCTTCCACCTCGCCTGGCAATCGAACGTCTCCGAGCCCTCGCGCGCGGCGCAGCTTGCTGCCGACATCGTCGCGATGGACGAGGAGGAGGCCGAGGCGCATCTCGGGCTCGTGTGGAAGGATTTTTCCGAACGCCACTGGCAGATCGGGCGCATCTTCGACGAGCGCTTCGCCGAGGTGGCCGAGGATCTCGCGCTCGAGCCCGCGGGTGTCTCCCCGGTCAAGCGCCGGTTGATCGGCGCCTATTTCTGCCACGAATATAGCTATGCCGCGGCCGCGCTCATGAACCCGAGCGTCGTACCGCACCCCGACCAGAGCGGTCTCGCGCCTGATCAGCAGCGCTTCATCATGTCGATGCGCGCGGTCGGCGAGGGCCATATCAGCTCGGTCGCGTTCCGCGAGGGGATCATCGGAGAGGGCGGCGACTTCACTTTGTGGCCGCAATCGGGTCCCGCGATGGCGGCGGTTGCCGACGACCGGCATCGGCTGGGGGCGGCCGACCGGGTCACCGTCCACCGCCAACCCGATAGCGCCATCTCGAACAGCGTCCTGTTCCCGATGACCGAGGCGCAGCGCGGCGGTATCGAGGATCTGCGGCTCCTACCCTTCGTCCATGACGACGGCCGGAGAGAATATATCGGTACCTATACCGCTTATTCGGGACAGGCGATCGGCTCGGAATTGCTGCGGACCACCGATTTCTCGCGCTTTTCGCTCGAACCGCTTCGGGGACGCGCGGCGCGCCACAAGGGAATGGCCTTATTCCCCCGCAAGGTCGGCGGACGATATTTGATGATCGCGCGGCAGGACGGCAAGAATATCACGATCATCGCCTCCGACAGCCTCACCGACTGGGATGACGAAGGTCAGATCCTCATGCGGCCGGCCTTCGCCTGGGAACTTGTCCAGATGGGCAATTGCGGCAGCCCGATCGAATGCGACGAGGGGTGGATCCTCCTCACCCACGGCGTCGGCGCGATGCGCAAATACAGCTTGGGCGCGGCGCTCCTCGACCGCGACGATCCGACCAAGCTGCTGGCGCGCACCGAATGCCCGATCCTCTCGGCCGCCGAGAGCGACCGCGAGGGCTATGTGCCCAATGTGGTCTACACCTGCGGCGCGATGCGCGTCGGCGATGATCTGTTCATTCCTTACGGTATTTCGGACAGCGCGATCGGTTTTGCCACGACGCCGATCGATCGGCTGCTCGCGAGCATGAGTTAGGAGACGAGGCGGCCTATTTCGGTGGCGCGGGACGCTCGATCTTCCGCCGGGCATCGACCGACGCGATCAGCACCGCGCAGCAAAGGCAGCCATCTTCGTCGGTCACTTCGATCCGGAGCGTATCGACATCGTTGATCAGTTCGGGATTGTCACCGAGGAGATGGCCCGCATAGCGTGCCGCCTCGACCCGCGCCGCGGCCGTATCGGGAAGGTCGACGCCTTCATCGTCGAGCTCGCGCTGGCCGCTGCTGCTGTGGAAATAATAACGGGGCATCCAACTTCTCCCACCTTCGGCAACTCGCAAGTCTGCCTGGGGTTTCGTTACGGCCCTCGCACCTTCGTCACTGCACCACGACACATGGCGATCCGGCGAGCCTCAGGCCCGCCTATGGCGCTCAGGCTGCGGCAAATCCAGCCTTGTTCATCACTGCCGTCACATGTTTGTTGCCGTCGTCGCCCAGCGCCGTCCTGAGGCGAGGGAACAGACGCTGCTCCTCTTCCTCGACATGCGCTTCGATCTCGGCGCGAAATTCGAGGACTTTGGTTATCCACGCGGGATCGGCAGCGTCCATTTCGGAAAGGTCGAACAGATATTGCTTCACATAGCCATGATCGTGGACGAGCTTGTCGGCGTCCTCGATCTGGCCATGGTCGCGCATCGCCGGGTAGACGACATTCTCTTCTTCGAACGCATGTTTCGCGAGCGCATGCTGGAGCTGGACGAGGAGCGCCTTGCGCTTACGCGTTTCGCTCTCATCGGTGGCTTCGAGCGCATCGAAGAGCTTCATCGTCAGCCGGTGTTCGGCCTTCAGGCCCTCGTCCCATTGTCCCTTGAGCGCGGTCAAGCTCTGCACCGCTGCCTTTCGGCCGAGGTTGGCGACGAGGCCGATGGCGAAACCTGCCGCTGCCGCACCGAGCAGGAGGGCGGGATTATCGACCGGGCCGCGCGCATTCTTGAATAGGTTGAGGGACATGGGAGGGCTCCTTCGGGATATCAGGGATGGTCGAGCCGCGTCTCGACGCGGATGAGCGATACCGCGGTGCGTCGCGGCTGGACGAGCATGAAATGAGCAGCGACAGCTATGTCCTCGGCCCGGAGCATCTGATGCTTGCCGATCAGTTCCTTCTGCTTTTCGGGCGGGAATTCGGGATACTGGAAGTCGGCGCCGGTAAACCCCGGCTCGATCAGCCCGACCTTGATATCCTGCTCGGCGAGTTCCTTGCGAAACGACTGGACGAAGCCCTGAATGCCGCTTTTGGCCGCGACGTAGACCGAACTGCCGGGACCGCGCGAAACCGCCGTCATCGATCCGATGACGATGATGTCGCTGCCTGCCGACATGCAACGCGCCGCTTCCTGGGCGCAGACGAGATAGGCGGTGAAGTCGGTCTCGAGCTGATAACGCGCCTCGCTCTCGCCCGCGTCGGCGAGCGCTGCCGCCGGCACCGCGGCGTTGATCACCGCGATGTCGATATCGCCCAGAAACTTTCTGGCGCTTTCGAAAAACCGGTCGACATCCTCCGCCACCGAAAGATCGACATTGATGCCGTCGCCATCGCCCACTTCGCGGATGCGTTGCAACGCGTCGTCCAGATGTTCGGGCGTACGGCCGCAGATAAAGACCTTCACGCCATAGCTCGCGAGGAGAACCGCGATCGCGCGGCCGATACCGGTCGTGCCCCCGGTGATGATCGCGCGGCGGCCCTTGATCTCGGGAGCCTCGGTATGGGCGTCTGCTTCATCGATCATGTCAGATCCTCGGGAAACGGAGATGCTGAGTCGAGGGCATAGTTCGGTGGGCCCGCCGACGTGGCGATGATCCAATAGGGATTGTCCTCGTCGGCCTTCAGCAGGCTGCAGAGCGGCGTGCCGTCGACGAACAGGCGGGCGTGGCGCCCAGCCGCTTCTCCCGCGGCGATTTCGAGCGCCGCCGCCGGGGTGGCCGCTTCGAAGAGGAGGCGCTTCTCAAGGCCTATGTCATCATCTTCATAGTGCAGCATGAGCGTCGACTTTTGCGATGGCGCCGGACCGGCGCCCGATGCTATCGCTGCGGTGTCGTTCGGGAGGCGGGCGCTCATCGTCATCGCCTCAATATGTTGCCGGCGGGTCGCTGCGGAAAGGATTCGTCGGCGGCCTGGTCGACGCGGTCCCAATCGCGCCGAACCTCGTCGCGCATGCCATCCGGCCCCGCCGAGCGGGTCTGATCGAAATTTTCGGCATGCGTTTCCCCGTCGGCGAATGCGGCCGAGTGGCTGTCGGCCTTCGTATCCACGGGCCCCTGCTTGCGCGTGAACCAGAAAAGCGCCCCGAGGACGCCGATACCGAGAAGTTTTCCAAACCCCGACAAACGGCGGGGTGCCGTCATTGCCTGTGCCATGATCTGTCTCCTTCTTCGCGGGAAAATCCGGGAGCCTGTCAGGGCAACGGGGGGGCGGCGCCAAAGTTGCCGCCGCATCGCGCCGATTAACAAATGTTGCGCAGTTTGCGACCGGGGCCGGCTGCGGCCGCCTCAATCCCAGCTGACGACAAGGCTGCCGCTTGCCGGAACGAGGAAGTCGAGGCGGACGTCGCTTTTGCAATCGGGGCGGATCGCGTCGCCGTCCGCCGCAGCGATGCGCACCGCGGGAAGCGTGCGCCGGCGCTTCCGGACGAGACTGAGCCGCGCGGTGCAGTTTTCGCCGCCATCGAGGCGAAGCGACAGCCGTGCCGGCCCCATCCGTTCGAGGGCGCGGACGAAATGATCGCAATAGAGGTCGAAAGGCGCCTCCTCAATGCGGTGAAAGGCGCGGGTCGCGAAAATGAAGGCGGCGCCGGCGCCATAAATTTCCTGCCCCACCTGGCCGGCGGGCTGACCGTCGGCATAGAGATCCTCAAGCGGGAAGGAGAGGGCGGGATCGACATGACCGTTGCCGGGGCGCTGTTCGTCCGCGATGGCATCGGCGGGGAGCGCGTCGGGATAATAATAGCAGGCCCGGTCGAGCGCATAGCGGCAATATTCCGAAATCAGCATGCGGGCCGCGGGCTCGACGTCCGGCCCGCTGTCGGCAAGATAATGTTCGAAGGCGGCGAAGCTGTCGAAACATTCGTAGATCGCCATATAGGGCGCGTCCTGCAGGCAGGTCGCGCCGAGGAAATTGCGGTGGTGGACCGCAAGGCCGATCTCGCTTTCCCAGATCTCGGTGTGATGGAAGAAGCTCGCGAGATAGACATAGCTCTGCTCACGGTAGACATCGCGGCCGGTGACCCGCCACAGCCGCATGCAGGCGGCGGCGCCCCAGGCGGTCAGGTTCGCCTGATAGTTGATGTCGAAACCGAGGCCGACCGCCGCATCGATTGCGGCGCATGCCTCGTCGAGATAGCGCTTCTCGTCGGTCAGCTCGAAGGCCTCGAGCATTACCCAGGCATAGATGCCGCCGACATCGGTCTGCCCCCGGCCATCGGCGCCGGCGCTTTCGGTGATGACCGAGAAATCGGCGATCTTGTACTGGATCGGCCACTTGTACGCGAAGTGCCGCGCGGCGCGGATGGCGTAAGGAAGCGACTTCAGGAACAGCCGCCGCGCCTTCGCGTCGCCGTCGAGCGCGAGCTTTCCGAGGTTCAAGAGCGGGTGGTAGAGATACCAGCTATCGACGGCGTCGGCATCCTTGTCGTCCCCGACATTGGGCAGATAGCGGCGAAGCGTCTCGAGCTTTCTGTCGTAGAACCTGCCGAGTCCCGCCTTGAACTCGTCCTCGAGGGGGTGAGGCTCGCCCCGCCATTTTCCCCACTCGTGCAGAGCCTGCACGATCGACATCTGCACCATCGCGTCGGGATATTCGGCGTTCGTATAAGGGTGCACGTAGCGATGCCCATAATGGCGCACCGTCGCCTCCGGTGCGGTGCCGAGATCCCGCGCCGTTTTCTCGGCTCGCCGCCGCCAGTCGCGATATTCGGTCGGAGGCAGGGCGATCGATCGATAGGCGGCGCCCAGCATCTGGAGGAACCGCCGCGCGCTGTCGCGCTCGTCCGCCGGAGCGCCGCCGCGAACGACGAGCCGCGCATCGCTCAAAGTATAATTTGTGCCCCCCTCCAGCGGCGCGGCGTCGTCGATGATATGGGGTGTCCGGCCGGGAAGGCGGAAGCCGAGCTCGGGCCAGATGCCTCCCACTGCGGCCTCGGGATTGGTGCCCGTCGCCCGGAAATAGGGATTGAGCGCGGTAAAATTTTGGAAGTAGAAGAAGGTGCCGAAGGCAGGGTCGGCAAGTTCGCCGTAGAGCAGACCGGCGTTGAGACCGCGCTGCACCGCCTCGACGGTGCCGCGCGTCCCCAGCGGATCCCCGTTCGCGTCGAACGGATAGAGATCGCGCTTCCCCTGCGGAAGCAGAAGCGGCGCCGAGGGCCGCAGCGTCGAGGCAAGGCGGAGGCAGGGGAGCGGCCCGGTTTGCGCCGCGAGAATGACCTCATGCTCGCCGAGCGCACTTTCGATTTGGACACGGGCGAGTTCTCCGCCCGCGCGCTCCGCGCGCCGGAGCTTCGCCTCGCCCGGCCAGGCGGCTGCACGCAGCGCGATGCCGCCGGCGTCGGCGCGCCGGACGAAGAGCCAGAGGGCTTCCTCGCCTGCCGCAAGATCGAGCGAAAGATCGCCGAGCCGGTGCGAGACGATCGGGGCGGCGGCGGCAAGGTCGCTGCGAACGCGGACGAGATCGGGCGTCAGCGGGACGTCGCGGCGCGTCTTCACGCGCTGGTCAGTCACCGAAACATGCCTTCGGAATATGGGTGATACGGCAGGCGAGGTCGGCCTCGCCCGAGGCCACGATATAGTGATCGCCCCCGTCGGCGATGCCGGTCGTGAAGACCACGTCGCGAATATAGAGTTTGTCCTCGAGCGGACGCGTGAGCTCTGCGTTCGCCTCGAGGAGCGGACGATGATCGGTGCGCAGCACCACCGAGGGATCGTCGAGATCGAGGAGCGACCAGTAGGTGCGGTAAATGCCGACGATCTCCTTGGGTTCGACCCCATGCCAGAGCGTGAGCCATCCCGCATCGGTGCGGATGGGCGGCGCGCCGCCGCCGATGCGCGCGGTCGCGACCGTGTCGGCGTGCGGACGGATGCCGGGCGCCTCATAGGGCTTCCAGTGCAAGGCATCGGGCGAGGTCGCGAGGTTGATCGAGGGTCCCGCGCGCCACGCCGATCCCGGCGGATAGGCGAAGTAGAGATCGCCGAGCGGCCGCGTCTGCGCCCAGTAGCGGCCGTCGATCAGCCCCTCGAAGATCAGCATGTCCTTGTTCTGATGATCGAGGACGATGCCCTCGAATGTCCAGTCGAGGCCGTTGGGCGAGCTGTAGAGCGTCGTCGAGTGCCGCTCGGGGCTGACCGAACAGGTCGTCATCAGCCAGCGCTGGCCGACGCGGCTGATGCGGGCGTCCTCGACGCCATAGCATTGAAAGTCCGCGCCCGGATCGACCGCCTTGTCATAATGGACCGCGACCACGCCGAGCCCGTCGGGAGACAGCTCGACGGGAAGCAGCCAGGATAGTGAGGTCAGCGCCATGACGCGCCAGCTGCCGCCGCGCACCATGAACTTTCGGGGGTCCGCCGTATCGCAAAGCTCGAGCGGCCAGGCATCGATCTTGTAGCGGCCCGCTTCCCACCGGATCGAATGGACATGACCGTTCTCGACCGGCTGGCGGAGCGCTTCGGCGACCCGCACCATCATCAGCAGATTGCCATTATCGAGCCGCAACAACCCGGGGTTGAACGCGCCGAGCACATAGGTCTCGCGCCCGAGCTGCCCTGCGAGCGGCGAGCGGGACAGGTCGACGTCATCGGGACCGAAGACGAGCCGGTCGACCGCGAAACCCGGGCAAGCTTCTCCTCCTTGCATCGCTTTACCGCGAGGCCTTCGAACCCGGTTTCGCCTCGGGTGCGTCGCTGCCGGTCGTTGCTGGTGGCTTCGCCGCGTTTGGCTTCGCCGCGTTCGGCTTCGCGTCGAGATCGACCGCGGCCTCGCGCGGCCAGTGCCGCAGCGCGGCGCAGGCGTCGAGGAAAGTGGTGACATCGCCGGGCTTGTCCAGCGGGATGCAGGCCTCGTCGAGCTTGTCGGCGATCCCGGCGGCAGCAAGGAGCGGCGCTGACTCGGCGGTGTAGCCGATGAACTTGCAATGTGCGAAGGCGTCGCTCACGAAATCCTTGGCCGCGGCATCGCCGGCGAGGAGTCCCGCGCCGTCGTCGCTCGCAAGCAGCGCTACCGCATCGAACAGCACCGACGGGCCGCCATCGATCTTGTGGCGGCCGGCGACGCTCGTGCCGTCGGACAAGGTAATGCCGCCGATCTTCGGCGCGACGAGCTGCCAGACCGCGCCCGCGGCATCGACCGCCTTGGTCAGCGTCTTGAACAGTTTCGCATCGGCGCCATCGGTCGCAAGGATCCCGAGCTTGCGGCCGGCGAAGCTGGCGGGGCCGTTGAGCAGGATACTGAGCGCCCGGGAAGGGGGAAGGTCGGTCAGCGGCTTTTTCGCGGGCTTGGCGGGGGCGGGCAGCGGCAGCCCGAGTCCGTCCGCGACGGTTGCCGCAAGCCCGCGGTCGATGTTGACGAGATGCGACACGGTCCGCGAGCGGATATCGGGCCGTTCGACCTTGGAGAGTTCGAACACCAGCGCGTCGCCGATATGTTTCTGCTCGATCGGCGTCTGGCTGATATAGAATTGCCGGGCCTGGCTGTAATGATCGGCGAAGCTCTCGGGGCGGATGCGGCGCTTTGCGCCGTCGGCCTCTTCGGCGAAGCTGGAGAAGCCGCGCGCCGAATCCTCGCGCGGGCCGCCGCCGGTGGGCCCCCAGCTGTTCGGCTCGTAATTGGCGCGGCCGACGGGATTGCGCATCGCCATATGCCCGTCCTGCTGGAAATGCGCCATCGGGCACTTCGGCGCATTGATCGGGATATGGGTGAAATTGGGACCGCCGAGTCTTTTGATCTGCGTGTCGAGATAGGAGAAGTTGCGGCCCTGTAGCAGCGGGTCGTTCGAGAAATCGATGCCGGGCACGATATTCTGAGTGCAAAAGGCGACCTGCTCGGTCTCGGCGAAGAAATTGTCGACGACACGGTCGAGGACGAGGCGCCCGATCGTGCGGATCGGCACCTGCTCCTCGGGGATGAGCTTGGTCGCGTCGAGGACGTCGAACTCGAAGCGGTCGGCGAACTCCTCGTCGAAAAGCTGCACGCCGAGTTCCCATTCGGGAAAGTCCCCGCTCTGGATGGCATCCCACAGATCGCGGCGATGGAAATCGGGGTCGGCGCCGTTGATCTTGACCGCCTCGTTCCACACGACAGATTGTAGCCCCTGCTTCGGTTTCCAGTGGAATTTGACGAAGGTCGACCTGCCCTTAGCATCGATCAGCCGGAAGGTGTGGACCCCGAAGCCCTCCATCGTACGGAATGAGCGCGGGATCGCGCGGTCGGACATCGTCCACATGATCATGTGGAAGCTCTCGGGCATCAGGCTGACGAAGTCCCAGAAATTGTCGTGCGCCGACTGCGCCTGCGGGAAGGCGCGGTCGGGCTCGGGCTTTACCGAGTGGACAAGGTCGGGGAACTTCATCGCATCCTGGATGAAGAAGACCGGGATATTGTTCCCGACAAGATCCCAATTGCCTTCCTTCGTATAGAGCTTGACCGCGAAACCCCGAACGTCGCGCGCAAGGTCGAACGAGCCTTTCGAGCCCGCGACGGTTGAGAAGCGAACAAAAGCGGGGGTGCGCTCGCCGACGCGCTGGAAGATATCGGCGCGGCTGACATCGGCGAGGCTGTCGGTCAGCTCGAAATAGCCGTGGGCGCCATAGCCGCGCGCGTGAACGACGCGCTCGGGGATACGCTCATGGTCGAAATGAAAGATTTTCTCGCGAAAGTGGAAATCCTCGAGCAGGGTCGGACCGCGCCCGCCCTGCTTCAGGCTGTTCTGATCGTCGGCCACCGGCACGCCGTGCTGTGTGGTCAGCGCCTCATGGCCGCCGCCCGCCTGATGCGTCTCGCCGCCATCGCCGCGGTCCTCGCCAAAGGCTGGCGTGATCGGAGCATCGGCAGGAAAGAGCGCTGCCTTGCGCGGCGATTCTCCGCCCATGTCCTTGCCCGCGATCGATGCAGCATCCTGCCCGCGGCGCAGCTTCTGCTTTGTTTTGCCGGAGGATGTGGGAGCGGGGGCGGAAGCTTTGGCCATGTCTGATCTCGCTTTTCGGGTTGTTGCGGCGGCATGAGAAGGGCTCGCGGGCGCACAGGTAGCGCCCTCCCAACCCGCAAATGGAACGAGTTCGCGATTTGAAAGTTGCTGAACCGGGCTTGCAGTTAACCTCGATCATCACGATTCCGCTTCCCTTGAGGGCGCTTGCCGGGCTTTCGGACGATCGCAGTTGGGCAGGTCCGCCCATGCATTTCGGACGCACAGGGAACGTCAGTCATGTTAACCGATCGCTTCTTGAGAGACCGTCGCGGGGTAAGCCTCGAAGCCGGCGAGCGCGCGCGCCTCGAAGCTTCCATCAGCGAGACGAAAACCGTCGACGCACGCAGGATCATCGCCCGCGCCGGCGATTGGCTCGCTCAGAGCACCTTGCTGGTCGAAGGCATCATGTCGCGCTACCTCGACGACCGGAACGGCCTTCGCCAGCTCGTCGCCATCCATCTTCCGGGCGACTTCGTCGACCTCCATGCCTATCCGCTCAAGCGGCTTGATCATGACGTCGGGACGATGACCCAGGTGTCAATCGCGATCGTCCCGCATGTCGCGCTCGACGCGATTACCGAAGAAATGCCCGCACTTACGCGCAAGCTCTGGTTCGCGACCCTGCTCGACGCCGCAATACACCGCGCCTGGCTTTTCCGGCTCGGCCGCCTCGATGCGGTCGGGCGCGTAGCCCATTTCTTTTGCGAAACCGACGTCCGGCTGCAGTCGGCGGGGCTCAGCGACGGGCGTCAGTTCAATCTCGGGCTGACACAAGCCGATGTCGCCGAGATCTGCGGGCTGACAACGGTCCATGTGAACCGCGTCGTGCGCCATCTTCGCGAGGAGGGACTTTGCACCTTCCGCAACGGTAAGGTCGAGATCCTCGATCCGGCGAAGCTCGCACGGCGCGGACAGTTCGATCCTTCCTATCTCTATATCGACAATTCCAAAACTTTCACGTCCCAAGACCAGAGGCTTCGACGATGACGACTGACCTGCCTACCCCGCCGCGTCCCGAAACCGAGCCCGGCGTTGCGACCGCCGAGGATGGCGTCGTGATGCTCGACGGGCCCGACGGCATTGCCGCAACGATGACCGCCGCCGCTGCGCGCGGGACCGGTCAGAGCCTCATCGAGGCCGCCGCGGTGGCCGAAGAACAGCTCGCCGGCAAACAAGCCTAGGCGCCTTCACAGAGGCTCATCCGGTCGCGCTTTTTTGCGGGGGGGGGGGTGGCGCTGCCCTCTGTCCCACGGCGCTTCGCCTTCCCGCGCCCGCGGCAAATCGCATTGATCGATGTTGCTTTGGGAGGCGGCACGGGAACGCCGGGCCGCGGCGGCGGGTTTTGCTGGCAGCCGCGCCGACCGGCGCGGCGCACGGCCAGGGAGACGCTGTCTTTGGAAGATGCTGCCGGACTGATCGCGCCCGCCGCGACGATGATCGCCGCCATGATGACCGCCGCCAACCTGGGCGCGCGTGTCACCGGTTGGGGCTTCGTTGTCTTCACTCTCGGCTCGCTTGCCTGGTCGGCGGTGGGATTTACCTCCGGGCAGACCAACCTGCTCGCGACCAATCTCTTTCTCACCCTTGTCAATCTCGTCGGTATCTGGCGCTGGCTCGGACGCCAGCGCGGATATGAGGATGGTGCGCGTCGTGCCGCCGAACGAAGCCGCGACGCCGGTTCGCCCTCGCTGTTCGCCGCGAGCGCGCTAGCGGGGCTGCCGGTCAGCGACATCCGCGGCGAGGAAATCGGAAAGACGGTCGACGCGATGATCGAATGCGAGAGCGGCCGTCTCTCCTATGTCGTCGTGGCGTCGGGCAGCCTGGGCGGTGTCGACGAGAGCTTGCGCGCAGTGCCGGCGACGCTTTTCGACTGCCATGCCGACGGGCTCGTGCTCCGCATGAGCGCGGCGGAGTTTGAAAAGCGCGACACGTTGGGCGGAGCGGCCTGGCCCGCGAGCCCGCCGCGCGCATCGCAGCACGAGATGGCGCCGGCAAGCGGAGGCGGAAGGCCGGCAAGGGAGCGGACGCATGTCGCGGTTTCAGGAAGCTAATATCTATCGCCCGGCAGCTGCTGTTTGCGGTGGGCGTGGTCGGCCGGTGGATGAGGGGGTGCAGAGGTCGCTCGGCGGCGGTGGCGCGCGGTTCGCCGATTTAATCCACGGGGGCCGGAACAATCGCGTGGAGCGAGCGTCAGTCGACTGTCGCCCCCGCGGGGGCCGCTCCTCCTTGCTTCGCGTCGGCGCAGCCGCCGCACCCCTCGAGACGTCCGGGCCGCACCCTGGGCGGGAGATGAACCATGTTCCGAAGTGAAAAGCCTCTGTCCGACCCACTGCTGCTCGCCGCCGCGGGCGCCGGCATCGCGGTGCTCGCCACCGGCGCGGCGATCTGGCAGCGCCGCCGGCAGGCCACGGCGCCGGCTGACGCGCCTATTGCGACCGATGCGCCGCACTGGACGCTCGAAAAGACTTCGTCGCGCGCGCTTTTCGGCAAATCGGTCCTGATCAACCGGCCGCGCGCCCAGCTCTACGCCGCCTGGATTCCCGAGCGCTTCCCCGAATTCATGGAGAATGTCGTCGCGGTCGATGATCTCGGAGACGATGTCTCGCGATGGACGATCAAGGCGCCCGCCGGACGCGAGGTGACGCTGGTCAACCGCATCAGCGAGCGCGACGAAAATGCGTCGATCTATTGGCAGAGCACGCCCGAGTCCGACGTGGCCAACAGCGGCGAGGTGCGCTTCACCGAGGCGCCAGCGGGACGCGGCACCTATGTCAGCCTGATTCTCGCCTATGATCCGCCCGCCGGAAAGGTCGGACGCTTGGCAGCGAAGCTGCTTCAGCGCGAACCCGAGGTGCAGGCGCGGCGCGATCTTCATCGCTTCAAGCAGCTGATGGAAACCGGCGAGGTGACGAGCAACGCCTCGCCCTCGGCGCGTCCGTCCGAAGATGCGACCCAGCCGCATATCTGAACCGAACCCATCCGAAGGAGAAGCCCATGCGCGCCGTTACCTGGCAGGGACGCCACAAGATCAGCGTCGAGACCGTACCCGACCCCGAAATCGTCAACCCGCGCGACGCGATCCTGCGCATCACCTCGACCGCGATCTGCGGATCGGACCTCCATCTTTACGACGGATACATCCCCGGCATGCGGGCGGGAGATATCGTCGGGCACGAATTTATGGGCGAAGTCGTCGAAACCGGCGCCTCCTCGACGCTGAAGCGCGGCCAGCGCGTCGTCGTGCCCTTCACGATCAGCTGCGGCCAATGCTTCTTCTGCGAGAAGCAGCAATTTAGCGCCTGCGACAATGCCAATCCCGTCGAGACACGCGATGCCTCCGAACTGCTGATGGGGCATGCGATGGGTTCCGCCTTCGGCTATGCCCATCTAACCGGGGGCTATGCGGGCGGGCAGGCCGAATATGTGCGCGTGCCTTATTCGGACGTCGGTCCAGTCGTTATCCCGGACGATCTCGCCGACGACGATGTGCTCTTTCTCTCCGATATCTTGCCGACGGGCTGGCAGGCGGCGGTCAATGCCGACATCGAGCCGGGCGATACCGTCGCGGTGTGGGGATGCGGTCCGGTCGGCCTGTTCACGATCCAGTCGGCGCTGTTGCTCGGCGCCGGGCGCGTCATTGCGATCGACCATTTCCCGACGCGGCTTGCGCTCGCGCGCAAACATGGCGCCGAGATCCTCGATTACACGCAGGTCGATGTCCGTGAGGCGCTCGACGAGATGACCGGCGGCATCGGGCCCGACGCGTGCATCGACTGCGTCGGGATGGAGAGCCACGGCTTTACCGCCGACAATATCCTCGACCAGGTGAAGGTGAAGATGCTCTCGTCGACCGAACGCATCCACGCGCTGCGCCAGGCGATCCTCGCTTGCCGCAAGGGCGGGCGCCTCTCGATCCCGGGAGTCTATGGCGGTTTCGCCGACAAATTCCCGCTCGGCCAGCTCATGGAGAAGGGGCTGACCGTCAAGAGCGGGCAGACGCATGTCCAGCGCTATTCGGGCGAGCTGCTCGACATGATTCGTGAGCGCAAGTTCGACACGGTCTCGCTGATCTCGCACCACGCGCCGCTCGAGGATGCCGCCGAGATGTACCGGCACTGGCACGACGAGCAGGACCTCTACACCAAGATCGTGCTCAAGCCGGGATTGAAGAAGGGCGCCATCGAGGCCCGGCAGGAGATGGCACATACCTGAGCGCAAACTTGCCATCGTCACCGGCGCGTCGAGCGGCATCGGCCGCGAGATCGCGATGCTCGCGGCGAAGGACGGTTACGACTTGATCGTCGCGGCCGACGAGCCGCTCGTCGATGCGGCCGCGGGCCTGCGCGCCGAGGGCATCGAGGTCGAGGCGGTCGAGGCCGATCTCGCGACGCCGGCGGGGGTCGAAAAGCTGCTCGCGGCGGCGCGCGGAAGGCCGGTCGACATACTTGTCGCCAATGCGGGGCACGGCCTCGGGCACGGCTTCCTTGACCAGCCGGTGGCCGAATGGCGCCATGTCATCGACACCAATATCACCGGCACGCTGCTCCTGCTGCAACCGGTCCTGAAAGCAATGGTCGCGCGCGGCGAGGGCAAGGTGCTGATCACAGGCTCGATCGCCGGCCATCTCGCGGGATCGTTCCAGGCGGTCTACAACGGCACCAAGGCCTTCGTCGACAGCTTCGCCGCCGCGATCGGCAATGAACTCAAGGACAGCGGCGTCACGATCACCTGCCTTAAACCCGGGGCGACCGACACCCGCTTCTTCGAGCGCGCAGGCATGCTCGATACCAAGGTGGGGCAGTCGGAGAAGGACGATCCCGCCGATGTCGCGAAGACGGGCTGGGACGCGCTGCTCGCAGGCGAGCATGCCGTCGTCCACGGCCTCAAGAACAAGGCGCAGGTCCTTGCCTCGGGCGTGCTCAGCGAGGCGGCGACGGCCGAGATGCACCGCAAGCTCGCCGAACCGGGGTCGGGGAAGGAAGGCTGATGGGCCTGTCCGGCCCCTTATCGAAAGAGGAGATGATCATGACCGATGCGAAGGACAGCAAAGGCGGCGCGTCCGTCGGCGACGGCTCGCTCCCGCAGGAGCCCGTCGAGCGGCGCGAAAATGTCGGGACGACCACCCCCGATCGCTACCCCGCCGCCGAGCGGCAGGCGGGCGACGTCTCGGGCGCCGCCAACCGCGGCCATCGCCGCAGCACCGGCAGCGGTCCGGTCAGCGGCAGCGGCGCTGGCGCGGGCGGCAAGGGCAATGCCGAGGATTATGACAGCGACCCGCAGGGCGGGGGCGGGCGGGCCGCCGAGCCCGACACGCCGCCGCCCGGCAAGGGCGCCGACGCCCCCGTCGGGGGCAGCCGCTAGGCCGTTTGCCGGAAAGGGGGAGGGCGCCGCGCGCGGTTGCGCCGCGCGTCGTCGGCCTTGGCCAGTCCAATGGCTTGTCATTCGATCCGGTAATCGATCGGCTTGAAGCTGCCGCCGCAGCTGTCGTACGCCGAGCAGGCCGTCAGCCCGACGACAAGGTCGGTGAGCGCGCGCAGGCGGATGAAGTCGCCGGCCTTTGTCGTCGGCGGGAGAACACTGATTTTGCCTTCGCCGTCGACGGGGACATTCATGAACAGGTTGAAAGCGACCGGGATGGCGTCGGCATCGATACCATAGGGTGCGAGCGCCTCGGCGAGATTGCCGAAGCAGCCGCGATGAACGGGCTTGTCGGCGTAGAAATGGCGAAAGGTCGCCTCGCTGCACGGCGTCAGCAGGAAATCATGGAGACCGCAGCTGTCCTCGACGATCTCGAGCAGCGCGTTCGAGCGGTTCGACCAGAGGCGGTTTCCGGTGGTGAGGCGGATCGTTTCTTCATAGTCGAAAGTCCGCCCGTTCGAGATAACCTCGCGCGGATCGGCGGCGCTGAACGCAAGAAGATCGCTCACCTGGCCGCCTTCGGGGTCGATGACGCACAGCGTCGCGCCCTTGGCGAGCTTGAAAGCGGCGCCGCTGCGCGGGCTGATCCGTTCGGTCATTCTGGGTCCTTACATGGGCAGGGGTATGCAAAATATGGGCGAGGATATGCAAAAGACGACCGGGCGGAAGGTCCCGCCCGGTCACCCGGTATGTAACGGCCTGTCGCGCGTCAGGGGGCGAGCTTGCCGAGCTCGGCGCGGTGCGCCTCGACAACGGGAACGATCTCCGCGGCGGCCTGCTTGAGCGCCGCCGCTTCGCCCGAGGCGGCATAGCCCTGGTGCAGCGCGAGCGCGACGTCATGCGCGGTCTTCTGGTGACCGAGATAGATTTTGTCGATCGTCGCCGCATCGGCGCCCTTGATGTCCGCCAGCATCTTCTCCTGGTCGGCATCGAGCTTCGGGGTCGGCGCCTCGGCACCCGCGGCAGTCGCCGCCGCCTTCACTTTCGCCGACGACTTGCCATGATGATCGATCATCATCTCGGCAAAGGCCCGCACCTTCGCATCCTTCGATTTTACGAGCAGTGCCTTCGAGGATTCGATTTCCCAGAGATCGCCGGCTCCTGCCTTGGCGATATAGTCGGCGGTGCTCGCAGCGGGCGTGGCGGCGGGGGCCGCCGGTTCGGGCGCGGCCGTGGCGGTGTCCGCCGGGGGCGCCGAACTGTCCGCCTCGCTGCTCTCGGGGCCGCCGCATCCGGCGACGAGCGCGGCGATCGCCGCGGCTCCCATCCAAATCTTCATCTCGTCTCTCCTCGATCTTCTCCGGATTACTCCCGGCGATGTTTACACGTTTCCCAAGTCCGCACGTAAGACCGGACCGCGACTGGCGCGGCCCGGTCTTTCACGCGGGAGGGGCAGGCCTCAGCGGCTTTGCTTGCCCTGATCCTTGCTGCCGGATTGCTTGCCCGCGCCCGACTGGCTCTTGCCGCCGTCCTGCTGCTGCTGGCTGCCCTTGCCGGACGAGCTGCCCTGCTGCTTGCCGTCTTTCTTGTCATTCTGTGCCATGACGCATCCTTTCCATCGGCCCCGAACGGGCCGATGGGGAAACCCCGTGCCCACCATGCTTGTTGCGCCGGGGCGCTGCCGATTGATCGAGGTTATACGCTTTTGGGGATCGGCTCCGTGTCAACTTCGGCTCGTCGCGCCGCCGACGCGCGGGAAGTTGAACTGGAGGACGGCCATGCCCGAGGTAGCGGGACAGTCCGGGGTTTTGCGGGTCCTGTGCCTTGTCAGGCAAGGCAGGCGATGATGCCCTCGATCACCGCGATCGTTTCCTGCGGATCGCGCACCCGCACCGTGTCGAGCCCGAGCTGTTTTGCCGGATAGTCGTTGCCGCCGGGGAAGATCGCATCGCCGATGAAGATCATCTCGCCGAGCGCGATGCCGCTCGCGGCGCTGAGCTTCTTCAGTCCATAGCCCTTGTCGACACCCTCGCGCGTGATGTCGATCGAGGTCGCGCCGCCCATGTTGATCGAGAGGCCCGGAAGCCGGGACCGCAGATCGGCCTGGATGACGCGGCGCTTCGCGAAATCCGGATCCCAGACCTCCTTGGCGTCGATCGGGGCCTGCTGGCCGAGCGCGGAAAAGGTAATCTGGCTGCCGCGGTCCTCGATCCGCTCGCCCCAGACTTCCTGCGGAACGAAGCCCGTCGCCTCGAGCGACGCGTCGAAGGCCGCAAGGATACGTGCCTTTTCCTCTTCGCTGAAGAGCTCGGCGTAAAGCGGCGTCCAGCCCTCCGCGCGGTAGACGTAGAGCTTCGTTCCCGTTGTCGGCATCAGCCAGAGCCTTGCGCGGTCCGCATCGGCGGGAAGCCGGCTCGCGACCTGCTTGTCGAACTGCGGCCAGTCGCCTCCCGAGATCACGGCGACTTCGGCCACGCCGAGCAGCCTTGCGAGCGCTGCGCCCATCTCGGGGGCAAGCGGCTGCTTGCTCTCCGCAAGGGTTCCGTCGAGATCGAAGGCGACCAGCTTCTTCATCGATATCTCCTCTGTCGGTTTTCGCCGGCCTGGCGCCGGCAAAGCCACACAATCGCCCGAACCCGCACGAAGTTCCGGCGTCGCTTTGCCGGGCGGAGGTTTTGGAGGCGCCGCGCTGGTACAGCAAAGGCTGAGCGGGAGGAGATGGTCGGGCGCGGCAAGACTGTGGCGTTGTACTGACCGCATGCGCCGTGCATGGCATGCGCGAGGCAACGAGTGCGACGCCCGAGGCGTTAGCACGGCGATGAGCAGGGAGACAATTCGATGACACCGCGCTGGCCTTCGCTCCTCTGGGTGGTGCGCCACGGCCAGAGCGCCGGCAATGTCGCGCGCGATGCCGCCGATGCGGCGGGCGAGCTTCGCATCGCGCTCGACCACCGCGACGTCGACGTGCCGCTGTCTCCGCTCGGCGAGGAGCAGGCACGCGCGCTTGGCGCCTGGTTCGCCGCAGGCGAAGAGGATGGCCGTCCCGAAATCATGCTCGCCTCGCCCTATGTCCGAGCGGTGCAGACGGCAGAGATATTCCGCGGCGCCGGCGGCTGCGCGGCGGACGAGAAAATCTGCATCGACGAGCGGCTGCGCGAGAAGGAGTTCGGGATTCTCGACGGCCTCACGCGGCTCGGGATCGAGCACGCGCACCCCGAGCAGGCCGAATTTCGCCTCGCACTCGGGAAATTTTATCATCGGCCCCCGGGCGGCGAGAGCTGGTGCGACGTCATTCTGCGACTGCGCTCGCTGCTCGACACCGTCTCGCTTCATTATGGCGGGCGGCGAGTGATGATCGTCGCGCACCAGGTCGTCGTTCTATGCCTGCGCACTATCATCGAGAATCTGGGCGAGAAGGAAATCCTTGCCATCGACCGCGAGGGCGACGTCGCCAATTGCGCGATCACCGAATATAGGTTCGATCCGCGCGCGGGCCGCGACGGCAATCTCGTTCTTTCGCGTTACAATGTCACCGCGCCGATTGAGGATGATGTCCCGGTCACCCGAGAACCCGATGCGATGGTGGCCGCGCGTGGCTGATGTGGTCCCGCTCGACACTGCCTGGCTCAAGGCGGCCCCGCTCCCCGATCACCAGGACAATGTCGACAAGAACGGCCGCGGCCGCGTGCTCGTCATCGGCGGCGGGCGCCGCGTTCCGGGCGGCATGCTGCTTACCGCCGAGGCGGCCTTCCGGGCGGGGGCGGGCAAGGTGACGATCGCGACGATCGCCTCGGCGGCGATCCCGATCGGCATTGCTTGTCCCTCTTGCGCCGTGGTGGCGCTGCCCGAGACCGACGCGGGCGAGATCGCGCCCGACAGCGCCGAACTGCTCCTCGCCGAAATGGCACTCCATGACGCCATCGTCTTTGGTCCTGCAATGAGCGATGCCGAGGGTGTGCGGACACTCCTGGGAGCCCTGCTGTCGTCACTGCCTGAAGACATGTTCGTGCTGCTCGACGCGCTCGCGCTGCGCGCCGCTGCCGAGCATCGCGATGCGATCCGCGCGCGCGCCGCGCACATGGTGCTCACGCCGCACGAGGGCGAACTCGCCGCGCTGCTGGGCAGCGACAAGGAGGTCGTCGCCGCCGATCCGCTTGCCGCGCTGAGCGCGGCCGCCGAGCGCTTCGGCGCCGCGGTCATGGTGAAGGGCGCGGCGAGCCATCTCATCGCCGAGGGGCGCTGCCTCGCCTATGCCGGCGGCGGGCTCGGCCTCGCGGCGAGCGGGTCGGGCGACATATTGGCGGGGCTCATCGCCGGGCTCGGCGCGCAGGGCCTCTCGCCATTGCAGGCCTCGGCGTGGGGCATCTGGCTGCACGGCGAGGCGGGCCGGCGCCTCTCCGAGACCATGGGGCCGCTCGGCTATCTTGCACGCGAACTTCCGCCGCTGGTCCCGGGACTGATGCGGGGTGTCTGAACTCGACCTGCTCGACCCCGGCCTCCTCTGGCCGATCGCGGGCGCGGTGCTCGCCGGCGCGATCATCGGCGGCGAGCGCGAGTATCGCGCAAGCCCCGCGGGGCTTCGCACCCATATTCTCGTCGCACTGTCCTGCTGCCTGCTGATGCTCTCCGCCGTCCACCAGATGGAATGGCTGACGGACACCCCGACCGAGGTCGTCCGCATCGACCCGGTCCGTATGGCGCATGGCGTGCTTACCGGCATCGGCTTCCTCTGCGGCGGGGTGATCTTTCGCGAGGGGTTCAACGTCCGCGGGCTCACCACGGCGGCCTCGCTCTGGATGACCGCGACGCTAGGTATCTTGTTCGGGGTCGGCTTCTACGAGCTGGCGATCTTCGGCGGCATCGCGACCTTCCTGGTGCTCGCGGCGGTCAGCTGGACCGATCGCCACGCGCCGCAGCGGCGCATCGCGCATGTCACGCTCGATTATCGGGCGGGGACGCGCATTGCTTCGGGGGAGGTCGTGGCCTTGCTTGCGAAACATGGGCTGAAGGCGATCACCGTCGAGCAGCGCCGCGCCGGCGGCGCGCCCGGCTTCACCGCGATCGCATCGGGCTACGGCGAGACGCGCGCCGACACGCTGGCGGCGGCGCTCACCGAGGATAATCGCATCGCGTCCTTCGATATCAGGCCGCAGCAGGGATGACGCTGGCGGGTGGCAACGGGCAGGGCGGCAGCGCGCACCGGGCACCCGATTGCGACGCGCTCGTGATCGGCGCCGGGCCGGCGGGACTCACGGCGGCGCTTTATCTGGCGCGCTACCGCCGCCGCGTGCGCGTGCTCCACGACGGTCGCTCGCGTGCGCTCGGCGCGCCGATGGCCTGGAATGTGCCCGGCTTTCCGGAAGGCATATCGGGGGCCGAGCTCGTCGCGCGCCTCACCCGGCAGGCGGAGCTTTATGGCGCGATCATCGAACGCGGCCGGGTGGAGAGACTCGCCCGGAGCGCGGAGAGCAATCTCTTCGAAGCGATGTTGGCGGACGGCGGCCGCTTGACGGTGCGTGGGCTGATCCTCGCGACCGGGGTCGTCACCAACGAGGCCGCGCTCGCCGAGGGCGAGCACGACGAAGCCGTTCGCACCGGCGCGCTGCGCTACTGCCCGATCTGCGACGGGTTCGAACATCGCGGCCGCAGGATTGCGGTGCTCGGCTCGGACCTCCACGGCGCCGCCGAGGCCATGTTCCTGAGGCAATATAGCGACGATGTGACGCTCATTCCCAAATGGCGCGTTGCCTTGACGTCCGGGCAGCATGCCGAGCTTGCGGCGAGCGACGTCCGGATCGAGAAGCGCCAGCTGCTGCGTCTGGCACATCGCGGCGGACGCATCGAGGTCGCGCTGGCCGGCGTGGCGGAGCCGCTGACCTTCGACACCCTCTATCCCGCGCTCGGGTCCGAGCCGCGCAGCGAGTTGCTCGTGGGGCTGGGACTCGAAGGCGATGCCAATCGCTGCCTTCCCGCCGACGCCTTTGCCGAACCGCTGATACCCGGCGTCTATGGCGCCGGCGACGTGCTCGCCGGGCTCGACCAGATCAGCACCGCGACGGGCCATGGCGCTGCTGCTGCGACGCGGCTTCACAACTGGCTGCGGGAAGGCGAGGGCCATGTCATGGCAGATCAGCGCTGAAAGCCGCGCCGGTTGATCTCGATCAACACGAATTTCTCGGTAGCACGGCCCAAATCTGCTAGGGAAGCTCGACGGCGGAGCCGATATGGTCCGCATCCTTTGGTTTCGGCAAATTGCCGCGCTCCAGATTTTTGCGTTCGGTGTGCCGATGCGTTGTGCCGGGAGCAGGGTCGCGCTCGCTCACGGCGGGAAGGAGCTGATATGCGCCTCTATCATCTCGTGCTGCTCGAAGGCGGCGAAGCAGACCCGCGCCGCATCGAATACCGGGCCGACGATCCTTATCAGGCGTTCCAGGCCGCGCTCAACGAACGTGGTAGCAGCGAGGTCGAACTGTGGGAGGGCGACCGGCTGCTGGTCCGGATGAGCAAGAGCGAAACCAATCTCTGGAAGCTGCACGGCACCGCGCCCGATCATGCGAACGCGCCGCCATCATTTCATCCGGGGCCGGCGGCGGCTTGAAAAGCGCGCCTTATCTGGCGCCGCCAAGGTGGTGAGAGCGAACGAGTGTCGCGCCGAGCGCTCGCACCGGGCAACTCCCCAGGCTCCAAAACTGCGATCAGCGCGGCCGCTTATCCTGATCGCCGCACAAACCAAGACATGCTTCGACGAGCGCGCTCATGAGAACGGGCTTCGAGAAAAAGACGCTGTCGTCGACCTGCCGGTCGGCAAGCGGCACATTGGCCGAGGCATAGACGACGCCGCCCGCGGGGTGACCCCGCCGGTATTCTTCGGCGAGCGACCAGCCATCGAGGGCTCCGGCGAGACGAATATCGGTCACCAGCACCTGAGCCTGGACTTCGCCCATCAGGAGCAGGGCATGCTCGGCCGACTCGGCTTCCACGACGACAAAGCCCGCGTCTTCGAGCGCCGACACGATATCCATACGGACGAGCCATTCGTCCTCGGCAACGAGTGCGGTGCAGGCCGCTGGGGTGGGATTGTCCGGCAACTTCTTCTCGTGGGTCCTGGAGATCGATGAACTTTGGCGAAGCAGAGCGAATGGCTTGGCGCTGGGCGAAGTGTCTGCGGAACGCATCGGCCGTTCAAGGGTTTCTTCGCAAATCAAATTCCCGTTTCGGGAAGTGCCAGGACGGGGGGCTAATGGATGCAGGCCAGTCAAGTGATCGAACCGCAAACCGGAGACGACCGGCTTGCGCCGGGCGGGTCGAGTTTCGAAAGCGGCGCGCATCTGGCGGCGCTTGTCGAAGGATCCGACGATGCGATCGTCAGCAAGGGTCTCGACGGTATCATCACCAGCTGGAACCCCGCCGCCGAGCGCCTGTTCGGCTATAGTGCCGCCGAAATCATCGGCCAATCCATTCTGACGCTCATCCCCGAAGAGCGGCATAGCGAAGAAACCGCGATCATCGAGCGCATCAAGGCGGGCGAGCGTGTCCAGCCTTTCGAGACGGTGCGACGCCGAAAGGACGGGAGCCTCGTCGATCTCTCGATCACCGTGTCGCCGGTTCGGCGACCCGATGGCACGATCATCGGGGCCTCGAAGATCGCGCGCGACATTAGCGAGCGCAAGGCCATCGACGCGCAGCTTGCGCGCCAGGCGGAGCGGCTGAGGCAGCTCAACCGCGCCGCGCAGCTTGTCTCGCAGGATCTCGACCTCGAGCGCATCGTGCAGGCGGTGACCGACATCGCGACCGAACTCAGCGGCGCGCGCTACGGTGCCTTTTTCTACAATGTCCTCGACGACACGGGCGAAAGCTATCAGCTCTTCTCGCTCTCGGGCGCGCCGCGCGAAGCCTTCGAGCGCTTCGGAACGCCGCGCAACACCGCCGTCTTCGATCCGACCTTCCGCGGCGAGGGCACGATCCGGTCCGACGATATCCGTCTCGATCCCCGCTATGGCCGGAGCGAGCCGCATCACGGCATGCCGAAAGGACATCTGCCCGTCGTGAGCTATCTCGCCGTTCCCGTTGTCTCGAGGTCGGGCGCCGTGCTCGGCGGCCTTTTCTTCGGGCATGACGAGCCCGGCATGTTCAGCGCCGAAGTCGAGGAGCTGGTCGAGGCGGTCGCCGCGCAGGCCGCGGTCGCGATGGACAATGCCCATCTCCACGAGGCGGCGCGGGTCGAGATCGCGGCGCGCGCGCGGGCCGAGGACCATCTTCAGCTAACCCTCGCCGAAATGCGCCACCGGGTGAAAAACACGCTCGCGATGGTGCAGGCGATCGCGGCGCAGACCTTCAGGGAAGCCCCGCCCGCCGAGCGTGAATCGTTCGAGGCCCGGGTGCGCGCCTTGTCCGAAGCGCACGATCTGCTGACCGAACGCCATTGGGGCAATGTCTCGGCGGGAGAAATGATCGAGCGCGCGCTCCACGCTTTCGACAAGATGAAACCGGGACGCATCGCTGCGTCGGGACCCGATGCCGAACTTCCGGCCTCGCGCGCCCTGCTCGTGGCAATGGCGCTCCACGAGCTCGGCACCAATGCGGTCAAATATGGCGCCTTGTCGGGCGATGCCGGCACGGTCGATGTCCGGTGGGACATCGTGAACCACGACAACCGCGACCGGCTGCGCCTCCACTGGCAGGAGCAGGGCGGCCCACCGGTGGCGGCGCCGCTTCGCACCGGTTTCGGCACCCGCATGCTCGAGCGGGCGCTGCGCGGGCAGGGCGGGAGCGCGGAGGTCGAGTTTCGTCCCGAAGGCGTCTGCTGCACGCTCGACTTTCCTGCCTGATGGCGGAAGATGTGTCGATCCTTGTGGCGCGGTGATGCTGGCGGGGCACGGAAGAGTGAGCTAAGGCACCGTCCATGGCCGGAATCGGATCACGCATCGACGAGACGGGAACGCTGCTGCGCGTTGCGGGGGGCTTCGCGCTTCGCCGCGATGTCGGCGGCCGCTGGCGGCTCGACCTCCGCCGTACCCCCGTCGATCATGTCGAAAATCGAGTGCGGATTACCGGCGTCCTCGTCGAGGAGGGTCTCGTCGAGGTCGACGGCGTCGCCCCCGAAATCCTCGCTGCGCCCGCGGGCGAGGCATCGGGTGAAGGCGCGCAGACCGGCTCCTGACTGACCGGAGCCGGAAAGATCGTTCGACGTTCCGCGTTCGCGCATTGCCGATCGGCAGAAATTGGCTTTATCCCGCCCATCTGCGAACGACCTGCGCGGTGAAACGATGCGGCGCTGCGCCGGTTGAACCGTCATGAGCCAGAGCATCGCCACGCCCGCACGCGCCGCCGATCCGTCGCGCCTTGTCGTCCTCCTTTGCGCGCTGGCGCAGATTGGGGCCGCCTTGTTGCCCGCATTGGGGATCGGCACACCGGTCGGCGATCGCTCCGACACTGTCCGGACGCTGATCACGTCGGCGGGCTGGGCCTTCTCGATCTGGGGCGCCCTCTATCTGGGATCCCTGGTCTTCGCGCTCCTCCAGTTCACGGCAGCGGGTCGCGGCAGTTCGCTGTTCGCGGCGCTTCGCTGGCCGGCGGCCGGCGCCTTCCTCGGCAACGCCTTATGGGCCACATGGGTGCAGCTCGGTGCCATCGACGCGGTATCGACGATCATCATCTTCGCCTCGCTGGCTTCGATTTTGACCGCTTATCGGCGGATCGTCGACTGGACGGGCGGCTTCACCGCCGCGGAGCGCTGGGGTGCCGTCCTGCCGCTATCGGCGCTGGCCGCGTGGCTGACCGCCGCCGCCATCGTCAATGTCGCCGCGAGCCTGCGCTACTACGGGGTCGATGCCGGACCTGACAGCGCGCCGCTAATCTCCGCCGCGGTCGTCGTCATCGGCGGCGTCCTTGCCGCGGCGGCATTGGCGCGCGGGAAGGGTAATCCGCCGTTCGCGCTGGTCTTCCTCTGGGCTCTCGCGGCCATCTATGCCGCCGGCGGGCAGCAGTCGGTGCTCGTTGCCGGTGCGACGGCGATCGCGGCATTGCTCGTGCTGGTCGGCGCGAGCTTTGGCTGGCGGGACGGCGGCGCCCGCCATTGGCCGGGTCGGACACGAGCCTAGCTCGCGCCTCACCCTGATGCGCTTTCGAACGTACAGTTCAGCCTTGGCCGGCTCTAGCCGGTCGGCCCGCTCGATCTTCTGCGGCGCATAGCTCCCCGCTGATTGTCGATCCTGACAGCGGTCCCGCCCCGCGCTTGAAGGGCCTGCCGGGGCGCGGCCCCGGCGCAACGGGCTGCGCCCGTCCTCCACTCGCGTTGCGGCCCTTCGGGTGCGCCGGCGCCTGGCGGCGCCCCGGCTGCCTTCCTGCGCCGCGGGACGGGCTCGCGGGACAAGGCAGGAGACAGATCATGGGAGCCATAGGCTTCGTCAGCGGCACGATCGAGGAAGGCTTTATCGGCGAACTTCGCACCCTCTCGATCCGGGTGCCGATCGAAATCCGCACGAACCGCGGCAAGGGCAGGGACGTCCAGCCCGATTACCGCGTCTATTCGGGCGACGTCGAGATCGGCGCGGGATGGATCCGCCTCGCAGCGACGTCCGAGCGGCGCTACGTATCGGTTGCGTTCGAGGCGCCCGAATTCGGGCAGCGGCGCCTCTATGCGACGCTCGGCCGCGCGGCCGGGCAGGACAATCCCGACGTCTATGCTCTGCTCTGGAATCCCATGGATTGACCGGCGCATGGGATTCACGCGGCTTATCCCCGCATTGGCTGCAATATGCTGGTGCGCGGATGCTGCCGCCTTGATAGGGTGACGACGATGAAAAGCAGCACAGACCATCTTCCCCCGCACAAGCAGCGCGAACTCGAACGCGTGGTGCAGATCGTCTTCGAAGAGTTCGAGGATGCGCTGGCGCTCGCCACGCAGGGCTGGAAGAAGAAGGGCCGCATCTCGAAGATCATTCTCTACGGCAGCTATGCGCGCGGCGGCTGGGTCGACGAGCCGCACACCGCCAAAGGCTATCAGTCCGATTTCGACCTGCTCATCATCGTCAACGACAAGCGCCTGACCGATCGCGCCGATTACTGGTCGAAGCTTGATGACCGGCTTATTCGCGAATTATCGGTAACGAAGACGCTCCGCACGCCGGTGAACTTCATCGTGCATAGCCTCGACGAGGTGAACCGCGGGCTTTCCGAGGGGCGCTATTTCTTCATGGACGTCGCGCGCGACGGGATCGCGCTCTATCAGGCCGAGGATAGCGAGCTGGCCGAGCCGCAGCCGAAGACGCCGCACGCGGCGCTGGAGATGGCGCGGGAGTATTTTGAGGAGTGGTTGCCGAGTGCGGCGGCGTTCAAGGAGGGTAGCGACTTCTACATCGGGAAAGGTCGTCTCAATGAAGCGGCATTCTCTTTGCATCAGGCCACCGAGCGCTTTTACCATTGCGCCTTGCTGGTCTGCAATTTCTACACACCGCACGTCCATAATCTCGCATTCCTTCGGACGCAGGCTGAGCGAATTGACGATCGCTTGCACGAAGTTTGGCCGCGCGAGACGAAGGCCGATCGGGCTCGCTTCGAGAAGCTAAAGGAGGCCTACATCAAGGCACGCTATTCGAAGCACTACAGCATTTCGGAAGAGGAACTCGATTGGCTCGGCGGGCGTGTCTCGCAGCTGGCGGAGACGGTCGAGCTTGTTTGCCGTGAGCGTATCGCGCTTCTCGATGCGACGGCCCGCGACGCGGGCTGATGCCGCAAAGCAAAGGGCCCTGCCGGAGCAGAGCCCTTCCCTCTCTCGATGTGGATAAGTGGCCCACCGAAAGATGCCCCTCTGCCTTCGGGGTCGCACGAAGACATTAGTGCGGTCTTCCTAAGCTGTCGATGCGCGTTGGCAATAATCACAGGTTAAGTCGGGGAAGAATCTTTAGCTGTGGCGCGGATATGTGTGAATACGGGATTGGCCGCATTGCGCCCAGTGTCAGTCATTCCGGCCCCTATCCGCGGCCGCCCGAAAGCGGTCGCTCGATCGACACATGGATGGGTAGCGGCTTAGCGTCTGATGCCAGCCGTTCAGACGGTAATGGCCGATGCTGAAAAGCGATCGTCGCTTCGGCAACACAGTCGGACAAAACGTTCCTATGTTTCGTATCTTTAGCGTGCTGAAACCCGTTTTCTCTTATATTCGGCGTCCTATGGATATTCTCGTCGACACAAATATTATACTTCACTTCCGCAAACTGGACGAGATCGATTGGTGCGGGCTTGCAAGCGTCCCTTCCTGTTCGATCATTGTGACGCCGGTCTTGATGCGCGAGTTGGAGCGAGCAAAAGTCCATAATCCGAATGGTAAGCTGCGCGATCGCGCGAAGGACGCTGTAAATTGGATAGCTTCAAAGTTAGATGAGGAGGATCCGGTTACTCTTCGCGAGAACGTCAAGCTGGTGTTCGATGGACAAGAACCCCTGATTGATTTTCGCGAGCATCGGCTATCGCGTGACATCGCCGACGATCATTTGATCGCCAGCGCCCTTGATTGGTCTTCAAGATCTGGAGGCGGAGCGGCGATTGTGAGTGCCGACAGCGGCTTGGCGCTGAAACTGCGGGGTCGGCCCATCAGGCTCATTCAATTGCCTGAACAATATCGATTGCCGGATGCTATTGATGCCGAACGTGCCGAACTCAGGGAGCTTCGCCGGGAGCTCGATCGCGAGCGGGCGCGCCGGCCCAAGCTTGTCTTCCAGTTTATTGAAGGCGGCGCGAGCCTCACAGTCTCGCCCGAGCCGGTCGAGGAGCCTTTGTCGCTCGCCGAGATCCGAACGTCGTTTCCGCCGCTCGGCTTCGACGAATATATGGCGTCGGACGAACGAAGTGGTTCGGGTCCGCGGGTCTATGAAGAAGAGCCGGTCGCAAACTATAATCGTGCCCTCGAGGCGTTTTTCGGGGACTATCAGGATTTCCTTGTCAAGCATCGCGCTTGGGCCGAGCTTGAGGACCGAACCATCGAACTTTCCTTCGCCTTGGCAAATCTGGGGAGCCTGCCGGCATCCAATATCGACGTCCGGCTCGAGTTTCCGAGCTATGTCACGCTGATGAATGAAGCGAATGTCCCGTCTGAACCAATTGAACCAGACGCCCCCGCGAGGCCAACTCCGGGCAGGCGGCCCGAGGTGGTTACGAAATTTCGAGCCATCTCATTGGGTAGTGATAGTTTTGCCGAAGGCGCGGCGCAAATCGCCCGGCACGGGCAATTTGTCGATTTTCATTTTCCGGTCCTAAAACACGATTGCGCAAAGCCCACCCACGTGCTGTTCGTCCGGTTCGAAGCCAACGCGGACCTGAAGCCTTTCGAGATAGAGGTCACAATTACGTGTAACGAGGCGGACAAAGTATCTGACCGCCTCCTCGTCCGTCTAACGGAGGAAAAGGATGGTCAGTAGGGGATGCCAGTCGAAATAAAGGGTCCGGTCAGAGGCTTCCCAATGAGCGGACTAAAGCGTCTATTTCGACGGGAAGGCTGAACTCGAAGTGGCCTCATCACCGGTCAGCCCAGATTGAGCGCTATTCGCTGGCGTTGAGCAAGGCCAACGCCGAGCCGTTTAGATCATTGGCAACCGGCAGATCCGTGATCATGTCTTCGGAATGTCCGTGGGGTCAGAAGTGGCAGGGGTGGCTAGCTGGCTGATGCTGGGGAGGAGCTCGCGCCAGACCTGCGGCGGGACCGGCAAGCGACGCGAACGGCAGGCGGTCAGCACGATCGGCCAGTGACCGAGCTTTACGGCTGACAGCTGGCCATAATGTTTGTTGGTCTTCGCTTCGGCAAGGATGAAGTCGAGCGTGTCTTGGGTTCCTGCTGTGATCGGGATGCCTGCGAGCGCGGCGCCATGATTTTCGCGGTCGAGATAGAGATGTTCCTCGCTATCCTCGTCGGGCAGCCAGGTCTGGAAGGTGCAGTGGCTAAGCGAGTCTTTACTGAAGCTGGCGAGCTCGTCGAACAGCTGTTGCTCGTGACGGGCGGCGGCCCATAGCGCGAGCATCGGATAGAGGATGCTGCCTTCCGTTGAGGCGAGGCGATAGTCGTCGCTGCGCTCGGAGGGGTGATCGACCAGATCCCAGTAGGAGCGACTGGTGATCGGATAACGGCCATGCGTCTTGTAGGCGAATATCGAATGCCCGGCGAGCTCCTCGGCCCATTGCTCGATCGCCCCATGTGCCCCCGGGCGGCAGGCAAGCAAAGTGAAGGCAAGACCGATATCTATCGCCTGCCAGTCGCCAATTGGTGACAAGAGCGCGCGGTTGTTGCTGACGATCGCCATCATCTTTTCGATGAGCGTGTCGATTTTTTTGACGGTGGTTTTGGTGGTGGCGGATGTGACAGCCGGCAGCGTGTTGAGGTAGTCGTTGGTAAGGACCGTGGGGCCATGTGGCGGTGACAGTTGCCACACCAGCCAAAGTCCGCGCAGCGCGAGCCGCCCGACCAGATCAAACAACTTCAGATTGACGTCGAGCGAAGCGTGGCTTTCGACCGCGCTCGAAATGGCGTGCCGGGTGTCGGCCGCGGGTAGGATCTTGTCCTCGAACAGCGCGTCCCAGATCGTGAAATGCAGCTCGGCCAGCTCGTTGATGACGAAGCTCGCGGCTTCACCAGCCCTTGAAGTTCTGGCGATATCGGCCTTGAGCAATTGCCAGACCTCGAGCAGTGCCAGCTCACTTGCTCTATAGGGCGCCTCGACATTGTCGGCTTCGCGCGCCCAGACGAACATGATCCACAAACAAATGTTGATCAGCCGTGCCTGGCTCAGACGCGCTGGCGGCGTCGCACCCGGCTGGTCGGCAAGCGCGCGAAGCAGTTTCTGGAAGTGGTCGAGCGCGACATCGGGCTCCTCGACCATCGCCACGCTTTTACGCAAATGGCTGCGCTGTGATGGCGGCAGCAGCCCCTCGCGCAAGATGCCGTCGAGAATGACCTGCGCCAGCCGGTCGCCATTCCATTCCTCGAAGCTGATCCTAGCCGTAGTGTTGCGTGTCATATAGCCGGTCACTTCGGCGCGAACCTGCTCATCGATTGCCCCGCCGAAGGTAGGACAGATCGCGATCGGAAGTTGAGCATATTCTGGCGGGATGCGGCTGCCGATATAATGGTCGAGGATCTCGTCGAGGGAGGGGCGTAGACTCTGAGGGGAAGCGGTGTTCCATTCATTGCGGTCGAGATCGCCCGACTTCACTGAGAAGAGATGCACGCGCCTGATACCGTCTTGGCCCGGGCCGACTGCGGCGACATCGACGCCATATTGTCTAGTGCCCCTGGCCGGTCGCGAATAGACGGTGAAGCCGAGTTCGGTCAGCAGATCGGGCAGCACCGCGTCGAGTTCGTCGCGCTCCTTCAGGGACGCCAGATATTCCCGGATGACGAGCTTCATGGAGCGGTCTTCATCGCGCGGAACACGCGCAACATGTAGTCGAGGTCGAATGGCTCGAGGGTATCCAGGCGCGGGGATTCGATGCTGTGTGTGAAGCTGTGCATCTTGGTCTCGCTGCGCTGTTGCTTGCCGCCCATCCCCTTGAAATAGCTGATCGAGCGCGCGCCGTAGAGCAGCACCTGCCGCGTCGCGAGCGATGCGAGGATCGAGCTTTTCTCCGATGCCTTATAGGCTTGGCGCATCGACTCGTGCTGGCGATGGTTTTCGATCAGCCGTTCGCGCTCTGACGGACGCAGCTCCTTGATCCGGCCCGGTGAACGCAGGCCGTCGATGTAAGCCTCGAGGCGGGTGGTCAACTCCGCGAGGATGGGCTGCGCGGGGTGGCTCAGGCTTTTGGATTGATCGGCGATCCAGTCGCCGACGGACCCGGAAAAATTGATCAGCAGCGGATCGAATAGCAGTTCGGCGATGCTGTCTTTGGCGGCATCTCCGGCACCGTCGAGCAGCCCGATCAGCAATGACGCGGCGGTAACCGGGTGGACGAACAGCCAGCCGACCGCGCGATGCGCGAGCAGCACACGCTCGGGGTCGCTGAGGGCGGCGGCGGTGATTGCCGGGTCGAGGATCAACGGATTATCACCATGATGATTGCCGACCAGTGCCATGGCTGCGCGGCCGAGATTGGCGTCGCATGCCAGCAGCCAGGCGACGATCGTTTTCGCGAGCTGGTCGGGAGGCGATTGCAGCAGATGATAATTGAGGCTGCCGAGCGGCTCCAGCGAGGTTAGTTCCTCATGCTGTGAGAGCAAGGGCGTAATCAGCGCCAGCGCTTCGTCGAGCCGGTTTTTGCCCGCGAGCTTACCGGCCGCCGCGCCGATGTCGCGAATTGTACCGCGATTGCCGATCGGAACTCGGTGCATGATCGCGGTCAGGGGTCTGACTATCACGGGCGGCAGTTCGTCGGCGTGGAACATCAGTTCGAGCGACAGCTGGTGGATCGCATGGTCGCCGGTGCGATCGATATTGGATTCTATCAGCGCGGCGGCGTGTGTGTGGGTGTCGGGATGGGCTCTGGCGATCTCGCAGATTGCTGCGAGAATTTGACCGAGGCTGTTGTCGTCGGCGCTCTCGGCATTGGCGGCGAGGGCTTCAATGGCGCGGGTGCGCCGTACGGCGTCGATCAGATCGAACGTACCAATCGCTTTGGCAGCAGCCGAGCGCGCCGGTCCGGCATTGCCGCCGACAAAAAGGATCGCCCGGTCGAGCGCTGCATCGGGCTCTGCCTTGGCAAGTGCCTGCAACGCCAGAAATACAAAAGTGGCATCATCGCCATCCTCGGGATTGATAGTCTCGAACGTCTCGCGGGCGCGTCTGCCCTGTTCGGCCCACGTCCGATAGCCGCCATTGGCCATGCCAGATGCCAAATCCTCGCCGGCGCGCTTTGACAGGGCTTTGACAGCGGCGAGCATATCGGGGACGCTGGCATCGAGCTCCGGGATCAGCTCGCTATAGACGTGCATCACCGTGAAGAAGTCGTGCTGGTCGATGGGGGAGGTCTGGATCGTACGCGCGGGCTCGAGCACGTCAATAGTACCGTCATTGTGGAGTCTAGTGAGCGTCGCACGGAACGCCTTGCCAAGCTCGTCAGTGCGGTGACCGCGTAGCCGCTCGATGAACAGTTCGGGCAGGGTCCCCGCCGTCGCTGCCGCGATGATATCGTCCTGGTCGCTCAATCATGCCCCATAGGCAGCCTTCTGAGTGGGGCCGCTGTTCTTATATAGCGGCGTGGCGAAGGGAGGTCATCCTTTGGGAGAGGATGTTCCTATGAATTTTCCGCGCGATACGTCGGTCCGCTATCGGGATGCAGGATTCTTCGCGGGTCGATTTCGGAAGGAAGCGCCTCGAGTGAAGCCATACGGGAAGTTAACAATGCGTCCCGACAGACGCCGTTTTGCGCGTGCAAGTTGCGGGCTCAATAAGCCATGAAAAAGAACGGTTCTTCAATATGTTGTAAGGTTCAGATCGCGCTTCAATTCGCGTATGCGAACAATAAAAGGGGATTCGATCCGGGGACGATTGATATCACGGAACAGACGGTTGACCGTGGCTACGCCCGAATCCTCTAGAATCATCCTCCGAGTTTCGACCCATTCGCGATCAAGACGCTTGATGCTCTCCTTCTGCTCCGCTCCGGGCTGGTCGTGAACCTCTTCGGAGCCCATGAAAAGGGCGACGCAATGGGCGCCTAGTTCCTCGTCAATATAGAGAATATTGCGGTCTGCGTGGTCTGCGATGGTGGCAACAACCGACGAGATCAGATCATGACGCTCGTCCGAAGACAGCGTCGAGCTATTTATCACGTGGCTCGCGACGCTGCGACTTTCGTTCAATATGTCCATCAGCTTGTCGTATGCCTCAAGGCGCTTGGAGAAAATCGCAGCGGCGAATTGCTCGGCTCGCTGCCGTCGCCTCAAAACCTCGCCCAAGACGATGCCGAGCGGGACGCCAACAAGACCGATCAACGCCCCCATTAACTGCGGCCAGTCCATCAATTTTTCCCTTTCAGATCGTGGTTCAGTAACTGCGCTGTCGCAGCTTTCCGATCACGTCGGTCACGACCGACATTGGCAACTCAAAAAAGTCGAATATCGCGTACAGCGGCGCAACGAATGGATGGACGATCTCTGCCAGATTATGTTCTAGCGCTTCGGTGGCGAAGCTGGACTCGAGGTCGATCGTGTCTTGGCGGGAAATGCGCGGGTGCAAATATCGGCCCGTGATGCTTTGTAGGGTGCGTCCATTGAGGCCGGTGTAGCCGGCCCGCAGCCGCACCGATGCAGGCCCCTCGATCAGTCTCTCAGCTAGGCTCTTCACGTAGAGGAGTATTTCCGCTGTGATCGCGGTGGGCCATTCGACCTCGATCCAAGAACCGGGCTCGGTCGGCATGTTCTTGCCGCCTGCCAGATCGTCTTCGCGATAGCCGCGAAGGAAGAAGGCGAGGCCATCGGGCGAAACACGCCAGAAGTCCGCGTTGCCCGACCCATGATTTCCGAACCCATCCTCCGTATCGCCGCCGATCCAGCATTCCACCATCCCGTCTAACGGATAGGGGGCAATGCCGCGACGCGTTGGATACCAGAAGGGCGGCCAGCCGCTGAAGTTCACTTCCGCCGAGCGCAGCACTTCAGCAAATTGCGACGCCGAGAGGCTACGAATGTCGCCTCCCAGCTCGAAGGCGTACCACATGAAGCCATGCGGGCAGCGTTCCGGCGCATCCTCAGGAAGTGTCGCGGCGAGCGTCGTCCAGCGTTCCAGCGAGGCGGCCACCCAACTTTCGAGCCGGTCGGGAGCCGAGGGCAGTTCGGCAGGCGGGACCGCACCGGTGATAAGGGAGCGAATCTGATCGAACATCTCATCCCGGCGATGCGAGAGGCAGCGGCCAAGGAGCAAGTCCCAGTCGCCCGAATTCTGCGGCACTTCGCTGCTCGGGCCGGGCCGACGGATATAGATGCTATTGTCCTTGACGATCTGGCCATGCGGCCCGCTGCGCTTGGAGCGGACCGGAACGCGGTGGCCGCCGGGAATGACCACGACGGGATAGATCTCGCCTCCCGGGCCGGGCCGCATATGAACGTCGCAGTGGAAGGCGGGGTCGGCATATTTGTGGATTATGCCGTTCAGGAGATCGGGCCTGTAGCCGTCGAGCGTCGCCGGACGATCCGGGGCCGGGACCATCCCTTCCGGCGTTTCGGTAAGGCCGAATATGATACGGCCGCCGCCATGGTTGGCGATCGCGAGCGCTGCCTTCGCGAAATTTGCCTTGTCATCCTCGTTTGATTTAAGGTCGAGCCAGTTCTTGATCTCGGTGTCGAGGTTTTCCCGCGGCTCGGCGAGGGCCTCTGTGAGCCGGTCAGTCTTTTCATTTGCCATGGCTGACCTCTGCGCGGCTAAAATGGGCGGCCCCCGCTGGGAGTGTCTGCTTGGGGGCGTGCACGGCCTTCTTACCCGCCATCATTCGGACCCTTTTGCCGCGCTGGCTTTCGCAGGCGCGGGCTGTGGGGGAGCCGCAGGCGTCGGCGGCTTGGCCTTCCTTTCAGCTTCAATCAGCTCCCAGAGTTCGCGGCTCCGTAGCATCACCTGATCCGTGATGTACTCGGTCGGCACCGGACAGTCGATGAAGTCGAAGACCGACGACATATGGCTCGCGATCGCCTCAAGCTCTTCGGCCTGCGCATTGATAGTTTTGCTGTTGAGATTGCTGAGCCGGCGCATGGTCAGGGTCTTGTAGCGGCGGCTTACGATCTCGAATGTGCCCTCATAGGGATCCTGGTCAAAATGGCCGTGTGCGAGTATGTTGCGCGTGCCGTTTAGTTCGGCGAGGCGGCCTTCGCCGGCGTTGCCGAGCGCGAGATGCGGCGCAACCTTCATCAATAGCGTCAGATTTGCGGCGCGCTGCGAGAAGTCTCCCATCGCGAGTTCGTCAAGGCCACCGTCGGGATCGAGGATTTTGACGGCCTTGGTGAGGAGCCCGCTCATCCAGAAGTCTACCTCATTGTGCGCCATAATGAAGCGTCCGAGGGCTTCGCGATATTCGGCGCGGATGGCGGGATCGGCGAAAGGCTCGTCGACCCATTCCTCTTCATCATAGGCCTCCGCTAGTTCGCCGCGCTGGTCGATCATACCTTTTCTCCATTCTCGCGTTGCGTGCGCGGAAGGGATGTATGGTGGTGGTAGGCGCCGCGCAATCGCTCGCTAAGTCCGATTTGGGGCGGCTAACGGATTGCAACTGATTTTGGCCATTTCGCCGCATTGTGGGCGAGAGTTCGGCCACAATCTGTACGATCGCATCGGCCTGCTCTAGCAATATCCGGACCACCTTGCTCATTTGCCCAATCTTTCATTAGGTTGACGAAAAGTTCTGGGACAATAGGGGATCAGATACCAATCCGTCGGACGTCTGAATCAACTTTCTCCCCCTGTCTTGGCAGACGAAGCTGTTTGTTTCTCGCGGCGCTTGGCTGCTCGCTTCCGCGCAGCGGCCGACGGGCTGCCGAGCTTCAACTGGTCAAAAAAAGCCTGATTTCGCAGCTCGGCGTCGCGCAGCATTTTCCTGAAAGATATGATGCGGATGCGCGCATTATGACGGCTCGACCAGCCATAATAGCCTTCGCCATCGGGGGTCGGATTCTGCGCAATTGACCGCTCGAACTGTTTCCGCGCTGCTCCGGTCAGCTCACAGACGATGACACATTCAAATGGCGTGTGATCTCCGATGTTCGAAACCACTCCACCGTCAATGTCCTTCACCTTCGCCCCTCTCAAGTCGTCGATATAGCCGAGCACCTGCGCGATGGGGTCTTGGCTGGGCTTCTCGTCCCCTGGCCGTTTAAATTCGATGATCGCGACCGGATCATCGGTCCCCTCGCGACGGAAGCCGAGCGGATTGAAGAAGATCAGATCGGGCTCCTTGCGGGAGTCGGCCTCGTTCGTCAGCGACTTGATCGTTTTGTCCGATGCGAAGAGATCATAGGCGGCCAGCGAGTCATCGATCATCCACAAATTGTGGCGTGCGCCGTCGCCGCTGCGATAGATTTCTCCCATTGGGCAGATCAGTTCGTGGATGACTCGTTCATAGCGATAGCTCTTCTTCTCATCGTCATCATATTTGAGCAGAACGTTCGCCATCTGGAGCAATTGATGTCGCTTGACTACGAGCTCCGCGAGGCGATGCTTTTCTTGGTTCGATATTTCCTCAAGGATTGCCTCGGCTTCCTCGCGAACCTCGGGCTGCAGCGATGCCATCTGGTCGATTTTCTCAATGCGCTTCCGCAACTCGACCTCTTCGCGGTACAGTAGGACAAAGAGATTTTGGCCAATCTGCTCGTCGTCCATTCCCGGCGACAAGCCGATGACATATTCATCGAGGTCGGCAAACTGAGTTGCGAGCTGCGGATGCTCAGCGATCAGCCGCTCAACCGTCCTTTTCTGGCGCGTTCGTAACGTCCGGATATGATCTCTCAGAAATTCCTCGGTCGCTCCAAGGATAATGGCCTCGAGCAAGTCACGCTGTTCCGACGTCAGTTTGAAGCCCAGCCGCTCCTGATCGACCCGTTCGTCGAGGAAATCGCTTCGTACCACTGCGACATACGCTTTGTCGTCGGGCAGCTCCCTCAACGCATATTTTCGCTCGATGGAAACGGGATCGCCGACGAGCCGGCCATGCGCGGTCAGCAGATAAGAGTTTCGAAGCCCTGCTGAAATTCCTGAATCGACAAAAAGATGCGCGATGTGGACAGAGACCGGGCCTTCGCCAAAGTCGACAACAATCTCCTGCTCGACAGGTTCGTCCACTTGTTCGGCTATGAAATCATTGAGGCTAGACGTTTCCCCGCGGTAGGTGATGTCGATCTCAGGCAGCGTCCCCGAGATAAATTGGGGGAAGAAGTGTAATGCGAGATCCTTGAGGTAGGACACTGCACGAAGGCGCCCCCGCTGTTCAGGACGAAGATCGGATAATGTGATTGTCGTCCCTGTATCGGCGCCGGCCACGTCCGCGACGACCTTGTTGGCGATCGATTTGGGCTTTTCGGGTGCGAAATTGAAGCGCACGCGCTGAGCCGCGCGGCCCTTGGCAATTCTGCTATCAACCTTGATGGTCTCGAACATCTTGATCCAGATGAAGCGACCGACGCCCTTTCCGCCGCGCTGATATTTGAATCGGCTGTCGCTAGTCTCGAACGAGTTCAGATTGTCGTCGGTGAAGCCGATGCCGTTGTCGGTGATCGCAATTGACTCAACATCGCCGTTGCCGTCGGCCTTGATTTCGACCTCGATCTTGCCCCTTTCCGCTGCCAGCGCTTCGGTGAAGCGGTCGTTGATCGCATGGATCGAATTGCTAACTGCTTCATAAACAGAATAAAGTATTGCGGTCTTCCCGTCCGGGAGGCGCATGTTGTTGATACGACCGATAACGTCAAATTTCATGGCTTTCCTCGAGCCTGTTCAGCCCGCCTCCTCTAATAGACCGAACTGATCGGTGGACGTCGTCGCTGTCAATCCGCTTAGACGGTCACGACCCGGTCGATGGTTTGGGCCGGTGAGACGTTCTGCCATTCGTGACACCTCGCCGCCGGTTGCGTACAGCCGTGCGCATGGAATGCGGGCAAATGCCGAGAGGGATGGCAATTTGATGAGTCCAAATCCGGTAGGGGACATTGGCTACACTCGCGACGATGTGGAAAGCCCTGTTTTTCTTCGCGCGTCGGGCCGGACGTCGCCCGCGCTCGTCGCGCCGACTAACCGCAAATTCGACGCCGATGCTTGGGCCGCGGCGCTCGATGAAAACGCGAACGTGCGCGACGTCGATCTCGTGATTGGTGCGCTGCTCATCGGCCCGCTCAAAAATCAACTCCAGCGCGACCTGATTACTGGCATCTTCGGAGCGATATCCCGCACGACGGTCATACACCTCGCTGTCGCCGCCGCGAACCGAGCGGTTCTGCTGACCCAGCGCGCCCTTCGAAAAGCGAATGCAAAAGATGCTGCAGGCAATGAAGTAGGCGACTTCATGGCGCTGTCCCAAACCAAATTCAAACCGTCGACGAGCGCACCCGCACTCTCATTCGACGACGCGAACACGGCAATCATCGATACCTTGCCGCATTGGTTCGCCCAAGCGAATGGCCAGCCGGCGGATCGGGCGCCGGGGTTTGTCGACTATCGCCGTGTCGCCGCAAAAGCCGAAGCCGCCTTGAGCTATGAGCGCCTGTTTCGCGATATCTGGCAGGAAATTCTCTGGGAACCTTGGCAGCTTAGGCGACGCGGTGCGGAAAATGAACTGAGTCTGGTGCCCAAAAATGCGTCTTTACAAGCGAAATGGCGTGCTTGGGACTGGCGTGACCAGATGCTGCTGATGCAGGGACCGACACTTGACGGGCATTTTCGCGCGACTGTCGGAACCGCCGAAGCCCCCCCTTTCGAAAAGACGATCGTGAGGGCGCGCCGTTCGGGTGGCAGGGCCTTGTTGCGGGCGGGGCCGCTGACCGATCGTGCGCGTGTCGATGCTTTGACCCGGGGGGAATTGCTCGACAATAGCTATCTGGCTCCCTTCCTCGACGAGCCATTCCCCGGATCGGGGCTGACAGTTCGCCTTCTTGAGCAGGCGATAGTCATTCTGCAGGAGGCATGTCGGCTTCTCCTTCTCGACGAAAAGAGGGTCGAGCTTGATCGGTACGAAGACGTCGCGCGCTTTGCATGTGCGCTCAACTGTAGGTCCCTTGGCGAGACGTTCGCAGATTGCCTGTCGATAACCGCAGATCTGGCAAGCGAGTTGGTAACGTGTCTCACCTCTGATCCCGCGCAATTGGGACCTCTTTTCGATAAGGGCGTGTGGCATCGACCGTTGGTCGCGGCCGGCAACGATGACCTGCTGCTCGTTGCCGGCGCAATCCTTCACGGATCGCCGCTCAGACGCGCATCACTCTGGCTGAAGGATGCGGGCCTCGGCGATCGTCTATCTACAACGACCCAGGGCCTGCGATTTGAGGCAGATGTTCGCGCGAGCGTCGCTGCCGATCTTCTTGCAAATCCGATTTTCGAGGGGCTGGAACGCAAGGTAGCTCGTCTCGATCGAACGGGGGATGTCGGCGAAGAAGTCGACATGATCATCCGCGTCGGAAACAATGTCATCCTGTGTGAGATCAAGAGTTTCCTTTGCCCCTCGGAGGCGCTCGACCGTCACAATTATCTCGACAAACTTCGTGGAGCCTGCGCCCAGGCATCGCGCAAGGTTGCCTGGTTCCGTTCTAACGGCGCGGCGCAGGTTGCTGCCTTCGGCACCGAACTTTCTGATGACATTGTGGTCCATCCGTTGGTGGTAGTGAACCAGAGCGCCGGAACCAGCCTTCAATATGAAGGAGTACCAGTCATGGACTCCAATTATCTGTCTTTGTTGCTTGGCGACGGATCGTTCGTTCGCGGAAGCATACTGAGGCGTGGCGATCCGCAGCCGCAGCTGATCAGGGAAGCCCTATTTGCCGACGCCGCCGCTTTTTCCGAGGCGCTGCCCACCTTGCTCCGCGAAAATCCGACCATGAAGCGCCTGGAGGCTGCCATCCGATGGGAATATCAATCCATTCGAGTGCCTGGCTTCATTCTCCATCTTGCCGTGCCCAATATGGACATCGAGGCATTTAAGAGCACTGGTATCGACGGCGTCGCTATCGAAAATCTTGGGTCTTACTCTTACTGCCCGCGGTCGGTGAACAGTGTGCAAATCGACCAGTATCTTGCATCGAAGCCACGCCGTCCGCAGCCAAACGCCTGAGACATCAGAGTTCAATTGACGATTATGGCAGCTTTCGCCGATTCTTGGCCCCGAACCCGCCAGTCCGCAAACGGCCAGAAGTCCGTAGCCCGGGCTGCTTGCTATTCAGTGTTGCGCTTGTGGTGGCGATCAATTTCCGCCTTGCTCAGTCGCAGAAAGCGGGCCGCATTGTTATATAGAATGTCTCGCTTCTGCGCTTCAGAGAGAAACGGCGCGGCAGCGATACTTTCCACGGCCACTTCGATCGACTGCGGCCACACCATCTGGTCGCTACCGAACATGATACGCTTGCCATAGCCTGCATCGACCAGACGCTTCAGGTGATGATGAAACTCGGCGCGGGGAACGCCCCAATTGTCGGCGCTGATGTCCACGAAAACTTGCGGATGGCTGTACAACAGCGCGATCATCTCGTCGGTCATTGGCATGCCTGCGTGCATCACATAGACTCGAAGTTTCGGATGTCGGACAAGCAGGTTTTCGAGCAGCAATGGATTGCCGAGCGCCGCACGATAGCGCGGGTAGACCCAGTAAGGTCCGCCCGGTGCCCCGTATCCCATATGAATGCCCACCGGAATGTCGAGCCGCTCCGCCATCGCGTAAAAGGGCTCCAGCGCCGGATCATCGGGCGCCATGCCGCGATATTGCGCTGTGATTTCGGCGAACACTTTGGTCTCGCCGCGCTCGACCTGCGCCGCGAGAGTGGAGACATGGGCGGACGGAGGCGCTTCGGGGCCAGTGAAGAAGTTCGCCGCCGGGATGAACCGATCTGGCGCCGCTTTTCGCCACGCTGCAACCACGGGCCCCTCGCCGGCGATGACTCCGGCGACAATGTTGAGACGTTTCATCGCAGCCAGCGTCTCAGCCAAAACCTCCTCGTCAGTCGCGGGAGACTGAACGACCCGTCTGCAATCGACTTGCGCCGAGAAATCGAAAGGCACTGCAGGGTCGATGCCGAGCATTTCGACCCCCTCCGCTCCAATGCAGCCGGGGACGCTCTGCCCGCCGAATTCGTCGAGGGACCATGCGTGCATGTGCATGTCGATAATCGGTGGGGCTACGTCGCGAGCGTGCGTGACCGATGAAACCAGTGCTATCGCGAGGCAGGCGCTGACGCGCATCCGACTTCTCCCCAGTGATACACGCCGTGTCAGTCCTTGTGCCGCATTTCTCGGCCAAGCGCCAGACGTGCGCGACCAAGACCGCTCTTGTCGAACGGCCAGTCCGCTTCTCATGATGGGCTTCCAAAAGCTGTCCGACCGCAATCGTTGAGAGTTTCGGACGCCGATAGGCGTCGGAAAGTCTTCGATGCCCGAACCGCGGGGGTCATAGGCTGAGAGCTATGGGGAAAGCGGT
>NZ_JACCCJ010000004.1 GCF_013410105.1 Sphingopyxis sp. JAI108
TTTCCCCATAGCTCTCAGCCTATGACCCCCGCGGTTCGGGCATCGAAGACTTTCCGACGCCTATCGGCGTCCGAAACTCTCAACGATTGCAGACGTTCAGATATCGAAGCGAATTGACGAAAAGCTGTCAATTGGACGGAGCATTGATCACCGGAAATCGTGTCAGAACCGCGTCGCATGACGCGACTAATCCGGGAAGGAAGGACTGATCTGCCTCGACTTCAAAGCTGTGCTGCTGGGTGAGATGGTCGGGCGTAATCTCCACTATGGCTTCGATGCGTCCCAGTTTTTGCATCTTTAACTGCAGTCTGAGGCCGGGTTCCATACCCGTTAGTGCCGCTTCGCCAGTCATTGTATCGACCATCTGCGAAAGGTCGTCACGAAATTGTTCGATGTCGGCAGTCGTGAGTATCGGCCCAGAATGCTCGACGTAAGCACCACTAGCGCGCATCTCAGCGCGTATCATGAGCCAGTTGCTGTCCCAGAAGTCGGTGGCATCGGGAAACTCCCGGCCGTCGACCCACAATGAAAAGCCCAGCAAGCGAATATCCGGTTCGGTTTCCATAGGTTGGGTAGCTATCCGCTTTTAGGTGTTTTCTCCAGTCCCGCCGAAAGCAGTCGTTCCGCTCCCCACCCCAAAGCCGCCTTCCCGCGACGGCCTAGAAGGCCTTGCGCCACTCCAGCTCGACATAGCGGCCGAGCGGATCGGTATAGCCGGGCTGGTAGTTCAGCGGCACGACACCGCTGGCGTCGGTCACCTTGCGCTGCGCGTCGAACAGATTGTTGACCGACAGGCGCAGGCGCGATCCTTTCAGGAAAGGCAGGTCGTCGGTCAGCTTCGGCATCTGGTTGAAATCGGCGAAGAAGCGCAAGTTGAACGTCGCGAGATCGTGGAACTTCAGGTCGCCATTGGCGCCGCCGACGATGCTGCTGCCACTGTCGTATTTCGCGCTGACCCGGGTACCGAAGCCCTTGTAGAACAGGCCGCCGTCGAGTTCGACGAGGTGGCGGTTGGTGCCGCCGCCGCTACCCGTCGCCGATCCGTTCAACAGGTCGAGTTCGGGGACGCCCGGTCCGATCAGCACTTTGTCGGTCAGCTTGACGGTGTGGTAGAGCGACACCTGCCAGCGTCCGCCTTGCTGCTGCCGTCCGCCGAACATGCCGCCACGCCCGCCGCCGCGGCCGCGGAAACCGCCCCCGCCGCCGCCGCGACGCTCCCCTGCTTCGGCCGGGGGCCGCTGTCCTTCGGCGGGCGGCGGTGCGGCCTCGCCGCCCTCACGCGGCGGCGGCACGTCGGCATCGCCCGGGGGCGGACCGCCAGCGCCGGTGCGTCCGCCGCCGAAACGCCCGCGGCCGCCACCCTCGCCCGCGTCGCCCTGGCCAAAGCTCCTGCCGAAATTGAAGCCCCAGCGGATCTGCGAATTGGTCGCGCGTTCGAAATTGACCGGACGCTGGTCGATCGCGAGCAGGGTCCCGTCGTCGTCGCGGATCACACGGCCGGGGAATGCCGCCTCGATCTCCGGGGTCAGCAGCGGGAAATTGTTCGCGGTGTCGTTGCTCTGGTTGCGGTTGTAGTTGATCGAGAAACGCAGGCCTTCGACCATCGGCACCTCCCAGTTCAGCCCGACCTTGAGGTCGCGCCGCTGTTCGGCGAGCAGGAACGGGTTGCCGCCAGTGATCGTATTGATCAGCACCGTCTGACCGGTCTGGAAATCATAATAGGTGACGCCCTCGGTTTCGAGCGGCGCCGCGCCGAGCTGGGTCATGCTGGGCGCCGCTTCGTCGCTGGAGAAGCTCGCGAGCAACGACAGATTGTCGGTGACGCCCCAGTTCAGCGTCGCGCCCCAGCTCGTCAGCGCGGAAAAGTCGCTCGGCCGCTCGGCCTGTGCGTTGAGCGTCAGCGACAGGCGGCCGATATTGCCGATATCATATTCGGGATCGAGCAGCGGAACGGTGAGCGAGCCGAAGACGCTGGGCGTGTCGCGCGCGAGTTCGGTCGTGACGATGTCGATGCCGCGTTCGGTCCGGCTGTCGAAGCGTTGTCCGCTATAGCCGCCGGTGATCGAGGCGCGGATCGGGCCGGCCCAGCCTTCGGTGACGCTGCCCGAAATATTGGCGTTGGTACCGAAGCTTTGCTGGCTGCTGTCGAACCGGTCGAGCGCGCCGCTTTCCTGTTCGGTGAAGGTGCGTTGATCGGCGTCGGCATAATTGCCGGTGACCGACCAGCGCCAGTCGCCGAGCATGCCGTTGACGCTCGCCGAGCTGGTCCAGTTCTGCGAGCGGGTGTCGCGGCGGCGGGGATCGTCGGGATTGCCGTTCCGCGGGCCGAGCAGCGACAGGCTGTCGGTCTGGTCGAAACGCAGGCTGACCGACGCCTCGGTCACCTTGTCGATGTTACGCACGAGCGTGCCGTCGATGACATATTCGTCGCTCGCGGCGGCCAGGCTGCGCGCGGGTGCGCCGGCTGCGAGGACGGGATCGTCGTAAACGAGATCGCGCTCGCTTTCGCGCAGCATCGTCTGATGCTCCCAGCTCGCATTGAGGTTGAGCCGGCCGTTGTCGCCGATCGCCATGAAGGCGGGCTCGAGCTCGTTCTTGAATTGCCCGCCCTGCGTCGGGATCCCGGCTTCCGCCTCGACCGAAATCTGACGGAAATCGGGCTTGAGCACGAAATTGACGACGCGCTCGGTCGCGGCATAGCCATATTCGAGCGCGACTTCCTCAGGGAAAATCTCGACCTTGGCGATCGCTTCGGGCGGGATGTTGCGCACCGCGCCGAAGCCCGAAATGCGCCGGCCGTTGACGAGGATGACCGGCCGCCCGCCGCGCCCGCGGCCCGATCGCGTCTGCGGTTCGAGCGCATCGAGCAATTCCTCGATCGACGAGGCGCCATAGCTCGCGACCGCCGCCTCATCGAGCTCGGCTTCGGCCCTGATGTCGGTGGCGAGCTGGCCCGCGAGCCGCGGGGCCGTGACGATGATCTCGTCCTCGCTATATTCGTCATCCTCCTCCTGATCCTCGGGTGCCGCGGGTGCGGCCTCGGCCGGCTGCTCGGCCACCGCCGTCGCCGCGGCGGGACCGATCGGCGTCGCTGCGATCACCGGCAGCGCGAACGAGGCTCCGGCGGCGAGCAGGGCGGCGCGTGCGGAAATGGAGAGGCGGATGTTATTCATGGGGGAGAGCCTTTGTTTCTTTTCTGTCTTCGTTTTTTTCTTCGCATGGCAGCGCTTAACGCCCGCTGACGCCGCGCTTTGTTCGCGGTTCATCTATGTCGCGCAATTGTCGCAACAATGTGTCGAGGCCATGCCCGTTCGACGGGCGCCCCATATCGACCGCTGGACAGCATGAGCCTTCGCCCTTATCGGCCAGCCATGCCGACTCCAGACTCTTCCACTCCGCCCGAATCCATCCTGATCGTCGATTTCGGCAGCCAGGTGACCCAGCTCATCGCCCGCCGCGTCCGCGAGGCCGGCGTGTATAGCGAGATCGTCCCCTTCACGCAGGCCGAAGCCGCGCTCGAACGGATGCAGCCGAAGGGCGTGATCCTCTCGGGCTCGCCCGCCTCGGTCCCCGCCGACGGCAGCCCGCGCGCGCCGCAGTCGATTTTCGACAGCGGCGTGCCGATCCTCGGCATCTGTTACGGCCAGCAGGTGATGAGCCAGCAACTCGGCGGCCAGGTCGAACCCGGCGGCGTCGATGGCGAACGCGACGGCGAATTCGGCCGCGCCTTCCTGACCGTCACCGAACCCTGCGTGCTGTTCGACGGATTGTGGGAGGTTGGCGAGCGCCATCAGGTGTGGATGAGCCACGGCGACCGCGTCACCCAATTCGCGCCGGGCTTTCGCATCGTTGCGATCAGCGACGGCGCGCCCTTCGCGCTGATCGCCGACGACGAGCGCCGCTATTATGGGACGCAATTCCACCCCGAGGTCGTCCACACCCCCGACGGCGCGAAGCTGATCGCCAATTTCGTCCGCCACGTCTGCGGTTGCAGCGGCGAGTGGACGATGGCCGAGTTCCGCGCCACCAAGATCGCCGAGATTCGCGCGCAGGTTGGCGACCAGCGCGTGCTCTGCGGCCTGTCGGGCGGGGTCGACAGCGCGGTTGCGGCGGTGCTGATCCACGAAGCGATCGGCGAACAGCTCACCTGCGTCTTCGTCGATCACGGCCTCTTGCGCATGAACGAGCGCGAGCAGGTCGAACGGCTGTTCCGCGACCATTACAACATCCCGCTCGTCGTCGTCGATGCCGAGGAGCGATTCATGGCGGGCCTCGCGGGCGTCACCGACCCCGAGAAGAAGCGCAAGTTCATCGGCGCCGAATTCATCAACGTGTTCGAGGAAGAAGCGAAGAAGATCGGCGGCGCCGACTTCCTCGCACAGGGCACGCTTTACCCCGATGTGATCGAGAGCGTCAGCTTCACCGGCGGACCGAGCGTGACGATCAAGAGCCACCACAATGTCGGCGGCCTTCCCGAGCGCATGAACATGAAGCTGGTCGAACCGCTGCGCGAGCTGTTCAAGGACGAGGTCCGCCTGCTCGGCAAGGAGCTGGGGCTCCCCGACATTTTCGTCGGCCGCCATCCGTTCCCGGGCCCCGGCCTCGCGATCCGCATCCCGGGCGAGGTCAGCAAGGACCGCTGCGACATCCTGCGCAAGGCCGACGCCGTCTATCTCGAAGAGATCCGCAACGCGGGCCTGTATGATGCGATCTGGCAGGCGTTCGCGGTGCTGCTTCCGGTCAAGACCGTCGGCGTGATGGGCGACGGACGCACCTATGACCATGTCTGCGCGCTGCGCGCGGTGACCTCGACCGACGGCATGACCGCCGACATCTACCCCTTCGATGCGAGCTTCCTCAGCCGCTGCGCGACGCGCATCATCAACGAGGTGCAAGGCATTAACCGCGTCGTCTATGACTATACGTCGAAACCGCCGGGCACGATCGAGTGGGAGTGATAGGCGAGGCAGGACATAGACGGTCGCCCCGTCCCTGAAACCAAGGGCGCGCCCATGTATCTCGCACCGCCGCTATAAGCGATGGCAGCGCCAGGATCGGCTCATCGGAACCGGAATCGGCCTTGCCCCTTTCAGTCCGCCTTCTTCATCTGGCGATATTTGTGCAGCAGCGGTTCGGTATAGCCCGACGGCTGGCTCACGCCTTCGAAGATCAGCGCGCGCGCGGCGCGGTATGCGATGCCGTCGGGCGACAGCTTCTCATACAGCGGGTCGCCGGCGTTCTGCGCGTCGACCTTCGCCGCCATGCGCGCCAGCGCCGCGTCGACCTGTGCCTCGGTGCAGACGCCGTGGAGCAGCCAGTTGGCGAGCGCCTGGCTGGAGATGCGCAGCGTCGCGCGGTCCTCCATCAGGCCGACGTCGTCGATGTCGGGCACCTTCGAGCAGCCGACGCCCTGGTCGATCCAGCGCACGACATAGCCAAGAATGCCCTGGCAATTATTGTCGAGTTCGCGCGTGATCTCCGCCTCGCTCCAGTTGCGCCCAGTCGCGACGGGAATGGCGAGCAGCCGGTCGAGCGCGGGCACCGCCTCGCCCGCGATTTCCCTCTGGCGCGCGAACACATCGACCATGTGATAGTGTAGCGCGTGCAGCGTCGCGGCGGTCGGCGAGGGCACCCACGCGGTGTTCGCGCCCGATTTCGGATGACCGATCTTCGCCTCGAGCATGCCGCGCATCAGGTCGGGCATCGCCCACATGCCCTTGCCGATCTGCGCTTTCCCTGAAAGGCCGCAGGCGAGGCCGATGCGGACGTTGCGGTCTTCGTAGGAAGCGATCCAGTCGCTCGCCTTCATCTCGCCCTTGGGGATCATCGGTCCCGCGCGCATCGAGGTGTGAATTTCGTCGCCGGTGCGGTCGAGGAAGCCGGTGTTGATAAAGACGATACGGTCCTTCACCGCATGGATGCACGCGGCGAGGTTGGCGCTGGTACGCCGCTCCTCGTCCATCACGCCGACCTTGATCGTGTGGCGCGCGAGGCCGAGCATATCCTCGACCGCGTCGAACAGGCGGTTCGTGAAGCCGCATTCCTCGGGCCCGTGCTGCTTGGGCTTGACGATATAGATGCTGCCGGCGCGGCTGTTGGTTTGCGTGCCGAGGCCTTTGAGGTCGTGGAGCGCGCAAAGGCTGGTGATGACGGCATCGCAGAGGCCTTCGGGCGCCTCGGCGCCGTTCGGCAGCCTGATCATCGGCGTCGTCATCAGGTGGCCGACGTTGCGCACGAACATCACGCTGCGCCCGTGGAGGGTGAAGGGCTCGCCCGATGGCGACGTCCATTCGCGATCCCCCTCCATCGCGCGGGTAACGGTCTTGCCACCCTTGTCGAAGCTTTCCATAAGGTCGCCGCGCATCAGGCCGAGCCAGTTGGTATAGCCGAGCACCTTGTCTTCGCCGTCGACCGCGGCGACGCTGTCCTCGAGGTCGATGATCGTCGTCAGCGCGGCTTCGAGGATGACGTCGGCGATGCCCGCCGGATCGGTTTTCCCGATCGCACTGTCGGGATCGATCACCAGTTCGATGTGCAGGCCATTGTGGCGGAGCAATATGCCGCCGGGCTTGCTGCCCACCCATTGCGACGGGTCGGCGAGCGCCAGCTGTCCGCCCTGCCAGTCGGCCCAGCGGCCCGATGCGAGCGGCGCCGCATCGTCGAGGAACGCCTTGGCGCGCGCGATGACTGCCGCGCCGCGAGCAGGATCATAGCCGCCCGGTTTCGCCGGCGGCGCGTCGAGCGCGTCGGTGCCGTAGAAGGCATCGTAGAGGCTGCCCCAGCGCGCGTTGGCGGCGTTGAGCGCGAAGCGTGCGTTGAGCGCGGGCACGACGAGCTGCGGCCCCGCCATCGTCGCGATCTCGGGATCGACATTCTGTGTGCCGACTTTGAAAGGTGCGGGTTCGGGAACGAGATAGCCGATCTCGCGGAGGAACACCTGATAGGCGGCGGGGTCGTGTGCCTGCCCTTCGCGCGCCTGATGCCAGGCATCGATCTGCGTCTGCAAATCTTCTCGTTTCGCGAGCAAGGCGGCGTTCTCTGGCGCGAACCTGCCCAGCAAGTCCGCGAAGTCGCTCCAGAACTTGGCAGCGTCGAGCCCCGTCCCCGGCAGCGCGCGCTGCTCGATGAAGACGGCCAGTCGCGAATCGACGGACAGGCCGGAACGGTCGAGAAATTCGGTCATGCAAGCACCCTCTGGTCGGCGCGGCTGCGCCAGTGGACCCGGGGAGGAAAGGGCCGCTGCGCTATGCCGCGATTGGATTCGATTGGCAATGGGCGCTTTTCAATGCGCGCCGCGTAGGTTACGTTGCAGCGCACAACGAAATATATATCTCCCCAAACGACCGGATCCATGGACGATACACGACTGAAATTGATGGAAGCCATCGCTCGCAAGAAGCTGGTGACGGCGCAATATAACGGCCAGACGCTGACGCTGGCGCCGCATCTGCTGTTCGAACGCCGCGGCGACCTGTTCATCAGCGCGCTGAATTTGAACAAGAGCTGGCGGTCAGACGAGGATCCGCGGCTCGGCCACTTCAAACTCGGCGGCCTCGCGTCGATCGAACTCAGCGACGAGGGATTCGAGCCCCTCCCCGGTTTCGAGGCCGCGCCGCCGCGCGAGGAAGATACGCCGCTGCTCGCGGTCTGACGTCAGGCAGCGCCCATGGCGGGCGCCGACGACAGTTCGCCGAGCGCGACGCGAACCTGGTTCCTCCCACCGGCCTTGGCGCGATAGAGGGCGGCATCGGCGCGGCGCGACAGTTCGAACAGCGAATCGTCGGACGCGCGCTGGGCGACGCCGAAGGACGCTGTAAAGCCGCGATCGACGCCGAGCACCGGCAATTGCGCCGCAGCAAAGGCGGTGCGCACCGCTTCGGCGTAGATGCGGCCGTCGGACAGCAAGGCATCGGGAAGGAGTACGGCGAATTCCTCGCCGCCGATTCGCCCGACAATCGCATTGGGAGGCGCCGTATCGACCAGCATCGCGGCGAAATGCGCGATGACCCCGTCGCCCGCGGCGTGACCGAAGCTGTCGTTGATCCTTTTGAAATGATCGAGGTCGGCGGCGATCAGCACCGCACTCTCCCCCCCGCGCAGCAACGCCAGTTCGGCATGATGTTCGAAGCCCCGCCGGTTGAGCACGCTCGAAAGCGGATCGGTTTCCGAACGCACGACCATCTCCGCCGTCGTGTCGCGCATCATGATGAGCAGCATGACGAGCGCGATCGCCATCAAGGTGACGACGCTCCCGCTCTGCGAAATCGCAGCATAGGTCGTCGCCATATAACCTTGCGGCGAACTCGCCGTTCCGATCGTCACTGCGATGAACGGCTTGGCGATATAGATGGTCGCCGCGACAAGCTGGAGCGCGATCAGCAGCAGATCGAGCGGCTGGCGGCGGCCCGAACGCCAGATCACGATGCCGATCAGTAACTGCATCGCGAAATAGGGAAGCTGATAGAGTATCAGCCGCGGCATCGAGCCATAGGCCAAGCTGAATATCGCGGGCACGGCGAGGATCGTGAGCACCCATATTGCGGCCATGGCGACCCATGGCGGTGCGGTGCAATAGTGGCGGGCGACACCGACCAGCGCGAAGCTGAGCGCGAGGAGGAAGACGAGGAATATGCCGATGCCGATGGGCGTCGGATCGACCTGCCACGTCAGCAGGAATTCGAGGCCGACATTGACGATACCGAGTCCATAGCCCGCCGCGAGCCACCTGGCGCCGCGCGCGGTGCGGTTCGTCGCCGCAACCACGGCGAAGGCGACGGCAAAAACGCCGGCGACGGACATGTTGATGCCTAGGACGAAGGCGATGGACATCGGCTCACTCAATCTGGTTTCGGCCAGCGTAAGCAGGCTGTCCCGAAGTTTCGGTTAATATATTGCGATCCGGGACGATTCGGGCGCGTTCATAACCGATTATGCGGCCGGCAGCAGTGATTTACCGTATCGCGGCGACATCATTACCCGCGCGCGGACATGGGCCGCAGCACCGCGCCTTGTCGCGAACGGAACCCATGCTATGCGGTCTTTCCCCCGTTCGATCGAGGAAATCGACCATGCCGCATCATGCCCTGGCCTGCCTCCTGCTTTTGCTCGCGGCGGCCTTCCCGCGACCTGCCGAAGCCGAAAAGATCAGGACGCGGCTCGCGATTCTCGGCGTCGACCATAGCGCGCAGCTTGTCGCCGAGAAGGACCAGCCGGGGATGCTCGCGGCGTGGCTCGATCTGGTGAAGCCCGCCGCAGTCTGCATCGAGCGCCCGCCCGAACAAGCGTCGCGGCAAGATTTTTACGAATTCACATACGAGATCCAGGGCATCATCCTGCCTTGGGCGGCGAATAACCCGACCGAGCTTTGCCCGATCGACTGGATGCCGCCGGTCGACGACCAGTTACTCGGCTTCGGGCTCGACCTCGACACGCCGCTCGAAGTGCGCAAAGCACAAGGCTTTCAGGGCTTCCTGACCTTTCCTGACCGCAAGATCCTCGATTGGGATTTCCTTTCCGCCGACGATCCGGCGACGCTTGCGCCGCTGCAGAAATGGGCGGGCGAACCCGCGCCGCGCGCCGATCGCGACCTGCCGCGCCGCCTCTATCTCTATCGCACCTTCATGCAGGCGCAGCGCATCCGCGCGATCGCGCACAAGCGGAAAGGCGAAACCATCGTCGTCGTCGTTGGATATTTCCACAAACCCGACATCGAGGCGATCCTGAAGCATGACCCCGCGATCGAACTCGTGCCGGCCGCGAGCCTCGGCCGCCCCGACGACGCTGCCGTGCGTGCCGCGACGACGGCGGAGCATCGCGGCGCGATCCTTGCCTTCAACCTGCTCGGGATGCAGGCGACTACGGGCGTAGTGAACTGGGGCTGGGTCGAGCGCGTCCTTACCGATTTCACCGGCGCCAATGCATCGCCCGAAGCGCGGCTGTTCCAGACGCGATACGCCGTACTGACGGGCAAACTATCGCTCGCCGAGGCCGCGCGGAGCTATACCGCCATCGCCGGGGACACCGCGAGCACCCGGCCCTTCGCCTGGACCGGGGTCAAGGACCAGGCCCGGATCGATTCCTTCTTCGACCCCTTCGGCAACCTCGACGTGCGGCAGCGCGCGCAGGTCGAACTCGCGCGCACGCTGTTCGCACAGCGCAAGGACGCGCGCGCGCACCAATCGCTCGATACGCTCGCCGCGACGCTTTCGCCGCGCAAGGCGCTGCAACTTCGAGGTTATACGCCGCTGCTCAAACCGGCAGCTCCCGCGGCGAAGACTCCGTAGCGTCGTCGGGGGTGGCAAAAGGGCGGCACGGACGTCTATAGCCGGCGCATGACATCCATCACGACCGCCGAAGCCCCCGTGCTCGACCGCGCCGCCGATGCGCCGATGCTCGCACAGGTCGAGCAATGGGCGGCGGTGAATAGCGGCACGGGCAATCTCGCGGGACTCAAGATCGTCGCGGGCCAGCTTGCCGACGCCTTTGCCGTGCTGCCCGGCGAGATACGGCTCGTCACCCCCGATCCGGTCGAGAACGTCGATGCGGCGGGCCAGATCAAGACCACACAGCGCGGCGACCATCTGCATCTTCGCGTGCGGCCCGACGCGCCGGTGCAATTGCTGCTGACGGGCCATATGGACACGGTGTTCGCCGCCGATCATCCGTTCCAGACGCTGAAGTGGCTCGAACCCGGCGTGCTCAACGGCCCCGGCACCGCCGACATGAAGGCGGGGATTGCGGTAATCCTCGCGGCGCTGAACGCGCTTGAAGCCTCGCCGCTGGCAGGCCGCGTCGGTTACGATGTGATGATCAACAGCGACGAGGAGACGGGCAGTCACGCGTCGGCCGCGCTGATCGCCGAGCTGGCCAAGGGCAAGACCGCCGCGCTGACCTACGAACCCGCGCTGCCCGACGGCACGCTCGCCGGCGCGCGGCCGGGCAGCGGCAATTTCTCGGTGATCGTCCACGGGCTGTCGGCGCATGCCGGGCGCAATCCCGACGACGGGCGCAATGCGCTGCTCGCCGCGGCCGACCTCGCGCTGCGGCTCGCGGCGCTCAAATCGCCGGCGCTGAAGGTCAATCCCGCGAAGATCGACGGCGGCGGGCCCAACAATGTCGTCCCCGACAGCGCGATCCTCCGCGTCAACATGCGTCCGTCCACACCCGAGGCGATGGTCGAGGCGGAGGCGGCGCTGCGCGCGGCGGTGGCAGCCGTCTCGCGCGACCATGACGTGCACTGCTACATTCACGGCAATTTCAACCGCCCGCCCAAGCCGCTCGATGCCGCCGCGACGCGATTGTTCGAACTGGTGCGCGACTGCGGCGCCGCGCTGGGCCTGCCGCCGATCGGCTGGAACGCGACCGGAGGCGTGTGCGACGGCAACAATATCGCGGCGTGCGGTATTCCTGTGGTGGATACGATGGGTCCGCGCGGCGGGGCGATCCACAGCGCGGACGAATTTCTGATCGTCGACAGCCTCGCCGAGCGCGCGCGGCTGTCGGCGCTGACCATGACAAGAATAGCGGAACGGGGGACGGTGTGAATTATGTGATCCGGGCGGCCAAACCGGGCGACCTGCAGAGCATCTACGAGATGGCAAAGCTGACCGGCGGCGGCTTCACCAACCTGCCCCCCGACAAGAAGGCGCTGCGCGCCAAGCTTGAGCGTGCCGAAGCGGGCTTTGCTTCGGAGAAGGAATATCCGGCGGACGAGCTTTACCTGATGGTGCTCGAAGACCTCGACAGCGGCGAAGTGCGCGGCACCTGCCAGATTTTCGGGCAGGTCGGGCAACGCTGGCCTTTCTACTCCTATCGCATCGGCACCGACAGCAAGCATAGCGAGCAATTGAACCGCACCTTCCATGCGCAGGTGCTGATGCTGAGCAACGATCTCAACGGCGCGAGCGAGGTCGGCGGGCTGTTCCTGCACCCGGCGGCACGCGCGGGCGGGCTGGGGCTGCTGCTCGCGCGCTCGCGCTACCTGTTCATCGCGCGCCACCGGCCGCGCTTCGGCGACCGCATCCTCGCCGAGCTGCGCGGGGTGATCGACGAGGCCGGCGGCTCGCCCTTCTGGGACGGTGTCGCGGGCAAATTTTTCGGGATGAACTTCCAGGAAGCCGACCAGTTCAACGCGGTCCACGGCAACCAGTTCATCGCCGACCTGATGCCCAAGCATCCCGTCTATATCGCGATGCTGGGCGAACATGCGCGCAGCGTCATCGGCGTCCCCCACCCGACCGGGCGCGCCGCGATGCGGATGCTGGAGAATGAAGGCTTCGCTTTCGAAAATTACGTCGACATCTTCGACGGTGGCCCGACCATGACCGCGCGCACCGATCAGGTCGCGAGTATCCGCGATGCCCGACATATCGAAATCACCGGCATTGCCGAAGGCGGCGTGGATGCGCTGGTCGCGACGGGGCGGCTTGCGGAGTTTCGCTGCTGCTTCGGAAAGATCGGTGCCGACGGGACGATCGATGCCGAGGCGGCGCGCATTTTGGGCGTCGGCAAGGGCGACGCGATCAGCTGGATCGGACGCTAGGCCATGCTCACCGAAATCAATTTCGACGGGATTATCGGCCCGAGCCACAATTATGCGGGGCTGAGCCGCGGCAATATCGCGTCGGCCAGCCATGCCGGCGATGTATCGCAGCCGCGCGCCGCGGCGCTGCAGGGCATCGAGAAGATGCGCCACAATCTCACGCTCGGTCTGCCCCAGGGCTTTTTCATGCCGCTCGATCGTCCCGACGCGCCGTGGCTTGAAACGCTGGGCACGACGCCGGAGGATGCCGAGGGACATTTGCGCGCGCAGGCCTGGTCGGCGTCGTCGATGTGGGCCGCAAACGCGGCGACCGTTTCCCCTGCGCCCGACAGCGCCGACGGCAAATGCCACCTGACCGCCGCGAACCTCGTCACCATGCCGCACCGCAGCCACGAATGGCCGGGCACGCTGGCGCAGCTGCGGCTCGCCTTCGCCGATCCCGCTTTCGCGGTGCACGCCCCCATCCCCGCTCCCTTCGGCGACGAGGGCGCGGCGAACCATATGCGGCTGTGCGATGGGCATGACGGGCAAGGCGTCGAAATCTTCGTCTATGGCGTCGGGGGCGGTCGCTTCCCGGCACGCCAGCATCTCGACGCGTCGAAAGCGGTCGCCAGGCTGCACCGGCTCGACCCGGCCCGGACGCTTTTCATCCGCCAGTCGGACACCGCGATCCAGGGCGGAGCCTTCCACAACGACGTCGTCGCGGTCGCGAACGAGCATGTCCTCTTCACGCACGAAACCGCGTTCGAGGACCGCGACGCCGCGCATGCGGAAATCCGTGCCGCCTTCCCCCAGGTCGAGATCGTCGAGGTGCCGGCGAGCGCGGTGAGCCTGCCCGACGCGATCAAATCCTACCTGTTCAACGCGCAGCTCGTCAGCCTGCCCGATGGCGGCGGTATGGGACTGGTGCTGCCGACCGAGGCGCAGGCCACGCCCGCGGTGTGGAACTGGCTGCAGGGCATGATCGCGGGCAATGGTCCGATCCGCCGATTGCTGCCCGTCGATGTGCGCCAATCGATGGCGAATGGCGGCGGCCCCGCCTGCCTGCGGCTGCGCGTCGTCGCCGATCCCCGGACGGTCGATCCGCGCTTCATCGCCGACGAAGCGAAGCTCGACCGGATTGCCGGCGTGGTGGCGAAACATTGGCCCGAAGCGATCGTGCCGGGCGACCTCGCCTCGGCGGCGCTGGCAAGCGACGTCCGCAAGGCGCGAAACGCCCTGCTCGCCGAGCTTGGGCTGAGCGAGCTGAACTGATCGACTGGTGAAAGTCCGCGAACTGATCGACACCGCGCAGATTCCGGGTGGCGACGAACTGCGCCTCTACCGGCGCGGCGACGATTTCATCATCGTGATCGGCGGCAATGAATTGATGAACAGCCGGATGAGCGGCTCCGAAGAAGCGCTGGCGGTGATGAGCTGCGAGCGGCTGCGGAACCCCGATACCGCCCACCTGCTGATCGGCGGCTATGGGATGGGGTTCACCCTGCGCGCGGCGCTCGCGGCGCTCGGCCCGGCCGCGAAGGTCACCGTCGCCGAGCTCGTCCCCGAAATCATCGACTGGGCGCGCGAACCGATGGCGGATCTCGCGGCCACCTGCCTCGACGATCCGCGCGTCGAGTTGGTCATCGGCGATGTCGCGGCGGCGATCGCGGCTGGGCGCGACTGTTACGACGCGATCCTGCTCGATGTCGACAACGGCCCCGACGGACTGGTCCGGCAGGCCAACGACGGCATCTATTCGGCCTCGGGTCTCGCATCGGCCAAGGCGGCGCTGCGGCCGGGCGGCGTGCTCGCGATCTGGTCGGCGGCCCCCGACGCGCAATTCACTCGTCGACTGACGGCGGCGGGCTTCGCGGTCGACGAAGTCACCGTCCGCGCCCGCAGCAACGGCAAGGGCGCACGGCACGTCATCTGGTTTGCGCGGACGCGATAGGCCTGTCGTCCACTTTGCGGCCGGAAGCGGCCGATAGAGATGTGTGCCCCGGCGAAAGCCGGGGTCCAGAAAGATGGCGCTAACCTGGAATATTTCCGCACTGGGCCCCGGCTTTCGCCGGGGTGCACGAACGGCCGATAGCCACCCCAAAGCAGACACGCTTACCCCACCGCGCGATCGCGCCCTTCCCAATAAGGGGCACGCAGTTCACGGCGCAGCACCTTGCCCGACGGATTGCGCGGCAGCGCGTCGATGAACTCGATGCTTTTCGGCACCTTGTACGCCGCGATCCGCGTCCGCGCCCACGCGACGATATCGGCGGGATCGAGCGTCACACCCGCCGCCGGCACCACCAGCGCCTTCACCCCCTCGCCCCATTTGTCGTCGGGCACGCCGATCACCGCGACGTCGGCAACGCCGGGGCAGCCCATGATCGCGCTCTCGACCTCGGCCGGATAGACATTCTCGCCGCCCGACACGATCATGTCCTTGATCCGGTCGTGGACGTAGTAGAAGCCGTCGGCGTCGCGGTAACCGACATCGCCGGTGTGGAGCCAGCCGCCCGCAAGCGTCTCTTCGGTCGCAGCAGGACGGTTCCAATAGCCCTTCATCACGATACCGCCGCGGATCGCAATCTCGCCGATCTCGCCATCGCCGAGTTCGCGCCCCTCACCATCGAGAATCGCCATCGCCGCGCCCGGCCACGGCGTACCGCATGAGGTGAGCTTACCCGGCAGGTCATGCGCGCTCGGCGACAGGTACGAACCGCCGCCGGCGGACTCGGTCATGCCGTAGAATTGCACGAAGTCGCAGCCAAAGGTCGCGCGCGCGCGGCGCAGCACATCTTCCGCGATAGGCGACGCGCCATAGGCGATCGACTTGAGCTGCGGATAGGCGCTCGCGGCCGCATCGGGCTGAAGCAGCATCATCTGGATCATCGCGGGCGCGAGGAAGGCGTGCGCGACATTCTCCTCGCGCATCATGCGTACCGCGTCGGCGGCCGTGAAATCCTTGACGAGCACCAGCCGCCCGCCCTGCGCGAGTCCCGAGAAGCTGACATTGGTGCCCGCGACGTGAAACAAGGGCATGACGATCATCACCGTCTCGTCCTCGCCATAGGCAAAGCCATCAACCTGGGTCGCGGCCTCAAGGAAGGTGCGATAGTTGGCGTTGGTCAGCACGACGCCCTTGGGCAGGCCGGTCGTGCCGCTGGTGTAGAGCTGGAGCACATCGTCGGTTAGCCGCGGCGGATCGACGATGGCGGCATCGGATGCCTCGCCCAGCCACGCATCGAACGGCTCGAACGCCGGATGTTCGCCGTACAGCGCGATCAGGCGCGGCCGCGCCGGAAGGTTCGCGACCGCAGCAAGCGCAGAATCAAAGAAATCTTCGCCGACCAACAACAGTTTCGGTTCCGCATCGCCCAGAATGAAGCCGATTTCGGCAGGCGCGAGACGGCAGTTGATGGGCGCCAAGCAAGCGCGCGCACGGGCGGTGCCGAAGAAGAGCGGGTACCAGCTGTCATGGTTCTTGGTCAGCGCCGAAACACGGTCGCCGGGAGCCACGCCCGACGCGATCAGCGCGTTCGCGACGCGGTTCGATCGCGCATCGAGTTCGACAAAACTCGTCTCGCGCTCGCCGAACTTCACCGCGGTCGCGCTTCCCCTGACCCGCGCCTGCGCCGCCGGAATATCCGCCAGCGTCCGGATGGCCTCCAGATCGATCATTTTGCTCTCCCAACCGTCGTTTCGACTTGAATTAGATAGAATACTAAGCAAATGTTTGGCCAGCCCAAAAATCGAGAGGATTGACCTTGTTCGACCGCCCCATATTGCCGACGACGATCGTCGGAAGCTACCCCCAGCCCGACTGGCTGATCGATCGCGAAAAACTGAAGGCCAGCCTGCCGCCGCGCGTGCGCGCCGAGACGCTGTGGCGCATCCCCGAACCCTGGCTCGCCGACGCTCAAGAGGCCGCGACCTTGATGGCGATTCGCGACCAGGAAGAGGTCGGCATCGACATCGTCGGCGACGGCGAGATGCGCCGCGAAAGCTATTCGAACCGCCTCGCGACCGCGCTGTCGGGGATCGACCGCGAGAAGCATGGCACCGCGATCGACCGCACGGGCAACGCCAATCCGGTGCCGCTCGTCTCGGGCCCGATCCGCCGCGTCGCGCCGATCGAGGCGCAGGACGCGGCGTTCCTCCGCCGCCATTCGACGCGGCCGGTGAAACTCACCCTGCCCGGCCCGTTCACGATGACGCAGCAGGCGGAGAATGGCTATTATCCCGACGCGCGCGCACTCGCGATGGACTATGCCGATGCGGTCAACGCCGAGGTCAAGGATTTGTTCGCGTCCGGGGTCGATGTCGTCCAGCTCGACGAACCCTATTTGCAGGCGCGCGCCGCCGAGGCGAATGCCTACGCGATCGAGGCGATCAACCGCGCGCTCGACGGCGTCGGTGGGACGACCGCGCTCCACATCTGTTTCGGCTATGCGATGGTCCACCACGGCGCGGGCGCGACGGGGCCGAAGCCCAAGGCCTATGATTTCTTGGCTGAACTCGAAGCGTCGGCGATCGACGTCATCTCGATCGAGGCGGCGCAGCCCGGGCTCGACCCCGCGATCCTTGCCGAACTGCCGACCAAGACGATCATGTACGGCGTGCTCGACCTGTCGATTCCCGAGGTCGAAACGCCCGAGGTGGTCGCGGACCGCATCCGCGAGGCGCTGCGTTACGTCGACGCCGAGCGACTTTGGATCGCGCCCGATTGCGGGATGAAATATCACAGCCGCCAGCATAGCTTGGCGAAGCTGAAGGCGATGGTCGATGGGACGGCGATGGTGCGGGCGGAGTTGAAATAGCCCCACTCGTCATTGCGAGGAGCGTAGCGACGAAGCGATCTCCAGCTGTCGACCTTGCGCGAGGTCGATAGCTGGAGATTGCTTCGCTTCGCTCGCAATGACGATGGCTATCCGTCCATGAACTCGGTCAGCAACGGGACCACTACTTCGGGCGCCTCAACTGTCGGCAGATGTCCGGCGCCAGGAATCGCCTCCAACCGCGCGCCCGCAATCGCCTCTAAAATCTCGTCATGGTGCGCGCGGCTGGTGATGCCGTCCTTCTCGCCCCAGATCAGCAAGGTCGGCACCGCAATCTCGCCGAGCCGCGGGCGGCTGTCGATGCGCGCCATGATCGCGCGCTGCTGCGCGAGGAAGATGTCGGCGCCGGTGTCCGCCGCCATCCGCCGCGCAATGCCGAGCAGCCGTTCGTCGTCGCGTTTCTCTTCGGGGAAGAGGATCGGGATGCGCTCTTCGACGACCTGGTCGAAGCGGCCGTTTGTCACCAGGTCGATATAACCCTGCCGCCGCGCGGTCTGCGCCGGGCCGTCGGCTGAGGCAAGAGTCGAGATGAGCGCGAGCTTCGCGACCCGTTCGGGTGCGCGGCGCATCACCTCGAACGCGACAAAGCCGCCCATCGCATGGGCGATCAGCACGAATTTCAGCGGGGCGTTGTCGAGCAGGCGCTGCGCAAACCCCTCGATCGTGTCGTCGCTTTGATTGTCGGCGACGATGACTTCGCGGTCGGGCCACGCATCGAGCAAGGGCTGCCAGACGGCTTCGGTCAGAAGCTGGCCGGTGATGAGGACGATGGGGAGAGGCATGGGTTCAATCCTTATGCTTCGTCATTGCGAGCGCAGCGAAGCAATCTCCAGCTTGCGACACGGCATGCCGATAGCTGGAGATTGCTTCGTCGCTACGCGCCTCGCAATGACGGGGTGTTTCATACGACTTGATGCAGCAACGCCTCGCCCGCCGCCAGCCGGCGGCAATTTTCCTGCGCGACGGTCAGGCTACGCACGAGCGTTTCGGGGGTCAGCCAGGCGATGTGCGGGGCGATTACCGCGTTGGACAGGCCGAGCAGCGGGTTACCGCGTGGTAGCGGTTCTTCGGCGAACACGTCGAGCCCGGCGCCGCGCAGATGCCCCGAGGTCAGCGCCTCGACCAGCCGCGCCTCATCGACCAGTTCGCCCCGCGCCGTGTTCACCAGTACCGCACCCTTCTTCATCGCGAAGGGATCGATGCCGGCGCGCGTTTCGTCGGTGAGCGGTATGTGCAGTGAGACGATGTCGCTTTCCGCAAGCAGCCGGTCGAGCGGCAAGAATTCATAGGGCACGTCACGCGGACGGCGCGCGGTGTAGACAAGCTTCGCCCCCAGCGCCGCCAGCACCGGCGCGAGCAACTGCGCGGAATTACCGAAACCGACGAGTCCGACCGTCCGCCCGCCGATTTCGCCGACCTGATCGAGCTCGGACGGGTCGGCGGTCCAGCCCTCGCCCGCTCGCGTCCGCGCGTCGAAGAAGCAGGTCCGGCGGAGCACCGCCATCATCAGCGACAGCGCCATTTCGGCGACCGCCTGGCTGTTGGTGCCGGGCATGTTGCACACCGCGACGCCATGGTCGCGAGCGGCATCGAGCGCGATCGTGTTCACCCCGACGCCGAGCTTCTGGATCAGCTTCAGCTTGGGCGCCGAAGCGATGAACTCACGCGTCACCGGCGTCAGCACGTGGAGCAACGCGGTAATCTCTCCCGCCACGCCGTCAAGCGGCTCGGCTTCATCAACGTGGGTCACGACACCCGCGCCGAAGATCGCATCGACCGCTTCGCGAAAACCCGGGCTCGGGCGTGCGTGGAGGACGATCATGCCGCAACTCCCCCGATCGCACCGGCGAAGGCCGAAAAGCCCGCGAACACCGCGTCGCTTCCCATCGCCTCCTCGATCCGCAGCATCTCGTTCCACTTCGCCATGCGTTCAGAGCGGGTGAAGCTGCCGACCTTCAATTGCCCCGCGTCCCAGCCGGTCGCGAGATGCGCGATGGTGATGTCCTCGCTTTCGCCCGACCGCGCCGAAACGATCGCGCCCCAGTCACGCGCGACCGCCGCATCGAGCGCGGCCTTCGCTTCGGTCACCGTACCGACCTGATTGACCTTGATCAGGGCCGCGTTGCACGCCGCCGCCTCGCCCGCGCGAGCGACACGTTCGGCATTGGTGACGAGCACGTCGTCGCCGATGATCTGCACTGTGCCGCCGATCGCCGCGGTGACCGCAGCCATCGTCTTCCAATCGTCCTGTCCGGCGGGATCCTCGATCGACAGGATCGGATAGCGTCCGGCCCATTCAATGATGCGCGCCGCCATTTCTTCGCCCGAGAGCCGCCCGTCGTCGAGCGCGAGATCATAGCCGCCCGCGTCGCCGAGTTCGTTCGCGGCGATGTCGAGCGATATAAATACCTCGTCGCCCGCGCGATGCCCGCTCGCCTCGATTGCCTTGGTCAGCGTATCGAGCGCATCCTCGTTCGACGCGAAATTGGGCCACCAGCCACCTTCGTCGGCGACACCAGAGAGCGGTCCCTTGGTTTCCATCAGCCGGCCAGCGGCGCGATAGACATCGTCGGTGATCTCGAGCGCGCGGCGAAAACTGCCCGCTTTCGGGCACATCACCATGAAATCCTGCACGTCGGTGCGCCGCCCGGCGTGCGCGCCGCCGCCGAAAATCTGGATCTCGGGCAGCGGCACGCGCACCTTGCGTCCATCGGCGAGATAGCGCCAGAGCGGCGCGCGCGCGCCGGCTGCCGCGGCGTGGAGCACCGCCATCGACACGGCGACGATGGCGTTCGCACCGAGCCGCGCCTTGTTGGGCGTACCGTCGAGATCGCACAGCACGCGGTCGATCGCGGCCTGATCGCGGGCGTCCATGCCGGTGATCACGCCCGCGATCTCCGAACCGATACCCGCGACCGCGCGATTGACACCAAAACCGCCGAAGGCTTTGCCCCCGTCGCGCAAGTCGATCGCCTCGTGCGCGCCGCGCGAGGCGCCCGCGGGTGCGATCGCGCGACCGACCGCGCCCGATTCCAGCACCACCTCAGCCTCGACGGTGGGCCGACCGCGCGAATCCCAGAGCTGGCGGCCGGTGACGGAGGCGATACGCGAAGTCATGGAGAAGTCCTTTTCCAGTTGGCGACGAGCGCGTCGATCGGTTGCGGCGCCATGATCAGCGCGCGCGCCTGATCGCGCACGATCCGCTTATGTTCGGGATCGGTCAGATAAGGTGCAGGCGACTTGCCCTCGACGCGGGCGAGGAGCAGCGCGGCCGCAAGCTTGCCCGCGCGGAGCAGCAGGCCGCCGGCGTCCTCCCAGCCGATGGCCGCGCGATAGGCCGCGACGAGCGCCGCCGCGGCATCGTTCAGCCGTGCCTCGCCGGACCACACCGCCTTGAGCAGCAGATGCGTCGTACAAAAGGCGAGGTCGAAGGCCGGATCGCCATAGACCGCGCATTCGGCATCAAGGAACACCGGGCCAGCACGGCTGACGAGGATATTCTTGGGACTGACGTCGCCATGGACGAGCGCGATCTTGCGCGATGAGACGTCGTCCGCGAGCGCGGTCAGCGCAAACGCCAGTTCGCTATCCAGTCGCGCGACATGGAGCAGGAAGGGATCGACGCGCAGCGCCCGGAACATCTCGTCGTTGGGAAAATCGGTGCGATCGCCCTCATTGTGCGCGGTCGCGGCGTGGACCGCGGCGATCCCCTGCCCCACATGTGCGGCAAAACCGATATCGACGCGGCCCGCCATCAGTTCGTCCTTCCACACCGGGCAGTCGGGGAGGAAACGCATCGCGAAGGCGTGGCCCGGCAGTTCGGCGAGCACCTCGGGCGCCATCCCCGGATCGACGCCGCGCGCGCGCTTGAGCCAGCGCACTTCGCTCGTCCCGCGCTCGACCGGCGCGTGCCATTCGGCGGCGACGCGAAGCTGCGGTAACGGGCGCTTGACGACGATCGACCCCGACGGCGTCTCGACCTTCCACACTTCACAAGACACACCGCCGGTCAGCGGCGACAGGACGACATCGCCCTCGCCCACCAGTCCGGCGGCGCGCAATGCGTCGATGATGTCGGCATCCGCCGTCACGTCAGAGCTTCTCCCTGACCCATGCGCCGACCAGATTGGCGGCATTCCGGCGCTCTGCGATCGAGTCCTCGAAATAATGCGCGCCGGGGATCAGTTCGAGCCTCTTGTCGCTGCTTCCAAGGAAATCGAAAATCTTGCGCGCGTCGCTCGGGAAGACGCCGGTATCGGCGGTGCCCTGAACGACGAGCGCCGGCGTGTCGTGCTTGGCGAGATGCGGTTGGCCCTGACACGGCGAGGTTTCGAGGCTCCACATGTTGAGCCAGGTCTTGATCGTGTTGGCACGGCCGATGCTCGGCGTACGGTTCGCGATTGCCGGATCGCCGCGATAGCACCAGTTGGGCTTGCGATCCGACGGGTCGATCGCCGGATCGACGCAGCGAATATCGCCCCAGCACCGGAACATCGGAAAGATGCGGTCGGGAATGCCCGCATCGTTCAGCCGCTTCAGCTCGGCCTTCGCCCAGTCGGTGATGCGCTGGTTGCGGGTGCGCTGGGCGGCGCGATATCTGGCAATGAACTCCTCCGAATAGGGCGGGCCGTTGTCGGGGTTGAACGGGTCGAGTTCAGGGTCAGTGGCGACCGGATCAGTCTCGTCGATCACCGAGGCGTCCATCCAGTCGGTAAGCACTTCGGGGCGCCCCTGATGCGCGTTGAAACTGATATAGAGGTCACCCTTCACCAGTTCCGCCAGAGCATCCTGCCCAACCGCCGGCAGCCGGTCGGTCAGCGTCGGCGCAATCGCTTCGGCCTGATAGGCGCCCATCAGCGACCCGCCGCCCGAATTGCCAAGGATAACGATCTGCTCCACGCCGGCCTCTTCTTTCAGCCACTTCATGCCGACGCCGATGTCGAGCACCGCATGTTCGAGCAGGAACTGGTCCTCGAAGCCCCGATAGCGCGTGTTCCAGCCCAGAAAGCCGAAGCCCTGCCGCGCGAACCAGGGCGCGATATAATGTTCCTTGAAATCGACATTATAATGGGTGGCGATGATCGCGACCTTCGGCCGCCTGCCTGCCTCCGTCCAGTAAATGCCCTGGCACGGATGCCCGCCCGCGTGGATGCGCGGCGCGGTCGGCGACACCCGCCCGATGAATTGCGCGTCCAGTCCCTCGATCCCGTTCGGGTCCATCATTGTCTCTCCTTTTTATGATTTTGGTTCAGCGGCTAACCTCGAAAGGCAGCTTATACCCCTCAAGCCCGGCACGGATCGCCTTCTTGTCGATCTTGCCCGTCGGTCCGAGCGGGATTTCCTCGACGAACAACACATCGTCGGGCATCCACCAGCGCGCGATCTTGCCATCGAGAAAGGATTTAAGATCGTCGGCGCAAGCGTCGCAACCGGGCTTCAACTGGCACAACAGGATCGGGCGCTCGTCCCATTTGGGATGCGCGATGCCGACGACCGCGGCGTTGGCGACCGCATCATGCCCCATCGCGATATTCTCGATCTCGATCGAGCTGATCCATTCGCCGCCCGATTTGACGACATCCTTCGCGCGGTCGGTGATCTGCATATAGCCCTCACCGTCGATCGTGCTGACGTCGCCGGTGTCGAAAAAGCCCTCGGCGTCGAGCACCTCGCCGCCCTCTCCGCCATAATAGCCGCGCGCAATCGTCGGCCCCTTGATCATCAGCCGTCCGGGTGTCTTCCCGTCATGCGGCACAGGGTTTCCGGCATCGTCGACCAATTTCATCTCGAGCCCGCAGAGCAGCCGGCCCTGTTTGAGCTTATACGACATCTGTTCGTCGTCCGACTTCGCGGCAACCGGCGCATTGGGCACCGACACGGTGCCGAGCGGCGAGGTTTCGGTCATGCCCCAGCCCTGGATGACGTCGACGCCATAATCATCGCGGAAGGTGCGGATGATCGATTCGGGGCACGCCGAGCCACCGATCGTCACGCGCTGCAGGGTCGTGAAACGCTTGCCGTTTTCCTGCATATACTGGAGCAGCATCTGCCACACGGTCGGCACCGCGGCCGAATAGGTCACGCCCTCCGCCTCGATCAGATTGTAGATCGATTCGCCGTCCATCCGCTGCCCCGGAAGCACCAGCTTTGCTCCGACCGCGGGCGCCGAATAGACGACGCCCCACGCATTGGCGTGATACATCGGCACGACGAGCAGCACCGTATCGCGCGCCGACAGGGCGAGCGCGTCGCGCTGGAGGGTCATCAGCGCGTGAATATAGTTGGAGCGGTGCGAATAGAGCACCCCCTTGGGATTACCCGTCGTGCCGCTGGTATAGCAAAGCCCGCAGGCAGCATTTTCGTCGAAGCTTCCCCAGTCATATTCCGTCGAATGCCCCGCGATCCAGTCGTCGAACGCCACCGCCGCAAAGCTCGTCCGCGGCAACGATGCCCGGTCGCAGAAGAAGATCACCTTCTCGATCGAGGGCACCTGCGGCAGCAATTGCTCCACCAGATCGGCGGTGGCAGGATCGGCGATCAGCAGCCGGTCGCCGGCGTGTTTCGCGATATAGGCGATCTGTTCGAGGAAAAGCCGCGGGTTGAGCGTGTGGAGCACCGCCCCCATCCCCGCCGCGCCATACCAGGCGGCGAGGTGCCGTGCGCCGTTCCACGCCATCGTCGCGACGCGGTCGCCCGGCTTGATGCCTTCGGCGGCAAGCGCGTTCGACACGCGCTTCGCGTCGGCGTGGATGTCGGCATAGGTGGAACGGGTGACGCGCCCTTCGGCATCGCGCGACACGATCTCGCGCGAGCCGTGCCAGTTCGCCGCATGGTCGATGATCCGGTCGACCGTCAGCGGCACATTCTGCATCAATCCGTCCATGCGGTCCTCTCTCCCCAATTGTTGCAATAGATAGTATACTAAGTATTTTGCCTTTGCAACGCCGCTCAGCCTTGCTTCGCCCGCATCGCTCTTCTAGCGTGACGCCGTCGGCACCCCGCCGGCAACAGGGGCAAACATAGCGTCATATGCGCACCAACCAGCTTATCATCGCGCTGTTCCAACGGTTCTGCTGGCTCGACGAGGGGCTACAGGCGCGGCTCCACGATCATGGCTGGCCCGACGTCAACCGCCCCCAATCGATGGTGATGACCAACATCGTCAGCGGCATCGTCCGACCGTCGGACATCGCGCGCAACCTGGGCGTATCGCGACAGGCAATTCACAGCACGATCAACCAGATGGTGAAGCTCGGCATCGTTCAGCTCGAGATCGATCCCGGCGATCGCCGTCACATGGTCGTGTCGCTGACCGACCTTGGCGCGCGCATGCGCAAGGATGCGCAGCGTTCGATGGATGCGCTCACCGCGCAGATCGCCGCCCGCCTCGGCCAGGACAAGTTCGACGCGCTGCTTACGGCGCTCGAGGCCGACTGGGGCGACAATATCGCGCGCGCGCCGGCCACTTCGCGCAATCGCTAGGCTGCAAGCGCCTTCGCGACGGCGATCAGCCGCCCCGCCGTCATGTCGACGAGCGAAGCCGGCAACGTCTCTTTGAGGCTACCATCCTCGGCAAAGGCGGCGTGCGCGTTGGGGACGACGACCTGCTCGGGGATCACGATCATCTGGATCGTCGACAATATCTGGCGCAGATGCATCAGCCCGCGCAACCCGCCGAACGGGCTGACCGACGCCGACATGATCGCCGCAGCCTTGCCGCGATAGGCGGTCAGCGCGACAAGCCCCTCGTCGCCGGTCGGCCGCGATGCCCAGTCGATGGCATTCTTGAGCAGCGGCGACAGCGAGCCATTATATTCTGGCGACACGAACAAGAGCCCGTCCTGCGTGGCAAACACATCCTTGAGCTTCACCGCCCCGGCCGGAAAAGCATTCGCTTCAAGGGCCGCCGAATAGAGCGGCAAGTCGAACGCCGCGAGATCAACCCGCGTAACACGCGCGCCCTGCGCCTCCAAGCTTGCCGCGGCGAGTTCGCCCAGGGCGCGATTGAAGGACCCTTCGCGGGTGCTACCGACGATGACGGCGATGCTGGTCATTTTCCCTCCCGGACACAATAGTTAGAATACTAACCTATTGCGGCGCGGGAAAGCAAGGGCAAGCGATCAGGCCTTGATGTCCGACAGCACGGACAGCTTGCGCGTTTCGTCCGCGAGATTATCGATCACGCGGCGCATCAACCCCTGCAGCACCTCGACCTCCTCGTCGCTCATGCCCTTGGTGGCGATCTCGTGAATCTCGGCGTTCATCGGCGCAAGGATCAGTTCGAGCTTCTTGGCGTGCGGGGTCAGGTAGATGAAGGTTTTCCGCCGATCATCGGTCGTTTTCTTGCGCGTGATCAGTCCGGCCTTTTCGAGCCCCTTCAGCGCCACGACCGTCGTCGGCTCACGCATGCCGACGCGTTCGCTGAGTTCACGCTGGGTAATACCGTCCTCGCGCCATAGCTGGCGCAGGAAACGCCACTGCCCCGCCGACACGTCATGCGTCAGCGTGCGGCGCTCGAGCAACCGTGAAAAGGAACGAAAGACGACGCGCGCCAGATAGCCGATGCTGTTTTCAGGATCGGTATAATATTCGGCGGGATGCCGATAATCCTGTGTTTTCTTCGCCAAAACCCTGCTCCCCTGTCGCGGCGCCGCAACGCCGGTCCGCGCCGGGATAAATCTTAGGACGCGAAGGTTCACGCGGCAACCATCTTCGTCGCCACCTTGCATCCGGTTGCCGTTCCAACTTCGCGATAATGTTGGACAAGATTCGCCAATCAATATACTTAGAATACTAAGCTAATGGAGGCGGTGTGCAAAAATTCATTCGGGTGAAAGCGGTCGCGGCACCGCTAGCGCTGGTCAATGTCGACACCGACATGGTCATTCCGGCGCAATATATGAAGGCGCTGACGCGTTCGGGCCTCGGCCAGCATCTGTTTCGCGAGCTACGGTTCGACGAAACCGGCCGCGAACGCACGGATTTCATCCTCAACCGGCCCGCGTGCCGCAACGCGCAGATTTTGGTGGCCGATCGCAATTTCGGGTGCGGATCGTCGCGCGAACATGCGGTTTGGGCATTGACCGATTTCGGTATTCGCTGCGTCATCGCGCCTAGTTTCGGTGACATCTTCGCGGGCAATGCGCGCAAGAACGGGCTGCTGCTGATCCGCTTGCCCGACGAACGCTGCGCGCGTCTTCGCAGCGCGCTCGAAAATGCGCAATATGCGCCCATCGAAGTCGACCTCGAAGCGCAGCGCATCCGCCTTGCCTCCGGCGAGACGATCGCTTTCGATATCGACCCCGTCGACCGCCACGTTCTGATGGAGGGGCTCGACGATATCGACCGCACGCTGCGCCACGCCGACGCCATCGCACGGTTCGAGGCGTCGACCTAGTCGAGCATCGCCGGCGACGCGATTACGCCAGCAATCGCACTCGCCGCCGCGAGCGCCGGACTCATCAGGTGCGTGCGCCCGCCGCGCCCCTGCCGGTTCTCGAAATTACGGTTGGACGTCGCGGCGCAGCGCTCGCCGGACCGGAGCCGGTCGGCGTTCATGCCGACGCACATCGAACAGCCGGGCTCGCGCCAGTCGAACCCCGCGGCGCGGAGCGTATCGGCGATGCCCTCTTCCTCGGCCTGTTTTTTGACCAGCCCCGATCCCGGCACGACCATCGCCCGGATGTGCGGCGCGACACGGCGGCCGCGCACGACGTCCGCCACGACGCGCAAATCCTCGATCCGGCTGTTGGTACAACTGCCGATGAATATGCGGTCGAGCCGCTGACCGGCGATCGATGCCCCCGGCGCCAGATCCATATATACGAGCGCGCGTGCCGCGGCGGCGCGCGCGTCGGGATCGTCGAGCGTAGCGGGATCGGGAACGGGATCGTCGATCGCGACGACCTGCGACGGGTTGGTCCCCCAGGTGACCATCGGCCGCACCTCTCGCGCATCGATTTGCAACTCGCGGTCGAATGCCGCTCCGACATCGCTTGCCAACGCCGCCCAGCGGGCCAGGCCCTCCTCCCATGCCTCGCCGCTCGGCGCCGCCGGTCGGCCCTGCAGATAGGCGATGGTCGCCGCATCGGGCGCGACCAGCCCGGCGCGCGCGCCCATCTCGATGCTCAGGTTGCACAGCGTCATCCGCGCCTCCATCGATAGCAGGCGGACCGTCTGCCCGGCATATTCGATGACATGTCCCGTGGCGCCATCGACCCCGATCCGGCGAAGCAGGTGCAGCGCGAGGTCCTTCGCATGGATATCCGGCGCGAGCATGCCGTCGATCGTCACGCGCATATTGCGCGAGCGACGCTGGCGGATCATCTGCGTCGCCAGCACATGTTCGACCTCCGACGTTCCGATTCCGAACGCGAGCGCACCGAACGCCCCGTGCGTCGAGGTATGGCTGTCGCCGCACACGATCGTCATTCCGGGTTGCGAGCGCCCCTGCTCGGGACCGACGACATGGACGATGCCGCCGCGTGGGTCGCCCATCGGAAAATTCTCGATCCCGAAGTGCCGCGTGTTCTCGACCAATGCCTCGAGTTGCGCCCGCGCCTCGCTGTCGGCAACCGCGGCAGGCCCCGCCGCCTGCCCCGTCGTCGGAACATTATGGTCCGACAGGGCCAGCGCGCGCTCGGGACGCCGAACCGCCCGCCCCGCCGCCGCGAGCCCGGCGAAGGCCTGCGGCGAGGTCACCTCGTGCAAAAGATGCAGGTCGATATACAGCAAGGTCTCGCCGTCATCCTCCGCCACCGCGTGCGCGTCCCATATCTTGTCGTAAAGCGTGCGCGGCCCCGTCACGGTGTCCCCATCATTGTTTTCGGCCTCCGATACCGACCCGATGCGCAGCGACCTCGCGTAGCTTCATTTCAGTTGCCATTTTGCTTAGTATACTAACTATATAGCATGATTCTTCTCACGGCAAGCGGCGTTTACGGCTGGGAGGACGAATCGGGGCCGAACCGGTTTTCGAGTCACCTCATCAGCCCCTTCCGCAAATCGCGAGGAACCGGGTTTAAACTTATTGAAGCAAGCGATTGCTCCTCACGCCCCCCCTGTGATACGCTTTGACGATAACCATAAATTGTTGTGGGTCCGGCAACGCACCGGTCCATCAGGTATCGATATACCAAGGCTTCGCGGGGACTGCAGTCCGCGAGCATTGACGATGATCGGGGACAGAGCATGGCAACAGCGGACGAGTTTCCTATTTCGCGGCGCGGCATTCTGATCGGCGGGGCCGCCTCGGTCGCCACGGTGGGCATTATCCCTCCGTCGACCGCTGCGCCCGCCTCCGCCAGCTCCGATCGACCGCCGACTGCCCGCGTTCGTCTCGACGTCAATGGCGCGGCGCGCGACCTCGAACTCGATACGCGGACGTCGTTGCTCGACGCGCTGCGCGAGCATCTCCATCTCGCCGGCACCAAAAAAGGCTGCGATCACGGCCAGTGCGGCGCGTGCACCGTCATCGCCGACGGGCGGCGCATCAACAGCTGCCTGACACTCGCGGTCATGCACGACGGGGAGAAGATCACCACGATCGAGGGCCTCGGCACACCCGACAAGATGCACGCGATGCAAGAGGCGTTTGTCGTCCACGACGGCTTTCAATGCGGCTATTGCACGCCGGGCCAGATCTGCTCGGCGGTCGCGGTGCTCGACGAGATCGAGGCCGGCATCCCCAGCCATGTCACCGCCGACCTGAATGCAGCACCCCCGTTGACCGCGACCGAGATCCGCGAGCGGATGAGCGGCAATATCTGCCGCTGCGGCGCCTATTCGAATATCATCGCGGCGATAACCGACGTGGCGGGAGTGAAGGCATGAAGAGCTTCACCTATGAGCGGGTCGACACGCCTGCTGCCGCCACCGCCGCCTTCGCGCGGACCAAGGGTTCGCGTTTCATCGCCGGCGGCACCAATCTCCTCGACCTGATGAAGCTCGAGATCGAAACACCCGGACATCTGATCGACATCAGCCGCCTCGCGCTCGACAAGATCGAGCCGACCCCCGAGGGCGGGCTGCGCATCGGCGCGATGGTGCGCAACACCGACCTTGCCGCCGACGCACGGATCCGCCGCGATTACGGTCTCGTCTCACGCGCGCTGGTCGCCGGCGCCTCGGGACAGCTCCGCAACAAGGCAACAACAGCGGGCAATCTGCTTCAGCGGACACGCTGTCCTTATTTCTACGACACCAACCAGCCGTGCAACAAACGCCAACCGGGCAGCGGCTGCGCCGCGATCGGCGGCTTCAACCGGACGCTCGCTATCATCGATGCCAGCGAAGCGTGCATCGCGACGCATCCGAGCGACATGGCGGTGGCAATGCGCGCGCTCGATGCCAGCGTGGAAGCGATGAGCGCCGAAGGAAGGACGCGCGCCATCCCTCTCGGCGATTTCTATCGCGCGCCGGGCAAAACCCCGCATCTTGAAACGGTGTTGGCACCCGGCGAACTGATTACTGCGGTGACCTTGCCCAAACCGATCGGCGGCACGCATCTCTATCACAAGGTACGCGACCGCGCCTCCTATGCCTTCGCGCTGATCTCGGTCGGGCTGGTTGTACAAGAGGACGGCACCGGGCGCGTCGCGCTCGGCGGCGTCGCCTACAAGCCATGGCGGATCGAGGCGGCGGAGGCCGAGCTGCCGCGCGGTTCGAAAGCAGTCACCGCGAAGTTGCTCGCGGGCGCCAAGACCACGCACGAAAATGCCTATAAGCTGCCCCTGGTCGAGCGCACGCTCGCCGGCGTGCTGGCGCAAGCGAAAGGCTGAGCCGATGAAATTCGACACCCCCGCAACCACCAACCCGATCGACCAGCTCAAAGTCGTCGGCAAACCCACCGACCGCATCGAGGGGCCGCTCAAGACGACGGGCACCGCCCCCTATGCCTATGAACATCAGGATTTCGCCGCGACGCAGGCCTATGGCTATGTCGTCGGCTCGGCGATCGCCAAGGGCCGCATTTCGTCGATGAACCTCGACGCGGCGCGCGCCGCGCCGGGCGTTCTCGCGATCGTTACCGCTGCCAATGCGGGTAAGCTCGACAAGGGGAATTTCAACACAGCAAAGCTGCTCGGCGGCCCCGACATCCAGCATTATCATCAGGCGATTGCCCTCATCGTCGCCGAGACTTTCGAACAAGCGCGCGCCGCCGCGTCGCTCGTCCGCGTCGAATATGTCCGAGGCAAAGGTGCATATGATCTTGCCGCCGCGCTCGACACCGCCGTGACGCCGCCCACCGTGTTCGGTACCGCACCGGATACCAGCATCGGCGACTTCGCCGCCGCTTTCGCTGCGGCGCCGGTGCAGTTCGACGAACGCTACACCACCCCCGATCACACGCATGCGATGATGGAGCCGCACGCCTCGATCGCGAACTGGGATGGCGACAAGTTGACGCTCTGGACCTCGAATCAGATGATTGCGTGGTCGGTCGGCGATGTCGCCAAGACGTTGGGCATTGCAAAGGAGAATGTCCGGCTCGTCTCGCCCTATATCGGTGGAGGTTTCGGCGGCAAATTGTTCGTGCGTACGGACGCGATCCTTGCGGCCTTGGGCGCCAGGGCGACGAAACGTCCCGTAAAGGTGGCCCTGTCGCGCCCGCTGATGATCAACAACACGACGCACCGCCCCGCCACGATCCAGCGCATCCGGCTCGGCGCGACCCCCGATGGAAAGATAACTGCGATCGGTCACGAAAGCTGGTCCGGCGATCTGCCCGGCGGCGGCCCCGAAGTCGCGGTGGCTCAGACGCGGCTGCTCTACGCGGGGGCAAATCGCATGACCGCCATGCGCCTCGCCGCACTCGACCTGCCCGAAGGCAATGCGATGCGCGCGCCCGGCGAGGCCCCGGGCCTCATGGCGCTCGAAATCGCGATGGACGAAATGGCGGAAAAGCTGGGCATCGACCCGGTGGAATTCCGCATCCTCAACGATACCCAAGTCGATCCCGAAAAACCCGACCGACCCTTTTCCCAGCGCCGGCTCAACGAATGCCTGAAAACCGGTGCCGAGAAATTCGGCTGGAGCAAGCGCGCGAAACCCGGCGTGATGCGCAACGGGCGCTGGCTCGTCGGCATGGGCGTCGCCGCGGCGTTCCGCAACAATCTCAACGAAAAGTCGGCGGCACGCGCGCGGCTCGATGCGTCGGGCATCGTCACCATCGAAACCGACATGACCGATATCGGGACCGGCAGCTACACGATCATCGCACAGACCGCCGCCGAAATGATGGGTGTCCCGCTCGACCGCGTCGTGGTGAAGCTCGGGGATTCCAGCTTCCCCGTCTCGGCCGGTTCGGGCGGGCAATGGGGCGCGAACAGCTCGACCGCGGGCGTCTATGCCGCCTGCGCGAAGCTGCGCGAGGCGGTGGCGCAAAAGCTTGGCGTGGCCTCCGCCGATGCCATCTTTGCCAATAGCAAGGTCACGGCAGGTCGGCGCAGCTTCGCGCTCGGCGACGCCGCGAAGGACGGCGGGATCGTCGTCGAGGACATCATGGAATATGGCGACCTCGCCGAGAAGTTCCAACAATCGACCTTCGGCGCGCATTTCGCCGAGGTCGGCGTCGACGCGATGACGGGTGAAATCCGCGTCCGGCGGATGCTCGCGGTGTGCGCGGCGGGGCGCATCCTCAACCCCAAGGCGGCGCGCAGCCAGGTCATCGGCGCGATGACGATGGGCGCGGGTGCGGCGCTGATGGAGGAACTCGCTGTCGACAAGCGCTTCGGCTTTTTCGTCAACCACGACCTCGCCGGCTATGAAGTGCCGGTCCACGCCGACATTCCCCATCAGGAAGTGATCTTCCTCGACGAAACCGATCCGACAACCTCGCCGATGAAGGCAAAGGGCGTCGGCGAACTCGGCATCTGCGGTGTCGCCGCAGCCGTCGCAAACGCGGTTTACAATGCGACGGGCGCGCGCGTGCGGAGCTATCCGATCACGCTCGACAAATTTATCGATCGCCTGCCGGACATCGCATGACACCGGCGCATCAGCCCGGCGGCAGGTCGGTCCGCCGGTCGATGTCGGCGAGCTCATCCGATGGCGCGGGAACGAGTTTTGCCGCGGTCAGAAGCATCCGCCCGCCCTGGTCGCCGCTCATCCCTTCGAGCGCCGCGAACGTCGAGCGCGCCAACATGGCGGGCGGCATCGGCACCCCCTCTCGGCTCGACGCCACGACTGGCGCCGTTTCGGGATCGAAGGCGGCCAGCAAAGCTCGCAGGTGCGGCAAACGGACGAACGGCATGTCGGCAAGGCAAAGCAGCGCGGCTCGTTCGGGGCCGGCGCGAACCGCACCGATGCCGAGCCGCAGCGATTCGGAAAGCCCGCGCCCGGGGTGTGGGTTCGGCCATATTTCAAAACCCTGTTCGGCCAACAGTTCGGCGAGCGCCCCGTCGCGGTCCGGGCAAATCGCGACCAGCCGCGCCGGTGCGAGTTCGATCACGGTCCGGGCCGCATGCAGCGCGAGCGGCATATCGCCGAGCGGCGCCAGCAACTTGTCGTCGGCACCGAAGCGGCTCGACCGGCCCGCGGCGAGGAAAATGGCGGCGACAGCGCCGGGGTCGATCATCGCAGCTTCTCCTGCCCTGCACGGCCACGCATCCTCCTGTCCGGCAAAATGACCGCGCTGGCAATCTCTCCAGCCGATATTCTGCATTTCGCCCATAAACATGCGGGCGCAGGCGTGGTGCTCGTCACTTTGGTCGGGATCGCAGGATCGTCGCCGCGCGCGCTTGGCGCCCAGATGGCAGTAGCGGCGGACGGCGATTATCGCGGCTCCTTTTCAGGCGGCTGCATCGAGGCCGCGATCGTCGCCGAAGCGCTCGCGGTGCTCGACGACGGGGAAACGCGGATGGTCCGCTTCGGCGCGGGGTCGCCCTATATCGACATCCGCCTGCCCTGCGGAGGCGGCATCGACCTGTTGTTCACCCCGCGCCCCGATGCGGCGGCGCTGGGCGCCATTCTGGCTGTGCTGGACAAGCGCGAACCCGCCGCGATGCGGCTTTCGCGCCATGGAATATGCGTAGCAGGACCGGCTACCATCGAAACGGGATGGCACGGCGACGAATTCGGCGTCACCTATTCTCCGCGCGTCCGTATCCTTGCGATGGGGCACGGCGACGCGTTGACCGCGACCGCGCGACTTGCCCATTATTTCGGGGCCGAAACTCGCGCATTCTCGCCTTCGAAGGACGATGTGACCGCCCTGTCGGCAGAGGGGATCGCCGCGACGTTGCTCGACAGCCGCTCGCGTACCCCCATGATCGAGGCCGATCGGTGGACCGCCTTTGCCTTTCTGTTCCACGACCATGACTGGGAGGAAATGCTGCTGCCTTGGGCGCTGCGCCAGCCCCATCTCTTCGTCGGGGCGATCGGCGGGCGGCAGAGCCGCACGGACCGGATTGCGATGTTGCGCAGCCATGGACTGTCAGCCGCGACACTGACCCGTTTCAGCATGCCCGCCGGCCTTATCCCTCAGGCGCGCGACCCGGCGACACTCGCGCTGTCGGTAGTTTCCGAAATCATCGGCGCTTATCACTGCATCGAACGGGACGTCCAAATCGCGCGGCACAAAGAGGAAGGCGTCGACGATCCGTTGCTGCCGGTCTGAACCGCACCGGCGCCGAGCTATCTGCTGTCAAAGGGCGGCTCCGCGGCCGGGAATTCGCCCGCCCCTTTCGCGGTGCCGATCGATGACAAGACAATCAGTCCGATCGCGACCCATTGCGTGAAGGACAGCAATTCGCCGAGCAGGAAAAAGCCCATCAGCGCCCCAACCGCGGGTTCGGCGCTGAGCAGCGTTCCAAAGCTGTTGGACGGCAGGCGGCGCAGCGCGACCATTTCGAAGCCATAGGGTATCGCGCTCGACACAAGGCCGACGACGAGGCCCAGCGCCAATATCTCCGGCTGGAGCAGTTCGGCGCCGGCGTGGATGATACCCACCGGCGCGACGACGAGGGCCGCGACGATCGTGCCGCCCGCTGCGGCGGCCGGCCCGTGCTGCGCCCCCGCGCGTTTGCCGAGCAATATATAGGCGGCCCAGCAGAGGCCCGCGAACAGCGCCAACGCAACGCCCCGCCAGTCGATATGCGCCGTGCCCGCACGAATCGGCAACAAGAGAAACAGGCCGAACACCGCGATCCCGATCCAGAGAAAATCCGCGCGCCGGCGCGAGGTCAGCACTGCGACGCCGAGCGGGCCGATGAATTCGATCGCAATCGCGATGCCGAGCGGAATATAGCTCAGCGCGCTATAGAAGCTGAGGTTCATCGCGCCGAGCACGACGCCATAGGCGAGGATCGACCGCCACCCCTCGCGATAGTTCAGCCGCCACGGACGAAGCACCGCCGACAGCAGGATCGCGCCAAAGATCAAGCGCAGCGCCGTGGTTCCCGCCGGCCCAACCAGCGGGAACAGCCCCTTTGCCATCGCTGCGCCCCCGGTCACCGAAACGAGCGACAGAAACAGCGCGCCCAGTGCGAGCAAATCGATTTTCCCGCTGGCGCGGTTCGGGGCGGCGGGGACGGTCATCGGCGCCCGTCGTTGGACAAGGCCGGATCATTTCGCAAGATGTGATCGGTATGAGCGCTGGCCCGATACCGTTTCCGTAATGAAAATGTCCGGATCGCGCTATCCAGCTATTCTTTTCGCGCCTGCAACACGATGAAGCTGGAAGATTCGAACGTCGCCGCGTAAGGCGCGGGCCATGAGGATCGCGATCATCGATACCAGCACGACGCGGGCGGCCATCATTTCCGACGGCCTGCGCGAGGCGGGACTCGATGATCTCGTGCTGATCGACCCCGCCGGCGCGCTCGCCCGCCAGATCGAGGCGGCGCAGCCCGAGGTCGTCCTGATCAACCTTGAGAACCCAAGCCGCGACCTGCTCGAGGATTTCTTCGCGATGTCGCGTGCGCTGGCGCGGCCGATCGCGATGTTCGTCGACCAGAGCGACGCCGAAGCGACCGGTGCGGCGATCGACGCGGGGGTGTCGGCCTATGTCGTCGATGGCCTGTCGAAGCAGCGAATCAAGCCGGTCATCGACCTTGCGGTGCGCCGCTTCCAAGCCTTTTCGCGGCTTCAGCGCGAGCTCGACGAAGCGAAAAACGCCTTGGCCGAACGCGCGACCATCGACAAGGCCAAGGCGATCCTGATGAAGCGGCGTCAGGTCGACGAGCCTGCCGCCTATGCGTTGCTCCGCGGCCAGGCGATGCGGACCAATCGCCGGATTTCCGAAATCGCCGAGGCGATCGTGACCAGCGAAGCATTGATGGGAGACATGGAATGACCAGCGATCGCTTCCGCATCGGTTTCCTGCCGCTCGTCGACGCCGCCTTGCCGATCCTGGCGCACGAAATGGGATTCGCCGCCCGCGAGGGCGTGCAGATCGAACTCGTCCGCGACATGACCTGGGCGACGGTACGCGACCGGCTGCTTTATGGTCACACCGATGCGGCGCATATGATCGCGCCGCTCGCGATCGCGACCACGCTTGGCCGCGACCGACCTTCAGTGCCGCTCGCGGTGCCGTTCGTGCTCGGCCTCAACGGCAATGCGGTGACTTTTTCAACCCCGCTCGCCAGCGAGGCGGGCCTCGGCGACGCGCTCGGCGACCCGGCGAAGACCGGCGCGGCGCTGCGGGTGATCGCGGCGGCGCGCAAGGCGGCGGGCAAGCGGCTGCGCTTCGGCGTCGTGCACCGCTATTCGAGCCATAATTATATGCTGCGGTACTGGCTGGCGGGCGTTGGCATCCAGCCCGATGTCGATGTCGAGATCGTCGTAACCAGCCCGCCCTTTGCCGCCGATGCGCTCGCGGCGGGCGAGGTCGACGGGATCTGCGTCGGCGAGCCGTGGAACTCTATCGCCGTCGATCGCGGCGTCGGCCATATCGCGCTTGCGACGGCGCAGATCTGGCGGCGCGGAGTCGAGAAAGTGCTCGCGATGCGCGCAACGACCCTCGACGAGCGACGCGATACGGTCGAGGCCCTCGTCCGAGCGTTGCACGCGGCAGCCGCACATTTCGTCGAACCCGACGCGGTCGAGGCGAGCGCGGAAATATTGGCGCGGCCCGAATATCTCGATGCGCCGCGCGACGCCGTGCTCCGCGCGATCACCGACCGGATCCGGCTCGCTCCGGGCGGCGAACCGATCCACTATCCCGACTTCATGTTCCAGTATCGCGAGGCTGCGAATTTCCCCTGGCGCAGTCAGGCGGCGTGGCTCTATTCGCAAATGGTCCGCTGGGATTTCATGACCTTCGATCCGGTGCAGGCGGCCGCGGCGGGGAACGTGTTCCGGCCCGATGTCTACCGCAGCGCGCTGGCGGGTTCGGGTGCGCCCCTGCCCGGCGCGAGTTCGAAGCTCGAGGGCGGGCTCGACGAACCGATCGGCGCCGGCTCGACGCAGGGCCGCCTGACGCTCGGCAGCGACCGTTTCTTTGACGGCCGCGCCTTCGATCCCGACGATATCGAGACCTATCTCTCTGACCTTCCCTGATTTTCCTGTATTCATCATTTTTTGCTGCACCTGCGAAAAGAAGGCTTGCGGCAATCCGGCGAATCAGGCAGTCTAAACGCACTCGGCAAGGCTGCCGGGGCAGGACAAGGCGGCGGCGGCTCCAACGAGGGGGCCGAACCGCAGGCGGACGGGGAGCCTTTTCCCCGAAATCCCACAGGCAATGAAGCCGTCAGGATGCGCCCGCGTGGCCGCCGTCCTGGCGGCTTTTTTATTGCCCGTCGCACAAGGGGACGGACGATGACGACTGCAAGCGTAGGTGCCGGCACGGCACCCAAATCGAGTTTCTGGGCGAGCGGCCACTGGCCGACACTCGTGGCTGCATTTCTCTATTTCGACCTGGCCTTCATGGTTTGGGTCATCCTTGGCCCACTCGCGCCCGCGATTTCGGAAGACCTTGGCCTGACGCCTGCCCAAAAGGGTCTGATGGTCGCCGTGCCGACGCTGGCGGGCGCGATCCTGCGGGTCGTCAATGGCCTGCTCGTCGACCGTATCGGACCGAAGCGGGCGGGCGCGATCAGCCAGATCATCGTTATCGTGGGTCTCTTCACTGCTTGGCTCATGGGGGTGAACAGCTTCGCGGGCACCCTCGCGCTCGGCGTGATCCTCGGCTTCGCGGGCGCAAGCTTCGCGATCGCGCTGCCCCTCGCCAGCCGCTGGTACCCGCCCGAGCATCAGGGCAAGGCAATGGGCCTTGCCGGCATGGGAAATTCGGGGACCGTTCTCGCGGCGCTGTTCGCGCCGGGTCTCGCCAAGCTCTTCGGCTGGAACGCGGTGCTCGGGCTCGCCTGCATCCCGCTGACGATCGTTTTCTTTCTCTATCTCGCGATGGCGAAGGACGCACCCGCTGCGCCCGCACCAAAGAAGCTCGTCGATTATTTCGAGCCGCTCAAGACCGCCGATGCCTGGTGGCTGATGGCCTTTTACTCGGTGACCTTCGGCGGCTTTGTCGGGCTCGCCGCCTCGCTCCCCATCTACTTCACCGACCAGTTCGGCCTGACGCCGGTGATGGCGGGCTATTGCACCGCGGCGTGCGTTTTCGCGGGGTCGCTGGTGCGGCCGATGGGCGGAGCGCTTGCCGACCGGATCGGCGGGGTCAAGGCGCTGATGATGGTGTTTGTCGTCGCGGCGCTCGCGCTCGCCGGCGTGCCGCAGGCCGATACCCTGCCCGCCGCGCTCGGGCTGTTCGTGATCGCGATGCTCGCGCTTGGCACCGGCAATGGCTCGGTATTCCAACTCGTCCCGCAGCGTTTTTCAGCCGAGATCGGGGTAATGACCGGCCTGGTCGGCATGGCGGGCGGCGTCGGCGGATTCTATCTCGCCTCCTCGCTCGGCTTCGCCAAGCAGTGGAGCGGCAGCTTTGCACCGGGCTTTTACATCTTCGCGGGGCTCGCGGTGGCAGCGCTGATCGCCCTGATGTTCGTAAAGGGTCAATGGCGCGCCACCTGGGGCGCCGCCGAAGGCGTGCGGATCTAGTCATGACCCGCACCCTTATCCTGCTGCTGGCGGTCGCGCCGGCCGGGGCCGCGCACGCCGAGGAGGCAGCACTGACGCCCGTCGGCGAAGCCCGGCTCCGTTATGAAACGGTCAGCCAGGAGGGGCTTGCCGCCGATGCCGAAGCGCTCACCGTCCGCATCCGCGCCGGGGTGGAAGCAAAGGCGGGCAACTGGTCGGCGCTCGTCGAGGGGCAGGGAAACCTTGCCATCGTCGATGACTATTTCGACGGATTGCACGGTGCCGCGACCCGGCCGCTCATCGCCGACCCCGAAAATATCGCCCTCACCCGCGCGCAGCTTCGCTACGCCTCGCCTGCCTTCGCGGTGACCGCCGGCCGTCAGCGGATCGGTTTCGACGACGAGCGTTTCGTCGGCGGCGTCGGCTTTCGCCAGAACGGCCAGAGCTTCGACGCCGTGCGCGCGGAAGTCACTCCAGCCCAGGGCGTGAAGGCCGACATCGCCTATATGTGGAGCGTGCGCACCATCTGGGGCATCGACGGCGACGGCGCGCGGCAGCACGCGGTGTCGGGCGACAATGTCCTTGGCAACCTCAGCGTGCAAACACCACTCGGGAAAATCGCGGCCTTCGCCTATCTCGTCGATCAGGATGAAGTCGCGATACAGGGCTTTCGCCTGTCGAGCCAGAGCTACGGGGTGCGCTTCAACGGCGATCAGCCGCTCGGCAAGGTGAAGCTCGCATACCAGTTTTCCTATGCGCGCCAGTCCGACTGGCATCGCAACCCCAACGACTATGCGGCAGACTATTGGCTCGCCGATGTCGCGGTCGATCTTGGCGGCCCCCGGCTCGGCGTCGGGTATGAAATACTCGGGGCCGACGACGGGGCGGCGCTAACCAGCTTCCAGACCCCGCTCGCGACCGGGTTCAAATTCCAGGGTTGGGCCGACAAATTCCTCGTCACCCCACCCGACGGCGTGCGCGACCTTTATGCGACTGCCGGATGGGGCTGGAAGGCGGTCGGCCCGTTCAAGGCCGTCAACCTGCAGGCCGCGTATCACCATTATCGCAGCGATCGCGCCAGCCGCTCCTATGGCGCCGAGATCGACCTGCTCGCGAGCGCAAAGCTCGGCAAGACGACCGCCTCGGCGCGCTACGCGCATTACGACGCCGACGGCTTCGCAACCGACACCGACAAATTTTGGCTCCAACTGGACTGGACGCTCTGATGGAACATCGCCCCCTCCACCCCGAAACCGACACGCGCGAGCATCTCGTCGTGATCGGCAACGGCATGGCCGGTTGCCGCGCGGTCGAAGAACTGCTCGCGCGCGATCCCGACCGGTACCGCGTGACGATCTTCGGCGCCGAACCGCGGGTCAATTACAACCGCATCATGCTCTCCCCGGTGCTCGCGGGCGAGAAATGCTTCGACGACATCGTGATCAACGATGCTGACTGGTATGCGTCGAACGGCATCGCACTGGTCGCGGGCGATCCGGTCGCCGCGATCGACCGCGAAGCAAGGACGGTAACGACGCGGGGCGGGGTCAGCGAACGCTATGACAAGCTGCTGATCGCGACGGGTTCCGATCCCTTCATCATCCCCGTGCCCGGCAAGGATCTGCGCGGCGTCGTCGCGTTCCGTGACATGGACGATGTCAGCGCGATGCTCGCCGCAGCCGATGCGGGCGGCGACGCCGTGGTGATCGGCGGCGGCCTGCTCGGGCTCGAAGCAGCACACGGCCTCAGCCTCCGGGGCATGAAGGTCACGGTGCTTCACCTGATGCCGACGCTGATGGAACGCCAGCTCGACGAAGCGGCAGGCTGGCTGCTCAAGCAGGCGCTTGAAACGCGCGGCCAGACGATCCTGACCGGCGCCGACACAGCCGAAATCGTCGGCGACGGCAAGGTGGAGGGCGTCAGGCTCAAGGACGGGACGCTGATCCCCGCCAGCCTCGTCGTGATGGCGGTCGGCATCCGCCCGTCGGTCGCCCTCGCGCGCGATGCCGGGCTTGCGGTCGGCCGCGGCATCCAGGTCGATGACCATATGGTCACCAGCGACCCCGCCGTGCTCGCGGTCGGCGAATGCGTCGAGCATGACGGGCAGGTTTACGGCCTCGTCGCGCCTTTGTGGGACATGTGCCGCAGCCTCGCCGACGGGCTGGTCGAAAAGCACACGGGTTATCGCGGATCGGTGACCTCGACCAAGCTCAAGGTGTCGGGCATCGACGTCTTCTCCGCGGGCGATTTTTCCGGAGGCGATGGGTGCGAGGATATCGTGCTGCGCGACGCCAGCCGCGGCATCTACAAGCGCGTGATCGTCAGGGACGGCCGCATCGTCGGCGCGGTGCTCTATGGCGATACCGCCGATGGCAGCTGGTATTTCGACCTGCTCAAACGCCAAGAGGATGTGTCCGGGCTGCGCGACCTGCTCATCTTCGGCCAGGCCTTCGCCTCGGGAGGGGGCGCCTCGGACCCTAAGGCGGCCGTTGCGGCGCTTTCCGACGATGCGGAAATCTGCGGCTGCAACGGCGTCACCAAGGGCCAGGTCGTCTCGTGCATCGCCAAGGGCGCGCACAGCCTCGACGCCGTGCGCGGCACCTGCAAGGCATCGGCAAGCTGCGGCAGCTGCACCGGCCTCGTTGAAACCCTCCTCGCACTGACGCTCGGCGACGATGTGCAGAGCGGGCCAAAGACGATATGCAAATGCACCAGCTTCGGCCACGACGACGTCCGGCGCGAAATCGTCGCGCAGGACATGAAATCGATCCCCGAGGTGATGCAGAAGCTGCACTGGTCGACCCCGGATGGCTGCTCCTCGTGCCGCCCGGCGCTCAACTATTATCTGCTCTGTGCGCTGCCCGGTGACTATGCCGACGACCAGCAGAGCCGCTTCGTCAATGAGCGCCTCCACGCCAATATCCAGAAGGACGGCACCTATTCGGTCGTCCCGCGCATGTGGGGCGGGCTCACCAACCCGACCGAGCTGCGCGCGATCGCCGACGTCGTCGAGAAATATAACGCGCCGATGGTCAAGGTCACCGGCGGCCAGCGGCTCGACATCTTCGGGATCAGGAAAGAGGATTTGCCCGCGGTGTGGGCCGACCTGAACGCCGCAGGGATGGTGTCGGGCCACGCCTATGGCAAGGCGCTGCGAACCGTAAAGACCTGCGTCGGCTCCGAATGGTGCCGTTTCGGCACGCAGGATTCGACCGGGCTCGGCGTCAAGCTCGAGCGGATGAGCTGGGGCAGCTGGATGCCGCACAAGTTCAAGATCGCCGTCTCGGGCTGCCCGCGCAACTGCGCCGAGGCGACGATCAAGGACTTCGGCGTCGTTTGCGTCGACAGCGGCTACGAACTGCACGTCGGCGGCAACGGTGGCATTCACGTCCGCGCCACCGACCTGCTCTGCAAGGTCGCGACCGAGCAGGAAGCGATGGATTATTGCGCCGCCTTCATCCAGCTCTACCGCGAGGAAGCGCGCTACCTCGAACGTACCGCGCCGTGGATCGAGCGCGTCGGGCTCGATCATATCAAGGCGCGCATCGTCGAGGACGACGCTCGCCGCGAGGCGCTTCGCGCGCGCTTCCTTTTTTCCCAGAGTTTCAGCCAGGACGATCCATGGGCGCAGCGCGCCGCGGGCGCCGAAGCCGAACATCATGCGCCAATGGCGCGCTTCACCCCGCAGGAGGAACTCGTATGACCGGCGACTGGCTAGACATCGGCTGGGTCGATGAGATTCCGGTGCGCGGCAGCCGCACCGTGCAGGTCGCGGGCGGCGACGACATCGCCGTTTTCCGAACCGCCGAGGGCAAGGTCTTCGCGCTGCGCGACCGCTGCCCGCATAAGCATGGACGCCTCTCCCAGGGTATCGTCCATGGCGGCGCGGTCGCCTGCCCCTTGCACAATTGGCGGATCAGCCTGTCGACCGGCGAAGCGCTGGGCGAGGACAAGGGTTGCACCCCGACGGTGCCGGTCAAGATCGACGCCGGCCGCGTGCTCATCTGCCGAGCCAGCACGCTGAAGGCCGCGGCCTGATGAAGGAGGCCGTCCGCACCACCTGCGCTTATTGCGGCGTCGGCTGCGGCATCCGCGCGACGGTGACGGGCGAGCGGACGGTCGAGATCGCGGGCGATCCCGACCACCCCGCCAACCGGGGCAAGCTCTGTTCCAAGGGGACCCATTTGGGCGAGACCGTCGGCCTCGAGGGCCGCCTGCTCCACCCCATGATCGGCAACAAGCGCGCGAGCTGGGACAAGGCGCTCGACCTCATCGCGAAGCGCTTCAAGGAAACGATTGCGCGCCACGGCCCGAACAGCGTCGCTTTCTACGTCTCGGGCCAACTCCTTACCGAGGATTATTACGTCGCAAACAAGCTGATGAAGGGGTTTATCGGCACCGCGAACATCGACACCAACTCGCGGCTCTGCATGTCGAGCGCGGTCGCGGGCCATATGCGTGCCTTCGGCGAAGACGTCGTGCCCGCGACCTATGACGATCTCGACGCCGCCGACCTGTTCCTGCTCATCGGGTCGAACACCGCCTGGTGCCACCCGATCGTCTACCAACGCATCCGCGCGCGCTGCGAGGCAGGCGCCAAACTTGTCGTCATCGACCCCCGCCGCACAGAGACCGCCGAGGAGGCCGATTTGCACCTCGCGATCCGGCCGGGCAGCGACATCGCGCTGATGAACGGCCTGCTCCAGCATTGCCGCGACGCCGGCGTCGTCGACGAAGACTATCTCGCCGAGCATGTCGCGGTGCCGGCGGATTTCTGGGATCAGCTCGGAGAGGAGAATGACCTGTGGTCGGTGGCGCGGACATGCGAAGTTCCGGCTGCCGACCTCAGGCGCCTCTACGAGCTGTTCGCCGCGACGCCGCGCACGGTCACGATGTTCAGCCAGGGTATCAACCAGTCGACATCGGGGACCGACCAGGTCAACGCGATCACCAACCTCCACCTCGCTACCGGCCGCATCGGCAAACCCGGCGCGGCGCCCTTCTCGATCACGGGCCAGCCTAATGCGATGGGGGGGCGCGAGGTCGGCGGCCTTGCCTCGACGCTCGCCGCGCATATGGATTTCGCATCGGAAAGCCGGGACCGCGTCCAGCGTTTCTGGGCGTCGCCGGCCATCGCAGAAAAGCCGGGATTGAAGGCGGTCGACCTCTTCCGCGCGGTCGGCGAAGGGCGCATCAAGGCGCTGTGGGTGATGGCGACCAACCCCGCCGTATCGATGCCCAACGGCAGTGCCGTGCGCGACGCGCTCGCAGCCTGCCCCTTCGTCGTCGTGAGCGACGTGATCGAAAAGACCGACACCGGCGCCTTCGCCCATGTCCGCCTGCCCGCCGCCGCGTGGGGAGAAAAGGACGGCACCGTCACCAACAGCGACCGGACGATCAGCCGCCAGCGCGCGATCTTCGAACTTCCGGGCGAAGCGATGCCCGACTGGTGGATCGTGAAAGAGGTTGGGCGGCGGATGGGGTGGAAGAACGGCTTCACCTATGACCGCGCCGCCGATATCTGGCGCGAACATTGCCGCCTGTCGAATTACGACAATGACCGCGCGCGCCTCTTCGCCCTGCCCGGTGCCGCGCAGGGCGGCAACGCCGCCTATGATGCTATGGAGCCCTTTCGCTGGGGCGGCGACCATGTCTTCGCCGACGGGCGCTTCTCGACCGAGGACGGCCGTGCGCGGCTGGTCCCCATTGCGCAAAAGCCGCTACCCGAACCGCTGGCCAAATGGCCGCTTACCCTCAACACCGGCCGTTACCGCGACCAATGGCACAGCATGACGCGCACGGGCCTTGCCCCGAAACTGGCGCGTCACCGCGAGGAGCCGCTCGTCGAGGTTCACCCCGAAGACGGCACGCGGCTCGGCCTCACCGACGGCGGGCTGGCGCGCGTGGAGACACCGCAGGGCGACAGCCTCTATCGCGTCGCCTTCCACAACGGCCAGCGTCCCGGCGAGCTGTTCGTGCCGATCCACTGGACCGATCGCACCTCCAGCGGCGGGCGCACCGGCCTGCTCCCGCGTCCGCTCGTCGATCCGGTCTCGGGTCAGCCGGGGTTCAAGCGCACCCCTGCGTCGATCGTCGCCGTCACGCCCAAATGGCGCGGCTTCCTGCTCCTCGCCCGCGAACTGTCCGATACGCCGCGCTGCCTGTGGGCGACGCGCGTAGCGGTGCCGGCCGGCGTGATGTGGGAGGTCGCAGGCAATGGCGATCTCAAATCGATCGAGGCTTTGCTGCCCAAGGGCGAGCGCATCGAGGCGCAGGATGCCGCGCGCGGCACGCGGCGCATCGCCATCGTCGCAAACGGCCGCCTCGCCGGCGCGCTCTTCGTCACCGAAACCGGCGAATTACCGCCGCGCGGCTGGCTGATCGCTCAGCTCAGCGCCCCCGACGTCGCCCCCACCCTGCTCGCAGGCCGCGCGCCGGGTGCGCAAGCCGACCGTGGCCCGATCATCTGCGTCTGCTTCGATATCGGCATCAAGACGATCGTCGCCGCGATCCGCGACCAGGGCCTCGCCGACGTCGCCGCCATCGGCAGCGCGATCGGCGCCGGCACCAACTGCGGATCATGCCGCCCCGCGCTCGCGCGCATCCTGACCGAGGAGACCAGCAATGCAGCCTGACGATTTCGCACCCGGCACGGTGTGGTTGGTCGGCGCCGGCCCCGGCGACCCTGAACTGCTGACGATGAAGGCGGTGCGTCTGATCGAGCGTGCCGACATCGTCTTTTATGACGCGCTCGTTGGGCGCGGCGTCCTCGACCTCATCCCCGCGCGCGCCGAGACCGTCAGCGTTGGCAAGCGGTCGGGGCGCCATTCGAAAGACCAGTCGGCGATCGACGCACTCCTTGTTGCCGCCGCGCACGCCGGCAAGTGCGTGGTCCGGTTGAAGGGTGGCGACCCGACGCTCTTCGCCCGCGCCACCGAAGAGATCGAGGCGCTGAAGAACGCGGGCTTTCCGGTCCGCATCTGCCCCGGCATTACGGCCGCGAGCGCCGCCGCCGCTTCGGCCGGCATGTCGCTTTCCCTGCGCGGCGTTGCGCGCGACGTCCGCTTCGTGACGGCACACAGCCGCCGCGGCGCCGCGCTCGACATCGACTGGGCGTCGCTGGCGCGCGGTGGATCGACCCTCGCCTTTTACATGGGCCGCGAGGCTGCGGGTGAAATCCGGCGCGGTCTGACGCAGGCGGGGATGCCGGGCGAAATGCCGGTGATGATCGCCTGCGAAGTCAGCGCGCCCGGCGAGCGACACCTCGTTACAAGGCTCGACCTTCTCGATCTCGCGACCAAATCCTTCGCAGCCGATGCCCCGACGCTCATTCTGGTCGGCGCCGCGGTGATGCTCGCCGGCGGCATGCCGGCGCTACCGGCCAACGCCTCGCGCGCCTGCCGGCAATAGCAACCGCCAGCGAGCCTGAATTGGCCGGTCCCATCGCATAACACGATGAATATGCTACAAAGATACGCGGAACCGATGCCCAAGATGCCGGCCTCGACGATCAGCACGTCGACATGTGCCGCATCTTCGCCCCATCCTCGCTGCCGACGGATAGATGATTTGCGGTTTGCGTCATGTTCCTGCTCTCATGCGCGCCAAGCCCCTGTCTTCGAGAATATAGTGGTGGAACAGCGACGCCGCGGCATGAAGCCCGATCAGCCAGTATCCGATCGTCCCGCCCAGTTCATGGATATCCTCTACATTCTCCGCCAGTGCCGCATTCGCGGCGATCAGCGGCGGCAGGTCGAAACCGAAAAAGGGGATGGCCTCGCCTTCGGCGCTCAGGATGAGCCATCCCGCGACCGGCATCGCGATCATCAAGACATAAAGCGCGAGATGCGTCGCCCCAGCGACGGTCTTTCTCCAGACTGGACCACTTGCTGGCGGCGGTGCGGCCCATATCAACCGTGCCGCGATCCGGAACCAGACAAGACCGAAGACCGAAAGGCCGAGCATGAAATGCCAGGTCTTGAACGCCTCGCGGGTAGCGCTGCCTCTCGGCCAGAATTCACGTAGTTCGATGGCCGCATAGACGCCGACAATAAGCGCGACCATGAGCCAGTGAAGCATGATAGAGGGGAGCGCATACCGTCTTGGATCGTCTTCGGCGGTCACGTCGGTTCTCCTCAAAACCTGTTCACCATATTCGAGAGATCGACGCTTTGATCTGCGTCAAACACCGCGGACCAACGCATAATCGAAGGCAAGAAACGGCCCCGCGATCGCGCGCTTACAATTCCCCCCGGACGCGGTCGAAATGCGCCGCGACATGCCGCGCATAGGGCCGTCCGGAATCGCGGATAAGGAGGTCATCACCCTCCCAACCGATCAAGCCCCGGTCCTCGAATCCAGCCAGCGCGGCATGGGCCTCCTTGTTGAAGGGCGCATCGATTTGCGCCCGCCCGCTGCAAAGAAGCGCGCGAATGATCGCGCCGCGCCTGCGTTCGTTCGCATCGATTATCACCCCGCGCATCGCGGCAAGCCCACGGGCCTCGACCAGATCGCGATAATGTCCGGCGCGCTTTTCATTCTGGACGATCAGGTCGGGAAATTTGCTGATCGCGCTTGCGCCAAAGCCAAGCAGGACCTGGGCATCATCATCGGTAAAGCCCTGAAAGTTCCGGTTCACCCGCCCCTCGTCAGCGGCAACGGCGAGCGGATCGTCGGGGCGGGCGAAATGATCGAAGCCGATGGGCCGATAGCCCGCAGCGACGAGACGTTCGTAGCCGCGCCGGGCTTGTTCGAAGCGCAACTCATGGCCCGGCAGGTTGCTGGCATCGATACGGCGCTGGCGCGGGATCATCGCGGGGAGATGCGCATAGCCGAATAGCGCGACGCGGCCTGGCGCGAGCCGGATTGTCTCGTCGAGCGTCGCGTCGAGATCGTCGAGGCCCTGCCCCGGCAATCCGTACATCAGATCGAAATTGATCGCGTCGATCCCGCGCAAGCGAAGACTTGCCACGGCATTTTCGATATCGGCGAGCGGCTGGATCCTCCCGATCGCGTGCTGGATTTGCGGTGAAAATGTCTGCACCCCAAGGCTGACGCGCGCGACGCCCGATGCCGCGAGAACGCGCGCCCAATCGGCCGAAAAGCCGCGCGGGTCGATCTCGATCGAGATTTCCGGCGCGATGGCGTCGAAGACGGTCAGGATCCGGTCGAGCAGGCGGACGAAATCGACCGGCGCGATCGCATTGGGGCTGCCGCCTCCAAACGCTATCCGCTGAACGCGCGCGCGGCCGCCTAGCCGCCTGGCGACGTCGGCGATTTCGGATCGCAGCGCCGCCAGATAGTCCGCCAGCCGCTGCGTGCGGTTGGCCGCGCCTGTGTTGCAGCCACAATACCAGCAAATCTGGTCGCAGAACGGGATATGGACGTAGAGCGAGACCGGCGTGGCCGGTTCGATCCGGTCAAGCGCGGCCGCATAATCGTCAGCGCCGACGTCATCGGCAAATTCGACGGCGGTCGGGTAGCTTGTGTAGCGCGGCACCGGGGTCGCCAGAAGATCGGGGTGATAACTCCACATTGCGCTTGCCTAGGTTGCCGGATGCGACATCGCATTGACGCAGATCAAGAGGATCATCAGCAGCAGCCCTTCCGGGCGCCGGTCGGCCCGTGGCGCCGGTCGGTCATCGCGTGGCACGCCTTCGCGCAGCCTCCACCCTCTTCCGTGGGCGTGTCCGCATCGTCCGGCACGATCATGATGTGCCGGCCGCCGCCGCAATCGGGGACCACCAGCACCCGCGTGTCGCCGGTCAACGGCGCCAGCGCGAGCCCGGCCACCCCCGCGAACGAGGCGAACGCCCGAACGATCATGCGGCCCGGTCCTCTTCATCCTCGACGAAGATGCGCAGCGCAGCGCCGTCGAGGTCCTCGAACTGCCCCCGGCGCAGCGACCAGAAAAAGGCCGCGAGCCCGAGGAGTCCGAGGCCCAACGCGATCGGGATCAGAAAAACGAGCCCGTTCACCGGATCGCCCTTTTCAGCCGCATCGCATTACCGACGACGAGGAGCGACGATCCCGACATCGCGAGCGCCGCGACGAGCGGCGTTACATGCCCCAGAAAGGCTAGCGGCACGGCAACGACATTATAGCCGATCGCCAGCGCGAAATTCTGCCGGACGATCGCCTGCGTCCGCCGCGCGATGCGGAGCGTCTGGACCACTGGCATCATGCGGTCGCCCAAAAAGATGCAGTCGGCGGCGTTCTTGCCGACATCGCTCGCCGAGCCCGGCGCCATCGATGCGTGGCCCGCCGCAAGCGCGGGGCCATCGTTCAGCCCGTCGCCGATCATCAGGACCTTGCGCCCCAGCCCCGCCTGCCGCGCGATCGCCGCGAGCTTGTCCTGCGGGCTCATGCCCGTCTGCGCCGTCATGCCAAGCGCCCGCGCCACCGGCGCGACGGCTTCGGCGCGGTCGCCCGACAGGATCATCGCATCGAGCCCCTCCGCCCGCAGCGCGTCAACCGCGCTGCGGGCATCGGGACGAAGCTGGTCGGCGAAGTGGACGGTCGCCACCGCTTCCCCATCGATCGAAAGCTGCGTGGCGAGCGCGCTGTCGTTCAAATTCTGGTGCGGCCGGCCAAGCGACACCCTGAGTCCCTTCCACATGGCCTCGACGCCGAAGCCGGGGATTTCGCGGATATCTTCCACGGCTTCGGGCTCGATCCCGCGCGCCGTCAGATCGCGGAGCAAGGCCTCGCTCAGCGGATGACGGCTGACCTGCGCCAGCGCGAGAAGCAATCCTTCGGCTTGAACGCCGAGCCCGTCCAGATCGAGCGCGACGGGACGGCCGAGCGTGAGCGTGCCGGTCTTGTCGATCAGCGCGCAGTCGACTTCGGCCAGGCGTTCGAGCGCGGATCCGTCCTTGATGAGCACGCCGACGCGCATCAGTTCGCCCGCCGCGACGATCTGCGCCGCGGGAACCGCGAGGCCGAGCGCGCAGGGGCAGGTGATGATGAGCACCGCGACCGCGATCAGCAGGCTGTGATGCCATCCCGCGCCCGTCACCATCCAGCCGACAAAGGCCAGCAGCGCGAGCGCGTGGACCGCCGGCGCATAAAGCCGCGCGGCGCGGTCGGCGATGCGGACGTAGCGCGACTTGCCCTGCGCCGCCTCGCCCATCAACCGCGCGATGTCGGCGATCGCCGTATCGGCGCCGGCAGCGGTCACCCGGATCCGGATCGGCGCGTCGAGATTGAGCGTCCCGGCGTGAACATGGTCGCCGACATGCGCCGCGACCGGCGCGCTTTCGCCGGTGAGCAGCGACAGATCGAGCCGGCTTTCGCCTCTCACGACGACACCGTCGGCGGCAAGACGCTCGCCCGCCGCGACCAGCATGACCATGCCACGCTCGAGCGCGGTCGCGTCGACCCAATGTCCCGACCCTTCGCCGCGCAGCACCAGCGCGCCCGTGCCCATATTGCGCAGCAGCGCGGCAACGCCGCCGCGCGCCCGGTCGCGCATCACGCTGTCGAGCCAGCGCCCGCAGAGCAGGAAAAAGAGCAGCATGACCGCGCCATCGAAATAGGCGTGCGGCCCATGCGTCGCGGTTTCATAAAGGCTGAGCGCGCTCGCGAGCAGCACGCCGATGCTGATCGGTACGTCCATATTGGTCTGGCGATGGCGGAGCGCGCGCCACGCCGAACGGAAGAAGGGCCGGCCGGCATAAGCGATCGTCGGCAGCGCAATCATCGCCGAGAGCCAGTGGAAGAGATCTCGCGTGGCCCCCGCCGCACCCGACCATACCGACACCGACAGCAGCATGATGTTCATCATCGCGAAGCCCGCGACGGCGACGGCGCGCAGCAGCTCGCGGGTGTCGGCCGCGGCAAGATCGGTCTCACCCGGCCCGTTGCCGACGGGATGCGCCTCGAACCCCAGCGACGCGAAGGCGCCGACGAGATCGGGCATCTCGGCATCGGGCAGGCACGAGAGGTGGACGCGCTTTTCGGTGAAGTTGACACGCGCGGCGGCGATACGCCGGTCGCGGACGAGCCCCTGTTCCAGCTTGGCAATGCATCCGGCACAGCGAATGTCGGGGACCGCAAAATCGCGTTCGATCAGGGTCGCGGCGCTCATTGCAGGTCGATCCGGAAGCGCGCTTTGTCCCCGCCCTTCGCAACGCGGATGTCGAGCCGCTGGCGCCCCATCGCCAGCGGCTCGACCGAGCGCCACCCGCCCTCCTCCACGGCCACGAAACGAAGCGTGACGGGAGCGGTGCGCCCAAGGGGATGGCTGGCCGCCGCGCGCACGCGCAGTCCCGAGAGCGGCCGGCCATCCTTTCGAATTTCAATGCGAACGCGCCGATCGGGATCGAGCGTTACCGTCGGCGCCCATCGCAGACGATCCTGCGCCTTCGCGCGTTCGAGCCATGTGTTGTAATGCTGGCTCGCGACATAGCTGTTTTCGACCACCTTGCCGCCAAAGGTCGACATGGCGAGGCGCGCCATCGTGAAATTGACCACGACGACGGTGGTAAAGAAGGCCACAAGAATGGCCGTCATGTGCCAGCCGGTGAACGGCTTGGGGGCCCGTTTTCCTGTCATTGTCCTGGCTCCGGCCGGTCGAACTGGATGATGTCGCTGTCGCCGCGCGGATCGCCGTCGAGGCCGCGCGTCGCGATGGTGAAATCCTGCCGCGCCGGACCGGCGCCCGGCGCCGCAATGAACAGCTTGAGCCGCGTGACGCTGTCGGGAGCGAGCGCAATTTCGATGCGCTGCTTCGCGGTTTCGCGCGACCCCGCTTCGGTCCACAGCGCGGCACCCTTCAGCCCGTCAACCGTCACCGCGACGCGGCGCGGGCGCGTTTCCATGTTGCGCAGCTTCAGCGTGTAATTGTTGCGGATATGGCCGTCGGACAGCTGGACATAGAGCGGGCTGCGCTCGTGCTGGACCGCGAGATCGAGCCGCGTCCGCTGCCCCAGCGAGAACAGCATCGCGGCGCCGATCGCGCTCCATATGCCGAAATAGACGAGCGTGCGCGGTCGCAGCAGCGTCTTCACGACCGGTTTGCCGACGCCGCCCGTCTTTTCGATCGCAGCATCGTCGAGCGTGCAATAATCGATCAACCCGCGCGGGCGTCCGACCTGTTTCATCACGCCGTCGCAGGCATCGATGCACAGCGCGCAGGTGATGCAGCCGATCTGCGGCCCTTCGCGAATATCGATCCCGGTCGGACACACCGCGACGCACTGGTTGCAGTCGATGCAGTCGCCAAACGCGCCGGGATGCGCCTCTGCCTTCTTGACGCTGCCGCGCGGTTCGCCGCGCCACTCCTTATAGGTCACGAGCAGCGACTTTTCATCCATCATCGCGGTCTGGATGCGCGGCCAGGGGCACATATAGATGCACACCTGTTCACGCATGAAGCCGCCGAAGATGAAAGTGGTCGCGGTGAGCACGGCGACAGTGCCATAGGCGACCGGCGCGGCCTGTCCGGCCCAGAAATCGGCGGTCAGCGTCGGCGCATCGGCGAAATACATGATCCACGCGCCGCCTGTCCAGAAGGCGACCACGAGATAGATTCCATATTTGACGGTGCGCTTGGCGAGCTTCTCGAAGGTCCAGGGACCGTTCGCAAGCCGGATCTGCGCATTGCGGTCGCCATCGACCAGCCGGTCGACATGCTGGAAGAGGTCGGTCCACACCGTTTGCGGACAGGCATAGCCGCACCAGGCGCGCCCCACCGCACTGGTGACGAGGAACAGCCCGATCCCAGCCATGATGAGCAGACCCGCGACATAATAAAATTCGTGCGGCCAGATTTCGATCTGGAACATGTAGAAACGGCGGTTCGCGAGGTCGACGAGCACCGCCTGATCGGGCGCATAAGGACCGCGGTCCCAGCGGATCCACGGGGTGCCATAATAGATCGCCAGGGTGACCCCCATGATCGCCCATTTGAAGCGGCGAAAGGGGCCGTCGACCTTTTTGGGATAGACGCCTTTGCGCGCCGCATAGAGCGGCGCGTTTTCGCCGGTCAGGTCGTCAGGGCTGGCCATCGGCTCCCTGCCCTTCGGATGCCGCCGCCGCCGCGCGCGCCGCTTTCTCGCCGCCACCCAGCGAATAGACATAGGTCGCCAGCATCTTGACCGTCACCGGGTCGAGCCGGTGGCCCCAGCGCGGCATCACGCCGTTGCGCGGCTGCGCGATCGTCGCGGTCAGGCTGTCGCGATCGCCGCCATAGAGCCAGACGGCGTCGGTCAGTTTCGGCGCGCCGACGGTGCGATCGCCGGCGCCAGTCGCGCCGTGGCAAACAGCGCAGTTCGCCTGGAACAGTGCCTCGCCGCGCCTCGACGCCGCGCTCGGTTGTTCCTGCCGGCTGATGAGGCGAACATGGCTGACCAGGTCGGCGATCTGCGCGGCATCGAGGATGCCGTCGCGTCCGAAAGCGGGCATCTGGCTGATGCGCGTTGCCTCGTGATCGGGGTTCCGGATGCCGTGGGCGATCGTATATTCGATGCTCGCGAGATCGCCGCCCCACAGCCAGTCATCGTCGGTCAGGCTGGGGTAGAGCTTCTTCACGCCCGCCCCGCCGGCGCCGTGACACTGGACGCAATGCACGCGAAAAGACGCGGCGCCGCCTTGCACCGCCGCCTGCATCAGTTCGGGTTTGGCGGGCAGGTCGGTCAGCGCCGTCGCCGCGATGGCATTGGTGATCGGGGCGCGGCGCACCGCGTGCGCCTGCATCGCCTGCTCCAGCTCGCCGCGGCTGCTCCACCCCAGTACGCCCTCGGTCGCGCTGTTCACCAGCGGCCAGGCGGGATAGAGGATGACATAGCCGAACGCCCACACGATGCTGGCGTAAAAGGTCCATAGCCACCAGCGCGGCATCGGTGTGTCGAGTTCCTCGATCCCGTCCCATTCATGGCCGACCGTGCTCGTGCCGGTGGCTTCGTCGATGCGCTTGCGGTCAGCCATGCTCGTCGTCCTTGAAGATCATCGTTGCGGCCTCTTCGTTGCGGCGGCGCGACCCCTTGCGGAACGGCCAGGCGACAAGGCCCAGAAACAGGATGGTCATCGCGAGCAGCCCCCAGCTGTCGGCGAAATGGCGCAGATCGTTGTAGGTCACCGCTTCGTCTCCTGCGGCGCGGCGCCCTGTTCCTGCGGGGCGGCCTTTTCGACATCGACGAGCGTGCCGAGCATCTGGAGATAGGCGATCAGCGCATCCATTTCGGACAAGCGATCGGGATTGCCGTCGAAATCGCGCACCTGCGCCTTCGGATAGCGTTTCTGCAGATCGATGCCCGCCGCCGGATCGACCTGCGCCTTCAGATCCTCGTTCGCCGCGGCGATGGCTTCCTTGCTGTAGGGCACGCCGACGCGCGACAGCGCGGTGAGGTCGCTGCGCATGTCGCCGACGTATAGGTCGCGCTCGGCGAGAAAGGCATAGGGCGGCATGATAGACTCGGGCACGACGCTGCGCGGGTCGATCAGATGCGCCTTGTGCCACTCGTCCGAATAGCGCCCGCCGACACGCGCAAGGTCGGGCCCGGTGCGCTTCGACCCCCATTGGAAGGGATGGTCGTACATGCTCTCGGCCGCCAGGCTGTAATGGCCATAGCGTTCGACCTCGTCGCGAAACGGGCGGATCATCTGGCTGTGACAGGTGTAGCAGCCCTCGCGCATATAGATGTTGCGGCCCGCCAGCTCGAGCGGAGTATAGGGGCGCATTCCGTCGACCTTCTCGATCGTATTGTCGATCCAGAACAGCGGCGCGATCTCGACGATGCCGCCGATCGCGACCGCGACGAGCGCGAACAGGCCGAGCAGGCTGACGTTGCGCTCGAGCTTCTTGTGGCTCAGGCGCTTTTCGGCGGGGTGGGTGGCCATTGTCCGGGCTCCTTATTCGGCGGGCACGGGCGCGAGCGGGCGGTCCGCTGCGGCGCTGTAGGGGGTTTCGGTCATCGGCTTTTCGGCGCGAACCCTGCCCGCGAGCGTCGCCCAGACGTTGACTATCATGATGAGGAAGCCGGCGAGATACATCGCCCCGCCCGCGGCGCGGATCAGATACATCGGATGCATCGCCGCGACGCTTTCGGCAAAGCTGTAGACGAGGTAGCCGTCGGCGCCATATTCGCGCCACATCAGTCCCTGCATGATGCCGGCGACCCACATCGAGGCGGCGTAGAAAACGATCCCGACGGTCGCGAGCCAGAAGTGCCAGTTGACCATGCGCAGGCTGTAGAGGCGCTGGCGGCCCCACAGGCGCGGTACCAGATAATAGACGCTGGCAAAGGTGATCATGCCGTTCCAGCCGAGCGCGCCCGAATGAACGTGGCCGATCGTCCAGTCGGTATAGTGCGACATGGAGTTGACCCATTTGATCGACATCATCGGGCCTTCGAAGGTGCTCATGCCATAGAAGGCGAGCGCCATCACCATCATGCGGATGATCGGGTCGGTGCGGATCTTGTCCCACGCGCCGTTGAGCGTCATCAGCCCGTTGATCATCCCGCCCCAGCTCGGCATCCACAGCATGATCGAGAACACCATGCCCAGCGTCTGCGCCCAATCCGGCAGCGCGGTGTAATGGAGATGATGCGGACCCGCCCAGATGTAGAGGAAGATCAGCGACCAGAAGTGGATGATCGACAGGCGGTAGCTGTACACCGGCCGCTCGGCCTGCTTCGGCACGAAATAATACATCATCGCGAGGAAGCCCGCGGTCAGGAAGAAACCGACCGCATTATGCCCGTACCACCATTGCGTCAGCGCATCCTGCACCCCGGCGAAGGCGGCATAGCTTTTCGACCCGAAGATGCTCGCGGGCATCGACAGATTGTTGACGATGTGCAGCATCGCGATGGTGATGATGAAACTGAGGTAGAACCAGTTCGCGACATAGATATGCGGTTCGCGGCGCCTGACGATCGTGCCGACGAAGACCGCGAGATAGGCGACCCAGACGACCGTCAGCCACAGGTCGACATACCATTCGGGCTCGGCATATTCGCGCGCTTCGGTGACGCCCATCAAATATCCCGTCGCCGCGAGGACGATGAAGAGCTGATAGCCCCAGAAGACGAAGCGCGCGAGGTTGGGAAAGGCAAGCCGCGCGCGGCAGGTGCGCTGAACGACGTAAAAGCTCGTCGCGATCAACGCATTGCCGCCGAACGCAAAGATCACCGCCGAGGTGTGGAGCGGGCGCAGCCGCCCGAAGGTCGTATATTCCAGATTGAGGTTGAGCACCGGAAAGGCGAGCTGGAGCGCGATGAACAACCCCGCCGCCATGCCTGCAATGCCCCAGAACAGCGTCGCGATGACACCCCAGCGGACGGGATCGTCGTCATAGACGCCCTGGTCGGCGGGCATCTTCAACAGGCCGCGCGCGATCGCGCCATAATCCGCCCGGGAAATGGTCGCCCAGAGCACCGCCAGGCAGGCAGCCGCGACGATGACCATATGCACGGCGAACGGCGCATCGACCGCCAGCGCCGCCATGACCAGCGCGAACAGCGCCAGCGCCAGCCAGCCGCCCGCTTTCATCACTAGACCGTCCATATGCTCGTCCCCGCTTCCAGCGGCTTCGCGCCGCGCTTCCGGTCGCTCTTGGACGCGCGCAGGCGGCGAAACATTGACCGGGATCAACGAATTGGTTGTGCTCCATCAATGCGGCCGGCGGACGCGCGGCGCAGGGACGGCTCTGTCAACAACAGGAGCAAAGTCCCATGAAATGCCGATATATGTCCCTGGCCGCCCTGGCTGTCGCGCTGGCCACACCGGGGCACGCCGCCGCGAAGAGCGGCGACGTCCAGTTCAAGCTGCTCGCAACCTATGTGGCGCCCGACGGCAAGATCAAGGACGTGAAGCTCGACCTGATCGGCCTGCCCGCGGACGCGCAGACCAAGGCGGACGACAATGTCGTCCCGACCGTCGCGATCGAATATTTCGTCACCGACAATATCTCGGTCGAAACGATCGCGGGCGTCACCCAGCATGACGTCGTCGGGCGCGGCGGGCTCGCCGGGGCGGGGCTGGTGTCCAATGCGAACATCGTCCCCGCGACGCTGACGCTCAAATATCATTTCGGCACGGAGGGCGGCGTTCAGCCCTATGTGGGTGCGGGGCCGAGCTATTTCATCTTCATCGACGAAAAGCCCGGCGCGACGGCCGTCGCGCTCGGCGCGACGCGGCAGAAGATGGACGACACGCTGGGCGTCGCGCTGCAGGCCGGCATCGATGTGCCCGTGAATGCCAAGGGGCTGGCGGTTACGCTCGATGCCAAGCGCTATTTCTTGCGCCCGGCCGCGCACTGGTTCGCCGGGGCGACCGAGGTGCTGCGCACCAAGCACAAACTCGATCCCTGGGTGATCAGCGCCGGCGTCGCCTTCCGCTTCTGAGCGTCCCCAACTCGCGCCGACGGTCAGCCCGCCATATCCTCCATCGCCGCGCGGTCGTGGATCACGATCTCGCGGCGCGAGGGCAGGTCGATCACACCGTCGGCGCGCATTTTGGTGAGTTGGCGACTCGTCGTCTCGATCGTCAGCCCCAATATATCGGCGATCTGCTGGCGACCGAAGGGCAGTTCGAAGGCGCCGCGCGTCGAACCCGCATCGCACCCCCGCCCCGACAGGCGCCCGGACATTTCGAGCAGGAAGGACGCGACCTTTTCCGTCGCCGACTTGCGCCCGAGCAGCATCATCCAGTGCCGCGCGCGATCGAGCTCGTCGAGCGTGCGGCGCAGCAATTTCTGCTGGAGGTCGGGGTGCGAGCTGGCGAATTCGTCGAAACTGTTGCGGTTGAAAATGCACACTTCGGCGTCAGTCATCGCGGTGACGCTGTACGGGCTCTCCTTGCCGAACGGGCGGCCGATGAAATCGGACGGAAAGACGACGCCGACGATCTGCTCGCGCCCGTCGGCGGTCGATACGACCAGCTTCAGCACACCGTCGAGCACATTCGCGACCACGGGCGCGCCATCGCCTTCCCACAACAACGTCTGACCCTGCCGGACCTTCTGCCTGCGCCCCATCTTGCCCAGGTCCGCAAGCTCGGTCGCGTCGAGGCTCGCGCAAATCGCGCGGTTTCGTACGACACAGGCGGCGCAGTCGGTCACGCCGCCGCCGTACAGCAGGCGGTGACCATTGGAAAGCAGCGAGCCGCTGGGGATCAGTGCATCAACAGCAAGGGAGCCGGCGCCGCTTCGAGCAAATAGCGCGTGACGCCGCCGAAAACCGTCTCACGCAAGCGGGTATGCCCGAATGCGCCCATCACGATCATGCCCGCCCCCAGCTCGACCGCCGCGCGCTCGAGCGTCTCTTCGATCGTCTCGGCACCGCGCCCGACCTCGCGCAGCTCGGCATGAAGATCATGGCGCGAGAGATAGCGCAGCGCGTCGTCCGCGGCGACCTGCCCCCGGGCCTCTCCGACGGTCACGAGAAGGATTCTGCTGGCGTTGGCCATCAACGGCACCGCAGCGCGGATCGCGTGCGCCGCCTGCGGGCTACCGTTCCACGCGACCATCACCGGCGCATCGAGATCGACGGGACCGCAGGGTTCGGGAATGGCGAGAACCGGAGCGGGAACAGCCATGGCAATATCCCCGGCCATCATCGGCGGCGTAAAACTGCGGCGCCGATCCGCGGTCCCCAGCGAAACGATCGTGAGATCGGCCAGCGCCGCGGCCAGCGCGAGCGTCGATACGACGTCGCCGTCGGACACGCTGACGTCCCACGGCACATCCTCGCGTTCCAGATCCGCGCGCAGGCGGCCGGCGAGTGCTTCGTCGGCTTGCTGCGCCTTGCTCAGCTGATCGCTCGCCAGATACATGCCGCCGAACGGATCGGTGGCGATGAACTGCTGAAAGGGCGAACTGATCACGAAATTCAAGTGCGACCGCCGCCGCTTGCCGATCGCCAGCGCGCTCTCGAACCGGGCCTTCATCCCCGGACCGTCGTCGGCATGGACCAAGATATTGCGCATATTGCTTCTCCTGCGATTGCGGGCATTTGGACCGATGCGCGGGCGAGGTCATTGATCGGGGTCAATGGTCATAAGCCCAAGGACGCCGGGAACTTCGAGCCGGAATACCGCGCCGCACCCGGCGGCCCTAGGTAGTTCTACCAATCCCGCCAGACGGTCACCTATTGCACCCTGTGCCGCTCCACCGGAAGGAACGGCAACGCGACATGTCGATGAGCAAGGTTCGAGTGACGCGCCCAAACATGCGCACCCCGTCGGCGCCGCGGCCATGATCCGCGAACTGCTGCTCGCGACGCTCATGGTGACGGTAACCGTGCTCATCCACGGCGCGGGGCTGATCCTGCTGGCGCGGCTCCTCCGCCTCGAGGCGCAGCAGGAGGCCGGCGGCCACATGCACCCCGCCTCCTTGCGCGGCCTCGGCACGCTGCTCTTCGCGATCCTTGCCCTCATCGGTCTGCATGGGGTCGAAATCTGGGTCTATGCACTGACTTTCCTCGTCATCGGCGCGATCGATAGCCTGCGCGAGGCGGTGTATTTCTCGACGATCACCTATGGCGCCATCGGCTACAGCGACGATGTGATGGCGAAACCATGGCGGCTCGTGTCGGCGATCGAAGGGATCAACGGCATCCTCATGATCGGCTGGTCGACCGCCTTCCTGATCCGTATCGTCGGCCTGCTGCGGCGCGTCTGACCCTAACGGCGGGGCCAAGCCACCCTAACGCCAGAATCGCTTCAGATCGAACAATTGTCCATGCGCAGCCTCTGCGGCGCGAAGGAGCTTCTTTTTCTGACCTTCCGCCGTCAACCGCGACGCCTCGGCATCGCCCGCGACCCCTAGTTTTTCAAGGACAAGGGCCGCCATCGCCAGATCGTTGAGCGCGCCAAGCTGGTCTTGCAACGCCTGCAGCGATGCGATGAATTCTGCATAACGTCGGCGGTCGCGCTTGCGGACGAACAGGCTGCCCAGGAATTCCGCCGCATAGCGCAGCTTCTTGGCCGCCTTGCGCGCCTCGTGCCGGTCGGCGTCGTCAAGGCCCGCGAGTTTGCGGCCCCGTTTCCTCGCGCGGCGGTAGCAATGGTCGAGCGCCGCGACCGCGTAGGCGCGCGCCGGCAAGTCTTCTTCCGCAGGTCCGGGCCAGCCGGCGCGCGCGATCCACTCCGCCAGATCGAGCATCAACTGCCGCGTCCGCGGCATCTCCAAAACCTCGCCAACGCGGCGATAGGCCGCGTCGCGCGCCAAGGCGACATGGTCGTGCAGCGAACCGGGCCGGGTCCGTGCCAAGAGCACGTCAAGATTGCGCGCTTCCCCCAACTCCGCTGCCAGCCAGCGCAGGTCTGCGGCAAGCGCCGAGCCCAATTCACCGATGATCGGCCGGAAGATCGAAAAAGCCGAGCGCAGCCGGCGGAGCGCCACGCGTGCTTGATGCAGCGCGCCGGCGCTTCCCTCGGCCAACAATAGCGCCTCATTGAGCCGGAACTGCCGTATGCAGCTCTGCGCGACGATCGCGAACGCTCGCCCCGGAGCTGTTCCGTCGGCGAGCAGGACGGGTTCGGCCTTGAACATGGCGGGTGCCGGTCCGGCCAGTCGATAGCCGCGTTCCGCCTTGGTCAGGACGCCCAGGCGCACTGGCGCGACGGCATCGAGCTTGCGTGCGAGGGCGAACAAGGCGGAGGGAGCGCCCGATTTCAGCTCCAGCTCGATTTCGCAGATCGAAGACTGGCGATCGCCAGCGGCAACGTCGCCCCGATCGAGGACGACTTCGATCGTCGCATCGCCCTCCGCGATGATCCAGCTACGCCGGTCGACCCCTACTTCGAAAATGGGCGCGATGGTGTCGATGCAGTCGTCGAGACTGTTCGGCAAGCAGGTTGCGGCATCGAAGACCGGAATGTCGTCCATGACGGCGCGTTCCCATTCCGATCGCGCGAACAGGCCTGCGGTGCTGGCGCCCGCCGCCTTGATCGTCTGCACCCGCTTGCCTTCCGATTTGCGGATACGAAGCGAAACCCCCGCGCGATCGAGAGCGTGATCAGGGGTGTCGAAATAGATCGACGATTGCCGGGCACGGGTCGACCCGCCTGGCAGCAGGCCGGACGCTTCGATGGCAACCGCAGCGCTAGGGCTGAGTTCGAGTTTCAGTTCGATTTCGTCCGCCATGAGTATCTTTCGCGCGGGCCCGGTCGACAACCGGATCGGACTAGACGATTGCGGTACGTCCGGTGTTGATTTAGCGCAAACGCCCTTAACAAGGCATCCCCTCCCACCCGACCCCGTCAGGAGGGGCGCGTGTCGTGTCTATTCGCCGCGGCAGGCCTCGCACAGTGCCGCGATAATCCGCTGCATCTTCGGGTCCGACAGACTGTAATATCGCGTCTGCGCCTCGCCGCGTAGCGACACGATCCCTTGCTTGCGGAAACGCGCGAGGTGCTGCGACACCGCCGACTGGGACAGGCCGGAAATCTCGGTCAGTTCGCCCACCGATACCTCGCGCTCGTCCATCTGGCACAGCATCAGCAGGCGCTCGGGGTTCGCGAGCAGCTTGAGATAACCCGCCATTTCATGCGCATCGCGCTTGAGGATCGAGAGGTCGGTCGGCTTTGTCATGGAGAGAGGCTTCCTTCGCGGCCATCGTCGCGGAGGACGATGTAGATCGCGGGAATAACCAGCACCGTCAGCAGTGTCGAGGAGGCAAGCCCGAAGAGCAAAGATATGGCGAGACCCTGGAAGATCGGGTCGGTCAGGATCGTCGCCGCGCCGATCATCGCCGCCGCCGCGGTGAGCACGATCGGCTTGAAGCGGATCATCCCGGCCTCGATCAAGGTGTCGCGCAGCGGCTTTTCAGGCCGTTTCGCGTGGTTGATAAAATCGACGAGCAGGATCGAGTTGCGCACGATGATCCCCGCGAGCGCGATGAAGCCGATCATCGAGGTTGCGGTGAAGGGTGCCCCGAACAGCATGTGCCCGAGCACGATGCCGACAAGCGTCAAAGGGATCGGCGTCAGGATGACGAGCGGGATTTTGAAGTTCCTGAACTGCCCGACGACGAGCACATAGATGGCGAGCAGCGCGACCATGAAGGCCGCGCCCATGTCGCGGAAGGTCACCCAGGTGATCTCCCACTCGCCGTCCCACAGCAAAGTCGGCACCGCTTCATTCTCGGGCTGGCCGTTGAAGCGGATGACGGGTTTCGTCATCCCGTGCGCCTTCCAGTCGAACGCCTCGATCGCATCGTCGACCGCGAAGATGCCATAGATCGGCGCCTCATAGTCGCCCGCGAGTTCGGCGGTGACCATGTCGGCGGCGCGTCCATTGCGGCGGAACAGCGCCGGCGAACCCTTTTCCTCGCGCGCCTCGACGATCTCGCCCAGTTGAACGAGCCGTCCGCCCGGCCCCATGCTCGCGACCGGCGTCGCGGCGAGGCTGGCGCTCCACGTTCGCTGCGACTGATCGAGTGCAATGCGGATCGGCAGCGGATCACGCCCCTGCCCACGCGGCGCATAGCCGACGGTTTGTCCGCCAAGCAGCGCGCCGATGCTGTCGAAGAGCTGGCGCTCCGAAATGCCATAGGCGTCCATCCGCGCGCGGTCGGGGACGAGGCGCAGCCGCGGGCGCGGCACGCCGAAACTGTTGTCGACATCGACGACATAGGGGATGGTGCGGAACAATTTCTCGACCTGCTCGGCGGTCCGGCGCCGCGTCGCCTCGTCGGGGCCATAGATTTCGGCGAGCATCGTCGCGAGCACCGGCGGGCCCGGCGGTGTCTCGACGACCTTGATCGACGCACCGGCGGGCAGCGGCAACGCCTTTTTCAGCTTGTCACGCAGGTCGAGCGCGAGCGCGTGGCTCGACCGGTCGCGCTCGCCCTTGGGCGCGAGCGTCACCATCACATCGCCCATCTCGGGACGGCTGCGCAGGAAATAATGGCGGACGAGGCCGTTGAAATTGAACGGCGCCGCGGTGCCCGCATAAGCCTCCATCGAGCGCGCTTCGGGCAATTGCCGTGCCACGGCCGCTGCGGCGTCGAGCGTGCGCCCCGTCGTCTCGAGCGAGGTGCCTTCGGGCATGTCGAGGACGAGCTGCACCTCCGATTTGTTGTCGAATGGGAGCAGTTTCACCGTCACCGCCTTGAAATAGAACATCGAGCAGGCAACGAGCGTCGCGACGCCGACCGCGATCAGGAAATTCCGCGCGCTCTTGCGGTCGCGGATCACGCGGGCCGCGACGCGGCCGTAAAGCACGCCCAGCTTGCCGCCGGTCGCATGGTCGTCGTGGCCGTGCGCCAGCGCATTTCTGGCAAAGCGCACCATCAGCCACGGCGCGATGATCACCGCGACAAAGAAGGAGAAGAGCATCGCCGCCGAAGCATTGATCGGGATCGGTGCCATATAGGGGCCCATCAACCCGGAGACGAAGAGCATCGGCAGCAACGCCGCAACGACGGTCAGCGTCGCGCTGATCGTCGGGTTCCCGACCTCGGCGACGGCATCGACCGTCGCATCGATGCGGCTCCGCGCGTCGGCCATCGCCCAGTGGCGCGCGATATTCTCGATCATCACGATCGCGTCGTCGACGAGGATGCCGATCGAAAAAATGAGCGCGAACAGGCTGACGCGGTTGATCGTGAAGCCCATCAGGTTCGATGCGAACATGGTGAGCAGGATCGTCGTCGGGATCACCACCGCGGTCACCGCCGCCTCGCGCCAGCCGATCGCAAAGCCGATCAGGATGACGATCGACACGGTGGCAAGGCCGAGGTGGAAGATCAGCTCGTTCGCTTTTTCGTTGGCGGTCTCGCCATAGTTGCGGGTGACCGCGACATCGACTCCGGCGGGAATCAGCGTGCCGCGCAGCGCTTCGACCCGCGCGACGACGGCGTGCGAGACGTTCACGGCGTTGGCACCCGAACGCTTCGCGACGGCGAGGCTGACCGCGGGCGCCATCGACCAGCGTCCGTCCCCGCCCTTCGCCCAGCGCCACGCGCGCGCCTGCTCCTCGCCCGGTCCCTGCGTCACCGTCGCGACGTCGCGCAGATAGACGGGGCTGCCGTTCGCCCCGCGCACGGTGATCGTCGCCAGATCGGCCGCGCTCCGCACCGTCTGCCCCGCAACCACCGCCGTCGCCGCACCGCCTTCGCGCACCGTGCCGAGCGATACCCCGTGCGCGGCCAGCTTCGCGGGGTCGGGCGTGACGCGAAGCTGTTCCTCCTGCCCGCCCGCGATGAAGGTCAGCCCGACATCGTCGACCTTCGCAACCTCGGTGCGCAGCCGGGTCGTGAGCGCGTGCAGCGCCTGCTCGGTCCATTCGCCGCGCGCACCGGGCTCGGGCGACAGCGTCAGCACGACGATCGGCACGTCGCTGATCCCGCGCACCGTCACCTGCGGCGCTGCGATGCCCGCCGGGATGCGGTGCATGTTCGCCGACAGTCGCTCGTTGATGCGCGTCGCGGCATCGTCGGGATCCGAACCAACCAGGAAACGCGCGGTGACCAACACCCCGTCATCCTCGGCCTGCGTATAGACATGCTCGACGCCATCGACGCTTTTGACGATCGTCTCGAGCGGCTTGCCGACCAGTTCGACCGCATCGCTCGCCGACAGGCCGGGCGCGGCGACCATCAGGTCGACCATCGGCACGCTGATCTGCGGCTCTTCCTCGCGCGGGATCGTCAGAATCGCGAGCAGCCCGACAAGGATCGCCGCGAGCAGCATCAGCGGCGTCAGCGGGCTCTGGATCGTCGCGCGCGTCAGCCGACCGGAGATGCCAAGGCTCATCGGCGCGCCCCGGCCGGCGGTGCGATCAGCGTATCGCCCGTGGCCGCGCCCGAGAGGATTTCGACGCGTGCCGGGTCGTCCGACGGCGCGATCTGGACCGGCACGCGCGACGCCGAATCCTTGCCGACGCGGATCGTCACATAATCGATGCCATAGCTGGTTTCGACGAAGCCCCCTGGGACGACGAGCGCCTGCCGCTCGCCGGTCGCGACCCGCGCGGTGATCCGGCGGCCGACCATATTGCTCGCAAGTCCCGGTATCCGGACGTCCGCGGCCATCTGCCCGCCAGTCACCGCGGGATAGACACGGCTGACGGTCGCGTGCGGGGCAACGCCCTTCGCACCGTCTGCCAGGCCCGTCGCCAGGACCGCGCTACCGACGCGCACCTTGCCCGCCAATGTTTCGGGAAGCTCGAGGCGCAATACCATCGGCCCCGAGGTGATCGTCGCAATCGATGTGCCGGCCGCGACGGCGGAGCCCGCAGGAACCTGCGCCATCAGGACGCGCCCTGCCGAGGGAGCGACGACCGCGCCCTGTCCCGCAACCGCGCCGACCGCCGATTGCTGCGCCTTCGCCGCGTTGACCTGCGCCCGCGCGGCGCGCGCCGCGGCCTCGGCCTGATCGAGCCGCGCCTGGGCATAGACGCCGTTGGCGTGGAGATATTTGACGCGCGCCAGCTCGGCCTCGGCCTGCGCGACCTGCGCCTGCGCCGCGGCCGCCTGCGCGCCATAAGCCGCGCCTTCGTAGCCGAGCCTGCTGTCGACGACGCGGCCGATCACTTGTCCCTTGCGGACAAGATCGCCCTCGCGGACGGTCAGGCTTTCGAGGATGCCGGGGATGCGCGCGCGCGCATCGGCCATGTCGACGCTGGTGACGAGCGCGCCGACATCTTTCCATTCGGTAACGGCGACGGACCGGAGAACCAGCGATTCGCCCTTCACCTCGGCTGCCTGATCGGCCGGCAAGGATGCGCCGCCGTCGCATGCCGAAAACGTCAGCGAAAGCGTGACCATCGCTGCGGGCAGGATGAAGCGGCGGGACATGGCGCTCACCCGCACACGACCGACAGGCCGGCAAGTTCCTGTGCGGGAATCCCCTTATATCGCGGACGGCAGAACAGGCTCAGCATGATCAAACTCCTCGGTTGATGGACAGGCTAGCGAGCGCCACAAAATTTCAACATTGCTAATATTACGTAGTGCTAATATTACGTAGTGCTAATATTATGCAACTATAATATATATCGACCGGGCCGCATCGAAAGGTGCCGGAGCCTCACGCGCCTCGAACAAGGAGAGAGATATGTCGTTGCCGCGGATCGTCGTTCTGGGTGCCGGCCTCGGCGGCACGATCGCCGCTTATGAAATTCGCGAAGCCGTAAAGGGCAAGGCGGAGGTCATGGTCGTCTGCGACCAGGAAGATTACTGGTTCGTGCCTTCCAACCCATGGGTCGCGGTGCGCTGGCGCGAGCCCGAAGCGATCCGCGTCCACCTGCCCCCGGTGATGAAGCGCAAGGGTATCGGTTTCACTGCGGTCGGCGCCAGATGGGTCCACCCCAAGGACAACCGGATCGAACTGAACGACGGATCGTCAGTCGATTATGATTATCTGGTGATCGCGACCGGTCCCCACCTCGCTTTCGACGAGATCGAGGGTTTCGGCCCCGACGCCAACACCGTGTCGATCTGTTCGACGGATCATGCGTCCGCCGCCGCCGACGCGTTCGACCGCTTCTGCGAAAATCCGGGCCCGATCGTCGTCGGTGCGGCGCAGGGGGCCTCCTGCTACGGGCCCGCCTATGAATTCGCGCTGATCCTCGACACCGAGCTCAAGCGCCGCAAGATTCGCGACAAGGTGCCGATGACCTTCGTTACCGCCGAACCCTATATCGGGCATCTCGGTCTCGACGGCGTCGGCGACACCAAGGGTCTGCTCGAGAGCGAGTTCAGGAACCGCCATGTCAAATGGATCACCAACGCCCGGGTCACGAGCTTCGAGCCCGGCCTGGCGCATGTCGAGGAAGTCGCCGAGGACGGCAGCATCAAGGCGAAGCACGACCTGCCCTTCGGCTATTCGATGCTGCTCCCCGCCTTCCGCGGCGTCGATGCGGTGTTCGGGATCGAAGGGCTTACCAACCCGCGCGGCTTCATCCTCGCCGACAAGCATCAGCGCAACCCGACCTTCACCAATGTCTATTCGCTGGGCGTCTGCGTCGCCATCCCACCGGTCGGCCCGACCCCGGTCCCCGTCGGCGTGCCGAAGACCGGTTTCATGATCGAATCGATGGTCGCCGCGATCGCGCAGAACCTGAAACTCGAGGTCGACGGAAAGCCGCCGGTGCATGAGGCGACCTGGAACGCGGTCTGCCTGGCCGATTTCGGCGACGGCGGCGTCGCCTTCGTCGCCCAGCCGCAGATCCCGCCGCGCAACGTCAACTGGTCGTCGTCCGGCAAATGGGTGCATTTCGCCAAGATCGGCTTCGAGAAATATTTCCTGCGCAAAATCCGCAAGGGCGAGAGCGAGCCCTTCTACGAAAAGCTCGCGATGCATGCCCTCGGCATCAAGAAACTCCGCTTCTGACGAAAGGATAATCCCATGAACGTCGATCGTGCCGTCCTGCGTTTCGCCGGTTTTATCGTCCTCTTGAGCATCGCGCTCGCCTGGCTCGTGCATCCCTACTGGATCGGCCTCGCCGTCTTCGCCGGCCTCAACCTGATCCAGGCGAGCTTCACGGGCTTCTGCCCCGCCGCGATGCTCTTCAAGCGGCTCGGCGTGCGGCAGGGTATCGCCTTTAAGTGAGGCGTGCCGGTTTCCGCATGATTGCGGTCGTCACCGCGCTGTACCCGCTTGCTATCGCCCAGGCGCAGGATCTGGAAACCGCGATCGCCGAGGCGCGCGCGCATTCGCCCGCGCTGGTCACCGCCGAAGCTGAGGCCGAGGCCGCCGATGCGCGGCTCGCGCAGGCGCGGGCGGCGGCGGGACCGACGGCGCGTGTCGAAGGCAGCATCGGTTACGGGAGGCTCGATCCGGGCGGCTATTTCGGGCTGACCGCTGACGACGTCACGCCGAACGCGGTCCAACTCGTCGGCGAATATCCGCTCTACGCTGGCGGACGCATTGCCTCGGCGATCGGCCAGGCCGCCGCTGGACAGCGCGCCGCAAGGCTTGGCACCGACATGGCGCGGCAGAATCTGACGCTCGCAACCGTGTCGAGCTATGCCGAGGTGCTGACCGCGCGCGAGATGGTGGCAAGCTACTCCGGGCTGGTCGCTGCGCTCGACGAGATCGTCCGCCACGCAGGGCTGCGCTATGACGTCGGCGATGCGACCAGCAGCGATGTCGCGCAGGCAAAGGCGCGCCGCGCCGAGGGGCTGGCCTGGTTCGTCCAGTCGCAAGGGCGGCTGGCGGCGGCCGAAGCGCGCTTCGAACGGCTGACCGGCAAGCCGGCGGGCAAATTGTCTCCGCTGCCGCCGCGACCAAAGGTGCCTTCATCGCTCGGTGAGGCCCTCGATGCAGCGACGCTCGCCAATGTCATGCTCGCGCAGGCGGGTTCGAGCGTCGAAGGCGCCGAGGCCGGGGTTCGCGCCGCCAAGGCGAGCAATCGCCCGACCGTTGGCGTATTTGCCGAGGGCGCGCGCGTCCGCGACCAGTTTTTCCCCGACTATCGCGCCGATAGCGTCACCGTGGGGCTCCGCGGCCACTGGACCTTTTTCGACAGCGGCGCGGGGAGTGCGCGCGTTCGCGAGGCACGCGCCAACCTGACGGCGAGCGAAGCCCGGCTGCGACAGGCGCGCGACGAGCTGATGCAGGCTGTGATCGAAGCCTGGAGCGGCCTCGAAAGCGCGGAACGCGGGCTCGATGCCGCGCGCGAGGGCGACACGGCCGCGCGCGAGGCGCTGCGCGGCACGCGGCTCGAAGTGCGATCGGGGGCAAGGCCGCCGCTCGCCGAACTCGATGCCGAGCGCGAGGCGATCGCAGCCACGGCGCGCCTCGCCGCAGCGCAGGCTGCGGTACAGGTCGCCGCGTGGCGGCTGCGGCTGCTGTGCGGGATCGAATAGGCCGCGACTGGACTTCCGCCGCCTCATCATTACATTAGCAATATATAATATTATAGGATTGTCCGATGATCGATCTCCACCGCCACAAGGCCGCCGCCACGATCGAAGCCGCGCGCCGCTCGGGAAAAACTCCCGTCGTCCGCACCTTTTTCGACGAAGCGACCTTCACCGCCACGCACGTCGTCCACGACCCCGCGACACGCGCCGCCGCGATCATCGACAGCGTGCTCGATTTCGACCAGCCGTCGGGCGGCACGAGCCATGCCTCTGCCGATGCAATTATCGACCATGTTCGCACCCAGGGCCTGACCGTCGAATGGCAGATAGAAACCCATGCCCATGCTGATCACCTGTCGGCCGCGCCCTATCTGCAGGAAAAGCTCGGCGGCCGGATCGTCATCGGGCGGCATATCAAGACGGTGCAAACGGTGTTCGGCGACATTTTCAACGAGGATGATCGCTTCGCCCGCGACGGATCGCAGTTCGACCGGCTGATGGACGATGGCGAAACCTTCCGGCTCGGTGCAACCGAGGGGATCGTGCTCCACACGCCGGGACACACGCCCGCCTGCATGGTGTGGATCATCGGCGATGCGCTGTTCACCGGCGACACCTTGTTCATGCCCGACTATGGAACGGCGCGAGCCGATTTCCCCGGCGGCGACGCGCGCACGCTCTATCGCTCGATCCGCCGGCTGCTCGCGCTTCCGGGCGAAACGCGCGCCTTCCTCTGCCACGACTACAAAGCGCCGGGGCGCGACGCCTACGCCTGGGAAACTACGATTGCGTCCGAACGCACCTCGAACGTGCATGTCCATCAAGGCGTGAGCGAGGACGAATTCGTCGCGATGCGCGAGGCGCGCGACCGGACCCTGTCGATGCCGAAGCTCATCCTCCCGTCGATCCAGATCAATATGCGTGCCGGACATCTTCCCGAGCCCGAAAGCAACGGCACACGCTATCTGAAACTGCCGCTCGACATACTCTAAGGGCTGGCGCGATGCCGAGTCCCCGGTGCGCGGTAGGGATGTCTACGTAATCCCTGCACCGCGCCGCTGCGCTAGGATTTGGCCCGAACCGGCCTGCGAAGCCAAACGGCGAAGGAACCGAAAATGGACGATACCGCCTTTTCCCACGCTGGAGGGCCAGCCCATCCCGCGGAGTGCCCGAACACAGAGCCGCCCGAACGTCCCGAAAAGCCCCTTCCCGAGCGGCCCGATCAGGCACCCGAGGATCAGCCGCTGACGGTTCCGCAGGAAACGCCGGTCGTCCCCGAAACGCAGCCAGGTCCGCCGCCGACCGAGTTTCCGGAAGAACGCGGAGGCTGAGGGGCGCTTGCGGACGGCAGGCGGCAGGACAATCCGGATAGCGCCCCGGCCCGCCGGATCGCTCAATGACACATCAGCAGCGGGACGGTGCTGTCGCGCAGCATTCGCTTTGTAACTCCGCCGAAAACCTCGCACCACTGGCCCCGGCCATAGGCGCCCATCACGACATAGTCCGCCCGCCACCGCCGGCATTCTTCGGCAATGAGCCGATCGACCCGATCGCCGCCGCGGTCGGTCATGCGCGTCTCGGTGGCGATGCCGTAGCGCGACAGGTAGATCGCGGCATCGGCGGGATCGGCGTCATTGTCGGCGCCCGCGTCGCCCGCCGTGAATATCTCGACCCGCGCGGCGAGCGCGAGCAGCGGAACGCAGGCACGAAGCGCCGCAGCGGCCGACGAGCGACCGCCCCAGGCGACCAGCGCGCGGTCGAATTCGAAGCGGTCGAGCGAGGGCGGCATCGCCACGATCGGCGTATGCGTGTGGCCCAGCACGCGCGACACGATTCCCCGCATGTCGGGAACCCGATGGTCGTCGAGCGCGCGGTTGAGGAGGATCAGGTCGGAAAAGCTCGCCCGGTTCGTGACGCAACTGGCGATATCGCCCGTGGCATCGACCCAGCTCCAGTCGACATCCTCACGCGACAGCCTGTCGCGTACCGCGATCTTGTTCGCCGCCTCGCTGCCGCGCTCGTCCGAAATGATCGCGGCCTCGCCAAAGCCGACATAAAGATCGCCCGCGATGATCGGACTGGGCGTCACATCGATGCAGGCTAAATGCCCATCGAGCGCGCGCACGATCTCAAGCGCAGCCTCGAGCCGGGCGTCCTGACCTTCATCGTCGTGGACCAGCAATAATATCGTTTTCATGAGCCCTGCCTTCATGTTGTGGCGAACAAGCTAGGCCGCCGCGACTCGCGCCAATATGCGCAAAGCTACGGATGCAATGGCACCGGGCCGTGAGGCGTGTTTCACCCTTTGGCGTCGGTCAGCCGACGGACGGTATCCACCAAGGCATGCTCGCGGAGCGGTTTGTCAAAGACCGCCGCGAAGCCCGCCGCGCGCGCGCGGTCCGACAGTTCGTTCGATCCAAATGCGGAAATCAGCACCGCCGGTCCCCTCCACCCCCCCGCCAGCATCGCTGCGTGCAATGCAATCCCGTCCTGATCGTCGAGGCGGAAATCGGTCACGAGACAAGCCGGCGGACAGGCCGCGGCGTCGGCGAGAGCCTGCGCCGCAGCGGGATAGGCGACCACGTCGAAGCCGCGTCCTTTCAGCAATAAAAGCAAGGAGCGACGCACTGCCGGATCGTCCTCGACAATCAGGATTCTGGGAAAATCCGCTCGATGATGGGCGCCCTCGTTCGGCATTATCGTTACCTGGCATGGCAAAATATTTGCCGCGTGAAATTTGGGAGCGACCTTCATTCGTCTGGAAAGGGCGGGTGTCCGCGCGACCGCGCCGTGCCTGCCATCAAATCTTCGCAGGCCGCCACGACTTCCCGGTCAATGCCCGAGGAGGAGCGGAAGCTTGCTGTCCTGCAGCATACGCTTCGTGACGCCGCCAAAAGTTTCCATCACGCGGCCGCGGCCATAGGCGCCCATCACGATATAGTCGGCGCGCCCCGCCTGGGCTTCGGCGGCGATCAGCTTATCGGCCCGACCGTCCTTGTCGACGATCTTGACGCGGGCATGAATGCCGTGGCGCGAAAGATAGGTTGCCGCTTGGTCGGGACCGTTACGGGGCTCGTCTTCGCGCGCCGTGAATATCTCAACCTCGTTCGCGAGTGCGAGCAACGGGACCGCAGCGCGCAGCGCCGCGGCGGCCGATCGTCCGCCGTCCCAGGCGACGAGCGCGCGATCGATCGCAAAGCGCTCCAGCGTCTCGGGGACCGCGAGAACTGCGGCGCTGGTCCGCGCAACGATGCGGCTGGTGATGTCGCGCATGTCGGGCAAAGGATAACCGTCGAGCGCGCGATTGAGAATGATGAGGTCGGCAAGATCGGCAGCATCGAGTACCGATGCCGCCATTTCGCCAATCGTATCGGCCCAGCTCCAGCTGACATCTTCGCGCGACAGACGATCGGTCAGCGCCGACTTGTTCTTCGCTTCGCTATCGCGTTCGTCGAATACGACGACCGTTTCGGCATAGCCCATGGCGGTTTCGCCCGCGATGACAGGGTAAGGCGTCACATCGATGCAGGCGAGATGGCCGTCCAGCGCACGCACTATGTCGAGCGCCGCCTGAAACCGCGCCTCCTGGCCCGCGTCATCATGCACCAGCAAAAGAATATTCTTCATGTGCCATCTCCTTCATCTCGTCGAAGGCTAGGGGGCGGCACCCCGACCCGATATGCGCAAAGTTACGGAGTCCTCGCGCGGGCTGCGATCAGGCTGTTCCGGGATTGCTGCTGCGAGGTACGTTCCGCCAGCACAAACCGAACACGGAAAGCAGCGCTGCGGGGAGTCGGGTCGCAATCGCCTCCTCGCAGCGCTGCATCCCTGACTGCGCCGATTCCACCCGGCTCAGGATGAAACACAGGCAGCACAGGGACGTCGTGCCTGGCGAAGATCCGGTTTCGTGACGCTGAGGACACCCTGCCGACTTCAACCAGATGCCCCATTCTGCACAGCCGATCAGACACGGCACATTCGCAATTACCCGTACGGGTTTTCGGTTCGCCTCCTCATCTATGGCGGGGCCGGCCGACGCGGAGTTTGATGAGGCCCCGACGCGCCCTCATCATCCTCGATGTGGAAAGGTATCGCGTTCGCGTCGTCCGCGCGGAGCGAGTCGCCGGTTATGATAACGCTCGAACCGGGTCCAAGCAGCGGCTCGACCACAGCCCGAAAGTCGGGCGCGACGTGGATCCGGCCGCGGAGGCTTTCGGTCGGCGCCGAACCAAGCGGTTCGGGCAAATGCACGCGGGTCCACTGTGCTCGCCCGTCGGGCGCGCCCTGTCGCATGAAAACCGACGTCCCGGCGACCGGCCCGTCGATCCGGACGGGTGCAGAACCGATCGCGATCCCGTTCCTCAGCACAAGGACGCGGCGGTCGGCCGCGCTGACGACGACCGCGACGGGCCCCGATGGCGCGCGTTCGGGATGCCAGTCGGCGATGCCGCCCGCATCGGTGCCCGCCCATGCAACGGGATCGCCGGGCGCCACGCGCGGGATCGCCGCCGTCTCGGTGACGATCACCGTCATGCCGGGCCGGGTAACGCCGTAAAGCAGCCGCGCGAACGCGTGCGGCAACCGGATGCAGCCGTGCGACGCCGGATAGCCGGGCAATGTTCCGCCATGGAGTGCGATCCCGCCCCAGGTAAGCCGCTGCATATAGGGCATGGGAGCATTGTCGTAGATGCTCGAATAATGCTCGACCCGGCGCTCGAGGATCGTGAAGACGCCGACCGGCGTTCGATGATCGGCGCTGCCCGTCGACACCGTGGAAATCGCGATCGGGATGCCGTTGCGATACAAGGTTGCGCGCTGCGTCGCGAGGCTGACGACGAGCAAAAGCGGCCCGTTCGCCGCGATTTCCGGCGCCCAGAAAAATTCGCCCGGTTTCAGCGCCTTCGCCGCACCGACAACCGATTTTTCACCCGCCGGCGATTGCGCCGTCGATACCAGCGGCAGCAGCGCCGCGCCGATCAGCATGGCCGCTCGCGCGAGCTGCGCCGGTCGAGCGCATTGCCGGCGATCGCCCGGACGACCGATGCGCGGGCGCATGATCATCCGGCCATCGCTTCCACCGCGCGCCGATCGTGGATGACCACCTCGCGGCGGGAGGGAAGATCGAGCAGCCCGTCGGCGCGCATCCGGGTCAGTTGCCGGCACGTCGTTTCGATCGTCAGCCCCAATATGTCGGCGATCTGCTGACGGCCAAAGGGCAGTTCGAATCCGTCGTCGCGGCGCGTCGGGCCCGCCTGACCCGCCAGACGATCGGACATTTCGAGAAGGAAGGACGCCACTTTTTCGGCGGCCGACTTGCGGCCGAGCAGCATCATCCAATAGCGTGCCCGGTCGAGTTCATCGAGCGTCCGGCGGAGCAATTTCTGCTGCAGATGGGGATGCGCACCGGCAAAGGCGTCGAAGCTGTTGCGGTTGTAGATGCACACTTCAGCGTCGGTCATCGCAGTCACGCGATAAAGACTTTCCTTGCCGAACGGCCGGCCGATGAAGTCGCAGGCGAAGACGATCCCGACGATCTGCTCGCGCCCGTCGGAAGCCGCCACGACCAGTTTGAGCACGCCCTTCAGGACATTGGCGACGAGCGGCGCATCGTCGCCTTCCCATATCAGTGTATGGCCCGATTTGACCCGTTGGCGGCGCCCCATCCGGCCAAGTTCGGCGAGTTCGCCGGCGTCAAGGCTCGCGCAGATCGCGCGGCCCCGCACGGCGCAGGACGCACAATCGCTCACTGACGATACTCCGGCATGATGCTGCGAATGGCGGGCGCTTGGTTCATGCCGTGCCTTCTATGCGCGCCCTGCGGCGAAGTGAGTAAGGAAGAGTACGTATGAAGGCCGGGAGGATCGGCCCACGGCGGACCGTAAGGGGAATTGCGTAACGACGTCGCGGTGCATTCGCCGCATCACGAGGCCTGATCTTTCGATGCGAGCGGGTCTGCACAGCCCACTAAGGCATCCTTCACAAGAGGAAAGATGATGTACGACGCCGTCACCCTCCGCACGCAACTCGAAGCGCGTCTCCTCGCGCTTGGCGCCCGCATCGACGACATCGAGGCGACGCAGCGCGAACCGCTCGGCGAGGATTTTGCCGACCAGGCTGTCGCACGTCAGGACGACGAGCCGCTCGATGCGATCGAAGGCGCGGCGCTGAGTGAAATCGCACTGACCCGGCAGGCGCTCGCGCGGCTGGCAGCCGGAACCTACGGCCTCTGTATCGCTTGCGGTAAACCAGTTTCCGCGGCGCGCCTCGAGGCGCTTCCTGTCACTCCGCATTGCATCACATGCGCACGCGACGCCCGAAGCTGATCCGCTCCTCCCGATGCGCCGATATCCGGGCGGGGGCGATGCGCAAAACCGCCTCCGCAGCTTTCGAAAGGGGGCCGGAATGTCCGTACTGATCGCGCCCGCCGGGTTTGGGCAATGGCCGCTTCTTACCGGCATCGGGCTGTCGCTTGGGCTGGGTCTGCTGATCGGCGTCCAGCGCGGATGGACGGCGCGAAACGAAGCCGATGGAAGCCGCTTTGCCGGGATCCGCACCTTCGGCCTGCTCGGACTGACAGGAGGAATCGCCGGGGCTCTCGAACCGATCGACCGCGCGGCCGCGATCCTGTTGCTGACGGCCGCCTCGCTTCTGATCCTCCTCGGCTATGCAAGGATGGCGCATCGCAGCGTGAGCGGCACCGCCGGTCTTGCTTCGCTGATCGCCCTCGCCTGCGGCTTTCTCGCGACGTCAGCCCAGCCCCTGCTCGCATCAATCCTGGCGGTCGCCACCACGCTGCTTCTGACGATGCGCCCCCAGCTTCACCGCTGGATCGGCGCCATGACCGAAACCGAGGTCAGTGCAATCGCCCGCTTCGCGTTGATCGCGATCGTCATCCTGCCGCTGCTCCCCGATCGCGCGCTCGGCCCTTATGAGGCATGGAATCCGAGGCAGCTCTGGCTCGTCGTCGTGCTCGTCTCGGGCTTTTCCTTCGCCGGCTATGCCGCAGCGAAACGGTTCGGTGCGACGCGCGGAACGCTGGCGATGGCCGCAACCGGCGCGATGGTGTCTTCGACCGCCGTGACCGCAGCGCTGGCGACACGACTGCGCGACGAGACGGAAAATGCGCCCGCGCTGGTAGCGGGGATCGCCGCGGCCTCGGCCGTGATGCTCACCCGCGTCGTCGTCCTTGTCGCCATCCTCGCGCCGATTGCATTCGGCACCGCCGCGCTGCTGATCGGTCCCGCCGCGTTCGTCAGCCTCGCCGCCGCAATCTGGTGCCTGCTGCGCGCCCGCCACGCCCCCGCAACGCCGACCGAAGCCATGAATTTGCGCAACCCCTTGAACTTCGCCCCGGCGCTGGGGTTGACCGTGCTGGTGATGGCGATGGCGCTCATCGCTCGCTGGCTGATGGAGCGGATCGGCGAAGGCGGAACCGCGATCATCCTGGCGCTGTCGGGAATCGCCGACGTCGACGCGGCAATCGTCACGATCGGCGGGCTGCCATCCGGGACCCTCGACGGCCGGACGGCCGGAATGGCGCTCGCGGCGGCGGTCATGGCCAATACGCTGTTCAAGGCGGCGATTCCTCTCGCTCTCGTCCGGACGCGCCGCGGCTGGCTCGCGGCGCTGCCGCTCGTAGCCAGCGTGGTCGCCGGCTTCGCCATGCTGCCCTGGATAATGTGACAGGGTCTGGACTCATCCGCCTCGCGGGAACTCGTTCCGATGGGGCAAGACCAGCGAGAGAAGCGCCGCAAGCGTCGGCGTCCGCAGCTTTCGCATCGCCCGCGCGCGGTGGATCTCGACCGTCCGGTGACTGATACCGAGTTCATGGCCGATCTGCTTGTTGGTGAGGCCCCGCATCAACCCTGCCACGACCTCGCGCTCGCGCCCGGAAAGGTCCGCAATCGACGGCAGCGCGGCGGGCTCGATTTTCATGGGAAAGCGCGCATTCGTATCATGCCCGCTTTCTAGCGAGCCGTGCTTCCGTCGGTCGCTACGTATTGCTCCCTATATCAGGCACCCATGCCGGCCGCGAAGGCGAGGCGCAGCGCATCGGACAGGCTGCGGACGTCGAGCTTCGCCATCAGATTGGCGCGGTGCACTTCGACGGTGCGCGGCGAGATACCGAGGTCATAGGCAATCGTCTTGTTCGGCAGCCCCTGAGCCAGACCGTCGAGCACCTCGCGTTCGCGCGGAGTGAGGACGCCCAGCACGACATTGGCTTCAGCGGCGCGCGCGGCCGCGCCGTCCGCCGCTGCGATCCGGTCGAAAGCAGCCTCGATCGCGGCAATGAGCACCACTTTTTCGAACGGCTTTTCGAGGAAATCGACCGCGCCCGCCTTCATCGCCCGCACCGCGATCGACACATCGGCATGGCCGGTCAGCACGATCACCGGCATCGTTACACCCCGGTCGAGCAGCGCCTGCTGGACTTCGAGGCCGTCCATCTCGGGCATCCGGACGTCGAGCAGGACGCAGCCCTCAGCGGCATGTCGCACCTCTTTCAGAAAGGCAGCGCCGCTCGCCCATGTCTGGACGCTGTAACCCGACGTCTTGAGCATGAAGCTCGCCGAGCGCCGGATGGCGTCCTCATCGTCGACGATATGGACAAGCTTATTATCCGTCATCCCGTTCCTCGGCTTTCGCGCTGACCAGTGTGAAATGAAATTCGGTACCGCCGCCTTCCCGCGGCTCCATCCAGATCCGCCCACCGTGCGCTTCGACGATCGTGCGGCAGATCGAAAGGCCCAGCCCCATCCCTTCGGACTTGGTGCTTGTAAAGGCCGTGAAAAGTTGTTCGGCAATCTGCGCATCGACGCCCGGCCCGGTATCGGCGACGATCACGCGCACGAAGCCGCGCTCGTCGGGGCGGCTCATAACACTGAGTTCGCGCACCGGACTCGCCGCCATCGCCTCGCAGGCGTTGCGGATGAGGTTGATGAGAACCTGTTGGATCTGGATCTTGTCGACGAGCACGGGCGAGGCATAGGGGTCGAGATCGAAGCGCGGCGCGATCCCCTTTTCGCGCGCGCCCATCAGGCCGAGCACCGCGGCTTCGTTGATCAGCAGGGGGAGCTTCTCGATCGTCTTCTCGACCTCGCCGCGCGCCACGAAATCGCGCAGGCGCCGGACGATATGCCCCGCCCGCAGCGCTTCCTTCGCTGTGTCGTCGAGCGCATCGCGGATCATCGGGAAATCGCCCGGGTCGGGCCGGGCGAGCATGTCGCGCACCGCCTCGACATAATTGGCGACCGCCGTCAGCGGCTGGTTGAGTTCGTGCGCGAGGGTCGATGCCATCGTTCCCATCGCACTGACGCGCGTAACATGGATGAGCTCGGACTGCAGCGATTCGAGCTGCTCTTCGGTCTTCTGACGCTCGGTGAGGTCGCGAATGAAGCCAGTGAACAACGGATGCGCCTCGCCCGTCGCCTCGCCGATCGAAAGCTCCATCGGAAAGGTCGATCCATCCTTGCGCTGGGCAAAGACGACGCGCCCGATGCCGATGATCCGCTTCTCGCCCGTTTCCAGATAGCGCCGGATATAATTGTCGTGACGTTCGCGGTCGGGCGACGGCATCAGCATGCTGACGTTGGCGCCGAGCAGTTCGGCCTCGCTATAGCCGAACAATTGTTCGGCGGCCGCGCTGAACGACAGGATCAGGCCCTGGTCGTCGATCACCACCATGGCATCGGGCACCGCCGAAAGGATCGAGCGAAGATGGCTTTCCTGCGACCGCAGCGCCTCTTCCGAAGCACGCCGGCCGGTGATATCGGACACGACCTTGGCAAACCCCCGCAGGCTGCCGTCGGGATGGCGCAGGGCGGTGATCGACACGTCGGCGAGGAACTCGGAGCCGTCCTTGCGGACGCGCCAGTCCTCGGTATCGAAACGGCCATCGCGCGCGGCGCGCGCAAGATCGTCGGCGGGTTTTCCGCTTGCGATCGCGTCGGACGGATAGAAAACCGACGCGTCGAGCCCGATGACGTCCTCCTCGCACCAGCCCTTCAGGCGCTCAGCCCCCTTGTTCCAGATCGTGACCCGCCCCTCGGGGTCGAGAAGATAGATGGCATGACCCTCAGCGCCGTCGATGAGGAGACCGAGTTCCTCGGCGAGCACGTCGGCCTCGGCTGCACGGCGGGCCGCGCTTCCTTCGCTTTCGCGAATGCGTCCCTTCAGCCCGTGGCTCGAGCGTGCGAGCAAGATGATACCCGCAGCCGTCAGCAGGAAAAGCGCCGCTTCGACGAAATCGACGGCGCCTGTTTCCCGAAACCCGGAAAAGTAGATCCCGAGGAGCAGCGAGGGAAAGACGGCGATCGCCGCAGCGAGCGGGCCTGCGAGGATCGATGCGGACAGAATGGCGAGCGCGAAGAGGAGAAAGGCCGCTTGGCCGTCGATCCAGAAATCGAACAGATTGCGGACCAGCGCCGCCACAACGACCAACGCCAGCGCGACCAGCACACGGGCCGGTAAGGATCGTTCCATCAAAGGCATCGGCGCAGTCGCTCCCTCCCGCGCGGGGCAACCGGCGCCAATCGAACGCCCTGCCCCTCACCGACGAGCATATCGCCAAATGGCTTCGCGCGAAACCCGTGCGGGAGGTCCGACACGAGTATCACACTTTCGCCATAGGCCTGTCCCCAGCACGCGTGGCATCCGTAGAATCCCGAACTGCGGCGGACGCATTCGGCGCCTATCCTTGCCCCCACAGACAGCAAGGAACGCGATATGGCCGGCTTCATGGCGAGAACAGCGAGCCCGCAGGGCGAATACGGCAACCTGTTCTGGGCTGCGGGTCTGGCTATCGGCGCGGGCGCCGTGCTCCTCTTCCTTCAATTTTCGCCGCGCCCCTTCCTCACGACAATAGCGGCCATCCTGTGGCTGGTCGTGCTGATGGGCGTCGCGGCGCTCATCCAGATTCGCGAGGCGCACATATCGCGGCATCGCGGAGAACGGACCGCCTGGCGGGCGGCGGCGGCGCCCTATCTGATCGCTGCCGCGATCCTGATCGCCGATCCGCTACTCGGCCAGGGCGGGCTGGCCTATGCGCTGGCGGCCGGCCTCGGCATTGCCGGGGTCGCGCGCGTGGCCATCGCGCTCGGAACCGGCCGGCGGCGCCGCGGATGGCTCTATATTTCGGGCGCGGCAACCCTTGCCGTGGCGATGGCGCTCGGTTTCGGCTGGCCCTTCGCGCTCGCCTCACCCGCCATCAAGGCGCTGGCGTTCGACCTTCTCATTCTCGGCATCACATTGGTTCTTTCGCAGGCAGGAGGCAGATCATGATGGAATGGATCAACGGCGCGGACGACGTCATCGCGCTCAGGCTCGCCGACAAGATCACCGGCGCCGACCTCGACGCCATCATGGACAGGCTCGATGCGGCCATGGCGCAGCATGCGAAGGTGCATATCTTCGTCGAAACGCATTCGGTCGACGGAATCGAGCTTTCCGGCCTCGGCTCCTATATGGCCAGGGCGTTGCCGCTGTTCGGCAAGCTCGGCCACTTCGGCCGGGTGGCGGTCGTTGCCGACCAGGCGTGGATCCGCGCGGGCACGCGGCTAGAAAGCGCGCTGCTGCCCGGCATCAGCTATCGCACCTTCACGCCCGAACGACGCGAAGAAGCCCTCACCTGGGTTGTGGGCGCAACCGTCGATGCCTGAGCGGCGAACCACCGTCCGAAACGGCCGCGGCCGGACCCGGCACCAAGCAAAGGAAAGCTGACATGACTGACCAATCGCTGGATATGACGCTCTCCGAAGCCGGCGGCACGAGCATCGTCACGCGCGATGGCGCCGAGATCATGTTGCGGCCCGTCACCGCCGACGATGCAGCGCTGCTCAATCGCTTTTTCGATGGTCTGGCGCCCGATGATATGCGGTTTCGCTTCCTCAGCGCCCAGCCGCATCTGTCGGGCGCGCAGCTGGCGGCGATGATCGACGTCGATCACCGTCATCGCGAGCATCTGCTGGCGTTCGAAAGCAACCGCAACGAACTTGTCGCGAGCCTCCTGATCGCGGCCGACGACAAATTCGAGGTGGCCGAGGTCGCGATCGCGATTTTGCCGGCATATAAGGGCCGCGGCGTCGGATGGAGCCTGTTGAACCACGCTGTCGACCTCGCGAAGAAGCGCGGCGTCAAACGGCTGCGTTCGATCGAAAGCCGCGACAATCGCGAAGCGATCGACGTCGAACGAACGCTCGGCTTCCGTTCAAGTGACTATGAAGGCGATGCGACGCTGGCGCTCCTCGAGATCGACCTCGGCTAGGTGCCACGCGATATTTTGCGAGCATGACTTTCGCAAAACAGCCGAGATTGCTCTGCCGGCGAGATCGAACACATTCCTGGCATCCTATCCTGCCTACGCGAACGGCAGGTTTCGGGCAGCCGCCGCGCGGCCGGCTACGACCTCGATCAGGCGCATAGCAGCCTTGTAGTGCGGCCAATGCCCCCCCGGAGGGAAGGGTTGGATCGCGATTCACGGGCATCTGGCTGGATATTCGTTGGGAATTTCAAAGAGTTATCTAGGCGAGCCTACAAGCGCGGTAGTCGCTCAGCGAATAAAATATCCCATTATTTCGATGCGACGATTCGCGGGCGCGCCATGCCCGCGCGCATTTTCACGAGACGGGGCGCCCGATTATCGAGGGCTATGATCCGCCCGAGGGATGGGGCTGGTGCTATATCGACGATGTTGTCGTCGCACTTCCCGATCAAACGCGGCAAGTCGGGCCAATCCCGCGCTATTTCCAGGCGCCCGCCCTTCCACCATCTGTCGGATTAACTTACAGTTTACCATAGTCTCGGCGCGCCAAATCCTCGATTTGCGCCACTGGCACGGCGCTTGCTTGGTTTAAGGTGATGCTCAAAAAAATCGGACGCCTGTTCGTTATCAAGACCCGCTTCGAGGCGTGCCTCATCATCTATGCGCTCGCCGTTGGCGCGATGGCGCGCGGAGCGGCCTATCTGCATGAATATCCGGGCTATGGCGGCAAGCTGCTGTTGCTCGCCTGCACCGGTTCGGTCTTTCTCGCCGGCGCGAAGATCTTCGACTGCCTGCGCTACGAGCAGGCCGCCGAGACCGCGGGACAAGCCGAGTAGCGCACCGGTCTTTCGCCGGAGGTCAGGATATGCGATGGCGCAGGCCATGAGCAGGATCAGCGGCCGGCCGGCCATCAGCACCGAGCATGTCTACGGCCTTTCGCTTCGCGTCGCACGTTGGCGTGAGGGAGCACCCGGCACGCCGCTGCTGTTCCTCAACGGCATCGGCGCCGATATCGCCGCCGCCGCGCCGCTGCTCGCGCAAATCCACGGTCGCGAAGTGTGGACGCTGGACATGCCGGGCGTCGGCGGCTCGCCCGACGCGCTGCTGCCCTATGGCGCGCCGACGATCGCGGCGGTGGTGATGGAGATAGCGGACCGGCTGGGTCACAAGCTGGTCGATGTCGCGGGCTTCAGCTGGGGCGGCGCGCTGGCGCAGCAGGTCGCGGTCCAGTTCCCCCACCGCGTACGGCGGCTGGTGCTGATGGCGACGACACCGACCGTCAGCGCGCCGGGGATCGGCTGGGCCGCGCTGCTCGATGACGATATGCTGGCAAGCGGGCTCAAGCTGCCGACCGCGACGCCGCTCGGGCTCGCCTATCAGTCGATGGCGATGGCGGGATGGACGAGCGCGGCGGCGCTGCCGCACCTGAAAGGCACGCCCGTCCTGATCCTGATGGGCGAGCGCGACGGCGTCGTTCCCGCATGCCACGGCCAGGCGATCGCCGACCTGATCGACGGCGCGGTGCTGGAAGTGGTGCCGGGATCCCACCTCTTCCCCTTTACCCATGCCGCGGCGATTTCGGCGCGGATCAGCGCGTTTCTGGACGAGCCGGAGCGGGCGCAAGCCGCCGCTTGAGGAAGTCGGCGATGGCGGCTGCGGTCGCGTCCGGCGCCTCTTCCATCGGCAAGTGACCGATGCCCGGCAGGATCACGACTTCCGACCCCGCGATCCGTTCGTTGAAGGTCTTGGCCGCGGTCGGGTTGATCACCCGGTCCCGGTCGCCAAACAGGATCAAGGTCGGCGCCCCGATCTCCCCGACGTGCGCGGCCATCGCGGGCTCGCGGTTCATCCGCGCGCGCAACACGGTGGCCGGGCGATTGCCGGGAAAACGCAGCAATTCCCAATAGCGGTCGATCATCGCGTCATCGATGATCTCCTGCTTCTCGACCGAACCGCGCAGCGACTGTTCGACGAGCATCCGCGGCGTCACCCGAGTCGCGAGCCAGCGCCCGAAGGGATATTCGAGGATGCGAAAGCCGACGTTCGATTCGGGGCGCTTTTCGCCCTTGCGAAGCGGCATGCCGGCGGCGTCGATCAGCAGCAGCGCATCGACGCGCGCGGGCTGCGCGAGCGTGTAACGCCACGCCACCCAGCCGCCCATCGAATTGCCGCCGAGGATGAAATGATCGAGCCCGAGCCTGGCGGCAACGACATCGACCGCCTCCATCATCCCCTTGGCCGAATAATCGGTATCGGGGGTGGCGCCGGTGAGCCCGTGGCCGGGCAGGTCGAGCGTGACGATGCGATAGGTGGCGCCGAGCCGCTTCACCAGCGGCTCCCACGTATGGAGGCTGGCATTGGCGCCGTGGATCAGGATGATCGGCGGGCCATCGGCCCGGCCCTGATCGCGATAGTGAATGCGCTGGCCCGCCGGTCCTGCGGCGAAGGCCGCGTTCGGGCCGCCATATTTGGCGATCATCGCGTCACGATCGGTATCGGGAGTCAGGAGGAGAAGAAAACCGACGATGATCGCGAGTATGACGCCAAGCGGGATCAGCACCCGCTTGCGCCGGAACAAGGGACGCCGCGTTGGCGGCGGCTCACCGAAATCTATGTCCTCGACAGTCATCATGCCCCCCTGAAGGCCTGACGATACTCTAGCGGGCGACCCCGATGGGTCAATCTATGCCTGAGGATGGAGCGGGCGGCGGAAGGTCTCGGGAAGGAACAACAAACCGATCACCAGCGTGATCACCGCGACGATCACGGGATACCAGAGGCCGTAATAGATATTGCCCGTCGCGGCGACCATCGCAAAGGCCGTCGTCGGCAGGAAGCCGCCGAACCAGCCGTTGCCGATATGATAGGGCAGCGACATGGCGGTGTAGCGGATGCGGCTGGGGAAAAGCTCGACGAGCAGCGCAGCGATCGGGCCGTAGACCATCGTCACCAGCAGCACGAGGTAGAAGAGGATCGCGACGACGAGCGGTTTGTTCATCGCATCGAGATCGGCCTTGGCGGGATAGCCCGCGGCGGCGGTCGCGGCGGCGAGTTCCTGGCGGAAGGCTTCGGCCGCAGCCGCGCGATCTTCCTCGGCAAGCCGCCACGGTTCAGGCGCAACCAGCACGCGATTGCCGATCCAGACGTCGGCGGCCTCGCCGGTGTGGCGCGGGCGCGTCACGCTGGTATAGCTGACCCCGGCTTTGGCGAGCGCCGACTTGGCGATGTCGCAGCCGCTGCTTTCGAACTTTTCCTTGCCGATCGGATCGAACTGGACGGCACAGGTGCCGGGGTCGGCGTTGACCGTCACGGCGGCAGTCTGCTGCGCCTTTGCCATCGCCGGATTGGCGGCGCTGGTCAGCATGTGGAACGCGGGGAAATAGGTGAGCGCCGCGAGCGCGCACCCTGCAAGGATGATCGGCTTGCGCCCGATCTTGTCGCTAAGCCAGCCGAAGACAATGAAGAAGGGCGTGCCGAGCGCCAGCGCGATGGCGATCAGGATATTCGCGGTCGCGCCATCGACCTTCAGCGTCTTTTCGAGGAAGAAGAGCGCATAAAATTGCCCCGAATACCAGACGACCGCCTGCCCCGCGACCGCACCGAACAGCGCGACGAGCACCCATTTCAGATTTTCCCAGCGGCCGAAGGCTTCGGTCAGCGGCGCCTTCGACGTCGTCCCCTCCTCCTTCATCTGTTTGAAGACCGGGCTTTCCTCGAGCTGGAGGCGGATCCAGAGCGAGACGCCGAGCAGGATGATCGAGATGAGGAAGGGGATGCGCCAGCCCCAGTCGGCGAAGGCCGCCTCGCCCATCGCCGAGCGGATGGCGATGACGACGCCGAGCGCCGCGAACAGCCCGAGCGTCGCGGTGGTCTGGATGAAGCTGGTGAAGAGGCCGCGTTTGCCCTCGGGTGCATGTTCGGCGACATAAGTGGCGGCGCCGCCATATTCGCCGCCAAGCGCGAGACCCTGGACGAGGCGCAGCAGGACGAGGAGGATCGGCGCCGCGACGCCGATCGACGCATAGCTGGGCAGGATGCCGACGAGGAAGGTCGACGCGCCCATCAGCCCCATGGTGACGAGGAAGGTATTCTTGCGCCCGACGAGATCGCCGATGCGGCCGAAGACGAGCGCGCCGAAAGGCCTTACCGCGAAACCCGCGGCAAAGGCCGCGAGCGCGAAGATGAAGCCGGTGGTTTCGTTGACGCCCGAAAAGAACTGCGCCGAGATGATCGTCGCAAGCAGGCCGTAAAGGTAGAAATCATACCATTCGAACACCGTGCCGAGCGACGAGGCCAGGATGACCTTGCGTTCGCTCTGGCGGGTGTCGATGGTTGCCGTTGCGTCCGTCATCCGCTGCCCCTTCGCCCTGTTATGGCGCGAAAGTAGACTTTAGCTGCTTGGCGTCAATGGTGCGCCACAGCCCCGCGATAACAGTTCGTCATTGCGAGCGAAGCGAAGCAATCCAGAGCGGTTTACGCTACTCTGGATTGCTTCATCGTTACGCTTCTCGCAATGAAGAGGGTTTTAGCGTCAACCGACGCGCTTCACCGCGCCCTTGTGCGCGCCGACGCTCTTGTTGCGTGGGCGGAAGCGGCGCTTGCGCTGGCCTTCGGCGCCTTCGCCGGCTGCACCGTCGCGGCGCGGGCCGCGATCGCCGCCCGGCTTGCCCGGACCGCGGCCGCGCATCGCATCTTCGCGCTGGCGCTGCGGATTGCGGCCCTGGCTGCCGGTGTCGCGCGGCGGCTGCACCGGCTTGGGCAGGTTACGCACCATCTCGTTGAAATTCTCGGGCAGCGGCATCGGTTCGGACTTGCTGCGGGTAACGCGCTCGATGTCGCGCATATAGGGCCGCTCGTCGGGGGCGATGAAGCTGATCGCCTTGCCCTCCGCGCCGGCGCGCGCGGTGCGGCCGATGCGGTGGACATATTGTTCGGGCACGTTCGGGATCTCGAAGTTGATCACATGGCTGACGCCCGACACGTCGATACCGCGCGCGGCGATGTCGGTCGCGACGAGCAGCTTGATGTCGCCCGAGCGGAACGCCTGCAGCGCGTGGGTGCGCTGCGACTGGCTCTTGTTGCCATGGATCGCCATCGCCTTGATGCCCGCGCCCGCGAGGTGGCGCACGACGCGGTCGGCGCCATGCTTGGTGCGGGTGAAGATCAGCGCGCGGTCGATATCTTCGCTCGCGACGATCGAGTGCAGCAGCGCCTGCTTTTCCTTCTGTTCGACGAAGGTCGCGTACTGGCTGATCTTTTCGACCGTGGTCGCCGCCGGGGTAACCGACACCGTCACCGGATCCTCGAGGAACTGTTCGGCGAGATGCGCGATTTCCTTCGGCATCGTTGCCGAGAAGAAGAGGTTCTGGCGACGCGAGGGCAGCAGCTTGGCGATGCGACGCAGCGAGTGGATGAAGCCCATGTCCATCATCTGGTCGGCTTCGTCGAGGACGAAGATTTCGACATCGTCGAGGCGCAGCGCGCGCTGGTCGATCAGGTCGAGCAGGCGACCGGGGGTCGCGACGAGGATATCGACGCCGCCCGACAGGTCGCGGATCTGCTTGTTGATCGGCACGCCGCCAAAGACGGTCGAGACGCTAAGCTTGGTGAAGCGGCCATAGTCGCGGCAGCTCTGCGCGATCTGCGCCGCGAGCTCGCGCGTCGGCGCGAGCACGAGCATCCGGCAGCCGCGCGGGGTCGGGCGGTGCGGATAGGTCAGGAGGTGATGGATCGAGGGCAGCGAGAAGCCGGCGGTCTTGCCAGTGCCCGTCTGCGCGATACCGCACAGGTCGCGGCCCTTCATCAGCGGCGGAATCGCCTGAACCTGGATCGGGGTCGGGACGGTATAATCCTTGGCGGCAAGCGCGCGATTGATATCGGCGTGCAGGCCAAAGTCGTTGAAAGTCGTCATGAAATACTCACTATGAGCGACGCGCAGGCACATCCGTTCGGATCGAACGGACGGCGCACGGGCCGCGGGTTCGAAACGACCCGCGTGAAAGGGTGCCTCTGGGGACAAAGCGCTGGTCCGGCTCGTCCCGCGCCTGAAATCGGGCGGGAAAATCACGCTGCCGGTGGTTGCGGCGGGATATCCCGCCATGCTGCGCTGCACAATCATATGGCATGAGTTGCGCGATATTGCAAGATAATTGCTTGCTTCCCTCTTCCCGTTCGCCTCCAGCTTGTCGAAGCGCCGTTCTTTCTTCATTGATGGCGAAAGAAAAGAACCGTGCGGAGGAGGATCAGGTGTCCGAAAAGATCATCGTCATCGACGAGGGCACGACGTCGACCCGCACGATGCTGTTCGGCGCCGACGGCACCCCGCTCGGCAGCGCACAGCGCGAGATCCGGCAGCATTATCCCGCCCCCGGCCTCGTCGAGCATGACGCGGCCGAAATCTGGGAAGCGACGCTCGCCTGCACGCGCGAGATGGTGACGCGCGCCGGCGGCGCCGATCATGTCGCGGCGATCGGCATCACCAACCAACGCGAAACCGTCGTGTTCTGGGATCGCAACACCGGCGAACCGCTCGCCCGCGCCATCGTGTGGCAGGACCGGCGCACCGCCGCCGATTGCGCCGCGCTAAAGGAAGCGGGGCATGAGGAGATGGTGCAGGCGACGAGCGGCTTGCTGCTCGATCCCTATTTCTCGGGAACCAAGGCCGGCTGGGCACTGAAGCACTGGCCGCAGCTGAAGGAAGCCGGCGACCGGCTCGCGGTCGGGACGGTCGAATCCTATCTGGTCTATCGCCTGACCGGCGGCGTCCATGTCACCGATGCGAGCAATGCTTCGCGCACGCTGCTGATGGACATCGATGCGGGCCGCGGCTGGGACGACGGGCTTTGCGACCTGCTCGGCGTTCCCATGGACCTGCTCCCCGAAATCACCGGCTGCACCGCGACGGTGGGCACGACCGACCCGGCGCTGTTCGGCGGCGCGATCCCGATCTGCGGCATGGCGGGCGACCAGCAGGCAGCGACGATCGGGCAGGCGTGCCTGTCGCCCGGGCAGACGAAGGCGACCTTTGGCACCGGCGCCTTCGTCCTTTCGGCCAGCGGCACGACGCGGCCCCGATCAGACAACCGCCTGCTCGCGACCGTGCTCGTGCAGGAAGGCGACGTGCGATCCTATGCGCTCGAAGGGTCGGTGTTCGTTGCGGGCAGCCTGATCAAATGGCTGCGCGACGGATTGGGCCTGCTGGCAAGCGCAAGCGAAAGCGAGGGGCTGGCGCGGTCTGTCGCCGACAATGGCGGCGTCTATCTGGTCCCCGCCCTATCGGGCCTTGGCGCACCGCATTGGCGGCCCGATGCGCTGGCGGCGCTGTCGGGGCTCAGCTTCGCGAGCACGAAGGCGCATGTCGCGCGCGCAGCCTTGGAGGCACAGGCCTATCAGGCGCACGACCTGAAATCCGCCTTCGCCGCCGACGGCGTCGATTGGGCGGAACTGCGCATCGACGGCGGCATGGCCGCGAACGACTGGATGGCGCAGGATCTCGCCGACATGCTCGACCTCGTGGTCGAACGCCCGGGTTTCGTCGAAAGCACGGCGCTCGGTGCCGCGATGCTCGCCGCAACGGGCGCTGGGCTTTATCCCGATCTGGCGAGCGCGGCGCAGGCGATGCGCGGCACCGCGACGCGCTTTACCCCGGCGCTCGATGCCCCGAAACGCAAAACGCGCCTTGCCGGGTGGCAAAGCGCGCTTGCAAAAGTCCTGGCGTGAGCCGGACGCGAATTAACGCTTGAGGGTGAGACCGCCGAAGCGCTTGTTGAACTTCGCGACCTGACCACCCGCGTCGAGCAGGCGTCCGGTGCCGCCGGTCCAGGCCGGGTGCGCGGTGGGGTCGATTTCGAGCGTCATCACATCGCCCTCTTTGCCCCAGGTCGAGCGCGTCTGATATTCGGTACCATCGGTCATCTTGACCGTGATCATGTGGTACGCGGGGTGAATGTCTTTTTTCATCTCAAATGCTCCTGTGCCGCTGGTTTCCGACCAGCCGCGTGAGTCGATGCTTCCCCGTCCGGGGCCGCGAAGCGGCGTCCCCTAACGGCGAAAGCCATAATTTGCAAGTGGTGCTTAATCGCTCGGCGGATCGGCGATCATCGCGGTGAACTGGCATTCGGTCGCCAGCTGGCCGTCCAGCATCGCCCGCCCTTCGAACTTGCAGATATTCCGCTTTGCCTGAAGTATGGTGACGTGGAGGTCGAGCAGGACGCCGGGTTCGACGGGCTTGCGGAACTTCACCCCGTCGATGCCCATGAAATAGACAAGCTTGCCCGAGCCGCCGAGGCCCAGCGATTCGACCGCGAGAATGCCACCCGCCTGCGCCAGCGCCTCGACGATGAGGACGCCAGGCATGATCGGCCGGCCGGGGAAATGGCCCTGAAAAAAGGGCTCGTTCATCGTCACCGCCTTGACCGCGTGGATCGAGGTGTCCTTCACCATCGAAACCACCCGGTCGACGAGCAGCATCGGATAACGGTGCGGCAGCAGCGTCAGGATCCGGCGGATATCCACCGGGCCCAATGCCCCTGCCCCATTTTGCCCGTCGGCCATCGGATCAGCGCGTGGTCGGTGCGGTGCCGGCCGGGGCCGGAGCCGGAGTTGCCGTTCCCTGCGACGCGCGCGCCGCATCCATCAACTGCTGGTTGCGCTGCTGGACGAGCTGGCCGGGCTGGTAGCCGGCGGGGACCGCGATCGAAACGCTGGGCAGGATGCGGTTGAGTTCGGTCACCACCGCGTCGGTGATGTCGACATTGTTCTCGCGCGCGAGAACCGCATCGGGATTGAGCAGCAGGTCGATCTTCTTCGCGGTCATCGCGGCCTTGATCGCCTCGTTCATGCGAACGCTGATCTGGTCTTCGACATAGGCGATGGCGAGGTCGACCGGCGCGCCGATCTGGCCGAGTTCGGTCTGCGCCGCCTGACGCTTGTCCTGCACCGCCTTTGCGGCGGCCTGCAGCGCGGCCTGGTTCTGCGGCGTCTTTTTCGCCTCTTCGTTATATTTCGCGATCAGCACGTTGATTTCAGCCTGCAGCGTCTGACCGCGCGACTGCTGCTGGTCGATCTGAGCCTTGTAGGTGGTTTCGATCTGCTGCGACGCGGTGCGGAAGGCGTTCGAACGCGCGGCGGCGACGCGGACGTCGGCGACGCCGACGCCCTTCGCCTGCGCGAGGGCGGGAGCCGACAGGATGGGCGAAACCGACAGCGCGGCGATCGCCAGCGCGGAGGCGGCAAGAATTTTCTTCATCAGAATTGGGTTCCTACATTGAATGAGAAGCGTTTGGTATCATCGCCCTCTTCTTTGCGAAGGGCGTAAGCGAAGTCGATCCGGAAGGGACCGAAAGGAGAGTTCCAGTTGACCCCGGCGCCGATCGAGACGCGCGGCATCCAAGTATCGCCGAAGAAGCGTTCCTCGAACGGCGCGAGCGACGAGAATCCCGTCGGACAGGTCGTGTACTGGCCGGTTCCCGTCGTGACCCCATCGGTGGTCGTCGTCGTTTCGGTCGCGAACTGGCTGACGCCCGTCGTTGCGTTGCGGCAGAGGAACTTCGTGAAACCGTCGGCGGGATCGCGGAAATCGTCGAGAGTGGTCAGCGTCGGGCGCTTCACGCTGAACACCGACCCGACGTCGAGGAAGATCGACGGCCGCAGCCCCAGTTCCTTCGCGCCGGTGCCGAGCGGGATATCGAGTTCGACCCGCCCCTGATAATAGGCGCGCCCGCCGAGCGCATCGTCGATCTGGCCACGGTTGTCGTTGCTGGTGTCGATCACCGGATTGAGCGGATCATAGGTCGCGGCATAGCGGATGACGCGCGGACCGATGCCGCGAATGTCGAAGCCGCGCATCTGCGGTTCGCCGAGGAAGAAGCGGTCGGTCAGGCGGACCTTGTCGCTGGTCGGGGTCGGGCGCCCGCCGAACGGGTAGATATAGCCCCCCTCGGCCGAGATGTTGAGGATGAAGCGGCTGCCGAGATTGAAGTGTTTGGTGCCCGCAAGGCGCGTGCGAACATATTTGACGCTGCCGCCGAGCCCCGCGAAGTCCTGGCTCAAGGACAGCGACTGGCCGCGCGTCGGACGAATGCGATTGTCGCGGTCGTCATAGGCGAGCGTGTAGCCGAGCAGCGACGTCGTGCGGTTGCCGATCGCGTCGCACAGATAACGGCCGGCGACGAGCGGGTCGCATTCGTCGCCGAAATAATAGATCGACCTGTCGAGCGTCACATCGTCGAAATTGATGCTGTAGCGGCCAAAGAAGGACATGAATTCGGTCAGCGGCACGCCGACGTTGACCTGCGCGCCGGTCGTGACCTGTTCGAAGGTCGTGCGGCGATCATTGTCGATGAAGTTGAACGAATTGAGGTCGCGGCGATAGACGCTGCCGCCGATCGAGATGTTGCGGTCGAACAGATAGGGTTCGGTAAAGCCGAGCTCGATCGACTTCGAATAGCTCGAATAGTTGACCGAGGCTTGCAGTTGCTGGCCGAGGCCGCGGAAGTTGCGCTGACGGATCGAGGCCTGGAGCAGGAAATTCTCGATCGACGAGAAACCGGCCGAGAGCGAGAGTTCGCCGGTGGGCTTTTCCTCGACATTGGTTTCGAGGATGATGCGGTCGGGCGCGCTGCCTTCCTTGCGCTCGATCTCCAGATTTTCCTGGAAATAACCGAGGCTGTTGATGCGATTCTCGGTGCGCTTGACGCCGAAGCTGTTGAAGGCGTCGCCTTCGTTCAGGCGGAATTCGCGGCGAACCACCTTGTCATGGGTCAGCGTGTTGCCGTTGACGTCGATGCGCTCGACATAGGTACGCGGGCTTTCGCCGACGTTGAAGGTGATCGCCATCGTCCGGTCGTCGGGGTTGCGGCGGAACTCGGGATTGATGTCGGCAAAGGCGTAGCCGAACAGGCCTGCGGTCTCGCTGAGGCTTTCGACCGTGTCCTCGACCAGCTTGGCGTCATACCAGTCGCCGGTCTTCATCGGCAGCAGCTTCTTCAGCATCTCGGGCTGGAAGTCGCGGATTTCGCTCTGCACGTCGACGTCGCCGAACTTGTAGCGTTCGCCCTCCTCGACGACATAGGTGATGATGAAGTCCTGCTTGTTGCTCGTCAGCTCCGCCACCGCCGAAATGACGCGGAAATCGGCATAGCCGTTGGTCAGGTAGAAAAGGCGCACCTTCTGCTGGTCATAAGCGAGGCGGTCGGGATCGTAGCTGGTGTTCGACGACAGGATCGTCAGCAGCCCTGTCTCCTTCGTCGCCATCTCGTCCTTGAGGTCGCCGTCGCTGAACTTCTCGTTGCCGATGATGTTGATCTGGCGGACCTTCGACTTCGGACCCTCGTTGATCTCGAACACGACATCGACGCGGTTCTGGTCGAGCGACACCATCTTGGGTTCGACCGTCGCCGCGAAGCGGCCCTGCCGCTTGTAAAGCTCGATGATGCGCGCAACGTCCGCGCGCACCTTGGAGCGCGTGAAGATCTGGCGCGGCGCGAGCTTGATCTCGGGACGGATTTTGTCCTCCTTCAGGCGCTTGTTGCCCTCCAGGATCACGCGGTTGATCACCGGGTTTTCGGTAACCTGGATCGTCAGCGCACCATTGTTGTCGGTGATCTGGAAATCCTTGAACAGCTCGGTCGCGGCGAGATCCTTCAGCGCCTGGTCGAGCACCGCGCGGTCATATTGCTGGCCGACGCGCAGGCGCAGGTAGGAAAGGATCGTCTGCGCCTCGAGCCGCTGGTTGCCGACGACGGTGATCGACTGGACCGTCGTCGCGGTCGGGACCGCTTCGGGCGCGGGCGCCGGGACGGTCGGAGCGGGGACGGGCGGCGGCGCAACCTCCTGCGCCATCAGCGGCGTCGCGAGCATCGTGCCGGCCAACAGAGCGACCGACAGCTGCGTCCGCGCCGAAAATTTGTGTGAAGCCACGCTGTTCATCCCGAAAAAATAACTCAAAAGCGACAAACCCGCCTGACCGCGGGCTCGCGCGCCACTCCCTGCCCCAGACTCGCTAGCCAATCAAGCGCGCGATCCGGTCCCACAGGCCCAATGAGCCCAAATCGTTGAAAGTTACGACCAGCATCAGCGTCGCGACCGCCGCGAAGCCGAAACGAAACGCCCATTCCTGCACCTGCAGCGGCGCAGGGCGCCGGCGGACTGCTTCATAGGCGTAGAATAGCAAATGACCACCATCGAGCATCGGCAATGGCAAGAGATTGATGAACCCCAGATTGATGGAAATCAGGGCGATAAAGAATATGAGCGAGGCAAGCCCGAGCGTCGCAGCCTGCCCCGAAATCTCCGCGATCTTGACCGGCCCGTTCATATCCTTGATCGAGCGGCGGCCGGTGAGGAACTGGCCGAGCACTTCGCCGGTCTGCCGGACGATCTGCCAGGTCTGGTGCAGCCCGACCGCGGGCGCTTCGAGCAGCGACACCGGCTGCAATTGCGGTGCGGGCGGCGCGAGACCAAGGATCGCGCGTTCATATTCCTTGCCGAACGGATCCTTTTCCTTGACCAGCCGCGGGGTCAGCTCGACCGCGCGCTCGCTTCCCGCGCGCAGCACGCGGACCTGCAGCGCCTCGCCGGGACGGTGCGCCACCGCCAGCGGGATATCGCCAAAGGTCTCGATCGACCGCCCGTCGATCGTGACGATCCGGTCGCCCGCGCGCAGCCCCGCGGCAGCGGCGGCCGACCCTGCCTCGATCCCGCCGGCGACGGGCGGCGTGACCGGCTTGCCGCCGATCCACGCAAAACTGGCGAGAATCAGGATCGCGAACAGGAAATTGGTGACCGGCCCCGCCGCGACGATCGCCGAGCGCTTCCACACCGGCTGCGCGGGAAAGGTGTGCGACTTCTGTTCGGCCGGCAACGCCTGCCAGTTCGCGTCGGGCTGGCTGACGGCGTCGCGGTCGCCCGCGAACTGGACATAGCCGCCGAGCGGCAACCAACCGATCTTCCACTCGGTGCCGCGCTTGTCGGTCCAGCCGAGGATGCGGCGACCGAAGCCGATCGAGAAGGTATCGGCCTTCACCCCGCACCAGCGACCGACGATATAATGGCCATACTCGTGCACGAAGACGAGCGGCCCGAGCACGAGCAGGAAGGCCAGAACCGTGAAGGCGAAACCCGGGGTCTCAAGCATGTTCTAATTGGTCCACAAAATGCTGCGCAGCCGCACGGGATGCGGCATCGACGCTGAATATGTCCTGAAGCGATGCGGGCACGGCCGGCGCCTCGGCATCGATGACCCGGCGCACCGTATCGACGATCGCGGGGAAGGAAATCCGGCCGGCAAGGAAGGCGGCGACGGCCACCTCGTTCGCGGCGTTGAGTTGCGCAGGTCGCGCGCCGCCCTCGGCGATCGCGGCGCGGCAGAGCGCGGTCGCGGGAAAGCGCACCTCGTCGGGCGCCTCGAAATCGAGCCGCGATATGGTCGCGAGGTCGAGCGGGGCGCACGGCGTCGCCATCCGCTGCGGCCAGGCGAGCGCGCTCGCGATCGGGATGCGCATGTCGGGCGAACCAAGCTGCGCGAGCGTCGAGCAGTCGATATATTCGACGAGGCTGTGGATCACCGACTGCGGGTGGACGAGGATTTCGATGCGATCGAGCCCGACGGGGAAGAGGTGGTGCGCCTCGATCAATTCGAGGCCCTTGTTCATCATCGTCGCCGAATCGACGCTGATCTTGGCCCCCATCGACCAATTCGGATGCGCGACCGCCTGCGCCGGGGTGACGGCGGCCATGTCGGCGGCGCTCATCGTGCGGAAGGGGCCGCCGCTCGCGGTCAGGATGATACGGCGCACCTGGTCGATGCGCCCGCCCGCGAGGCACTGGAAAATCGCATTATGCTCGCTATCGACCGGCAGGATCGTCGCGCCCGATGCGCGCGCCGCAGCGGTCATCAGCTCGCCCGCCGAGACCAGCGCTTCCTTGTTGGCGAGCGCGACGTCGTGCCCCGCCGCCAGCGCCGCCATCGTGGGGGCGAGGCCAGCGGTGCCGACGATCGCCGCGAGGACGAGGTCGGTGGGTCGCTGCGCCGCCTCGACGAGCGCTGCGGATCCGGCGGCGGTTTCGATACCGGTTCCGGCGAGCGCTTGCCTCAGCGCGTCGTGACAGCTTTCGTCGGCGACAACCGCAAGGTCGGGACGAAATTCCCTTGCAAGCTTCGCAAGTTCCCCGACGTCGCAATTGGCCGTGAGCACGGTGACGCGCCACGCCTCGCCATCGCGGCGGACGAGATCGAGGGTCGATCGCCCGACCGACCCCGTTGCGCCGAACAGCGAGAGGCGGCGCTGCGCCATTTCAGCCCGCCGCCCGCACGGCGATCTGGCCGACGAAGGCCAGCCCGCCGAGCAGCAGCGCCACCGGCAGCACGCCATCGACGCGGTCGAACAGCCCGCCGTGCCCGGGAATGAGCTTGCCCGAATCCTTGACCCCCGCGCGGCGCTTCATCCAGCTTTCGCCAAGGTCGCCGAGCTGCGCAAGCAGCCCCATGAAAAGGCCGATCCACAGCGGCACGCCGATGATCCCTGCGCGGTCGCCGATCGTCGCGCTGGCGATCAAGGCAGCAACCATCCCGCCGACCAGCCCCGACCAGGTCTTCGACGGGCTGATTTTCGGTGCCAGGCGCGCGCCGCCGAAGGCACGGCCAGCGAAATAGGCGCCGATATCGGTCGCCCAGACCATCCCGAACACCCACAGCGCCGCCGTCATGCCCAGATGATCGCGGACGAACCAGAGCCCGGCCATCGCGCCGACGACGAGGATCGGGCCGAGAATGTTGAGCGCGGCCTTGCCCCCGCCACCGAGCGTCATGCGCTTCACAAGCTGGAACCATTCGACGAGCACGAGCGCACCGCCGATCAGCAGCAGCAGGCCGAAGGCGATGCCGCCGAACCACAGCGCGGCGCCCGCAATCGCGAACAATATGATCGCCGACCCGGCCCGCACCCAGAGATCCGATTTCACCGCTGTCACCATGCCCTTAAAGTCCCCCGTAACGGCGATCGCGACGCGCGAAATGGTCGAGCGCCGCTTTCAGATCGGCCGGCTTGAAGTCCGGCCACAAGATGTCGGTGAAATAGAGTTCGGCATAGGCCGACTGCCAGAGCAGGAAGTTCGACAGCCGCACCTCGCCCGAGGTGCGGATGAGCAGGTCGAGCGGCGGCATGTCGGCGGTGTCGAGGTTCGCCTCGATCGCCTCGGCGGTGATCCCGCCCTGCGCCGCGGCGGCGTTCGCCGCGCGCACCAGCTCGTCCTGCGCGCCATAGTTGAGCGCGACCGCAAGCGTCGTGCGCTTGTTGCCCGCGGTACGCTCAAGCGCATTTTCGATGAGCGCGACAACGTCGGGCGCGAGCGCGCGCCAGTTGCCGATGACCTTCAGCTTCACATCGTTCGCGGCGAATTCGTCGAGATCGGAGAGGATGAAGCGCTTCATCAGCCCCATCAGATCGCTGACTTCCTCTTCGGGCCGCTTCCAGTTTTCGGAGCTGAAGGCATAGAGCGTCATCGCCTCGATGCCGAGGTCGCCCGCGGCGCGCACGATCGTGCGCACTGCCTCGACCCCCGCCTTGTGCCCGGCGACGCGAGGCAGGAGGCGCTTCTTCGCCCAGCGGCCGTTGCCGTCCATGATGATGGCGACATGGCGCGCGCCGTGGTCCGAAACCGTCACAGGAAAAACCTCAAAATCCGGTCGCATCGAGCGAAGTCGAGATGCCCCCCGGCCTTGCTCCAGTCCGATGGGTGTCTCGACTTCGCTCGACACGAGCGGAAGAGAGATGGGCGCCCCGAAGCACTAGCCGAGGATTTCCTTTTCCTTGGCGGTCGCGGCGGCATCGATTTCGGCGATCGTGCTGTCGGTCAGCTTCTGGACGTCGGTTTCGGCGCGCTTGCGCTCGTCCTCGCTGATTTCCTTCTTGTTTTCGTCGGCCTTGAGATTGTCCATCCCGTCGCGGCGGACGTTGCGCACCGCGACGCGCGCCTTTTCGGCATATTGGCCGGCGAGCTTCGACAATTCCTTGCGGCGTTCCTGCGTCATTTCGGGGATCGGCAGGCGCAGCATCTGGCCGTCGACGATCGGGTTGAGCCCGAGGCCTGCCGAGCGGATCGCCTTGTCGACCGGGCCGACGTTCGACTTGTCCCATACCTGCACCGACAGCATGCGCGGTTCGGGCGCGCTGACCGAGGCGACCTGGTTCAGCGGCATATGACTGCCGTAAACCTCGACCGTCACGGGATCGAGCAGCGCCGTGTGCGCGCGACCGGTACGCAGACCCGAAAGGTCGCTCTTCAATGCTTCGACCGCGCCGTGCATGCGGCGTTCGAGGTCGGCCTTGTCATATTTCGCCATCTGTCTTTCCTCTCATTCTTCTCAGGCGTCGCCGACGACGGTCGAAACGCCCTCGCCCGCCAGCACGCGCGCCAGATTTCCGGGCTCGCGGATATTGAACACGACGATCGGGATATGATTGTCGCGGCAGAGCGCCACCGCGCTCGCGTCCATCACCTTCAGATTGTCGGCGAGCACGCGGTCATAGCTGAGCGTATCGTAGCGGACCGCGCTCGGGTCCTTTTTGGGGTCGGCGTTATAGACGCCGTCGACGCTGGTGCCCTTCAAGAGCGCGTCGCACTTCATCTCGGCGGCGCGCAGCGCCGCGCCGCTGTCGGTGGTGAAATAAGGCGCACCGACGCCCGCGGCGAAAATCACGACGCGGCCCTTTTCCATATGGCGTTCGGCGCGGCGACGGATCACCGGCTCGCACACCTTGTCCATCTCGATCGCCGACTGCACGCGCGTTTCGACGCCGAGCTGCTCGAGCGCATTCTGCATCGCGAGCGCGTTCATCACGGTGGCGAGCATGCCCATATAATCGGCCTGCGCGCGGTCCATGCCCTTGGCCGCCCCTGCCATGCCGCGAAAGATGTTGCCGCCACCGATGACGAGGCAGATTTCAAGCCCACGGCCCTTTGCTTCCTTGACCTCGGCCGCCATGCTCGCGACCGTTTCGGGGTCGATGCCGAAAGGGGTGGAGCCCATCAGCGCCTCGCCCGACAGCTTGAGCAAAATGCGTTTCATGCCGGGCAATGCCATGTCGTGGGGAACCTCTTGCAAACTCGATATAAGCGAATGGCGCGCACCCTAGAGCGGGCACGCGCCATTGCCAAGCGGACTACCGCGACAGACGCGGCAATCCGTATCTTCCCTTTTAGACGCCAGCGGCCGCCGCGACTTCCGCCGCAAAGTCGCTTTCTTCCTTCTCGATGCCTTCACCGAGCTGGAAGCGGACGAAGCCCTTCAGGGTGATCGTCGCGCCGACATCCTTGCCGGCGGCAGCGACGACTTCGGCGACCGGAGTCTTGCCGTCCATCACGAACAGCTGCGACAGCAGCGCGTTTTCCTTGCGGTACTTGGCGATCGCGCCATCGACCATCTTCGAAACGATGTCGGCGGGCTTGCCCGACTGGGCCGCCTTTTCTTCGGCAATCGCGCGTTCGCGCGCGACGAGGTCGGCGTCGAGATCGTCGCCGTTCAGCGCCAGCGGGTTCGCGGCGGCGACGTGCATCGCGAGCTGCTTGCCGAGCGGCTCGAGAACATCGGCGCCGGCGGTCGATTCGAGCGCGACGAGCACGCCGATCTTGCCCATGCCGGGTGCGGCGGCGTTGTGGACATAGCCGGTGACGACGCCCGAGCTGACCGACACGACCGCCGCGCGGCGCAGCGACTGGTTCTCACCGATCGTAGCGATGTTGCTGGTCAGCTTTTCGGCGACGGTGCCGCCGGTGGGATAAGCGGCAGCGTTCAGCGCATCGATGTCGGTGATGTTGCCGGCAAGCGCGACCTGCGTCACGTCGCGGACGAATTCCTGGAACTGTTCGTTCTTGCCGACGAAATCGGTTTCGCTGTTCACTTCGACCAGCGCGCCTTTGGTGCCTTCGGTCGCAAAGCCGACGAGGCCTTCGGCGGCGACGCGGCCGGCCTTCTTGGCGGCGGCGGCGAGGCCCTTGGTGCGCAGCCAGTCGATCGACGCTTCGATGTCGCCGTTGTTTTCGGCGAGCGCCTTTTTGCAGTCCATCATGCCTGCGCCCGTGCGGTCGCGCAGTTCCTTGACGAGGGCGGCCGTGATCTCAGCCATGGAATATTCCTTTCAAAAGGGCGAGCCCGTCCGGCCCGCAAGACGCCCCGCGCGCATGGCGGGGCGATAAGTCAAAGGGATGACAGCGACGGCGCGGACCCTAGCCGCGCCGTCCTGCCATGCCCGCGAGCGATCAGGCGTCGCTCTGGCGTTCGGTTTCGGCGGCGGCTTCGGCTGGGACCTGTTCGTCCTCGGTCACCGGAGCGGCGGCTTCTTCGATTACCGGCTCGGCGGTCGGCTCGACCGCGGCGCCAAGGTCTTCGCCGCGATCGGCGCGGGCCTGCTGGCCGCCACGCGTTGCCGCCTGGGCAACCGCATCGCAGTAAAGGCGGATGGCGCGCGCGGCGTCATCGTTCGCCGGAACCGGGAAGGCGATGCCGTCGGGCGAAACGTTCGAATCGAGGATCGCGACGACGGGGATGCCAAGGACGTTGGCTTCCTTGATCGCCAGCTCTTCCTTGTTCGCGTCGATCACGAACATCACGTCGGGAATGCCGCCCATGTCGCGAATGCCGCCAAGCGACATTTCGAGCTTGTCGCGCTCGCGCGTCTTGTTGAGCACTTCCTTCTTGGTGAGGCCCGAGGTGTCACCCGAGAGCTGTTCCTCAAGCGTCTTGAGGCGCTTGATCGAACCCGAGATCGTCTTCCAGTTGGTGAGCATGCCGCCCAGCCAGCGGTGGTTGACGAAATGCTGACCCGACGCGCGCGCGGCGTCGGCAATCGGACCCTGCGCCTGGCGCTTGGTGCCGACGAACAGCACCTTGCCGCCGGCGGCCGACGACGAAGCGATGAAGTCGAGCGCGCGCGCGAAGAGCGGCACGGTCTGCGACAGGTCGAGGATGTGGATGCCGTTGCGCGCGCCGAAGATGTACGGCTTCATGCGCGGGTTCCAACGGTGGGTCTGGTGACCGAAGTGGGCGCCAGCTTCGATAAGATTCTGCATCGTGACGACAGGTGCCGCCATAGTCTTTCTCCTTCCGGTTAGTCCTCTGGAAGGCAAGAACCGGGGTGTCCGCTCAAAGCGATATCCCGGCACCGGTATGTGCGCCTTCCATGTGGAATGGGCGGGCCGTTAGCCGTCTTGGCCGCCAAAAGCAAGGGGTGTAGGCGTCTTTTCACGCTCGACCCGTCGCGCGCGCCGGACTCGGCTCAACGACAAAGCGACTCCGTTCGTCGCAAAGGTGTTGAGAACAAAACGGGAACATGGAACAAAAAGTTCACGGAAACCGTCGCTGGTTAACAAAAGCTTTCGCACAGGAAAGCCGAAAGGACAAGATCATGGTTCAGGTCGCAGCCGCTCTCCTCTTCGTCGCCGCCGCCGGGCTCGGCGTCACGGTCATCCTGGCCATGCTCAGAAACAATGAGGATGCGATCCTGTCGGCACTGATGGGCGAAGGCGCCTTTCCGCTCGACATCGCGCCGCAGCCGGGGCCGGCCTCGTGCAGGGTGACGCTGCGCCGTTCGGCAGCGCGCCGCGATACCTCGCGCCCGGTCCGCGCCACGGTCCGGATGCAGCCGGCAATCAGCCGCGCCGCCTGACCTTCGCATAGCTCGCAAGCCCGAAGGGCAGCGTCGCGGCATAGAGCGCGCAGACCGCGAGCAGGGTCAGCCAGGGCGCCGTGACCAGCGCCGCACCGAACAGGCCGACCCCCGCCAATGCGAACAAGCGCCACGAACGGCGCAGCCGGATTGACGCCCAGCTATAGGTGGGGATCGCCGAGATCATCAGCATCGCAATTCCGAGTGCCCACGGCAGCACGACATACCATTCGCGAAACAGATCATGGCCCGTCGTCAGCCACAGATAGACGGGCACGAACGACAGCCCCGCCCCCGCCGGCGCGGGAATGCCGGTGTTGAAACCCGCCGACTTGTGCGGCTGGAACTCGGCATCCATGCGCGAATTGAAGCGCGCGAGGCGAAGCGCGCAGCAGACGGCGAGCGCGAGCGCGGCGGTCCACCCGAATTTCGGTGCCTCGTCGAGCGACCACAAGAACAGGATCATTGCCGGGGCGACGCCGAAGGCGATCACGTCGGAGAGCGAATCGAGTTCGGCGCCGAATTTGCTTTGCGCGCGCAGCAGGCGCGCGATGCGCCCGTCCATTCCGTCGAGCACGCCGGCGACAATGATCATCGTAATCGCCGCCGCCCACTCGCCATCGATCGCGAAACGAACGCCGGTCAGCCCCGAACACAGCGCCAGCAGCGTGATCGCATTGGGCGCGAAGGCGCGCAGCGGAATCCCGCCGATGCGGCGATGTTCGGCGTCGACCGGAACCGGGGCTTCGTCCGCCATCCTTACTGTCCGACTCCCTCGATCGTCTCGGCAATGCCGATCCGCGCGATCACCGTTTCGCCCGCCAGCGTACGCTGGCCGAGCAGCACCTGCGGCGCGGTGCCCGCGGGCAGATAGACGTCGACGCGGCTGCCGAAACGAATGAGGCCGACGCGCTGGCCGGTCGCAAGTTCGTTGCCCATCGTCACGAAAGGCATGATGCGCCGCGCGACGAGGCCGGCGATCTGGGTGAAACCGATGCGCATGCCGTCGGCGCGCTCGACGACGAAATGCTGGCGCTCATTCTCCTCGCTCGCCTTGTCGAGATCGGCGTTCACGAACTTGCCGGGGATATAGACGAGCTTGCGCAGCGTCCCCGCGACGGGGGTGCGGTTGATATGGACGTCGAAGACGCTCATGAAAATCGAAACGCGCAGCATCGGCGACGCGCCGAGCCCGTCAGAGCCCGCGATTTCGGGTGGCGGCGGGACCTCGGCGATCTGCGTGATCAGCCCGTCCGCCGGGGCGATGACAAGATCGGCACTCGCCGGGGTGACGCGCACGGGATCGCGAAAGAAGGTCCCGATCCAGATCGTCACGCCCAGCATCAGCCAGCCGAGTATCTCCCACCCGAGCAGCCAGAAACAGAGGGTCACGATTCCCGCGATTAACAGGAACTTGCGGCCTTCGGGATGAACCGAGGGCCATTGCCATTTGATGCCCCCGCCGGGCCGGTTCGATGAGATGATAGTGGACATGACCATTCTTCTAGGGTGCGGCTTCTATACTGACAATGGATAAGGCGACGCGATCGTTGCCGCCCCGCGGCCATCGGCAAGCACGACGGGCGGTTGATCAATCGCGCCGCTTTGCCTAAGGCCCGCTGCAACTCCGACTCCCCAAGGAAAAAGGCTGAACGCATGGGCAAGATCAAGGTAGCCAACCCGGTCGTCGAACTCGACGGCGACGAAATGACCCGGATCATCTGGCAATGGATCCGCGAACGGCTGATCCTTCCCTATCTCGACGTCGACCTTCACTATTACGACCTCGGCATCGAGGAACGCGACCGCACCGACGACAAGATCACCGTCGAGGCCGCGAACGCGATCAAAAAATATGGCGTCGGCGTGAAGTGCGCGACGATCACCCCCGACGAAGCCCGCGTCGAGGAATTCGGCCTCAAGAAGATGTGGAAATCGCCGAACGGCACCATCCGCAACATCCTGGGTGGCGTGGTGTTCCGCGAACCGATCGTGATGAAGAATGTGCCCCGGCTCGTCCCCGGCTGGACCGACCCGATCGTCGTCGGCCGCCACGCGTTTGGCGACCAGTATAAGGCAACCGATTTCCGCGTCCCCGGCCCCGGCAAGCTGCGCCTGGTGTTCGAGGGCGAGGACGGCACGCTGATCGATGAGGAAGTGTTCCAGTTCCCGTCGTCGGGCGTCGCGATGGGGATGTACAATCTCGACGATTCGATCCGCGACTTCGCGCGCGCCAGCCTGAACTATGGCCTCGCGCGCCAGTGGCCGGTGTATCTGTCGACCAAGAACACGATCCTCAAGGCCTATGACGGCCGCTTCAAGGATCTGTTCGAGGAAATCTTCAACGCCGAATTCAAGGCGAAGTTCGACGAGATCGGCATCGTGTACGAACATCGCCTGATCGACGACATGGTCGCCTCGGCGCTCAAATGGTCGGGCAAGTTCGTCTGGGCTTGCAAGAATTACGACGGAGACGTCCAGTCGGACACCGTCGCGCAGGGCTTCGGCTCGCTCGGCCTGATGACCAGCGTGCTGATGACCCCCGACGGCAAGACCGTCGAGTCCGAAGCCGCGCACGGCACCGTCACCCGCCACTACCGCATGCACCAGCAGGGCAAGGCGACGTCGACCAACCCGATCGCTTCGATCTTTGCGTGGACGGGCGGCCTCAAGCACCGCGGCAAGCTCGACGACAATGCCGAACTGGTGAAGTTCGCCGGCGACCTCGAAAAGGTCTGCGTCGCCACCGTCGAGAGCGGCAAGATGACCAAGGACCTCGCGCTCCTGATCGGTCCCGACCAGAACTGGTTGACGACCGAAGGCTTCTTCGAGGCGATCGTCGAAAATCTCGACAAGAAGATGGGCGCTTAAACAAGCGAATTAGTTGAGATAGCGCTCTAGCCAATCGGGGCCGGCCTGCATAAGGTCGGCCCCAATGGTATCCGAAACAGAAACCTCCGCCATCGGCAACGCGCTCGTGGTCCTCGGCGCGGCGGGCGTCGTCATTCCCGCGTTCGCAAGATTCAGGATCTCGCCGGTAATCGGCTTCATCCTCGTCGGCCTTCTCGTCGGTCCGTCGGGGCTCGGGATGCTGGCGGGCGATTATCCGTGGCTGAAACACGTCACGATCGCCTCGACCGAGGATATCGCGCTGTTCGCCGAATTCGGCATCGTGCTGCTTCTCTTCTCGATCGGGCTGGAACTCTCGTTCAGGCGCCTCTGGCAACTGCGCAAGCTCGTCTTTGGTATCGGTGCCGCCGAACTGATCTTCGGCGGCGCGATTCTGGGCTCGGCGATCCTGTTGTTCCGCGACCAGCCGCTCACATCGGCTTACGGCCTCGGCATCGCCCTCGCGCTCTCCTCGACCGCGCTCGTGCTCCCGATCGCGGGAACCAAGTCGGCTGTGGGCCGGGCCTCCTTCTCGATGCTGCTGTTCGAGGATCTGGCGCTCGTTCCGATCATCTTCATCCTCGCCGCGCTATCCCCCGCAGCGTCGGGCGACAGCGCCGAATTGCTGCTGACAACGCTGTGGCAGGGGGCGCTCGTCGTCGCGGCGCTTGCTATCGGCGGCTGGTTCCTGCTCCCGAAGATCTTTGCGCAGGCAGCGCGCGCGAAGGATCCCGAGCTGTTCCTCGCCGCAAGCCTGCTCGTCGTCATCGTCGCCGCGCTCGCGACCGCCGCGGTCGGCCTGTCGCCGATCGTCGGTGCGCTGCTCGCGGGGCTGATGATCGCCGAAACCGAATATCACGAGGAGGTCGAAACGATCACCGCCCCCTTCAAGGGCCTCGCGCTCGGGGTGTTCCTGATCAGCGTCGGCATGGGGCTCAACCTCCAGACGATCGCGAGCCAATGGCCCTCCCTGATCATGGCGGTCGTCGGCGTCGTACTGGTCAAGGCCGTGGTCACGGCGGCGCTCCTGCGCTTCGCGGGCGCGGCGCGGCGCGGCACTGCGGCCGAGGTCGGCCTGTTGATGTCGAGCCCGTCCGAAACGACGCTGATCGTGCTCGCGACCGCCTTGCAGGCGCAGCTGATCAGTCGCGACACCGCCGAATTCTGGCAGCTCGTCACCGCGATCGGCCTGACGATCACGCCGCTGCTTGCGCGCGTCGGCCACGACGTAGCGCGGCGGATCGAGATGCGTTCGGGCGACGCGCAGGACGAAGAAACGCCCGAGGATCGCACGGTGATCGTCGGCTTTGGGCGCGTCGGCCACACCGTCGCCGAATTGCTGCGCGAACACGGCCGCCCCTATGTGGCGGTCGATGCCGATATCGACACGGTCGCGGCGGCGCGGCGCGACGGCTTCAGCGTGCGTTTTGCCGACGTCGCGCGGCCGGGCAGCCTCGACAAGCTCGGCATCGAACATGCCAAGGCGATCGTGCTGACAATGGACGATCCGGTGCAGCAGTTACGGATGACGCGCCAGTTGCGCCGGAAATACCCCGACCTGCCGATCATCAGCCGCGCGCGCGACGCCGACCATGCGGCCGCGCTGTATCAGGCGGGCGCCAGCGACGCGGTGCCCGAAACGCTCGAAAGCTCGCTGCAACTCGCCGAGGCGGTGTTGATCGACCTTGGCGTCGCAATGGGGCCGGTGATCGCGTCGATCCACGACGTCCGCGCCACGATGCGCCACGACATCATGACCAAGGGCAAGCTCGACCATGAGCCGCGGATCCGCACGACCAAGCGGCCGATAGCCGGAAACGAGACCGCCTAACGCCCGCCCACTGCTGCGGGCGCGTCATCCAGCGCCGACGCATCGGCAAGGGTCATGCCCTTGGGCAGGATCGCCAGCGACCATTGCCGTTCGGGGGTCAGATATTGCCGCGCGAGCCGCTGGACGTCGGCGGCGGTGACCGCCGAAATATCGTCCTGGATCGACAGCGCCGCGGCGGCGACGCGCGGATCGCGCGTCGCGCCTTCGAGCAGGAACATCCAATAGACGTTCCCCGTCGAAGCCCGCGCGACCTGTTCCCGGATCGGACCCGCATTGCGCGCCAGCTCGTCGGCGCCGACGGGCTTCGTCACCAGGTCGGCGGCGATATCCTTCGCTATGGAATAGAAGCGGTCGAGATCCTTCGGCGCGAGCAGGCTACCGACCAGAAGATAACCGCCGGTGTCGAAACCGGTCGGCCAGTGGCTGTCGACGACCGGGCCATAGCTGGCCCCCTGTTCGGCGCGCAGGCGATCGAACAACCGGTCGTTGAAGATCGCCGCGAGTATCTCGAGCCCGCGCGCGTCGCGCGGGCTGGCGAGGCCGCCACCGGTGGGCCATGCCGTCATCGCCGCGGCCTGTCCCTGCTCGCCGCGGTGGTAAGCGATGTCGGGTTCGGACACATGCTTGGCGAACGCGACCCGCTGGCCGCTCGGCGGTGCCAGGGTCTTGCGCGACGGCAGCGCCCCCAGTGTTTCAGCGAGGATCTTCTTGTAATCGACCGTTTCGAGGTCGCCGAAAATCTGCACTTCGATCGGCCCGCTCGCAAGGCGCGGTTCCCAGAAGGCGCGGAAGGCGGCCGGCGTCAGCGCCTCGATCTGCGCCTTGTCGGGCGCGGCCCAGCGGGCGTCGTTGTTCGTCAGCCAGCCGCGCAGGTTGCGGTCGAGCACCGCGTTGGGCGTCGCATCGTTGAGGTCGTATCCGGTGAGGTAGCCGATACGCAGCCGCTCGACCGGTGCGGGATCCCAGCGGGGAACCGCCAGCTTGCCCGCGATCAGGCGCATCTGATCGGCAAGGTCGGCGGGCCTGCTTTCGGCGGACAGTTCGAACGCATCGTCGTCGATCGCGAAATTCATCTGAATCTGGCGTCCGTTGGTCAGCTTGTCGATCTCATTCTGCCCCCATGGGCCGATCCCGCTCGCGACCAACGCATAATCGCCGGTCCACAGGAGGTTGGGCGCATCGGCCGCGACGCTGCGATTGCCGGTGCCAAAGCGCACATTGACGCGGACCTTGCCCGGTTCGACTTTGTTGTTCGAAATCAGCGCCGTGACGCCGTTGGAAAATTCGACCCGCTCGGCGCGCAAGCCCAGAATGGGAGTCGTCGAAACGATCGCACCCGGCTGGCCGAACCCGGGCAATTGCCCGAAATCGGCCTTGACCGCCGTGAGCCGGTCGTCGCGCGCCGCCACCGGCGCCTTCAGCGCGGCCAGCACCGCAGCGTTGCCACCCGCCGAGGTCGGCGTCGTCAGCACGACGCGCGTCACGGGCGCCGAAAAGATCGCCTTGCTGATGTCGAGCATCACCTGCGGCGTCGCCGAGGCGCGGATCGCCTTGAACATGTCGACCTGCCCTTGCGGGCTCGTTACCGTTTCGCCGATGTCGACCGCGCGCACCATGTCGTCGGCAAGCCGCGCACCGGGTTCGTTGCGGGCATTTTCGAGTTCCTTCAGCAGAAACGCCTCGATCTCGTTCATCTCGCGGTCGATATCGGCCTGCGACGGCGGCGTCTTCACGGCGTCGGCGATCACCCCGCGGACGTCGGCGAGCGCGGCCTTCCAGTCGTTCAGGGGCACGATCGACGCCATCGTCACGTCGGCGCTGCGGCTGACATATTGCTGCTCGACCGTCGCGACGAGATAGCTGCCGCCCGTGCGCGCGCGATTTTCGAGCCGGCGGTTGACGAGCGCCTGGGCCAGATATTCGAGATAGAGCCGCCGCGTGTTTGCGACCGTGTCGATGCGTTTCTTCCACGGCCGCACCATCGCGAGGGTCAGCGCGAGCGGCTGGCTTGCCTCGACAATCTCGAGCGCCGCGGGCTGCTTCGGGTCGGGCTTGCCGAAATCGGGAGCGACCGGGTTCGGCGCGTCCGCCTGCCAGTCGCCGTAATATTTGGCGATCAGCCGCGCGAATTCCGCCGGGTCGCCGTCGCCGGAGATAACGACCACCGCCCGGTCGGGGCGGTACCAGCGATCGTGAAAGGCACCGACCGAGGTCGCGCTCGCCTTGCCGAGCGAGGCCGTGGTGCCGATCGGCGAACGGTCGCCGAGGAGCTGGCCGGCGAAGAGATGCGCGTTGGTCGCATCGGCGATCCGCTTTTGCGGGCCGTCGGATTCGCGCAGTTCGGCCATCACCACCCCGCGTTCGGCGGCAACCGCCAGTTCGGAGATGCGCGGTTCGCGGATCATGCCCGACAGCAATTTCATGCCTTCGTCGAGATTGGCCGGCGTGACGCTGGGCAGGTCGAGCTGGTACACAGTTTGCGTCGGCGTCGTTTGCGCGTTCGAATCGCTGCCGAAGGTGACGCCGAACCGTTGCCAGATGCGTTTCGCTTCGCCGTCGGGGATATGCTCCGATCCGCGGAAGGTCAGATGTTCGAGCAAATGCGCATAGCCGCGCTCGTCCTCGGTTTCGAACATCGAACCGACGTCCATGCGCACGCGGATCGACACCTGCCCCGGCGGCACGCCATTGTTGCGCACGGCATAGCGCACGCCGTTGGGGAGCACACCGAACTGCCACGCGGTATCGCGCGGGATATCGCTGCCCGCATAGAGCCAGTCGGCGTTCTTCGCCGCGTTCTGGGCCGTCGCGGTCGGGCTGCTGTCCTGCGCGCTTGCGGTAAGCGGCACGAGAAGCAGTGCCGCGGCACCGGAAAGAAAAAGCGAACGGCCGAAGCGAAGCGAATGGCGCGGGGGAGAATAGGACATTGCCCCTTCTTATCGCGTCCGAACCTTGCTGGCCACTGAACTGTCATGCTTGCCCGGCGCGCGGCAGGAGCCTAGCCAGCAAGAATGGACGCTTCCTCGCCTGCACCGCTTGCCGCGCTGATCCAGATGACGAGCGGCATCGACCCTGACGCGAACCTGGCGACGATCGACCGCGCGATGGCCGAGGTCGCGGCGCGCGGGGCGGTCATGGCCTTCCTTCCCGAAATGTCGCTGCTGCTCGACCGCGACCGCGTGCGGTCGGGCGGCCATATCGTCCGCGAAGCCGACAGTCGCTGGCCCTCCGCGCTGCAAGCTTTGGCGCAAAAGCACGGGATATGGCTGCATTCGGGATCGATGCCCCTGCTCGCCGACGACGGCGAACGGCGCGTCAACCGCAGCCATGTCATTGCCGCCGACGGCGGCATCCGGGCGCGCTATGACAAGATCCACATGTTCGACGTCACGCTGCCTTCGGGCGAGAACTGGCGCGAATCGGCGGCCTATGAGGGTGGGAACAGGCTGGTTCTCGTCGATACGCCGCTCGGACGGATGGGCCTCAGCATCTGCTATGACCTGCGCTTTCCCGAACTCTATCGTGCGCTGGCCGATCGCCGCGCGACGATCATCGCCATCCCGGCCGCCTTCACCGTATCGACCGGCGAGGCGCATTGGCATGTGCTGATGCGCGCGCGAGCGATCGAAACGCAATGCCATGTCGTGGCGGCCGCGCAATATGGCTCGCATGCCGACGGCCGGCAAACCTATGGCCACAGCGTCGCAATCGATCCCTGGGGCACGATCCTTGCCGATGCGGAAGCGAAACAAGCCGTGGCGCAAAAGGGCTATGCGCTGGCGCTCGCGCCCATCGACGCGGCAGCCGCCGAGCGCGCCCGTCAGGCGATTCCGTTGGCGCAATCGCGGACGGTGCGGAACGTCGCCCCCTGATCGCGCGACGCCGCGACTTCGCGCGGCGATTCTCGATTTTTGGGAACTCCTAACGCACAAAAGGCCCCGAGCGACGCTCGGAGCCTTTCGGTATTCGGTAGCGATCAGCCGATATTACGGGCTGGTCGGTTCGTCGTCGTCGTTGTCCGACGCGATGATGATGCCGCCAACGACAGCAACGAGAGCGAGGACAGCGATGATCCAGCTCGTGCTGCCTTCGAGTTCGCTCTGGCCGTCAACTGCCGAAGCGGCGCGAGCCGCAGGAGCTGCCGATGCGGCGACCGGAGCCGCGATCATCGAGGTCGCTGCGAGAGAGATCGCAGCCTTCTTAAGCAGGTTCATCTTATTCTCCGTCCACTGGATTACTTTTGTCGAATCACACCGGAGAACCCGCCCCGGTCTGCTTCTGCAGCGCCTTCTTAGGCACGGCCTTCAGCAATTGCAACGACGATTTGCCCTAGCCCAACAAATGTTAGTAAATAATAAATAGGGAAAAAGTTGCCATACTGAACTGCCGTTATCCGCGCCGAACGCGGTCGAAGGGCTCGCTCGTCACGGGGTAGCCGAGGTGGCTCGGAATGCAGAGATGGCTTTGCCCATCGCGGTCCTCGATCCATGGCGTCACCAGATCGACAGGAAACTGACGCGAATGGGACGAGAAACCCGCAAAATCGGCGGCTTGCGCGATGCGTTCAAGATTGCGCCGGGTCGGAAAGATCACCGATACCTCGCCCCGATCGGCCATCGCCAGCGTCGCGTCGGCGCTCGCCCAGAAGATATGGCTGTGCTCGGCCTCTTCGACCGTCAATTCATGGCCGTGGGGCGGCGCCGCGACGGCATAAAATCGCGTGTCGAACGTCCGGGCTTCTTTGAAATTGGGGCACCAGCGCGCGAAGGGAACGAAGGATTCCAGGGCGATTCGGTCGCCGCGCGCCGTCAGGATATCCGAAAGCAGCGTCCCGCCGAGCAGCGCCCGCCGCACCTCGGCGACCTCCCCTTCCTTCAGTTCCGGCCAGCCGACAGCCAGCCCCGTTTCCTCGAGCGTCTCGCGCAGCGCGGCGACACGCGCGGCGCCGTCGGCCTCGTCGATCCCGAAGCCGTAGAGGCGCGCGACGTGATAATCGTCGGGATCGACGCGTCCCCCCGGAAACACGACGGCGCCGGCCGCGAATGCCATTTTCGTCGAACGCTTGACCATCAATATCTCGTCGGCCCCGCCACATTCCGACGGGCGCATGATGACCAGCGTCGCCGCCGGAATGGCGCCGTCGGGCAAGACTTCGGGCGGTGCGGTCGGCGAAGCTGCGTCGGTCATAACCCGAGCGATAACCGCACCACGACGCCTTGTCATCCCGGCATTGCGGGCGCGCGCGGACGGGTGCAAGATGGCATCATGTGATGCGGGACGGGGAGCGGGACATTGGGAATCGTCGAGATTTTGGGCGTCGCCGGCAGCCTCAGCCTCCTCGCCGGCTGGCGGCTCTACCTGACCATTTTGGCGACCGGCGTCGCGATGCGCTTCGGTTGGCTGCCGCTTCCCGAACATCTCGCGGCGCTGCAGATACTCGCCAACCCGTGGGTACTGGGCGTGGCAGCCGTCGGCACGCTCGCCGAATTCCTCGCCGACAAGATCGCGTGGGTCGATTCGATCTGGGACACCGTCCACAGCTTCGTCCGTCCGCTCGGCGGCGCGCTGCTCGCGCTCGCGCTGGTCGATGCGTCGGATCCGGCGTGGCAGGTGATCGCCTTCCTGCTCGGCGGCGGCGGCGCGTTGCTCAGCCATGGGGCGAAGGCGACGACGCGCGCGGTCGTCAACGTCAGCCCCGAGCCCTTCAGCAACGCCGCGGTCTCGACCGGCGAAGATCTCGCTACGGGCGGCCTGCTGGCGCTCGCGATCGCCTATCCGCCGCTGGCGATCGTCATCGCGATCCTGCTCGCGGTCGCCGCGGTCGTGGTGATCATCGCGCTGCGGCGCCTGCTGCGCAATATCAAGGCAACACTGAAGCGCGCGCTGGGTGACGAACCGCCGCCAGCTATTGACGCTTAACATTTTGGCAATATTCGATTAATAGGTTGCACGGACAGGGGGGCGCACCGACCCGGAAAGGGAGCGATGCCCCATGTCCCCCAAACATACCCTCAGGCCCCTATTTCTGTCGTCCGCCGCCCTCGTCGCGCTGGGGCAGACCTCCGCCGCCTTTGCGCAATGCGTCTTCACGCCCACTGCCGGTGACGACGTCCACATCTGCGACAGCGGCACGTCCGCGGGCGGACTCGACGATCCGGACGGAAACAATCAGCTGACGCTCCCTGCCGGCGGCACCGGCACCGTCGCGGGCGACGTCACTTTCGGCGGCGGAGCCGATGCGGTTACCGTCAATTCGGGCCGGATCGAGGGTTCGGTCGATCAGGGCAATGGCGACGACAGCTTCTCGATCAGCGCGGGAACCGTCACCGGCCAGGTGCAGCAAGGCGAAGGCGTCGACGATTTCGTCATGACGGGCGGCGAGGTGGACCGGCTCAATCAGGGTGGTTCGATGGACACATTCCTGATGACCGGCGGCCGCATCGTCGATGCGTTCGACGACGGCGATACCGCGCGAATGACTGGCGGGCGGATCGGACGCGTGAATATGAAGCTCGCCGACAATCTCTTCGACATGTCGGGCGGCGTCATCGACCGCAACCTTGTCGCCGGTTTCGGCAACGACACGATCATCCTCTCGGACGGGACAATCGGCGGCAATATCAGCGTATCGGGCGGCACCGACAGCGTGACGATCACCGGCGGGTCGGTGGGCGGCGACGTGCTGCTCAGCGCCGGCACCGACAGTTTCGTCTGGGACGGCGGCGGGATCGTGCATGGCATGGTCGACATGGGCGGCGATGACGACAGCGCGCGGCTTGCCAATCTGACCAACGCGAACCTCGGCGGGTCGCCGCGGATCACCGGCGGGGTCGGCACCGACGCGCTGGTCTTCGACAATGTCACGACGGGCGGTGTCGCACGCTTCGACGGCTGGGAAGATGTCCGGGCGACGAACGATAGCGAACTGACGTTCGACGGCCTCCTGACCCTCGGCGACGCCGGGACCGGCACCGGGCGCTTCGAACTCGACGCGTCGAGCACGATCTTCGGCGGCGGCCTGCAGGGCGGGATCGTCGCCTTCACCGCGGGCGAGCGCGCGACGCTGGTCAATGCCGGACGCATCGACCTGACCAACAGCGGCAATGCGCCGGGCGACAGCTTTACCGTCGGCGGCGACTATGTCGGCAACAACGGGCTTTTGCTGATCGATACCGTTCTCGGCGACGACGCGTCGCTCTCCGACAAGCTCGTGATCGACGGCGGCGATGCTTCGGGCACGACCGGCGTGACCGTGATCAACGCGGGCGGCACCGGCGGCGCCACGCAGCAGAACGGCATTCTCATCGTCGAGGCGGTGGGCGGCGCAACGACAGCGAGCGGCGCCTTTGCGCTCAACCACCGCGTCGCCGTCGGCGCCTATGAATATTTCCTGTTCCGCGGCGGCACGACGGCCGGAACCGGCGAAAACTGGTATCTCCGCTCGACATTGCCGCCGCCGCCCGAACCAGCGCCCGAGCCCGAAACCCCGCCGCCCCCCGAACCCGCCCCCGCGCCGCCGGTGTTAACCCCGCCGGCGCCCGATCCTGCGCCCGAACCGCTGCCGCCCGAGCCGCCTGCCCCGCCGCCCGCTCCAGCGCCCGAGCCGCCACCGCCACCGCCCGAACCGACGCCGGACAATCCCGATCCGGTCGACCCCGCGCCGCCGGTGACCGAGACCGATCCGCCCCCGGCGCCGACGCCCGCGCCCGAGCCGGCGCCCGAACCCGAAGCGCCGCCGCCGCCGCCCGAGCCGCCGGCGGAACCGGCGCCCCTTCCCTCCCCGGCCCCGGAGGTCGTGGTCGAGCCGCCGACCCCCGGTGCGACACCGGTGATCGCGGAGGTAGTGCCGCTCTATCGTCCCGAAGTCGCGGCTTTTGTCGCGTCGGTGCCGGTGGCGCATCATCTCGCGAGCGCAACGCTCGGGACTTTCCATGAACGGCGCGGCGAACAGGCGCTGCTGCGCGGCGGCGGCGCGCTACCCGCGACCTGGGGGCGCGTCTTTGCCGAAAATAGCGAGATCAAATGGGATGGCGACGTTGCCCCGTCGCTCGATGGCGATCTCTCGGGCTTCCAGATCGGCCAGGATTTTGCAGGCTTTGGAGAGGATGGCGGCACGAACGTCCGTCTCGGCGCCTTCGTCGGACGCTCGTCGACCGACGGCAGCGTCCGCGGCGGCGCGCTCGGCTGGAACGACCTGACGGTCGGCCAGATCGACGTCAAGGCGACGAGCCTTGCCGGCTATGCCACGCTCGTCGGGGAAAACGGCTGGTATGTCGATGCCGTCGTCATGCACAGCTGGTTCGATGGCGAAACCTCGGCCAGTTCGGGCGAAGCGATCGACATCGACGGCAAGGGATGGACCGCCTCGATCGAAGCGGGCTATCCGCTTGCCCTCTCGGCCAACTGGACGCTCGAACCGCAGGCGCAGCTCTTGTGGCAGCAGGTGAAGCTCGACGACCGGGCGGACAGCTTTTCGACGATCGACTTCGCGACCGGCGATGTGCTGACCGGGCGGGCCGGACTGCGGCTGCAGGGCGGGTATGGCGGCTTCCAGCCCTATCTCCACGCCAGCCTGTGGCACGGCTTCTCGGGCGACCAGACGACGCGCTTCGGCACCGACCCGATCATCACCGATCTCGGCCGTACCGAGGCCGAGTTCGGCGCTGGCCTGATCGCGCGCCTTGGCGAAAACGTCGCGGTGCATGTGAAAGGCGATTACGGCTTCGACGCCGACGGACCGCGCAGCCGGCGCTATGGCGGCACGGTGGGGCTGACGATCCGCTGGTAAGCCTCAGACTGGCAGCAACGCCTTGAGCGGCGTTTCGGTGTCGGCGAGCTGCTCCGCCGTGGCGCGAAGTCCCGCAGTGACGATCATGCGGCCCTGGACATAGTCCTTGGTCGCGTTGACGCAGTCGATCGCGATCACCTTGCCCGCTTTGAGGTAAACGACCGAGAAGCTGCGGTTTGCGGGATCGCCGCGAAGCATCGCCTGATCGTGCCCGGTCGAGAGGCCCGCGGTCTGGAGCTTCAGGTCATACTGGTTCGACCAGAACCAGGGGATCGCATGATAGGGAGCCTCGTCGCCCACTATGCCCTTGGCGACGACATTCGCCTGATCGTTCGCGTTCTGCACCGATTCGAGCCGGATCTCGGCGCCTTCGGCAAAGTCGTTCACATGCGCGGCGCAATCGCCGATCGCATAAATATCGGGCAGGCTCGTCTTGCAGAGCCGGTCGACGCGCACCCCGTTGGCGCAATCGGCGCCCGCAGCGACCAACGGCTCGATGGCGGGCACGATGCCGATGCCGACGATGACCAGATCGGCGGGGACGATCTCGCCATCCGAAAGGCGCACGCCGGTGACATGACTCTCGCCCTCGATCGCATCGACGCAGACGCCGAGCCGCAGGTCGACGCCATGATCCCGATGCTCCTTCTCGTAGAAGCGCGACAGCTCTTCGCCCGCAACGCGTGCGAGAACGCGGTCGAGCGCTTCCAATAGCACGACCTTCTTACCCGCCTTGTTCAGTACCGCCGCCGCTTCGAGCCCAATATAGCCGCCACCGATGACCACGATCTGGCGCGCGGTTTCCGACGCCGCCTTCATCGCATCGGCGTCGGCGCGGGTGCGCACCCCCTGCACACCGGGAAGGTCGCCGCCGGGGATCGGCAGCATGCGCGGATGGCCGCCGGTCGCCCATACGAGCTTGCCATATCCGATCGTCCCGCCGTCGTCGGTCGTGACGCTATGCGCGGCGGGATCGACCGCGACGACCCGCTTGCCGAGCAGCATCGTCACCGCGCGCTCGTCCCAATATTTGGCGGGGCGCAGCTGGATACGCTCGAACTCTTTCTCGCCCGCGAAATATTCCTTCGACAGCGGGGGGCGCTCATAGGGAAGCTCGGGCTCCTCGCCGACGATCGCAATGCTGCCTTCGAACTTCTGCGTCCGCAGCATCATCGCGACCTGCGCGCCGCCATGCCCCGCACCAACTATCACCACGTCGAACCGCATCGCCTCTTTCTCCCGCTGCTCGTCGGCGCGGCTCTTGCACGCGCGGCGAAGCGAAGCAAGCCACGCCAGCCTCGCCATCGCGAAAGAAGAAGTTGAAGCTCAGCCCACTACGGCCAAGGTCGGCTGCCTGCGGTCCGCGCCGTAAATCGCCGTTACGGACTCTTCGACTTCGGATCGCAGGACAGCAACAACTTCGCCCAGCTTGGCCGCGATGATCGCAGCCTGCGCCGCCTCCAGCCCCGCAACCGCGACCTCGATTTGCATGTGCGACGGCAGGACGCGCATCGTCACACCGGTCGGCACGATCGCGCGCTGCGCAAAGAAATTGGCGACGCGCGGCAGCGATTGCGGATCAAGGATCGCGTCGACGCGAAAACGGTGCATCAGGCCGCCTCGCGCTGCGCGCCGGCGATGACCTCCTCGGCCATTTCGTCGGCGACGACTGCGGGCGAGCGGCCTTCGCGCGCCGCGCGATCGAGCAGATCCCCGACTCGCGGCGCGATTTGGGCGACACGCAGTTCGACGTCGCTTTCGTCCTCGCCAATATATTCGGCCGATACGTTGATGATGCCGCCCGCATTGACGACATAGTCGGGCGCATAGGCGATCCCGCGCTCCAGCAGCAGCCCTGCGATGTCAGGGGTCGCGAGCTGGTTGTTGGCAGCGCCGCAGACGAGCTTTGCCTTCAGCTTCGCGACGGTGTCGCGGTCGAGCGCGCCGCCGAGCGCGCAGGGCGCGAATATGTCGGCATCGACCGATGCGATCTCCGATACGTCGACCACCTTGGCGCCATGCACCGCCGCGAGCCGGTCGCGGCGCGCCGGGCTGACGTCGGCGATCACGAGCCGCGCGCCCGCCGCGGCAAGGCGGCGGCACAGGTCGGCGCCGACATTGCCGGTGCCCTGGACGGCGACGGTCAGCCCGTCGAGTTCCCGGCCCAGCGCGAACTCGGCCGCGACCTGCATCGATTCGAAAACACCTTTCGCGGTCCAGGGCGACGGATCGCCGCCCGCGCGCCCTGCCACCGAGGGCAAGCCCGCGACATGGCGCGAGACGGAGGCAACCTCCTGCATGTCCTCGACCGACGTCCCGACGTCTTCGGCGGTGACATAGAGTCCCCCCAGCGCCTCGACCGCGCGGCCGAAGGCGCGGAACAAGGCGACGCGGTCCCAGTCGCCCTCGGGCCGCCGCAGCACCGCCTTCGCCCCGCCCAGCGGCAAGCCGGCGAGCGCATTCTTGTAACTCATGCCCTCGGCCAGGCGCACCGCATCGGCGAGCGCGTGGCTCGTGTCGGGATAGGACCACAGCCGGCACCCCCCCGCGCCGGGCCCCAGTGCGGTCGAGTGAATCGCGATGAAGCCGTCGAGACCCGCTTCGAGATCATAAAGCCGCACGCATTCGAGCGGCGGGGCCAGGCGGGCAAGACGGACGACCATGAAACATACTCCTTGGATTGACGGTAGCTTGTCGCATTTTCACGCCGGGAAAACTTGATCGATTATCGGCCACCCTGAATGATTTTCGGATTTTCTTGCCGTCCAAATTGGGTTATTCGGTTGGAATGACCGATTTGGACCCGTTCGAGATAAAGATTCTCCGCGAACTGCAGCGCGACGCGAATCAAACGACGGCACAGATCGCCGAACGCGTGGGACTGTCGGTTTCGCCCTGCTGGCGCCGCATCGACCGCCTCGAACGCGACGGCTTCATCAGGAAGCGTGTCGCGATCGTCGACCGGCGCAAAGTGGGGCTCAACGCGCATGTCTTCGCGCAGGTGAAGCTCAATGCCCACGGCCGCGCCAATCTCGATGAATTCAGCGCGGCGATCCAGGGTTTTCCCGAGGTGCTCGACGCCTATGTGCTGATGGGCACGACCGATTTCATGCTGCGCATCGTCGCGCGCGACATCGACGCCTATGAGCGTTTCTTCTTCGACCAGCTTAGCAAATTGCCGGGAGTGCAGGAAATCAACTCGACAGTGGCGCTGTCCGAAATCAAGGCGACGACCGAACTGCCGTTGGGCCGGGATTGACCCCGGCCCGGCGGACGCGCAAAACCCTTATCCGCCACTTGTGCAAGGACGCTTGTTTTCATCCGAAGGCGCTGCTAGTGGCGCCCCTCGTTGCCGCTTTAGCTCAGTTGGTAGAGCACATCATTCGTAATGATGGGGTCAGGTGTTCGAGTCACCAAGCGGCACCACTACCTTCCCTAGGAAATCGCGAGACACACGGCCGAAAGGCATTTGAGCTGGGCGCCCGAATGGGTCCTGCTTGGGTGACTTTGCCCTACGAGAAGGCTGCTGATCTGCACAGGCATCCGATCAAGATACGAATCGGATTGAACTGCCCTAGACAGCGATTGGGCTTCAATGCGAAGTATGCCGGTATCAAATACGGGGGGTAGAAAAAATTGCAGGCTAATCCACGCACGATTGACGATCTGTTTAACGCGCAATCCCGCTATATCGTGCCGATGTTCCAGCGATTGTATGTCTGGAACGAGGACCCTCAGTGGAAAACCTTGTGGGAGGACATTGCCGAAAAGGCGTGCCTTCAGCTCAATGGCACGAAAACCAACGCTCACTACTTAGGTGCTCTCATCATCGAAGGCGTCAAACCGACGTCATCTAGAGAGGTAAAGCGCCTCCTCGTCATTGACGGCCAGCAGCGCCTCACCACCATCCAACTCCTGCTGTGTGCCTTCCGAGACTTCGCCCGCTCTAATGATTGGAAAACGCTCGATCGGACGACCAATCGTTACCTGGAGAACGCCGACGCAGATGTTATGGAGAAGCCTGAGGAAGAAGTCTTCAAGCTTTGGCCCACTCAGCTGAATCGTGAGATCTTTTCCGGCATCGTCACAGCTGGCAGCCGCGACGCGGTGGTCAAAAAATATCCTCTAGTGCGCCTTCCCCGGAAACGAAAACCTGAGCCGAGATCAAATCTCGTTGAGGGATATTTGTATTTCTACCAAGAGGTTACAAGTTGGATCGCCGAGGAGAAGACTAACCGCGAAGGCAAGTCCGGCGAAGACTGCGCCTTTGCGCTCCTCCAAGCCATCAAGCAGGACTTCTGCGTCGTGGAGATTTCGCTGTCAGACGGCGATGACAGTCAAGAAATCTTCTATTCGTTGAACTCGCAGGGACGTCCTCTTTCCCAGTCGGACCTTCTCCGTAGTCTAATTTTCATGCGGGCGGAAAAAGAGCACGCAGACCGCGACAAGTTGTTTGACGACTATTGGGGTAAGTTTGAAACCGCCTTCTGGAGCTTTGAAGTCAAGCGGGGCGGCCGGGCCTACTCGCGCTTGGACTTAGCGTTGCGGCACTTCCTGTCTGTGAAAAAGGCGGAGTTAATCGATGCCCGGCGCGTGAACGAAGAGTACAAGCGCTGGATTGGAGTCAGTCCGCGCCGATACGCTTCGGTAAGAGATGAACTCGAGGATTTCAGCCGATACGCAGACGTGTTCGAACAATGTGAAAGTGCCGTCGGTCAAAAGCTGAAGTGCAACGATATCTTTCGGGTTATACGAGATTTTGAAGTCTCAACCGCAATCCCCTTGCTCTTGTTCCTTCGCTTGGAAGCGGAACTGACGCCGGAGCAGTTGTCGGAATGCCTAGACGTAATGCAGTCGTACATAATTCGGCGCGCCTTCCTTGGGGAAGAAAACAAAGAATACAACAAGATGTTCTTGGAGGTAATTGGCGAAATATCCTCTCATCGGGGTGACGCGGTCCTGCCTGCGCTTCAACGAAAGCTGCTGCACGGCCGGGGAACTACGCGTGCATGGCCTTCCGACAAGCGGATAATTGAAGCGGCGCTGCGGAAACCGATATATAAAGACTTGAAGCAACCTGCCCTTCGCCTGATTTTCGAACGCCTTGAACTCGGCTTGCGCGGCAAGAAGAGCGAGGACGAGGAGATGGCCGATGGACTGCAGATCGAACACGTCATGCCGCAAACTTGGTGGACGAATTGGTTACTGAACGGTCAGGCAGTGAAACGAGACATCTCCAACTGGTGGCATACCCCCACGGAAGAGGAAAAGCCGCTGGTCGAACTGGCACGGGCGCGGTCTGCTGCAGTGCAGACATTTGGGAATCTGTCACTCCTAAACAAATACGCAAACCCGGCAGCCAGTAACGGCTCGTTCGATCTCAAACTTGCGGAGTATGGTCACTCGGTCCTGCGCCTCAACCGTTATTTCGATAAAGCTCAGCGATGGGACGAGGAGGCTATTAGGAAGCGTGGGCAGGAACTCGCCGAGCTATTTTGCAAGGTCTATCCTAGGCCCGCGACCGAGGGCGACGAAGTTAGTATTATCTGACTTGGCGTGGTCGCGTGAGTAAGAACATCGAAATATTGGGTCACGATCTGACATTGGCTTGCCACCGCCGCCGCGTCGGCTATGAAGTGCCAACAATTAACGAAAGATAACAGAAATGGAATCAATCGAAAGCAAAGAGATTCGTACAGAAGCGGTAGACTTTTCGTTTGGCGAACTGCTTAACCTTCATCGAGACGGAGAGATCGTGATCCAGCCTGAGTACCAACGCTTGTTCCGTTGGTCCAACGAGCAAAGGTCTCGTCTCATTGAATCGATTCTACTCCGGCTTCCGATCCCTCCAATTTTCCTCATCGAAAATGAAAATGGCGTTCTTGAGCTCATCGACGGCCTTCAAAGGACCAGCTCTGTTCTTCAATTTTTAGATCACGAGGTCATCAACGAACCGGAACTCGTGTTAGAGGGTTGCGACATACTCTCCGACATAAATGGAATGAAGTACGAAGAATTCAGCACTTCTGTTCGTTTAGGCTTAAAAAGGACCCCAATTCGCGCCGTAATTATTAAGAAGAGCGGCGATGAGTATGTAAAATATGAAATGTTCAAACGATTGAATACCGGTGGGTCGCTCCTTTCTCCACAGGAAATTCGCAACTGCTCCTCTAGAATGATCGCGGGAGGTGGCGATTTCTACGCGAAACTTCAGGCTCTAGCTAGCAGTGAAGATTTCAAGATGGCCACTTCTCGGGTTCCCGATCCCGATATCGAACAGCGGGCCGACGAAGAGCTCGTATTGAGATATTTTGCCGTCAGGCACTATCGGGATGCGTTTCGAGGAAATGTTCGAGAGTGGCTAGACAGCTTCATGGAAGACATTCTCTTTAAGCGCACCGACGCAATGGAAGATGCTGCTGACTTTGAGCAGTTTTTCAAGTTCATTGCCGAAAAACTAGGCGACACCGCATTTTCGCGCTCCAGAGAAGGCCAAGCATTCGGCCGACTAGCGCCAGCATACTTTGAGGCAGTCGTGGGTGCACTCGCTGGAAGCACCGCAAGCCTCGAAAAGATGCCTTCCGAAGATCTTAAGCAGCGCCTGAGCGACACCTTTGAAACCGCTGAATTCAAAGCTGCTAGCGGCCCAGGAGCAAATTCAAAGGGCAAGATGGAGACCCGCATCGACTTAGTAAAGCAAGCCTTGGTGGACGAATGACGCCCACCGCAGAGATAGAGCGGGATCTTGATTGGCGCGAAGCGGAACTTGCGGTTTTAAGACTCCTGATCACGAACAACGAAATCGGCGAGCGCGAAAAGTTCGTTCTATTCAGAGCCGCTTGGGCGCTTCTTTACGCGCATTATGAAGGTTTTTGCAAGTTTGCGCTAACGGTATACTATGATGCAATTAAAGTAGCCGGCAAATGTCACGGAGATCTTCCTTCAAAGATGCAAGCCCTCGCACTAGATAAAAAAGTGAAAGACCTTCGAAGTCTGCCGACAATAGACTTAATATCTAAAATGCGTTCTTTTGAAGTCGATCTAATGAAAGCTCCTGCCGACTTTCCAGACGTTAATACGGAATCAAATTTATGGCCAAAGACTTTAGAATCTCTTATTGAAGATGCTGATTTAATTGTTCCCACTCTTCAGCTCTACAATCGATCTTTGGCGACGCTGGTCAGCAGGAGAAACAAAATCGCTCATGGTGAGCGGGATATTATTCCAGAGCTTTCTTACTATATCGGTTTTGAAAATTCTGTTCTAAATTTGATGTACGATCTTGCACTCTCTATAGATGAAAAGTTAGGATCTATTTGATTTTGGAAACAGAATTATTATTGAAATTTACTGCAAAAACTTTTTCATTTTGTTTAGCAAATGCGCTCTCTGCTTTAATTCACACTCCCAAACAACCAAAACGCCCCAACCCTCTTCTAATAGCCGCTTTTGATTTTCTTCATCGCGAAAAACGTTTCTTTCTAATTTCTCAAACCAGTAACTTGTGTTGGATTTCGGCTTACGGCCGTCCAAACAAGTAGGCTCATCATGCTGATGCCAGAAGCATCCATGCACGAAGATCACCTTGCGCCTCCGGCGAAACACGAGGTCGGGCTTTCCCGGCAGGTCACGGGCATGCAATCGATACCGATACCCGTCGGCGTGCAGTAGCCGTCTGACGAGCATCTCGGGTTTCGTGTTTCGAGATTTGATGCGACTCATATTGACCGAGCGCCTAACCGCTGTCAGCTTATCAGCCATGGCGGAAAAACCGATCAATAAGGAGGGAACCGCCGCTGGCCGCAAGGTACTGGAACTTCTCAGGAAGTACCCTGACGGGCTCACCGCCGCCGAAATTCGGGCGCAGATTGGTGGCGACGTTGGCAACCAAGAGCAGTTGATGCGGCGGCTTAGGCATCTTCGGAAGCATTACGACATACCTTTCTCCATCGAAGGAGGCCGCAAAGCCTATCGCTACAAAGGCGAAAAGCAAAACGTTCACACGGATTCTGGCGCGATCTCGGGTAAGCAGCGCGCTCGAATCCTAAATCTTGCTAAGGGAAAATGTCAGATGTGCGGCCGGACGGTCGATGGCGACGACATCAAGCTTCAAGTTGACCATAGGATCCCGCAGACATGGGGCGGGCTGACCGTTGATGAGAATCTTTGGGCGATTTGCGTCCAATGCAACCACGGTAAACGAGACTTCTTCAAATCGTTCGATCCCGCCGAAATGGCCGAGCTGATTGCAATTGAATCTGTCCACGAGAGGATCGCTCGCTTCCTTAAAATGCACGAAGGCGAGTGGGTCGATTCCGACAAGATCGAAGACATCGCAAACGTTCGTGAACGGCAGGAAGATTGGCAGAAACGTCTTCGAGAACTCCGATATCCTGTCGTTGGCCTCGATATTGAGACCACTCGTTACACGACAGAACAGGGCTTTGTGCGAAGCAGATATAAGCTGGTAAAATGGGCAGACTTGCCTTCCAACCACCAGCAGTTAATCCGGGCGTGGGACAACAAAAAGAAGCGGCCCGAGATCAAGCTACAGCTAGGGATCGCCTGACGCTCACGGCCTCACGAAGCTGACTCGCAACGGCGGCCGCTACCGGCGGTGGAAAAGCATTGCCAACTTGCCGATAGGCGTTTGTTTTCTTCCCCGCGATCTTCCACTCTTTCGGGAAACCCTGGATAAGTGCGACCATTTCCACTGTTAAGCGTGGCATCCCTACGAAGTCATGGCCGGGAGCCTCCTCAGCGATAGTCCTCCCTTCAACGCCAAGCTTCGCCCAAGCTGCTCGCGCTCGCGTAGGCCCTAGATCGGGACCGCCATGCTTTTTGGAACCGCCCACCACCGTCGGTGCTATCTCGTCCGCTCGATCGCGCCAATCGGCAGCCCCGCGCCACCCGTTAGCAGCCATCAAGGGAAATAACGTCTGCCCGACAGTTTTTGGATTGTAGCGCTCCGTGCAAGGCCACTCGAAGTTACCCCAGAATTCTCGCTTCGTAGCTACGATGACGACGCGAGGTCGAAGTTGCGGGACGCCAAAATCGGACGCATTCAAGAGACGCCAATCGGCCTCGTAGCCGAGCTTGCGTAGCTGACTTTTCAAATGCGCCCGGTAATCTTCGAAGACTGCGTCTAAGAAGCCCCTGACGTTTTCAATCATGACTGCCTTTGGTTGGACAGCATCAATGATATCGAGCGCGTCGGGAAACAGGTTGCGCTCGTCTAACGCCCCAAGCTGCTTACCTGCGACGGAAAATGGAGGGCATGGCAACCCTCCTGCCACCAATTCCACACCTTTGAAATCGGTGGCGCGGTCCTTGAAAACCCGAAGATCGTCCTCGATTACTCGCCAATTGGGGCGATTTAAACGGAGTGTCTCACAGCAGTGCCGGTCAATTTCGACGAGCGCTTCATGCTCAAACCCTGCATTTTCGAGGCCAATGGCCTGGCCACCTGCGCCCGCGCAAAGCTCAAGTGAGTGCATCTGTGTTCCCCTAGAATGCAAGATTTGTTCTCGCTATGTTCTTAACGAATGCGAGTGCGTTTCGCAAGGCGTTAAATACCACCTCGATGGTTTCGTAAAGGGCCAACCCCCCGTGGTCGAGCCCGTTTTTCTACATTCGTTCATTTGCCGAGAACGCACAAAGCTTGAAGGCCTCGCCCCCCAGGGGCCGATTTCTAATAAGCTCTAGAGCCCCACCGCTCACGCGCAATTAGTAGTATCTTATATGAAGGCGCGAGATCTAAGTTCGTCTGTCTTTCAGCAGCAGGAGATGCGGCTCAATCCCGAGCGCATCAGCGATCCTGCCGAGCGCAGCCACAGACGGGTTCCGCGTACCTCTTTCGAGGTCGCTGACATAGCTGCGTTCCATCTCCGCCGCCGCCGCTAGCTGTTCCTGGGTCATGCCCTTCAGCTTGCGTTGGTGCCGGACATTGACGCCGAGAAGCCGAACCACATCCATGCGTCGATGTGGACGCTGAGCGCTTCTCGCGTCTGTATACCAAACGTGTCATTTTTAATAGCAACGGCCGGACTTCCAGCTAAAGCTGTGTCGTGCTGGCCCGATCCGCTTTGTCGATCGGCAACGGATCAATCATCGAAAGGCTAGATATGTCTGAACTTGAACTTCCTACGGTTCCGGCGCCCTCGTTGGCGTCCAAAGCTCTACGCCCTCTGCAATGGATCGTTTTCTCGTTGGTGCTCGTTCTGGCGCTGACAATCCTTTTGCTTCTAGAATATCGAAGCCTGCCGGGATTTCCCGAGACGGCGTTTTGGCTGTTGCTCGCCGCAGGGTTTTTGCTGGTGCTCTGGCACCTACCGAAGATCTTTTTCGGGCTGTCCCGAGGGTGGCGGATAGCCGCTTATGTTTGCATCATCCCCTTCCTGGCCTTTTGGGGGCAGGTCGGGTCGCAAGGCTATGCGGCCTATCACCGCACCCCAGAGGGCGCGAAGGTAAAGGCAAAACAAGTGGCTGAAGATGCGCGGTTGGCAAAGGACGAGGCTGAACGTGCCGAGAGCAAGCGCATCTTGGATGCGGCGGCGGTCACGCAGGCCAAGCTACAAAACTACAACGATCGTCTGGAAGACTGCTTTTCTAGCTTTGGTCATCGGCTCGCCGCGCTGGAAACCGAAGTGAAAGAGACGCTGCACAATCCCGGCGCCTTCGAACATATCGAAACCATTGCCATCGTCCCTGACGAACAAGGTAACAACGTAGGTATGCGATTTCGCGCTCAAAATGGATTTGGGGCGCTGCGAGCCGCCACCGTCAAAGCGCGCATCGACGCCAACGATTGCAGCGTCAAAGGTATCGGCGAGACCGTAGTAGCAGACTGACGCGGGTACTGTTGCCCCGCCGAACTAAATCAGAATCATCATAACCAAGGGCCTCGGAGGAATCCGGGGCCTTTTTCATATGGAGAACCCTACATGCTTATCATCACTGACCCGTCCGATGTGGACGACCCTTCCCTTCAACGTATCCTGCGGCAACGGTTCGAGCAGTTGGCTCAATACGGATGCCCGATCAGCGAGCTCGCCCACTTCCATGTTGTTCGGCCGGGTGACGACGTAGCCGAACTTCTGACCAATCCCGTCGATGGCAGCAATGATCCACCTTGGGAGTGGGTGGAGGCCCACGGCGGATGGTTCGAAGTCCCGGTCATCATGTCCGATGACGGCTTCGGCCACGTGTATTTTGTTCCGGACCTCGACGACATTGATCCCCGGTTGCTGATGCTGTGCCGCCGCGACGCCACAAAGAGGAATGATCTAAATCCGGAATAAATCACCCCGCTGCCTCTACCTCTAGAACCACAAAACGATGCGCGTCCTGGGATTTCCCATGGGCGCATTTTTTATGCCCAGAAGGAATTCACCCATGATCGATATGCCCGACCTTGACGCAATACTCGTCGCCCTCCGCGCACCGCTCGCGCCTGATCTCCACGATCTCATCGCCAGCCGTCTACATGACGCATTCGCCTGCGGGCTCGCCGACCTAACGCACATACTGGTAATCCAGCCGGAGGACACCGAAGCCCAAATTCTCGACGCGATTGGCTTTTCGCCCTTGGTGTCGAGGATGGACGGCAACCGGCTTCAACCAGACTGGGACTACATCGAACGTCACCCCGGATGGCATGAGCTCATTTACACCGTGGGTGACTCGGGGTTCGCCTTCCTTGTCTTCGTCGAGCGCGCTGACGGCGTTCTGCCAGAGCTGCTCGCGTTATGTGACGGGGCAAGCAGGTAATGCGCGCGATCGGAACGCTGCTCATACTCTGTGTCGCGCTGGCCGTCGTGAAGATGGCGGTAGTAGGACTACTAATGATAGGCATTAGTATATTGGTTTGGGCAGCCTGTCAGCACCCCCGCGAGACTTTCGGCCTCCTAGCTTACGTCGCGCTCATGGGGCTTGTCAGCGCGCAACCGTGGGTTTGGGTCGCAATCGTAGGCTTGGTGGCTGTCACAGCTCAATTCGCTGAGAAAGCCGATTGACGCCTAATGCGATGGGAGTACTAGCGGCTCTCTGACATCGGCAAACAGGTCATTTCGATTCGAAGACCTTCACCGTGTCGCCAACACTATCGCAATCAGCCTGAGACTTTCTCGGGCTTGGAGACTTGCGTGTGGGGCGACAGACTGGTTTGCCTCCCGCGTAAGTCGTCAATCTTCGGGCCACCATTGGCCTCCAAAGGACGATTTATGATAAATCTTTTTCCTAACGACGAAGACTTCGCTGTCGCAGAACGCGCGCTTGACGACGGCGAAGACAGCTACATCAGTAGCAACTATTTCCAACATTATGTGGCCCTTGTCGCAGTTTGCGTGCGGCGTGGGCACCGTCAGGTTGCGGACATTGTTGCGCGACTCTCGCCAATCGTGGGAGCGAAAAATGCCGTGCATATCCCATGGCTCATTGAAATCCTCTCCGGACCGGCATGCGACGTTCATCTATGGGACTGGGATGGCGATGAACCGGGCGGCCGCTTCTACGGCCCAAGCCTTGACCTAAAGGATGAGCTTCACAGTCCGCAGCCAATCAACGCATAGTCCGAGGTGGTCGCCGTGGTGCAGATAGCCCATGGCGGCTGCGCGCCGTTTAACCTCTACCTCGCCGCCGTTGCTTCAAGGAGTGTGACGGCGGCACTGGCAGCGCACCGCATCGGTCACGCGACTCGAAATTCGCGGCAATAACATTACGTGAAATAGCGTATTTGAGTAATAATAGACCTCATCTAACGCGGCTAGTAAGCCTTTGAAAATAGGCGTTTTTCAAACCCGTTGGATTCTCCCTATTATCACTCTCATAAGCGAAGGAAATTTTCCCTGACTTATACATCTTTGGACTCGGCCGGGACGGAGGCTCCCGCGCCGTCGCTACCGGCCGTTCGACTGCGGTTTCGTGTCACGCGCTTCTGCCCCGCGCAGATCGCCGTGACCTGGACGGAGCTCGTGGCCTATCTAAATGCCCTCTCAAGTGACGACGATGACGACTACCAAATACACGAACGCCAACCAGCGGACGGCGTGGGTGCGGAGGGCGGCGAATGAGTGCAGCCGATTTTCCGGACCAGCCCCCACTTGGTCATAACAAACTGCCCGCGACGATAGAAAATGTGGATCATCTGCTTCGGAGCGCCGACATCTCGGTCCGCTATAACGTCATCAAGAAGAAGGACGAGTTGTCGATCCCGGAACATCAAGGGACGTCCGACAATCTCGACAATGTGACGCTGACGAAAATCGTGAGCCTCGCTTCGAAGAACGGGATGCCAACCGGCTTGATCTCCGACTTGGTCCAGGCAATCGCTGACCGTAACGCCTACAACCCTGTCGCGGATTGGATCAAGTCGCAGCCGTGGGACGGCATCGATCGATTGCCCGCCATATTCGACACCGTGGTTGCAACCGACGACTACCCGGTCACGCTGAAGACCGTCTTGATGCGGAAGTGGCTGCTCAGCGCAGCCGCTGCCGTGCTCGTCCCGACGGGGTTCAAATGTCGGGGCGTGCTCACGCTTCAGGGAGCGCAAGGCATCGGCAAGACGTCATGGGTCAAATCGCTCGTGACGGATGCCAACCTTCGCGATGACGTGGTGAAACTCGATCATCACCTCGACGCTGGCAACAAGGACACCATCCTTGGCGCGATCACGAACTGGATCGTGGAAATAGGGGAGCTGGAAAGCTCCTTCCGAAAGGACATCGCGAGGCTGAAGGGGTTTTTGACCACCGACGCCGATCGGGTCCGGCGGCCTTATGGAAGGCGGGAATCGGAATACCCGCGCCGCACCGTATTCCTCGCTACCGTCAACGACGCCAACTTTCTGACGGACACCACCGGCAATAGTCGATGGTGGGTGATCCCGGTCCGTGAACTCAATTATGAGCACGGCGTCGATATGCAGCAGCTCTTCGCACAGCTTGCGATCGATCTCGACGCGGGCGCGCAATGGTGGCTGACAGAAGACGAAGAGATAATGCTCGAATCTCTGAACCGTCGCCATCAAACGGTCAGCGCGATTGCCGAAAAGCTGGCCGAGTATGTCGATCAGGACGACATAAGCGAGAAGCGGGTCGCAAATGTCACCACGACAGAGATGCTGGAGCTTATGGGCTACAAACAGCCCACAAATCCCCAGATGAAGGAATGCGCTGCCGCGCTGAGGGATCTTATCGGTGAATCGAAACGGATCAATGGGTTCAATCGATGGAGGGTGCCTCTGAAGGAACCTACGGCAGACGTGTGGCAACCGATCGACAAGCGCCAGATCACCGAAGAAAAATACTGACCTGACCCTCCCGAGGGGGTGGGAGGGGTAGCAAAAATGGGGAAAATGGACCGCAGACCAGCAATATAGCTGCACCAACAATCCCTATCTCTGCTGCCCCTGCTGCCCCCTCTAGGCAACCCCATGAAATCAAACACCGACTGCCGACCACCGAGGGTGGCGGGGACTGCACCTGTGACTCCCGCCTCCCCCAACTCTGCTGCTGTAGCCCCGCTGGCGACCGAAACGCGGTCCGCCGACCTCCAGCCCTGCGCTCGGCACGCGCCGCTCTTGCGGCTCCAGCCCGAACAACCAAAATCAAAGGAAATCATTATGCCAAAAACAAATCTGAGCGCCGCATTCGTGCGCGAGGCCACCTGTCCGGCCGGGAAGCGCAAGATCGACTACTACGACCAATCCATCACCGGCTTTGTTGCAGAGATTCGATCCTCTGGGGGCAAGACCTACTATCTCCGGTACCAAGACCCCCACGAACGCCAACGACAGCTTCGCATCGGGTCCGCCGCTGACATCACTTTCGATCAGGCCCGAAAGAAAGCGATCCAGCTTCGATCCCAAGTCGTCCTGGAAGGCGATCCCGCTGCCGAGAAAGAAGCCCGACGCGCCATTCCAACCTACGGTGAACTCGCCGTGCAACATCTCGCCTACGCGAAGAGCTACCAGAAGAGTTACAGCTCAACCGAGATCAACCTTCGCGTTCATATCCTGCCGCGCTGGTCGAAACTGAAGCTGACCGAAATCCACCAGAAGGATGTCGCGATCTGGCTGGCTCAAAAGGGCGGCGAGGGATTGGCACCCGCGACCGTAGAAAAGATCAGGGTGCTGTTTCATCGATCGTTCGAGCTGGCGCGACGGTGGAATGTCGTCGGCAGCGTAACCAACCCGGTGAAGGGTATTCCCCGGATGCGGATCGAAAATGCGCGCGAGCGGTATCTTTCCCGCGATGAAATTAGGCGCCTGTTGCGGGTCTGCGAAGCGTCAATCAACCCGCAGCTAAAATACATCGTGGCGTTGCTAATTTTGAGCGGTGCCCGAAAGTCGGAGCTGCTCTTCGCCAAGTGGGACCATATCGACGTCGAACGGCAGCTGTGGCTCATCCCGACATCGAAGAACGGGAAGCATCGTTATGTCCCGCTCTCGCAAGCCGCGTTGACCATCATCGACCAGTTGCCGAAGTTCGACAACTGCCCCTGGCTAATCCCGAACCCGGAAACCCGTCAGCCTTTCGTGTCCTTCAAGCATAGCTGGGAGACGGCACGTGACGCAGCGGGCCTCAAGGGGCTGCATGTCCATGACCTGCGCCACACAGCCGCCTCGTTGATGGCCGCTGCCTCTATTGACCTGTACACCATCGGAAAGGTGCTCGGTCATCAGAATATCGGCAGCTCGCAGAGGTACAGCCACTTGGCCAACGATAAACTGCTGGCAGCCGTCGAAGCGGGCGCAGCCAAAATGAAAGGCGTCCTTCTCCCGGCATTCTAACGGTCAGTCGCAAGGCGCGACAACGGTCCCACCCCTGCGGATCGCTTCATCGAACCCTCTCCCCCGTCCATGCCTAGCCCCAGCGGCCGCGCATGGACGGGGACTTTTCTCCTATATTTTTTTTTTGGATCAAGACCATGAATTCCGCCATAGACATCGCTATCCCTGATCTACCTATCACGCTCTCCCGAGACACACCGGCCGCTGAGGTCGACGAAATCTTTCAACGACTGCGGGAGCTAAAATCGAACCTTGGCAAGCCGACGAATGCCGACAATCGGCTGACAGCTATGATAGCCGCCTGCATCGACGAAGGCATCAACACCAGCCCGCGAATTTTCGGCACAGCCCGACAGCTTGGGTTCGATCTCGGTCACACCCGCCGCGTGCTTCGTTCCGGTATTGGCCATACCTGGAACCGCGCAGCGGACGATCGTTTCAGCAACCTGATATAGAGGCCGTCGTCCCGTCCCCCTTCGCGGCAGGCAAAATATCACAGGAATTCAGCCCAAATCGTCGGCAAAGCGTTGGCCGACCTGCCCCGAAACCACGCGCTACGACGAAAAGACTTGAAAACAAACTTTGGAAGGAACAAAAACGAATCACAAAGAACGATAACCAGAGGACGAAATGACAAATATTTTCGCAACTCCTGATAAGGTTTCAACCAAAACCAAGCTCTTTAATTGTGGGGTAGCCGCGCTGGAGCAGGACGGGTGGAAGGTGGAGCGGATACCCAAGGTCGGGAAGTCCAGCGTTCGCCGCATAGTGAGGCAGAACGAAAGCAAGGTCGTCACCATTCGGACGACGCAGGATACCTATATCGCCTTCCCTCGTAATGATGACGACACCGAATGGGTCACACTTTCGATGGTCGATATGGTCGTGGCCGTTTCGGTAGATGATGCCGAGAACCCGCGTTTCGCGAAGGTGCATTTCATTGACGGCGACGAAATGCGTGACAGGTTCAACCGCAGCTATGACGCACGGATAACGGCGGGACATACAATCGGAACCGGCCGGGGGATGTGGCTTGGGCTCTATGATCCCGAACAGCAAGATTTACCCAGCCATGTGGGCGCGGGCGCTGGCTTGGCCCATCCTGCTATCGCCACCTTCCCGTTGGACGAGGCAAGTGAAATACGAACCACACCGGCGGCAATCGAAACCAGCGTCTCCCCCGTCAATGGACCGCTTTCAATTTCTGAGGCGCGACGGCTGCTGGCAGAGACATTCGGGGTTGATCCGAGCAACGTCGAAATTACGATCAGGGTGTAGGCACCTCGAAATGCGGTTGATTGGCGGACTGGTTGAGGACGGTTTCGGCAAATCCGTCCGACCAAAGATCTTTCAGTGGGGGCCTAATTGGGGGCTCTATGACAGCGCATTTGGGAACCAAGTGGGTCGATTGAAAAGTGAGGCGGAAACAGGCAGCATAAGCCAAGGTTTACGGGCATTTTCGCCGACCCGTCATTAGCCTTCGTAATGATGGGGTCACAGGTTCGAGTCCTGTAAGCGCACCACTTCCATGGAAATGCGAAGACGGACGCCGCGCGACGCTCGCGGCGAACCGCCGGCTCGCGCGGCCGCTCAGCCGAAGCAAATATTCGCCAGATTCTCTTGAATTTCGCTCGAAGGGTGGCGGGCAACGCCCGCCACGCCGGTTACCGTCAAAAGCCGAATTCAGATTACTGCGGCGGAGGGTGCGCAACATCTGGCGGCGGCGGGTTCAGTGCCCAAGGTTTCGAGCGCGGGGCTGTCGCCATAGGTCGTCGCCTCGCCATCGGTGTAAAAGGCTTCCCACACCACCCCGTCGGGATCGGATATCCAGCTCTTTTCCGACTTGGCGTAGCAACAGGTCGTGCGGCCCTCTTCGAGCACGGGTCGTTCGGCTGCCTTGATCCGCCCATAGACTTCGCCGAGTTCACAGGGGCTTTCGACCTGGACGCCGAGATGCTGGATGCCGTTGCGCGCATGATTGCCCATCGAGATCGCGAAGTTCACGCGCGGATCGTCGAGCAGCCATTTGGCATAGTCGGGCTTCGTCACGGTCGGCTCGGCGCCGAACATAGAGCTGTAGAAGCGGATCGAAGTCGCAAGGTCCTGGACCCCGACATGGACATGCAGTGTTTTCATACGCTTTTCCTTTCGTCTGCCGTGGGTGCGCAGCCCTCGCCCTCGCACGCCGAGGCGGCGCAGCAATTTTCCATGAGGTAGGCGACCAGCGCATTCATCGCCGGATAGTTGGCGCGGTAGATGATCGTCCGATGCTGGCGCTCCTGCTCGATCAGCCCCGCGCCGCGCAATTGAGCGAGGTGGAAGGAGAGCGAACTATTGGGGACGCCGAGCGCCCCGGCGATCGCGCCCGCCGCCATCCCGTCCCCGCCGGCCTGCACGAGCAGCCGGAACAGCGCGAGCCGATACTCCTGCGCAAGAGCGCCCAAAGCGTCGATGACCGACCTCGAATCCATGGTCATTTCTTCATTTCCATATTTGCAGAAATGAAACGCAATGCGTGCCCTGTCAAGATCAATTCCATATTTCTCGAAATGAAACTCGTTCGGCCATCGCGGGCGATCAGCGAGGGTGGCAGGCGATGGATGTTGACGATTGTTAACGTATCGGATAATCCCGATGGATGAATAACGATTCGGCACTGTCGGCTCTGGCCGCGCTCGCCCATCCCACGCGCCTCAACGCGTTCCGCCTGCTTGTCCAGCACGAGCCGGACGGCCTTTCCACCGGCGAACTCGTCGATGCATCCGGCCTGTCGCAAAGCACCTTCTCGACGCATTTGGCGGTGCTCGCGAAAGCTGGGCTGGTGGCATCGGAGAAGCGCGGCCGACAGATCAACCAGCGTGCCAACATCGATACGCTGCGCGATCTGATGCTCTTCCTTGCCAAGGATTGCTGTCAGGGACGCGCCGAGCTTTGCGAGCCGCTGCTCGCCGAACTGGCATGCTGTTGAGCGGGTCGGAACGCGGAAACCCCTTTGATTACCCCAACTAATGTCAGCGCGCGCGGCGCAACCGCGATGAGGAGACGGTGATGGCCGACCAGACCTATAATGTGTTGTTCCTTTGCACCGGCAACAGTGCGCGCTCGATTCTTGCCGAGGCGCTGCTGAACCGAATGGGAGACGGACGCTTTCGCGCCTATAGCGCGGGCAGCTTCCCGAAAGGCGAAGTTCACTCGCAGGCGCGCTCGCTCCTCGCCGAACTCGGCTTCGATACGGTTGGCCTTCGCTCGAAAAGCCGGGACGAGTTCTCGGCACCTGGGGCGCCCACCTTCGATTTCATCTTCACCGTCTGCGACAATGCCGCCGGCGAGACCTGCCCTATCTGGCCGGGCAAACCGATGAGCGCGCACTGGGGGATCGAGGACCCTGCCGCGGTCGAAGGACCCGGCCAGCGCGAAGCCTTCGAACGGGCGCTCCATTATCTGTCAAACCGCATCTCGCTGTTCCTGGCGCTGCCGCACGACAGCATCGACGAAATGGCGATGGAGCGAAAGCTCAGGGAAATCGGCCGCACCGAAGGGTCGAGCGCGCTGGCGGAGTCCGCCGAATGACCACCGACATCACCATCTACCACAATCCCGAATGCGGAACGTCGCGCAACACGCTCGCGCTGATCCGCAACGCCGGCATCGAGCCGCATGTCGTCGAATATCTGAAAACGCCGCCGTCGCGCGCATTGCTTGAACAGCTTATCGGGCGCGCCGGCATCGCCCCGCGTGCGCTGCTGCGCGAAAAGGGAACGCCTTTCGCGGACCTCGGCCTCGGCGACGAGAGCCTCGACGACGACGCGCTCATCGACGCGATGATGGCGCATCCGATCCTGATCAACCGGCCGCTCGTCGTCTCGCTTCTCGGCGTGAAGCTCTGCCGCCCGTCCGAGGAGGTACTCGATCTTCTTCCGGAGCCGCAGCGCGGCGCCTTCGTCAAGGAAGACGGCGAACAGGTGATCGACGACGCCGGCAATCGCGTCGGCGCCCGAGGAGAGCATCGATGACGCAATCCAAGCGCGATCACCTGTCGTTCCTCGACCGCTATCTGACTCTGTGGATCTTCCTCGCGATGGCGCTGGGCGTGTTGCTCGGCTCGACCTTCGCCGGGCTTCCCGCCGCGATCGACAGCCTCTCGTGGGGCCCGACCAACATCCCGATCGCGATCGGCCTCGTCCTGATGATGTATCCGCCGCTGGCGCGCGTTCGCTATGATGAACTCCCGCGGGTGTTCGAGGACAAGAAGGTGCTCGCGATCTCGTTGATCCAGAACTGGGTCATCGGCCCCGTGCTGATGTTCGCGCTTGCCGTCATCTTTCTCTCGGACAAGCCCGAATATATGACGGGCCTGATCCTCATCGGTCTCGCGCGCTGCATTGCGATGGTGATCGTCTGGAACCAGCTCGCGAAGGGCGACAATCAATATGTCGCGGCGCTTGTCGCGTTCAACTCGATCTTCCAGATCCTGTTTTTCAGCGTCTATGCCTGGTTCTTCCTGGCCGTGCTGCCGCCGCTGTTCGGACTCGAAGGCAGCGTCATCGACGTGAGTTTCCGGACGGTTGCCGAGGCGGTGCTCATCTATCTCGGCATCCCGTTCCTCGCCGGCTTCCTGACCCGCAAGTGGCTCGCTGGCGCCAGGGGCAATGAGTGGTACGAGACGCGCTTCCTTCCGAAGATCGCGCCGATCACGCTTGTCGCACTGCTCTTTACGATCGTCGCGATGTTCAGCCTCAAGGGCGGCGAGATTGTCACCATTCCAGGCGATGTCGTGCGGATCGCGATACCGCTGACCATCTATTTTGTCGTCCAGTTCGTCGTCAGCTTCTGGATGGGGAAGCTGGCCGAAGCCGATTATCCGCGCACGACCGCGGTCGCCTTCACCGCTGCCGGCAACAACTTCGAACTCGCGATAGCGGTCGCGATCGCCGCCTTCGGACTCGCCTCGCCAGTGGCCTTTGCCGCTGTCATCGGGCCGCTCGTCGAGGTGCCCGTGCTCATCTTGCTGGTCAACGTCGCCTTCTGGTTCGGGCGGCGCTGGTTCCCCGCGACGACCCCAACGAAAGCCTGATCATGTCCTCTTCCCCATATTCCCGCCTGCGCACGCTTGCCGACCCCGACCACTTGCCGGCGCTGCGTCCCGAATATCTCCGGCCGCAGCCCGGCCTCGGGCTGGGCGCGCTCGATCCGCCGCCCCGCATCCTGCTGCTTTACGGGTCCTTGCGCGAACGCTCCTACTCCCGGCTCGTCACCGAGGAGACAGCACGCTTGCTCCAGCTTTTCGGCTGCGAAACGCGCATCTTCGATCCCTCGGACCTGCCGCTTCCCGACCAGATCGCCGACGACGACCATCCCGCGGTCGAGGAATTGCGCCAGCATTCGATATGGTCCGAAGGCCAGGTCTGGTGTAGCCCCGAGCGCCACGGCCAGATCACCGGCATCATGAAAGCGCAGGTCGATCACCTGCCGCTCGCCTATAAGGGCCTCCGCCCGACGCAGGGGCGCACGCTCGCGGTGATGCAGGTGTCGGCGGGCTCGCAATCGTTCAACAGCGTCAACACACTGCGTATTCTGGGTCGCTGGATGCGGATGATCACCATCCCCAACCAGTCAAGCGTGGCGAAGGCCTATGCCGAATTTGACGAAGCCGGCCGCATGCTGCCGTCGAGTTATTACGACCGGATCGTCGATGTCGCCGAGGAGCTGGTGCGCTTCACCGTGCTGACGCGCGGTCATGCCGACCAGTTGGTCGATCGCTATTCCGAGCGCAAGGATCGCGACGAACCCGTGATGACGTCGGCGGATTTGCTGGTCGCAGGGAACGCCTGAGTTCTTTTGCGCCACCCTCGAACGACCCGCCGGTGTTGGATTTTGCCGCACCAGCGGGCGCAATTAAACGCCGGCTGGCTGTTCCTTGTCGCCAAGTCCGGCCTCATCGGCTGTCAGCCGATCCACTCCGCCCTGCTGCGCTGAACTTCGATTATTTTGCACTTGCCCCTGTTGTCGTCCTGCACAGTCCAAGCGCTGCGTCTTTGCCCCGCCGGCCTCGAAGGCCGGGCCTGCGCAAAGCGTATCGTCGCCCGAGTGGGAGACCGCAAAACAGCCGTTGGAGAAGCGCAACCAACAAGGAAATGGCAGAATTCTGCCGCTATTCAAGGGTTCTTGGATATTATGAGAAGGGGAAAATGGTGCCCAGAAGAGGAAACTAAGAATACTCCTATGATTTTGATAAGAAAAATCAAAATATTACGAAAATACATGATGGCCCGTGTAATGACATCATAATTTCAGAGATGCAGTGATAAGATTACCTATTAACAACACGGCATCTCACTTAATCTTATATCTTCCACAGACGTTCCATACAATGCTTTTTTGAAAAACTGACCTGGTGACAATCTAGTATCTCTTCCGACAATGCCGTCGGAATCGGCGAGGCGCGAGCACGCGTGTCGACCGCGTTGATCTCCGGTCCACTCGGAGACGAACTGATCATGTCGAAGACGAAGTCGTGTCCGTTCCAAACCGGCGAAGAGTTGCTTGGGCTCACTTGGTTTCGCAACAGAGAGCGCGGCAGAGGCCTCGCACCAAAGCGCTGTGACAATGTTGAGCTCGAAAGCTATGCGTCGTTCCATCAACCAACGATGTGGTCGCAAGAGTTGACCAATAGCTCTCCGGAAGACCTGTACGGCACCATGATGAACGAAGCGCGTCTCTCGGCACCTTGGTCCCGGGTAGATCGTTTGACGACAGAAAGAGGATAGTCCGACATGCCGACCTGGACCGAAGAGCGATTGAACAGCGCGATCGATGAAAAGGAAATCGGATTCATCACGCTCGATACGAACATCTTCGATCAATATGGCTGCAATCTCGATTATTCGGTCTTCAGCGGGCTGGACCAATTCAGGGATACGCATGTGTCGGTCGTGTTTTCCGACATTATCGCGGGCGAGGTGCAGGCGCATATCGCAAAGGACGCGAGCGAGAAGGCAGCCGCGCTCCAGATCGCGCTCAATCAATATCGCAAGGCTTGGCGTCGCCCGGAGGACGGCCCAGCTCTCGCGCCGCTTGTCGATCTCGAGCAAAGCTCCACAGACTTTGCGAAGGGACAATGGGACGCGTTCATCGATGCCATCGGCGCCGAGATCCTCGAGGCCGAAGGCCGCGTGTCGTTCAACGAGTTGCTTGAGTGCTATTTTGCACCGCACGCCCCCTTTGCTGGGAAGGGCGACAAGAAGTCGGAGTTCCCCGACGCAATCGCACTGCTCGCGCTTGAAGATCGTGCCCGAAGGGCGAAGCGGACGCTACTCGCGGTCAGCGCCGACGGCGATTGGCAGCGCTTCGCCGAGACGTCCGACCATATCGTTGTCGTCGGCAACCTCCCAAAGGCGCTCAAGCAGTTCAATCCAGGTGGTAGATTGCACGTGCAGCGACTTGTCGCGCAATTGCTGCGCGGCAAGGCACCCGAGCTGAGCGCGCTGATCGACAGCGAAATCGACAGTTGGCTCGACGAGTGCGATTTCACGCCCGACGGCGAGTCAGAATTTCTGTTGGACGCGATGCCGAACAGCGCGGTGCGCGAAGGCTGGGAGGTGGTCGGGGAACCGGCTACGCTGTGGTTCGACAAAGATGAGCTCGTCTTTTCGCTCGATATCGACTGCAGCATAACCTTCAGCGCCGATTTCGACCTGCAGATACTAGACAGCGTCGACAAGGATTATGTGTCAATGGGCTCAACCGCGGCAAGCGTGACCGAGACGCGACGCATTAACCTCACCATCCTCTGTGCCGCCACCGAGGAGGAGCGCTACGAACCCTATGACAGCGAAGTGGCGCGGCGCCATATCCATGTCGATTTCGGACGTATCGAGCCCGACTGGTGGGACGATTGATCACCCGACTCACCCCGTCTTGGCATCCAGCACGGCGGCACAGCCATTCGATTTCTGTCCGACGCATGTAGTGGTCTTGCAGATTTTGCATTGAAGGGGTTATGATGGAAGCTTCGTATTTGGCCCCACTTTTGAGGTGATTGAGGCAAAAGCGGCCCTTTCCTACCTCTCAAAGCTTCCTCGCTAAGGGGAAGTCAGCTAGATTCAGACCCACCGCCGTACAAGTCGTCACGGACAAAAGCCGTCATAGGGCGGCGTCGGATAGAGCATTCGATTTCCGCGATCGATGTGACATGGCGCTGTCGGAAGGACACGCCAGCGCGCCGCACGGTGGGCCGTCATTTGAGCCATGTTCGGATGGCGATAATGGTTAGGCAATCCGTAGGATACGACTGCGTGACGCGCGCCCGCCGCCTGCGGTGGCGCAGATCCCTTTCCACCATGATGCGGCAACAGAAGGTGCGTCGTACCTGCTAACATCGCAGGATCGATAAAATCGTAGTCTGCGTCGCCGGTCAGAAGCACCGCATCGCCTTGGTGATCGTAACGGAGTTGGTAGCCGCTGTTGTTGCGATCTAAGGGGTCCGATGCGGTACCGCGTCGAAAGCAGAATCCACCGATCGCCAATGACCCGTCGACAAAGGTCAGCCTCGCGCCCAATTTTTTTTGAAAGAACGCCGTATTGGGCGAAACAGGCTGGTCAGGAGCAAACCAGTCATGTGCATGATAGGGACTGTGCCGGCGTCCCATGTCGAAATGATCAAAGTCCCAATGGGACAGAAAGATGAACCCGTCGCCGAGCGCAGGAGGCGTCATGCCGAGCGCGACGGAGCCTTTGTTGAACCAAAGGGGGGCGCCGACATCAAAAAGTGCAATTGGACGCTGCCCGCGCCGGATTAATACGGCCCCCGCTTGTCCAACGTCGAGTACGACGATGTTAATCTGCTCGCGCGGGTCTCCATCGATACGGCCAGAGATATCCGTAAGTTGAATCCGCTGATGCCGGCCTCGCTCCGAATTACTCGCTTCATGCAGAGATTTGACCAGAAAATCGTCCCTGTCGGGTCGGTAAGTCGATCCTGCGCGGCCGACCCGCCGGATAGTGCGTAACGATCGCTTGGGTCCGCGCCGATAATCTTCGGCCGCAATCATCTCCCAAGCAAGCGGTGCTTCACCTTCATCATCTAACTGGAACTCGACCCAGTCACCTTTCATTACATTGCCAGCGTTCAGGCGATCACTCCAAACATGGTCAGTGGTCATCGCGCGAACGAGAGCAAGCGCGGAAGGATCATCAATAGCTCGCGCGCTCGTTTCAAAGCGGTCCGCATCAACGCAATCGATCAGCAGCGATGAGCGGAGTCCGCCGCTTCCTTCTGCTTCGATCTTGTCCTCGATGATCCCGTAATAGCGCCGCGGATCGCGGCCCTTTTTTCCATCCATCTTTGTCATTAGCCATATTCATCATTGCAGACGCATCTCGATCTGAAGGCGATCTAGCGAATAGTCAGATGGAAGGCCATCGGTGCCATTTGGACCCAGGCAGCAATTGCGGCGTCAGGGCCGGCTTACCCGCCTCACCCGTCAGTCCAAGCTCAAAAGTAAGGAATCGCCCTTCGACTCTTCCGCGGCCGTCCTTGAAAACCGGTCGCGGCCATCTACATTCAGCTTGCTTCGCATGACGGCCCTTTGGCTGTCAGCCCCTGAAAAGGGGTCCCGCGCTCCACTGTGAGTTAGCCGGCGCGGCCCCTCGATGGGGCGCGCTGCCGCTCCTTCGAGGGTTTTCCAACCCGAAGGAGCTGTCATGAAAAAGAAGAAACCGTATTCGGCAGAGGAACGGGCACTTGCTCGCGAGATGTTTGAAGCCGCAAAGGCCGCGGGAACGCTGAAAGCACCGCCGGGTCTGTTCGCAATTGCATTGAGCAATGGACGCACAGATTCCGGAAGCTGCACCGTGACTGAAAATGACTATCTGCGGGACGCGCGTCGTCACCTCGCAGGGCCCGATACTTAAGAAAGAGCCGATGTTGCCTAACTGAAGGTGCGGACAGTGGCCGGGGTTGTACGTCAACCAGCGTCCGGCCCCGGCCACTGCCGCACCTCACATCCCGACAGTAAAACAAGCCCGCCAGACCGGCGCGAGACCTAGCAAGCGTGGACGAAGATGAAATTGCTCCACCGGTAGGACGTACGCCCCAGCGCGTCGTCGATCTCGATCCGATCGTGGCAGACTAGGTCTGCGGCTCCTGCAGCCGCCATGATAGCGGCGTCCGAATGGGCAGTGAATAGGTTTGACGGCTCGCTTGGCATTGGACGGCGAACATTGACCGCCAGACGCCCGCCCGGTGCCAGCAGCCGTGCCATCGTGCCGAAGCTAGGTCCAAGATCGCTCGGGGCGACAAGCATCAGGACAGCTGAGCAGAGGATCACATCATACTTGTCCGCCGCCTTGGCAAAACTGGTCAGGAACGGAAGTCGGTCGTCGACCCAGCGAATAGCCGGATCGCGCTTTTGCCCGATGTCTCGCAGACCCGACGATGGCTCCACAGCCGTGACATGCAGCCCGTGCGCCGCCAGTGCGCGCGCGTCACGGCCGCTACCAGCGCCGATATCGAGCGCTTGCCCCCCTGCCGGAAGATAGCGCGAGAGTAGCGGATGAACGGCGTCGAATGTCACAGAATCGTAGCGCGCAGCGAAGCCTGCGGCATCGCGATCATAATAATCCATCGCGTCGAGAGGATCGGACAAGACCATCTGTCAATCGCCGGTTTTCGCGTTGGGTGACTTGGTGAAATAGGCAGCGGGGTTGCAGGCTGCTACGAGCGATCCTGCGGCTGTCATGAAGAGAAGCGCAGAAAAGATCCCGACGATGATGTAGTTTCCGCCAACGAAGCGCTTCCCATCGTAACTACGAATATCTCGAAGCACACTTTGCATGATCCATCGCAGACGGATCAGCGCGCCGATCATCAGCAAATTTGCCAAGCAGGAGAATATGAGGAGCATGGACCGCGCTGAATTGCTGAGCGCGAAGCTCGCAACTGCGAACCACAAGCCACCGGTCAAACTCATGATAATAAGCGGCGACTGCCAAAGAAATCCGTTGAGCGAGCGGAAGTCTTCGCACCGCTGCTCATAAATCGCTTTTTGATCTCGGTCTTTCGCCGCTACATCCTCGGTCATGGATCATTCACTCCTCTTATATTTCTATAGCATGGCTCATCCGGCCATGCGCAGGGGGGCATCGCATTGACCCCCATTTATCTCGACGGCTTCGCTACGTTACCGCTCGCCCCGGAAGCCCGGTCCGCAATTCTGGAAGTCTGGGAAGCGCCAGGCAACGCCGGGTCTCCCAATCTTGCCGGCGAACGGGCGGCCCATATCATCGATACGGGTCGGGCCGATGTCGCCGCCCTCATCGGCGCGGCGCCCTCCGAGATCATCTTTACCTCGGGGGCGACCGAGGCCAATAATCTCGCACTTCTCGGGATTGCGCAGAAGGCAGTAACTTTCAGCCCGACCCGGCGGCGGATCATTGTTTCCGCCATCGAGCATAAAGCGGTGATCGAGCCTGCCCGCGCGCTTGCTGACCAAGGTTTTTCGGTGACTGTCGCGCCTGTCGACAAGTATGGCCGGCTCGATCTCCCCGCGTTTGAAGCGCTGCTCGACGACGATCTGCTTATCGCGTCGGTCATGTTGGTCAATAATGAGACCGGAGTGATCCAGCCCGTCGCGCAGGCTGCGGCGCTCGTCCATGCCGTCGGCGGGCTTATGCACAGCGACGCGGCGCAGGCCGCCGGCAAAGTCCCGATCGACGTGCTCGACCTCGATGTCGATTATCTCAGCCTGTCTGCCCATAAATGCTATGGGCCGATGGGGATTGGTGCTCTCTATGTTGCTGCCCCGGTGCCCAAGCCTTTGCCTTTGCTCCATGGCGGCGGACAGCAGGATGCCGTTCGGCCCGGCACCGAACCCGTCGCACTGATTGCTGGCTTTGGCGCCGCGGCGAAGGTCGCGCGCGAGCAGATCGATCACGATCACAGCCATGGCCAATCGCTCATCGCGTCCCTGATCGATGGGCTCGCCTCGCGCCAACTCCGCTTTCGTCGGATCACCGGCGACGCCGCCGTCGTGCCCGGTAGCGCGGCCCTCCAGCTTACGGATGTCGATGCCGACCAATTGTGTGCCACCGCCGCCGGCAACGTGTCGCTGTCGACCGGGTCGGCCTGCACGTCGGGGCAGATAAGACGTTCTCATGTCCTTGATGCAATTGACCTTTCTGAAAAAGACGCCGCTCAAGTCATCCGGATTTATTGCCACCGCTACCAAACCATTGACGAGATGGAACGCGCTGCCGAGCTCATTGCCGCCGCTGCGGAGCGATCTCGGCTTGCCGCTGGAGACGTTCGCCAGTAGCGTTCGAATATGCGGGGAAAGATAAGATTTGATTCGAGAGGGCAGTTTGCGGGTCATGAGACGTTTCCGCTCCGCCTCCTTTGGCTGAAAAAGGCATATGACGCCGTTGGCGATGGCGCCGATGCCAGAACATTTCAAGAACAAGACGCTATTGCACGTTTTGGTGTCGGCCGCAATATGGCGGCCTCGATGCGCTATTGGGCTCTAGCGACGGGCTTTTTCAGCGAAGAGGACCGGGTGATTGCGCCAACCCCGCTAGGCCGTTCCATTCTCGCCGATAACGGCTTTGATCCCTATCTCGAACAGGCTGCGACGATCTGGCTAGCTCACTGGCGAGTCGCGAGCACACCCGAGATGACGACGACCGCTTATTATGCCTTCAACCTGTTGAGCGCGATCGAATTCGACCCTGCGATGCTCGTCGAGGAATTGTTCGCACTTGTGGAGACCAATGGCTGGCGTGCGACGCGCGGGACGCTCAAGCGCGACGTTGAAGTATTTCTGCGCAGCTATGTCCGGCGCGGCGACAGCCTCAACGAGGACGCGGCCGAGCCATTGCTTGCCGAGCTTTCGCTCATTCGCGAAGCGCGACTGGGCGGCTGGTATGAATTTGTCCGCGGGCCAAAGCCGAGCCTTCACGACGCGATTTTCGCTTATGCCCTTGGCGATTATTGGGATCGCTCAGGCGGGGCAACGACCCTCACCGCCGAGCAGATCTGCTACGCTCCCGGATCGCCGGGACGGGCGTTCAAACTCGACGAAGACAATGTCGTCACGCGGTTAATGCGCCTCGATGATATGACGAATGGTGCTTGGCAATGGGTTGATACCGCGGGATTGCGACAAGTGCAGCGGATCGGCGATTTCGAGGCCATGTCGCTTCTCGCTCTCGCCTATCCTCGCGCCCATTTAGAAGCCGCGGCATGAAAAAGCTCGCCACAGCAGTTACGATCGACCGGCGGTTCGCGCGCTCTGCGAGGCTCGACGCCGACCTCAACGGCACGCCGCCGCTGGTCGGCTATGTTTTGCAGGCCAGCGTCGCCAAGGCGCTGAAGTTGCTCGGCGACAGCCAGTGCGACAGTCACCAGGGCGCCTACACCTGGACGGGCCCCTATGGCGGCGGCAAATCGAGCGCGGCTCTGCTTGTCGCCAATTTAGTTGCCGGCACAAAGGGCAATCGCAAGATCGCGCGGGATATTGCCGGCGACGCGCTGACGCGGCTTTATGTCGAAGCCTTTCCCGAGGCTGATGGGCGACGGAAGGTCGTAGCTGTCACCGGCAGCCGCACTCGTCTCCGCGAGGCGATCGTCGAAGCGGCGACGATTGCGCTCGACTGGAGTTCATCTCAGGCTGCCGAATATAGTGCGAGCGATGAGACGCTGATCAAGGCGTTGATCGCAGGCGGATCGCCTCCATCGAGCGGGACGCTGTTGATCCTCGACGAACTGGGCAAATTGCTCGAGCATGAAGCGCTTGAAGGCGGCGACGTGCATCTGCTTCAGGACCTTGCTGAGCATGCAACGCGCAGCAAGGGGCGTTTGGTCGTCATTGGCATTCTCCATCAATCGTTCGAACAATATGCCGCACGCGCGGCCCGCGACGCCCGACAGGAGTGGGCCAAAGTCCAAGGCCGCTTCCAGGATATCGCTTTCTTCTCGGGCCCCGACGAGACGGTGGCGCTCCTCGGTCGGGCTATTTCTGCCGACCATCCGCCTAGTGCCGCCGAACGCGCCGAACTCGTCGCCGAGGCTGTTGCCAAGCGCCGCCCGACCGAAATCGGCGCGTTGACGAAGGCCCTTGCCGACACCTGGCCGCTCAACCCGGTGAGCGCCCTGCTGCTTGGACCGATCTCGCGGGCGCGCTTCGCCCAGAATGAACGCAGTGTGTTCGGTTTTCTGAGCTCGGCCGAACCGTCGGGCTTTCAGGAATTTCTCGAGCACGCCGACGAAGGTAGCGGCACCTATGACCCGGCGATGCTATGGGATTATATGGCTGCCAATTTCGGCATGTCGCTCGCGGCGGGGAGCGACGGCAGCCGGTTCAGCCTAGCCTATGAGGCGATTGAACGCGCAAGCGCCAAAGGCCAGGGTCTGCATGTTGCGCTGACCAAGTCCGCCGCGATCATCGAATTCTTCCGCAACGGTTCGGGTCTGGCGCTTGCCGATGATTTCCTCCTGGCCTCGGTCCCCGAAGCATCGCCCAAGGCAGTTCGGGCCGCTATCAAAGATCTGATCGATTGGGCCATTCTCATCAACCAACCGCGCCTCGGCGGTTACGCGCTGTTTGCCGGCAGCGATTTCGACCTCGAAGAGGCGATCGGCCGAGCGGTGACGCCGGTTGATTCGCTCCAGCTGGAAGGCATACCGCAGCGCGTCGGCTATGGTTTCGCCACGGCAAAACGCCATTACTTTATCACCGGGGCGCTCCGCACCTTTGAGATCGCTTTGCAGGTCATTACACCTGACGACAATGCCGAGGGGCTCGCAGCACGCATTCTGGGCCGCGCGCCGCGCGGCAGCGGACTGATGCTGTTGTTGCTGGGTGACGGCAGCTTGTCCCGCCAAGCGATCGACGGCCTGACCAAAGCGACCGCGAAGGCGCTCAAAGACAGCGGCCGGGTCATTGCGCTCGGCAGTGCAAATGAAAGTTTCGCGCTTCGCACGGCTGCTTCCGAATTGATGGCCGTCGAGCGCGTGTTTCGCGATCATCCGCAACTCGAAGGAGATCGGATCGCTCGGCGCGAGATCGCCGCGCGGCAGTCGCGCTGTATCGACGAGCTCCATCGCAAACTCGAGTCAGCGCTCGAAGGCGCCAAATGGTTTCTCTCGCCCGCACCTAGCAAAGCGCATAGCGAGCCGCTCGCGGTCATTGCGAGCTTGCTCGCGGATGTCGGCTATTCAAAATCGCCGATGCTTAAGAGCGAATTGCTCCAGCGCGACAAGCCTTCGTCTAACGCCATGGCGGCACTGCGCGAACTGGCTCATGCGATGGTTGGCCGTCATGCCGAGCCGCAGCTTGGCATGACGCAATATCCTGCGGAACTCGGCCTCTATCTTACCGTTCTCAAACCGTTCGGCTTGCACCGCGAGATCGCGCCTGGGAAGTTCGACTTTGCCGGGCCCGATGACAGCCGCGAAGGGCAATCGCTGCGCGCCGCATGGGATTTGCTCGACCAGGCTGGTGATGAGCCGCTCGATGCGATTTATGCGCTTTGGGCCGCCCCGCCTTATGGCATCAAGGGCGGCGTCATGCCGGCTTTGGCGCTCGCGTACATGTTGGCGAACCGGGAGACGGTCGCCATATACATCGACGGCATCTATCAGACTGCGATAGACGATGTGGTCGTCGATCGGCTGCTTCAGAAGCCCGGCAGCTTCCGTCTGCGCCACATCGACCGGTCTGTGCGTGAAATGGCCTTTGTGAGCGGCCTCGCCAAACTGCTTACCGTCGGAGAGAGCAACGCGTCACTGCCCGTCGCCGCGGCGCTGTTCCGCCGTTTCGAAGCGCTGCCCAATTTTGCGAAACGCACCTTGCGGATCGAAGCCGATGCGCGCGCCGTACGCACCGTGGTCATGAAGTCTGACGATCCCGAGCGGCTGTTGTTCGACGATCTCCCAGCCGCATTGGGCGAACGCCTCTCTCCTGACACGGTATTCAGCGCCATATTGGCGGCCGAAGCCAGTTACCCCGCCTTGCTCGATGAGCTGCGCGTTGCGCTTGGCCGAGCGCTCGGTATCGACCCCCGCGATTTCGGTGGCATTGCCGATCGCGCCCAAGCGATCCGCGGGTTGACCAACGACTATAATTTCGATGCCTTTGCCGACCGCGCGGCCGCGATCGAGCAGGATACGGGCGACATCGAGAGCCTGGTCAGCGTTCTGCTGCATCGGCCCGCTCGCAATTGGTCCGATCGTGACCGCGAGGAGGCATTGACCGAGATTGCGCGCTACGGGCGGCGCTTCCGCGAGCTCGAAGCGCTGGCGGTGGTGCGAGACCGTCGTACGCGCAGCGAGGCCCTCGCACTGGTTGTCGGCCTGGACCCGCTGGCACCGCCTTTGATGCGCAGCTTCATTCTCAGTGACCAGGAGAAGGAGGCCGCGGCCGGCATGGCCGAAAAGCTCGTCGCAACGCTGCGCGCAGACAAAATGGGCGGCCGGCTTCAGCTGGCGGCGCTCGCGCGGGCGGTGGCGACGCTCGCCGCCGAAATTGACGAGGATGCGGAGGCAGCATGAAGAAGGAGCGCCATATTCTCGGTTTGTCGGGCGGCCGCGACAGCGCCGCGCTCGCCGTCTTTATGCGGCAGAACCGGCCGGAACTTCCGCTTGAGTATTTCTTCACCGATACCGGGAAAGAACTTCCCGAAGTCTATAGCTTCCTCGACAAGCTCGAAGGCTTCCTCGGCCGCCCGATCCAGCGCCTGAACCCCGATCGCGATTTTGATTTCTGGCTCGACGAATATGGAAATTTCCTGCCGTCGCCGCGCACGCGCTGGTGCACGCGCCAGCTAAAACTGCGACCGCTCGAACATTGGCTGCGAGGCGACCTCGATACGGGAACCACGGTCCACAGCTATGTCGCGATACGCGCCGACGAGCCGAGCCGGGAGGGCTATCAGGCAACCCATCCTAATATGCTTGTCCATTTTCCACTGCGCGAAGCCGGCATTGACCGGGCCGGCGTGTTGGAGATCCTAGATCTGAGCGATGTCGGCGAGCCGGAATATTATAAGTGGCGATCGCGCTCCGGATGTACATTCTGCTTCTATCAGCAGAAGATCGAATGGGTGCGGCTCTTTGAGCATCATCCCGAGCGGTTCGCAGAAGCCGTCGACTATGAGAAAACGGCATTGAAAGACGGCTCGCCGTTCACCTGGAGCCAGGGCGAAAGCCTCACCGAACTCATCGCACCCGCCCGCGTGGGGCAGATCAAGGCTGATTATGAGAAGCGGCGCGAGCGCTTGCGGCGGAACCGCCGGATCAATCCGCTATCTGCGAACAATGCTGAGACGGTCGACGACATCTATGGCATCGACGAGGCATCGAGCAGCTGTGTGATTTGCCACAAGTGATAACTATTCCATGTAGCAGGCGGCCAGAAAGGGTGGCTAATGATGCGGCAGGAACACGCTGACTGGCACGAGTTAACCCGCTCGATTCATCAAAATCGAGCGGCTAACGCACTTTATTACAAGCCAGTTTGTGTGATCGCGGCCATTGATTTGGCCGACGGTGGCGGCCTAGTTACCGACATGCTCCACTCTGAGCTGATTATTCGGCAATTCGAGCAGTATGTCAGGATCGTTTTCCCAAAACGGGCTTCGAAAGGTTGGTGGCCTCTTTGGTTCCTTGCGAACGATGGGCTCTGGAACTTCGCCAAGAAAGGGAAACCGCTATCTAAAGCCAATCTGGCTGTTCGCCCGACGACTAGAAATAAGACGCTAGAACGCTTTGATCGACAAGTGATTGCGCCGGAATATCGCGCTTTATGGGACACCGCTGATCATCGGAAAGTTCTGCGCGATCATATGCTTGCCATCATGAACCGTTACTCAGAGTGCAAGCCGTTAGTTCGGGCGCTCTTCGATCCAAATGTTATAGACGAGCCTGAAAAGTGGCCAGGCCAAGATGAGGTCGATGGATATATTCGCAGCCTCGACGGCCAGGGTGATCTTTTCGACAAAGACGAGCCCGACAGCAAGAAGAGCAAGGGACGTAGCGCCGCCGCGGTCCGGAAGGCGCTGACGGAGTTTGAAGTTTCGTCGCTACCCCCCGCCAGTGCAGTCGGACCGATCTTAGAGGTCACCGGGGTAGCGCCGATAGCGGCGAGCGCCCTTCCGCACCGCGAGGTGACGAAGTTGCAAGTGGCGCTATACATGGCGCTCCACCAAAAATGCTTACTACTCAATCAATTGGCGTCGAACTCGAACAGAGCCGCACATCTCTATCCAGCGCTGGGACAGATGATCGCCGCAACGCAAGTCGCCCCGGAAAATTCGAACGGCTACTTAATTTGGTCTCCTGGAAATAGCCTCCGTCGGCTGCTTGCTGCCGAACTGCGCGGTCGCGACGAGGCCGATCCGGATGACCCTTTGCTTACAGACCGCATGCAAGAGCTGTTGGCGGATGTGGTTGAGCAGTTCAACGTTTACGCGACGACCGACGGTCTTATTGCCCTGCTCGATCAAGCGAAGACCGGACCTGCCATTCGCTCTAATTTTTCGGGTCCGCTCGATGCCGGCAATGATTTGGTCGGTGCATTGCGCAAGGCTCCCGATATATTGACGGAGGAGACGACGCGGATACTCGAAGCGGCTACACAGAACGCGCAAAATGCCAAAGCAGTGTCGGGCTTTGACGCAGATCAAGCGGTTGCAAATGCTGTTGAAATCCAGCGCAACAGCGCCGGCAGCATTCTCCGTAACGCGGTGCTCGAACTTAAAAATTATGTCGGACGGGCGAAAGGCGCCACGAAGCTTGCGATCGATGGTGCGGTTAAGCAGCTGGGCGCAGAAATCATCAAGGCGCTTCCAATCGCCTCTTTCGTACATTCCACGAGAGACGCTTTCATCGCCTTATGGCAGGGAACGACGAGCTTCGATTCCGTCAACCATTTTGTGACGCTCGTTCGCGAGTTTTTCGCGCATTATCGTGGCTAGTTAATAGGGTATTTTGGCGACTGCAAACGACCGCACGGTCATTCGAGCTAGGGCCAGAGATAATCCCAAGTCAGGCTTGCGATATTTCGGTTGCGTTTGCTGATGATGTTCCGGGGCCACGCATCGACATCGCGCTGCCGGTCGAGCAGCGGTAAGCGGCGTGCAATCGCAGCGCTCTGGGCGGGTTCGTCCGCAATAGTGTCGCCAACCCGAAATCCGATTGCGCCGTTGAAGAGCCTGACCGTTCTCGGGCTGGCCAGCTGAACGCGAAACATATCCTCGATTTTCTCATATGTGACCGTTCTCTCCGGCCGCGCGCCTATGCTGAAGTTCTGTCGCTTGCGATGATGGCATCGACGGCCGCGTCGATATCGTCGTCCGACAAGAATGGCGCCTGCGCATAGATAATCGTCGGCTCGCCGCTTAGACGCGCGGCAAGATGGCCGAGACCTAGGAGTTGCTCGGCGCCCTTAACTCCCAACGCGATCTCCGAGGTACCCACGCTTGCTACCTTTAAAATGAGTCGATTGCCGAGATTATCACGCAGCTGCATCGGCATAACATTGGCATCCGGCCGCTGTGCTGCGAAGATCAGATGCATGCCGGCGGCACGGGCTTTGACACCGAGCCGCGACACGTAGGATGTGACGGAGGCCTTATATTCTTCAGTTAGCATCCATTCGGCAAACTCGTCATGGACGAGGAAGATATAGGGCAGCGGTTCGGTGACCGCAGACTTTGTATTATAAGCCCGGATGTCTCGCGCGCCGTGCGCGCGGAAGAGTTCGTAGCGACGCTCCATTTCCGCAACGAGTCCTTCCATCACCTCGATCGCGCGGGGCTGATCGACGATCACACCGCCTTGCAAATGGGGAAGGCGCTCGACGGCGGCGTAGTCGACGCCCATTTTCGGATCGATCAGATAGATGTGTGCGAGCGCGCTGGAGTTGGTGGCGGCGATATCCAGCAACATCGCCTGGATGAGCACCGATTTGCCAGACCCGGTGGCACCCGCGACGAGCGTGTGCGGCTCATGCTGCTGACCGCCGGCAAATGGGCCCCCTAAGTTCAAATAAAGGATATCGCCGTCCAGTTCCTTCAAACCCAGGACGAATGACGTGTTCACCCCCGCAGCATTGCGGTTGATTTCACGGCGACCCCAGACATCCCAGAGCGACACCAGCTGGCGCTGGGCTCGGGCGACGCCCACGACGATCTCGCCGGGAAGCGGCGACACCGAGATCAGACGCAGGCCATGTGTCGTGAGCAGCGCCGACTGGCGCGCCTCGATATCCTCGACGCGCAGCCGATCCGATCCCATAAAGCGAATCAAGGCCGCATTGGGGGTGAGCCGCGTTCCGACGACCTTCGCCTGAAGATTGTAGCCGAGCAGCGCGGATCGCAGCTTCTGAGCGGTCGCGTCGAGCCAAGTTCGAGCTTCGGCGCTTTCTTCCTGTGCGCGTTCGGCCCGCTTCTGGATGAGCGCGTCGATGCTCATTCCGGTTGATGCGCGAATTTCGGGGCCTGTGATTATATCCGAGACAGGCTCCGCTCCAGCGGCTGTGGCCTCCGGCCTAGAATTGACTGGCGGTGCGACGTCGAACGGCGCGACCCTATCACCCTGAGATGGCGCGACCGACCGGTCCGATAGACGGACCTCGTTCCGAGGCGCCTCCACAGAGATATCTTCTGCTACCGCTGCGGGCACTTCAACCGTGTCACTCACGCCGTGAGGCGCAGGCTCTTCGATAACGATTCCGGCTTCCGGATCACCTTCATCATCATCTTCATCATAATCATGGATGATCGGTTTCGCGCCCTGCCCCATGTCGGATTCGGCGCCGATCGCCTTGCTCCATTCCACCCGAGGCGCTGGGTCGCGAAACCCCGGCTGCTGCCAGCTGCGAATCTCGCCAAGCGCGTTGCGCGTCGCGGACAGCGAGGTGCCGGCCGCATATGCTTTAATCAGCTGCCGCACGCCTTCTCGCGTGAATATTTCCTGTAGCCCACCGGCAATGTCGGAAATAGCCTCCTGATCGCCCAAGTTGCTTCCATCCCCGGCGGGTCCAGAAATGAAGATGTGCGAGTAACCGCGCAGGTCAATGGGGACTGCACCCCGCCGAATTCCATCACGCACGCGCTCGAGCAGATTGGGCTGGCCAAGTGCAGCGGTGCCGTCGAGGAGAAGATCGGCAATGCGCGAGAGCCACAGGTCGCGGTCGAGGCGACCGGGATCTCCAAACAGCGCGTCATCAATCCGTGCCACGGTCTGGCGCAGTTGGCTGCGGGATTTTCGGGTGGCTTCCGCTGCGCCGGACTGGTCGACATATTTTGCCTCGGTCACGATAGCACGCAAGCACGGCTGCCCGTCTTCGCCGACACCAAGGCTAAGCCCCAGAATGTCCGCAATGCCTTCTTCTTTCTGGCCCAACCACTCGGCATAATCGTCGAGGAGGAACCAAGCGACGGCGGCATCCCCACCCATCTCTTCGGCGACCAACGCTCGGCTGAGCACGAGACCGACAAGCTCGCCGGCCGACACGCCCCGCTTTGCGGCGCGCAAGACGATGTCGCCGGAGATAGCGCTCGCATCATCGATCATCCGCTTAGCGAGCTCGGCGAGCTGCGCATCATCGAGGCCAAGTGAGAGTTCCGACAGGCGTCGCCGGACGAGTACATGAAGGATGCGTAGCTCCGACGTCGACGAGACGACCATGTTGCGGCCGTGCGTCCGCTGCCTGCGATAGCGGATCACGTTGATACCCTGTGCGGCGAGCTGACGTTTGTTGAGCAAATCGTCATAGGTCGCGACCCATTCAGCCAGGCCATGCACCTCATCGAACATGGTCTTCAGGCCGCCGTCCTGGAAAGAGATTTGGCGCGCCGGCAGATAATGTTCGTCGGCGCCGTGCGATTGGCGCCGGATGATATTGGCGACCGCATCGACATAGGCCCAACCGGCATCGGGCTGGCGCGGGCAGGTAAGATAGGTTGTGGCTTTCAACTCGTCTTCGGCGGTGACCCGGCGGTAAGACCAACGCGCCGGAACATGATCGAGAAGGCCGGGATTGTCGCCCGTTGCAGGTACGGGAAACCATTGTTCGCGGGCTTGGCGTGAAACGACATCATGGAGGAAAGCAACATCGATCTCGCGCGTACCCTTCGCGCTGCCCGACGCCCCGGCATCGAGCATGACTCCAATGCGAAGTTTCGACATGAAGTTGCGTGACGTTTCGCTGACCACCACCGCATCGGGATCCCCCTCGGAGCGTTCGAGCAATTCGGTGTAGACCCGTGACAGACGCGTTCGATCGCGGTGGCGGACAAGGACGTTGCAATGGACCTCGTCCTGATCCTGCACCGACCCCAGTGCGTTCACCGTAGCGAGCGGCAGTCCGGCCGCATCGCAATTGTAGAGCATGATGCTGAGGTTCGAACGCTCGTGCGGCTGGAGATCGAGATACCGTTCGAGCAGCTGGCGGATTTGCCGCGCTGCTTCGGCCGGATCGACGTCGGTCGTTGCCTCCGACGGATCGCGCACCGGTCGTTCGACCAAACTATAGTCGTTGACCGTGCTCGTCTCGGCAAGCAGCACCGGTTCACCGGCTTCATAGCCCACGGCGATTTCCGGATAGAGCGGATGGGCAAGTTCGTCGCGAAGATCGGCAAAGAATAGCCGCGAATCTCCGAAGTTCACATCGACATCGGAGAGAAGGTAGGCCGACAGTCCGGCGACAGAACGCATCTTCGCGGCGCTGCCGGCAAGGCGAAGCGGATGCCAAGGCGCGACAATGGCTGACGGAGGACCGCCGACCACGGTGATCGTGCCAATGCTGAGTACGGGCTCCCACAGGTCACGACGGCTGAGATCGCCGGGGGCGTATAAATTCAAGGCGCGCAAAAGCGCACAATAAGCGTTCGCCTGTGCGACTAGGATGGAAGAGGCATAGCCAGATGACTGAAGCGCGGCGAGCGCCTCTGCATAGATAGCTGCAAAGCTGTTCCAGGCCGCCTCTAGCGCCGCGAACCCGCCCGGATCAATTCGACCGTCGTCGCGCGCCGCCTTCAGCGCTTTAGGAAAAAGCTTCCCGATATCGTCGCCGACCGTGACGCGCGGAACGAGAGTGCCCGCGTCCTGACCGAACGCCGGCTGCATCGTCGCGACGTCGGACAGCGAGACTGATTGCAACGCGCCTTTGCGGCTGACCGGCAGGCGCGCAACGCTGCTGCGCGCGAACGGGCGCTTGAGCAGGCGGCCAATATCCTTGGGAAGCTCGAGCCCGATGACCCCGGGTTGGCCGATCCAAACGAGCTGCACGGTCGCCCGGTCGCGGCCGACGCTGAGCGCAACATCGAACTTTATCTGTATAGCGCCGCGCGCGGTCGATTCATTGCGGCGGTACTTTTTCTGCCGCGCTTTGGCGCGGTCGAGCAACTCCTCATAAGCGAATAGATGCGGGACGTCCCATTCGACCGACGGCCCAATCAGGTCGGGAAGACCACGGTAGCGCATCCCGAAAGACAAACCGACATCGGCATTCAGGTCGAGCCATTGGTTGCGACTGCGCCGTGCTGCCTTGATCTCCAGTTTGCGTTGGCCCCCGACGAGGTTGACCTGACCGAAAAGCCGCTCGATTGCGCGCAGCAAACCTTCCAGGAAGTCCGTGCACTCGATCGGACGACCAAAAACGAAGCGCTCCCATTTCACGCGCAACGCGCGGTCCTGCCCGAGATCGTCGCGGTGCGCCTCGAAGAATTCACGATCGTCGTCGCGCGTTTCCTTCAGCGAACGTCCTTTGAGCGTCGTCAGATAGTCTTGATCCGAAGAACTTAAGCGATCCGGGAGGGAGAAATCGAAGAAGTGGATCGTCTCTTGTGCGAGTGATGTTTTTCTGAGCTTGATGCCCGAGAAGAGCTGTAGGACGCTTTCCGCTTCCCATTCGAAGGCCGCGAGTTGCTCGGCCGCAGGCCCCCACCCCGCTGCCGTTTCAATAAAGGCCTCGATCGTTGCATGGACCTCGGCGGGAATATCGTCGCGCACCTCCTCGAAATGACTACGCAGTTCCTCCGCTTCAATGATCTGGCGATTGGGACGCTGCTTGACGAGCAAAGGCTTGCGATCGGAAACGAGCTTTTCGTAAAGCTTCTTCCACCGACGCGGCTGTTCGCGATCCTTATCGGCAAGGCCCATAAAATAGCCGCTGTCACGGGGTAGCCGAAGGGCGGGCAGTGCCCAGCCCAATGCTGCAGCGACGGGCACAGCTTCGCTGTTGATCCGCTCACGGGTCATCGCAACATAGGCGCCGATCTGATGAAGCGTCCAGTCGTCGGCGCTGTTCAGACCGCGGAGTGCCGCCTTCCAAGCATCCAGCTGGCCGTCCGCGAGGCCAAGGCCAACGGCTGCCGCATCGACCCACGGGCCCGGCTCTTCGGTCAGCTGCTTGGCCCCAATCAACGTAACGTCGCCGAGCGAGGCGCCCTGGTCGTCGTCGGTGTTGGCGATGAGCATCGCCGGCCGGTCGCACGGCAGATTTCGGACACGGACGGTCCGCTCGTCGGTGATCACCTCGTCAGGAAGTTCGAACGACCCCACCAGTGCGCGCGGTAAAGCGATCATCAGTTTCGCTGCTGCTACGGGATCCGCGAGCAACGACTTTGTTATCGCGGCCACCTGCTCGCCGGTCAGTCGGTCGAGTAGGTAGCGAGCCAGCTCATCGTCGCTGGTGAGTGCGTCCAGGCGTAAGCGGATGGAGGTGGCGCCCGCGGCGCCGATCAGGTCAGAAGGCGTCATGCGACTTGTGCTCGCTGGAAGGGATTTTCGACATAGGCGCAGCTGTCGGAGAGGCGCTTGAGCAATCCTAGGCTGGCGAGCCGTTCCTCAAGGCGATGCGCATTGTCGGAGAAGTCTTCCTGATCTGCCGTTCCGGAGTCGATAAAAAGTCGTGCCTGTGCGTCGCCAATGACAAACCCGTAGCGATCGTGCAGCAACACAAGAAAATCCTTGAACTCTAGTCGTTCATCGACACAGGCGACGACCAACGTTTTAAGCAACCGGTCGGTTGGCGCGTAGCGGACCCGGCGGCTCGAACGCCTTGATGAAAGACCGATTGCGCGGGCCCAAGTCATATGGATCTTACCGACATGCTGCTTGTGGCGCACCGTCGCACGCTCGACTAGGCCGTCCACAAAAGCCTGCGGCTCGGTCGACAGTTCATCGTCGTCGCCGTCAGGCCAGCCAAATTCTCGCTGCAAGATGTCCGTTGCAACATGCGTCGGATCTTCGGATGCAAGCGCCTCGGCCCAAGCGTCGGTCTCGGTTACGCGCCGCACGAAGCGCTCGATGGCCTGTTGCGGCAGCATATTGTTGGCCTGGTAACTATCGGCCGAAAGGTCACGGACCACAGATTTTTTTGGAGAGACGATCTCGCACACGAGGGTAATCGGCGGTCGGCCGAGCAACTCGCGGGCGCGCTCAAGCTGATAGAGAATGAGATTGAGCCCGGTCACCGTCACGAGATGCGGGATCGCATCATGCGCCGGGATGGGCAGGTTAAGAATCGCAAGCCAGTCCGCCCCCAAACGGTCGAATATGGGGTGGCTCGCACACGGCAGATAGGCGCCGGCCCGTTCAGCCTTCGCGAGTTGGCGTTCGCCCTGCAGCGCCTGCGCCATGCTATCATAAGGCGCAGGATTTTCGAGAAACCGCGTAACCAGCAGTGCTTGAAGCGCTTCGGCATGCGCGCTGCGCGCGAGCATCATGTAGAGCAGCTCACCGGTTCGAGCGAAGAAGCGGCGATCGTTCGACACGCTGCCGCTCGGCTTCACATTGGCGTCCTCATAGAGCGCATGTGGGCCAAACGGGAAAACGAACTTTGAACTCCACCTTTTGTTGCTGCTTCCCTCGATCGCCGAGCCTTGCAAAAAGCTGAGGACGGCAGCGAAGTCTTCGAAGCTTTCGAACCGATCCCGCAGATAGGCGAAATCGGGCCGGTCGAGCCCTCCCGCGGTCTCGGCCATTTTTTCGAGCCAAAGCGTCCAGGCCTGCTCGTCGGAGCGGGCTTCGGTCCGCACCGTCATGATGTGCGGGTTGTTGAAGACGAGGTTGCGCAGCCGCAGTTGGAGCTGCGGCTTGTAGGACAAGCTATTCAGCCGGTCTTCTCGAAGAGCTCGACCTTCCCGGTGCTCGGAGAGCAGGACAGTCAGAAATTCGAGAAAGGTAAGCCAGGGCGACTGTTCGTCATGAAGACGATGTCCCCAGATTGCTTCATCGATCCAGAATGCCGGACCGGCGCGATCTTCGAATTCTGAGGGGCGGGGGAGAATTTCCATAAATCAGGCCCGCACAATGACGCGGCGGGGTTGGGCACGCCCATCCGCATTGAGTTCGATGAACCGTAGGACCAACTCGCCATCGGTGGTAGCATCGTCCCCATCGAGCTTGCGCCGGTTCTCGGTTTCGCGAAGCAATCTGGCCTTGAAGGCGAGCAGGTCCTCGTGACATTCAAGCGAGAAGCTGCTCGGGAGCGCGCCCTCGGCGACCCGGCCGAGAAATTCGAAACGCGTCGGTGAAAGCGGTAGGAAGACGGACGGAATCTCCGTGCCGCGAACCAGCTTCACCGAAACGCCGAACTCTCCCTCGACCTTATCTGGGACGATGCTGACTTCCTCGCCGCCCGAGCGCGGCACCGAGATAAGTTCGTCAAGCAGGGGGCTACGTTTCGACTGCGAGTAGCTGCCCGAAGTCGCCAGCACGAGTTCGTCTTGATTCTGAACCAGCATGCCCGTGAAGATGCGGTTGAGCCCGCGCACCACCATGTTGAGTGCGGTGCGAGGTGCAGCCTGCCCCGCGGCAATCTTCTCCGCGACCTCAAGATAGAGCCCGGCATAACGAAAAACCGTGAGATCCCACAGATCGTAGTCGGCCGCTCTGGCGTCCGGCAGAGTGAAGAACAGGCGTTGCCGCTGCGCTCGCAGCGCGCTCAAAAAGGCATTCCGATCGCTGCCATCGGCGCCCTCGAGATAGCTGCGCTGCGCGCCGACATAGGCTGGGGTTGCGCCATAGACCGGATCGCTCAAGACGAGCGCGGCATAGTCGGTGGCACAGGCGGGGTCGTCCGCGCCATAGACAAGCAGATTATCCACCCGGTTGCTGGTCTCAGCACCGATACCGAACGCGTTCAATTTGCGAAAAAGTTCGGTTTTCTCAGCCTTGCTCGGGCGCAGATTTTCGCCGAAAATATTGCGATAGATGCTCGCGCGATCGGTTTGGCCCGAGGCCAAAATGGAGCCGACATCATTGCAACTCATCAGCCCGTCGCGCGCGTCGGGATGGCCGAGAATGGCGTTGGCGGCCAAGGCGAGAAGCTGGCGGATCGGGAAATGGCTGCCATTGCGTTCGCTAAGCTCGATAAGGGCGGCCAGCCGGCGCTTGAAAGGATCTTCCTCCCCATCGCCGATCAGACGGCGACGATTCTCGAAAATAGGACATGTGCCGTCGCTTTGCGCGCTGCAACTTTCACAGCCGGTCCAGCCTTCATGATTGGTGACTTCCTCGATGATCGCCATAGCCATCGCGGCCGCCGGCGAGCGGCTCAGGTCGGTCAGTTCCAGCTTGATGTCGGCGTCGCTATGCGCGCCAGTGACGAGCAGGTCCTCAATCACCTTATTTACCCGGATCAATTCAGCCGACGCGGGGGCGGATTTGAGCTTTTCGAGCAGCTGTCCATGATTGGCCGCGAAGAGGTAGAAGGTGGTCGTCGTGGGATCGGCGACATCGCGTGCGAAGGCGGACAGGAGGTCACCGCTCTCATCGTCACGTAGCTCGCTCAAATCCTTGACGATGACGAGCGTGCGGCCTTCGAGCGGCAGGTGCTGAATCTTGTCGCCTTCGTTCCAGGCTGCGGTATCGCCGCCCAATTCGGTCCAGACCTCGCGGCAATGGTAGGTTTTTCCGTCCCCTGCCGTGCCAGTGATGATGTGCGACACGGGCGCGTCGCCCCGAAACATCGCCACAAGCTGATCGCGGAGCGGCGCCGGAAGTTTGATCGGCCGGATCCGATGCCGACGCAGCGCACGCTGAATCGACTCATCATACATATTGTCGTTAGTCGGAATGGGTCCGTAATTTCGAAGAAAACGCACCCACGCCGCATTTGATAGAATCGCCGACAAGTCCCGCCCCTAAGTTTCTGTCATGTTCCGCGCAAAGGCAGAATTGGTCAACAACCTTCGCGAGTTATAGTCGTAGGGGAGCAATCGATTATTAAAATCGCAATCTGATGGAAGCGCCACGGGTCGCCGGCGTGGTCAAAGCAAGCGCCTGCTTTCGCGGAGGAATCCGCGCATCTCGAATGACGGACATCGGGCGCATTGCCGCCGAGATGCGCTACGGCGATTTTAGCTCCAAACCGCCACGCCGATGAGCGTCAAGAACGTACCGAACAGCAATCCGCCCGTCGCCGCCCAAGTGACCCACCAGTCCTGCTCGTCGTTCGAGCGCTTCTGCTTGATCATGCCCTCGACCCGGCCGAGCGTGCGCGCCAGCGTGTCGCATGCCTCCACGAGGATCTTGCGGTCATCGGCTCGGTAGGTCATCAATCCTTCGTGCATTTCGGTGGCGATCGTCAGCGGCGTGAGCTGCATCGACGGGCGTTCGTTGATGCTTTCCACGTACTTTTCCAACTGGCCAAGCCGCGTCTCCATGTCGCGGAGCGTTGGCGAGTAATCGGGGAGTTTGTCCTTGGCCGAAGTCAGGCCTTCGATCGCGGTGCGCTGAAGAGATATCTCACGGCGCAAATCTTCAAAGGCGGTGGCGGCATCGGCGGGCTGCCGGGCGGTGCGGGCTGGTTTCTGGGTCATGGACGCAGCCTACATCCCTATCCCCATCCCGCGTCCACGGCCTAGACTTAGCTGGAGATCCTGAGACAGCGTTTTCGTACTCATAATGTCCAGCCCGAGCTGGGCGCGACGATTCTGGAGCAGCGACTCGAGCTGCGGATCGCGGTGCAGGCTCTTTGCCATGTCGGAAAGATTGGCACGCGCGGCGTCGCGCGCAGCGTAAGTGGGCGCTTCTTTCACCCGTGCGCTCTCCTTCTTCCATGTCGCAACGAACAAATCGGCCCGCTTCTCGCTATCGCTGGCAAGCCGGACGCGATCGCGCGCCGCGCGTTCGGCCGCTGTTCGCTCGGCAGCGCGCACCGCGTCTCGACCATCCATCTCCGCCATCGCGCCTGCGGTCCGACCCTCCGCCGTTTCTTTGGTCAGCTGATAGCTTTTCCCGAAAGCCTCGCGCAGATCATTCGCGCTCCCTGGGCGCAGCGCATCGAGTTCCGCCCGGGCCGTGCGATAAGCATCGAGTTCGTGCGGCAGTTCCTTACCCCCGGCTCGCCGGACATCGACGATCTGCTTCGTGATGCCGGCAAAGCGCTCGACCGCTTTGTCGAGGGGTGAACGCGACGGCCCGGCTTCGAGCGTCCGGGCGCCGATGCGGACCTCGGCAAGCTTGACCGGGCGCTGCCGTTCGGGCGTCGCGGGGTTCGGCGCCTCGCGCGAGATAGTCAGCTTCAGCCCATCGAACATGTTGCGCTTGGGCTCCACCGCCTTGGCGGACGACGGCGTCCGATAGTCGCTTGCCATATCCTTTCCGCGCTCGCGCGAGGCGGCGCGCACGAGCTTGTTCCGGGTCGCAAAATCGTCGCGGCCATAATAGACATCGACATGCTCGCGATGCCTGGACAGCGCGACGTAAGTCGAGTGGCTGTCTACCCCCGGCGTCGCGAGCACCTGTACGCGGTCGACGGTCATGCCCTGCGCCTTATGGATCGTTGCGGCATAGCCATGATCGATATGGGCATAATCCTTGAGGTCGAACGCCACGCTACGCCCGTCGTCGAGCATCACCGCCATCCGCATCCGGTCGACATTCTGGACCGTGCCGAGAGTGCCGTTCTTCACGCCGATGCTCCGCTCATTCTTTAGGAACATCACACGGTCATTCTCGGCGAACATCCGCTCGCCGCGCTCGACGGCGATAGCAACCTCGGCGCCAAGCGCCCCGCTCGCTTTCAGCCGGTCGCGTACATCCCCGTTGAGCGCTCGCACCTCGTCATTGGTATGGGTGAGAATGATCCGGCTCGCATCGGGATAGTGCTGACGATCACGATCCCAGGCATCAACCAGTTTGGCGCGCGCTCCCTCGCGGGTTTCGGCTGCATGCACAAAGCCGGCCTCGGCATAGCGCCCGATCGCCGCGCCAGTACGCCCGGTCGCGAGCTCACGCGTCGCCTCGCGCTGCCAGCCCTCCTCCTGCCGGCGGATGTCCATGATCTCGACAGCGCCATGACGCTCGGCGACAGACCGGAATGCCGCACCCGCCTCAATCGCCTGAAGCTGCTGCGGATCGCCGACCAGGACGACCTTGGCGCCCTGACGCTCCGCTTCGGACAAAACGCGTTCGAGCTGCCGCGTCCCGACCATGCCCGCCTCGTCGATGACGAGGACATGCTTGTCGGTGAGATGCTCGCGATCATTGGCCCATTGATGCTCGAGGCTGGCGAGCGTCCGCGAGCCGATTCCCGAACCCTGCTCGAGGCCTTCCGCCGCGATGCCGGACAGTGCTGCGCCCTGCACCTGATAGCCCGCCGCCTCCCACGCCTCGCGGGCAACGCCGAGCATGGCGCTCTTCCCCGTCCCGGCATAGCCGATGACGTTGCTGACGCCGCGCGCGTTGGTGACATGTTCGAGGGCGCCGCGCTGTTCGGCGGAGAGATCGAGACCGCGCTCCAGCGCGCGGGACAAGGCAAGCTCGCGATGGCGGTCGGCAACGCCATGATGACGCCGCGCGTCGAGCGTCGCCGTCGCGCGTTCGAGCCGCTGTTCGGTCTCGATCATTGCGCTCGACGTGAACCGATCCTCTCCGCGTCCGTCCCGCCCGAGGCCGACTAGTGCGGGCGATGATTTGACCGCCGACATCACCGCATCGAACTGCTCCTTCCCGTCGCTGTGGCGGTGCAAGAACATGGCGAGGTCTCGGTTCGTGAAGGTCGCCTGGCGGTGCGTAATCGCGTCGAGCGCGATGCCGGGATCGGCGATGATCTTCGCACCGTTCGAGCTGGCGATGTCGATATGCTCGGCAAGCCTGTCTGCTTCGAGCCCCTCAGCCGCCATGCGTGATGCCGCGGGGCCGATCTTGTGCTGCGGTTCGAGGTCGATGCCCTGCGCTTCGAGCGTGCGATGATCGATGCGCGCGTCGATATCGAGCGATGCCAGGCGTTCGTTCACATGATCGGCCCACGCCTCGCGCCAATGGGTCAGCAGCTCGGTACGATTCCAGTCGCGCACCTTCGCGCCGAACTCGGCCGATCCGTCTTCGCCGATGCGGATCTCGCGCATTGTCAGCATGACATGGGCGTGCGGCTTGGCCAGCCCGTCGGAGCCGATATCCCAATGCACGTTGAGGTCGGCGATCATGCCGCGGTCGACGAACTCGCGTTGGACAAAGTCCCGCGCAAGCTCAATGCCCTGCTCCTCGGTCATCTCGCGCGGGATCGCGAACTCGATCTCGCGGGCAAGCTGGGCATCCTTGCGAAGCTCGGCCGCCTCGACATCATTCCAGAGCTGCTCGCGGTTCTGCCAGCGTTCGCCCGCCCCTTCGGGGAGCAACACCTCGCTATGAACGACGCCCGCCTTGTTCGAGAAGTCGTGGCTGCGACCAAGCCGCTCGTCATGCAGCCGATCGGCCGAACGATAGGCCGCGGCGGCGACCGCGCTGCTGCCGACTGCGCGCGAAATCACTTTTGCCGAGAAATGATAGATCGCCATGAGGGCGATCCATTTACAGCAAGAAGAGCACGTCGGCACGACGTATAAGCGCGCCCTCACACGATTTCATCGCGCTCGGGATCACAAAGTCTCGGGAGATTTCAGCTGCTTGAACGACAGGCCGACACGCCATAGCTGGTTCGTCCGACCCTCACAAACGGAAGGACAGACGATGCGTAAACCCCGCGATTTCGACACCGAACTCCAGGCGCTCGCTGACAAGGCGAAGGCGCTCAAGACGAAGAAGCAAGGTCAGCTCGGAGAACTGGTGATCGCAACCGCTGCCGACGCGCTGTCGATCGAACAGCTCGCGGGCGCATTGCTCGAAGCGGTCGGCGCGGAAGCCGCGCGGAAGGAGGCGTGGCGCAAGAGCGGCGCTGCCTTCTTTCGCGGCGACGGCGCCCGCGCTCGCGGCGGCGCTGGCCGCAACGCGGGCGGCGCATCGGCGATCGGTGCAAGCCCGCAATCGGCTTCAGGCGAAGCGGGCGCGGCATGACACGCGGGCGTGGCAGGTGACGCGCCGCGAGCGCACGCGCCAGCTGATCGAGCTCGGCGGGCTCGTCGCCAAGGCCGATCTGATCGAGCTCACCGGCGACGACCGCGCGGCCATTCTGGGTCTGCTCGTCGAGGCCGCCGCGACGTTGCGGGGCGAACGCCGCGAGGAGCAATTGCTGCTCTGGCAACGGCGCGGGCAGCGCGCGTTCGCGGACGGCGCAATCAGTGCTGAGTAAAGTGGGTCAACGACCAGTCATAGCCAAGCGCACGGACACGCGCTTCGAGCTCATCCAGCATTTCGACACCCGGCATTGCATCGCGGGTGAGCACCCACAGATAGCGTCCGGACGGCTCGCCGACGATCGACCATTGATAATCGTCCGAGTGGTCGAGCACCCAGTAATTGCCGTAGAAGGGACCGAAGAAGGACACCTTCAATTTGGCGTTCGTTGCCGCGTCCGCGATCTTGGCCTTGCCCACAGACTTGCTCAGCTTGCCCGCGGGGCCGCCCTTGCGGCCCTGATTGACGACGCGGACGCTGCCGTCGCGGTTCAGCGAATAATCCGCCGTCACGGCTTCGAGCCCTTCTTCGAAGGAAGCGTCGTATCGATATTGTTCGTACCAGCGCCCCATGTAGCGGCGAAGGTCGACCGCCTTTGCGGGCTCTGGCACGGAGAAGTTACCGACCGGGCCGGGACGCGGATAATATTTCCAGAGAAGATAGCCGATCGGCGCGGCAAGAGCGGTCGCCGCACCGGCGGCAAGAACGGGTTTCTTCATGGGGACTCCGTGGAAAAATGGTCCCCTATGTTACGCGCGGCCACAAGGTTCGTTGCCGCGCCGTTGGCGCGGCAACCGACACGCTACTTCGCCTTGGCGCGTCCGCGCACTATAGGCTTGCGGCCGCCGCCGCGGCCCTTGGTACCGAGACCGATCTGCTTCGCCAGCTCCCGGCGCTTCTCGGTATAGTTCGGCGCCGTCATCGGATAGTCCTTCGGCAGGTTCCACTTCGCGCGATACTCGTCGGGTGTCATGCCGAAATTGGTCATCAGATAGCGGCGCATCATGATGAGCTTTTTGCCGTCTTCGAGGCAGACGATATAGTCGGGCTTCACCGACGCGCGCACCGACACGGCGGGTTGCTGCGGTTCGGGTTCCGGTTCAGCGTTTGAGGACAGACCGGCGAGCGCCTCGTGCACCGAGCGGATGACGAGCGGGATATCCGATATCGCCACGCTGTTATTGCTGACATGCGCGGCGACAATATCGGCGGTTAGCGTGACCAGCGTTTCGGTGTCTTCCATAATATGACTCTCCTATTCAGCAGCGCGGTCCGCGCTGCCGAGCGCCGCGATGTGATCGCGGCAAATTTTCTCGACGAGGCCTTCGAGCACGGCGACGCGCTCGCCGATCCAAGTCAGTTCCTCGGCGCTGATCTTGTAGTGCGGTGAGTAACGCGCATTCACGTAAGCGAGCCGCAGAAGCTCGAAGCAGCGACGGCTGAACTTGTCGTCGCGAGGCCACGCTTCGACCAGCGCGGGCGCGATCTGCTCGCACTGAGAGCGCAGGAAATTGAGGCGATGTGACTTTGGGCTGTAGAGCGAAAGCACGAGCAAGGCGCAGTGGTAAAAACGCTCGGTCGCCTGATGATAGTTGAACGCGGCTTCGTTGAAATTCCCGCGCTCAACCAGAAACTTCGCTGAAGCAGCAAATGCTGTCGCGCTTTCGAACCACGTGTCGAAATGCTTCTCTGCCTCAATGCGCGCTTCGTCGGGCGGAAGATTGCGCGGCTGCGCAAACTCATATCCCTCGGCTTCATAAAGGCCGATACCCTGCTCAACGATATCGACAAAGAACGGCCGTCCGCGCTCGAGCTGCGCGTTCACATCCTTCAATGAGTGCACAATGAAGCTGACCGGCGCGGTGAGAGTCTTGTTGATCGTGACCTCGCGCATCAGCCGGTCTTCTGCCGCCGACCAATGCTCGAACTCGGTCAGCCGCTCATTGTTGACGACGACGAGGATATCATAGTCCGACTGATAGCCGCCGACCGGATCGTCGACCCAATCGCCGCGCGCATAGCTTCCGTAAAGCACGATCTTGAAGATGCGGCCTTTGCGGTTCCAGTCCTGTGTCCCGCGCGCATGCGCAATCTCGAATTCCTCGAACAGGATGCGCACGACGTCGGCAAGCTCGCGCTGCTTGGATTGCGGGAGATGATCAAGGCCGGTTCGCATTGTCACATCCTTAGAAAGGCGTTGGACCGGATGGCAAGCGCCATCCGGTCCAACGCCCCTACAGCCATGGCCAGACCAGATGCGGGAAGCGCGCATGAAGGCATCGCGACCAGAGACCAAAGGCACGAACGAAGTCGGCGCTGACCTGATCGACACTGATCCCGTACCGCGTCGCGAGTTCATCATGGGTTGCATCGTCGAACCGCTTCGACATGAAGATGTCGCCCTGCCGCGCGGTCATCTTGCTTAGCGCGATCACCATGCGGCGCTCGGCGTCCTCGACGGTGACTGTCGAAAGGTCACGGCGCCTCACTGATCGTCTCCCAAAGGGGTGAGCAGATAATCGCTCGCCTTGCTCGCCTGACTGGCTGCACGGAAGATAGCCTTGTCATCGCCGCGCAGCACTGACAGCCATGACGCGATATAATCGGAATGCCGAACGGTGGGCGCGATCCCGAGCGAGGCACATGTGAAGGCTGACGCCATCTCGGCGACGAGTTCCTCCTTGGCGTAACTTTCCGATCCGAACCCGCCTTTCTGATCGCGGTCCAAGCGGCTTGCATGTCCAGTCCAGTGGCCCAGTTCGTGCAGTGCGGTACGGTACCAGTTCACTGGCTCGTGGAACGCCGCCTGCGCCGGCACCTGCATAAAATCATGGCACGGGCTGTAGAATGCTTCCGCGCCCCCGATGTTGAAGCGCGCACCAGACGCGACAATCAGCGCGTCGGCCTCGGCAATGGCGAGCACCGGATCGGGGCTGACCATCGGCGCGATATAATCCTTGGGCAGTCCTTCGCACTGGTCGACATTGAACACGACAAAGCGCTTCAGGAACGCCACCTGCCGCGCCTCGCGATCCTCGCCGCGTGCCGCCTCGGCTTCTGCCTTCGGCGTGAACCGGTCGGCATAGCAAATCACGGTGCCTTTTTCCCCGCGCCGGACATTACCGCCTGCCGCCTCGGCCTGCCGGTAGGTCAGCCAGCGCTGCGACGCATAGCCTTTGGCGATGACCTCGGCCCACAAGATCAGCACATTGATCCCGCTATATTTGCGCGCCGTTCCGGCATTCTGCGGCATCGTGCAGCCGCACGCCGCGCTGTCCCATGGCTGCACCCATGGCAGCCGCCCGTCTTCAAGCTCCGCGATAATCCGGTTCGTGACCTCGCTGTAGAGGCTCGCCCGCTCGATCCTTTCCTTGCGCATATTCCTTCTCCTTCCCGCCAATCGCACCCCGGCCCGGAAGGGGGCGGAGGTGGGCGGCAGGAAGGAGCCGGCAGACCCGCATCATCGGGCGGGCTGCATCTGAAGGACCGGAACGAAGAGGAGGACCCGCAGGGTTGCGGCCCGGCCGGGCGGGGCTAGAGGCGAGTGACGCCCACCTCCGTCCCCGCCGCGCCGGGACAGACAACGCCGCCGCGCGAGCGGCGTCCGCTCGAACCATCAACTCAAAGGATCGAACAACGCCCGCGCCGAGTCGGCGCGGCCCTTCGCGGCGCGACTGTCTCAGACAGTCTCAATTCTCCAATCGGCGGCAAAAGAACCAGATTGGGGATAATTTATTGATCGTACTCCTTCGTACTCCTGACAGCTCTTTACGGCAGGATCATAGATACTGGAAGCAGCTGAGACCGGTCGCATCCTGGCGTGACTTGAATCGACGAGATGACTGCCTGATCTCTGTCGCAGGGGCTTCATCCACCTTCACATGATGGAGTGAACAATTATGACGTCTCAGCCTTCCGATCGCTTTCTTCGCCTCAATGATGTTCTCGACCGCACCGGCCTCAGCCGGGCGACGCTCTATCGGAAAATCCAGGCGGGAACCTTCCCGCCGCAATACAAGCTCGCCGTTCGCTGCTGCGGCTGGCGCGAATCCCATCTCAACATCTGGCTGCGAAACCCGATGAGCTTCACGCTCGATGACCTGCCGCGGAACGAAAATTGAGCGCCCAGTCACTGCAAAGCCCCGCGCCGCGGATGCGGCGCGGGGTGGAAGCCCGCCTCAGTCGGCGGGATTCCAGATGAGGGCGTAACCGTCCTCGCCGTCCTGGCCGGCGGCGCGGCCGAGGTTCGCATAGAGCCGGCGCGGACCGAACTCGGGTGCGGCGAGGCTCAGCGACACATAGGGTTCGCCCGATTGCTGCCCGGTGCGGATCCAACCGGCACCGATTTCGACGCCTTCGGACCAGACCCGAAAGTCGGGCTGGACGTCGCCGTTCTTAGAGCGGTTGGTCCGGATCTCGATCGCCGCGCGGATCGAGAGGGTTTTGAGTTGGCCCACGAAACCCGTTTCGATGGTGCCGTTCACAAAGCCGATAGCTGCCATTGGTCGTCTCCTTACATGTACCGCTGGACCATCCCTGCGGCATGGGCGGACCAGGGACCGGTGCAAGAGGCGAACCGCGAACCTGCAAGGGCCGCAGCGAAGCGGAGGAGTGCGCCGGCGTGATTATTTGAAGCGGAGCGGCCGCGAGGAGCGCGTGGAACACGCACGGGGAAATAATCGCGCCGCCGCACTTTCGCGGGGCGCCGCGCCGGTTCAGGTCACATCGCCCGTCGCCGGGATGGTCCTGCAGAACAGGTGGAGCGAGCCGCGCTATTGGCCTGAACGATCAAACGCCGAAACTTGAGTGAGAAAAACGATCCTCCAGCGCTCCGTCGTTGGCAGGAGAACGGCCGAGCACGAATAGGCAGTCCGCGCTCACATCGGCTCATTCCGCATGGTAAGAAAATCATGTCGATGGCATCCGATTTGGCGTTTTCGTACAATTCAGACGGCAGAGTCGACATTATCGGCCTCCGCAACTTCCGTCCGGGCTTGGCGATTAGCGACCCCGGCAAGTCAGGATGGTGGGGCGAAGGATGCAGCATCCTCGTATCGGCGGCGCGAAGGCAACTTCGCGTCGCCACTTTCTTTTTGCCGAACCGCGGGCCGTCGCCGCTTGCGGCGCCGGCCCGCGAAAAATCATGAGCGCCGCGTCGGCCGACAAGTCCGCCGCGTCAAATTGCGCCCGCAGGAAGTGAGGCGGGCGACCGAAGCCGCCCGCCCTCGTTTCATGCTGCCAAAGGCTGTTCGTCCTCGCCCTCGGGTTCGGGAGCAGCGGGAACCGCAAGCTCGTGCGCGACCCGCCGTGCCGATTTGACGCTGCCCACGCCACCGCGATCCGTATAGGCCGAAGGCGGGAACGCCATCCATTGCGGCACCCACGGCTCGGCCTTGGTCCGACCGTTCGTGCCTGCAAGGCAATCGGCGATGATCGCTTTCAGCGCCTTGCCCTTCTCACCGGCGTTCGCCGCCGCGACCTCCGGTCCCGCGATCTCGCCGGTGATGGCGAGCAGCACTTCGCGGTCGCGAAGCTGGTCGAAGAAGGCCGCGTCCGCCGACCAGTGCTGGCGCATGTCGGTGCCGAGATGGAGGCCGATCATTTCCACCGCCGCGCTTCCGGCCTGCAGCGTCTCGCCCATGACGATCGGGACGATCTCCAGTACCACCGGATCGGGCAATTCGAGCAGCCGCGCGAACAGCGGGGCAAAAGGGGGACGATGAAGCGGCCTACCCGTGACGGTGAGCGCTTCCGCGTCGAAGCCGAGCAGGTCGAGCACAGCGCGGCGCTTGAGGTCGAACGCCGCTTCCGCCGAGCAGCCCTCGATGCTCTCGGCAATATCTTCCTTCGGCGCACGCTGGGCCTCGACATCGATGCGCCAGCGGTCCGCGCCCGCGATGACATGCGCAAGCATTGCGCGTAGCGCCACCCCGCCATGGCTCGCCAGATCGGCGCGCACCGCCGCATGGCGATGAAGGTCGATATAGGCATTGAGCGGCCCCGACACCTCGGGGCGCACCGGCTTCGCGATAACCCCATTGCCCTCGCCGTCCGCGCCGCCGCCCGAAAGCCGCTTCGCTTCCTTGGTGGTGACGAACCCCTCGTGGAAGGTCACCTCGCCGCTTTCACGAACCTCGACATAGATACGGCCACCCTTGCGCTTGCCCGCATGGGCATGATCCCACGACCGGAACCAGTCGCCGCGCGCCATGACAACGACATCGGACCATCCAGCGTCCAGATACTCGGCCTTGCGCGCCTCGATGGCCGTCGTCTGCGCTGACCAGAAGGCATCGGCGTCGGCAAAGAAGCTGTCCTCGCCAAACAGGTCGGACACGATCGCTGCCTTCGCTTCTGCGACATCGAACAGCGCGTGCTTCACCGCGATAGCCGCGCCGCCGAACAGCCACGCCTTGAGTTGATGGCCGGTCGGGCAATAAGCGCTCTCCTCGTCGAACAGCGCCAGCCATGCCTTCTGCTGACTTTTCGATGCGAGGGTAAGATGACGCACGGTGCCAGTATCGATTTCGCCGCCGCGATAGAGGGTGCGGATGCGGGGGAGCAGATTGCCGAGCGCGAGGATACGATTCACCGCGCGCGGCTCGAACCCGAAGCTTCCGGCGACCTCCTCAACACTACGTCCCGCCTTCACAAGCGCGACGAACGCCTCCCACTGGCTGACCTCGTCGGGCTGCACCCGTGCGAGATTTTCGAGCATCGACGCTTCCAAGGCATCGGCATCGTCGCCGTCGTCGAGAATGGCGCAAGGAATAGGCCGAACCGCCCCACCCTCGCGCGCGACGGCGCCCACGGCGGTGAAGCGCCGACGCCCCGCCACGATCTCGTAATGGCCTTCGGCACAATTGGGTCGAACGAGCAACGGAACCAGCACCCCACGCGCTCGGATGCTCGGCATAAGGTCTGTGACGTCGGGGTCTTTCCCCTTCCCGCGCATGTTGGCGGCGGCGATGGACAGATTGCCCAGATCGATGAAATCCAGCTTCATGATGTTCTTCCTTCTCTCTTCAACCACACCCGGCCCCGGACGGCGGGGCGGGCGGCGAGAAAAGGCGACGGGACCGCGCCAAAGGACGGCGCGCACCCGAAGGGCTGCAACGAAGTGGAGGAGCCGGAACGAAGTGCAGGCTTGCGCGACGGCCGAGCGGACCCATAGCCGTTCGCCGAACGACACGCTGTCCGTGGCCGGCCCAGAACAACGCCGCCGTGCGGTCAGCGCGGCGCCAACATCGGAAAACAGACGCGCCCTTGGCGAAGCCGCAGGCGGGGCGGCGTGCGTGCGCAGATGTGCTTAGCCGTCGCCCCGCCAAGACCAGCGAGCCCAAGAGCGCTGCGCGGCCAACCGTGTAAACGCGCGACCTCTGGCGGCAGCTTGCCGCCGCCAGTGCGCGCTCATCTGAGGCCGCGCCCCGTCCAGCCCGAATGGATTCGTCGCGCTGCGCGCCGCAGCTACGGAAGCGATTCAAAATCCGAACGACGATGCTCCGCAACCATCGCACGTAACGCTTCGGGTGCGAGAACCTCGACTTTGTCGCCCCAGGCATAGAGGTGCCAGCACATTTCTAGGAGTCCGCAAGCGCGAAAGGATATGACAAGCGAGCCGTCTGACTCGGTCTGGGTCGTCTGGTCGGGATGGAAGACGAAACGCTGCGCCCGATGCGCGGCCTCTGGGCTGAACTTCCAGACGATGTCCTCAATTTCCTCTTCGTTCACATACGAACTGAATCCGCCCCGTGCATGGTTCGCGATGTCAAAATCATCGATCCAGGCAAAATTTTCGTTGGATTCTTGGACCTCCAATATGTCCTCGACCCGGTAGTGGCGGGGCCGGTTGTCCTTACGCTCCAAATCCTGAGCGACGAGATAGCGCCTCGTCCCAAGTAGAAGGCCGTGGGGGCCGAGCTTGCGCCAGCGTGGCTCGGTATCTCTCCAGCCCTTGTAGAGGATGTCGATCGCGTGCCGCGCTTTCAGTGCTGTCGCAATCTGATGCTCGACATCGGGCTCAACCACCGGTCGCGGACCTGGTCGTGCCGCTAGTCCAAGCGCCTGAAGCAATGCTTCCTCGTCGACTTCGATCCGAGCCCGAAGGCTCCTCGGGATAGCGGCCAAGACCTTCTCTTCAAGGCGCTTGAGCGCGTCGGCCTCGTTCGCCGCACCGTCATTGCGAAGCTTGTCGATCGCGCGGGCAAGGACGGCAAGTTCTTCCGGCGTCGGCGTCAGAAAAGCCACGACGGATTCTGTAGGCAGACGCCAATGCGCGAACTGCTCGTCATCGACCCAGCGATCAGTGTTTACAAAAACGTCGGTGAGCGCGACCGTCATTCGCTGCGCGCTACGGCGGTTGCACTCGAACATCTCTTCTATGTCCGACAAGGTTACTCCGACCCGACCTGACACGGCGATCGCCAAGCGCAACAGCTTAACGGCATTGGCATAGGACATGGCTCTCTCCCGAACATCATCAACGACACTTATGGAAACCATCCATGGTGGAGGTGACAGTTTTTGACGTCCCCTCCCGTTAGCAGGCATATCCATTTCGGCGAAAGAATCACGACCGTCGGGATATGGGAGCGAAACGGAGGGGAAGTTCATGCGACTGATCGATGGCGGGCTGCGACTTTCAGCCTCCGATCTTATGCGTTTCAAGGGCTGCAGGCACGCCACAGCGCTCGACCTCAGGCGAATCGAGAAGGGCGACATCACGCCTGGAACTGACAGCGAGGAAGCGCTGCTTCTTCAGCGCCAAGGAGACGCCCACGAAGCCGCTTTTCTCGTATCGCTGCGCGACGCAGGACGTGGCGTCACGGAAATCGCCAAAGACGGGATTTCTCTCGAAACGGCAGTTGAGCACACGCGCGCGGCAATGGCGGCGGGCGCCGAAGTGATCTTCCAAGGCGCATTTCTTGGCGATGCATGGGGCGGATATTCAGATTTTCTGGAGCGCGTCGATCGACCTTCGCAGTTAGGAAACTGGTCTTACGAGGTCGTCGACACAAAGCTTAAACGGTCGCCCGACCCCAAGCATGTCCTTCAGCTGGCGCTCTACTCCGACCTTCTCGCTGAAATGCAGGTCGCTCCGCCCGAACGCGCGCATCTTGAACTCGGAAACGGCGAGCGCTTCTCGATCCGGCTCGACGATGTGTCAGCCTACGCCCGTCAGGCGCGTCGCAGTTTTGAGAACTTTATTGCCGAACGGCCGCCAACTCGGCCCGAGCCGGTTACTGCCTGCGCTCAATGTCTGTGGAGCGACCATTGCAAGGCGGAATGGGATCGAACCGACAGTCTCGCGCTCGTTTCCGGTATCAGCCGCAGTCAACGCGACAAGCTGGAAGCGGCGGGCATCGCAACACTCGGCGCCCTCGCTGCGCACGAAGGACGAGTACCTCGGCTCGCTCCGGAAACACAAGATCGACTGCAGACCCAGGCGGCGCTGCAAGCCGCGCGCCGCGCTGGCGGATCGCCCGCCTTCTCATTGCGCCCTTATGAAGCAGGCCGGGGTTTCGCGCTGCTTCCCGAAGCTGATGACGGAGATATCTTCTACGACATTGAGGGCGACCCCTATCACCCCGGCGGCCTCGAATATCTCCACGGGCTGTGGTTGCACGATGAAGGAGAATGGTGCTTTCGCGCCTTTTGGGCGCACGATCGCGCTGCCGAGGGGGGCGTGGTAGAGGAATTGCTGGCATTTCTCTCGGAACACATGCGGCGCCACCCGCATGCCCATGTCTATCATTATGCCAATTACGAGATCGCTGCGCTGCGTCGGCTGACAACAATGCATCGTGTCGGCGAAGCGGCCATGGACCAGTTGCAGCGCGAACGACGTTTCGTGGATCTCTTCAAAGTCGTCTCCGGCGCTCTGATCGCATCAGAACCCGGCTATTCGATCAAGAATCTCGAAGCCTTCTATATGGAGGCCCGTGAGGGCGATGTCGCAACCGCAGGCGCAAGCGTCGTCTATTACGAGAAATGGCGCGACGGTGGGGACGACAGCTTGCTGGCGCAGATAGAGGAATATAATCGCACGGACTGCGTCTCGACACAGTTGCTGCGTGACTGGCTGGTCGAGGCAGTGCGACCTGCCGGCCTCTCCTGGCCGCTGCTCGCGCCTGACGCCCGTCCGGACGGTGGGCAGAGAATCGATGACGATGCAGCTGCAATGGCGGCGCGTTACGATGCCTTCGGTCCGGCGCGCGAGCGACTTGGCATCGAATCCGCCGACCTGCTCTTCGATATCAATTACTTTCATGAACGCGAGGACAAGCCCAAATATTGGGCTATCTTCGACAGATTGGCACAAGACAGCGAAGTGCTGGTCGATGACCTCGATTGCGTTTTTGGCCTCGAGGCGACCGGACCAGCGATCACCGTCAAGCAGTCGACCGAGCGCGATTATTTCTTTCCACCGCAAGAGACGAAGCTTCGGGCGGGCAAGCGTCCCTGCATCAAGCCCGCGACCCTCCCCGAAAGCGTCTTGCTCGTCGCTATCGACCCCGAGGCCGGGACAGCGACGCTTCGACGTGGCAAGAAGTCGGGCGACCTCCCCGATCGGCTCGACCTTCTGCCCGAGCGCCCTCTTAAGAACAGTGTCATGCGCGACGCAATCGCTGCTGTGTCCGACGGACTGATCGCGAACGACGGTCGCCACCGTGCGATCGAGCATCTTCTCACCCGAACAACGCCGCAATTTCATGATGGCCCCCGCACCGCGATAATTCCCGAAGGTGGCGACCTCGTCATCGAAACGAGCAGAGCGATTGCGGCCATGGACGAAACGACGCTCGCCATTCAAGGCCCGCCCGGGACGGGAAAGACCTTCGTCAGCGCGTGGGCTATCGTCGACCTGATCGCCGCAGGCAAACGGATCGCAATTTCATCGCAAAGCCATAAGGCGATCGAGAATCTTCTCACGGCGATCGCCGAGCGCGCCGAAGCTCTAGGGCAACGACCACTGCTCGTGCACAAGGCAGGCGATGATGACGATGAAGGTCAGCATCATCCGCTGATCACAATCGTCTCGGACAATGATGCGCCCGAGATCGCCGCAGCCGATGTCGTCGGAGGAACGGCTTGGCACTTTGCCCGCTATGGCACGCCGGCTTACGACTATCTCTTTATCGACGAAGCTGGGCAGGTTTCGTTCGCCAACGTGGTCGCGATGTCGCGCGCCGCGCGCAACATCGTTTTGGTAGGCGATCCAATGCAGCTGCCTCAACCAATTCAAGGCGCGCATCCTGGACGGAGCGGCGAATCGGCGCTCGAATATCTTCTTGATGGGGCCCGCATCGTCCCTGCCACTCACGGCATTTTCATGCCGGAGAGCCGCCGCATGCACCCTGCCGTCTGCACCTTCATCTCGAAGGCAGTCTATGAAGATCGACTCGGAAGCCACTCGAGCACCGCTTGCCAGTCGATCAGCAGGCCAGGAGAAACACCCGTCCTGGGCGCCCGTTTCAGTCCAGTGAGACATGAGGGCTGTTCGCAGGTTTGCGCGGAAGAGATTACAGCGATAGCGACGAAAATAGAGGATCTCGTCGGCAGCAACTATGTCGACCGCGAGGGTGTCAGCCGCCCGCTTGCCAGGGAGGATTTCCTTGTCGTCGCTCCCTATAACGCGCAGGTAAATGCGCTGAAATCGGCACTACCGGACATTCGGATCGGCACCGTCGACAAGTTCCAGGGCCAAGAAGCGCCTGTATGTCTCATCTCGATGACCACATCGAGCGCCGACGAGCTGCCTCGCGACATCGCCTTCCTTTTCTCGCTCAACCGGATCAATGTCGCGGTTTCCCGCGCACAGGTTTTGGCGGTGCTCTTCGCAAGCCCGCGCCTCCTTGATGTACCTTGCCGAACGATCCGCGATATGGCCCTCGTCAACACGCTTTGTCTCCTAGCCGAGCATAGTGCCTCATTGGACGCACCTTTGCCCAAATAGGGGCGACCATTTTTGTCACCCCCCTGATCCATGGTGAACTCGTCAGGATCGAATCGGAGGATGACAGCATGAAATTTGGGAACTCTCAGGACATCGGGCGCCATATCGTCGACATCGACGGTTGCCTGAAGGCCACTGATCTCGGGTCGCTCGGCCCCAGTGACATCATTGCGCTGCACGGCGGCTTACCCGCCGATGCGTTGATTGCGCTCGAAATCTACGACGAAGTCGTCCCGCTGGGCGCAGGTGATCGGGTGGCGCTTAACGAAAGCAGTGTTGCCTTTTTCCGCAGCTTTCCCTGCGGACAGGCCATGGCTCGTCATCCGGGTCGCCTGCGCAACGACGCTGGCTTGCGGGGCGCACCCAGGCTCGCAGCCTGAGCCTGCCTGCTTCTTCCTCAATTTTGCCGATTTGGCGCCTCTCCAGAAAGTAAAGGACGATAGATGAACTTCCTCCAGTTCGACCTTGGCCAGCGCCGCGCCGGCGAGATCGTGGAAGTCACGCTGACCAGTGGCGCCAACGTGCGGCTGATGAGCAGCTCTGACTTTTCCAATTATCGCAATGGCCGACGGCACCGCTATATCGGGGGCCTCGCGCGTCAGTCACCGCTTCGGTTGCAGATTCCGAACGGTGGTCGCTGGTATGTGGCGGTGGACATGCAGGGTCTTCGGGGCAGCACGCGCGCTTCGGTCCGCACCCTGCCGGGCACTTTGCCCGAAATTCGCGAAGCCCCCCTGTCCTCGGTGCCGAGTCTCGTTCGCGAGCAACCGCCGGCGCTTGCAGATGGAGACGAAGCCTATGACGTTTTCATCTCCCACGCGTCTGAAGACAAAGACAGCATCGTTCGCGCGCTCGCCGAAGCACTGATAAGTCGCGGCCTCAAGGTTTGGTACGATGAGTTCACGCTCCGCATCGGCGATAGCCTTCGCCAGAAGATCGACAAGGGACTCTCGCGGAGCCGTGTTGGGCTCGTCGTCCTTTCTCCGGCTTTTGTAGCCAAGGGGTGGACCAATTACGAACTCGACGGAATCGTCACGCGCACAGTTTCGGGTGAACAGATTCTCCTGCCCATCTGGCACGACATCACCAAGCAAGCAGTGATCGATTTTAGCCCCTCGCTGGCCGACAAGGTTGCGCGGAGCACCGCCACGCACACCGTGGACGATATTGCGACCGAAATCGCCGAATTGCTCACAGAATCACGATGACGGCGGACGACGGCAGCGGACGCCCCACAAAATTGCGTCAGTCTTTCGGCTGAGCGCTCACCTACCCAAGGCTTCGAACCGCCCTATCGGGTTACAAAGGAGGAAATATGAGCAAGACACTCAAGCCAGGTCAGACGGCACCGCGTTCCGGCCAGTATGAGCAGGTCGGTCCGCGCGGCGGCGGCACTGGCAAGGAGCGTACCGTTACGCGCGGCGAACCCATGCCGCCGACGCCCAAGCCTGGAATGGGCTATCGTCTGGTCGACAAGACCAAGCATTAGCCCCAGCCGCGAAATCGAGGCGAACGGGGACTGGACGAGATCCTAACCGTAACCAGCGCTTGGAAACGAGGATAGCAAGCGCTGGCGAAGTTCATATCCGGCCTGATCCAGGACATTCAGACCTCGACTCGCAAGCACCCTTGGAGCGGCTCGCCGAGCCGCTCCTTTTTACTGGTCCAGAATATTTTTCGCTGAATCCTGAGGCGCCAATCTTGCCGTCAGATGTTCGCGTCAGAGCCTAAATCTCGCTAGATTTGCCAAGCCTCATTGAGCACTACCGCTGCCAAAGCCGATTTGTCGTGGGGAAAAAATCGGCCATAATGCTTCGCGACGATTTCTGGGCTATCCTGAATGGCGTAGCCCGCCTGCTCGTATGAGCCGGTCTTCTTCAGAACGTGCGTCGCCAGCACGTCACGCACATTGTGCGGGCCATGAGGGAGCAAGCCCTTTATCGCGCCTTGGCCGGTATAAGGATTAAAGATGCCATAGCGCTGGATCGCGAGGCGCCACGCATCGTAGAATCCGACCTGACTATATGCAGCATCTTTCGTGGTCAGCTTGGCCGATTTCACAAAGAAGGTCTTCGGATCGTCGGCGCCGCCGAGCAATATCTGCCGGTCGCGCCGGAGATACAGATCGATGAACTCGTAGAGCCGCCCGAGATCGGGCAAGAGCAATCGATAAGGCTTCCGGCCGAAAAAGGACGATGACGCATTTTTGAACGCGACGGCGGGAATGAAGACTTCCCAGCCGCCCGATAGATCATTCCATCGAAGCTCCCCGCATTTCAGCTTCTCGAGTTGCTTCTCGCTGCTGTGCCGCCCGCCCCGAACACAGAATCGAAGCTGGCGAAGATTCTTCTGACGAAGACCGAGATGCAAGCCAAAGCGCAGCATGAGAAAGGCGCGCGCCGCCTCGGCAGCGGCTTTTGGATGACGCCGCGCACTCGGCATCCGCACCAATATTTCCTCGGTGATCTTGCGATATTCGCCGACTGGGCTCTCAGCCTCGAGGATGGGCAATATCGGTTCGAACGGATCGCGATGGACCTTGGCTACGCGTTGAACATCCTTCTTCCGGTTCAGGGCATAGATGATGAAGCGGTCGCAGACCGCATCCCAATCCTTACAAGCTTCGTCGATCTCATCCGCCGAAATCAGGTCATCGACCGGTCGCAGCGCGTCCGCAAGGTCTGGATGCTGCCGCATCCAACCCGTCTTTTCGCGCGCAAGCGAGAGCGCGAAGTCGAGCATATTGACCTCCCAACTCGTATAGAACCCGCGGCGCTCCTCGCGCCAGTGGAGATACCAGTCCCAGACCGACGGGAAGAGCAGCATCGCGAGGCACAGGCGATCGGCGGGGACGCCAAAGCCGCGAACATCGCCATGCGGCGGCGAGCAAATAGCGCCGAACATAAGTCCGACATGTTCCAATTTCTGCGACGCCGTTTCCTCCCCCCACATACCCTGGCGAAGCAGGCCCGATGGCGCGAGCGTGGACGTTTTGAACGCAATGAGACTGTGGACTTCATCCCGAAGATGAAGTGGCGCATCACGGCAGCCAGCCATGTTCCCGTCGGTCGCGCCGGCATGGACCGAAGAATTGTCCGAGAATCGGAGCGAGAAGCGCTGCTGCGTCGCTTCCCGCTGGAAGCGGCGATACTCTGTCGCGCCCTCGATAATGACGGAACGCACCCACGCCAGTATTTCCTCACGCTCGCGTTTGGGCCGCTTGGAGAAATCGCCCGGAAGGTGCCAGGCGAGTTTCCGCCGCTCAGAAGCCGTTAGCGCCGCAATGGCGGGCCGCGCGGTGGCACGCCCAGTCCGATCGAGTTTCGCCTGAAAGTAGCCCTCGGGGAGGCGGTAGCGACGCTCTATTCTGCTCAGGACCGCGAGGCTTTCGATTGTGCCCGGCGCCTTTACGCCGGTCGCCCACGTCTGGATCGTCTTGCGATCGGTCTTGTCGCCCGGGCCGATAATGGCGCGGTGGAGATGATTGCAGCTGTCGCCGTGCCGGCGCATGTGCAACGCAAGCGCTTCGGGAAAGGAGGGTGGATCGACCCATTCTTCTCCCGATACTTCGGGGAATTCGACAATCGCCTTCGGTTTCGGGCCGCGCTTCTTTTTCGGATGGCCAGCGAGGTCCGCGCTCTCGGCTATGGGAGCGAGCAGCGGGCGTTCCGCCAAAATGGTGGGCACTTTCAATAAACTCCTGCATTGGGTGTGGGGCGGCGCCCGATGGCAGAAGCTTCCTTTCAAATGGCAAACGGCTGGATCGCTCTCACAATCGCTGCGGATTGCAGCGCCCAAACACCCTCGGCAGTTCGCCGCCGGGAAACTGCGCTACGACGCTTGTCTTCGCGCCGACACGCTGGTAGAGGCGCCCCTCGTTGCCGCTTTAGCTCAGTTGGTAGAGCACATCATTCGTAATGATGGGGTCACAGGTTCGAGTCCTGTAAGCGGCACCATCGACCCCATAATTCAATGACTTAGGCCGGATTTCTTTTTCCTGAAGCCGTTGTTTACGGTCGTTTGGCGCCGCCTGAATCAGGACTATACCCTCCTCATCTCCACATAGGAGAGTAGCTCGCGTAAGCCGCGCTCGGTCCTACCAAGATCGATCGGTCGTCCGCCCAGATCCATATTCTCGGTTTGAAGCCAGGCCATGGCGGACCGGTCATCGCCAATCAGCACAGCCAGTTCCTGAAACAGCCGCACGAGATATTGACCGGCCCGGAAGGCCGGGTCCGGTCGAGCAAGTCGGAATGTCCCGGCACGCAGGTCCGCTGCGCGACTGCCCGCGATGCCGAGCATCTCTCCAAGCAAGTCGTCATCGATGCTCCAGAGCGCAGCAACGCGCGCCACAGCCTCGGACAATACGCGGCTCTGCGCTTCCGGTGATGCCTCCATCATCTCATCTTTCCGCTCCACGGTCAGTCCTCCAGCAAGGCAGAGATCGCAGCTTCGTCATCGCTGCGCAGCGCATCCAGATAGTCGCTCCACCATTGATGCATCCGCACGCGCTCTTCCCAATAGGGCGTTCGGTTATAGATGCGGCGGATCTGATTGCCGTCGGCGTGCGCGAGTGATCGCTCGATGGCATCGGGATTCCACTTGCCGCACTGGTTGAGAAGCGAAGAGGCGGTCGCGCGAAAGCCGTGAGACGTCAAATCCCGCGGCCCATAGCCCATTCGGCGGTAGGCCGCATTCATCGTATTCTCGCTGAGCGGTCGCTTCCATGTGTGGAACGCCGGAAAGACATAATCCTCGCCGCCGACATAGGGCCGCAGCTCTTCCAACAGGGCGACCACCTGCCGCGACAGCGGGACATAGTGGGGCCGCCGCATCTTCATGCGCTCCGGCGGGACAGTCCAGACGGCCTTCTCGAAATCGAACTCGGCCCAGCGCGCGAGCCGAAGCTCGCCGGGCCTCGCCATGACGTGCGGCAATATCTTGCAGGCGAGCAAGGTGATCGGATAGCCCGAATATCCGTCCAGCGCGCGAAGGAACCCGCCGACCTCTTCCGGCTCGACGAGCGCGGCGTGGTGCTTCGGCCTCGGTGCAATCAGCGCACCGCGCAGAAGCGTTGTCGGATCGGAGTCCGCGCGCCCCGAGGCCGCAGCATAGCGGAACACACGGCTCGCAAAGGAACGGCAGCGACGCGCCGTCTCGAAGTGCCCCTGCGCCTCGATCTTCTTGAGCACGGCAAAGAGATCGACGGCCTGCAGGTCCGCGATGGGCGTGCCGGCGATCGGCCGAAGCTTTTCGAGAAGCCACTTCGTTTTCTCGATCGTTGCTTCGCTCCGGCCTTCCTTGGTGACCATCTCGATATATTCCTCGGCGAGATCGCCGAAACAATTCGAGGCCTTGAACTTGCCGACGAGCTTGTGACGCTTCCGCTCCGCGAGCGGATCGGTGCCCTCATGGATTTTCAGCTTGGCCTCGTCGCGCTTGCGCCGGGCTTCGGCGAGGCCAACATCCGGATAGGCGCCAAGCGCAATGCGCTTCTGCTTTCCATGCATCGTGTATTTGAAACGCCAAAGGCGCGCACCGGTCGGGTGCACCTCGATATAGAGGCTATGGGCATCGGAGACTTTGTAGACGCGATCCCGCGGCTTGAGGGACCTGATTTGAACATCGCTAAGAGGCACGGCTCAACTCCTTTAAAAGGGTTAGGACCGGCACCAATCACAGCGCTCGAGGCGAACGGGCCATCGAGCAAAACTCACTCCAGAAAAGACGGGCCATTATGGCTTTTTTGATGGCCCGTTTTGGGGTGAGATTGTGTGAGACACCCTCGGACAATTCGGAACAAAACCCACGGAAAACTAACATATTTCCGGGATTTTGTCGATTGCCCTGAGAAGGGTAAATGGTGCCCAGAAGAGGACTCGAACCTCCACGACCTTGCGATCGCCAGCACCTGAAGCTGGTGCGTCTACCAATTCCGCCATCTGGGCACGGGGTAGGAGCGGGCGCTTAGCGGCGCGGCCATCGGCTTGTCAACCGCGTCGCGGGGGCCGACGTGCATTTTATCGCAAAGCCGTGGGTTTTGCGTCATAATGCCGCCGTCGCCCCTTGCCCCCCTCCCCGCTTCGCGGCATGGGGAAGCCCCTCGGCGCACCCCACGCCATCCAGAGAATCGATACAGGCGGATGCAAATGCAGAAACTCGACGGGCAATTGATCACGGTGCTGGGCGGCGGCGGCTTCCTTGGCCGTTATGTCGTGCAGCGGCTGCTCGCGCGCGGTGCCCGTGTCCGCGTCGCACAGCGCGCCCCCCGCGCCGCGACCTTCCTGAAGCCGCTCGGCGGGCTCGGCCAGACGCAGTTCGTCGCATGCGACGTGCGCAACCCCGCGAGCGTCGCGCGCGCCGTGCAGGGCAGCGACGCGGTGATCAACCTCGTCGGCGCCTTCGGCGACATGCAGGCCGTGCAGGCCGACGGCGCGGGCCATGTCGCGGCGGCGGCCAAGGCGGCGGGCGCCGCTGCGCTCGTCCATATCTCGGCGATCGGCGCCGACCGCGAAAGCGCCTCGGCCTATGGCCGCAGCAAGGGCGATGGCGAAGCCGCGGTGCGCGCGGCCTTTGCCGAGGCCGCGATCCTGCGCCCCTCGATCGTCTTCGGCCGCGAGGACCATTTCATCAACCGCTTCGCAACGATGATGCGCGTGGCACCCATCGTCCCGGTGATCGCCCCGCGAGCGAAATTCCAGCCGATTTACGTCGGCGACGTCGCCGACGCGGTCGTCGCGGCGCTGAGCGGCGACGCCGCAGGCAAGACCTATGAGCTTGGCGGGCCGCAGCAGTTCACCATGGCCGAACTGCTCCGCTGGATCGCGGGTGCGACCGGCCGCTCGCCCTTGTTCGTCGATGTGCCCGACTTCGTCGCCTCGGCGCTCGCCAGCGGCCTCGGCTGGGCGCCCGGCGCACCGATCACCAAGGACCAATGGCTGATGCTCCAGCATGACAATATCGTCGCCGATGGGGCGGCCGGCCTTGCGCAGCTCGGCATCACGCCGACATCGCTGGGGTCGGTTGCCGACGGCTGGCTCGTCCAATATCGCCGCCACGGCCGCTTCGCCGAGCTCGCCTCGCGATAATGGGTATCTGGCTGACCGCAATCATCCTCGGCATCGTCGAGGGTCTGACCGAGTTTTTGCCCGTCTCCTCGACGGGGCATCTGATCCTTGCGACCGAGCTGCTCGGCTATGACGCCGCGCGCTGGGCGATTTTCAACATCGCCATCCAGCCCGGCGCGATCCTCGCGATCGTCGTGCTGTACCGCAAGCTGTTCTGGGACATGTTCACCGGTTTCTTCCGGCGCGACCCGGTCGCGATCGCCTTCGTGCGCAACCTGCTGCTCGCTTTCTTCCCGGCGGTCGTCCTCGGGCTGGCCTTCGGCGATTATATCGAGCTGCTGCTGGAAAATGCCGTGGTGGTCGCCTGGGCATTGATCATCGGCGGCTTTGCGATCCTGCTCGTCGAGCGCTTCGCCAAGACCCGCGATGTCGGCGGCGTCGCCAATCTATCCGCGCGGCAGTCGGTCCTCGTCGGGCTCGTCCAGTGCATCGCGATGATACCGGGCGTGAGCCGCTCGGGCGCAACGATCCTTGGCGCGATGTCGTTCGGCGTCGACCGCAAGACCGCGGCCGAATTCAGCTTCTTCCTCGCGCTCCCGACGCTCACCGGCGCGACCGTGCTCCAGCTGTTCAAGCATCGCGACGCGATCACCTCGAACGACCTCGGCCTGATTGCGGTCGGATCGCTCGTCTCGTTCGTCGTCGCCTGGGCGGTGATCAAGGCCTTCCTCGCCGTTGTCACGCGTTATGGCTTTGCGCCCTTCGCCTGGTACCGAATCGTCGTCGGGGTCGCGGCGCTGATCTGGCTTGGCATGAGATAGGTCCGTAACGGGACTAATTGACGAAAGATAATTGCGCAGACCTGTTGGGAAGCAAATTTGCCTCTCGATTTAGGTTGGTAATATTGTCCTATCATGCAATTCGCCCGTGACAGGGCTTTGGTAGCCATGCAAATCCCCGGCCAACGAAGGGGATATTGCATGGCTTCCGAACGCATGCTCCAGTTTGTGGGGCGTGAACAATCCTATCCGGACAAGCGCTCGCCCGAGGAACGCGCGCGCGACTTCCACGAGATCGCCGAGCGCTACGCGGCGCCCGACGCCGACGCGCAGGCGGCGCGCTGCTCGCAATGCGGCGTGCCCTATTGCTCGGTGCACTGTCCGCTCCACAATCATATTCCCGACTGGCTGCGCCTGACCGCCGAGGGGCGGCTGCGCGAGGCCTATGAGCTTTCGAACGCGACCTCGACGATGCCCGAGATCTGCGGCCGCATCTGCCCGCAGGATCGCCTTTGCGAGGGCAATTGCGTGATCGAGTTTTCGGGGCATGGCGCAGTGACGATCGGCAGCGTCGAGAAATATATCACCGACACCGCCTGGGCCGAGGGCTGGGTCGAGCCGCTGCACCCCGGCGCCGCGACCGGCCAGTCGGTCGGCGTCATCGGCGCGGGCCCGGCGGGGCTGACGGCGGCCGAATATCTGCGTGTCGCGGGGCATGAAGTGCATGTCTATGACCGCCACGACCGCGCGGGCGGCCTCCTCACCTATGGCATTCCCGGTTTCAAGCTGGAGAAGGATGTCGTGATGCGCCGCATCGAGCGGCTCGAGCAAGGCGGCATCCAGTTCCATCTGGGCTTCGCGGTCGGCGAGGATGCGACGCTCGACGCGCTGCGCCAGAAGCATGACGCGATCCTGATCGCGACCGGCGTGTACAAAGCGCGCGAGATCAACGTCCCGGGCAACGAGGCCGCAGGCGTGATCGCGGCGCTCGACTATCTGATCGCGTCGAACCGCAAGAGCTTTGGCGACGAGGTTCCGGCGTTCGACGACGGCCGCCTCGACGCCAAGGGCAAGCATGTCGTCGTCATCGGCGGCGGCGACACCGCGATGGACTGCGTCCGCACCGCGGTGCGGCAGGGGGCAAAATCGGTGAAATGCCTCTATCGCCGCGACCGCGAGAATATGCCGGGGTCGCAGCGCGAGGTGACCAACGCCGAGGAGGAAGGCGTCGACTTCGTCTGGCTCTCGGCCCCCGAAAGCTTCACCGCGGACAAGCATGTCAAGCAAGTCGCGGTCGCGGGAATGCGCCTCGGCGCGCCCGACGCGAGCGGCCGCCGCAGCCCCGAGGCCGATCCGGGCCGCAAGTTCGACGTTCCCGCCGACATGGTGATCAAGGCATTGGGCTTCGATCCCGAGGAACTGCCGCACCTGTTCGGCGCGCCCGACCTGTCGGTCACGCGCTGGGGCACGCTGCGCGTCGATCATCAGACGATGATGACCAGCCTGCCGGGTGTCTTTGCAGCGGGCGACATCGTGCGCGGGGCGAGCCTGGTCGTCTGGGGCATTCGCGACGGCCGCGATGTCAGCGAACAGATGGCAAAGTGGTTGAAGGCGAAGGCGAAAAGCGAAAAGAAGGCGGCATGACCAACAGGGGAAGGAATTTCATGATGCCGTCGTTCAAATCGATCCTGCTTGCCGGTGCCGTTGCGATGCTGCCGCTGGGCGCGCCCGTCCATGCCGCGCCGGAAGAGGCGCCGGTTGCGGAGGTCGTCGCGGCACCCGCCGAGGATGAAACCGCCGCGCCGTTCGACAGCGAGGCCGCCGCCGCCGAGGCAAAGGCCAAGATGCAGAAGGAAATGGATGAGGCGATCGCGCTCATCGAAAAGATGTTCGACACGAGCGACCTGCCGCCGATCGACCCCGCGCGCCTGACGCTCGCGCAGCGGACGACCGCCGCGCTGATCCCGAACGGCAGCATCGAGAAGATGGTCGACAATCTTTACGGCAAGATGTTCAAGACGATCATGGGCGAGTTCGGCGGTCAGTCCGACCTGCTGCTCTCGATCAAGACCGGTGTCGAAACCGAACAGATCGCCGCGCTCGACGAAGCGACCAAAGGCAAGGTCGCCGATATGTTCGACCCGCACCGCAAGGAGCGCGACGAGCAGATCACACGGGTGATCAAGCCGCTGATCAGCGAGGCGCTCGCCGACATGGAACCGCCGATGCGCGACGGCCTCGCCAAGGCCTATGCGCGCAAGTTCACCGGCGCGCAGCTTGCCGACCTCAACGCTTTCCTCGCGACGCCGACGGGCAATCTCTATGCCGGCGAATGGATGGCGCTGCAGGCCGATCCCGAAGTGATGGTCGCGGTTATCAAGGCCGTTCCGCCGCTGGTCACCAAATTCATCGACCGCGCACCCGAGATCGAGAAGGATCTGAAGGAACTGCCGAAGGAAAAGCAGCTTTCCGACTTCGACGACAAGCAGCTCGGCACGCTCGCCAAGCTGATGAAAGTCGATGTGAGCGTGCTGAAGGAACAGCGCGACATGTGGGCCAGCGACACGATGGAGGCGACCGACGCGGTCGCGGTCGATGCGGCCGACGATTATGCGGTCGATGCCGCGGCAGATGCAGCCGACGCGGGAAGCTACGCCGCCGATGCGGCGGCAGCGGCGGTCGACGATCCCGCCTATGACCGCAGCAATTGGTCGGCGGCGGACCTGAAACGTGTCGAGGACCTCGAGCTCGCATATGAGAATGCTTCGATCGCCGCGCAGCAGGCCGCCGAGGAAGCGGCCGAGAATGCGCGCAAGAAGCTGCCCGATTAAGAACATTCCGTCAGGACGAAGATGATGACCCACTACCCCACCCCCGATCACGCGCGGCTTGCAGCCGAAGGCATGTATCGCCCGGACATGGAATCCGACGCCTGCGGCGTCGGCATGGTCGCGGCGACCGACGGCAAGGCCTCGCGCCGCGTCGTCGAGGCGGCGATCGAAGCCTTGCGGGCGGTCTGGCACCGCGGCGCGGTCGATGCCGACGGCAAGACCGGGGATGGGGCGGGCATCCATGTCGACCTGCCCGTCCGCTTCTTCGACGATGCGATCGCGGCGTCGGGGCACAAGGTGCTTCCGAACCGCCTCGCCGTCGGCATGATCTTCCTGCCGCGCACCGACCTCAATGCCCAGGAGGAATGCCGCACGATCGTCGAGGCCGAGATCATCGACGCGGGCTTCACCATCTATGGCTGGCGCCAGGTGCCCGTCGACGTCTCGGTCATCGGCGACAAGGCGCAGCGCACGCGCCCCGAGATCGAACAGATCATGATCGCCGGACCGCTGCCCGAGGAACAGTCGATCGATGAGTTCGAAAAGCAGCTTTACCTCGTCCGCCGCCGCATCGAGAAAAAGGTGATCGCGGCGCAGGTTGCCGATTTCTATATCTGCAGCCTGTCGGCGCGCTCGATCATCTACAAGGGGCTGTTCCTCGCCGAGAGCCTCGCCGATTTCTATCCCGACCTCACGAACAAGCTGTTCGAAAGCCGCGTCGCGATCTTCCACCAGCGCTATTCGACCAACACCTTCCCGCAATGGTGGCTCGCGCAGCCGTTCCGTTGCCTCGCGCACAATGGCGAGATCAACACGATCCGCGGCAACAAGAACTGGATGAAGAGCCACGAGATCAAGATGGCGAGCCTCGCCTTTGGCGAGCATAGCGAAGACATCAAGCCGGTGATCCCCGCGGGCGCATCGGACACCGCCGCGCTCGACGCGGTGTTCGAGGCGCTGTGTCGCGCCGGCCGCGATGCGCCGACCGCCAAACTGATCCTCGTTCCCGAAGCGTGGACGAACGAAAACGACGTTCCCGACAACCATCGCGCGATGTATAGCTATCTCGCCAGCGTCATGGAGCCGTGGGACGGCCCCGCCGCGCTCGCAATGACCGACGGCCGCTGGGCGGTCGCGGGCATGGACCGCAACGCGCTCCGCCCGTTGCGCTACACGCTGACCGCCGACAATCTGCTCGTCGTCGGTTCCGAAAGCGGCATGGTCCTGCTGCCCGAAGCGAGCGTGCGCAAGAAAGGCCGCCTTGGCCCGGGCCAGATGATCGCGGTCGATCTCGACCAGGGCACGCTTTATGAAGATCTCGCGATCAAGGACAAGATCGCCGACGCGCAGGATTATCCCTCGCGCGTCAAGGGCTTCCGCACGATGAGCGACCTGCCCAAGGGCGGCAAGTCGACGCTGCCGCAATGGGATCGCCAGGAACTGCTCCGCCGTCAGGTTGCGGCGGGGCTGACCATGGAGGATATGGAGCTGATCCTGTCGCCGATGGTCGAGGATGCGAAGGAAGCGATCGGGTCGATGGGCGACGATACGCCGCTTGCGGTCATCTCCGACAAGCCGCGCCATGTCGCGCAATTCTTCCGCCAGAATTTCAGCCAGGTCACCAACCCGCCGATCGACAGTCTGCGCGAACGGCATGTGATGAGCCTGAAGACGCGCTTCGCGAACCTCGCGAACATCCTCGACGAGAAAGGTCAGAGCGATCACGTTCTCGTGATCGACAGCCCCGTGCTCGTCGGCGACGACTGGGATCGCCTCCGCGCCTATTTCGGCGATGCCGTCGCCGACATCGACTGCACCTTTGCCGCAGGTGGCGACGCATCGACGCTGCGCGAGGCGATCGCGCGCGTCCGCCGCGAAGCCGAGGACGCGGTGCGCGCGGGGCGCAGCGAACTCTTCCTGACCGACCAGAATATCGGTGAGGGCCGCGTCGGCGTGGCGATGGTGCTCGCCGCCGCCGCCGTCCACACGCATCTCGTGCGCAAGGGACTGCGCAGCTACGCGTCGATCAACGTGCGTTCGGCCGAGGTGCTCGACACGCATGCGTTCGCCGTGCTCGTCGGCGTTGGCGCGACGACAGTCCACGCCTATCTCGCCGAAGCCGCGATCGCCGATCGCCAGTCGCGCGGCCTGTTCGGCGCGTTGACGCTCGACGAATGCCGCCAGCGTTTCCGCAAGGCGATCGACGACGGCCTGCTCAAGATTCTCGCCAAGATGGGGATCGCGGTGATCTCCTCCTATCGCGGCGGCTATAATTTCGAGGCGGTCGGACTGTCGCGCGCGCTCGTCAACGACCTCTTTCCGGGGATGCCGGCAAAGATTTCGGGCGAAGGCTATCAGTCGCTGTTCATCAACGCGACCGACAAGCATTGCGCCGCGTTCGACAGCCGCGTCACCACCCTGCCCATCGGTGGCTTCTACCGCCAGCGCGCGGGGGGCGAGGCGCATGCCTATTCGGCGCAGCTGATGCACCTGCTGCAGACCGCGGTCGCGACCGACAGTTATTCGACCTATCTGCAATTCGCGCGCGGGGTGGCCGATCTGCCGCCGATTTACCTCCGCGATCTGATGGAGTTCAACTATCCGGCGCAGGGCGTCGCGCTCGACAGCGTCGAGGCGATCACCGAAATCCGCAAGCGCTTCGTCACGCCCGGCATGTCCCTGGGCGCGCTGTCACCCGAGGCGCACGAGACGCTGGCGATCGCGATGAACCGCATCGGGGCGAAGGCCGTATCGGGCGAAGGCGGCGAGGCGAGCGAACGCTACAAACCCTATGCCAATGGCGACAACGCCAACAGCAACATCAAGCAGATCGCGAGCGGCCGCTTCGGCGTCACCGCCGAATATCTCGGCGCGTGCGACGAGATCGAGATCAAGGTCGCACAGGGCGCCAAGCCCGGCGAAGGCGGTCAGCTTCCTGGCTTCAAGGTTACCGAGTTCATCGCACGGCTGCGCCACGCGACGCCGGGCGTGACACTCATCTCGCCGCCGCCGCACCACGACATCTATTCGATCGAGGATCTGGCGCAGCTCATCTACGACCTCAAGCAGATCAATCCGAAGGCGCGCGTTTGCGTGAAGCTCGTCAGTTCGGCGGGCATCGGGACCGTCGCTGCGGGGGTCGCCAAGGCCCACGCCGATGTGATCCTCGTCGCGGGCAACACCGGCGGCACTGGCGCCTCGCCCCAGACCAGCGTCAAATATGCCGGCACGCCGTGGGAGATGGGCCTGAGCGAAGTCAATCAGGTGCTGACGCTCAACGGCCTGCGCCACCGCATCCGTCTCCGCACCGACGGCGGGCTCAAGACCGGGCGCGATATCGTGATCGCGGCGATTCTCGGCGCCGAAGAATTCGGCATCGGCACGCTCAGCCTCGTCGCCATGGGCTGCATCATGGTGCGCCAGTGCCATTCGAACACCTGCCCGGTCGGCGTCTGCACGCAGGATGAGAAACTACGCCAGAAATTCACCGGCTCGCCCGAGAAGGTGATCAACCTGATGACCTTCATCGCCGAGGAAGTGCGCGAGATCCTCGCCAAGCTGGGGGTCACGAGCCTCGACGAGGTGATCGGCCGCACCGAGCTGCTGCGCCAGGTCAGCCGCGGCGCCGAGCATCTCGACGACCTCGACCTCAACCCGATCCTCGCCAAGGTCGACGCGCCCGACGACCAGCGCCGGTCGCAGGGACCGAACTTCCGCAACGCGGTGCCCGACAGTCTCGACGCGCAGATATTGGGCGACGCGAAGCCGCTGTTCGAGCGCGGCGAACGCATGCAGCTCACCTATAACGTCCGCAACACGCACCGCGCCGTCGGCACGCGCCTGTCGGCCGAGGTCACCGCGCGCTTCGGGATGAAGGGGCTCGCCGACAATCATGTTCAGGTGCGCCTCCGCGGCACGGCCGGCCAATCGCTCGGCGCCTTCCTGTGTCAGGGAATCACGCTCGAAGTGTTCGGCGACGCGAACGACTATGTCGGCAAGGGCCTGTCGGGCGGCCGCATCATCGTGCGCCCCACGGTGTCGAGCCCGCTGGTCAGCCAGCATAACAGCATCGTCGGCAACACCGTGCTCTATGGCGCGACCGCGGGCACGCTGCTCGCGGCGGGCCAGGCAGGCGAGCGCTTTGCGGTCCGCAACTCGGGCGCGAAGGTCGTCGTCGAAGGCTGCGGCGCCAACGGCTGCGAATATATGACCGGGGGCACTGCGGTGATCCTCGGTCCCGTGGGATCGAACTTCGGCGCGGGCATGACCGGCGGCATGGCCTTCATCCTCGACACCGACGATCAGTTCGAACGCCGCGCCAATCCCGAATCGATCGTCTGGCAGCGGCTCGCGAGCATCCATTGGGAGACGGTGCTCAAGGATCTGGTCGAGGAGCATGGCAAGGCGACGGGCAGCAAATGGTCGGCCGAAGTCCTCGCCGACTGGGACCGCTGGCGGGGCCGTTTCTGGCAGGTATGCCCCAAGGAAATGCTCAGCCGCCTGACCCATTCGCTGAACGAGGAAGAGGTCGAGGTCGTCGCGGCAGAGTAAACAAATCCTCCCTGTGGCGAAGCCATGGGGAGGATATTTATCGCGCCAGCATCGCAACTTGTCTCAAGCGTCTCTTACGTTCACGCCAGCGAAAGCGTATGGCCTGTAAGGACACCCCACGCTGATCCCCCTCGTCCTTTGAAAGGATGGAGCCATGACCCGTATTGCCCTGATCGCCCTCCCCCTGTTCGCGTGCGCCGCGCCATTGCCCGCGGCCGCCAGCGAAATGAACGATACCGTCGCGACGCTGAACGATCCGGTGGCGCAGGACCGGATGGCCGAAACGATCACCGCGATGGTCGGCGCGCTGATGCAGATGCAGGTCGGCCCGCTCGCGAAAGCCGTTGCGCAGATCGACCCCGAATCCGACGCCGCCTATATTCCGCCCGATGCGACGCTCGGCGAAGTGACGGGGCGCGATCCCTATTATGCCGAACGCATGGGCGACGACGTCCGCGCGACCACGCGCATGGCAGGTCATGCCGCATCGGCTATCGCGGCTTATGCCCCCGTCCTCAAGGATATGGCGCGCGACCTTGCCGCCCAGTGGGAACGCGAACGCGAAGCGGCGCGCCGCTGACGCTTAATCCACGATCGACCGCCCGCCGCACGCCATAGCCGTTGCGCGGGCTGCCCCGCTGCCGCTATGCCGGAGCCATGTGGCAACTCTATCAATTCCCGCTCTGTCCCTTTTCGCGCAAGGTTCGTCTTTTGCTGGGCGAAAAGGGCGTCGGATATGAATTGGTGCGCGAATCGCCGTGGGAACGCCGCGACGAATTCATCGACCTGAATCCGGCCGGCCGCACCCCGGTGATGGTCGATCAGGCGCGCGGGCAGGTGCTGATGGACAGCATGGCGATCGCCGAATATTTCGAGGAAACCGTCGAAGGCAAGGCGATGATCAACGGCACCGCCGCCAACCGCGCCGAGATCCGCCGGCTGACCGCCTGGTTCGACCATGATTTTTATTATGAAGTCACCGGACCCTTGCTCTTCGAACGGATGCAGAAGCGCATCGTCCACCGCCAGCCGCCCGACGGCGGCGCGCTGCGCGAGGCGATGAAGGCGGCGAACAACCATCTCGATTATGTCGACTATCTCATCGACCACCGCACCTGGCTCGCCGGCGCGACGATGAGCCTCGCCGACCTGACCGCCGCCGCGCATATCTCGGTCGCCGATTATCTCGGCGGCATCGACTGGACGGGGCACGAACAGACCAAGGGCTGGTATTCGGGGTTGAAGTCGCGCCCCAGTTTCCGCCCGCTGCTGGCCGAACGGATGGAGATCGTGACGCCGCCGAAATATTATGAGGATGTCGATTTTTAGGGCAGACGGACCCCAAAAATCCGTTCGTGCTGAGCTTGTCGAAGCACCGCCCTTCCTTCCTTTGGACGTGAAAAGAAAGAACGGCCCTTCGGCAAGCTCAGGGCAAGCGGTTTTGAGGCGCTAGCACCCCTTGTATTTCCAGTTCCGGTCCTTGCCCTCGGCAACCTGCGCGACGATCGTTTCAATGCGCTTCACCCGCGTTTCCTCGCGCTTCGCCTCGAGCACCCATTCGATATAATCGCGCCGCTTGCCCGGCGAGAAGACATCCCAATGGCCCTGCGCAGCGGCATCGGCCTTGAGCGCCGCGCCGAGATCATCCGGCAAATCAAGCGCCGGCCTGGGCTTCGGTGGCGGGCGCTTCGGTTTCCCTTCGCCACAGAGCGCCGCGGCTTTCGCAATATAGGCCGCCATCATCTTGTCGGCGGGCAGGTCGGCCAGCGACGCCAGCCGCCCCATGCTGCCCATAGCGCCGGTATCGCGCGGCGATCCCGTGACTTCCTCGTCGCGCCAGAAACCGAAGGTCGCATGTTCCTTGAACGCCGCCATGCCCGCCAGATTCTGCCCATTCAGCACGAAATGCGGCACGCCCCATTTCAGCGTTTCCTCAGCGCCCGGGGCATGGGTGTGCACGAGCTCGCGCAGATGGTTCAGGATCGGCTGCGCGAAGGGCTGCCGCTTCGCGATATAGGCATCGACGCGCGGGTCGCGGCTCACCCCGCGTGTCTCGCCGCGACCAGATAGTTGAGCGCCTCGCTGCCGCCGAGCTTGAAGCCCTTGGCCGCGGACGGCGACAGGCCGGTGCGGTCGACGACCTCGATCCCCGCGCCTTCGAGCAGCTTCGTCAGTTCCTCGGGCTTCAGGAACTGATCCCAGTCGTGCGTCCCGCGCGGCACCGCGCCGACGCGCTCGGCGGCTTCGACGAGCAGAAGCTTCGACAGCATCGTGCGGTTCGGGGTCGAGAGGATCATCAGCCCGCCGGGCGCAAGCCGCGCCGCAAGCTCGCCAATGAACGCGGCGGGATCGGTAACATGCTCGACAACTTCCATCGAAGTCACGAGGTCGAACTTTGCCGGGGGAAGCGCAGCGAGTTCGCCCGCAAAATAGTCGATCGGGAGCCCCTGCCCAGCCGAATGCTCGCGCGCCGCCGCGATATTCTCCGGCGCCGCATCGACGCCCGTGACCCTTGCGCCCATGCGCGCGAGCGGTTCGGCGAGCAGCCCCGCACCGCATCCGACATCGATCGCGCTCCGCCCCGCGAGCGCGTGACGTTCGCGCGCATCGACATGCCAATGCGCATCGATCCGGTCGCGAATATAGGCCAGCCGCACCGGATTGAGCTTGTGCAGCATGGCCGACGATCCGTGCGGGTCCCACCAGTCGGCGGCGAGCGCTCCGAAATGGGCGGCTTCGTGCGGGTTGATCGTCGCGGCACTCATGCCCGCGATGTGGCACCGTGCCTCACGCCATGCAAGAAATTCTATCGCGTGCGCGTGTTCGCGCGCTTGCCATCGCCCTCCCCCTTCCGTAACGACGCGGGCGCCGCGGAAATGCTTGGAAAAGTTGCGGCTGAAACCAGATCAGGAAAGCGGGGCGACATGGCGCGGATCGTGATGAAATTCGGGGGCACGTCGATGGCGGGCACCGAGCGGATTCGCACCGTGGCGAAACTTGTCGCCCGCGAAGTGGCGAATGGCAACGAAGTCGCGGTCGTCGTCTCCGCCATGGCGGGCGAGACCGACCGGCTCGTCAATTTCTGCCGCGAGGCGAACCCGCGCTACGACCCCGCCGAATATGACGTCGTCGTCGCGGCGGGCGAGCAAGTGACCTCGGGCCTGCTCGCGCTCACGCTGCAGGCGATGGGTGTCCCCGCGCGCAGCTGGCTCGGCTGGCAGCTGCCGATCCGCACCGAGGAGGCGCACGCCCGCGCGCGCATCGTCGACATCGACACCGGCGCGCTGACCGCCGCGATGGCACGCGGCGAGGTCGCGGTGATCCCCGGTTTCCAGGGCATGATGGACGACGGCCGCCTCGCGACGCTCGGCCGTGGCGGGTCGGACACCAGCGCGGTCGCCGTGGCGGCGGCGGTGAAGGCCGACCGCTGCGACATCTACACCGACGTCGACGGCGTCTACACCACCGACCCGCGCATCGTCGCGCGCGCGCGCAAGCTCGACTATGTCACCTATGAGGAAATGCTCGAGCTCGCGAGCGTCGGCGCCAAGGTGCTCCAGACGCGCTCGGTCGGGCTCGCGATGAAGATGGGCGTGCGCGTGCAGGTCCTATCGAGCTTCGTCGAGGGCGACGAGGCTCCAAAAAAAGGCACGATGATCGTCAGCGACGAGGAAATAGAGGAACATCAGATGGAACGGCAGCTGATCACCGGCATCGCCCACGACAAGAATGAAGCGAAGATCATCGTCACGCGCGTCCCCGACAAGCCCGGTGCGGTCGCCAACATCTTCGGCCCGCTCGCCGCGGCGGGGATCAACGTCGATATGATCATCCAGAATGTCGGCCGCGAAAAGGGCGAGACCGACGTGACCTTCACCGTTCCCGCCACCGACCTGCTGCGTTCGATCGACCTGCTCGAAGGTGCGAAGGACAAGATCGGCTTCAACCGCATCATCAGCGACGACAAGGTCGCGAAGATCAGTGTCGTCGGCGTGGGCATGAAAAGTCACGCCGGGGTCGCGAGCACGATGTTCCGTGCGCTTGCGGACCGGGGTATCAACATCCAGGCGATCTCGACCAGCGAGATCAAGGTCAGCGTTCTGATCGACGAGGACGAAACCGAACTCGCGGTGCGCGTGCTGCACACCGCTTACGGGCTCGACGCCGACTGACCCTATTCGGCAGCGAGCGGCTTCAGCTCGCTGCCCGCGCGGCGGCGCAGCCGTGCCTGCGTGATGACATGCACCACCGCGATGTGGATTGCGAACAGGCCGAATTTCGACGCCAGCGGGAAAATCCCGATGAACAGCGGCCACCATTGGGTGAAGAACAGCGCGATGACGAGATTGAGCCCCGCGCTTGTGAACATCAGCGCCGCCCAGATCATGCCGAAACGGTCCATCACGTCACCGACGATCGCCAGTTGCTCGGGCGGGATGTAACGGTTGAGCCACCCCTTGCGCAGCATCACGGTGCCGACGATCAGATAGACGATCGTCGGCTTCGCCATCACGAAGCGCGGATCGCCGGTGAAAAGCGTCGCCGCCGCCGTGAAGAGCACCGAGGCAAGGCTGATCCACTGCAGCGCCGCGACCTTGTGCCCACGCGCGAGTTCATAGCCGACGACCGCGATCGCCACGATCGAGCCGGCGACCGTGGCGGCGACGATTCCGGCACCCACGGCCAGCAAAACCGCAAAAACGATGATGCCGAGCGAGTCGAACAGCATCGGGCCGATGGCGTAAAACAGCGTCCGCATGGTGCATCCTCTTTTTCCGCGAATCAATGTTGTCGTCGTAAACATTGCCCATCGCGAACCATGCAGTCAAGGCTAAATTTACATTGTTAACATTGCCCGCGATGAAAGGTGCCACACGAACGGCCGCCTGCGGCCGGAGGTTGCCGATGGAGATGTGTGCCCCGGCGAAGGCCGGGGTCCAGAAAGAGGACGCTAACCCGGCATATTCCCGCACTGGGGCCCGGCTTTCGCCGGGGTTCCCCCGTCCCCCGGGCAGGACCACCGCGCGGCGGCATGGGCCGCGCCTTGGCCTATCGCCTGCGTGAGCGGCCACAGGTCGCCAGCTTCGCCGCCGCATGGGACGCGAGGTCGCGATGGGCCGCACGCATCAGTTCAGCATCGCAAAAAGAATGACCCGCCCCCAGGCCCATGTCCCCGGGGGCGGGTCGCGACCCGTCGTCAACGGCCACCGCGGCCCGTGCGGCATGATGCACGAGCAGCGGGGCCAAAGATCAGGCGAGGTCGAAACGGTCGGCGTTCATCACCTTGGTCCAGGCCTTGACGAAGTCCTTGACGAACTTTTCCTCATGACCCGTCTCGGCATAGACTTCGGCGACTGCGCGCAGTTCCGAGTTCGAACCGAAGATCAGGTCGGCACGCGTTGCGCGCCAGGTCTCGCCGCCACCCTTGCGGTCGGTCGCGACATATTCCTGGTCGTCCGATCCATCGACGGCCTTCCACACATTGGTCATGTCGAGCAGGTTGACGAAGAAGTCGTTGGTCAGCTGGCCCGATCGCTTGGTGAAGTGACCATGCCCGCGCTCGCCGTGATTGGCGCCGAGGACGCGGAGCCCCCCGACCAGCACCGTCATCTCGGGCACCGAGAGCCCGAGCAGCGACGCGCGGTCGAGCATCATTTCCTCGGTCTTAACCGCCAGCTTCTTCTTGCCCAGATAGTTGCGGAACGCGTCGGCTTCGGGTTCCATCACCGCAAAGCTGTCGGCGTCGGTCTGCTCTGCGGTCGCGTCGCCGCGACCGCCGGTGAAGGGCACGGGCACGTTGAAGCCCGCATCCTTGATCGCCTTTTCCAGACCGACGACCCCGCCAAGCACGATCGCGTCGGCCATCGACATATTGCCGCGCAGCCCGTCGAGCGTATCGAGCACCTTCGCCAGCATCGCGGGCTCGTTGACCTCCCAGTCCTTCTGCGGCGCCAGCCGCACGCGCGCGCCATTGGCGCCGCCGCGGAAGTCGGACTTGCGATAGGTGCTGGCCGAGGCCCACGCGGTCTTGACCAGCTGGCTGACGGTCAGGCCGCTCGCGGCGATCTTGTCCTTCACCGCCTTGACGTCGGCATCGGACGGCATCGTGCCGGCAGGAACCGGATCCTGCCAGATCAGGTCTTCGGCGGGGACTTCGGGGCCGAGGTAACGGATCTTGGGCCCCATGTCGCGGTGGGTCAGCTTGAACCAGGCGCGCGCGAAAGCCTCCTTGAACGCTTCATGATCGGTCCGGAACTTCTCGCTGATCTTGCGGAACTCCGGATCGACCTTCAGAGCCATGTCGGCGGTGGTCATCATCGTCGGAACCTTCTTGGACGAGTCCCAGGCGGCGGGCGCCATATCCTCTTCCTTCTGGTTGATCGGCTGCCACTGCTGCGCGCCGGCGGGCGATTTCACCAGCTCATAGTCATAGTCGAGCAGCAGGCGGAAATAATTCTCGCTCCATGTCGTCGGCGTGTTCACCCACGCGCCTTCGAGCCCGCTGGTGACCGTATGCTCTCCGATGCCGCCGCTTTCATGACCGCTGACCCACCCGAAGCCCTGCGCGACGAGATCGCCGCCCGCGGGGGCCTTACCTAGCAACGACGCGTCGCCATTGCCGTGCGCCTTGCCAAAGGTGTGGCCGCCCGCGGTCAGCGCGACGGTCTCCTCATGGTCCATCGCCATGCGGTGAAAGGTTTCCTTGATGTCGCGCGCCGACTGGAGCGGATCGGGGTTGCCGCCCGGTCCTTCGGGATTGACGTAAATCAGGCCCATCTGGATTGCCGCAAGCGGACCCTCGATCTCGTGCATGCCATGTTCGGGAGCGATGCGCGTCTGCACCCCCTCGTTGACCCATTTGTCTTCGCTGCCCCAATAAATGTCGCGCTCGGGCTCGAACACGTCGGCGCGGCCGCCACCGAAGCCGAAGACCGGACCACCCATGCTTTCGATCGCGACATTGCCGGTCAGGATGAACAGGTCGGCCCAGCTGATCTTGTTGCCGTATTTCTGCTTGATCGGCCAAAGCAGGCGGCGCGCCTTGTCGAGGTTGCCGTTGTCGGGCCAGCTGTCGAGCGGCGCGAAGCGCTGCTGCCCGCTGTTGGCGCCGCCGCGGCCGTCGGCGGTGCGATAGGTTCCGGCGGCGTGCCACGCCATGCGGATGAAGAAGGGGCCGTAATGCCCGTAGTCGGCCGGCCACCAGGGCTGGCTGTCGGTCATCAGCGCGGTGAGGTCCGCCTTCAGCGCCTGATAGTCGAGCGACTTGAACGCCGCGGCATAGTCGAAATCCTCGCCCATCGGGTTCGACGGGCCATTGGGGTTCAGGATCTCGGTCGCCAGCATCTCGGGCCACCAGTCCTTGTTGGTGCGGCCGAGCAGCGCGCGGACGCCGCCGGGCTGGTGGACCGGGCAGCCGCCGGCGGGATCGATGGGGGTGGGGTCGTTCATGCAGTCTCTCCTCTTTTGATTATGCGTTGATGACCGGACGGGATGACGGGCGCGTGACGCGGCGGCGGAAACGGTGGTTTCCGAGGGCCGCTGAAGGACGGTCGGCGCGGGCAGGCGTCGAGTCGATGGCGTCATCCTTTCGTTCTGACCCGACGACGATAGGCCCACGCGTCCAATCGACCTAAACGAATAAGCTGAATATAGTCATCGAATGAACCGATCAGGCGGACATCCGGTTGCCGGAACGCCGGGCGCCCGTCCCGCGCCAGCCACGCCCCGGCTCCAAGGTGGAACATCTGGCACTGCCGGGGGGTTGATCGGATGTCGCGGCATGATGGCATGGCGCGGCAAAAGGAGATGGAAAGTGGCTAACACCCCCAACCAGCAGAACGAGAAAAACCCGCAGGCTGACCGCGACGAAGAACAGCGCCGCCAGCAGCAACAGCAGGGTGGCCAGGATCGCCAGCAGGACGGTCAGCGTTCCGATCAGGATCGCAACAAGAACCCGCAGCAGCGCTGATTTTCTCAGGCTGCATGAGAAAGGGCGACCCTGCGGGGCCGCCCTTTTCATTTGCCGGCAGGACAAAGATCAGAAGCCCGCCTTGGCCGTCGCGCCCCAAGTCCGGGGATCGCCCGGCAGGCCAGTGATCAAACCGGTATTGCCCGGACCGACACTCAGCTGCTCGAGGTAATCCCGGCCGAAAGCGTTGCGCACCCAGCCAAAGATGTCGAACCCGACCTCCGTCCGGAACCCGGCGCGAAAGTTCGAAAGCGAATAGCCATCAATCCAGGTGTAAGCCGACGGCGACGGGTTCGACGACCAGTCCGAACGATAGCTGCCGTCGTAACCCAGATAAAATTGACCATCCTTGCCGAAAAGACTGGATTCGGCGTTCGCCTCGGCGCCAAAGGAAATGGCCCATTTCGACACGCCCGGCAGGCGCTGCCCTGAAATGTCGCAGTTCGGCGGACTGCTGGTCCCACCGGACAGCTCGGGCGGGCAAGGCGCATCGACGAAGCGTTCATATTCGGCATCGGTGTAGGCGCCATTGGCATAGGCCCGAAACCGCTCGCTCGGCCGGACCGAGAAATCGAATTCGGCGCCTTGGGTGCGCACCTTGCCCGCATTGGCGAGATAGCCGCGCAGCACCCCGAGCTGGCCGTTGTTCACATTGGCCTGGAAATTCTTGATGTCGGTGCGAAAGGCCGTGAGGTTCAGGGTGATGCGCCGGTCCCAGAATTCGGACTTCGCCCCGGCCTCATAATGATTGACCGATTCGGGCTTCACCGTTGCGGCGGCGAGGATCGGGTTTCCGTCGGCGCCGTTGGGCACGCCATTCTGGTTGATCCCGCCCGATTTGAACGTCTTCGCATAGGTCGCATAGAAAAGCAGGTCGTCCGCCGCCTTCCACGTCGCGGTGAGGTCGTAGCTGAAGTTCCAGTCGCTGAACGACGGCGCATATTCCTGCGGTGTAAATACGCCGAGCCGCGCGACCGATACCGGATCGGTCAGGCCCGCCGTCACCGGCGAACCGTCGCCGGCAAAGACGAGGCGGCGATAATAGCCGTCCTTCTTGTCATAGTTCAGCCGGACGCCGGGCTGGATCGTGAACTGGTCGGTGACCTTCCAGCTCATTTGGCCGAACAGGGCCGCGCTGGTGTTCTTGAGATACTGCGCGTTGATGGCGGCCAGGCCGTCGAGCACCGAAGGATCGTTCGACAGGGCGCTCGTCGGATTGAGCGTCCAGCGGCTCGACGCCGGACCGTGGGCCTCTGTACCCTGCGTGTCGATGCGCTGGTAATAATAAAAGCCGCCGACGACGAAATCGACGCGATCGCCGGTGTAATTATAGCGCAATTCCTGCGTGTACTGGTCCTGCTGCGACGGATTCTGCGACTTGGTGACGATCGGCAGACCGGTGAAGTCGCGATCGTTTTCGGGCTGCCAGTCCCAATAGCGCCACGCCGTGACCGACGTCAGCGTGCCTGGCCCGACATCCCATTTGATGCGCAGCGAGGCGCCGCCGATCTCGTTGCCCGCATTCAGGCTGGCATCGAGATCGGTGAGCCGGTCATAGGGATTGTCGCTGGGAAACGCATAGCCCTGTGCCGCGGCGAGAGCGGCGAACTGGCGGTTCAGCGGCCGCTGCGTCGCGCCGGTGCGAACGAAGACCGAGCCGCAGCACACCGCTTCCTGCCGGTTCCAGTCGCCGGCGAGCGTGATGTCGAGATTGCCGGCCGGCCGCCAGAGCAATTGCCCGCGAATGCCGATATTGTCCTGGCTCTGGATATAACGGTCGGTGACGACGTTATGAATCGTGCCGCGGCGGCTGGTCGACGAGATCGCGACGCGCGCAGCGAGCGTATCGGACAAGGGACCCGAAATCGCGGCCTTCGCCTGCTTGAAATTCAGGTTGCCGATGCTGACCTCGGCCTTGCCCTCGAAATCGAAGCTCGGCTGGTTGGTGGTGATGTTGATCGCGCCGGCGGTGGTATTCTTGCCATAGAGCGTACCCTGCGGCCCGCGCAGCACCTCGATCTGCGCAACATCGAGGAAATCGAAGGTCGAAGAGGCGACGCGCGAATAATAGACGTCGTCGACATAGATGCCGACACCCTGTTCGATCCCGTCGTTGGTGAGCCCGAACGGCGCGCCGATGCCGCGGATATTGACCGCGGTATTGCGCGGGTTCGACGAATAGAATTGCAGCGTCGGCGTGAGCTGCGTCAACCGGCCGACGTTGAAGCTGCCCGTATTGTCGATCTGTTCGCCCGCGACGACCGAGATGGCGATCGGCACGTCCTGTGCGGTTTCGCTGCGACGGCGCGCGGTGACGACGATCTCGCCGCCGTAGCTGCCGCCCTCGACCTGCGCGGCGGTGTCATCGGCAGCGAGATCGCCGGTGGTTTCCGCGGCGGCGGGGGTCGCCAACAACAAGGAAAGCGTAAAGAGGCTGGCCGGTACGCGCCGGCGGTTGGACGGATATTTTGCGGTCATGACAATTTCCTGTTGCAAGAAAATTGCCACATCCGGCGGTCCGGTCTGCGGCATTGAAGTGGGGAATATCCCCGTCGGGAGTGGTCTAATTCAGTTGGGGTAGCGGTGCCGTTCGGTCACATCGACCTGCACCAACCGCCCTTCATGCACGGTCAGCTGGATCGCGCCGAACTTCAGCTTGTCGAGCGCGTCGAGCACCGTCTGGATGGCGCGGCGCGGCGGTTGAGAGCCGCTTTTCGCGGCCTCCTCGGTCGAACTCATCGATATTCCTTTCCCGTCTGGATTCGCCGGACAAGAATATCCCAAGTGATTTAGTTGACAATAATCGTTTTGCTTTTTGCGCCGAAAGGTTCGGTTGTCGCGCCCAACGGATTCACGCGTGCGACGGGCCGACGGGCGCGACGACGCCAGGGATTGCGCGCGAGTCCCCATGCTGGCAAAGGCAGCCTCAATGAGCAAAATGAACGAACTGATGGCGCGCGGGACCGAACTTCTCGGCAGCGACCATGCCATCCTCTGCGGCGCGATGAGCTGGGTCTCCGAGCGCCGTCTGGTCAGCGCGATCAGCAATGCCGGAGGCTTTGGCGTGATCGCGTGCGGCGCGATGACGCCCGAACTGCTCGACGCCGAAATCGCGGCGACCAAGCTACTCGCGACGCGCAATTTCGGCGTCAACCTGATCACCATGCACCCACAGCTGTTCGACCTGATCGACGTGTGCGCCAAGCATGGCGTCGGCCATGTCGTGCTCGCGGGCGGCCTGCCGCCCAAGGGCAGCCTGGAGGCGATCAAGGCCTCGGGCGCGAAGGTGATCTGTTTCGCTCCGACGCTGGCGCTCGCCAAGAAGCTTGTGCGTTCAGGCGTCGACGCCCTGGTGATCGAGGGGATGGAGGCGGGCGGCCATATCGGCCCGGTGTCGACGAGCGTGCTCGCACAGGAGATCCTGCCCACGCTCGCCGACGAAGTCCCGATCTTCGTCGCCGGCGGCATCGGCCGCGGCGAGGCGATCGCCGCCTATCTGGAGATGGGCGCGTCGGGCGTCCAGCTCGGTACGCGCTTCGTCTGCGCGACCGAGAGCATCGCGCATCCCAATTTCAAAAAGGCTTTCCTGCGCGCCTCGGCGCGCGAGGCGGTCGCGAGCGTCCAGATCGACCCGCGCCTGCCAGTCATTCCGGTCCGCGCGCTCAAGAATGCCGGGACCGAAGCCTTCACCGCAAAGCAGCGCGAAGTCGCGAACAAGCTCGACAAGGGCGAGGTCGACATGGCCGAAGCCCAACTCGAGATCGAGCATTATTGGGCGGGCGCGCTGCGCCGCGCCGTGATCGACGGCGACGTCGAAAATGGTTCGTTAATGGCAGGGCAATCTGTCGGTATGGTATCCGAAGAAGAGAGCGCGGCAGCAATTGTCGCATCTCTGGTGCAACAGGCCGAAGCCGCGTTGCACGCTCGGGGTTGATGCCGCATGGCGATGCGGTTGGGGAGTGGTCATGAATTTGTCGCGTAAGATCATCGTAGCCGGCCTGCTGGCGAGTGTTGCCGCCTGTGCGCCGAAACCGCCCCCCCCGCCGCCGCCTCCCCCGCCGCCGCCGGTCGTCGTCACCATCCCGCCGCGGCCGCTGCCGCCGGGCAATGCTTCGCTGACGCAGATCCTTCCGGGCCGCGGGATCGACGGACGCTTCGTCACCGCGAACAGCGGCGTGACGGGCGACCGTGCCTTCTGGCAGCTCAAGATCGGGCTCAACGTCGCCGCGATCGGTTGCCGCGGTATCGAGGAATCGACGCTGGTTTCCGCCTATAACAATATCATCAAGGCGCACGGCAAGGTGATCAAGTCGACCGAGAAGTCGGTGATCAAGGATCTCGGGAAGGAAAACAAGAACAACGGCATCGCGCCGCGCGACCGCCTGTCGACGCAATTGTTCAACTATTTCGCCCAGCCCCCCGCGCAGCGGAACTTCTGCGCGCGGGCAAACGAGATCGCCCAGATCGTCTCGACGACGCCCACCGACCAGCTTGTCGAACAGGCGCCCGCGCACCTCGCGCGGCTCGACGAGCCGTTCAAGGAATTTTACGAAGCCTATGCCCAATATCAGGCCGATGTGATCGCGTGGGACGCGAAATATGCGCCGCCGCCGGCCATCATGACGGCGCCCGCACCGGCCACGCCGGTCGGCCCGGCGATCACGACCGGCACCACGCCGGGGGCGCTGGCGACGATGCCCGCGGATCCGGCCGAGAGTCGCTGACGGAATTTCGGGCCGCATAGGAATAGATCGGACAATCGCGCGCGAGGTATTGGCGCACGCCGCATCCTTCTGATAGCAGGATGGCGATGACCAACGCCCCGCCCCCGCCCTCGTCGGCCGCCCAGTCGGCGCGCACCATATTGACCCGGCTGCACGAGGTGATGGCATCACGCGTCAATGCGCAGGGCAAGCTCAACCAGGTCGTCGGCATCATCGGCGAATGCCTCGACAGCGAGGTGTGCTCGATCTACCTGCTGCGCGACGGCGCGCTCGAACTTTACGCGACGCGCGGGCTGAAGCAGGAGGCCGTGCACGTCACGCGCCTCGGCCTCGGCGAAGGGCTGGTGGGCACGATCGCCGAGCATATCGAGACGCTGAACCTCGACGAAGCGGCGGCGCATCCCGACTTTTCCTATCGCCCCGAAACGGGCGAGGAACTGTTCCACAGCTTTGCCGGTGTCCCGATCATCCGCCGCGAGCGCGCAGTGGGCGTCCTCTGCGTCCAGCACGCCGATCCGCGCCGTTATGCCGATATCGAGATCGAGACGCTGCAGACGGTCGCGATGGTGCTGTCCGAACTGATCGCCAACGCTGATCTGGTCGATACCGCCGCGCGCACCGATGCCGCCGCGGCGGATCAGTCGGCGCAGCGGCTGAACGGGCAGAAGCTGGTCGACGGGATGGGCGCCGGGGTCGCGGTGTTCCACCAGCCGCGCATCACGATCGAGCACACGGTCGCCGACGACACCGAAGCCGAACGCCACCGCGTCTATGCCGCCTTCGACAAGATGCGCGAGCAGATCGACCGCATGGCGAGCAGCGCCGACTTCGGCGTCGGCGGCGAGCATGAAGAGGTCATCGAGACCTACAAGATGTTCGCCTATGACGAAGGGTGGTCGCGACGGATCAACGAGGCGATCGACAGCGGGCTGACCGCAGAGGCGGCGATCGAGCGCGTCCAGCAGCGCACCCGGATGCGGATGCGGCAGATCGACGATCCCCTGCTGCGCGACCGCATGCACGATCTCGAGGACCTGTCGAACCGGCTGATCCGGATCGTGTCGGGGCAGATGGGCACCGCGGCGCAGATGGGCCTGCGCCAGGATTCGATCCTGATCGCGCGCAACCTCGGCCCCGCCGAGCTGCTCGAATATGACCGCCGTCGCCTGAAAGGCGTCGTGCTCGAGGAAGGGTCGCTGACCGCGCACGTCATCATCGTCGCGCGCGCGATGGGTGTGCCGGTGATCGGCCGCGTCAGCGATGTTCGCACGTCGATCCGCGAAGGCGACCTGTTGCTGCTCGACGCATCGGCCGGCCAGTTGCATGTCCGGCCGACGCAGGCGGTGCAGGATGCGTTCGACGCAAAGTTGGAGATTTCACACAAGCGCCGCGCGAACCTTGCCTCGTTGCGCGACCTGCCCGCGGTCACCAAGGATGGTGTGCCGATCGAACTGATGATCAATGCGGGCCTGCGCGAAGACGTCGCGGCGCTCGACTTGACCGGCGCGCGGGGCATCGGGTTGTTCCGCACCGAATTCCAGTTCCTCGTTTCGGCGACCCTGCCGTCGCGCGACCGCCAGCAGCGACTATACCGCGACGTGCTCGACGCAGCCGGCGACCGGCCGGTGATCTTCCGCACGGTCGACATCGGCGGCGACAAGGCGCTGCCCTATATGAACGTAGGCGACAGCGCGCAGGAGGAAAATCCGGCGATGGGCTGGCGCGCGCTGCGCCTCGCGCTCGAGCGCGAAGGACTGCTCAAGGTTCAGGCCCGGGCGCTGATGGAAGCGGCGGCGGGACGGACGCTCAACGTGATGTTCCCGATGGTGTCCGAGCCGTGGGAATATGAAGCGGCGCGCGACCTGTTCGTCGGCCAGCGCGCGTGGCTCGCGCAGCATAACAAGAAATTGCCGGCAGCCATCCGTTATGGCGCCATGCTGGAAGTGCCCGGCCTCGTCGAAACGCTCGACCTGATGCTGCCGCACCTCGATTTCCTGTCGGTCGGGACCAACGACCTGACCCAATTCCTGTTCGCGGCCGACCGGGCACATCCGCGGCTCGCCGAGCGCTATGACTGGTTGTCGCCGACGGTGATGCGCTACCTCGCTCGCGTCGTGCGGGTCGTCTCGGGAACGAAGGTCGCGCTGGGCGTGTGCGGCGAGATGGGCGGACGGCCGCTGGAAGCGATGGCGCTGCTCGGCGTCGGCATCGAGCGGCTGTCGATCACCCCGGCCGGCGTCGGGCCCGTCAAGGCGATGATCCGCTCGCTCGATCTCGGCGCGCTGCGCGCCGACATGCCGGCGATCCTCGCACGGCCCGCCGCCAACCCGCGCGGCCAGTATCAGGACTGGGCAGAGCGTCATCAGGTCGATCTGGGCGATTGATCACGCTTCAGCGCCGAAATTAACCTTTCGACAGGGATGTTTTGGTTAATACACTCTTGCGCCCATTGGGGAGGCTGGAGAAGATGATGCAGTTGGTCAAACGTTCCTACGCCGGGGTCATGCACAAAATCGCCGACCTCGGCCCGATGGAAAGGCTTGCCGAGGAAGCGCAGCAGAGCGACGAATATGGCTGGTTGCGCTGGGCCGCTTCGCTGCTCGCTATCCACGACATCGAACGCATGATCGCGCTCGGTCTGCCCTGGTGGAATGTCGCCGCGACACGCGACGTTGCGCAGTTCCTTCGCACGCGTCCGAATGCACGGGTTTTCGAATATGGCGCGGGCGCGAGCACCATCTGGCTCGCCCGCCACGCCGCGCACGTCACCTCCGTTGAGCATCATGCCGAATGGCACCACCGGCTGAGCAGGGAAGTCGCGCGCTTCCAGAATATCGCGTTGCACCACTGCGAGCTCGACGGCGACGCCTATATCGGCGCAATCGACGAAACGGGGGCGCCGTTCGACCTGATCGTCGTCGATGGACGTCGCCGCACCGAATGTCTCGCGCGAGCAATCCCGCATCTAGCGCCGGGCGGCATCATCCTGCTCGATGACAGCGGCCGCAGTCGCTATCGCCGCGCCATCGAAAATTGCGGGCTGAAAGAGCGCCGCCATTTTGGCCGCTCCTATTGTGTCCCCTATCCCGATTTTACCAGCATCCTTCATGCCTGACATCGCCGCGCCGCGGCGCCGGCCGTCGTTCGAACGGATCGGGCGATGGGTTGGCGGCCTAGCGCTCGCGGCCAGCATCGCCTTCATCGGCGAGCGACTGTGGCGGCTCGACTGGTCGACACTCCAGCCGCACGCTTCGTGGAGCTTCGCGGGCGCGATGCTCGGCGCCGCGCTGCTCTTCGCCGCCGCCGACCGCGCACTGGCGCTGGGATGGACCGCACTCGTCGATCCCGAACGGGTCCATCCGCCGCGCGCTATGGCGCGCATCTATGCGCGCGGCGTGTTGATGAAATATCTGCCGGGGTCGGTGTTCCAATATGTGAGCCGCCAGGTTGAAGGCGCGAAGACCGGAATCGAACATAAACTGCTCGCCAAGTCGGTTGCTATCGAGGTCGGCCTGCATCTGGTCAGCAGCATGTCGGTCGCCGCCGCCTGCCTGGCCTTCGATCGCTGGCCTGTAACGGCGGTCATGGCAGCGCTCATCGTCATCGGCGCATCGCTTTCCATGCGCCGGCCGCTACTGACCGCGCTGGCCTTCCAGATCATCGCCTTCGGCGCTTTTGCCGCGGCTGCCGCGTTGATCGGCGCTGCGGTTCTGCCAGCCGGCGCGACCCTCGCGCATTTCGCCGCGCTGTTCCTGCTGGCGTGGCTGGCGGGATTTGTCGTGCCTGTCGCACCGGGCGGCATCGGCGTTCGCGAAGCAGCGCTGCTGGCGCTGGCAGGCACCAGCCTGCCAGCGGCGGCTTTGATGGCGGCAACGCTGGCGCTGCGCGCATCGTCGATCGCCGGCGACCTTGGATATGGCCTTGTGACGCTGGGACGCCGCGACCGGGGTTGAAAGGCGTTTGCCGGGCGCGCGGCAAATACCACGACGGCAACGCAATTCAGAACAGCATGAAAAGGGGACCGCCCTCGTCGAGCTGCGCCGGAACCTTGATGCCCTGCCCCCAGATCAGCCGGGCGCCCGAAGCACCGGTCGATGCCCGATGGACGCCGCGGTCGAGGTGGACGAATTGACCGGGCGCGAACACGCGATCGCCGATCGTGATGCTCGCATCGCCCACCGTGTAGGAACCAGGCACCCGGATCGTGAAGCGATGATCGGTCGAGCGGGATGGAATATTCTCGCCGGCGATCCAGAACGGGCCCCACAGATGCACGAACGTATCGCGGATCGCGGCGAGATCGCCGGGAAGGAAAGAGGGCACCGGGCCTTTGCCGTTCAACGCATCCTCGAACATATGGTCGTCGTTCACCACTAGCGGGACCGGCTTGGACGCCATGGTTTCCTCGAGGCTCGGAAAGCCGCCGCGAAGATATTGGTCGATGCCCCAGGGCGTCATGAACACATTGGCCTTGGGAAATCGCCCCAGCATCGCGCAACTGTCGAAGTAGGAGACGCCGTTCGGGAACATGGCGTCGGCGACGCGCAGCATCTGGCGCTGGCGTTCGATCGGGTTCGGCGGTTCCTTGTAAAGGACGAAGCCGCCACCGAGCAGCAGCAGCGCGGCGACCGCGATCGCGCGGTAGCGCGCAACCAGCACCGCGAACACCACGCCGCAAGCGACCGTGACCGGCGGCAGCATATAGACGTAAAAATAGGGCGCGGTGTTGTGATAGAAGAACAGCGTCAGGATCGGCAGGTAAAAGCCGGTCAACGCCAGCTTTTCGGCTTTGGGCAGCGCCGCGTTCCAGACGACGAGCGGAAACGCCAATATGGCGAGCGCCAGAACGACCGAAAGCTGCACGCCCTTCACCAGCGATTGCCAATAGGTCACATAACCAAAGTGGAACATCTTGCCGCCGGCGCGCGAGACGACCTTCATCGCCTCGACGTCGCTGTTGCCGGCCAGGCTGCTGGCGTGCGCGAGATAGATCAGCGCGAATGCACCGAGCGCGGCGCCGCCGAGCGCGGTGAAGCGGAGGAGCAGGCGCCGCTTGTCCGCCGCCTCCGACCAAAGGAGGCAAGCGACGCCCAGAAACACCGGTGCATAGAGGATCGTCTTGATCGTCAGCATCGCCGACAGGCCGGCAAGCAGGCCGACGACAAGAATCGGACCGGCGGTCAGGCGAAACCGCAGCAATATCCAGGTTGCGGTCATGAGCATCGCAGCGGCGGGCGCATCGAAACGGAAGGAGGTGCCGTGCTGAAGCACATATCCGGCGGTCAGATATGCCAGCGCGCAGAGCATGGCGGGCACCCGCGCCACGAAACGCGACGCAGCGCCGAAGATCGCCGCCGCGACGATGATCTCGCACAGGAACATGAAGAGCCGGATCGTGATGATATGGTCGACGCCGACACCCGGCAGATCGACCGCCCACACGAAGGCGCGCGTGTAGAGCGTCTGCAGCGGTTCGGTCAGCGTGCCTTGCGCAAGCTTTTGCACCTGGCTGTAATGATAGAATTCGTCCCAGTTGATCGCGCGCGTGAGCGCGAGATAAAGATGCGCCGCAAGCGCCAGCACGATCCCCGCCATCGGCCAGAAAAGCGAGCCGGCGTCGGGAAATTTTCCGACGCGGACGTCCAGCGCCGGTATCGCCTTCGGCGCCCCGCGATGCCTTTTCAGCGGTTCGCCACCACGATGGCCCCCGGCTTCCCCCTGCTGGTCCATGGTCCCTTCAATACTCCGTAAAGATGGGCCCGCTCGGCCAGGCAAAAGCCGGTCGGTCCAGATCGTCGCCCCAACGCAGGGTCACATCGACGCCGCGTGGCCCCGCGACGCTGTGCATTCCCCTCGCCAGCGTGACCAGGCTGCCGGCGGGATGATGTTTCCCGTCAATATCGATGCTCCCGCCCTCGACGGTATAGCGTCCGGGAACCGCGATCTCGACCGCAATCGGCCGTTCACCCGGCGCGATGACCTTTCCGGCAACGAACAGCCGTCCCCAATGCGGAATATAATTCTCGCGCAGAATCCTGTCGTCTTCGGGAAGAAAGCGGCCGTCGAAAGACGTGTCGTGGAAAAGACCCCGCAGAACCACATTATTGGCCAGAAGCATCGGGACGGGCTCGGCCTTCAGCGCCGCGCTGTAAATCGGTTCGCCCGCCCGATAGTAATTTTCCAGTCCCCATCCGCTGGCGAAGTGATTCACCGCGCGCGGGAAATTTCCCGCCATTCCGCTGTTGTCGATATAGGTGACGGGCGCGGGAAATATGGTCTGAATGCCGGTCAGGATCGCCCGCTGGCGGGGCAGCACGTCGCGATCCTGCCCGAACGACAGCAGCAGCGCGCCGGCGAGCGGAAGGAAAGCCACGGCAACGACGCCGTAACGCTGCCGGAGCCAGCCCACCACGGGCGCGACGGCAACAACGGCGGGGGGCAGGATGAAGGCGAAGTGATAGGGGAAGGCATTGCGATAGACGGCGACCGTCGCGAGCGGCGCCAGAAGGGAGAGCAAGAGAATGCGCTCCGTCCAGCCGCGGCCGGGCCAACAGGCGTAAAGGACCGTAGCGAGAATGGCGACCGACAGCAGCGGCGCAAAGACGATCTGCAACAGGAGCCAGGCCCCTTGCGGAAAGACACCCCCCGAAAACATCCGGTCGATCGAAGCGCGACCAAGATCACCGACGTCGCGCAAAACGCCGACCGGCCCGGTCGCCGGCAGATGGGGTGCCAGCCAGAGCAGCGTCACGCCTGCCAGCGCGACCAGCATCGCCGCGCTCGCCAACACCCGGCGATGACCGGGCTTCTCCAGCCGGAACAGCAGGACGCCCAGAAAGGCGGGCGCGTAAAGCACCGCTTTGATCGTGGAAAAGAAGGCCAGTCCGACAAGAAGCAGGATCAGCGCGATTTCCCTGCCGCGCAGCGGGCGGCAGAGGGTCAGCCACAATGCCCCCATCAGCAGGGCGGCCGCGATCATGTCGGCCCGCAGCGCGAAGGCGTGCAGGAACACATAGCCGCCGGTCGCGTATATCAACCCGCAAAGCAGCGCCGTTTCGCGGTCGGTAAAGCGGCTCGCCATTCCCGCGATCGCCGCGATCGTCGCGATTTCGAAAGGAAGGATGAGAAGCCGGATCAGCTGGATATGGTCGATATTATCCCCGGGGAGCGCGGGAACCCAGAAAAACAGCGCGACAAATGGCGCCTGCAGCCATGGCGCCGGACGCCCGAGCAGATGCTGGTGGATCTGGCTGAAATGGAAAAATTCGTCCCAGTTCACGCTTTTGGCATAAACGAGCTCGACCTGAAGCAGCAGCACCAGAGCCAGCATCGTGCACAGGATCTGCACCGCCGTCGGGCGAAGCAATCGCGTCGCGATATCTCGCCGCTGCGCCACCGATGCCATAGTCAGCGTTCGGCCCGGCGCTTCCCGTGAGCCTCGTCGGCAACCGGATCGGCAGCGCCTCCGTTCGCGGCGTCCAGATGCGCCTCGATCTTGTGAAGGCGGATAAGCCCGGCTTCGATCAGCTTGCGGTTCGCGGCGATCAGGTCGGCGAGCAGGCCCATCACCGCAACCATCGCGCCAAGCACCAGCAACGCGCCGCCGATCACCAGCGACTGGACATGCCCGTCGCCCCCGCCCTGCAGGAAAAAGATCAGGAAACGCACGATCGGAACAACACCCACGAACGCGATTGCCAGCCCGAGCCCGACGAAGGCACGTAGCGGGTTATAGGTCGTATAGGCGCGCGCCATCGTGATACCGGTGTTGACGATGAAGCGCGGGATCGATTTGAACAGGCGCGACGGGCGCAGCGTTGCATTGGTGCGGATCGGCACGCTGAGGATCGACAGGCGCTTGCGCCCGGCCTGGATCAGCATGTCGGTCGTGTAGCTGAATTCGGTCGTGATATTGATGCGCTGTGCCGCCTCGCGGCTGATCGCGCGAAATCCGCTGACCGCGTCCGAAACCTGCACGTTGGCGAGGCGCTGGACCATCGCGCTGCCCAGCGCCTGCAACCGGCGTTTGACCGGGCCGAAATGTTCATTGTCGCCGACGCCACGGTCGCCGACGACGATATCGGCGCGCCCGTCGATGATCGGCGCGACAATCTTGGCGATATCTTCGCCGACATATTGGCCATCGGCGTCGGTGTTGACGATGATATCGGCACCGGCGGCAAGCGCTGCGTCGATGCCCGAGCGGAACGCCGCGGCGAGCCCGCGATTGGTGCGGTGGCGCACGACATGGTGCACGCCCCACATGCGGGCGACCTGCGCCGTATTGTCGCTGCTGCCATCGTCGATGACGAGGATTTCGATCGTGTCGATGCCGTCGATCTTGCGGGGCAAGGCCGCAAGGGTAGCCGGAAGGTCTTCGGCCTCGTTCAGGCAGGGAATCTGGATGACCAGCTTCATCGCGCGAACTGCCGCCGGATCCCCATCGACCCCGATCGGCCCGCAGCCGATTTTCCGCACCCGCCCTGATCCATGGAAGTTCCCCAAAATCCGTGTCTCTGCGGCCTAGGCGCTTGTGGTTAACATCCCGCTAATGCTTACCCCTCGCGTCATTGCCGAGGTCGATATGTTTATGATATGTTCTTTCTCGATTCTACAAGGAGAGAGCGATGACCGACAAAGCCCCCCGCGCCAGCGGCCAATGCCATTGCGGCGAAATCCGCTATTCGATGAGCACCGCGGTGCAGCACCATGCGCTGTGCCATTGCAGCGATTGCCGCCGCCATTCGGGCGCGCCGCTCGTCGGCTGGGCGCTCGTCGGCAACGACGAGATCGAAATCAGCGGGACGGCCAGCATCTACGCCTCATCCGAACATGGCCGCCGGCATTTCTGCGGCAATTGCGGCACCGGGCTTTTCTACACCAATGAGGCGATCTTTCCGGGCCAGATCGACGTGCAGAGCGCGACGCTCGACGACCCCGACCTGATCCCGGCGCAGGCGCAGATCCAGACCGCCGAACGCATCGGCTGGATGGAGAAGCTGAACGACCTTCCCGCCTTCGAACGCTATCCGCCTTTCGAATAGCGGCGGTCATTATCGTCGGCGGCGACGACCGACGCCACGAGTTTCGCGATGTCGAGCCGGCCCGTGCCGTCATCATAGCCCTGGCGGACGATCACGAGTTCGCGCGACGGGATGATCACGACATATTGGCCGCGATTGCCGAAACCGCCAAAGGCGTCGGCCGGCACGCCTTCGGACCGGTCGAGCAGCCAGAAACCCGCGCCATAGCGAAACGCGCCGTCGGGCTGCGGTCCGCTCGGCGTGGTAACGAAACGGCGCCAGTCGGCGGGAAGCAGGCGCTCGCCCCGCCACATCCCGTCATTCTGATAGAGCAGCCCGAGCCGCGCGAGATCGCGCGCGGTGGTCCATACCTGACTCGACAATATATAATCGCCGTCCTTGTCATGCTCGGCGAAGGTGCGCGTCATGCCGAGCCGATCGAAGAAAGCCGCGGGGTCGAGCGGCGTCCCCGCCCTTTCGAGCGCGGCCTTCAGCGAAAGCGTCGCGAGCAACGTATCGTTGTTGGCGTAGCGATAACGCGTGTTCGGCGGATTGAGCAGCGGCCATTGGGTGATCCACTGGCGTACCGAGGCGCCGCCCATATAGATGGCGTCGCTGCGGTTTCCGGCAGTGTCGCTGGTGAGGCCGCTCGCCATCCGCATCAGCTGTTCGGTGGTGATCGCGGCGCGCGGGTCGCCCGGTGACTGCCATTCGGCGATCGACGCGGGCTGGGTCACATCGATCCGGCGCTGATGCACGGCATGGCCGATCAGCGTCGCCGCCATCGACTTGGCGACCGAGAAGGTGCGCTGCGCGGTGTGCATGTCGTGCCCGCCCCAATAGCGTTCGAGCGCGATGCGTCCGTTCTTGACGATCAGCAACGAACTGGTGCGGCCGCCGAATGCCTCCATATTCATCGTCGCGCGCTCGAAACTGCTCATCCCCTTGGCAATCGGCCAAGTCGCGCCCTTGTCGCCCATCGGCCAGGGCTGGGCATCGAGGTTGGGGCGCCGTTTGGCGGGGTCCACCGTCGTCGCGGACTGCGCGCCGATCGGCAGCGTGACACAGCCTTCGCGCCCGTTCCATTCGGCGATGCGCGGCGGCATGTCGGCGCGATAGGTCACGCGGACCGTTTTGGCGCGCTCGTCGACATCGGCCTTGAGCGCGCGGACATCGGCCTCGATCTCGGGATAGATGCCGGTGAGTTCGTCGCGCTCGATCGCCGCGAGCGGTTTGCCTGCGCCGTTCCAAAGCGACGAACAAACAAACGCCGCGCGATAGCCCGCCGCCCAGGCGCGGTGCAGCTCGGCATCGGGCTTCGGCGCCTGCGCCGCTGCGGGCGCAGCGCTCGCGAGAAGGAGGACGCCGAGCAGGCGCAGCATATCAGGGCCGGTCGCCGAACGCCTGCCGCTGCGCCCTTCTGGCGCGATCCCACCATGCGCGGCGCAAGACATTGGCGACCCGCTCGGGATCGTTCGACCCGAACCGGACGAGCAGCGCGTGCCAGCCTTCATAATGCGCGGTCTGCCAGAAGGTGTCGGGATCGGTTTCAAGCAGGATTTCCTTTTCATCGGGCTTGCACATCACGGCGAAACTGCCGCGTTCGCGCCCCGGCGAGGCGAGCGCCTTGCCATTGAGCTTGGGACAGGGGGTGCCGTAAAAGGACAGCATCTCGACATCGGGAAGCGCGCACGCGAAAGCGACCACATCATCCCAGCTGTCGAATGTCAGCGCCATATCGCCGTTGTCGCTCAGTCTTCCAATGTCCCGGCGGTGACCTCTATGTCGCGCCCCAGGGGCTGCATGGGCTGGAAGCGCACGCGCGTCAACATCAGGCGGTCGCCCTGGATATCGAGGTCGAACAATGCGTTGCCGCCGCGCGGGCAGCAATCGCCGTCCCCCTCGCGCGCGACGGGGGCCGATGCGGTCATGTCGTCGAAGGCGAATTCAGCGGGGCCGCGCAGCCAATAACCCGTCGGCAGCATCTTGCCGCCCTGTTCCGACCAGTCGGACAGATCGACGCGGCGCCATCCCGGCTCGGCAGTCTCGCTCATGAAGAGCGCATCGGCATTGCCGCCGCCGCTGCCCGCAGGTGTGCCGCCGACGTAGATCAGCTGACGCTGGTCGTTATCGACGACCAGATCGGGCGCCCCGATCGATCCCGAGCTTTCGGCGAAGCCCGCGAGGGACGCCTTGCCCGCCTTGTCCTGTGCAACGAGAACCAGCATCCGCCTTTGGGCGCCGTCGCGCGGTGCGAGCAGCATCTTCTGCCACAACAATGCGGTGCCGCGACCCGCGGGATTGATCCGCCCGCTCGCCTCGACGGTGCACTTCCCGCCGAAATCATAAAGGCATCGCTGCGCGATACCGGTGACGCGAGCGCGCGTCAGCGCGATCTTCGCCTCCACCTGCGCGGTGGTACAGCTGGTTTCGATAGTACCGCCCGGGCAGGACAGGATCGGTGTCGCTGCGGCGGCAAGGACAAGCGCCAATGCCATGATGAATACCCCAGTGCCGGCGCGACCCGAGCTGGGCAAAAACTACACCCTTGCGCCTCGTGGAGCAAGGGTGACGTCATTCCTTCACGCGGCGCCGTTCGTCCCACCAAGCGATGCGCTCGGCGATACGCTTTTCAAAGCCGCGATCTACGGGGCGGTAGAAGTCGACCGGCGCCATGCCGTCGGGCCAGTAATTGTCGCCGGAGAAGCCGTCGGGCGCATCATGATCGTAACTGTAGCCAGCGCCATAACCCAGATCTTTCATGAGCTTGGTCGGGGCGTTGAGGATATTCGCGGGGGGCGCGAGGCTGCCCGTTTCGCGCGCGGCCGCCCACGCCGCCTTCTGCGCGGCATAGGCGGCGTTCGACTTGGGCGCGGTGGCGAGGTAGAGGCATGCCTGCACGATCGCGAGTTCGCCCTCGGGCGAACCGAGGAACTGATAGGCATCCTTCGCGGCCAAGCATTGCACAAGCGCCTGCGGGTCGGCGAGGCCGATATCCTCGCTCGCGAAACGGGTGAGTCGCCGCAGCAGGTAGAGCGGCTCCTCGCCCGCGACGAGCATCCGCGCGAGCCAGTAGAGCGCCGCCTGCGGATCCGAACCGCGCAGCGCCTTGTGGAGCGCCGAGATCAGATTGTAGTGGCCGTCGCGATCCTTGTCATAGACCGGCATCCGGCGGTGGAGGAATTGTGCCAGCTCGCCCGGATCGAGCGGTTTTTCGATCGTCACCGAAAACAGCGTTTCGACCTGGTTGAGCAGGAAGCGGCCGTCGCCGTCGGCGCTGGCGATCAGCGCCGCGCGGGCTTCGTCGGTCACGGGCAGCCGCTGGCCGATCTCTGCCTCGGCGCGCTCGATCAGCGTTCCGAGCGCGGCTTCGCCAAGGCGGTTCAGCACCAGCACCTGCGCGCGGCTGAGCAGCGCGGCGTTGAGCGCGAAGCTGGGATTTTCGGTCGTCGCGCCGACAAGCACCACGGTGCCACGTTCGACATAGGGCAGGAAGCCGTCCTGCTGCGCACGATTGAAGCGGTGGATCTCGTCGACGAACAGCAGCGTGCGCTTGCCCGCCGCCGCCATCTTCTCGGCATCGGCAAAGGCCTGTCGCAAGTCCGCAACCCCCGAGAAGACGGCGGATAAAGGCGCGAACCGCATGCCGACCGCCTCGGCGAGCAGGCGCGCGATCGTCGTCTTGCCCGTGCCCGGCGGGCCCCAGAGGATAATCGAGGACAATTGTCCGGCGGCGACCATCCGGCCGATCGCGCCTTCGGGGCCGGTCAGATGCTCCTGCCCCACAACCTCGGCGAGCGTGCGCGGGCGCAGCCGTTCGGCGAGCGGCGCAGGACCGCTCGCGCCGCTTTCGCGCTGATCCGGTGCCTCACCGCCGAACAGATCCCCGGCCATCGGACGATCAGTCCCGGCGCCGCTGTTTCTGGCGGATCAGGCGGATATAGGTATCGGCGACCGCCTGGTTTATCGCGTCCCATTGATAGGCTCCGCTTTCGCGCACCGCCGCCGCGCCATGTTCGGCGCGCAGCCGCGTATCGCGGCAATATTGTTGGAGATGGTCGGCAAAGCCGGTGATCGATCCGGGGGCGACGAGATAGCCCGTCTGTCCATGCTTGACGATGCTCGCGCTGCCCGTGGCCCGCGCGGCGACGACGGGCAGCCCGCACGCCATGGCTTCGAGCGTCACATTTCCGAAGGTTTCGGTGACCGACGGATTGAAGAAGATGTCGCACGATGCGAGCGCGTGGGCGAGATCCTCGCCGCCCTGGAACCCGACGAAATTGGCATCCGGCAGGCGCGATTCGAACCATTCGCGGGCCGGCCCCTCGCCGATCACGACGACCTTGTGCGGTACGCCTCGCCGCTGAAGCACGTCGATGGCGTCGGCAAAGACGTCCAGCCCCTTTTCCATCACGAGCCGGCCGAGAAAGGCGATCGCGGGAACATCGTCGTCTATGCCGAGCGACCGGCGCCAAGCCATGTCGCGCCGGCCGGGGTTGAAGACCCCCTGCTCGACCCCGCGCGTCCAGATGCCGATGTCAAAATTCATCCGCTGGTCGCGCAGCACCTGCGCAAAGCTTTCCGACGGCGCGATCAGCGCGTCGCACTTGCGATACAGCTTGCGCAGCCACGCGACGACGACGGGTTCGAGGAACGACAGATTGTAATAGCGGAAATAGGTCTCGAAGCGCGTGTGCACCGAGCAGGCGACCGGAAGCCGCCGTCGCCGCGCCCACGCCGCAGCCTGCCGCGACACGCGATCGGGGCTGGAGATATGGACGATATTCGGGCCAAAGGCCGCGATATCCTCGCGGACCCGCGACGAGAAATTCAAGGGAATCCGGTATTCGCTGCGTCCCGGAATCGCCATCGACGGCACGCTGACAAGGTCCCCCGTCGGTTCGAAATCGGGGTTGGCGACGGTCGGCGAATAGACGCGCACCGCCGCGCCATGCGCCAGCAGAAAGCCGACCAGGCGATTGAGCGCCTTGTTCGCACCATCGGTGGTCATGTTGTAATTGCCGCTGAACAGGGCGATGCGAAGGTCGGAAACTTCCATCCGGTCGCGCCTAGTCCTTTAGCCGCGCATTGGCAATTGCGTCAGAACTCCTCGGTCCGTTCCGACGGCGCCTCCAGGTCGATTTCGACGGGCGGATGGAGGCGCAGCCGGTGGACGCGGCGTTCGTCGGCCTCGGTCACTGCGATCCGCCAGCCGCTCGGGTGGACGAGGATCTCGCCAACCTCGGGCACATGCCCCGCGAGCACCGCGGCAAGTCCGCCCAGCGTGTCGACATCCTCGTCAACCTCGGCGAGGCGGGGGTCGATCGCTTCGCCGACATCGTCGAGTTCGGCGCGCGCGTCGGCATCCCAGCAGCCATTTTCGCCGGGCGCGAACAACGCGGTCGGCTCGTCGTCATGCTCGTCCTCGATCTCGCCGACGATTTCCTCGACCAGATCCTCGATCGTCAGCAGGCCTTCGGTGCCCGAATATTCGTCGATGACAATCGCCAGATGGGTGCGTTTGGCGCGCATTTCGGCGAGCAGGTCGAGCACGCCCATCGATTGCGGTACATAGAGCGGCTGGCGGATGAGGTCGAGAAGCGGCGGCGGCGCGCGCCCCTCGGCGAGCACCGCGAACACATCCTTGACGTGGATCATGCCGACGACCTCGTCGAGGTTTTCGCGATAGATCGGCAGCCGGCTGTGCCCGGCCTCGGCGAACATCGCGACGACTTCGGTGAAACTCGCGCTTTCGGGAATGGCGATGATGTCGGCGCGCGGCACCGCGACATCGTCGACGGTCTGTTCGCCGAAGTGGAGCAGGTTGCGCAGCATCTTGCGCTCGATCGGCGACAGGTCGCCGACGATATTGCTGCCGCGCCGGTCCTCGCGCTCCTCCTCGGCCTCGTCGATGACCTCTTCGATCTGCTCACGCAGCGACGGTTCCTTGTCACCGCCGAACAGCAGGTTTCTCAGTCCGGACAGCAGTCCGGACCTGCTACTGTCCTCTTCCGATCGGTTCGAAGATCCCTGGTCGTCGGGCATGTGCGAAGCGTTTCCCTGTTAATCCTGATCCGCATATGGATTGGCGATGCCCAGCGATGCAAGGGCTTTCACTTCCAGCGCCTCCATCGCGGCGGCCGCAGCGTCGTCCATATGGTCGTATCCGACAAGATGGAGCGTGCCGTGGATGATCAGGTGCGTCGCATGATCGGCGAGCGAAATCCCCTTCTCCTCGGCCTCGCGCAGACAGGTTTCGCGCGCCAGCACGATGTCGCCAAGCAGGATTTCGCCGTCGTCGCTGTTGGCGAGGCTTTCGAGCAGATCGTCCTGAACTTGCGGAAAGGACAGCACATTGGTCGGCTTGTCCTTCCCCCGGAAGTCGCGGTTGAGCGCGTGCACCTCGGCATCGTCGGTAAGGCGTATCGCGATCTCGACCAGCGGTGCGGCGTGGGCGAGCGAAGCGAAGGGCGTCAGCGCCAGCGCGGCCGCTGCGGCCTCCGCAGCGCGCGCGTCCCAATCGAGGGCATCGGGCCACGGGGCCGCGCTATGGGTTTCGACCGAAAGCATGGTCCGGCAACTACCGGCATGGACCGGCGTTGCACAGCGTTAATGCATGTGCCGCAGCTTGTCGGGATTGCGCATCACATAAATGCCCGCGATCTTGCCGTCCTCGATCTCGAGCGCGGTGGTCTGAAGCTCGCCGTCGGCCTCTCGCGTGACGAAGCCCGGCAGACCGTTGATCATGCCGATGTGAACGAGCGTCGAGCCATATTTGCCGAACAGGACCGCAAGGCTGCGGTGCAATTTCATCACCACGTCATAACCCATGATCGGCCCCGTCGCCGCGGGCCGCTTGCCGCCGCCGTCGGCCCACATGCCGACATCGGCCGCGAGAAGCGCGCCGAGCGCACTCATGTCCCCGCTGCGCGACGCCGCGAAAAAGGCATTGGCGATCTGCATCCCCTGTTCCTTTTCGAGCTTGTAGCGCGGCCGTGCGTCGCGGACATGGGTGCGGGCGCGCGCGGCGAGCTGGCGCGTCGCCGCGGGGTCGCGGTCGATCGTCCTCGCGACTTCCTCGAACTCGACGCCGAAGACGTCGTGGAGAAGAAACGCCGCGCGTTCGAGCGGGGAGAGCCGTTCGAGCGCGAGCATCAGCGGGAGGGTGACATCGTCTTCCTCCTCTTCCTCGACCAGCGGATCGGGGAGCCATGGGCCGATGTAGGTCTCGCGCTGCGCACGCGCCGACTTGATCTGGTCGAGGCAGAGCCGCGTCACGGTGCGGCGGAGGAAGGCCGCAGGCTCGCGCACCGCGTCGCGATCGGTGCCGAGCCAGCGGATGAACGCGTCCTGCACCACATCCTCCGCATCGGCAACCGAACCGAGCATCCGGTAGGCGACGCGGGTGAGCAGCGGGCGCAGCGGGTCGAAACTCGCCGCCGCCGCCGCCGCGGTGCCGTTCCGGATACCCTCGGCGGTCATCAGGCGGCCTTCGCCGGCGCGCCGCCCTCGTACCAGAGGTCGAAGCCGACCGCGATCCGGTTCCAGCCATTGATGACATTGATCATCACGGTCAGGTTCATCTGTTCCTCCGCGGTGAAATGCTCGTCGAGCGCTTCGCGAGCCTCTTTCTGTGTGTGCCCTTGCGAAAGGCGGGTCAAGGCGTCGGTCCACGCCAGCGCGGCGCGTTCGCGGGGCGTGAAGACCGGCGCCTCCTGCCACGCCGCGAGCAGGTAGATGCGCTGCTCGGTTTCGCCCTTCGCACGGGCTTCGATCGTGTGCATGTTGATGCAGTTGGCGCAGCCGTTGAGGATCGACGAACGGATCTTCACCAGCTCGATCAGGCTCGACTCAAGGCTGTTCTGCGCCGCGAGGCTGACCGCCATCCACTGCTTCATGAGCTGCGGCGAGGCGGCAAAGGGGTCGGTTACCTTGGACATATCGTGTCTCCTTCAGGGGGTGTACCGACATGACGAGACAGGCGCGTCCGATGTGACATGCGACGCTAAAAATTTTCCGCCTGATCCATTTTCGCGTCATCGCGAGCGCGGCGAAAGAACCAGCAGCAGCCTTGCACCGTTGTGGATTGCCGCGTGCCGTCGCTCCTTGCAATGACGCTTTGAAATGTCGCAGGCTTGTCATAGCATCCCCCGTCTTTTCGAGATGGAGGGGAATGATCATGAAGTTTCTGGGTGGTTTCGGCGAACAGACTTATGCGCTGCTGCGCATCGTCGCGGGCCTGTTGTTCCTCGCGCACGGCGTGCAGAAATTCTTCAATTTCCCTGCCGCCTTCCCGATGCCGCTGAATCCGATGCTCTATGCGGCCGGCGCGATCGAGCTGGTCGCGGGCGCGCTGATCGTCATCGGCCTGTTCACCCGCCCCGCCGCCTTCCTCGCCAGCGGCATGGCGGCGGTGGGTTATTGGGTCGCGCACGGCAGCAAGGGCCTTTATCCGATCGCCAACGGCGGAGAGACGATCGCGCTCTACTGCTTCATCTTCCTGTTCATTGCGACGCGCGGCGCGGGGATCTGGAGTGTCGACGGGGCGAAGAAATAGGGCGTTGCGCTATTATCTCGACGCCGAGTTCAACGGGTTCGGCGGCGCGCTGATCTCGATCGCGCTGGTTCCCGAAAGCGAGGGTGCCCTATCCTTCTACGGCGCGGTCGAATGCCGCGACCCGACGCCCTGGGTTGCGGAGCATGTCCTGCCGAAGCTCGACATCGCGCCGATCTCCTATGCCGAGCTGCAATGGGCGTTCGCCGATTATCTGGCGGCGGACCCAGAGCCGGTGCTGGTCGCCGACTGGCCCGAGGACATCGTCCATGCTGCGCGCCTGATCGTCACCGACGACGGGCGGCGGCTGATCGTCTCGGCGGTGCGCTTCGAGCTGGCCGAAGTGGTGAGTTTCTCGACTGCGGAGCTGAGCCATGTCCCGCATAACGCGTGGCACGATGCGGTGGCGCTCCGCACCTTTTGCATGGCGCGGCGACATGGCTCGGGCTGATCGGCATCGACCGCTTTTTTGGCCGCTGGCGACCAATAGCTGCCGTCAGATATCTCCAAGCCCGTTCGCATCGAGCGAAGTCGAGATGTCCATCGGACTAGGCGTCGCGTCGATGGGTGTCTCGACTTCGCTAGACACGAACGGAAAGAGAGGCGGGAACTCCCCACCCCAAAAGCGGCCTCTCGTCCCGGTCCCCCCAAAAAAACAGAGGGCGGACCTGCGCACCGCCCCCAGTTCGGGCTTCACATGGTGAAGGTCTTCACAGCTTGCGCGTATTCGCCTCGATCAGCTTCTTTGCCGCGGCGATCGCGTTCGCCGACGTCAGTTTATTTTCCTGAATCTCGTCGGCGATTTCGAGCAGGCGGCCGCTGATCACGGTGCCGGTGTCGGCCTTTTCGTCGATCGCGATGCCGCCTTTTGTCGCAGCCACGCGGTCCCATTCGGAGCGCACCGCAGCCCAATAATCCTTGGTCGCGGTCCAATAATCGTCGGCCGCCTTCACGTCATACTGGTCATATTTGATATAGGTGTTGAGGACATATTCCTGAACGATCGGCACGAGCTTGCCGTCCTTCGTCCCCATCTTGATATTGTCCTGCCAGTGGACCCAGCCATCGGGCGACGGCTGGTGGCGGTTGATCGAGAGGTAGCGGTCGTAGACCGGATTGCGCACGGCGTCGCGGCGGGCGAGCGGGCGCCACGTCCAGCTCGAGCGCCAACGGCGAATTCCGCCCTGCGTTTCGAACTGGCCCCAGCCGGCGTAACGCGGGCTGTCGTCGACCTGATAGACGGTCTGCGACCAGCGGCCGGTGCGCATCCGTTCGGGGACGTCTTCCCACGCCCAGGTGTTGCGATCCGAATAGGCGAGGATCTTCGCGGGCTCATATTCCCAATCCTGCCGCCAATGCTTGATGACGAAGCTCTTGTCGTCGTCGCCGGTGATGACGAGCATGTGCTGGAGTATGATCTTGCGCCCCGTGTCCTCGATCACGCGCACGACCTCGTTGCCGCCTGAGCGCTTGGGTTCGAGGACTTCATAATCGGGATCCCAGCGCGTCGATTCCTGCATGTTGAAGCTGACGCGGTAATTGCCCGCCATCGCGAGAATGTCGGCGCGGTCCTGTTCGAAATTGGCGGCGGCGGCCTCGGCGGCGATCGGCGGGTGCGCGGAGGCGACGACGGGCAGCGCGGCGGTGAGCAGCAACAGGCCGGCGGCGAACTTGCGACAGGATTTCATCGGTGCAGTCCTTCTTTCAGAAGCGGAAGCTGAGCGACACGCTCGCGTTGCGGCCGGGCTGGGTATAGGCGTCGGTGACGGTCGAAGTGGACGCGAGCCCGCGCACGTCGCTCCACCACGCATATTTCTCGTCAAGGATATTGAAGACGCCGGCGCGCAGCGTCAGCCCCTGCGCGACCCGCACGAAGGCGGTCGCGTCGAGGATGGTGAAGCCGTCGGGTCGGAAGCATTCGGGGGTGCAAAGCCCCTCGGTCCGCGACGCTTCCTTGCGCGCGCTGTGCGTCATGATCAACTGGCCGCCGAACCGGCCCGCAGGCTCGCGATAGCCGACGCCCGCGACGAGCTTGAGCGGATCGACCGTCGACAGCGGCACGCGCGTGCCGTCGGGCAAAATCTCGTTGCCCTTCGCATAGGATAGGGCGAGCGTCGTATACAGGCCGGACGACGCTCGCCCCTCGAACCGCGCTTCGGCGCCTTTGACGCGGGCGCGGTCGAGATTGACGAATTGATAGACGGCGGGATCGGCCGGCGTGAAGCTGCCGCTCACCACTTCCTGGCTGATGAAATCCTTGTAACGCGCTGAAAAGGCGGTGACGTCGAGGCTGACCTGGTCGCTGGAAAAGCGGATGCCGCCCTCGAAACTTTCGCTGCGTTCAGGGCCGAGATCGGGGTTCGGCGCCGAAGTGTAGCCGAAGGCCAGGTTTTCGAAGAACTGGTTGACCTGCCCCGGCTCGGGCGCCTTGAAGCCGGTCGCATAATTGGCGAACAGACGCACCGTGTCGGTGATTTTCCACACCGCGCCGACCTTGGGCGACAGGCGCGAACCGTCCTGCCCCGCGCCGCTGAACGCCGGAAGCAACGGGTCGTCATCGGGCGACAGATCGTACCAGTCGAAGCGTAGCGCGGGATAGAGGATCAGCCGTCCGTCGGCGATGCTGATTTCGTCGCCCGCGAACAAACCCCCGCGCGTGAAATCGGTGCTCGGGAAGGCGCGCGTCGGAAAGACTTCGCCGGCGGGCGGGATGGTGCCCTCGCGCAGCCCGCGCTGGCGCGTCTTGCTGACGTCGCCGCCGAAGACAAGGCGATGCGCGATCGTGCCGGTCGCAAAGTCGGCGCGCGCATCGGCCGAGGCGCCGATCACGCGGTTTTCGAACGTATTGAGCCGCGTGCGGTCGGCGAGCGGCGTGCGATCCTCTTCGGTATATTGATTGTCTTCGCCGTCCTGCCAGTAAAGCGCGACGCGGGCGAAATCGATCGTGCCCTCGCCTTCCCAGCTCCAGTCGAGCGATACACGCTTGCGTTCGCCGCTGTCGAAACCTTCGAGCCGTTCGACCGACGCGCTGAGGCCTGTGAGGCCGTTGGTGTAGAGGTGCGTGTCGAGATATTCGCCGGTCAGGCGCAGCTTGTGGCCGTTCGCGGGGTCGTAGACGATACGGGCAAGCGCGGCGTTCGAGCGGCCGTCCTGCGGATTGGGTTCGGTGCGCAGCGCGCCCGTTCCGCCGACCTCGCCCTTGTTGTCCAATTCCCGCCAGTCGCGGCGGGTATAAGCCGCCATGACCGACCAGTCGCCGCTGCGCCCCGCGAGGATCGCCGTTTCGCTGAACTCCTCGTCGGCGCTGCTGTAGCCGGCGCGCAGTAGCCCGCCGACATTCTTGCCGGCCTCGATGAAATCGACGGGATCGGCGGTGATGAAGCTGACCGCGCCAGCAAGCCCGTCGCTGCCATAGAGCGCCGACGAGGGACCGCGCAGGATTTCGACCGACTTGATAAGGCCGAGGTCGACATAGTCGCCGCGCCCCGACGCCTGCGCGCCGAAGCTGAAACCGTCGGGGACGCGCACGCCGTCGACCTGGATCAGCACGCGGTTCCCGCCAATCCCGCGGATGTTGAAGCTGTCGTTACCGGCGCGTCCGATCGCACCCAACGCGGCGCCGAAACGCGCGGGCTGGCGCTGGACGCTGACGCCGGGCTCGAAGCGGACGAGGTCGCGGATGTCGGTGACCAGTTCGTCGGCGATCTGCTCGTCGCTCTTGACGCTGACGGTGACGGGCAGGTCTTCGGCCTTAACCGCGGTGCGCGTCGCGGTCACGACGATCTGACTCTTGCGGAGCGCCCAATATTCGCCGTCATTGTCCTGAGCAAAGGCCGGTGCGGCGGTCGCGGCGAGCGCGAAGCCCAAAGCGCTTCCTGCGACCAGGCGGGATACAGACGGCGAACGAGAGCTATACAATTTTCTTCCCCTGACTGTATTGCGATTGCTTCGCAATAGCTGCTCGCTAGGCGCGTCAGCTCAGGAGGTCAACATGCTATTGATAATCGTTTGCCAGAATACCGAGAGTATCGCGCCATCATGCGAGCGCAGCGAAGCAATCCAGAGCAGCTGCCTCGCCCTGAATGGTTTCGCTGCGTTCGCAATGACGCTTCAGATAGGGCTAGGATCCCGGCCCTTCATACGCCTCGACAATCCGCCCGACGATCGGGTGGCGCACCACGTCGGCGCTGGTGAAGCGGCTGACGTTGATGCCCTCGAGCCCCTCGAGCCGCGCGACCGCGTCGGCAAGACCCGAGGTTGCGGGGATCGGCAGGTCGACCTGCTTGGGGTCGCCGCAGATCACCATGCGGCTGTTCATGCCGAAGCGCGTCAGGAACATCTTCATCTGCGGGATCGTCGTGTTCTGCGCCTCGTCGAGGATGATGAAGGCGTCCGCAAGCGTGCGGCCGCGCATGAAGGCGAGCGGCGCGATTTCGATCTCCCCCGACGCAATGCGGCGCTCGACTTGCTCCGCCGGGAGGCAATCGTGGAGCGCGTCGTAGAGCGGTCGCAGATAGGGATCGACCTTTTCCTTCATGTCGCCGGGCAGGAAGCCGAGTTTCTCGCCCGCCTCGACCGCGGGGCGCGAGAGGATGAGGCGCTGAACGCTGCCGGTGATGAGCTGCGCCACCGCCTGCGCCACCGCGAGATAGGTCTTGCCGGTGCCCGCCGGGCCGAGCGCGAAAATCACATCCTCGCGCGCAAGCGCCTGCATATAGGGAATCTGTGACGGCGCGCGGGGCACGATCGTCTTCTTGCGCGTACGGATCATCACCGGCGGCGCTTCGTTCGCATCGTGGCGGATGATGCCGTCGAGCGTCGGCTGCGCCGACATCGCGATTACGCCGTCGACCATGCCGGCATCAACCTCCTGCCCCTTTTCGATGCGGTCATAAAGGTCGGTGAGCACGTCGCGTGCGCGCGCCGCCGCTTCGGCCTCGCCCTCGATCTGCACGCGATTGCCGCGCGCCGAGATATAGACGCCAAGCCGGTTTTCGATCGCGACGAGATTGCGGTCGAACTCACCGAAGAGGATGCCCAAAAGCTGCGTTCGCTCGAATTCCGCCGTCAATCGGACGCGGTCGCCGGGTTCGGCGGGGGCGGAGGCGGTCAGCGGGCGTTTGGACACGTGGGCAAGGCTCCTTCGATCGAGAACCGGACTGTAAACCCGCAAAGACGGGAGTCCATCACCTGCAGGTTCGGAATGTGACGGAAGCAGACGGAGTGTGTCTTCGCGGAGACAGTTTCCGCCAGCCGCACTAGGCGATCGCTTCCATCAGCGGCTCGGCGCCGAGGCTGTTCGGCCCGGCCGAGGTAATCCGCACGTCGATCATGTCGCCGATTGCGAGGCCCGGCGCAGTGACGTGCACCGACTGGAGCCACGGCGACTTGCCTATGAGCTGGCCTTCGAGCTTGCCCTTGCGTTCGAGGAGCAGGCGCGTCGTGCGGCCAACCGTCGCGGCGTTGAATGCCTGTTGCTGCTCGTTGAGCAAGGCCTGCAGCCGCTGGAGACGGTCGTTCATCGTCGCTTCGGAAATCTGGCCGTCCATCGTCGCCGCGGGCGTGCCGGGGCGGCGCGAATATTTGAAGCTGTACGCCATCGCGTAGTTCGTCGCGCGGACGATATCGAGCGTGGCCTGAAAATCTTCCTCGCTCTCGCCGGGGAAGCCGACGATGAAGTCGCCCGAGATCGCGATGTCGGGGCGTGCCGCGCGAACACGCTCGATGACGCGAAGGTAGCTTTCCACGCTGTGGCTGCGGTTCATCGCCGCGAGGATGCGGTCGCTGCCCGCCTGCACCGGCAGGTGGAGGAAGGGCATCAGCTTGTCGACCTCGCCATGCGCCGCGATCAGCCCGTCGGTCATGTCGTTGGGATGGCTGGTCGTATAGCGGATGCGCTCGAGCCCGTCTTCGCGCGCGAGTTCGCGGATCAGGCCGTCGAGGCCGATCGCCCGGCCCCGGTCATCCTCGCCATCCCATGCGTTGACATTCTGGCCGAGCAGCGTGATTTCGCGTACCCCGCCTGCCACCAGCGCGCGCGCCTCGGCAATCAGGTCGCCGAAGGGCCGGCTGATCTCGGCCCCGCGCGTGTACGGCACGACGCAGTAAGTGCAGAATTTGTCGCAACCTTCCTGCACGGTCAGGAAGGCGGTCGGGCGCTGGCCGCCGGCGCGTTTGGGGAGCGCGCCGAACTTGCTTTCGAGCGGCATGTCGAGGTCGATCGCCTTTTCGCCCTTTTCGGCACGCGCGATCAACTCGGGCAGGCGATGATAGGCCTGCGGGCCGACGACGACATCGACGCTCGGCGCGCGACGCGCGATCTCGGCGCCCTCGGCCTGCGCGACGCAGCCCGCGACCGCGATCGTCGGCGTGCTCCCGTCCTCGCGCTTCAGCCGGCCGATGTCCGAATAGACTTTCTCTGCCGCTTTCTCTCGGATGTGGCAGGTGTTGAGCACGACAAGATCGGCGTCGGCGCCGTCGGCGGCCGGGACATAGCCTTGCGCGCCCAGCATCTCGGCCATGCGCTCGCCGTCATAGACGTTCATCTGGCAGCCGAAGGATTTGACGTGAAAGGTTTTGCCGGAATTCTGGGATGAGTCGGATTTCATCGGCGCGCTATAGGCGATGGAGGGTCACGGCGGAAGGGCGCGCGACCTCGGCCATCCGCGCCGTGATCGCCGCGCGAGCGGCCTCCGCCAATATCTTGCGATCGCTCTCGACGATGTCGGGCAGCGGATCGAGATAATGGATAGTGAGATGAACCGGGCGCTTGCGCGCGAGCAGCCGCTTGAAATTATCGAGCCCCGATTCAGGGTCGAGCCAGGCGATATCGTTCGCCTCATCGCCATAGTCGAGCAATACCGGCTGGACGCGCAGTTTCGGCGGCGTCGGGATCACCGCCTGGAACAAGGAGGCACGGAAGGGCAGCAGGCCGTCGCCTGGCCCCGTCGTGCCTTCAGGGAACAGTGTAACGGGACGCCCGCGTGCGAGCGCATTGCGCAGGTCGTTCGCCTGATTGTGAATCTCGCGCCGCGCCTCGCGCTGGACATAGACCGTGTGGTTCTGGTCGGCGAGCCAGCCGACGAGCGGCGCGGAGCCGATTTCCGCCTTCGAAACGAAGGCAGAGCGCGCGGCACCGCCGAGCGCAAGAATGTCGAGCCAGCTGACATGGTTGGAAACGAAAAGCACATCGCGCCGGAGCCGCGTGCCCGTCGTGCGGATGCGCAGCCCCGCGATCCATCCGACGGCATTGAGGAAGGCCATGACCATCGGCGACGGACGGCCGACCGCGCGGTAGAGAAGATGCGGGACGATCAGAAAAAGGAGCGTCAGCACCATCAGGGCGAGACGGGCGACCGTCCGCCAGGTGATCGAGGTTCGATCAGTCGCGCTTGCGATCGATGGCGACACCATAAAGCTCCATGCGGTGGTCGACGAGGCGGAATCCCAGCCGTTCGGCGATCACCTTTTGCAACGCTTCGAGTTCGGGATCGACGAATTCGATCACATTGCCTGTTTCGACGTCGATCAGATGGTCGTGATGCGCCTCGGGCGCGGCTTCGTAGCGCGAGCGTCCGTCGCCGAAATCGTGACGGTCGAGGATGCCCGCCTCTTCGAACAGGCGGACGGTGCGGTAAACGGTCGCGATCGAGATGCCGCTGTCGATCTTCGACGCGCGCTCATACAGCGTTTCGACGTCGGGATGATCCTCCGAATCCGAGATGACGCGCGCGATGATGCGGCGCTGTTCGGTGATGCGCAGGCCCTTTTCGTGGCACAGGGCTTCGAGATCGATATTACCGGACATGCTTGCCTTTCCTGCAGATGCAGCCGCGTCTGTATTTGTTGCAAACTGTATAGGGACGCCCCGCGAATAGGACAAGGGCGGCGCCCGACGGGCGCCGCCCTTCCCTGCTCCGGGCGGAGCGATTTATCGCGAGTATCAGGCCTTGGCCTTGCGCTTGCGCCCGCCGCCACGGCCCTTGGTGCCGAGGCCGATTTCCTTTGCCAGCGCGCGGCGCTTTTCGGCATAGTTGGGCGCGACCATCGGATAGTCGGCAGGCAGGCCCCATTTGGCGCGATAGTCGTCGGGGGTCATGCCGTAATGCGTCATCAGGTGACGGCGGAGCATCTTCAACTTCTTGCCGTCCTCCAGACAGACGATGTAATCGGGTTTGACCGAAGTGCGGATCGAGACCGCCGGCACCAGCTTTTCCTCGACGACCGGCTCGGCCCCGAGGCCCGACAGCGCGGCGTGGACATTATTGATCAAAATGGAGAGATCTGAAATCGCGACGCTGTTGTTGCTGACATGCGCCGCGACAATATCGGCGGTCAGCGTAACGAGCATCTCATTGGTGTCGGCTTGATCGGACATGAGACTATTCCTTGTTTTCGATTACCCAGAAGCATAGCGGCGAATATTGGATTTTTTCTTTCGCCGCACGGTTTAGTGCCACTTTGGATGTAATTCCGCAATCACCGATCAGCCGGTTTGGCTTGTCCCCGCCGACTGGCGCATTGTAATTGCATCGCGAAGCTTGCCGTCATGGCCGCGATAATAGGCAGGCCGCCGCCCGCACTCCGTAAAACCTGTGCGCTCATAAAGATGAATCGCGCCATTGTCGGCCCGCATTTCAAGGAAATAGTCTTCGGCGCCCTGTTCGCCGGCCCAGGCACGCCAGTCGTCGATCAATAATCGGCCGATCCCGCGACCGCGAAACTGCGGATCGACCGCGAGCAACAAGAGCTCGCTTTCCGGGCCGGCGATCCTTGCGGCGGAAAATCCGCACGCATGGTCCCCGTCCCAGGCCAGGCACACGCGCGCCGACGGCAGCGCGAACAGGGTCAAAAGCTGCGCGCCGGTCCATGCCTCGCCATAGGCGGGCTCGAACGCGGCATCCATCACGCGCATCACCGCGGCGAGATCGCCGACGCGGGCGGTGGCGAGACGAATAGCGGTCGTCATGCCGGCGGCGCCATCGGCTTGGCGTCGGGCGCACGACCGTAAATCGGGCTCGGCCGGTCGATCATTGCACCCGCGGGCAACCGTGAGAAGGCGCGCGCGTCGGGCAGCACCGCCAGCGCGCGTCCCGAGCCGCGTTTTGCGACGAAGGCTTCGGAGCGGTTGCCGACGACCAGCGCGTCTGCGAGCCGGACGGCCTCCTCCGGGAGCAGCGATCGAAGCTCGGCGCGCGACGCAAGGTCGGCCGTGAAAGGCTGAACGAACCATTGGCCGTGGCCGCCTTCCATCACCACCAGCGCGCCGTCCGCCGCGGCAATCTCGTCCGCCGCAGCAGCGGCAACGAGGGCGAGCGTCGAAAAACCATGCACTGGCACCTGCCATCCGAGCGCGAACGCACGCGCCGCTGCCACGCCGATCCGCACGCCGGCAAAGCTGCCTGGGCCGCACCCGACGGCGATCGCCTCGGCGCGGCCTCCGCCAGCGAGTTCAGCGACCAGCGGGACGAGGCGCTCGGCGTGGCCGCGCCCGATCACTTCGTGGCGATGATCGACGACTGCGCCCGCCTCGATCAGCGCCACCGAGCAGGCTTCGCTCGCCGAATCGATGACAAGGTGGCGCATGGATGGGGCGCGGGCCGTTCAGGCGATGCGGTTGAAGCGCGCGAAGTCGGGGCGCGGGCTGCGCTCGAAAATACTCGCGGGATCGCCATAGCCGAGGGTCGAGATGAAATTGCTCTTCACCTTGGGCTGGTCGGCGAAAAAGGCCTCGTCGACGGCGGCGTTGTTGAAGCCCGACATCGGGCCGGTGCCGAGCCCGAGGGCGCGCGCGGCGAGGATGAAATAGGCGCCTTGCAGGCTCGAATTGCGGAAAGCCGTTACTTTCGCATGCTCCTCGTTACCGGCAAACCAGCTGCGCGCATCGGTGTGCGGGAAAAATTCTGGCAGATGCTCGTAAAATTCGGTGTCCATCGCGATGATCGCCGTGACCGGCGCCGCGAGGATCTTTTCTTCATTCCCCGGAATGGCGAGCGCCGCGAGCTTTTGCTTCGCTTCGTCCGACACGCACCAGACGATCCGCGCCGGCAGGCCGTTCGCGCTGGTCGGGCCGAACTTCATCAAGTCCCAGATCGCGTAGAGCTGCGCTTCGGAAACGGGCTTGTCGAGATAGCCGTTATAGGTACGCGCGGTGCGAAACAGCTGGTCGAGGGCGCTGTCGGAAAGCGGCTCGCTCATAGGGCATCTCCTGAAATGATTTGGTCAGACGGCGTGAACTGCCGTTACCTCAGGCACATAATGTTTCAAGAGGGACTCGATGCCATTCTTCAGCGTCGCGGTCGAGGACGGGCAGCCCGCGCAGGCGCCCTGCATCTTCAGATACACATTGCCCTTGTCGAAACCGCGATAGACGATATCGCCGCCGTCGTTGGCGACCGCAGGGCGGACGCGCGTTTCAATGAGTTCCTTGATCTGGTCGATGATGTCGGCATCGGCGGGATCGTCGGCGAACCCTTCATCCTCCGCCGGCACCGAAAAGCCCGCGCTGGCGGCGTTGAACAGCGGCACTTCGGCGAGGAAATGATCCATCACGATGCCGAGTATGTCGGGCTTCACATCGGCCCATTCGGCACCGGGGGCGATCGTCACCGACACGAAATCACGACCAAAGAACACGCCGGTCACATCGCCGAGCGAGAAAAGCGCGCTCGCGAGCGGCGAAGTTTCCGCCTCTTCGGGGCTGGCAAAGTCGCGTGTTCCCGCCTCCATCACCGCCCGGCCGGGCATGAATTTGAGCGTCGCGGGATTGGGCGTCGATTCGGTTTCAATCAGCATGGGGCGCATGTGGGGCTCCGGCGCCCTTTGTGCAAGGCGCTCTGCGGCGCTAAACCCCAGCGATGCGCCGCTTCACCCACTTTGCCGCCCTCGACTGGTCGGGCGCCCGCGGCGAGCGCCAGCGCGGGATCGCGCTCGCGCTCGCGAGCGCCGCGGCGGCGCCAGCGCTCGTACGGCCGGGCCATATATGGTCGCGCGCCGAAGTACTCGCCTGGCTTGAAGGCGTCGCGGACGCGGGCGAAGATATGCTGATCGGCTTCGATTTCTCGGCCGCCTTCGCCTTTGCCGATCGGGAGGCATATTTCCCCGAGTGGACCGATAGTCCGGCCGACATCCCGGCGCTTTGGGCGCTCGTCGAGCGTCTCGCGCAAGGCGATCCGCACTATGAAGCCGGCGCGTTCCTCGCGCACCCCGACGCGCGGCGCCACTTTCGCCACGGCCGGGACGATGTCGGCGATCTCTTCCTTCCCGGCGCGGGCCGCCTGCGGATCGTCGAGCAATATCAACGCGCGACGAAGCAGGCCGCGAGCGTGAGCAATTTCAATCTCGTCGGCGCGGCTCAGGTCGGCAAGGCGAGCCTCGCCGGCATGCGCCTGCTGCACCGGTTGTCGGGCCGAATACCGTTGTGGCCGCTCGATCCGGTTCCCGCCTGCGGCCCGCTGCTCGTCGAAATCTACACGAGCCTTGCCGCGCGCGCAGCCGGCCTGCCACCCGGACGCAGCAAGATTCGCGACGGCGCGACGCTCGATACCGCGCTAACGGCGCTGGGGTCGCCGCCGGCAGGCTTTCGCGGGCCGGTGAGCGATCATGCGAGCGACGCGCTGCTGACCGCCGCTTGGCTGCGGGCGATCGCAAGCGATGCCGCCCCTTGGTCACCCCAGCCGCTGACCGAAGCTCTCGCCAAAACCGAAGGCTGGACTTTCGGCATCGTCTGACGATTCCGCTGTGCCGCATTTTACCGAATGTCCGCTGTTTCCATCGGGTCGAAAAATGCTTAGGGGAACGCGAGCGCCGGCTTAGCTCAGTTGGTAGAGCACCTGATTTGTAATCAGGGGGCCACGGGTTCGAATCCTGTAGCCGGCACCATTACTGCGTTGGACTCCAGCGGCTTTCAGGAAACCCATAGGAAAGCGGGCGCTGAGAGGCCGCGCGCGCGGCATAGACGGTATAACCGCAAAGCAAGCCATAGAGCGCCAGCCCCTCGACCTGCCAGAAGGGCATCGTCGCCATGTTGAGCAGGAAGAAGGCGAAATGCGCAGCGATCAGCAGGAAGCGGTCGCCGCGCGCCGCCGCCGCCGCCGCGAACATCACCGTCCACAGCGCGATCATCGCCGCCACGCCGAACCAGCCGAGTTCGTAGAGCGTCGCCACCAGCGTATTGTGCGGATAGACCTTGAACACGCCCTCCCAGCTTTCCGGCCCCATGCCGAACAGATGCTGGAGCGGCGTGCCATCGGCCCAGGCGTAGATATAGCTGCTCCAGATCAGCGGCCGGCCCGACATCACCTGGCGCTCGAGAAGGTCGAAGTCGCGCGGCGGCTTGATCAGCGCCGACGGGTCCGCGAGGAAGGCGGCGAGATCGGCGAAACTCTCACCGTAAGACAGCGCCGCGACCGAAAATAGCAGCACGCCTGCGACCGCCGCTGTGGCCGCCATCGCCCCGCGCTGGTCGCGCCGCACGCTCATCGTCAGTCCGCTCAGGAAAACCGCAAGAGCGAGCGGCGCGAGCGCAAGGATCGTGGTGCGATAGCCCGCGAGCAGGATAGCGATGAACGTCGCGGACAGAAAGGCGATACGTACCGCGCGCGGCGCCGACCGCGCGAATCCGCCGACCATGAACCCCGTCAAGAGCGCGACCGAGAAGGCCGCCTCGTGATTATAGCCGCCGATCCAGACCAGCCCGTCGCCGTCCTCCGCGCCCTTTGGCATATTGAATGCCAGCGACAGCGCCTGAAAGACGAGCAGCGGCAGGAACGAAACCATCGCCCAGTTCAGGAAACGCGCCTCGGCATCCTGGCGCAGCGCTTGAAACGCGGCGACCATGATCACGATCATATAGGCATATTTCACCGCAACATTGATGCCGCCCGCGGCATCGCCGTTCAGGCTGGCGCTGACCAGCGCGAGCACGACGAGGACATAAACGGGCAACAGCCATTTGAGCCCCAGATTGGCGGGCCGGACGACAAAGAGCAGCCCGAAGCCGGTCACCGCGATCGAGAGCAGGGCATTGCCCGAAAGCCCGCCTGCGAACGGCTGGAACATATAAAGATGATAGGCGCCCGCAGCGTAGCGAAGCCAGAGCGCCACCACCACGAACGCGCCCGCCATGCTGCCCGCCCGCCGCGCCGCGATGACGAGCGGGACGAGCAGCAACAGCGTGACGGGCACCAATATGCCAAGCCCGAAGGCCGGGCCATAAGGCAGCGCCGGCGTGGTCACGGCCCCGCCCGGTCAGTCGGCATAATAGGGGCGGTACGCCTTGAGGAAGGTCCCGCCATCTTCATAACCGGCGCGCTCCTGCTCGTGAACGTCGACCAGCGTGAGTACCGCGCCCAATATTTCGGCATGGACGTCGTACAGCCGCCGCAGCGCCACCGACGCCGCCTTCGACGGCGTCCGGCGCCAGCGCACGAGGAATACCACGCCGTCGGCCATGCTGGCGATCACGCGCGCCTCGTCGACCGGCAGGACCGGCGGCGTATCGAGGATCACAAGATCATAGCGTTCGCGCACCTGCTCGATCAGCTCGGCCAGTCGCGGACTCTCCGTCAAGCCGATGCCTTTCGAATCGAGCCGCTGCGGAAGAATGCAGGCGTCCGACAGGCTGTCCTTGACGATCGCCTGCTCCAACGTCGCCTCGCCCGCCAGCACCTCGTCGAGGCCGAGCGATACGCCCTCGGCGAACTGCCGGCTCGATGCGCGCCGGCGGGCGTCGGCATCGATCAGCAGTACCTTGCCGCCCGCCGCGGCCATTGCGCGGGCCAAGCCCATCGCGGTGGTCGTCTTGCCTTCGCCCGGCACCGCCGAGGTGATCGCGACGACGCGCACCGCCTTTGGCGCCTCGGCGAACTGGATCGAGGTGCGCAAGGTCCGGAACGCTTCGGCGTAGGTCGATTGCGGCCGCTTGAGCAGCAGTTCCGCTGGCGGGGCCGGCAGGCCCGACTTGCGATAACCGGGAAGCGTCCGCGCGTCGGGGATCGAGGCGAGCGTCGCCAGCCCCAGCGTTTCCTCGATCGCGTCGCTCGTCTCTAGCCCGCGCTCGAGCAATTGCAGCAGCACTACAAGGAGCACGCCGATGCCGAGCCCGCCGACCACCGCCATCGCGGCATAGATCAACATGTTCGGCGAGCTTGGCGCGCCCGGAACGCGCGCGCGGCTGACGATGTAGGAATCGCTTTGCTCCAACCCCGATTGCGCGACCGTCTGGCGATAGCGGTCGAGGAACGCCTGATAGAGCGTCCGCGCCGATTCGGCGTTTCGTTCGAGCTCGCCCAGTCGCACCGACGCTTCATTGTCGCTCGCGAGCTTCCCCTGCGTCTGCGCGACCGAACCGGCGAGCGACGCCGCGCGCTGATTGGCGATACTCGCCTGGATCGACGCGTTGGCGACGATGCGCTGCACTTCGGCCGCGATATGCTGATCGGCGGTGCGGAGCTGGTTTTGCGCCTGGACGAGCGCGGGATGACGCGGACCATAGCGTTTTTCGAGCGCCGCAACCTCGCGCGCCGCCTCGGCGCGCTGGGCCCGGAGCTGGCTGACCACGGGAGAGTCGAGCGAATCGCCGAGTTCCTCGCCGCTCCGCCCGCCGCGCAATTGCGTGCGGGCCGCCGAAAGCCGCGCCTGCGCCGCAGCATTTTCCGCCTTGGCCTGCGCGAGCTGCGTCGAAAGGCCCGACAGTTCCTGCTGGGTTACCGTGCTGGCTTCGGACACGGTGAAAAGATTATTCGCGGCACGATAGTCCGCGACCGCGCGTTCGGCGCCGAGAACCTGCGCGCGCAGGTCCTGAAGCCGCTCTTCGAGGAATCCGCGCGCGCGCTGGGTCGCCTCCGCCTTCGAACCCGCCTGGCCTGAGACATAATTATCGACCAGCGCATTGGCTATCTGCGCCGCCCGGACCGGGGTATTGCCCTCGAACGACACGCTGATCGCATAGGAGAGCCCGTCGCGCTTCACCGTCAGGCCGCCGAGCAGCGTGCCGATCGCGCGCTGGCGACCGATCAGGTCGGGCTGCGTCGCAGGCGGACCCTGTGTTGCCGCCTCGTTGAAAGCGGGATCGCGGGCAAGCCGCAACCGGTCGACCACCCGCCCGATCAGTTCCGGCGAGCGCAGCGCCTGCACTTCGGTATCGACCGCCGCCGAATCGGGGTCGGCGGTCGGGATGACCGAATCGACGTTGATCACGCGCTCGGCCGTCCGTTCGAGCGCGACCTGCGCGGTCGCGAGATAGCGGGGCTCGGCAACGAGATAGGCGGCCGCGGCGACGACGATCGCCGCGATCATCGCCGCGCACAGCACCATCCATCGCCGGCGCAATATCGCGCCGACGTGGCGCAGGTCGATCAGCGCGCCGCGATCGACCTGCGGGTCCGCTTCCCTGCGGAGCGGTACACGCCTTGAAAGTGCATCCATATCACGCCGCAGCCAGGAAAGCCCGCACCGCGGGCGCAATATCGGGGCGGCCAAGCGCGAGTGCGAGCGTCGCGGTCACGAAACCGCTCTTGTCGCCGCAGTCATAGCGTTGCCCCGCGAAGGTGACACCGTGGAAGGGCTGCTGGCCGATCATCCGCGCCAGCGCGTCGGTGAGCTGGATCTCGCCGCCCGTGCCTTCTTCCTGGCTGCCAAGCACGTCCATCACCTCGGGCTGGAGGATATAGCGGCCGATGATCGCGAGCCGCGACGGCGCGACCTCCGGCGCCGGCTTTTCGACCAGTCCCTTCACCTCGGTGATCGGTCCGGCCTGAGCGCCCGGAGTGACGATGCCATATTTGTTCGTCTGATCGGCCGGCACCTCCTCCGTGCAGAGCAGATTGCCGCCGAGGTCGTTATACGCCTCGACCATCTGCTTGAGGCAGCCGGACTCGCCGACCATCAGGTCGTCGGGGAGCAACACCGCGAACGGCTCGTCACCGACGAGGCGGCGGGCGCACCATACGGCATGGCCGAGCCCCAGCGGCTCCTGCTGCCGCACGATGGTGATATCGCCCGGCGACGGGCGGGTGCCGTCGAGCGCCGAGAGCGACTTGCCGCGCCGCGCCATCGCCTCTTCGAGCTCGAAGGCATGGTCGAAATGGTCCTCGATCAGGCTCTTGCCGCGACTGGTCACGAAGATGAATTGTTCGATGCCCGCCTCGCGCGCCTCGTCGACGGCATATTGGATCAGCGGTCGGTCGACGACCGGCAGCATCTCTTTCGGCATGGATTTGGTCGCCGGAAGGAACCGGGTTCCAAGGCCGCCGATGGGGAACACGGCCTTGCGTATCTTTCGCATCTTTCCACCCTTTTCTGGTCACTGGGTTCCCCCCCAAAACCAGCTTTCGGATTCGCAGACACGATCGCCACGTGCTGACGGGACGCGATGTGCGCCTTTACGCTGCATTGCAGCAAGAGCCCGGCGTCGAAGCGTGTCCAAACTGCGCCGGGGCTCAAAGCTTGGGCGGGTCGCCCTTGAAGGACACACCGCCTGGCACCGAACCCCCGCCCCGCGAGCGCACGAGCGGCGTTCCCTTTGGCACCTGGATATCGTGCGAGCCAATGATGATCTTGGCGGGTCCGTTATGAACGTCGAAGATCGGCCAGCCGCGGTCACTCTTCACCGTCAGATGCTCGATAGTGATCACCAGCGGCTCGCTCGCGCCTTTCGACGCCATGATCGAAAAATGGTTGGTATCGCCGATCCCGCCGATCTTGATGGGGTCGAGGCTGACGAGCCGCGTCGCGCGGATGCTCGACCATAGCCGGAAGTTGCGCGCGTTGCGACCGCTGGTGCAATCGTCGAGCAATGTCTCGGTCGATTTCAGGTCGAACCCGCCGTCGCTATTGTCCCAGGCGGCGCACTGGCGGAACAGGAAACGCGCATTGCCGCGCTCGGTCGAAAAGCCATCGCCGTTCCAATATTGCGTGTTGCGGCGTTTCCATTGGAACCCCCGCATGACACAACGTTCGATCCGGAAATCGTGCGCGGTGTCGGCGAATCCGATCCCCACGGGAAGATCTGTCGCACCCGTGGCCAGCGTGCCGCTGGCATTCACATCCTCGATCACCCCGTGATGGCTGTCATAGCGGATGCGGGCGAAACTGCGCTCGAGATCGCTTGCCCGCGCTCCGCGCACATGCAGTCCGGCGCAACCCGCCGCCGCCAGATCGGGCGTCGCGGTATTTTCGATCACGCGATAACCGCTCGCCACCCTGACGTCCGAAATCCGCACGTCGCGGACAGGTTCGCGAATCACGAATAGACCATTGCCGACATCGCGAGCATTTATGTCGCGATAGACGGCGCCCGAGCGCACGACATAGACGGGTTCGCCGCCTGCGGCGATCTGAACCGCGCTCGCGGCGCGGCGGGAGGACATGTCTACCATGTCCAAAGGATAATTTGGCGGCGCCGGGGAAGGCGACCGCGATGCGGCGTGGCGTGGCGTGGCCGGGGTCAGCGCAGCGCGGGCGCCGCCCCGGCGAGTTCGCCGCTGTCCTTCGCTGCGAACCGGTAAGCAAGGCCAAGGAAAGACGGACGGCAGACGTGCCGGGCCCGGCTGAACCGTCGAAAACCCGCCTCGCCGGGCCCGATATTGATCGTCATGCCGGCGTCCGCCTTCGCCGCCAACAGTGCCCGCCCGTCGATCGCGATCGCCGAAGACAGCGTGCGGTCGACCACATGGCGGCGCTCGGCGGCGTCGCGCCCGAAATAATAGATGGCATGCGGCGGCGCGCGGCGGTGGATCGCGGCGATCGCATCCTCGATCCGCGCATAGTTGCGCAGCGGCAGGATCGGTCCCTCGACATCTTCCTGCATCACCAGCATGTCATCGCTGGCGTGACGGACGATGTGGAGCGTCAAGCCTCCACCCCGCGGTTCCGCCGTCATCACCTCGCCGCCACGCGCGCGCGCGTCGTCCAGTAGCCGCGCCACGCGTCCCTGTTCCGCATCCACCAGCGCGCCTTCCTTGCCGCCCGGCTGCATCGCCGCGCGCCACAGCCAGCCGGCGGCCGCCTCTTCCTGTTCCTCAGGCACGAGCAGATAGTCGGGGGCCAGCGGCACGCGCCCGCTCCTGACCCGTTTGTGGGCAATCACCTTGCCCGCCGCCTTGGCGAAGTCGGCCGACCGCCCGAAGATCGCGGGCGACTTGCCCGAGCGGGCGAATGTCACGCCGTCGCCCTGCTCTTTGCTCGTCACCAGCAGATCGAAGGCGAGGTCGGCAAAGGCGCCGGCCGATACGATGACCAATTCGAGCGGGTCGAAAAAGCGGGGCGCGAGCCGGCCGACCAATTCGTTCAGTTGCGGCGACGCGTCGTCGAATTTCAGCATCACGCGGTTGCCTGCGGCGAGCGCGCTCGCGAGGATGCCCGCCGCATGGAGTAGCGGCAGCGCGGCCGGCGCCGATATTCCGATCACTCCGACGGGCAGATATTCCACATAGTCGCCGCCTCCACCCAGCCTTGCGAGCAGACCGCGATCGCCAGCGGGGCGCATCCAGCGCCCGACGCCATCCATAGCGGTATGCAGCGCCGCAAGCGCAGGCGCCACTTCGGTGCGCTTCGCCGAAGCCGCATCCTGATTCGCCTGGTCGGCAGCCAGCGCAGCGCACAGCGCGTCGGCATTTTCCTCGATCATCAGCATCGCCCGCCCCAACCGGTCGCGGCGAACCGCCAGCGACACCGGCAGGTCGGCGAAAAATGCCGCGCGTTGCGCTTCCAGCATCCTGCCCTCCCCACAGCTTATCCTGTCCAGCTTCTAGACCAGCGCCGACGCGTGGCAAGTTCAAGTCGAAGCGTTTCGTCGCATGGCATCCAAATCGCCAGTTCTTCGTTTGCGCAAAGTCGCGAATTATCTGCCTCAAATCCGGGAGTCTTTTGCGATCCTGCCCCATTTTGAATCGAAATCGCGGGGACATTCGCTTCGCCTCCAAATTGCCTCTTTTCAAAGCTGGCAAGTTGACGAGCGAGGGGTATCCGCGATGATTGTTCGCAAGCGCAGCAAAGTCGCCTTCATATACATAGGGAGCAACGCGTAATGCGTATCGTAATGATCGGGTCCGGCTATGTCGGGCTCGTTTCGGGCGCATGTTTTGCCGATTTCGGCCATCATGTGACCTGCGTCGACAAGGACGCGAACAAGATCGCCCGCCTTCGCGCCGGCGGCATTCCCATTTACGAGCCCGGGCTCGACAGCCTGGTCGCGCGCAACGTCGCGGCGGGCAATCTCGACTTCGCCACCGAGCTTTCGGAGGCAGTCGGCGCCGCCGACGTTGTGTTCATCGCGGTCGGCACCCCCAGCCGCCGCGGCGACGGCCACGCCGATCTTTCCTTCGTCCATGGCGCAGCGCGCGAGATCGCCGGGGCGCTCAATGGCTTCACGGTGGTCGTCACCAAATCGACCGTGCCCGTCGGCACCGGCGACGAGGTCGAGCGGATCATCCGCGAGTGCAATCCCGCGGCCGAATTCGCCGTCGCCTCGAACCCCGAATTCCTGCGCGAAGGCGCCGCGATCGAGGATTTCAAACGGCCCGATCGCGTCGTCATCGGCATCGAGGACGATCGCGCGCGCGCGCCGATGGAAGAGGTCTATCGCCCGCTGTCGCTGAACAAGGCGCCAATCGTCTTCACCCGGCGGCGCACCAGCGAACTGATCAAATATGCCGCGAACGCCTTTCTGGCGATGAAGATCACCTACATCAACGAAATGGCGGACCTGTGCGAACAGGTCGGAGCCGATGTGCAGGAGGTCGCGCGCGGCATCGGTCTCGACAACCGGATCGGCGCCAAATTCCTGAACGCGGGGCCGGGCTATGGCGGCTCCTGCTTCCCCAAGGACACGCTCGCGCTGATGAAGACGGCGCAGGACCATGACGCGCCGCTGCGGTTGATCGAGGCGACCGTCGCGGTGAACGAGCAGCGCAAGCGCGCGATGGGCCGCAAGGTTCTGGCAGCGATAGAGGGACAGGTCCGCGGCCGCACCGTGGCGGTGCTCGGTTTGACCTTCAAGCCCAACACCGACGATATGCGCGACGCGCCCTCGATCGCGATCATCCAGGCGCTGCAGGATGCCGGTGCAAGGGTGCGCGCCTATGACCCCGAGGGTATGGAGGCGGCGAAGGCGGTGCTGAACGACGTCGACTATGCGTCCTCGGCCTATGACGCCGCCGACGGTGCGGCGGCAACGGTGATCGTGACCGAATGGGACGCCTTCCGCGCACTCGACCTCGCCCGCCTCAAGGCGGCGATGGCCGATCCGCTGCTCGTCGACCTGCGCAACATCTATCGGCCCGCGCAGGCCGAAGAAGCGGGCCTGCGCTATGTCGGTATCGGCCGGCCGGGCGATACCGACGACGACACCCGACTCTCCAGCGAAAGGCGGGCGGCATGACCGACGACAGCCCCATATTGGTAACGGGCGCCGCGGGCTTCATCGGCCATGCGGTGTCCGAGCGGCTCCTCGCACGCGGCGAACGTGTGATCGGCCTCGACAGCTTCACCGACTATTATGACGTCGCGCTGAAGAAAGCGCGCACCGCGCGGCTGGCCGACAATGTGGGCTTCCGGCTGATCGACGGCGACATCGCCAGCCCCGGACTGGTCAGCGAGCTGGTGGAGGCAAACGGCATTCGCCGGATCGTCCATCTCGCCGCGCAGGCAGGCGTGCGCTACAGCCTCGAAAACCCGTTCGCTTATGAGCACAGCAACCTCAAAGGGCACCTCGCGGTGCTCGAGGCAGCACGCCATGCGGGTCATATCGAGCATCTCGTCTATGCCTCGTCGAGTTCGGTCTATGGCGACCGTCCGATCGGCGGCACCGGCTTTCGCGAGGACGAACCCTGCACCGCACCGGTTTCGCTTTACGCCGCGACCAAGCGTAGCTGCGAACTCATGAGCCAGAGCTATGCGACGCTCTATCGCCTGCCGCTCAGCGGGCTGCGCTTCTTCACCGTCTATGGTCCATGGGGCCGGCCCGACATGGCCTATTATGGTTTCGCGCAGAAGATTTTGCTCGGCCAGCCGATCGAAGTGTTCGGCGAGGGCCGGATGGCGCGCGATTTCACCTATATCGACGATATCGTCGACGGCGTCGTGGGGGTGCTCGACAAGGCGCCGGCCGCCGGCGAACATCGGTTGCTCAACATCGGCGACTGCAATCCCGTCGGGCTGATGGACATGATATCCATGCTCGAGCGCGCGCTCGGCCGGCCGGCGGTCAAGTTGATGCGGCCGATGCAGCCGGGCGACGTGACATCGACCTATGCCGATATCTCGGCGATCAACGCGCTTACCGGATACAGCCCGAAAGTGCCGCTCGCACGCGGGATCGAGCGGTTCGTCGACTGGTATCTCAATGAAATAGAAAATGGTGGAAGAGGGCCGATGGCAGCGGTGGCCTGAGCCGGATAATCCGGCTGGGCGCGATTGGAGTTTATTATGCTGCAACGGACGAATGTGCCATCTGGCGATCCTGCGCGATCGCCCGTCATCTGTGTAACGGGCCTCCGCGGCTTCCCGCACGTCATGGGCGGGATCGAAAGTCATTGCGAGGAGCTGCTGCCGCGGATCAAGACGCTGTGGCCCGACCACCGCTCGGTGGTTCTGGGCCGTGCGCCCTATCTGCCCGAACGGCAGGGCGAGCATCGCGGAGTCGAGATTGTCGGCATCCCCTGCCCGCGCTCGCAGCATTTCGAGGCGGTCGTATCGACCTTCCTTTCGGTCCTGTCCGCCCGCAAGCGCGGCGCCCGACTAATCCACATCCACGCCATCGGCCCCGGGCTGCTCGCACCAGTCGCGCGGCTGCTCGGCCTCAAGGTCGTCGTGACGCACCACGGCACCGACTATCATCGCGCCAAATGGGGCCTTCTCGCGCGCAGCGCGCTGCGTGCCGGTGAGTGGCTTGCGCTCACTTTCGCGGACCGCGTCATCGCCGTCTCACCGTCGCTCGCCGAACAGCTGCGCCACAACTTTCCGAAGCGGGCGACGGCGATTTCCTATATCCCGAACGGCACGTCCGACCTGCCGGACGATGCCGACCCCGCGCTCATCCTCGAACGGCTGGGGCTCGCGGGCGATGATTTCCTCCTCGCCGTTGCCCGCCTCGTCCCCGAAAAGGGCCTGCACGACCTGATCGACGCCCATGAACGGTCGGACAGCACTGCCAAGCTGGTGATCGCCGGCTCGGCCGACCATGAAAGCGAATATGCCCGCGAGCTTCTCGCGCGCGCCAGCGACCGAGTGATTTTTGCTGGCGTCCAATCGCGCGCGACGCTCAAATGCCTCTACGAACATTGCGCGCTGTTCGTCATGCCATCCTATCATGAGGGGTTGCCGATCGCGGCGCTGGAGGCGGCGAGCTGCGGCGCGCGGATGCTGCTCAGCGACATCCCGGCCAATCTCGACATCGGGCTCGATCCCGTAAATTATTTCCGGGTCGGAGACGTCGGGGAACTCACCGCGCGCCTGAACGCCGACGGCGCCGACTTCCAGGTCGATCGCGACGCCGTTCGCGGGCGCTTCAGCTGGGACCGCGCCGCGGCCGAAACGCTCGAAGTCTATCGCACGGCGCTTGCACCGCGCCGCCCGGTCCGGCGCCCCTCCGCCACACCCGGAACGGTGAGGACCTAGGCGCGCAGCCGGGCGATCACCGCCGCCCGGTCCGCCGCGTCGATCGCGCCGCTGATTTGGATTTTCCCGTTGGTCAGCCGTGCCCGGGCGATCTGCGGCCGCCACGCGTTCGCGCGCCATTGCCAGCTGCGGATGCGCCAGCGGCCCGGCGCCTCCGAATCGATCGCCAGCGTCGGGCGGCCTGCATGATTGTCCCCGGCGTCGGCATCGTCGCGCCGGGTGCAGGCACTCGCGGTTGCCGCGCCGGCAATCGACGTCAGCAAGGTTCGTCGGTCCATCGGATCATCTCCATCGGTATCTGGATGGCGCGGCAGATCGAGCGTTCACGGCGCGGCGATCTTTTCGGGAACGGTCTGGTGCGCGCGGGGCGTGCCGCGTCCGACAGCCCGCTTGATGACCGCCTTGCCGAGCCGCTGGCCGGGCAGCTCGACCAACCTGTAGGTCACAAAGGCAAGGACATAGGTTGCCGGGATAACGATCGCACCGGTCAACGCAAAACGGCCGATCGCTCCCAGACCGGTGCCGAATTGCCCGATCACCGCGGCCGCAACGGGCTGAAGTATCAACAGGTGGATCAGGTAGGCGCCATAGGAAAGCTCGCCCAGCCAATGGAAGGGCCGGCTGCCGAGGAGCCGCGAAATCCAGTCGATCAACCCGAGCGAGCGCAAATGGACCAGCGCAAAGAAACCGAACACCAGCAACTCGCGGACCGCGAAATGGAGCAGGTCCTGGTCGCCCCCGATCGGGATCGCGGCGAGCAGCATCGCGGCACCGAGGCGCAGCCAGAGCCGCGGGCGGCTCTCGTCCGCACCGGCGGCAAGCAGCATGCCGCTCAAAAAGAGCTGGAGCTTCAACGGCAGGAAGGATGGCATCGGATAGTCGAGGCCCGCCGCGGCGGCGAGCAGCGCGACGACCACCCCGCCGCCCGCCGCGATAGAGGCCGACGTCAACCAGCCGAACCGCCGCCCGAGCAGCACGAGGAAGGGAAAGAGCAGGTAGAATTGCATCTCGAGCCCGAGGCTCCAGTCGGGCAGCGGCGTACGGAAAGCGTAATCGGGCAAAAAGCCGAACAGGAAGGTCAGATGCAGGACGATATTGGCGAGGCTTCCGTCGAGATAGCGTTCGGACGGTTGCAGCGACTGGCCGAGGAAGCCGTCGATCGCCACCCTGTCGGCATAGATTGCCGGTCCGGCGATCAGCGCGGCGGCGAGTGTCACATAGAAAAGCGGCGCCAGCCGGAAAAAGCGCCGCGTCCAGAAAGCGCCCCATGTGGCGGGCGCCGTCCAGTCCTCGCGCCCCGCGCGCAGCCGGTACTGGAACATCATCAGGAAGCCCGAGAGCAGGATGAACAGATCGACGCCAAGGTCGGGCTTGCTCATCAGCGGCAACCGGAAACCGGTGAGGATCATCATGTGACCGAGCAGCACCCACAGCGCCGCAACGCCGCGCAAGCCGTCCAGACACTCGACCCGCCGAATGTCCATTACATATCTCCGCGAACGTTCATCGATGGTGCCGATGATAGACATATCGACCCGCAAAACCCGCTCGAATCGGCCAGTTGCCTCCCGCGGGCGATGAAGCGGGCGCGCCTGTGTGCACTGCAACAAATCGGCGTGGTAAGGGTTCTTCCGAAGCGAATTTCCCGCCCCCCACTCCAACGAGGAATCATGCTGCATCAAAAGCGGATCTTGTTCGCGATCAACTCGCTCGCGGGCGGCGGCGCCGAGCGCGTGCTCGCGACCCTGCTCGGCGGGTCGGAGCCGTGGCGGGCGCGCTACGACATCCACCTCGCGCTGCTCGACGACGAACCGCGCGCCTATGACGTGCCCGAATGGGTCGAGCTTCACCAACTGGATGCCCGGCATAAATTGCTGCCCAGCCTGACCCAGTTGCGCGCGCTGACCCGGCGGATCCTGCCCGATGCGACGCTGAGCTTCCTGACCCGCGCCAATATCGCCAATGCCTGGGCGATGGCGGGGCGCCGGCGGCCATGGCTGATCAGCGAACGGGTCAACACGAGCGCCCATCTCGGCAACGCAGTCGCCGCCAAGGCGATGGTGCGCCTCGTCTATCCGCGCGCGACGCATGTCGTCGCCGTGTCCGACGGCGTCGTCGACGATCTTGCCGTCCATTTCGGCGTCGCGCGCGGCCGCATGTCGGCGATCGCCAATCCGGTCGACCATCAACGCATCGCTGACCTTGCAGCCGAGCCGCCCGCCTTCATCCCTGCCGGCCGCTATATTGTCGCAGCGGGGCGACTCGTTCCCAACAAGAATTTCCCGCTGCTGCTGCGCGCTTATGCCGAAGCCGCGCCGCCAGAGCGCCTCGTCATCCTCGGCGAAGGGCCCGAACGCGGCGCGCTAGAGGCGCTTGCCACGTCGCTCGGCATCGCGGACCGGGTCGACATGCCCGGCTTCGTCGCCAACCCCTTCGCCGTGGTCGCGCGCGCGCAGGCCTATGCGATGCCTTCCAATGCCGAGGGATTCCCGAACGGGCTGGTCGAGGCGATGGCTTGCGGCGTTCCCGTCGTCGCCACCAATTGCGCCTCCGGCCCGTCGGAGATTCTGGCCGACCGGCCGCGCGACGCCATCCCGAGCGGGATCGATGTCGATGCCGGCGCGTTGGTCCCGACCGATGACGTACCAGCCTTCGCAGCCGCCTTGCGCCGGGTGCTCGCCGAGCCGCGCCGCAGCGAATGCGGCAGGGGGGCGCGCGAACGTTCGCTCGCTTACGGCGTCGAGCAGGCCGCCGCCAATTATTGGGCACGGATCGAGGCGTCGCTCGCCGTGCCGCCTGCCGAGGCCGAATTCAAAAACATTGCAGCATCGAGTCCGGGAGTAACTTCATGAAATGGCATATGCAGATCGCCTTGGCGGGCATGCTCGCGGTGCTCGGCGGGTGCGCCGGGCAGTCGCCGCTCGCCGGCAGCGGCGCCGCGCCGCCGCCCGCCGAAGCCTTCCGCCTCTCGCCCGGCGACAAGATCAAGATCGCGACCTATGGCGAGGAGACGCTGACCGGCGATTTCGAAGTGTCGCCCGCCGGAACGGTCGCCTTTCCGCTGATCGGCGAGGTCAAGGCCGCCGGGCTCCAGACCGACGAGCTGTCGAGGGAGATCGAGGCGAAGCTCGGCAACGGCTATCTGCTCGAGCCGAAAGTCTCGGTCCAGGTCGCCAGCTTCCGGCCCGTCTATGTGCTCGGCGAAGTGAACAAGCCGGGCGAATATCCCTATACGCAGGGCCTGACCATCCGCGGCGCCGTCGCCAAGGCCGACGGCTTCACCTATCGCGCCAATGAAAAGCGCGTATTCCTGAAACGCGCGGGCGAATCCGGCGAGCAGGAATATCCGATGACCGCCGATTTCCCGGTGCTTCCCGGCGACACGATCCGTTTCGGCGAGCGTTATTTCTGATGGACATGACCAGCGCATCGCTTGCCCCCGCTCCGGCAATTGAGGAGCCCGTCCCCGACGACACCGGCAAACCGCATCTGCGCGGTTGCCCGGTCAGCTTCGCGAAACTCAAGGCGCTGCTCGCCGCCGACCTCTATCGCTATGCCGGCCGCGTCGGCTTCGGCGCCTTCGCGAAGCATTATGCCTTTACGCCGGGGTATAAATATACGGTGCTGATGCGCACGACCGGCTGGCTCAAACTGAAACCCGCCAAGGCGTTCGGCCTCTACCCCTTCGCCAAGTGGTTGCTGCTGCGCGCGCGCTACAAATATGGCTTTGCGATCCCCGAATATATGGAGATCGGGCCGGGCCTGTTCCTCAACCGCTTCGGCGGCTTTTATTTCCATGGCGACGCGGTGCTCGGCAGCAATGTCAACATCACCCACGGCGTCGTGCTCGGCTATATGAACCGCGGCGGCCGACGCGGTGCGCCGGTGATCGGCGACCGGACCTTTTTAGGATCGGGCGCCAAGGTGATCGGCGGCATCCATGTTGGTGCCGAGGCGGCCATCGGCGCCAATGCGGTCGTGACCAGGGACGTGCCCGAACGCGGCGTGGTCGGCGGCATCCCGGCAAAGCTGCTCTCGGATCAAGGATCCGGCGGCTATGTCAACCGTCTTGCCCCGCCCGAACTGCTCGCCGCCTGCGAGGGCGCGCTGCACGGGTCGCGCGGCGCGATGCCGGGCTGACCCCCACGTTCTCTTAAAGGCCCGAGAAGGTCACCCCCACCGAGACCCGATTGTCGGTGAATTCGCGGCCTGCGGTCGCGCCCCAGCTCGACTGGGTGCGGCGCTGGAGATCGAGGCGCAGCGCCAGCCGCTTGCTGACGAGGTAGGATGCGTTGGCACGCCAGGTCCAGCGGTCGTCGCGCCGGTCGATATTATTGAAATCGCGCTTTTCCAGCTCGCCGCCCGCGCTGATGATCAGGTTGCGCAGCAGCTCGTAATCGGCGCGCAGCGTCATGTTGGTGGCGAGATAGCCCGTCGCGCCGTTGACGCCCGTTTCGCGGATACCCCGGTCGACGGTGCCGGTGATCGTCACCAGTGGGGTCAGGAAATAGGCCAGCTCGCCGCGCACGAGGAAGCCCGAAACATCCTCGAACTCGGCCGCCCTGTAATCCTGGTGGAGATAGCCAAGACGAAGCGATCCGCGTGCTTTGCGTCCCAGCTCGAAGCTTGCGCCTGCAGCGAGGTCGAAGCCCGTCGAATCGCGCGCCGGAACCGGACCGCTGCGTTCGCGATAATCGCGCTTTCCCAGCGACCCCGCGACGAACAGCGCGACGCTGGGGCTCAGCGCATATTCGCCGATCGCGGTGCCGCTATAGCTGGTGTGGTCGCGGAAATCCTGGTCGATCGGATCGCCGCCGGGCGTCACGCTGTCGCTGTAATTGCGGTTCTCGACATCGAATACGCCGCGCAGGCGCAGCCGGTTGAAGACATGCGTATAGGTCGCGGTGCCGCCGTTCAGCGTGAAGCGGATCGGCCGCGACGCCTGCGTCGGACTGTCGGGCGAGACGCGCTCCTGGCTGTAACGCCCGTTGCGCAGCGTGATATCGAGCGTGTCCGATTTGCTGATCGTGTAAAGTGCGCCCGCGCTCACCGCATATTGGGTCGCATTTTCGCTCGACCGGTCGGCATAGCGCAACAGGTCCAGTTCGCCGTCGAGCGAAAGCTTCAGGTCCGGCGACGGCCGCACCAGCGAGATGCGCGGGCGAATGCGCAGATAGGCGTCGCCTATCCCGTCGCCCGGCTGCGCATAGAGATTGTCGTCATAGCCCGCGCCGACCGCGATGCGTGGCAGCAGCTCGAGCGTGCCGACGTGGATAGGCTCGGGAGTGTAATCGGGACGGCGCCGTTCGAGGACGCTGACGTTGCGGTCACGCCCGAAACTGTTTTCGCTCGATACCGAACCGAGCCCGTCGGTCGCGTCCGATTGCTGGGCAAGCGCGGGCGCTGCGAGGCCGCAGCCGCCGAGCAGCGCGAGGGAAAGAAAGCGCTTCACCGACGCGCCAGCGTTACGAGAATCGGCCTGTGGTCCGATCCCGTCCCAGGCAATTGTCGCGACGATACCAACCCCCAATCGGGGCCCGCATAGAGATGGTCGATAGGCAGCACGGGAATGGCGCGCGGCCAGCTGGGCGAACGCGTCATGCGGGTGAGCGGGGCAAAGGCACGGTCCTGCTCGCGCATCGCCGCGGCCCAAGGCGTCAGGTTCATGTCGCCTGCAACGATCAAGTCCTCGCGATCGATCCGTGCCAGCGCCTGCGCCGCGGCGCGCCTGCGCACCGCTTGGTCGCCTGACGTCGGCCGGGGATAGTGAAGCGTGGCCACCATGAACGTATCCCCCGTGGAGGGCGCAATCCGCGCCCACAGCAGCGCGGGACCAATTTTGCGGCCGTTCCGGGCCTTCAGGGAGTAATCGCTGTCAACGATCGGCCAGCGCGAGAAAATAATAAAACTGCACCTCCCCGGACATTTGGTCGCATAGGGAAAATGCTGGCCCAAGGCTGCCAGCATGGGCCGGAAGTTGCCATTCACTTCCTGGAGTATCGCCACATCGGGGCTGGCATCGATAATCGCCTGCGCCGTTTCTGCGGGGTCGTCATTTTGTGTCCATACATTGTGCGTCAGCACATGAACCTGCGGCGCGCCCGCAGGCGCGGTGGGGATTTCCCGCAGCCATTCGGGCGCCACGCCGATTGCAACGGGAGCCAGCGCGAGCAACGCCGCCGCAATCGCGGCGCCTGGCCGCCACTGCGCGAGCAGCAGTCCCAGCAAGGTCGCAACCCCGAACAGCGGCAGGAACGACGCGAGCACGTCGAGAGCAGGCACGAATTTTCCGGCAAGCGACAGCCACGCGGCGACGCACGCCCCGCCGGTCAGCAGGGACCCAAAGGCGCGAAGCAGTTTCACGCGCGCGCGCGCAGCCGGTTGCGTAGCGCATAGCTCGATTGACGGAGCGGCGCCGGGATCAGCTTGGCCGCGAGCAACAAGGCCGCCGTGCCCGTTCCTTCGGGCAGATAGAGATCTCCGAGCCGGATCGCCGTCCGCCCCGGATATTTCATCGCGTAGCGTGCGTAATGCGCGATTTCCTGATTGACGAGCCGCCGCAGCAAGGCGGCTTCGCGCGTCGAGGCGTCCGCAATCATCGCCCGCGCCGTCTCGACCAGGCAGGGCAGGTCGAGCGTCGTGGTCGACTTGCTGACCTTGTTGTCGCTGTCGCGGTGAAAGCGTGCCGTGATGCGCGGATCGTAACGCAGCGCGCCCTTGGCAAGCACGCGCAGCCACAGATCCTTGTCGCCCCCGCGTACCGCGCGCCCTTCGGGGAAGAGGCCCGCCTCGAACAGCGTGTCGCGTCGGATCGCGATCGCGCCCGTCCACATCGGGCATTCGCGCACCGCGAGCCAGGCCGCAAGGAAGTCCGCAAGGTCGAGGCTCCGGGCGCGACCGAGTTCCGGCGCGATCCGCTGCGGTTGCGAGCGATCCTCGAAGACATGGTCGAACCGCGTCGCAGCCGCGCACACGTGGGGATCCGCGCTTATGCCTTCGGCCAGAACCGCCAGATGGTCCGGGTGCCACAGGTCATCGGCATCGAGGAAGGCGATCCAGTCACCGTGCGCCGCCCGGATGCCGACATTGCGCCCGGCGTAACCGCCGGGACCCGGCGTCGGCAGATCGAGCAGCTTGATCCGCGCGTCCCCGAAGGCGGCCACGAGTTCGCGCCCGCCGTCGGTCGATCCATTATCGATCGCGATGATCTCATGCGCCGGATAGCTCTGCGCGAGCGCGCTTTCGATCGCCGCGCGGACATGCGCGGCCTTGTTGTAGAGCGGCATCACCACGGAAAAACGCGGGACTGATCGGAGATGGGTCATCAGTCGCGTGCCGCCTTTCGTCCGCCTGCCAGATTGAGGAATTCGCTTACCGCGACGCCGGCGAGTTGCAAGGTCAGCCACATGACCGCGAGCCTGCGCCGCGACGACAGTTCGTGGGTGATCGCCGCCCGGCGCAGCCGCCGTAGCGTATCGACGGCGGTGATGCCAAGCACATGGGCAAGACGCGGACGCCGCGTCGTGCGATCCCAGCGCCCGCCGCTCAACCGCTGGCGCTTACGGACGAGTTCGGCGCGGCTCGCACGCACCGGATGGCGCACGACCATCGCCGGAACATAGACGAGCGGATAGCCGGCTGCCCGGATGCGCAGCGCCATCTGCCGGTCGCCGCCCGATTTCAACCCCGCGTCGAACCCGCCAAGTTCGCGAAGCAGCGCGGTATCGCTCGCCCAATTGGCGGTGGCGCAATTGCCGCGCGCGGCATGCGCCTGCGGAAAGCTGAAAAGCCGCTCATAATCGCCGAACACCTCGCGTTCGGGTGCGATCTCGTCGAACAGCTCGATCTTGCCCGCTAGGACGCCAAACCCGGGGTTCATCCCCGCGGCACGCACCACCTGTTCCAGCCAGTCGGGTCCGGGCTCGCAATCGGCATCGGTGAAAGCCGTGATCGGCGCCCGCACCCGCTCGATCCCGCGGTTGCGCGCGACATAGGATCCAGGGCGCGGCTCTTCCAGCAACTCGACGTCGGCATAGGCACGCGCGACCTCGCGCGTCGCATCGCTCGATCCATTGTCGACCACGATGATCTGATAGGCATCGCGCGGCAATGTCTGGCGCGCAAGCGCGTCGAGGCAACGGCCGAGCACGGCTTCGCCGTTCCACACGGGTATAACGACTGCGACTTGAAACATAGATGCGCCTGTCCAGTGCCCCCGCAGCGATCCAATCGGGCTCTCGCCCCACCGAGGTCAACCTTATGCTGCACCTGCGAAGACGAGTCGCCCCGTTGACCGGACGACCGGAGCCTGGGCGCCTTCGTTCTCCAACGAATGCCCGCTACGAAGGACCGTCCCGGCCGTCGTTGCCGACGCGCTGCACAGCCATAGCAGAAGGCGATATTTGTGGGTGAGTTCCTCCCCGATACAGGCGAATCGACCGAGGTCCTGGTGGTTTCGCTCGAATCAGCCGAGGCCCGCCGGGCCGATTTTGCGGCACGCGCGGCAGGCACGTCGCTCGCGTGGCGCTTTTTCGATGCTTGCACGGCTCCCGCGCCCGGCATGACGATCGACGAGGCCGCGATCCGCCGCAACAAGGGCCGCGCGATGAGCAGGGGCGAGATCGGCTGCTATGCCAGCCATTTCTCGATCTGGCAGGACATGATCATGCGCGGCGTGCGTCAGGCGATCATCCTCGAGGACGACACGGTGGTCGACTGGGCCTATCTCGAACAGCTTGCGCGCGCCGACCTCAACGCGGAGGGCATCGACTATCTCCGCCTCTATGCCAAGCAGCCGACCTGGCAGCGCATCGTCCGGCGCGACTTCCTCCAGCATTCGCGCACGATCGTCGAACTGGTCGGGCTCGCCTATGGTACGCAAGGCTATGCCATCACGCTCGCGGGCGCGCGGCAGCTGGCGGAGCATTGCCGCACGGTCTGCCGTCCGATCGACGACGAAATGGACCGGTCCTGGGCACATGGCCTGCCCAATCTCGCGCTCTATCCGGCACCGATCCTCGAGGCGGCGATCGTCTCGGACATCGGCAATTCGCGCTTCGTCCCCAAGAACGACCCTCTCTATCATTCGCTGAGACAGAGGGTCTGGCGCCAGGTCGAGCGCACCCGCATGCGGATGCTGAAAGCGAGGCGTCTGCTTGAGCGCTGAACTCCCCACCCGCTTCGACGCGGGATTACGCGCGCGCAGCCGTAGCTCGATCGGCTGGACGGTGACGCGTTTCCTGTCCGACCAGATTTTCTCCTTCGTCGTCTTCGTCATCCTAGCGCGACTGCTGACGCAGGCGGACATCGGCGCCTTCGCCGTGATGGCGGTGACAGCGGAGGCCTTTCGTATCATCGCGACGGCGGGCCTCGTCCAAACGATAGCGCGAAAGAGCGAGATAACCCCGGCCTTCCTCGATACGATCTATCGCTCGCAGCAGGCCTTTTCCTTCGTCTCCGCCTTCCTGATCATGGCGTTGGCGCAGCCGATCGCCAATTGGATGGGCGCGCCGGATATCGCGTTGCCACTCGCGGTGATGAGCCTGACGTTGCCCATCTCCTCCTTCGGCGCCACGCATATGGCGCTGCGTTTGCGTGAGTTCGGACATCGCACGACGGCGCTGCGCTCGGTGGTCGGCGGGCTCATCGGCGGCACCGCCGCCGTCGCGGCAGCCTTGGGCGGACTGGGGCTCTGGAGCCTCGTCATCCAGCGCCTCGTTACCGAGATCGTCGGGCTCATATTGTCGCGCGCCTCCTATGACTGGAAACCCGGCTGGCAGTTCGATTGGGTCATCCTGCGCGGCAATCTGGTGCTCAACGCCAGCCTGATCTATGTCCAGCTCGCCTTTCTCGCGACCGTGCGCGTGCAGGAAATGGCGATCGGCGCCGGAATAGGACTCGCTGCCGTCGGTGTTTATCGCACCGCCTGGCGCACCGTAGAGCTGATCGGCCGCGGCGCGATCCAGCCCTTCACACAGGTTGCGGTGCAGACGCTCGCGCGCGTCAAGGACGACCCCGCCGAACTGGCCCATGCCTATCGCTGGATGATTTCGCGCGCGTCGGCGCTGTCCTTTCCGGCGCTGGTCGGGTTCGGTGCGCTCGCGCCGATCGCTATCCCGACCGTGTTCGGCGCCAAATGGACCGAGGCAGGGCAACTCGCCCAGATTTTCGCCTTCATGGCGCTGCCCTTCACGCTCAACTTCTTCGCCTCGCCCTCGCTCAGCGTGCTCGGCGCATCGCGCAGCCTGATTTCGCTGTCGACGACGCAGCTCGTGCTTGGCGTGATCCTGACGCTCGCGGCGCTTCCTTTCGGCCTGTTCGCGGTCGCCATCTCCTACGTCGGGCGCGCCTATCTGACCCTGCCGATGCAGATCTGGCTGCTCCGCCGCGCCTCGGGCATCCGGCCGATCGACAGCCTCCGCGCGGTCGGCCCGCCGCTGGTCGCCTCTTCGCTGATGGGCGTCGCGCTCGCGGTCGCGATGCGGCTGCTCGACGGGCATCTCGCGGGATGGCAAGCCTTGCTCCTGCTCACTGCGGTCGGCGCGCTCTTCTACGGTGTCGCGCTGCTCGCCCTCTCCGGAACATGGCGCAACCGCCTCCTGTCCTTCTCCCGACTCCTCAGAAAGAGCCCGATATGATCAAGAAAAACGCCGACCAGCTCGTCGGCGAGCTCGCCGACCATTTTGCCAGCGTACTCGATGCGGTGCTTCCCTCGGGCAAGCTTGCCCTCGTCGACTTTCCCGACCATTCCAACGTCGGCGATTCGGCGATCTGGCTCGGCGAAATGACCTATTTGCGCCAGCGCGGTCGTCTCCCGGCCTATTATTCCGCGATCGCCGATTTCGACGACGACGCCTGCCGCGCGGCGATCGGCGACGGACCTATCCTGATCCACGGCGGCGGCAATATGGGGACGCTCTGGCCCAAGCACGAAGCCTTCCGCCTCCACCTCCTCCGCACGCATCGCGGCCAGCCGATCATCCAGATGCCGCAATCGATCCATTACGCCGATCCCGCCGCGGCGGCCGAGATGGCCGATGCGATCCGCGAGCATGGCCGGTTTACCCTGCTCGTCCGCGACGCCCGTTCGCTCGCCTTTGCCGAGCGCCATTTCGACTGCACGATCCGCCTCTCTCCCGATGCCGCGCTGATGCTCGGCCGCCAGCAGCGCGCGCCGGCCAGCGTGCCGGTCTTCGCGCTGCTTCGTACCGATCATGAACGTGCGCTCGGCGGCGTTGATGCGCTCCCCGCCGGCGTGGCCGCCGACGACTGGCTTGAGGAAGACCCCGCTCAAAAGCGCCGTCTGCGCCTGTCGCTCAAACTCGGCCGCCTTTTCAACCGCGATCCGATGGCGCAGCGCGCGGCGCGGCAGCAACGCCTGGCCGAATGGCGGTTCCAGCGCGGCCTCGCCATGCTGTCCGCCGGCGAACTGGTCGTGACCGACCGGCTCCATGCGCATATCCTGTCGCTGCTGCTCGATATCCCGCATGTGCTGCTCGACAACAGCTATGGCAAGGTCGCGGGCTTCGCCGACCAATGGACCGGCGACTATGCAGGCTTGATGCGCGCCACCGACCGTGGCGGGGCGTTTGAAACCGCGCTCGCTTGCGTCGCCCCGCAGGTCGTCGACGGCTGAGCCCTCAATAGGCGTTGCGGTGGATCAGCACCTGCGCCGTGCGCACCAGGATCGAAACGTCGCGCAGCAGCGACCAGCCGTGCTGATATTCCAGGTCCGCGCCCAGCCGGTTGACGATATCGCGCTTCGTGTTGGTCGCGCCGCGAAAGCCGCGGATCTGCGCGAGCCCGGTGATGCCGGGTTTCAGCGCGTGGCGATGCCAATATTGCCGGTCGACGCGCCAGAACAGTTCGTTCCCGGCCGTCGAGCCCAGCGCATGCGGCCGCGGCCCCACAAGGCTCATCTCACCCGACAGAACGTTGATCAACTGCGGCAGCTCGTCGATGCTCGTGGCCCGGATGATCTTGCCGACGCGCGTGATCCGGTCGTCGTCGCGGCTCGCCGAGCGCGCGCCGTTCGCGTCGGTCGCCTCGACGCGCATGCTGCGGAACTTGAGGATCCGGAAAATGCGGTTGCCGCGCCCCATCCGCTCCTGCCGGAAAAACACCGGGCCCGGCGAATCGAATTTGATCGCGATCGCGACCAGCGCCAGCAGCGGCGCCAGCACGAACAGCGCCGGGATCGTCACCGCGAGGTCGAGCGCGCGCTTCTTGACCCGGTTGGCCCGGTTGAGCGGCCCCCAAGACACCACCAGCGTCGTCACCCCGCCCGATTGCCGCGTGGTCAGCGGCCCCAGTTCGGCGATCTCGGGCATCACGATCTCGCCGAGAATGTTCACGCCCTTCAGCGCGCGCGCCCATTCGACCTTCCGCTCGGGCGCGCAAACGATCGTTACCCGGTCGTAATCCTGCAGCACCGTACCGAGCCGGTCGAGCATGTACGGATCGTCGAGATCGGTGCGAAGCCCCGACGTCCGCGCGTCGATAATATCGCGCTTCAGATAGGAAGGCGGCAGGTTCGCCCCGTCGACAATCACCAGTTCGGCGGTCAGCTGGCCGAAAACGCGGCGCACGACATGGCAAACGAGCAACCGCTGCGCCACGAGCAGCATCAGAGCGGTCACCATGCCCATGCCGAGCGCGAAGCGGGGAACATCCCCGGTCACGCGCAGCGAGAAGGCGGCAAGCAGGAAGACGAGCAAGGTGGTCGCGAACGATATCAGCGTCTGGCGGCAGCTCTTGAGCGGCTTGGTCAGGCAGCGCGGATTATAGGCCTGGTTCTGGAAAGCAATGGCCGCGTGAACGAGCAGCGCCCCGAACAGCGCCGTCAGCAATCCTTCCGACACGTTCCGCGGCGCTTCGATTATCAGCGTCACCGCAAAGCCCGCCATCAGCGCCACCGCATCCAGCGCCATCAGGCCGAGGCAGAGCCATATCTTGGCGTCGCGCCGCGCTGCTTTCGCGATCGGTGTTCGGAGCGGCGCCCCTTGGAGCGCCAGGTCGATCTTGGTCATGGGATGGGAGACTCCCTGAATTCACATAATCTTGTTGCAATGCAACATGCTCTCAGAGGCCGGAAATACAAGCGGGCAGCGCGGGCTTGTGCCGGATACAGGATGATCCGTGCGAAAGACGCCTGGACGGAGGTTTAGGTGTCGTCGACCGTCCGAATAGGCTGTCAGCGCGCCGGCAATGGATTAAGGGGTTGGGATGTCCAATGATCCGACTCGCCGCCTGTTGGGTGCCGTGACGGCCACCGGCCGGGCCTAGCGCGATGTCAGACTATGTCTTCAAACCGCACGAACGGCCGACGCTGCCGGGATCGCCCGCCAACCCCGACCACCCGACCTCGCGCATGGTGCGCCACTTCCTGATCGGATGCCTGATCGGGATCACCGGCGGGCTCGGCAATGCGCTTGTCACGGTCAACCTCAATTTCGCGCAAGGGACGCTCGGGCTGAACAGCGACGAGGCGGCATGGCTGACCGCAGCCTATTTCATGACCAATGTCACCGCGAACCTCTTGCTCGTCAAATATCGCCAGCAATTCGGCCTTCAGCCGTTCATCCGCTATACGCTCGTCGCCTATGCGGTGACGACGCTGATGCACCTGTTCATTCACGACTTCTGGACCTCGGTCGCGGTGCGCGCGATGAGCGGGATTGCGGCGAGCGGACTCTCCACGCTGACTATTCTCTATTTCTTCCAGGCCCTTCCGGCGTCGAAGCGGCTTGCAGCGGTAATGATCGGTATCTGCATCCCGCAGATCGCGACCCCGCTCGCTCGCGTGCTGTCGCCTGGGCTGCTGGTCTGGGGCGACTGGCACAACCTCTACTGGTTCGAATTCGGGCTCGCGCTGGCGACGCTCGCCGCCGTATGGGCGCAGCCCTTGCCGCCGAGCGAGCGCGAAAAGGTATTCGAACCGCTCGACTTCCTGACCTTCGGCCTCTTCGCGCCGGGATTATGGCTGCTGGTCGCCGTCCTCTCGCAGGGCCGGATCCAGTGGTGGACCGAACGGTCTTGGATCGGCTGGTCGCTGGCGGCAAGCGTCGCGCTGATCGCCGCGGCCATCCTCGTCGAGCATCATCGCAAGAATCCGCTCATCAACACGCGCTGGCTGGGCACCCGCGAGATGCTCCGGCTGTTCGCCGTGGCGGCATCGATCCGCATATTGCTCTCCGAACAGGCCTTCGGGTCGGTCGGTTTTCTGTCGGTCGTCGGCATGATCAACGACCAGATGGTGACGCTGAACCTGATCGTTGTGTTCGCGTCCATCGCGGGTCTCGCGACCGCCGTGCTGACCTTCCGTCCCGACAATCTGACGCGTCCGATCATCATCGCTGTCGTGCTGATCGTCATCGGATCGTTCATGGACGCCGGCGCGACCAACGTTTCGCGGCCGAGCCAATTCTATCTCAGCCAGGCGCTGATCGGCTTTGCATCCTTGCTCTTCCTCGCGCAGGCAATGGTCATTGGTATCGCGCGCACGCTGCTCGCGGGCGGCAAGAATTTCATCAGCTTCGTCGTCCTGTTCAGCATGAGCCAGAGCATCGGCGGCCTCGCCGGCAGCACCTTGCTCGGCACTTTCCAGACGGTCCGAGAGAAATATCATTCGCACGAGCTGGTGCAGAATATCGTCGCGACCGACCCGCTGGTCGCCGCGCGGCTCGGTGCGGGGGGCCGCATCGTCGCGGGGACCGTCGGCGACCCGGTTCTGCGCGGTGCGGAAGGCGCGGCGCTGCTGAACCGGCAGGTCACGCGCGAGGCCAATATTCTCGCTTATAACGATGTCTTCATGCTGGTCGGGGTGCTAGCGATCCTGACAACAATCTGGGGCTTTCTGATCACTTGGTCGATCCGTCGCCGCGGCGAGCCCTCGCCAGTGATATTGTTGGTACAACGTCTTCAAGCGCAGGCACAGGCGCAGCAGGGGCAGTGACATGAGCGAAGAGAAGGCGAACACGCCGCCCGAACCCGAGGCCGAGGCAGCGGCGGCGCCCGCCAAGCCACCCGCCACACCGGAGCCCGAACCCGGGACCGATCGACAGATCGATCCGCCGCCATCGTCGTGGCGCCCGCCCGCCAAGTCGCGCACGACCGTGATCGTCATCGTCGCGGTGACGTTCGCCGCCATCCTCGCGATCCTTTTCGCGTGGAAGCTGCCACCCTTCGCTGGCGGTTCGGAACGCACCGACAACGCCTATGTTCGCGGACGCGTCACGATCATCAGTCCGCAGGTCAGCGGCTATGTCACGCGCGTCCTCGTCCAGGATTTCGCCGAAGTTAAGGGGGGCCAGACGCTCGCCACGATCGACGACCGCATCTATCGCGCGCGCGTCGCGCAGGCCGAGGCGAACGTCGCGGCGCAGGAAGCCGCACTCGCCAACTCGGCGCAGGCGCAGCGATCGCGCGAGGTCGCCACCGACAGCCAGAATGCGGGCATCGCCAACGCGCAGGCACAGCTGGCGCGCGCCGAAGCCGATATGCGCCGCGCGCGCACGCTCGTCGCCGACGGATCGATCTCGACCCGCGAGTTCGACCAGACGCGCGCCGCGCTGCTCGCCGCGCAGGCGTCGCTGCAACAGGCGCGCGCCAGCCGCGCAATCGGGACGCAGGACGTGCGCACCGTCGTCGTCGGCCGCGCCGGCCTCGAAGCCGCCGTCGCCTCGGCAAAGGCGCAGCTGCGCCTCGCGCAGATTGACCTCGACAATACGATCATCCGCGCTCCCGCCGACGGCCAGCTCTCCGAAATCGGCGTCCGCCTTGGCGCTTACGTCACCGCGGGCACGCAATTGCTGTCGGTCGTCCCGCACAACGTCTGGGTGATCGCAAACTTCAAGGAGGCCCAGACGGGAGATATGGCGGTCGGCCAGCCGGCGCGGTTCAGCGTCGATGCGCTCGGCGGCGCCGAGCTCACCGGGCGGATCGAGAATCTGGCACCCGCGGCGGGGTCCGAATTCGCGGTGTTGAAGGCCGACAATGCGACCGGCAATTTCGTCAAGGTCGCGCAGCGCATCGCGGTGCGGATCGCGATCGACAAGGGGCAACCGCAGGCAAAGCGGTTGCGGCCAGGCATGTCGGTCGAGGTTCGCATCGACACCAGCGGCGGATCGCGGCGGTGAGGATAGCCCCCCTCGCGATAGCGGTGCTGGCCGGCACGCTGGCCGCCTGCGCGGGGCCGAATGTCGCGGTCACGGAGGTCACGCCCGTCGCGCCGCCCGCCGCGTGGCGAACCGAATCCCGCGGCGGCGCGCCGCTGCAAAGCGACTGGTGGCAATCATTCGGGGATCCGGCGCTTGCCGCGCTGGTCGAAAAGGCGCTCGTCCACAACAGCGACGTCGGAATCGCTGCCGCGCGCGTGCGCGAGGCGCGCGCCAATGTCGCGATCGCGCGGGCGCAGACCCTTCCCGCCATCGACGCCACGCTCGGCGCCGGACGCTCTCGGTCGGTCAACCCCTTCGGCCAGCCGGTCGAGCAGGATTTCGCCCAGCCGCAAATCCAGATCGCCTATGAGGTCGACCTGTTCGGTCGCCTCGCCGACCAGCAATCCGCCGCGCGCGACGCCTTTTTCGCGAGCGAAGCGGGGCGTGATACGGTGCAGCTGTCGGTCGCCGCGGCGGTGGGGAACAACTATGTCGTGTTGCGCAGCCTCGACGCGCGGCTGGCGATCGCGCGGGAGACGGTGCGTGCGCGTTCGGAATCGCTGCGCATCGCCAAATCGCGCGTCGGATCGGGCTATTCGCCCAAGCTCGAACTCGAGCAGGCGCAGGCCGAATATGACGCGACCGCGCAGATCGTCCCGCAGATCGAGCTGGCGATCGCGCGCACCGAAGGCGCGCTGAGCCTGCTCGTCGGCGAGACGCCGCGGACGATCGACCGCGGCGTCGCCCTCGATCGCCTGACCGTGCCCGCCATACCTGGCGACCTGCCGTCGGAACTGCTGCGCCGCCGGCCCGACGTCGCGCAGACCGAATATCAGCTCGCGGCGTCGGACAAGAATCTGGCGGCGGCGCGCAAGCGTTTCCTGCCGCAAGTGCGCCTCACCTCGGCGGCGGGTGCGGCCTTTTCGACCCTGCTCGCCGACCCGATCACGATCTGGTCGGTCGGCGGAAGCATCCTCGCGCCGATTTTCCAGGGCGGGCGGTTGACGGCGCAGGCCGATGCGGCGGGGGCGCAGCGCGACCAGGCGGCGTTCGCCTATCGCCGCACCGCGCTGAACGCGTTTCGCGAAGTCGAGGATGCGCTCGCCGCGGTCAAGCGGGTCGACGAGCAGATATCTTTTGCACAGTCGCAGCGCGACGCGCTGGCCGAGGGGCTGCGCCTTGCGACCAATCGCTATCGTGAGGGCTATTCGCCCTATCTCGAACAGCTCGACGCGCAGCGCGGCCTGCTCGGCGCCGAGCTGTCGCTGATCCAGCTGCGCGCTGACGCACTCACCGCGCGCATCCAGCTGTTCCAGGCGATGGGAGGCGGCTGGACGTGGGCGCCATGCGGAACCCCGGACGCGCCCTGCGCTCCCGAAACCTAGACTTCGGTCGCGAGTTCGACCCGCGCCTGTCTGAACACCTCGAGGCTGCCCCAGATCGCGAGCCCGGCCATGATCGCCGCAACCGCAAGGTCGGGCCAGCTACGCCCGGTGCCGAACACGCCGAGCGCGGCACCCATCACCGCGATGTTGCCGATCGCGTCATTGCGCGAACATATCCACACCGATCGCATATTGGCGTCGCCTGTCCGGTAACGATAGAGCATCAGCGCGACCGCGACGTTGGCGGCGAGCGCCAGCGCGCCGATCAGGCCCATCGTCTCGGCATGCGGCGCCGATCCGGCAACGAAGCCCCAGACCGCCGATCCAAAGACCCACAGGCCGAAGGCAAGCATTGTCGCCGCCTTCAGCAAGGCGGCGCGGGCGCGCCACGCGAGCGCCATGCCCGCGACGCCGAGGCTGATCGCATAATTGGCGCTGTCGCCCAGGAAATCGAGCGCGTCGGCCTGAAGCGCGCGCGAATCCGCGGCGACCCCGGCAACGATCTCGACACCGAACATCGCGGCATTGACGATCAGCGCGAACCACAGGACGCGCCGCCATCCGGGATTATTCAGCGCGGTCTTGCCGCTTTTGCCGGCACAACATTGATCGGCCATCGCCGAAACCTCCTGTTATCTTCGATTCGGCACCCTATATGCAGCCTGTAGCAACTACAGGGTCAAGCGATGAAGATTGGCGAGCTGTCGCGTGCCACCGGGACCAATATCGAGACCATCCGCTATTATGAGCGGATCGGGCTGCTCCCCGCGCCGGGTCGCACCGCGGCCAATTACCGCAGCTATGACGACGCGCACCGCTCGCGGCTCAGTTTCGTGCGCCATTCGCGCGAGTTGGGCTTCACGATCGAGGAAATCCGCTCGCTGCTCGACCTGTCGGACGATCCGGAGCGCGATTGCAGCGAGGCCGACCGGATCGCCACCGCGCATCTGGAACAGGTCGAGGCGAAGATCGCGCAGTTGACGCTGCTCCGCGACGAACTCACGCGCATCGTCGGGCGCTGCCGCGGCGGCGTCGCTGCCGATTGCCGCGTGATCGAGGCGCTCGGCGATCACAGCCGTTGCGCAAGCCCGCACTGACCCGGGCCGCCCGCTCGGGCTTTTCCACTCGGTTCGTCGAATGCACCGGAACTTGCGTCCGGGGCACGCGTCAGTCGGACAGGTTGGGGGCGTCGCCCCCGACGCCTGCCAGCCGCTTCCCCAGCGAAATGAGGAGACGGAGAATGGAAAGGCAGACGAACAGAGAGCGCGGCAGCCGCGAGGTCGAGACCGATCGCGATGCGCAGTCGGGACCACTCCATGAATGGGAAACGAACCGCAGCGACGACGGCGGCTACGCCTATGGCAGCTATCCGGAAGCCGGTTTCGGTCCGCGCGAGTTGCCGCGCTATGGCGACTATGGCCGCAGCGGACGCGAGCGCACCGAACGCGGCCACTACAGCGCCGATCGCCCGCGCGATTATGCCGGAAATGACTGGAATCGCACCTATGGCGCGCGGCGCTATCGGGACGACGAGCAGCGCCAGCGCGACCGCGACGACGATCGATATCGCTCGGCCCGCGACCGGCGCGACGAGTATGAGCGCCAGTCGGCGTGGACCTATATGGGATATGCCGACCCTTATGGCTGGCCGACCTACATCCCCTATGCCGCCGGCGATTTCGGACGATCGACTTATGATCGCGGCGGATATTCGCCGCGCGCCCGCCATGATCGCGGCTTCTTCGAGCGCGCGGGCGACGAGGTACTGTCGTGGTTCGGCGACGAAGACGCGCAGCGCCGCCGCGAGCGCGACCATCGCGGGCGCGGACCGGCCGACTATGTCCGTTCGGACGACCGCATCCGCGAGGATGTGAACGATCGGCTGACCGAGGATTACTGGATCGACGCCTCGCGCATCGGCGTCACCGTGTCGGGCGGCGAGGTCACCCTCGACGGCACGGTCGACGGCAAGCGCGCCAAGCGCCGCGCCGAGGATATCGCCGACGATGTAACGGGCGTGAAGCATGTGCAGAACAACCTGCGCGTCGACCGCGCGTCCTTCGCGCCGCAGGGCAGCTGACCTGCCGACACGGCCGAGAGAGGGGGCGGTTCGCCGCTCCCTTTTTCATGCTTGCGAGTGAAGGAAAGGTGGGACGATTCTGTTGCCCGGCTCGTCCCCAGCCGCTGGTATCCGATTCTGTTGCCCGGTTCGGTCCGAACCGCGTTCTATTTGAATAACCTTAGGCCGTGAGGCTTATCGGTTACGCAGCCAGAGCGAGTGCTTCGTTATCGTTAGCACTTATCGTTTTGAGCCTTGAACGGGTTACTCAGCCCGGAAGAAAATATCGCCTTTGAACACACGTCGATCCTGGTTCGGCCCCGTCAGAAGCCCGCGCGCCCATCAAGAAACGCGGGTTTGTGGTGGAGCCGCCGGGTACTGCCCCCGGGTCCGCTGTGTCTATTCCACGACACCATTTATCCTCATAGCCGGCAGAAACCGGCAAGACCCATATAGGAAGCCCGCCCGAGCTTTGGAAGAGCGCAGGCGGACCATTCGTCCCGGAAAGGGCTCGGCCTCCTATTTCTTTCGCAATTCGTCGCGGATTTCGGTGAGGATATCGACCTCGCTCGGACCCGCGGGCGCGTCGGGCGCCTTGCGCACGACCTTGTTCACCGCCCTGACCAACAGGAAGATGATCCACGCCAGAATCAGGAAATTGATCGTCGCGGTGATGAAAGCGCCATAGCCGAACATCGCGACGCCCGCCTCTTTGAGCGCGGCGTAATCGGTCGCCGACACACCCTCGGGCACCGGACCGAGGCGGATGAACATGTTCGAAAAATCGACCCCGCCAAAGATCGCGCCGACCACCGGCATGATGATATCTTCGGTCAGCGACTTGGTAATCGTCGCGAAAGCGCCGCCGATGATGACGCCGACCGCGAGGTCGATGACATTGCCGCGCGCGATAAATTCCCTGAATTCATTCAGCATCTTGCCGTACCCCGGATTGTTGGACCTTGGCGCCAAAGGTGCCGCGACGATTGCACAAAGGCAAGCGCGATCCTATTATGTGTATTGTTGCGGCAAAACGCCGCCGGAGGGAGCCTGATGACCATGACCTATCGTAACGCCCGCTGGTTGATCCTGCCCGTCGCCGCGATGAGCCTGTCCGCGTGCGGCATCAACAGCGTCCCGACCAAGGAAGAAGCCGCCAAGGCCAAGTGGGCGAATGTCGAAGCCGCCTACCAGCGCCGCGCCGACCTGATCCCCAATCTCGTCGAAACCGCGAAGGGCGCCGCCAATATCGAGCAATCGACGCTCGAGGGCGTGATCCAGGCGCGCGCCTCGGCGACGCAGGTCAGGCTCAGCACCGACGACCTGAACGATCCCGCGAAGGTCCAGGCCTTCCAGCAGGCGCAGGGCAATGTGTCGGGCGCGCTCGGCCGCCTGCTCGTCACCGTCGAACAATATCCCGACCTCAAGAGCCAGGCGCGCTTCGCCGACCTGATGACCCAGCTCGAAGGCACCGAAAACCGCATCAACGTGACGGTGCAGGACTATAACGCCGCGGTGCAGGATTATAATACGACGATCCGCACCTTCCCCGACATCATCGGCGCCAAGATCGTCCATGGCGCCGAGCCGATGACGCCCTATCGCGCGGTCACGCCCAATGCCAACCAGGCGCCGAAGGTCGACTTCGGGCAATAAGGTGGGCCCCATCGCTCTTGCTGCGCCGCTCGCGATCCTGTTGGTCGCGGGCGGATGCAAGGCGGCGTCGGAGCCAACGGCTGCGAAGGAAACGACCTTCTGCGATGGCGTCCCCCGAATGGCACTCGCTGGCCGGGTAACGGACGCTGCAAATGTCTTGACCCTCGAAGAGGAAGCTCGCTTGTCCGAGCGTTTGACCCGATATGAAGAGCGCACGAAGCACCAGATGATCGTCGCGACGACACCGAGTCTTCATGGCGCTCGCATCGACAATTTCGCAACCTGCCTCGGAAATCGATGGCGTATCGGGCGAGAAGGCCATGACGATGGACTGGTCATGCTCGTCGCGCCGCAGGATCGCCGGGTGGCTATTTCGACCGGCCTCGGAATGGAGAAGCTATTCCCCGACGACAAGGCGTTGGACGCCGTGAAAAACATGACCGCATATTTCAAACGCGCCGATTATGCCGGCGGCGTTTCCGCCGGCATAGAAGCCATCGCCACCCAAACGGGAGATCCGCAATGAGACCGCTTTTGCTCGGATGGGCACTGGGCCTCTCATTGCTGGCGGCACCCGCCACCGCCCAGACCTTCCCGAAACTCGCGGGGAACCCGGTCGTCGACCAGGCCGACATCATTCCCGCAGCCGAGGAAGCGGCGCTCAACGCGCAGCTACTCGAACTCCAGCAGAAGACCGGGCATCAGCTCGTCGTCGCGACGGTCAATGATCTCGAAGGGCACGACGTCGCCGACTATGGCTACAGGCTCGGCCGCGAATGGCAGATCGGCGACAAGGAAAAGGACGACGGCGTCGTCTTCCTGATCGCGCCGAACGAGCGTCGAATGAATATCTCCGTCGGCTACGGCCTCGAACCGATCCTGACCGATGCGTTGTCGGGCCGGATCATCCGCGACGTCGTGACCCCGAAATTCAAGGCGGGCGACATGCCCGGCGGCATCCAGGACGGCGTCAACGCGATCGCCGAGCAGATCCGGCTGACCCCCGAAGAAGCCGCGGCGCGCGCCGCCGCCGCCGACAAGGCCGAGCGCGACCGCGCCGACGACGGCAATTTCGGCGGGCTGTTCTTCATCGGCTTCATCATCCTGATCTTCTTCATCATCCCCTGGCTGTCGAGCCGCTCGCGGCGCGGCCGGAAGCGGCGCAGGGGCGGCCCGTGGGGCGCCGCGCCGATCATCATCTGGGGCGGCGACGACGACGATCATTGGGGATCGGGCGGCGGGTCGTCGTGGGGCGGCTGGAGCGGCGGCGGTGGCGGCGGCTTCGGCGGGTTTTCGGGCGGCGGCGGCAGCTTCGGGGGCGGCGGCGCCTCGGGCGGCTGGTAGGGGAACGGGACGATGAAAGTCAGCCATGTCAGCGAAGCCGATCACGACATCGTCACCGCCGCGGTCGCCGCGGCCGAGGCGCATACGAGCGGCGAGATCGTCACCGTCGTTGCCGGAAAATCGAACGATTATGACGATGTCGCGCTCGTCTGGGCGAGCATCGTCGCTTTCCTCGCCATGTCGATCGTCGCGCTCTTCCCCGACTTTTACCGCGCCAAATATGATTGGCTGACCGGCGGCTGGGGGCATGAACTGACCGCCAACCAGTGGCTTGGCATGGTGATCGCATTCGGGGTGCTCAAATGGATCGGCGTCTGGTTGATCCTGCTCTGGCGCCCGCTACGCATGGCGCTGACCCCGCGCAGCATCAGGGCCGAGCGCGTCCGCGCCCGCGCGATCGACCTGTTCAAGGTCGGGACCGAGGGCAAGACCACCGGCCGCACCGGCGTGCTCCTCTATTTGAGCCTCAAAGAGCATCGCGCCGACATCGTTGCCGACGAGGCGATCGCCGCAAAGGTGGCGCCCGCGGTATGGGGCGATGCGATGGCGGCGCTGATCGAGCGCGTGCGCGCAGGCAAGCCCGGCGAAGGCATGGCCGAGGCAGTGCGCCAGATGGGCATCGTCCTCGCCGAACATTTCCCGCGCGGCAGCGAGAATCCGAACGAACTTCCCGACCGCCTGATCGAACTTTAGAGTCTGTCGTCATTGCGGGGGCCGAAGGCCCGTGGCAATCCAGAGCGGTGCGAGGCCTCCCTGCATTGCTTCGCTCCGCCCGCAGCGACGAAGGATAGATATGCCCCGCTCCTCCCCCGACACGCCCATCGAGACGCGGTGGGAAGGCCGCTTCATCACAGTCAAACAACAGGGAACGTGGGAATATGTCGCACGCTCACGCGGCATCCACGCCGCGGTGATCCTCGCGATCGACGAGGGCGAAGACGGGCCGCACATCATCCTGGTCGAGCAATATCGCGTGCCGCTGAGAATCCAGTGCCTCGAACTGCCTGCGGGTCTCGTCGGCGACGACACCGCCGGCGAAGCGGCCGAAATCGCGGCGGAGCGCGAGCTTGAGGAGGAAACGGGCTATCGCGCGGCGCACTGGCGCACCGTCGGCGAATTCTACAGCTCGCCGGGGATGGTGAGCGAAAGCTTCACCCTGTTGATCGCCAAGGGGTTGACGAAGATCGGCGATGGCGGCGGGGTCGATGGCGAGGATATCGTCGTCCACCGCGTGCCGCTGGCCGGCATCGCCGATTTCGTCGCGGCGAAGCGCGCCGAAGGCTGCGGGATCGACGTGCGTGTCGCGATGCTGCTCGCGGGCGGACTGCTTGGCGGCGTCTAGCGCGCGCCGAAACGCCAGCGGAGTAGCGGACGCGCGAGGAACAGGCCGGCGAGGAAGCCGCCGACGTGGGCCCAGATCGCGACCGCGCCGAACCCGCCACCACCCGCAAAACCAAGGAGCAGTTGGAGGCCGATCCATGCGGCGGCGAGCCACAAGGCACGCACCCAATGGCCGGGGATCGGACCGATCGCGGGCGCCTGCGTGCGGCTGAAGATCAGCGCGAACACCGCGATCAGCGCCGAGATCGCGCCGCTGGCACCGATCATCGGCACAGCCGAAGCCGGATCGGCGAGATATTGGGCCAGCGCGCCGCCATAGGCGCCGGCGAGCAACAGCACCGCCATCGCCTTGGTGCCCAGCGGCGCCTCCAGCTGGCGGCCGATGAAAAGCAGGACGACCATGTTGAAGGCGATATGCAGCACCCCGCCATGCAGGAAGGCCGACGATAAAGGCGTGAGCACAAAGGGCACCATCGTTCCCGGCGGCAGGATCAGATCGGACCCGAAACGCGCCGGAATGAAACCCGCGCGCACGAATGCCTCGATCTGGAAACCGGTAATCGACAAGAGGACGAAAAGGACGACGCAGGCAAGCGCATAGCCCGTGACCAGCGGCGCATCCTGCGGTTTCATCCTCTTCCGTCCGTTCGTCAGATGAATTCGATCTTGGTCACCAGATAATATTTGTCGCCCGCGGGCACGGTGACCTCGATCTCGTCGTCGACGCGGCGGCCGATCAGCGCGCGGCCGAGCGGCGAATTATAGCTGATCTTGCCGTCCTTGGCGTCGGCTTCGGCCTGGCCGACGATCTGGTATTTCACCGGCTTGTCGTCCTCGTCGGCGAGCGTGACGGTCGCACCGAACACGATGCGGTCGCCCGACAGCGTCGTCGGGTCGATCACCTGCGCGCGCGACAATTTGTCCTCGAGGTCACCGATCGTCGCTTCGACCTGGCCCTGACGCTCTTTCGCGGCATGATATTCGGCATTTTCGCTAAGGTCGCCATGCGCGCGCGCTTCCTCGATCGCATCCACGATCAGCGGTCGCTCGGCCTTGAGCGCAGAGAGCTGGGAGCTCATCTTCTCATAGCCCTCTGCCAGCATCGGCACCTTTTCAACGCTTGCCATTATCCTGTTGTCCTTCGTCAATAATCCAGCGCCAGCGAAACTTCGCCGGGCGGCTGCGCCGCTGATCCGTCAATGTCGGGGGGTGGAGCGGTGGTTCAATAATAGTCCTGAAGCGGCTTTACTTCAAGACTGTGCGCGCGGAGCGCCCCGATCGCCTGCGTCGCGGCATCGCTCGCCGCCGCCGTGGTATAATAGGCGATGTCGGCGGCGAGAGCGGAGGCGCGGATCGATTGCGAATCCTGCAAGCTCTGCCACCCCTCGGTCGTGTTGAAGATCAGCTGCACGTCGCCGTCCTTGATCCGGTCGACGATATGCGGGCGGCCTTCGGCGACCTTGTTGACGCGCTCCACGTCGATCGCCTGGCCCGCCAGATAATCGGCCGTGCCGCCGGTCGCGATGACCTTCCAGCCCCAGTCGGCGAGCTGTTTAACCGCGCCGACGATGCGCGGCTTGTCGCTGTCCTTGACCGATACGAAGACGCGGCCCTCGGTCGGCAGGCGGTCGCCCGCGCCGAGCTGCGCCTTGGCGAAGGCCAGGTTGAAGTTGCTGTCGATCCCCATGACTTCACCGGTGGACTTCATCTCGGGGCTCAGTACCGGATCGGTGCCGGGGAAGCGCGCGAACGGGAAGACCGCTTCCTTCACCGCGACATGTTTGATGTCGCGGTTGATCCTGGGCAGGTCGGCCAGCTTTTCGCCCGCCATCACGCGCGCCGCGATCTTGGCGATCGGCGAGCCGACCGCTTTCGCGACGAAGGGCACGGTGCGGCTGGCGCGCGGGTTGACCTCGATCAGGTAAACCTCGTCGCCCTTGACCGCGAACTGGATGTTCATGAGACCGCGCACCTCCAGCGCGCGCGCAAGCGCGTCGGCCTGCCGCTCGATCTCGGCGATGATATGCGCCGGCAGGCTGTACGGCGGGATCGAGCAGGCGCTGTCGCCCGAATGGACGCCGGCTTCCTCGATATGCTGGAGCACGCCCGCAACCACCACGTCGGTGCCATCGCACAAGGCATCAACATCGACCTCGATCGCGTCGCGCAGATACCGGTCGATCAGCACCGGCGAGTCGCCCGACACCTGCACCGCAGTCTCGATATAATTTTCGAGCTGCGCCTGATCGTCGACGATCTCCATTGCACGGCCGCCGAGGACGTAAGAGGGGCGTGTCAGCACCGGATAGCCGATGCGCGTCGCGACCGCGATCGCCTCTTCGCGGCTGCGCGCGATGCCGTTTTCGGGCTGTTTCAGGCCGAGCTTGTTGACCAGCGCCGCGAAACGCTCGCGGTCTTCGGCGAGGTCGATCGCGTCGGGCGAGGTGCCGAGGATCGGGATGCCCGCGTCGGACAGCGCCTGCGCGAGCTTGAGCGGCGTCTGGCCGCCGAACTGGACGATCACGCCGGCGAGTTCGCCCCTCGACATTTCGACGTGCAGGATCTCCAGCACATCCTCGGCGGTGAGCGGCTCGAAATAGAGGCGGTCCGACGTGTCATAGTCGGTCGACACCGTCTCGGGATTGCAGTTGACCATGATCGTCTCATAGCCCGCCTCTTCCAATGCGAAGCAGGCGTGGCAGCAGCAATAGTCGAACTCGATCCCCTGCCCGATCCGGTTCGGGCCGCCGCCAAGGATGACGACCTTTTTGCGATCCGACGGGTTCGCCTCATTTTCGGGCTCGCCAAAGGTCGGGGCTTCATAGGTCGAATAGAGATAGGGCGTTTTCGCAGCGAACTCGGCGGCGCAGGTGTCGATCGTCTTGAACACCGGCCGCACGCCGAGCTTGTGGCGAAGCTTGCGCACCTCGCCCTCGGTGACGCCGCCGGTCATTGCCTTCACCGCCTCGTGGATCAGCCCACTGCCGCGCGCGGTCGCGCGACGCGTGCCGGGCTGGAGGTTCGCCGACTGGAGCGCGAGATAGGCCAGGCGCTTGTCCGAAAAGCCCATCGCCTTCAGCTTGCGCAGCCCCTCGGCGTCGCGCGGCAGGCCCTCGCGGCACACCTCCTGCTCGGCCTCGACGATTTCGGCGATGCGTTCGAGGAACCACATGTCATAGCCCGCGACGCGGTTGATCTCCGCAAGCGGGAGGCCTTCGCGGATCGCCTGCGCGGCGTTGAGCAGCCGATCGGGGGTGCGCTGCGCCAGTTCGTTGCGCAACTGGTCGTGCGTCGCGCCTTTCAGCCGCTCGACGAAGTTGAACCCGGACAAGCCGGTCTCCAGCCCGCGCAGCGCCTTCTGCAAGCTTTCGTGGATCGTGCGGCCGATCGCCATCACCTCGCCGACCGACTTCATCGCGGTCGACAGCGTCGCCTCGGCACCCTTGAATTTCTCGAAAGCAAAGCGCGGAATCTTGGTCACGATATAGTCGATGGTCGGTTCAAACGACGCCGGGGTCACCCCGGTGATATCGTTCATAATCTCGTCGAGCGTGTAGCCGACCGCCAGCTTCGCCGCGACCTTCGCAATCGGGAAACCCGTAGCCTTCGACGCCAATGCCGACGAGCGCGACACGCGCGGGTTCATCTCGATCACGATCAGGCGGCCGTCCTTGGGATTGACCGCGAACTGGACGTTCGACCCGCCGGTTTCGACCCCAATCTCGCGCAGCACCGCGATGCTCGCGTTGCGCATGATCTGATATTCCTTGTCGGTCAGCGTCAGCGCCGGCGCGACGGTGATGGAATCCCCGGTGTGGACGCCCATCGGATCGACATTTTCGATCGAACAGATGATGATGCAATTGTCCTTGCGGTCGCGCACCACCTCCATCTCATATTCTTTCCAGCCGAGGAGCGATTCCTCGATCAGGACTTCGGTGGTCGGCGAGGCGATCAGGCCGCCGCGGACGATATGTTCGAACTCCTCGCGGTTATACGCGATGCCGCCGCCGGTGCCGCCCATGGTGAAGCTGGGGCGGATGATCGACGGCAGGCCGGTGCGTTCGAGCACCGCAAACGCCTCGTCGAGCGTGTGCGCGATACCCGATCGCGCGCTTTCGAGCCCGATCTTGTCCATCGCGTCGCGGAACTTGATCCGGTCCTCGGCCTTGTCGATCGCCTCGGCATCGGCGCCGATCATCTCGACGCCATATTTCTCCAGCGTTCCGTCGTTGAACAACGCCAGCGCGGTGTTGAGCGCGGTCTGCCCGCCCATCGTCGGCAGCACCGCATCGGGGCGCTCCTTCGCGATGATCTTCGCGACGATCTCGGGCGTGATCGGCTCGACATAGGTGGCGTCGGCCAGGTCGGGATCGGTCATGATCGTCGCCGGGTTGGAGTTGACGAGGACGATGCGATAGCCCTCCTCCTTCAACGCCTTGATCGCCTGCGTCCCCGAATAATCGAACTCGCACGCCTGACCGATAACGATCGGGCCGGCGCCGATGACGAGGATGGATTGGATGTCGGTTCTTTTGGGCATTATTTTATCAGATCCAGTATATCATCTAGCAGGTTCAAGACCTTATCGATTCCCCATTCCAAGGATTTTTCCTTGAATTTAGCCAAGAGTTCCCTGAAAAATTTCCAAAGGACTTCATACACCGCTTGGCGCCTGATCGTTTCTCCCCGCATAAGCTCACGAGCGGATTTCGCTTCGGCTATATATCGCTGACGATCAGAGCCAGCCGACACGGCTATTTCATTATTATGGCTCAAGTCATCGATTACCGTGTCAAGGACACCGCTAATCTCTTTGCCTTCGGGAGAATTGTGAAGAACCGTTACCGTGCGATCAGCTGCCGGAATAACTACTTCATATTCTCCTGACCGAGTCTCACCTGCCTCAGAAAGCTCTCGCCTGAGATCTTTCCAAAAATCATCATTGCTTATGACCTTTTTGTAAAAGGAATTCGCAATGTCATCTATACTTTTATATATTCCACCTTGCGCACATAGGTTATCGAATATTTCGTTTACCCTATTCTGGTCAGCGGATATTATAATTCCAGCGTATCTATCATCAGAGTAGTTTATTACCCCCATAGTTCCGAGCGCTTTTGCAAGTTTATCGGAAACACCTTGATCAAATTTAACCGCATAATATTCTTCAAGATTGCTTTGTAGTCCGTCAATACTATCAGGGAACGAAAAATTGTGCCCTTCATAGGCAAAGCGATAAATCGTTGCCGCAACGAGATAGTCCAACGCACTCGCCATCTCAATTTCCTGCCGAAGAGCTTGCTTTTTTGAGTAGCACTATCACGTCAACCCACCCACAAACTTCTCGAACAGATAGAAGCTGTCCTGCGGCCCCGGGCTCGCCTCGGGGTGATATTGCACGCTGAACGCCTTCTTCCCCGTGATCGCGATGCCGCAGTTCGATCCGTCGAACAGGCTCTTGTGCGTTTCGACCACGCCGCCCGGCAGCGTCGAGGCATCGACCGCGAAGCCGTGGTTCATGCTGGTGATCTCGACCACGCCGTCGGCAAACTCGCCGCCGACGCGCTGAACCGGATGGTTCGCGCCGCGGTGACCCTGATGCATCTTCACGGTCTTCGCCCCCGCGGCGAGCGCGAGCAGCTGGTGGCCGAGGCAGATGCCGAATATCGGGACATTGCGTTCGAGCAATCCCTTGATCACCGGCACCGCATAGTCGCCCGTCGCCGCCGGATCGCCGGGGCCGTTCGACAGGAACACCCCCGCGGGGCGCAGCGCGACGATCTCTTCGAGGCTGGTTTTCGCGGGCACCACGGTGACGCGCGCGCCGGCTTTCACCAGATTGCGGAAGATATTGTCCTTCGCGCCATAATCGACCGCGACGACGTGGGGCCTCTTGTCCCCCTCCCGCTCGCGGGAGGGGTTAGGGGAGGGCATGTCGGACACGGCAGCGTCGGAAACAGGCCCTCCCCCGACCCCTCCCGCAAGCGGGAGGGGGGAATTGGCGTAGCCCTTCCCCAAAGCCCAAACCCCCGCATCCCAGCTACCCTGCCGCTCGCGCGTCACGGTCTTGGCGAGGTCCATGCCCTCCAGTCCCGGCCAGCCCTGCGCCAGCATCAGCAGCTTGTCGATGTCGAACTTGCCCTCGGGATGATGCGCGACAACACCGGTCGGCGCACCGCCGTCGCGGATACGGCGGGTCAGCGCGCGCGTGTCGATGCCGGCAAGCCCGATCAGCCCCTGCGCCGCCATCCATTCGGGCAGCGTCTGCACGCTGCGGAAGTTGCTCGGCAGCGTCGGCAGTTCGCGCGTGACGCAGCCGATCGCGGCGCGCTTTTCGCGCTCCATATCTTCGGGATTCGCGCCGACATTGCCGATGTGCGGAAAGGTGAAGGTGATGATCTGGCCAGCGTAAGACGGGTCGGTCAGGATTTCCTGGTAGCCGGTCATCGCGGTGTTGAAACAAATCTCGCCTACACCCGCGCCACTCGCGCCATAACCGATCCCCCACAGGATCGTGCCATCGGCAAGGACGAGAACGCCAGTTGCGCCAGATGGCTGGGCTTTGGGCGCGGCAGAGGGGTTGGCTGGTGCCATTCAACATGCTCCGGACGGGGGGCTAAACGGCCGACCAAGTAGGCGGCAAAAAAGTGATTCACAAGCTATCGGATTTGGAATCTTGGCGCTAGAGAGGGCCTTTCCGAAATTTGCAGCGCATGGGGACACGTATGATTCGTGACGACATCAAGGCTGCGCAGGTCGCCGCGATGAAAAGCGGCGACAAGGCGCGGCTCGGCACCATCCGGCTGATGCTGGCCAAGATCAAGGACAAGGACATCGAGCTGCGCACCGGCACCGCGCCGGCCGACGACGATGTGCTGGTCACCGACGTCTTGCAGAAAATGGTCAAGCAGCGCCGCGAATCGATCACCATGTACGAACAGGGCGGGCGGCAGGAACTGGCCGATATCGAGGCGGCCGAAGTCGCGGTGATCGAGGACTTTCTGCCCGCGCAACTCTCCGACGACGAGGCGATGGCGGCGATCAAGGCGATCGTGACCGAGCTGGGGGCGGAAAGCCTGAAGGATATGGGCAAGGTGATGGCCGCGGTGAAGGACCGGCTCGGGAGCCAGCTCGATATGAGCAAGGCTAGCGGGTGGGTTAAGGCGGCGCTGGCCTGAGGCAACATGCCCTCCCCTAGCCCCTCCCGCAAGCGGGAGGGGGACATGCGGACGGCGAACGCTTATTCTCCCCTCCCGCTTGCGGGAGGGGTCGGGGGAGGGCCTGTTTGGACAAGGGCTACAAACGACCGACTGCGAGATCGCGCGAGCTAAGACTGAACGCTACCGAAGCTGAACGGAAGCTATGGGCGCAACTGAGCGCCCGCAAGATCGCCAGCGTCCGCTTCAACCGGCAATTCCCTATCGGCCCGTTCATCTGCGATTTCGTCTCGCGATCGGCAAAACTCGTCATCGAAGTCGATGGCGGGCAACACGCGGTTGATGTAGAAAAAGATCAGGCGCGGACGAGCTATCTTGAAGCACAGGGATATCGAGTGATCCGGTTCTGGAACAATGATGTGTTAGAACGGATTGAGGGCGTCATCGGCGAGATCGAACGCGTGCTTGCGGACATGCCCTCCCCCGACCCCTCCCGCAAGCGGGAGGGGAACTAATTGAGCCTTACCCCGCAATGGCTGGACGAACTGCGCTCGCGGATCACGCTGTCGACGCTCATCGGGCGGACGGTGAAGGTTACGCGTGCGGGCCGCGAATATAAAGCCTGCTGCCCCTTCCATAACGAGAAAACGCCCAGCTTCACGATCAACGACGAGAAGGGCTTCTACCATTGCTTCGGCTGCAGCGCGCATGGCGATGCCATCCGCTGGATGACCGACCAGCGCGGACTGTCGTTCATGGATGCGGTGAAGGAACTCGCCGCCGAGGCCGGGATGGACGTCCCCGCCCCCGACCCGCGCGCGGCGAAAAAGGCCGAGGAGGCGGCGAGCCTCCGCGATGTCGTGCAAGCCGCCGCCGACTGGTTCACGCAGCAGCTTGGCAGCAGCAATGGCGCCCCGGCGCGCGAATATCTGGCGAAACGCGGCATTTCGGAGGCGACGCGCAAGGCCTTCGGCTTCGGCCTCGCGCCCGAGAGCCGCAGCGCATTGAAGGAAGCGCTCAAGAAGTTCCCGACCGCGATGCTCGTCGAATCGGGGATGCTGATCGCGGTCGAGGACAAGGAGCCCTACGATCGCTTCCGCGGCCGGTTGATGATCCCGATCCGCGACGCGCGCGGGCGCGTGATCGCCTTTGGGGGACGCATTTTGGGCGACGGCGAGCCCAAATATCTGAACTCGCCCGACACGCCTTTGTTCGACAAGGGGCGCACACTCTACAACCTCGACAAGGCGAGCCCCGCGTCGCGGCAGACGAACCGGATCATCGTCGTCGAGGGCTATATGGACGTGATCGCCCTCGCCGAAGCGGGGATCGCAGATGCCGTCGCGCCGCTCGGCACCGCGCTCACCGAAAACCAGCTCGGCATGATCTGGCGCATGGTTCCTGTACCCGTCCTTTGCTTCGACGGCGACAGCGCCGGACAGAAGGCCGCGATGCGTGCCGCAATGCGAGCGCTTCCCCTGCTCCGCCCCGGCTTCAGCCTGTCCTTCGCGACGCTTCCGGGGGGGCAGGATCCCGACGATATCGTCCGCGCGCGCGGCGCGGCGGGCTTCGCCGAAATCCTCGAAAGCGCGCAGCCGCTCGTCGAGCGCCTGTGGGCGCATGAAGTCGCGGCCGGTCCGCTCGCGACCCCCGAGGAGCGCGCCGCGCTCAAATCGCGCCTGCTCGCGCACGCCGACGCGATCCAGGATGCCGACGTGCGCCACCATTACCGCGAAGCCTTCCGCGAGCGACTCGACACATTGTTCGCGCGCAAACAGCCCGAGCGCGCACAGCGCCAACCGTGGACGCCCAATCCCCCGCGTGGCGGGTTCGGCGGAGGACGCCGCTTCGGCCCCGACCCGCGGCTGCAACCTCCGGCCGACGAGACGCGTTCCATCGGGCAGGCCGGTATTTCGGCGCCGTACATCGCGGCGCTGATCGGCGGATTGCTGCGTTATCCCGAGGCGCTTCGCCGCAACGAGGAAGCGTTGACGCGGCTGCCCGTGAGCGATTCCGGCGACGCCGAACTGCTCGGCATAATGCTTGACAGCGCAATGTGCCGCGAAGGGCTTGATTGCGAGGGGTTGCTTGCCATATTGGAGCCAATGAAAGTGTATAATAGGGCGACGACATTGCTCAGAGCCGACGGAATGCACTTCTCGTTCAATCGCAGGCTGGAAAGCAGTGACGAGGCCGCAGCGGCGCACGAGACCGCGCTTCGCGACCTCGACGAATATATCGGCGTGCTGGTCACCCAGCCCGAAATCCGCGAGCGGCTGGCACAGGCCACCGCGGATTTTCAGCGCACGATGGATGACGAAGGCCTGGCGCGACAGCAGAAGCTGCGCGCCATGGATGAGGATCTGACCCGCCGCCTGGCCGCGCTGTCCGAAAACAGCAGCCAGTAACGACCAGTAATTGCCCTTTCAGGCAGGAAGAATAGATGGCCACCAAGAACACCGAAGCCGACACCGACGCCCCGCTGATCGACCTCAACGAGGCCGACGTCAAAAAGCTGATCGCGCGTGGCAAGAAGCGCGGCTACCTGACCTATGACGAGCTCAATGCGGCGCTGCCGCAGGACGAGATGTCGTCGGAGCAGATCGAAGACATCATGTCGGCGATTTCCGACATGGGCATCAACATCGTCGAAAGCGACGAGGATGTGCAGGAAGAGGCCGAGCAGGAAACCGACGACGAAGTCGATGTTTCGGCCGGCACCGGTTCGGTGTCGAACCCCGCGATCGAAAAGAAGAAGGAAACGGTCGATCGCACCGACGATCCCGTTCGCATGTACCTGCGCGAAATGGGCGCGGTCGAATTGCTCAGCCGCGAGGGCGAAATCGCGATCGCCAAGCGCATCGAGGCCGGCCGCGACACGATGATCCTCGGGCTGTGCGAAAGCCCGCTAACCTTCAACGCGATCATCGAATGGTCGAACGCGCTCAACAACGGCGACATGCAGCTGCGCGAGATCGTCGATCTCGAAGCGATGCTGTCGAAGGATCCCGCGCCCGAAAACCTCGATGAGGAAGGCGCCGAGGACGACGGCGAGATCAGCGAGAAAACCGCCGGCGTGTCGTTCAAGGACGAGGACGAGGTCGAGGAAGAACCTTCTGCCGACGGCGACGACGAGGACGGCGAGAGTTCGTCGGGCAAGCGCGAAAGCTTCGAAGAGGATGAGGAAGACAACACGCTCAGCCTCGCCGCGATGGAAGAGCTGTTGAAGCCCGACGCGCTCGAAAAATTCGCGAACATCACCAAAAGCTTCAAGGCTTTCTCGAAACTGCAGGACGCGCGCCTCGAATCGCTTTCGGGCGGCGAGGAATTTCCCGCGGCGTCGGAAAAGAAATATCACAAGCTGCGCGAGGAACTCACCGCGCAGGTCGAAAGCGTGCAGTTCCACGGCACCAAGATCGAATATCTGGTCGACCAGCTTTACAGCTACAATCGCCGCCTGACCGCGCTCGGCGGCCAGATGCTGCGCCTTGCGGAGCGCCACAAGGTGCCGCGCAAGTCGTTCCTCGACAATTATGTCGGGCGCGAGCTTGAGGAAAACTGGCTCGATCAGGTGTCGGGTCTCGACAAGAAATGGGCCGCCTTCGCCGAGAATGAAGCCGGCGCAGTCGACCGCATCCGCATCGAAATTTCGGAAATCGCGCAAGCCGCGGGCATGAGCCTGACCGAATTCCGCCGCGTCGTGAACATGGTCCAGAAGGGCGAGCGCGAAGCGCGCATCGCCAAGAAGGAAATGGTCGAGGCGAACCTGCGCCTCGTGATCTCGATCGCGAAGAAATATACGAACCGCGGGCTGCAGTTCCTCGACCTCATCCAGGAAGGCAATATCGGCTTGATGAAGGCGGTCGACAAATTCGAATATCGCCGCGGCTACAAATTCTCGACCTATGCGACTTGGTGGATCCGCCAGGCGATCACCCGCTCGATCGCCGATCAGGCCCGCACGATCCGCATCCCGGTCCATATGATCGAGACGATCAACAAGCTGGTGCGCTGCAGCCGCCAGTTCCTCCATGAAAGCGGCCGCGAGCCGACCCCCGAGGAAATGGCCGAGCGTCTGTCGATGCCGCTCGAAAAGGTCCGCAAGGTGATGAAGATCGCCAAGGAGCCGATCAGCCTCGAAACGCCGATCGGCGACGAGGAAGACAGCCACCTGGGCGATTTCATCGAGGACAAGAATGCCGTGATCCCGGTCGATGCCGCGGTGCAGTCGAACCTCAAGGAAACGGTCACCCGCGTCCTTGCGTCGCTCACCCCGCGCGAGGAGCGCGTGCTGCGCATGCGCTTCGGTATCGGGATGAACACCGACCACACGCTCGAAGAGGTGGGACAGCAGTTCAGCGTGACGCGCGAACGTATCCGCCAGATCGAGGCGAAGGCGCTCCGCAAGCTGAAGCATCCCTCGCGGAGCCGCAAGATGCGCAGCTTCCTCGATCAGTAAGCACCCTCGGTAACCTTCTGACGACATTCATCGAATTTTGACGGCGGCCGGTCTAACCGGTCGCCGTTTTTTCATGCGTCCCTTGTAGGAGGATGCCTGCCGCCCATATCGGCGGCGCTCTCCCCCGAGTTCACCGCCATGAAAAACGATACGATATGATGGTGTCATTTCCCGACTGATGGGACAAATTCCCGATCCGCGCGTCACCTCTAGGATGACGCCCGGGTCAAATCGGCCGGAAATCCACGCATCCGCATAATTGGCACGCCCCTTGCGAAGCATGGGACACGAGCGCGGGGCAGAGCCCGCAGCCAAAGGGAAAGACGAAGAAATGCAGAACGAAACCACCAATCTCTTCCGCCGCCGCGACACCTTCTTCGGTATCTGCGAGGCCGTGGGCCAGGATTTCGGCTTCAACCCGCTGTATCTGCGTCTCGCGTTCATCGCGCCGCTCTTCTTTTTTCCCGCCCAGACCTTCATGGCCTATTTCGCGCTCGGTCTCGTCGTGCTCGCATCGCGGCTGATCTTCCCTGCGAAACACGCTGCTGGCCAACCCGCGCTGACGGCGATCGAAGCCGACGCGCCGAAAGCCGAAAAGACCCCCGAAAAGACGGGAGAACTCGCGCTCGCAGCTTGAGCGGACCCGGCCGGACACCTCTCTCCCCGCCCGGCCCGTCCGTGCAGATGGCGCCCCCCCGGCGCCATCTGCACGGGACCGGCAAGCTTCCTCGCGGGGCTTGCCGGTCCCTTCGTCGTTCCGCGCTGTCCCCGCCTGAAACAGTCGCGTCATAAATCCGTCCCCGCTTATAAACGCGTCGTTTACGACGTTGTCCTATGACCGATCGCTGTAATGCCATTGGCTTGGGTGCGCGCGCCCTTGCCGCAGCGAGGATCGAGCGTTGAGCCAGTCCCCCCAGCCCAAAACGCCGACACGCGGCGTCGCCGAACTGCTCGATTCGCTGGTCGCCAGCGACGGCACCGGCGCGCATCCGCACGTCCGCTCGGGCGCGCTGTCGAGCGGCCCCGAGGCGATGCGCAATCTCGCCGATGCCGTGCACTTCCTCTGCCTCCTCCATGGCCGCCATCCGGGCGTGATCGACAATGCCGCGCGCAAAGCGGTCGATCCCGCGTCGCGCCGGTGGATGGACGAGGCCGCCGACGCCTTTGTCCAGGAACGCGCCTTCCTGTCGAAGATCGCCTCGGCGGTCGGACCCGTGCCCAGCACCCAGGGACAGGCGCAGTGCGAGGCGGCCGTCGCGGCGCAGCGCAAGGCGATCGACATGCTTGCCGAATCGGATCGCCACGGCTGCGCGCTCGGCGCCGCAATCGCGCTGACGCTCGACTGGCGGACGATACGCGTGCTGCTCGACATCAGCGCGCTGCGGCTCGATCTGGTGCCGCCGACCTGCACGCTGCCCGACCTGCCGGGCACCGCGCGGCTCGCCGCGATGGTCGCCGATACCCCCGCGATCGAGCGCGCGATGGTGTTCGGTGCGCAACAGCTCATCACGCAGCACAGCGGCCTTTGGGACCTGATGGCCGCGCGGGCGGCAAGCCGCCTCCACCCTTGAAATTTGATCCCTCCCTGTGGCGAAGCCATGGGGAGGTGGCAGCGCGAAGCGCCGACGGAGGGGCTATGGCGCCGCCCCTCACCACTCGCTCCGCGACAGGGAGGATTTTGATTGCGGCGCCCCTCCGGCTTGCGCGCATCTTCCTCCGTCGCTATGCCAGCTTGACGTTCACGTTAAGGGAAAGGCAGCAGCCGATGCGCTTCGAAGGCACCAGCGCCTATATCGCCACCGACGACCTGAAGGTCGCGGTCAACGCCGCGACCTTGCTGCGCCGCCCGTTGCTCGTGAAGGGCGAACCCGGCACCGGCAAGACCGTGCTCGCCGAGGAGATCGCAAAGGCCTTCGACGCCCCGCTGATTACCTGGAACATCAAGTCGACGACGAAGGCACAGCAGGGCCTTTACGAATATGACGCGGTAGCGCGCTTGCGCGACGGCCAGCTCGGCGATGAACGCGTCCACGACATCCGCAACTATATCCGCAAGGGCAAATTGTGGGAGGCGTTCACCTCGCCCAAGCTCCCTGTCCTCTTGATCGACGAGATCGACAAGGCCGACATCGAATTCCCGAACGACCTGCTCCAGGAACTCGATCGCATGGCGTTCCATGTCTATGAGACCGACGAGACGGTCACCGCGAAAGAACGCCCGATCGTCGTCATCACCTCGAACAATGAAAAGGAACTGCCCGACGCCTTCCTGCGCCGCTGTTTCTTTCACTATATCAAATTCCCCGACCGCGACACGATGGCCGCGATCGTCGAGGTCCACTTCCCCGGCATCCAGAAGACGCTGGTCAGCCGCGCGATGGACATCTTCTACGAAGTGCGCGAGGTGCCGGGCTTGAAGAAGAAGCCGTCGACGAGCGAACTGATCGACTGGCTCAAGCTGCTGCTCAACGAGGACATGCCGCTCGAAGTCCTCCAGAACCGCGACGTCGGCAAGGCGATCCCGCCCTTGCACGGCGCCTTGCTCAAGAATGAGCAGGATGTGATGCTGTTCGAAAAGCTCGCCTTCATGGCGCGCCGTCAGGGCAGCTGAGACCAGTTCGTCATTGCGAGCGTAGCGAAGCAATCCAGGACGTGGCAAACTGCTCTGGATTGCTTCGCTACGCTCGCAATGACGAGATTAAAGCTGGTAAGCCACTTCGACATCGCCCCAGCGGCGCCCGCCGATGATCGCGGGCATATAGACGTTGCGCACGGTCAGGTAATTGATGCCGTCGCCTTCCTGACGATAGACGGTCATGAAGAAAGGTGCGGTGCTGCGCTTGGCCGCCATGTCGGTATCGTCGAGCAGGATGCGGCCGTTGCGGCAATGCGCCGTGTCATGCTCGAGGTCGCCGGTCGGCGCGCGTGAGCATTCGGTGATGTGCGTCGGCAGAAAGCCGTTCATGTCGCCCGCCGACGACATCTTGATTTCGGGGTGGCTCGCGACGATGCGGTCGAACAGCGGGCGCCAGTGGGCGTCGGCCCAGTCGCACAGGCTCGTGCGGAAGCGTTCGGGGTTCGAGTTCGGCACGCGCACATAATCGGCGTCGAAAAGCTGATCCATCGTCAGCTCGCCGCGCGCGATCGCCTTTTCGGCAAGGCCCACGAATTCGTCGCGCACCTTCGCGGCGAGTTCGACGATCGCCGAATCCTGCGGACTGACCCCCGCGGAGATCACCGCGTTGAACATGCGGTTCGACACATGCTCCATCGACAGGATCGAATCGCGCGTGCCCTCCAGCGTCGAACTATTGTCGCGTACCGAATTCACCACCAGATCGAGCGCCTCGCGCACTTTCGCACCATTGGCATGGACCATCGCGCTCGACTGCGCGATGCGGTCGCTCTGGTCGTCGAGCAAGGCGACGAGATGCGTCGCGTCGTGGAGCGCGTCGGTGATCGTTTCGAACTGCGCCTCGGCGCGGCTCGACTGTTCGACCCCCGACTGGATTTCAGTGACGAGCCCGCTCGCCTCGGCGGCGAGGCTTCCGATACTGCGGCGGATCTCGTCGGTCGCGCCGCGCGTGTTCTGCGCGAGCTTCTTCACCTCGGCCGCGACGACGGCGAAGGTCCGGCCGGCATCGCCCGCGCGCTCGGCCTCGATCGCGGCATTGAGCGCGAGCATGTTGGTCGTCTTGGCGATCGATTCGATCGACTGGCTGACCTGCTGGACCTGCTCCATCACCGCGGCGAAATTGGTGACATGCGTGCCAAGCCGCGCGACGAGGTCGATCACCGAGCGGAATTCGCTGACCGCGGCGTTGACGCGCTCGGCGCCGGTGTCGAGCTGTTCGCAGGCGCGCGCCGACAGCAGTTTCGCCTCGTCGGTCGAATCGGCGATCTGGCGCTGGTCTGCCTCGAGGCTGACGACATATTCCTCGAGCCGACCAAGCTCGCCGATTTGCCGTTCCATCTGGTCGGTCGCACGTTTGATCCGCCCTGCGGCGTCGCTGCACCCGACGGCGAGCTCGCCGCAGTCGCTCGCGACCGACTGGTCGAGGATCTGTGCCTCCGGGTTGATCGGATCATATTTCATTGGCTTGCCCGCGTCCCTGAATGATCGCGAAGCTATGCCCAACATTGGTTAACGGGGGGTCAATGGGTGGATGCGCGGATATGTCGGTTTTGGGGTGGTGAGCTGACCCTTGTGCACCCCGGCGAAAGCCGGGGCCCAGTGCGGAAATATGCCGGGTTAGCGTCATCTTTCTGGACCCCGGCTTTCGCCGGGGCACAGATCTCTATCGGCAACCTCCGGTCGCTTCCGGTCAGTTGCACACCGGCGGTCCAGATGTTGCCTCCCGCCGCTTTACGTGAACGTAAAGTGATTGCACGCACCGCGCGAACGCGATACGCCTGCGCCATGTTTTTCGGCTTTCTCGACGAGCTTCGCGCCGCGGGCATTCCCGCCAGCCTGAAAGAGCATCTGATGCTGCTGGAGGCGCTCGACCGCGAGGTGATCGACCGCAGCCCCGAGCAATTCTATTATCTCAGCCGCGCGATTTACGTGAAGGACGAGGGCCTGCTCGACCGCTTCGACCAGGTGTTCAACAAGGTCTTCAAGGGCATCATTTCGGATTACGGTCAGAACCCGGTCGATGTCCCGGCGGACTGGCTGAAAGCCGTTGCCGAGAAATTCCTGACCCCCGAGGAAATGGCGGCGATCGAATCGCTCGGCGACTGGGACAAGATCATGGAGACGCTGAAAGAGCGGCTCGAGGAACAGCAAAAGCGCCACGAGGGCGGCAGCAAGTGGATCGGCACCGGCGGCACCTCGCCTTTCGGCAATTCGGGCTATAATCCCGAGGGCGTGCGGATCGGTGGCGAGAGCAAGCACAAACGCGCGCTGAAGGTCTGGGAAAAGCGCGAGTTCCAGAATCTCGACAACACCAAGGAGCTCGGCACCCGCAACATCAAGATCGCGCTTCGCCGGCTGCGCAAGTTCGCGCGCGAGGGCGCGGCGGACGAGCTCGACATTCCGGGCACGATCGACGGCACCGCGCGGCAGGGCTGGCTCGACATCCAGATGCGCCCCGAACGGCGCAACGCGGTCAAGCTGCTGCTGTTCCTCGACGTCGGCGGATCGATGGACCCTTTCATCAAGCTGTGCGAGGAACTCTTCAGCGCCGCGACGACCGAATTCAAGAATCTCGAATTCTTCTATTTCCACAATTGCCCGTACGAAGGCGTGTGGAAGGATAACAAGCGCCGCTGGTCCGAACGCCACCAGATGTGGGACATTCTCCACAAATATGGCCATGATTACAAAGTGATCTTCGTCGGCGACGCGTCGATGAGCGCCTATGAAATCACCCATCCGGGCGGCAGCGTCGAGCATTTCAACGAAGAATCGGGCGCGGTCTGGCTCCAGCGCATCACCCATGTCTATCCCGCCGCGGTGTGGCTCAACCCGGTGCCCGAGGCGCATTGGGGCTACACCCAGTCGGTCAAGCTGATCAAACAGCTGATGAACGACCGCATGTATCCGCTGACCCTCGCCGGCCTCGACGATGCGATGCGCGAGCTGACGCGCAAGCATTGATCCACAGTTTCATTTAATCGTCATTGCGAGGGCCGAAGGCCCGTGGCAATCCAGAGTTCGCGTAAACCGCCCTGGATTGCTTCGCTTCGCTCGCAATGACGAGAAATTAGACCCCGCAATGATCGACCTCCCCCTCCTCACCATCCTGCTGCTCACCGGCTTCATCAACCTGATCGGCGCGCTCGCCTATGCCGCGCGCATCGCCGGGGTGCGAACGCGGCGGATCGCGATGTCGTTCGCGCTGTTCAACATCCTCGTGCTCTTCTCGCGCACTTCCAACAGCTTTCTCGGCCCTTTCCTCGCCAAGCGCATCGAGACGCGTATCCACGACGGCAGCGGCACCGCGCTATTCATCGATATGCAGTTCGTTCTCGCCGCGGCGAGCGTCGCGACGCTGGTCGGCATATTGCTCGTGCCGACGGGGCAGCGCATGTTCGCCGCCGCGATCGGCTGGTATCAGGACAACCGTTCGACGACGAAACTGGCGCTGAAGGCGGTGAGTCCAGCCGGGGTTCGCACTCTGGGCCGATCGCTGACTTTCCCCCGTCTTTCGCATCTGAAGAGCTGGCAAATGCCGAAGGGGATCGGCTGGGGCGTGCTCATCGCCAATTGCCTCGCGCAGTCGCTGCTCGCCGTCGGCGTCGTCGCCTCGCTCTACGCCGGCTACCTTGCCCCGGAATTCCGGGTCACAGCCTCACAATTGTCGGCGCTGATCAACGGTTTCGCGACGATACTCCTGTTTGCCTTCATCGATCCGCAGCTCTCGGTGATGACCGACGATGCGGTCGAGGGGAAGGTCGACGAGGCCGATTTCCGGCGCGCGATCACCTTCATTTCGCTAAGCCGCCTCGCTGGCACGATTCTCGCGCAGGCTTTGCTACTCCCTGCCGCGTTGCTGATCGCCTGGGTCGCCGTCCATGTCTGAACCGGAACGCGGTCACAGCCGCTTCCATGCTGTCCGCTCGCGGCTGGAGGCGATGGCGGTCGAGCCGGGACCGCGCGGCTGGTTCCTCGAATTTCTCGTTTTCGGCTTCAAGCAGGGCTGGGCATGCCTGTTCGGCGGCCTGATGCTCGCGCTGCTGCTCGGCACGCATCTCTTCTGGCCCGACGACGCAGCCGTCCACCGCTATGACGCGATCACCATCGGCGCGATGCTGATCCAACTCGCCATGCTCACCTTCCGGCTCGAGACACCGAAAGAGGCGCTCGTCATCCTGATCTTCCACATCGTCGGCACGGTGATGGAATTGTTCAAGACCGCCGCGGGATCGTGGCAATATCCCGAAGCGAGCCTGCTCCACATTGGCGCGGTGCCGCTCTTTTCGGGCTTCATGTATGCGGCGGTGGGCAGCTATATCGCCCGCGTGTGGCGTATCTTCGATTTTCGCTACACCGGCTATCCGCCCGTCTGGGCAAGCTACGCCCTCGCCGCCGCGATCTACGTCAATTTCTTCGCCCACCATTGGCTGTACGACATCCGTTGGTTCCTGTTCGCCGCGACCGCGCTGCTCTTTTGGCGCTGTCAGGTGTGGTTCCGTCCACTCCATGTCCACCGCCGGATGCCCTTGCTCGTGGGCTGGGGCCTCGTCGCGCTGTTCATCTGGTTCGCCGAAAATATCGGCACCTTCGCGCGCGCCTGGACCTATCCGAGCCAGAACGACGGCTGGCACATGGTCGGGCTCGAAAAGCTCGGCAGCTGGTATTTGCTGATGATCATCTCATTCGTGCTGGTCAGTCTGGTCCAGCGGCCGCGGATGCCGGATTAGCCGAACGGGTTGTCGATCGACGGCGGCGGTTCGCTGAACCACTTTGGGCCGCTGTCGGTCATGTAGAAACAATCCTCCAGCCGGATGCCGAACTCGCCGGGAATATAGATGCCCGGCTCGTTCGAGAAACACATGCCGGGCGCGAGCTTCGTCGTCTCGCCGCGCACCAGGTTGACCGGCTCGTGCCCGTCGAGCCCGATGCCGTGGCCGGTGCGGTGAGAGGTGCCGGGAAGCTTATAACCCGGTCCCCAGCCGAGGCTTTCATAATAGGCGCGCACCGCGTCATCGACCGTCCCCGCGGGGGTGCCAAGCTTCGCGGCGGCGAAGGCGACGTCCTGCCCCTTGCGCATCTGGTCCCAGACCTGCCGCTGGCGCGCGCTCGCCTTGCCATAGACGAAGCTGCGCGAGATGTCGGACTGGTAGCCGTGCACGGTCGCGCCGCAATCCATCAGCACGACTTCGCCCTGCTTCATCGCCTGCGGCTTGCCCGACCCGTGCGGATAGGCACTCGCTTCGCCGAGCAGGATCAGTTCGAACTCGCTCTTGCCCCCGAGTGCTTCGGTCGCGCTCTTCATGATCGCGCCGATGTCGGCGGGGGTCATCCCCGCCTCGATGCGCGGCGCGGTGTGGCGATAGGCGGCGAGCGTGATGTCGGCGGCGACCTGCATCAGCGCGATTTCGGCGGGCGACTTGTGCATCCGGCATCCGCGCACCACCGGCGCGCCGTTGACGACGGTCGCCTGCGGCATCGCTTTCTCGAGGCCATCGACGGCGAAATAGCGCACCGTTTCCTCGACGCCGATCTTTCCTTTGGCCAGCCCGCGCTTGCCGAGCCAGGCGGCGACCGCGGCGAGCGGATTCTCGTCCTCGTTCCACGTCAGCACCTCGGCCTCAACGCCCAGGCTCTCACGCACCGACGGTTCTTCGAAAAAGGGCGTGACGATCGCGACCTCGCCCTCGCGCGTCAGCACCGCGGCGGTCAGCCGCTCGCTGCGCCACCATTCGACCCCGGTGAAATAGATGAGGCTCGACCCCGGCTCGATCAACAGCGCGCCGATGTCGTTCGCGCGCATCAACTCCTTCGCCTTGGCGATCCGCGCCACACGCTCGGCCTTGCCGATCGGCACTGCCTTGGCGGCGAGATTGGGAAGGCCGGCCGTATCGGCGGCGAACGCCGGCGCGGGCAAAGTCGCCGCCAGTCCGCCGATCGCCGCGGTGCCCAGAAATTGCCGTCGCTGCATCATTGCTTTCTCTCCGTCAGTTTCGGGGCGTCATGGGTATACTTAAGGGCGGCGGCAATTTTTCATTGATGCGCTGCATCTCTTCGCTGCGGCGATCACTATATTGCCTCATCAGATCTTGGCAGAACCGCCGGGCGGTCTCCGTCCCGAGCAGGCCCGGCTCTGCCACGATATCGGCCCATGACAGTCCATCGGCAACGCACATCAGGTCCTGGAAGTCCCGCGCGTAAATTCCGTCGGAAAAATAGGCAAACAATCGTCCGCGCCGCGTCGCAACGACCGATGCGGTCTCGTTATCCTCGATCAACGGTATCGCCCACGTCACAACATCCCCGGCTTCCATCATCTTCGCCGACGCCGCAACGGCATCGTAGGGCCGATATGCCGAGCCTTTCGGCCGAACTTCCCGGATCAGCGTAACGCTGACATCGCCTGCCGAAACCTTGTCTTCGACGATATAGTCCGGCCTTGCCTTGCGGTTTTTCCACTCATCCAGCAGGGCCAACTGGTCGGCCGGCGGCAACTTGCAATCGAGGTCCGGCATATACATGCGCGCCCAGACGAACCCCGGCGCGATCGGCCCGCCCGGAAGCCGGTCCCATCGCATTTCCATTCGGCACACATCGATCTTGTCCTTCGGCTCTATCCGGCCATTATTGTAATCGTCCAGCGATACATAATGGCCATAAGGCACGGCGTAGAACACACCCTTGCGGGGTGTCACCGCGCCAATGATGGTCCGCGGGCGCGCAGGGTTGGCAGGAAAAACGGTATAAACGCCGACATGAGGCTGATATTTTGAGTCGCGCGCTTCTTCTGCTGCCCGTTTCCGCAGCAGGCCGACGACATCACGATGGGATTGCTTCAGACGCTCGATATCGGTCCCGCCGGGGAACGGCAGCGTAATGATCTCACGCTCGACGAAGGATGCGGCTGACGGCTCGGCCGCGCAGCTTGCGATCGGGAATGCAAGGGCAATGCTGATCGCAGCCGCCAAGCTTCGCCGCCAGATCGTCAGCATTTGTTCGCCCCTCAATAAATCAGCAAATCCGCGATCTCTTCGCGCCACGCCGCCTCGTCGGGCAGCGCCAGCGCGTCGAGATCGCCCGCATCTGCACCCGCATCGTCGACCCACTCGCGCAGGCCCGGTCCGCCGTTGATCACGTCGATCGCGAGCACATCGTCGGTATATTCATATTTGAAATCCTTGCCACGCCAGATCGGATAGTCCGGATAGAGGCTGCGGATCGCCTTGAATCCCAGCGCCTGCACGCGCCACGGCTGGAACGCATCGTCATCGTACCACGGCCCGTCGGCATGGATATGCACGCCGCTATTGAGCTGGCCGACATGCTTGTGAAAGGTTGGCTGGAACCAGATGTCGCGCAGCTTGCATCCGCCGAGCCATTGCGGCGCGAGGCGCTGCATTTCGGCAATCACCACCTTCGCATCGATATCGGGCGCGCCGAACAGCTCGAGCGGGCGCGTCGTGCCGCGGCCCTCGCTCAAGGTCGCGCCCTCGACCATCACCGTGCCGGCATAGGCGCGCGCCATGTTGACGTTCGCGGCGTTCGGGCTGGGGTTGATCCACACGCGATCAATCGGCCAGCCGAAGCCGGGGCCTTTCGGATCCCATCCCTCCATCGCGATCACGCGGTAATCGACATCGAGCCCGAAGTGGCGGATGAACCAGTGCCCCATCTCGCCCATCGTCAGGCCATGTCGCATCACCATCGGCCCTGCGCCGACAAAGCTTTCCCAGCCGGGCAGAAGCCGCGTGCCCTCGACCGGGCGCCCCGCCGGATTGGGCCGGTCGAGCACCCACACCGCCTTGCCGTGCTGCGCCGCGGCTTCGAGGATGTAGAGCAAGGTCGTCACATAGGTGTAGATGCGGCAGCCCAGATCCTGCAGGTCGACCAGCATCACGTCGAAGGTGTGCATCGACTGGCCACTCGGCCGGCGCACCTCGCCATAGAGGCTGAACACCGGCATGCCATAGACCGGATCGGTGAAGTCGGGCGACTCCATCATATTGTCCTGAAGATCACCGCGAACGCCGTGCTGCGGCCCGAACACCGCGGTGATATCGAGCCCCGCCGCGACGAGCGCATCGACGCTGTGCGTCAGGTCGGCAGTGACCGAGGCAGGATGCGCAAGCAGCGCGACGCGCTTGCCTTCGAGCGGTTTGCGAAGCGCCGGGTCGGCGAGCAGGCGGTCGATGCCGAAAAGGGTCGTCATGCCCGCCCGCGTGCCTCAAGCGTCAGCGCAAAGCAATCGGGATGATGAAAGTCGGGCTTGCCCGGCGGATGCGCGAGCGCCCAATAGCTTTTCGTGCCGTCGAGTTCCTCGATCACCGCGGACAGCGCGAGCTTTGCGCCGACGTCGGGGAAGATGCCGGGCTCGACGCGCAACGCATAGCTTTGCTCGCCACGCTCGGCGACCATTTCCCACGGCGCGAGCTCGTCGGTGCGCAGTAGCGAGCGATAATCGTCGAACTGGTAACAGGCCCAACGTCCGTCGGGGCCATAGTTGAATTCGGTATAGTCGGGCTGCCCCTCTTCGGTCAGGAACGCCTCGAAACAGGTGCTTTCCCACAATCCGCGGGTCGCGCTGTCGGCGATGACCAGTTCGCCCTCGCCATGGGGCAGCACAAGGCCGGCGATCGCGCCCCCCACGATATAGCGGAGCGCGAAACCATCCTCGAACGACAGGCTGACGTCGACCGCGACCGATCGGACCGCCTTGCCCGGCGTGTCGGGGTGGCAGATCAGTTCCTTGCGCATGCTATCCAAATATCAAACCCCATGCTAAGCGCCCGCCCGCTATGACGAACTATAAATCCGACCTGCTGCGCCTTCTCGACGAGCGAGGCTATATCCACCAGATGACCGACGCGGAAGGGCTCGATGCGCTCGCGGCGAAACAGGTCGTCCCCGGATATATCGGATTCGACGCGACCGCGCCCAGCTTGCACGTCGGCAGCCTCGTCCAGATCATGATGCTGCGCCGCCTGCAACAGACGGGGCACAAGCCGGTCGTGCTGATGGGCGGCGGGACGACGCGGATCGGCGACCCGACCGGGCGCGACGAAAGCCGAAAGATGCTGTCGGACGCGACGATCGCCGCGAATATCGCGTCGATCTTCAGCATCTTCCAGCAGTTCCTGATCTTCGGCGACGGCCCGACCGATGCGGTGATGGTCGACAATCAGGACTGGCTCGGCCGGCTCGGCTATATCGAACTGCTGCAAGAAGTCGGCACGCACTTCACGATCAACCGCATGATGACCTTTGATTCGGTCAAGCTACGGCTCGAGCGCGAGCAGCCGATGACCTTCCTCGAATTCAACTACATGATCCTCCAGGGCTACGACTTCCGCCACCTGTCGAAGGACATGAGTGTCCGTTTGCAGATGGGCGGATCGGACCAATGGGGCAATATCGTCAACGGGATGGAGTTGGGCCGTCGCATGGATGGCGCCGATCTCTATGGTCTCACGACTCCGCTGCTGACGACCGCAGCGGGGGCCAAAATGGGCAAAACCGCCGCCGGCGCGGTGTGGCTTAATCCCGAACAACTGTCCCATTTTGACTATTGGCAATATTGGCGCAACTGCGACGACCGCGACGTCGGCAAGTTCCTGAAGCTGTTCACCGACCTGCCGCTGGGCGAGATCGCGCGGCTCGAAGCGCTCGAGGGCGCGGAGATCAACGAGGCGAAGAAAATCCTCGCGAACGAAGCGACCGCGATGTGCCGCGGCGCCGACGCCGCGCTGGCCGCCGCCGAGACCGCGACGCAAACCTTTGAAAAGGGACAGATCGGTGGCGACCTGCCGCAGGCGATCGCCCCCGCCGAAGGGATCAGCGTCGTCGACGCCTTGCGCGAACTCGGCTTCGCCGCCTCGAACAAGGAGGCCCGCCGCAAGCTCGACGAGGGCGCGGTGAAAGTCGATGGTAACGTCGTCCGCGACCCGCACCAGTTGATCCAGCCCGGCGAGAATGCTGTTCCGCTGAGCCTCGGATCAAAAAAACATGGCCTTGTGGTGCGGTAACGCGCACAAAAGCGTTTACCACTTCTTCAGCAATCGAATGGATCGTCATGGCAAAATCAACAAGGTCCACGGATATGCGCAAGATCGACACCAGCAAGGCCCACTATGTCGGCCTCGACCAGCGGATCGCTCCGCGTAGCGACGTCTATTGCCGCCTGCCCTTTGTCATGCCCGACGGACGGCAGGAAATGTGCACCTGCGTCAACATCAGCGCCGACGGCCTGCTGATGCGCTTCGAGCGCGGGCTTGAGCCCGGCGACCTCGTCGTTTTCCGCATGCCGATCATCGGCCGCACCGCGGCGAAGGTGGTCTGGTCGCTCGGCGGCAAGACCGGTGTGCAGTTCGAAAAGTCGATCTCGGTCGAAGATTATCTGCCGATGATCCGCGCGATGGGGGCGCGTGGGGACGTCAACTAAATCCAAAGTTTGAAGCCCAAGCTGGTTACCCCTCCCGCTTGCGGGAGGCGAGAAGATCATCCGCTCCGCAAAAGCGGCACCGCCGCATCGCGCTCGAACAGATAGAGGCAGAGGCGCACCGCCTCGGCCCGCACCCCTTCCATGCCGCCGTCGCGCTCGACGAACAGCCGTGCGTCGTCGTGCGCAACCGGCAGCAGGCGCACCAGCTGTTCGGGTGTCGCGAGCCTGTAATCGGCATCTCCCGACTGCTTGAGTCCGAGCAATTCGCCGCCGCCGCGCAGTTCCAGATCCTTCTCGGCAATCACGAAACCGTCGTTCGTTTCGCGCATCAGCGCCAGCCGCTCGCGCGCCGTTTCGGAAAGGTTCTGCGAGCGCAGCAGCAGGCACACCGATTTCGCCGCGCCGCGTCCGACGCGGCCGCGGAGCTGGTGGAGCTGCGCGAGCCCGAAATTCTCCGCATGTTCGACGATCATCAGGCTGGCGGCGGGTACATCGACCCCGACCTCGATCACCGTCGTCGCGACGAGCACGCCGATCTCTCCGGCCTGGAAGCGGGCCATCACCTCATCTTTCTCTGGCCCCTTCATCCGGCCGTGGACCAGCCCGATGCGCGCGCCGCCCAGCCGTTCGCGAAGCAGCACGGCCCGGTCTTCCGCCGCGGCGAGTTCGCTCCCTTCGCTCTCGGCCACCAGCGGGCAGACCCAATAGGCTTGCGCCCCGGTCGCGAGATGGCGGTCGAGGCTGTCGATGACATCGTCCAGCCGGTCGAGCGAGATGACGCGCGTATCGACCGGGGTGCGCCCCGGCGGCATTTCGTCGATCTGCGACACGTCCATCTCGCCATGATTGGCGAGTTGCAGCGTGCGCGGGATCGGGGTTGCGGTCATCACGAGCAGGTGCGGCGGCCGCACGGCCTTTTGGGTGAGCATCAGCCGCTGCGCGACGCCGAAACGGTGCTGCTCGTCGACGACGACAAGCGCCAGGTCCTTGTAGGTCACCGCCTGCTGGAAGATCGCGTGGGTGCCGACGAGGATGTCGATGCTGCCATCGGCGAGCCCCATCAGCGTCGATTCGCGGGCCTTGCCCTTGTCACGCCCGGTCAGGATTGCGAGGTTCACGGGCAAACCGCCGAGCATCCGTTGCAGCGTCGCAAAATGCTGGCGCGCGAGAATCTCGGTCGGCGCAAGCAGCGCAGCCTGCGTCCCCGCCTCCACCGCCGCCAGCATCGTGCGCAGCGCCACCAGCGTCTTGCCCGACCCAACGTCGCCCTGCAGCATGCGCAGCATTGGCATGTCCTGCGCCATGTCGCCCGCAATCTCGCGCCCGACGCGCTCCTGCGCGCCGGTGAGGCCGAACGGTAGCTGGAGGGCATCGGTCAACCGGCCGTCGCCGACGATCGCCCTGCCCTTGCGCGTCCTGAGGCCCTGCCGGATCAGCATCAGCGCGACCTGGCTCGCGAAAATCTCATCATAGGCGAGCCGGTCGCGCGCCACCTCGTCGCGCGGGCTGGCATGCGCGCGCGCCATCGCCTCGCTCCAGGCCGGCCAATTGCGGCTGGTCAGCAAGGGCCCATCGATCCACTCGGCAAGCTCGGGGCGCCGTTCGAGCGCGACCTGTGCGAGTTGCGACAGCCGCGCGTTGGTGAGCCCTTCGGTCAGCGGATAGACGGGTTCATGCTCGGCGATCCCCGCTTCGTCGCCCGGTTCGACGACCTGATCGGGATGCACGATCTGGCGCATCTCGCCATAGAGATCGAGCCGCCCCGACACGCGGCGCTTTTCGCCCAAGGGGAAGAGCTTGCGTGCAAGGCCGGAGGTCCGCCCGAAATAGACCAGCCGCACATGGTCGCCCGCGCTGTCGAACGCATCGACCCCGAACGGCGCGCGCGGACTCCGGCCCGGCCGATAATCCTGCGCCGTCAGTTCGACGATGATCGTCTGCCCGGGAAGCGCCTGATCGAGCCGATCGACCGGAAAGCGCGAGATCAGCCCCGTTGGCAGATGGAACAGCACATCGACGACGCGCTCCAGCCCCAGCCGCGTCAGCGGCTTGGCAAGCTGCGGCCCGACGCCTTTGAGGTCGGTCAGCGCGGCAAAGAGTGGATTGAGGATTTCGGGTCGCATCGCTAGGCGTGTCTAGCCTCGTCTTTCGGCTCGTGTCGAGCGAAGTCGAGACACCCGGAAGGCAAGCCGCCGAGCCGATGGGCATCTCGACTTCGCTCGATGCGAACGGGTTGGGGAATGTCCGTTGATACATTGCCCAACCGCTCTAAAAGGCCCGCCATGACCGACCGCCTCAAACGCCTGAAATTCCGCGCCTGGCACCGCGGCACGCGCGAGGCCGACTATATGATCGGCGGCTTTTTCGACCGCTATTCGGCGGGGTGGAGCGAAGAAGAGATCGCCTGGTTCGAAATCGTCGTCGAAGAGGACGACGTCGATATCATGGCATGGGCGCTCGGCACCGGCGAACCGCCCGCGCATCTCGACCGCCCCGACATGATCGCCGCGATGCGCCGGCTGGACTATATACCGCTGCCATGACCCGGAGCGCCGCCGACATATTCGCCGCCATCGCGTCGGCAGCGACGCCGCTGACGCTCGCGCGCGCCGCCGACGGCTTCCTGCCGCTGCTGCTCGCCGACCTCGCGCGCGCCAGCGACAGGAGGCTCGTGTATGTCGCGACCGACGACGCGGCGATGCAGGCGGTCGCCGACGCGGCGCCCTTCTTTGCGCCCGACCTGATCGTGCACCGCTTCCCCGCATGGGACTGCCTGCCCTACGACCGCGCGGGTCCGTCGATGCGCGCCAGCGCCGATCGGCTCGCAACCTTGTCGGCGCTGCAACAGCCGGCGAAACGCGGCGAACTGATCCTTACGACGGTCGCCGCGATCACGCAGCGCACGCTCACGCCCTTTCGCATCCGCCAGCTCGCGACGACGCTCGCGGCGGGGCAGCGGATCGATCGCGATGCGCTCGCCGAACTGCTCGTCTCGAACGGCTTCAGCCGCGTCGATACCGTCGCCGATCAGGGCGAGTTCGCGGTGCGCGGCGGCATCCTCGACCTGTTTCCCGCGGGCGAGGAAACCGGCCTGCGCGTCGATTTCTTCGGCGACGAGATCGAGAGCATCCGCCGCTTCGACCCTGCCGACCAGCGGAGCCTTGGCCCCGCCAAGGCGCTGCAACTGCTCCCGGCGTCCGAAACCCTGCTCGACGAAGCAACGATCAAGCGTTTCCGCTCGGCCTATCGCGACCTGTTCGGAGGGCAATCGACCGGCGATCCGCTCTATCAGGCGGTCAGCGACGGGCGCCGGCAGGCAGGCATGGATCACTGGCTGCCGCTGTTCGAGGAACGGCTGGCGACCCTCTTCGACCATATCGACCCCGCGACGCCGGTGCTGCGCGGCCACCGCACCGAGGCGACCGCCGAGACGCGCTTTGCCGCGATCGCCGACTATCACGCCAACCGCGTTGCCGCCGAACGCGAGTCGCCGGGCAGCTACCGCCCGCTCGCGCCCGAGGCGCTCTATCTGAGCGAAGGCGAATGGGCCGCGGCGGCGAAAGACCGCCCGATCCATATCGTCACGCCCTTCGACGTCCCACCCGCCGCGACAGTGGTCGACCTTGAAACTTTCGCGGCGCGCGATTTCACCCCCGAACGCACCGCCGACCTCAATGTTTACGACAAGGTCGCCGACCATCTGTCGGACGAGCGCCGCAAGGGCCGGCGCGCGATCATCGCGAGCTATTCGGGCGGGGCGCGCGAGCGCCTGTCGGGATTACTACGCGAGCATGGGGTGACGTCGCTTGCGCCGGTCGACAGCTGGCAGGATGCACTCGGCACCGCCTCGTCGGAAAACGGCGGCGCGACCGCCATGATCGTCCTGCCGCTCGACCACGGCTTCGCCTCCGACGCGATCAGCCTGCTCACCGAACAGGATATTCTCGGCGAGCGCCTCGTCCGCCGCCAGAAGCGCCGCAAGAGCGCCGATGCCTTCCTCGCCGAGCTCGCGACGCTCAGCGTCGGCGACCTCGTCGTCCATCTCGACCACGGCATCGGACGCTACGAGGGGCTGACCCAGATTCCGGTCGGGAGCAGCCCCCATGATTGCGTCGCGCTGACCTATTCGGGCGGCGACAAGCTCTACGTCCCCGTCGAAAATCTCGATGTCCTCTCGCGCTACGGCGGCGAAAGCGACGGCGTCGCGCTGGACAAATTGGGCGGCGAAGCATGGCAACGCCGCAAGGCGCGGATGAAGGAGCGTATCCGCGAGATCGCGGGCGAACTGCTCGCGACCGCAGCGCAGCGCGCGCTCCGGTCGGGCGAACTGCTCGCGCAGGATGCCGCCTACCCCGCCTTCGCCGACCGTTTTCCCTATCAGGAAACCGACGACCAGGACCGCGCGATCGGCGACGTGCTCGCCGATATGGCGTCGGGGCGCCCGATGGACCGGCTCGTCTGCGGCGACGTGGGTTTCGGGAAGACCGAGGTCGCGCTGCGCGCCGCCTTCGTCGCGGCGATGGCGGGCGTTCAGGTCGCGGTCGTCGTCCCGACCACGCTGCTCGCGCGTCAGCATTACACGAATTTCGTCGAACGCTTCAAAGGCTTCCCGGTCAATATCGGCCGCCTGTCGCGCCTTGTCCCCGCGAGCGAAGCGCAGAAGACGCGCGACGGCCTCGCGAGCGGCCAGATCGACATCGTCGTCGGCACCCATGCCGTGATCGCCAAGTCGGTCGAATTCAAGAATCTCGGCCTCGTCATCGTCGACGAGGAGCAGCGGTTCGGGGTCGTCCACAAGGAGCGGCTGAAGCAGCTCAAGGCCGACGTCCACGTCCTGACCCTCACCGCGACCCCGATCCCGCGCACGCTTCAGATGGCGATGTCGGGCCTCCGCGAGCTTAGCGTCATCCAGACCCCGCCGGTCGATCGCCTCGCGGTTCGCACCTATGTCGCGCCGTGGGATCCGGTCGTGATCCGCGAGGCGTTGCTTCGCGAGCATGATCGCGGCGGGCAAAGCTTCTTCGTTACCCCGCGCATCAAGGATCTGCCCGACATCGAGGAATTCCTGCGCACGCGCGTGCCCGAGATCAAATATGTCGTCGCGCACGGCCAGATGGCGCCGGGCGATGTCGAGGAGCGGATGAGCGCCTTCTACGATCGCAAATATGACGTGCTCGTATCGACGACGATCGTCGAGTCAGGGCTGGACATTCCTAGCGCCAACACGCTGATCGTCCACCGCGCCGACCGTTTCGGCCTTGCACAGCTTTATCAGCTGCGCGGCCGTGTCGGGCGGTCGAAGACACGCGCCTATGCCTATCTGACGACGCTTGAAGGCGGCGCGATCACCGACACCGCCGAAAAACGGCTCAAGCTGCTCGGCGATCTCGACACATTGGGCGCGGGTTTCCAGCTCGCGAGCCACGATCTCGACATTCGCGGCGCGGGCAATCTCGTCGGCGACGAGCAATCGGGGCATATCCGCGAAGTCGGCTTCGAACTCTATCAGTCGATGCTCGAAGAGGCGATTTTGGTGGCAAAGGCCGAAGGCATGGGCGCCGCGCCGCCGCGCGAAGCGCTGTCGCCCGTGATTACCGTCGACGCGCCGATCCTGATTCCCGAGGATTACGTCCCCGACCTGCCGCTGCGCATGGCGCTCTATCGCCGCCTCAACGAGGCCGAGGATCGCGCCGCGCTGGATGCCTTCGCCGCCGAGATGATCGACCGCTTCGGCCCGCTGCCGCCCGAGACCGCGAACCTCCTCCAGCTGATGGAAATCAAGGCCAACGCGAAACTCGCGGGCATCGCCAAGCTCGACGTCGGCACCAAGGGCGCGCTGGTCAGCTTCCACGGCGACCAGTTCGCGAACGTCCCCGGTCTCATCGCCTATGTCGAGCGACTGAAAGGCCGTGCGCGTATCCGGCCCGACAACAAATTGTCGGTCAGCGGCGACTGGGTCAGCACCGGGGCGCGGCTCAATGGCGCGCTGCAATTATCGAAAGGTTTGGGCAAGCTGGCGCGGCAGGCGTCATAGAGCCCTGACGCCTTGTCTTCCGCTCGAGCTGAGCTAGTCGAAGCACCGTCCATTCTTCCTCCGACGGCAAAAGAAAGAGCGGCCCTTCGACAAGCTCAGGGCGAACGGAATTTAGGTATTCAATAAATCCAGCAATTGACTCGACGGCACCGGCCCCGATTTCAGGAATCCCTGCCAGGTCGCGACGCCGAGTTCGGACAGGCGTTCGAGTTGCCGTTCATTCTCGATTCCCTCGGCGACCACCAGCAGCCCAAGCGCGCGCGCCAGGTCAACGATCGCGCGCACCACGATGCGGTCGCGGTCGCTGCCGTCGATCGTCCGGGTGAAGCCGCTGTCGATCTTGAGATAGTCGATCGGCAGCCGCGCGAGCAGCGACAGGCTGGAATAGCCGGTTCCGAAATCGTCGATTGCGATCGCCACGCCGTGCGCGCGGATTTGCGCGAGCTGTTCAGCCGCGCTCGCCGGATCGCTCAACATCGCCTGTTCGGTGAGTTCGAGCGTCAGCCGGTCGGGATCGACCTTCGCCGTCTTGGCCATCGCGGCGAAGCGTCCGGCGAATTCGGGATCACCGAGATCGGCGGCGGTGATGTTGAGCGAGACGCGAAGCCCGGCGAGCGCCTTGGGCCAGGTCGCCATTTCCGCGAGCGCGACGCGGTGCGCATGTTCGGTGAGCTCGCATTCGAGCCGCGCGGCGCGCGCCGCGGTCACGAGCGGCCCCGCGCCCAGCAAGCCGAGCTCGGGATGCTGCCAGCGCAGCAAGGCCTCGACGCCGGTCATTTCGCCGGTCGCGACGTCATATTGCGGTTGGTAGTGGATCACGACCTCGTTCCGCGACAGCGCGGCGCGAACCATCACCCCGTCGCGCGCCGACGCCGGCCGCGCAAGCTGGTCACCGGCGGCGCGCAGCTGTTCGGCGACCGATTCGTCGCGCGTGATCAGCGCGGCGGCGATGCGGATCGACAGGCGGCCGTTCGGGTCGCCCACGATCGGCTCGGCAAGCGCGACATGCAGCGCGCGTTCCTGGGCGCGGAGCGCGCCGAGCGACATCGGCGTCGCGGGCACGATCAGGAAGCGCGGTCCGTCGAGCCGATCGACGCACGATCCCTGGCCGAATTCATCGCTGGCGAAATTTTCGAGCCGCCGCCCGATTTCGTCGAGCACCGAGTCGCCCGTCGCGGTCCCGGCGCTGTTGTTGATGCGCGCCATCTGGTCAACCTGAACCAGAATGACGCCTGCATCGGCGTCGTACCGCGCGTGCAGGGCTTCGAGTTTGCGGGCACAGGCGGAAAGGGAGTCGGGCAGATGATTCATCGCGCTTCCCTAGCAGGCTTTCCTTGCCAAGATCGTGCCTTTTGCACCACAATATGTCCGTGACTGTCCCATTATCTTATCGCGCCGCGTCGCCGGCGCCCCTGATCGACGGACTTGGCCGGCGGATCAGTTACTTGCGTCTGTCGGTCACCGATCGCTGCGACCTGCGCTGCCGGTATTGCATGGCCGAAGACATGACCTTCCTGCCCAAATCGGCGGTGCTTAGTATCGAAGAAATGGCCGAACTTGCCGGGCGTTTCGTCGCGCGCGGTATTCGCCGCATCCGTCTGACCGGCGGCGAGCCGCTCGTGCGGCGCGGGATCGACACGCTGGCGATGCGCCTCGGCGCGCTGATCGGCCATGGGCTGGACGAACTGACGCTGACCACCAACGCGATGCGGCTCGCCGAACATGCGCCGATGCTGGCGCAGGCCGGCGTGCGCCGTATCAACGTCAGCCTCGACACGCTCGACCCCAAGGCGTTTCGGCACATCACGCGCGTCGGCGACCTCGATGTCGCGCTGAGCGGGATCGGCGCCGCGCGCGCCGCGGGCCTCGCGATCAAGATCAACATGGTCGCGCTCGCCGGTCTCAACGAGGACCAGTTGCTCCCGATGCTCGACTATTGCGCCAGGGCCGGCTGCGACCTCACGCTCATCGAAACCATGCCGCTGGGCGAGGTCGCGGAGGATCGCAGCGATCATTACATCCCGCTCCACCATTTCGTGGCGCCGCTGCGCGACGCGCACGCAATCTATCCGGTCGACCAGCGCACGGGCGGTCCGGCGCGCTATTTCGCCATCGAGGGAAGCCCGGTGACGCTCGGCCTGATCACACCGCTCAGCGACAATTTCTGCGCAACATGCAATCGTATCCGCCTGACCGTCGAAGGCCGCATCTATATGTGCCTTGGCCAGGACGATCATGTCGACCTGCGCGCCGCGCTTCGCGATGGCGGCGATGTCGACGGCTTGATTGATCACGCATTGGCTGGCAAACCCCGCGCGCATGACTTTCATATCGAACGAAAGTCGGGACCGGCGGTCGCGCGTCATATGAGTGCAACGGGCGGCTGACAGGCCGTCCGCGAGGGGACATGATGTTTCGCAAGATCGCGCTTGTCGCATCGAACGCGCCCGCAGCCATGGAAGCGGAAGCCGAACTGCGCCCGCTCTATGATTTCGTCGACCTCGCCGAGGCCGACCTGCTGATCGCGCTCGGCGGCGACGGCTTTCTGCTGCACATGTTGCACCAACTGCTCGACCAGCGCCGCAGCCTGCCCGTGTTCGGCATGAATCGCGGCACGATCGGCTTCCTGATGAACGAGTTTCGTATCGAGGGGCTACTCGACCGCATAGCCGCTGCCCGCCCCTATCTGATCCACCCGCTGTCGGGCGACATCACGACGGTCAGCGGCGAGCGTCACATATTGCCCGCGATCAACGAAATCTCGCTGCTCCGCGAAACGCGCCAGGCGGCGAAGCTCGAGGTGTTGATCAACGAAAAGACGATGCTGGAGGAACTCGCCTGCGACGGCGTGCTCGTGTCGACCCCCGCGGGATCGACCGCCTATAACCTCAGCGCCAATGGCCCGATCCTGCCGCTCGATTCCGCAATGCTCGCGCTGACGCCGATCAGCCCCTTTCGCCCGCGGCGCTGGCGTGGTGCGCTCGTCCCCGAATCGACGAGCATCCGGTTCAACGTCCGCGAAGCCGCGAAACGCCCGGTCAGCGCGGTCGCCGACCAGCGCGAGATCCGCGATGTGAAGACGGTATTGGTGACCACGGACCGCAGCCGGCCGCTGACTCTGCTGTTCGACCCCGACCAGGGCCTCGACGAACGCATCGCAATGGAACAATTTATCGTCTGAGAATCGCAAAGCCGCCAAAACCCTCTTGATAATTATATCGGTTGGCGGCAAAGGAGCCGCCTTGCCCGCATCGGCGGCGTGTTCCTCGGTAGCTCAGCGGTAGAGCAATCGACTGTTAATCGATCGGTCGTAGGTTCGAATCCTACCCGGGGAGCCATTCTTTTCCAGACGCACGAAAGCCTACGCCCAAGCACCTTGGCTTTGCGCGACATTCGCCAGCCTTGGCGCCCCTACTTGGGGGTAGCGACGAAGAGAGTTTTCACGCTTATCGCAGAGCAAAATATCGTAGGTCGACCCGGCACTGCAACGGGAAAAACGGCTTCGCGTAGGCTGGCGCAGAAGTGCAAGCTGCAGCGTTTCCAAGCGCACTTATGGGTACAGCAGCGTAGCCCTGCGCCGTTCCCGGTTACATTGGCGTAGTCTTCTGACCAGCAAAGCCCATGCACGAGGACTTGTTTCTGACCGTTAGCGGCCTGTCGCCTCTTGAGCGGAGCCAATCCAAACCGGACATTGCATCCAAGCGGGATAATCTCGCACCCAAGCTACCTTGTGATGGCAGGGACCAGAAAGTCGCGGAGCATCTCCGTTTGCTTGGTTTCAGAGTAATCGACCCGCATTGTCAGCATCGCATGTACGTTGCGGATCCACTCGACGGCGCGATCATTGTCGATTCCATCGCGTATCTTTCCTTGGGCTCTCGCTCGATCGAGAACGGGTCCCCATAGCTCGACCATAAGCTCCTGAACACGGACAGACCCCCGGAACATATATTGATCGACGCTGTGATCGGCCTGCTGCTGAATATCGTCGAGGACGGGATCGCTCCGCCCAACCCCCGCCGATTATGAAGCGAATGTGGCACAGGCAACGCGCGAACGCGACAGCGGCTTCGAACCGCCGCTCGCCGAGCGGGTGGCGAATATCGCCGCTTATGACGAAATCTATCTGGGCTTTCCGATCTGGGGCGAGACCGCACCGCCTGTGATCCGCTCCTTCCTGAAGGCGCACGACCTGACGGGAAAAACGCTCCGCCCGTTCATCACCCATGGCGGCTTCGGGCCGGGCAGCAGTGCCGCCGTGCTTCGAAGCCATGCCGTTGGCGCGCGCATCGAAGACCCGTTCGTCATGGAAGCCGATCAAGAGCGCCGCACGATGACCGAGGTCAAGGGCTGGCTGGACACCATCGAGACCGTCTAGCCCGCGCGATCAACCGGCCAACCGACTTCATCCGGCTACTAACAAGGGACTGAAAGATCATGACAAGCACCACCCCAACGGTCACGCTCAACAATGGCGTCGACATGCCCCTCCTCGGCTTTGGCGTATTCCAGGTGCCCGATCCGGCGGAGTGCGAGCGCAGCGTCCGCGATGCGCTCGACGTCGGCTACCGCCTGCTCGACACCGCGGCATCCTATGGCAATGAAGCGCCGGTCGGCGCCGCGATCCGGGGCAGCGGGATCGACCGGGCGGACATCTTCGTCACCACGAAGCTCTGGGTCGAAGATGCAAGCTACGACGGCGCCAAGGCGGCGTTCGAACGATCGCTCAACAAACTTCAGCTCGACTATCTCGACCTCTACCTCATCCATCAGCCCTATGGCGATGTTTACGGCGCGTGGCGCGCGATGGAGGAGTTGCACCGCGCGGGCAAGAACCGGGCGATCGGGATCAGCAACTTCTACCCCGACCGGGTCGTCGATTTCGTGCTCCACAACGAGATAGTCCCGGCGGTCAACCAGATCGAAATCCATCCGTTCCATCAGCAGGCGGAAGCCGAGGCGCTGCTTCGTGAGCATGGCATCCAGACCGAGGCGTGGGGTCCGTTCGCCGAAGGGAAGAATGGCTTGTTCGAGAATGACCTGCTCCGCTCGATCGGCGAGCGGCACGGCAAGTCGATCGCGCAGGTGGTCCTGCGCTGGCTCATCCAGCGAGGCGTAGTGGCGATCCCCAAGTCGGTCCGCAAGGACCGTATGGCCGAGAATTTCGCAGTGTTCGATTTCGAACTGAGCGCGGAAGATGTGGCCGCGATCGCGACACTCGACCAAGGGGCGAGCAGCTTCTTCGACCACCGCGACCCCGCCATGGTGAAATGGCTGGGAACACGTCGGCTGGAAACGTGAGATTTGCTGCGAAACGCGCGATCAGCAGGTTTCGAGAAGTCGTCGACGGTCCGGGTACGCCTTGGGTTGGGCGCGATGCAGCCATCGGAATATGCCCCGCGAGCAAGTGAGGTGAATCAGGCGCATCAATCTGGCGCTTGCCTGAAGGATGCTTATGATGACCTTGAAAACCCACCATTCCGATATCCGAGGCTGCGCATTTCTTTAGCCTCTCACCGCGAACCGCTGTCCGGCCGCCGGCGAGTGGCTGCGGGTCGGGGCCTGCAACGCTTCGGCGGCCGGCTCGCCTAGCGCATCAGCCGGTCGCCGCTTCCGGTTGAAGATGGGCACGCACGAAATCGACGGAACGCGCATCGCTCACCAGCCGTTCGCGTCCAAGCAGGCCGTTCCAATAGCTTTCCGATCCGTCGGCGAGGCGCCATTCGTGGAGGCGGCGGGTGAAGAGCTGGAGGTCATGCTCCTCGCTGATCCCGATCGCGCCGTGGACCGCGTGCGCCGTCGCCGCGACGCGCGCCGCGGCGCGGCTCGCGATCGCTTTCGCGGTCGCGGCGGCGACCAGCGACGGGGGAAAGCCACCCGCGCAGCCGAGCTGCGAGGCGATGCGCGCCGCGACCATTTCTTCGGCCATGATCGCCATCTGTTGCTGTAACGCCTGCTGGCGCCCGATCGGCTTGCCGAACTGGACCCGTTCATTGGCATAGGCGGCGGTCATTTCGGTCACGCGCCCGGACGCGCCCGCAATCAGCGCCGCGCGCAGGATCGCCGCGATGGGGCGGAGGCCGCTCGTCGGTGCGGTGGAGTGTGGCGATGGGAGATCGTTGCACGTCATCCGCGCGGCAAGGCTTGCGACGACGCCCGTGAGCGCGCCCGACGCCTCGACCATGTGAAGCGCGCAATCGGACTCGATCAGCATATATGCTGCGACCAGCCCGAAGGGAACGACGACGCTCTGCCCCGGCGCCGCGACTGCGAGCGCGACCGGACCATCCGGCGCGCCATCAAGCAGCGCGCGCGCGATCATCGTCTCGCCGACCGGCAGCGGCACCGCATGGCGACCGAGAGCCATCCACAGCGGCTGGATGTCGGCAAGGGCCAGACCGGCGCCGCCGCGCTCCTCGGGCACCAGCGCATCGAGAAAGCCCGATTCGGCAAAGGCCTGCCACATCGCATCGGGGGACCCGCCGCGCTCGATCGCGCGCACCGCTGCCGGGGTCGACACATTTTCGAGCATCCGTTCGAAAGGTTCGAGAAATTCGCTCATCCTGTCACCGCAATCCCATGCCGCGCGCGATGATCCCGCGCAAAATTTCCCGTGTACCGCCGCGCAGCGAAAAGCTCGGCGCGATATGCGTCACATAAAGCAAGGTCCGGTAGAGTTCGGCGTCGACCCCCTCGTCGGGATGCGACGCCAGATCGTCGCCGATACGGGTCGGCAGTTCCTGCTCGAAACTCGTCCCCATATCCTTGACCAGCGATGCCTCGACAACCGGGCTTTCGCCGAGCGCGAGCCGCGCGGTGCAAGCGATCGACATCGCGCGCAGCGTTCCGAGGCGCGCGGTGAAATCGCCGACCAGCGCGCAAGTTGCCGGATCGTCGCGGCGGGCGTCGCGCAAATGCGCGATCCACGCGTCGAGCAGCACGACGCTCGAATAGATGCGCTCGGGGCCGCTGCGTTCGAAGGCGAGTTCGGCGGTCACCTGTTTCCACCCCTCCCCTTCCTCCCCGATCAGCGCATCGGCGGGCAGCTCGACATCTTCGAAAAAGACCTCGGCGAAATGGGCATCGCCGGTCAGGTCGGTGATCGGGCGCACGGTGACCCCCGGAGCCTTGAGGTCGATGATCAGCTGCGAGAGGCCGGCGTGCCGGTCGCCGGCGCTGCCCGAAGTGCGCAGCAGCGCGATCATATAGTCGCCGTGCGCCGCGTTGGTGGTCCAGATTTTCTGTCCGTTAACCCGCCAGCCGGCGGCAGTCCGTTCGGCGCGGGTGCGCACGCTCGCAAGGTCCGAACCCGAGCCGGGCTCGCTCATCCCGATGCAGAAGACCAGCTCGCCGCGACAGATGCGCGGGATATAATATTCGCGCTGCGCCTCGCTGCCGTAATTGAGGATCAGCGGCGCGCTCTGCCGGTCGGCGATCCAGTGCGCCGCGACCGGCGCCCCCGCCGACAGCAATTCCTCGACGACGACGAAACGCGCAAACGGCCCCAATTCGGCGCCGCCATAGCATTTGGGCAAGGTCAGCCCGAGAAAACCCGATCTGCCGAGCAACCGCGAGAAGTCGCGGTCGAACCCCGACCAGGACCGTGCGCGGACGTCTGCACTTGCATTCGCTATCGCCTGCTCGGCGATCGCCCTGATCGCCGGCCGGATCGCTTCGCCTTCGGCGGGCAACGCCGCGAGGGTCAATGTGTCGAACACGCCCCTTCTCCCTTCTCCATGGCGGCGTCGCTGCGCCGTTTGCCCGATGCACGAACCGCTGCGCGGATTGGTGCTAGCCTCGATGTAAAGCGGCCCAGCGATCGCCGCACCTGATTGAACGCGGGCTGCCGCAGGCAG
>NZ_JACCCJ010000005.1 GCF_013410105.1 Sphingopyxis sp. JAI108
GGGTCTGCCTGCGGCAGCCCGCGTTCAATCAGGTGCGGCGATCGCTGGGCCGCTTTACATCGAGGCTAGCACCAATCCGCGCAGCGGTTCGTGCACCGGCCAGAGTTGGATTAAGGATCGTGCGAGAGAAAGTTACATGCGAGCAAATCAGGCGAGGGCTTGAGATCGGGGGCGACGGACTGCGACCGATGGATGAGGGCTGTCTTCTTCGAAGCGCGAAATCTTGTCGGCGAGCGACAGCGTGATATCGATTTCGTCGAGCCCGTTCAGCAGGCAATATTTGCGGAACGGATCGATTTCGAAATCGAAGATGTCTCCGGCGGATGAGGCGACCCGCTGCGCCGCCAGATCGATCACGAAGGACTGTTCGGATGCGATTGCCATCAAATGGTCGACTACCTGCTGGGGAAGCGTCAGCGTCAAGATGCCGTTCTTGAAGGCGTTGCTCGAAAATATGTCAGAGAAGCTGGGAGCAACGATGGCTCTGATGCCGAAGTCCGCGAGCGCCCATGCGGCATGTTCGCGGCTTGATCCGCACCCGAAATTGTCCCCGGCGATCAGGATCGGGCTGCCCGCATATTCGGGGGCGGCGAGGATGTGGCCGGGCATGTCGCGCAGCGCCGCGAAAGCCCCGGTGCCGAGACCCTGGCGGCTGATGGTCTTCAGCCATTCTGCACCGATGATCACGTCGGTATCGCAGTTTTTCATCCCAAACGGATAGGCGCGGCCGGCGATGTGCGTCAGCGGCGCGTTCATCGCTCGTCGCCCACAAGGTTGCGCACGTCGGCCAGACGTCCGGTCACAGCAGCAGCGGCGGCCATCGCGGGGGACATAAGATGCGTGCGCGCGCCCGGACCTTGCCGCCCCATGAAGTTGCGGTTGCTCGTAGAGGCGCAGCGCTCGCCGGCAGGGACCTTGTCGGGGTTCATTCCCAGACAGGCTGAACAGCCGGGCTCGCGCCATTCGAAGCCCGCTTCGACGAAGATGCGATCCAGTCCTTCTTGCTCAGCGGCGCGCTTCACCAGACCCGACCCCGGCACGACAAGGGCCTGACGGACCGACCCGGCGATACGGCGCCCGCGCAATATGGCGGCAGCGGCGCGCAGATCCTCGATCCGGCTGTTGGTGCAACTGCCGATGAAGATATTCTCGACCGCGACGTCCTGCATCCGCGTTCCAGGGACGAGACCCATATAGGCTAGCGACTTGCGCGCGGCGTCGCGCTTGGCGTCGTGCGCGAAGCTTTCGGGGTCCGGAACGACGCCTGTAATGGGCACGACATCCTCGGGACTGGTGCCCCATGTCACGCCGGGCGCGATGGTGCCGGCGTCGATGGCTATCGACTTGTCGAAGGTGGCGTCGGGATCGGTGGTAAGTGCGCGCCAGTACGACAACCAGCGATCCCATTCCGTCCCGGTCGGTGCCATCGGGCGTCCGCGCAGATAGGCGAAGGTCGCCTCGTCCGGGGCGAATAGCCCCGAACGCGCGCCCGCCTCGATCGACATGTTGGCGATGGTGAGGCGGCCCTCGATCGACATGTTCGCCATTGCAGAACCGCGATATTCGATGACATGGCCGGTGCCGCCGCCGGCACCGACCCGGCCGACAATGGCCAGCGCGACATCCTTTGGGCTGACCCCGAAGCCGAGCGTGCCGTCGATGCGCACTTCCATCGTGCGCGATTGCTTGAGAAGCAGCGTCTGCGTCGCAAGCACATGCTCGACCTCCGACGTGCCGATACCGAAGGCGAGGGCGCCGAGCGCACCGTGCGACGATGTATGGCTGTCACCGCAGACCAGCGTCGTGCCGGGCAGGGTGAAGCCCTGCTCGGGGCCGACGACGTGGACGATGCCCTGTTCGGGATCGGCGTCGCCGATGTAGCGGATACCGAACGCCGGAGCATTCGCCTCGAGCGCGGCGAGCTGCGCGGCGCTTTGCGGATCGGCGATCGGGATGCGCGCACCGCTTTCATCGCGGCGCGGCGTCGTCGGCAGATTATGGTCGGGCACGGCAAGCGTCAGGTCGGGCCGGCGCACTTTCCGCCCGGCGAGCCGCAGGCCCTCGAACGCCTGCGCGCTCGTCACTTCGTGGACGAGGTGTCGGTCGATGTAGATCAGGCACGTCCCGTCGTCGCGGCGATCGACGACATGTGCGTCCCATATCTTCTCGTAAAGGGTCCGCGGCGGAGCGCTCATATCGCCTTGGCGGCCTTCAGTTCGGAGATCTCGGTCTCGGTCATGCCCAGCAGGCCGCGATATATGTCGTCATTGTGCTGGCCGACCCGTACGGGAGCGGGCGTGCGGATGCTGCTCGGCGTGCCGGATAATTTGGGGAAGGCGTTCTGCATCCGGAACTTGCCCCAGCGTTCGCTCTCGACTTCAACCAGCGCCTCGCGCGCGGCGAAATGAGGATCGTCGAGCATTTCGGGCGCGCGATAGATTTTACCGGCGGGAACGCTGTGTTCGATCATCAGCGCTTCGAGTTCATCGACGGTCAGCGTCCGCGTCCATTCTGCGATGATTTCGTCGAGTTCGTGCAGGTTGTTGGCGCGGGCAATATGGGTCGCATACCGATCGTCGGCCGCGAGTTCGGGCCGGCCCATCGCGGTGCAGAGCCGCGCGAAGACCGCATCCTGATTGGCGCCGATCAGATATTCCCCGTCGCTGGTCGGGTAGACGTTCGACGGAGAGACGCCTTCGAGGATCGATCCGGTGCGTTTGCGGATGTGGCCGGATACCAGATATTCGGGCACCAGGCTTTCCATGACCTGAAGCACCGCCTCGTATAGCGCGCTGTCGACAACCTGGCCCTTGCCGTTGCGTTCGCGCGCGTGGAGCGCGGCGAGGGCGCCCATGCAGCCATAAGTGGCGGCCAGGCTGTCGCCGATCGATACGCCCATCCGGCTGGGTGCGCGATCGGGATCGCCGACGATATAGCGCCACCCGCCCATCGCTTCGCCGATACCGCCGAAGCCCGCGCGGCTCGAATAGGGTCCGGTCTGACCATAGCCCGACACCCGCACGATGATGAGGTGCGGGTTGATTTCGTGCAATATTTCGGGACCGAGACCCCAACGTTCGAGCGTCCCCGGCTTGAAATTCTCGATCAATATGTCGGCGGTCGCCGCGAGCTTGCGCACCAGTTCCTGTCCCTCCGGAACGCGAAGGTTGGCGGACACCGACTTCTTGTTGCGCGAGACGACCTCCCACCACAGCTTGGCGTCGCCATGGCCCCAGTGGCGCATCGGATCGCCGCCACTCCTGCCATTCGGGCCATCGACCTCGGGGGGCTCGACCTTGATGATCTCGGCGCCCATATCGCCCAAAAGCTGGCCGCAGAAGGGTCCAGCGATCAACTGGCCGAGTTCGACCACCCGGATGCCCTTCAGGGCACCCTCGTTCGTTTCATCCGTCATTTTCATGCCTTCCGCGATTATTCCGCCGCGACGTGATAGTCCGCCCAGCGCGGCTGCACCGGAGCGGGCAGGCCGGTCTCGGCCTCGCAATTCGCGCGCAGCGTTTCGATGTCGGGTCCGAAGTCAAACACTTCGATCGCTCCGCGCTCGCTGCGCATCGCATCGCGCAGCACCGTGGTCGCGGCGGCATCGACCCCGCCGTCCTTCCCGATCACCACGCCATAGGCCCGCGCGCCTTCGACCGAGACCAGCCCCTGCACGACCTCCTTTGCGACCAGCCCGGGGTCGCGGTCCAGGGGATCGCCCCAGCCGCCGCCGCCCCAGGTGACAAAGTGCAGCACATCGTTGGCTTCGACCTTCACATCCTCGACCTTGTTGCCCAGGATGATCTGCGATCCGTCGGGCTTTTCGAGTATCTTGCGCGCGCGCGCGCCCGGCTTGCCGCCATTGACGCCCCATGGCGGCACGAACCAGCGGTCGTCATGCAGCGCGATCACGCCGGGTTCGAGGAAGCGATACGACATGATGATGCCGTTGCCGCCACGATTGAGGCCCGCGCCGCCCGAATCCGCGACGGTTTCGTAACGTTCGATGACCAGCGGAAAATATCGTTCGAGAAATTCGTTGGGGACGTTGGTAAAGCCCGGCCACAGCGAATGGCCGTCGGGCCCGTCGCCCATCGGGCGGCCCGGAATACCGCCGAAACCGATCTGGAACAGCTGGAACCAGTCGCCCTTCTGGTCGGTGCCCGCATAGAAGAGGTGCGGCGATGAGGAGAAACCCGCGGCGTTGAGAAACTCCGGCGTTTTCTGGCCGAGCAGGCCGCCGAGAATGTCGAATATGCGGCCGAGCGCGTGCGTGCGACCCGACAGCGCAGCGGGAAATTTCGGCTTGAGCAGCGATCCTTCCGGAATGCGGACCTCGATCAGGTCATAGAAGCCGTCGTTGAACATGATCTGCGGGTCGAAGACCATGATCATGTAGATGCCGAAGAACATCTTGAACATATTTTCGTTCATATAGAAGTTGATCGACGCGATGGATTGCGGGTCGGTGCCGTCGAAATCGAGGATGACCGTCTGCCCCTCGCGCCACATCGTGCATTTGAGACGATAAGGCCCGAACCCCATGCCGTCATCGCACAGATAGTCCTGAAAGCTGACCTTCTCTTCCGACACCGCCTGCGACAGCAGCGTCTTCATCGCCCGGTGGTTGCGCGCGAGCAGTTCCTCGGTCGCCGAGGTGTAATTATCGATCCCGAAACGGTCGGCCATTTCCTCGACGCGGCGCGCGGCGACGCGGCACGACGCGATCAGCGCATTGAGGTCGGCGGCGCACCATTGGGGTGTCCGCGATTGGTGCAGCACCAGCTTGACCAGATCCTCGTTATATTCGCCGCCGCGATAGATTTTGACGGGCGGGATGCGCACACCTTCCTGAAAGATGTTCGTCGCGTGGATCGGCATCGATCCCGGCACCATGCCGCCGATGTCCGACTGGTGCCCGAACATCGCGGTGTAGGCGAGCAGGCGGCCATCCTTGAACACGGGCAGCAGGACCAGCCAGTCGTTCGAATGGCTAATCGCGCCCTCTACCGAATAGGGATCTGACAGGAAGAACATGTCGCCTTCCTCCACCGTGCCGTCGTAGCCGCGCAGGAAGCCGCCGATGAAGCTGCCGAACTGGCCGACGATCATCCGGCCCTCGTGGTCGGCGATCAGCGGAAAGGCGTCTCCCTGTTCGCGAATGCCGGGGGACATGGCAGTGCGCACCAGCGTCGCATCCATCTCGACGCGCGCGTTGCGCAGCGCATTTTCGATGATGTCGAGCGTGACGGGGTCGATCGCTACCTTGTCGAACGGGGTGTCGTTGGTCTGAATGATCCGTGCGGGCATGGTCTGGTTCCTCCTATTCGGATCAGGCGAGATTGATCAGGATGTTGCCGACGGCATCGACCGTCGCGATGCATCCGGTTTCGATCAGCGTGGTCGAGTCCATCTCGGTCACGATGGCGGGACCGGCGATGCGGTCACCCTGGCGCAGCTTGGCGCGGTCGTAGATCGCGGCCTCCCGCATGGCGCCGTCCATCCACAGATGGTGATCGCGGATCTTCGCGGCGGACGGGTCGCCATCGCCCTTGGGCAATTCGGCAGCGGGCAGGTCTAGCGTCTGGCCGAGGGCGACCGCGCGCAGGTTCACGATCTCATGCTCCGCCTCCATGTTGAATGTGAAGAGGCGATGATGCTCTTCATCAAAGCGCGCTGTGATGGCGGTAATGCCGCCGATGGCAAGGTCGGCCAGTGTGACGTCCATCGGCACCTCGAACGCCTGACCGGCATAGCGAATGTCGATTTCGAACTGGATCGTCACATCGTCGGGCGCGATGCCTTCCTGTTCCAGTTCGCCGCGGGTTTGCGCCGCCATCTCGTCGAGAACGGCGGTCAGTTCGGCGAGCGTGGTGTGCGACGCGAGGCGCGAGAAGCTGCGCGCGCTTTCGGTTCGCATGCGTGTCGTCGCGTCGCCAAGTGCGCAGAGGACGCCGGGCGACACCGGCGACACCGCGGGCCAGCTGCCCATCAGTCGCGCGACGGCATTGACGTGGAGCGGACCCGCGCCGCCGAAACCCATCAGTGCGAAATCGCGCGGGTCGTAGCCTTGTTGGACCGAGATCATGCGCAGCGCGCCGAACATATTTTCGTTCGCGATGTCGATGATGCCGCGCGCGGCAGCGTAAAGGTCGATGCCGAGCGCGTCGGCGATCGTCTGAACCGCCGCGGTCGCGCCCTCCTTGTCGAGCTTGAAACTGCCGCCGAGGAGGGCTTCGGGCAGGTAGCCAAGCACGACGTTGGCGTCGGTGACGGTGGGCTGGGCACCGCCCTTGCCATAGGCGACGGGCCCCGGAACCGCGCCCGCCGACTGCGGTCCGACGCGCAGGGCGCCGGTGAGTTCGGGGACATAGGCGATCGAGCCGCCGCCTGCGCCCACCGTCTTCACGTCGAGCGCGGAGGCACGCACCGACAGATGCCCGACCTCGGTGGTGCGGACGCGGCGCGCTTCCAGATTTTCGATCAGCGCAACGTCGGTTGAGGTGCCGCCGACATCGAGGGTCAGGATATTGCTGATCCCCGCGTTGCGTCCGACCCAGATCGCGCCGGTCACGCCGCCCGCCGGGCCCGACATCAGCAACGATACCGGATGTTCCTCCGATTTTTCGGAAGTCATGAGTCCCCCATCGGAGCGGAGCAGCGACAGCTTGCCCGCCATCCCAGCGCCGCGCAGCCGGTCGCGCAGTTTGCGAACATAGCGGCCGACGACCGGGCGCACTGCGGCGTTGGCAACGGTGGTGAGTGTGCGTTCATATTCCTGCATTTCGGGCAGGACGATATGGCTCAGCGACACCGGAATATCGGGCATGATCTCCGCAGCCAGTTCAGCGACGCGCGCTTCGTGCGCGCCGTTGAGATAGGCATTCATCAGGCTGATCGTCAGCGCCTCGACGCCCTGCTCCTTCAGCTTCAGCAGCGCCCCGCGGATGTCGCTGTCGTCGGTCGGGCGCAGTTCGGCGCCCTGTGCGGTCATGCGCCCTTTGATCTCGACCGTATCCTCGAGCGCGGCGAGCGGCTGCGGCTTCGGCCAGACGATCCAGCCCGCGAGACCGCCGGGCACGAAGCTGCGCGCGATCTGCATGATCTGGCGATAGCCCTCGGTCACGATCAGGCCGACGCGCGCGCCCTTACCCTCCAGCACCGCGTTCGTCGCGACGGTGGTGCCGTGCAGGAAGACCTCGACATCGGCGGGGGTGATGCCGGCCTTTTCGCAGATCGCATCGACCCCGTTCAAAATGCCTTCCGAACTGTCGTGCGGAGTCGAAGGCGTCTTGTGACGCCAGAATTCGCCGGTCTTTTCCTGGAACAGCAGCAGGTCGGTAAAAGTGCCGCCGACGTCGACGCCGAGACGATATGTCATGGGGTAAGTCCTTATGCCTGCAAGTTCGGAAAGGGGCCGGCGCGGCTGACGAGGGCAGGGAGAGGCGCTTCCATCTCGCCCGCGAGCCAATGCGCGGTGTCGATCGTCCGGCCGAGGTCGTAGCCGGTCGCGATGCTGGACCGGTCCAGCATGTAGAGCAGGTCTTCGGTCGCGATGTTGCCGGTTGCGTCGGGTGCAAAGGGACAGCCGCCGATGCCCCCGACGGACGCGTCGAGTGTTGCGGCGCCCGCTTCGATCGCCGCCCATGCATTGGCGATACCGGTGCCGCGCGTATTGTGAAGGTGGACGCGAACCGGAACGGCGCCGATCTCGGCGCGCACTTCGGAAACCAGCGCGAAAATCTGCGCGGGCACCGCCACGCCGATGGTGTCGGCGAGCGCGATTTCGACCGGGCCCGCGTCCGCGAGGCGCGCCGCGAGGACGATGACATGCGCCGGATCGACCTCGCCCTCGAACGGACAGCCGAAGGCGGCTCCGATCGCGACCTGCGCGCGGCGCCCCTCGCTACGCGCAAACCGGACGACGTCGGCGGCCATGTTGGCAGAGTCCAGCGACGTCTGACCCTGGTTGCGCTGCGCGAAGCTGTCGGATGCGACGCAGACGGCGCCGATTTCCTTCACGTTGGTATCAAGCGCGCGCAAGGCGCCTTTCTTGTTCATCACCAGCCCGATGGTGACGACATCATCGGGCAGCGAAAGGCCGGCAATGACCGCTTCGGCATCGGCCATCTGCGGCACCCGATCGGGGCGGGCAAAGCTCGCCACCTCGATGCGGCGCGCGCCTGCCGTGACCATGCGCTGGATCAGGTCGATCTTCTGCGCGGTCGTGAACAGGCGCTTTTCATTCTGCAGCCCGTCGCGCGGCGCGACCTCGACAATTTCGACTGCCGTCCGCATCAGGTCTGTCGGTCCAGCGACGCCAGATAGTGAATGGCATCGTCTTCCGCGACGACGTCGGCATATTTGGCTTCCATGTCGAACAGGTTGGCGTTGTGCGGATCGGGGTGGCGGTCACCACATGCGTCGGCGATGACGATGGTGCGAAAGCCGTGCGACATCGCATCGACGCAGCTCGCGCGCACGCAGCCACTGGTCGAAACGCCGCCGAGCAGAACGCTGTCGATGCCCAGCGCCGTCAGTGTGGAGGCGAGCGAAGTGCCGAAAAAGGCGCTCGGATATTGTTTCGACACGATCAGTTCGTCGGGTCGCGGCGTCAGTCCTTCGGGCCAATCACCCATCGGATTGCCCTGAATAAAATAGCGCAGCGGCTTCGATTTTTCGAAGAAGCGCCCGCCGTCGATCGCCGTGGGATGGTAGACGACGTTGGTCAGGACGACGGGAATGCCGGCCGCATGAGCCGCCTCGCGAACCCGCAACGCCGATGCCAGCGATGCGTCCGATTCCATATAGAGGTCGCATTCGGGGTCGTAATAGGCGCGGCACAGATCGATCAGGACCAGCGCCGGTCGCTTGCCGAAGCCGACGCGGCGGCCAAAGGCGCGCTGGTAATTTTCGGTGAGTTCATCGGTCATGCGTCATATCCGTAAAGCCAGGGTTGCGTCTGGCGCTGCTGCGCCTCGAAGGCCGCGACGCGCGGACCTTCGCGTTCGAGGATCAGGTCGATGTCGTCCCAGCCTTTGAGCAATCGCTCGCGGTCGCCCGGGGCGATGTCGAAGGCGAGGCTTTCGTCGTCGAAGGCGATCGTCTGCGCCGCGAGGTCGATATCGAGCGGTCCGCTCGCGGCTGCGAGGCGCTCGATCAGCGCGCGTGGCTGCGCGATGGCGAGGACGCCGTTGCGCAGACAATTAGCGGCGAAAATCTCGCCGAAGCTTTCAGCAATCACGCACCGGATGCCAAATCCGGTCAGCGCCCATACCGCTTGTTCTCGGCTCGACCCGCTGCCGAAATCGGCGCCGGCGATCAGGATCTGTGCCCCGGTGTAGCGCGGATCATCGACTGGATTGTTCGCGATCGGGGCACCGTCGGGCTCGAACCGGCGGTCGTGAAAGAAATAACGTCCCATGTCGCCGCGCCGCATCAGCAGCAGGAAGCGTGCGGGGAAGATGACGTCGGTGTCGATCCGGTCTTCCAGCAGCGGCAATGCGGGCGAGGAGAGGGCGGTAAAGGGCGTCATGCCGCAACCTCGCGCACGTCGGCGAGGTGGCCGGCAATCGCCGCGGCCGCCGCCATCGCGGGGCTCATCAGGTGCGTGCGGCCGCCCCGGCCCTGCCGCCCCTCGAAATTGCGGTTCGAAGTCGAGGCGCAGCGTTCGCCGGGCTGGAGGCGGTCGGCATTCATCGCGACGCACATCGAGCAGCCCGCATGACGCCATTCGAAGCCGGCGTCAGTGAAGATGCGGTCGAGACCCTCGGCCTCGGCCTGCCGCTTCACTGCGGTTGATCCGGGCACGACAATCGCGCGGGTGGTCGAGGCGACGCGGCGCCCGGAGGCGACTTCGGCGGCTATACGCAAATCCTCGATCCGGCCGTTGGTGCAGGACCCGATGAAGACGTGATCGACCGAGATGTCGCAAAGCGCCATCCCCGGCGTCAGGCCCATATAGGCGAGCGCGCGGCGGCGGCGCTGCGCCTCGCTTTCGTCTTCGGCCTCGTCGGGGTGCGGCACGCGCGCATCGATGGCGATCGCATCTTGCGGGCTGGTGCCCCAGGTAACTTGAGGGGCGAGGCCGGTGACGTCGAGCGTCAGCGAGCGATCATAGGCGGCGCCGGCATCGCTTGCCAGCGATCGCCAGTAATCGACCGCCCGGTACCACATCGCGCCCGATGGCGCGTAGGGCCGGCCGCGCAGCCATGCGAAGGTCGTCGCGTCGGGCGCCACCATGCCGATACGCGCGCCGGCCTCGATCGACATGTTGCACAGGGTCATTCGGGCTGCCATTGGCATCGCCTCGACCGCTGCGCCGCGATATTCGATTGCATGGCCCGCCGCGAAGCCGGTGCCGTGGCGCCCTATGAGCGCGAGCGCCAAATCCTTTGCACCGACCCATGGGCCAGGCGTGCCCTCGATACGAATTTCGAGCGTCCGTGCCCGTTGTTGCACCAGGCATTGGGTGGCAATCACCGTTGCGCAGTCGCTGGCGCCGATCCCGAACGCCAGCGCGCCGAACGCGCCGTGGGTCGATGTATGGCTGTCGCCGCACGCCAATGTAATGCCGGGTAGCGTCAAGCCCTGTTCGGGACCGATGACATGGACGATGCCCTGTCTTGCATCCTCAAGGTCGATGTGGGCGATGCCGAAGTCGCGGGCGTTGATCTTGAGCGCCGCGATCTGCGCCTCGGCGAGAGCATCGACGATCGGCCCACCGCGCGCGTCGGTCGGGACGGCATGGTCGGGCACCGCCAAATGCGTTTCAGCCCGTCGTGCGGCGCGACCGCTTTCGCGCAGCGCCGCGAACGACTGGTGGGTGCTCGTTTCCTGCAACAGATGGCGGTCGACATAGATCAGCGCCGATCCATCGCCGAAGTCGCGTACGACATGCGCGTCCCACAATTTCTGATACAGGGTGCGGCCGCTCATCGCGCGCCGCCGATATCGATGAGGAATCGGCCGATGTCTTTCGCTTCCTCGCCCGCAAGGCGCGTAAAAGCGTCCGCCGCGCATTCGAGCGGAAAGCGGCCGCTGACGGTCGATTGCAGGCTGAGCTTACCGCTGGCGATCAAGTCCATCGCCCTTGCCTGATGGTGTCCGGCGCGCACGCCGACGATGCGCAGTTCGCGGTCGACGACGTCCCAACTGGTCAGCGGCAATTGCCCGCCGCCGGTGAGCGCGACGATCGCGCCCGGCGCCGCGACGGCAAAGGCCTGAGCCATGCCCCAGTCGGATGCCGTCGTCTCGATGATCGCGGGAAAACCGCCGGGGCGATGCGCCATGGCGCGCGGCGCGAGGTCTTCGCCATGATGGGCGATTGACAGTGCCACCGCGCCCAATCCCGCTGCAAGCTTGGAGCGCCCGCCTGTTCCGCCGAGCGCGGTGACGTGCAGGTCCAGTGCGATCGCGGTTGCGATCGCGCCCAGTCCCATCGCCCCGACGCCGACGACTGCAACGTTATCGCCGGCGTCGAGACCCATTTGTTCATAAGCGTTGAGCGCATCGACGATGCCTGCGAGCATCGCCGCATCCTCGAACGCCACATTGTCCGGCAGCACGGCAAGTTTGCGCGCGGATACCAGCGTATATTCCTCGCAGCACGTCTGGCGGACGAGGGTGGCAAACGCCGGATCGAGGCACAGGTTGGTGCGGCCCGACGTGCAATTGGCGCAGCCCCCACAATGATCGAGCGCCAGCGCGGCGACCCGGTCGCCCGGCGCCAATCCCCCGACGCCGGGGCCGCAGGATTCGACGATTCCCGAAAAATCGGCCCCGATGCCGACCGGATATGCGGAGACATAGCGGCCATGGCGGTTCAGATAAGTCCCGACATCGGTGCCATATGGCGCATAGGTCATGACGCGCACCAGGACCTGGCCCGGCCCAGGGACGGGCACGGGCAGGTCGACGATCCGAAGATCGCCCGGTCCGAAAAGGCGCGCAGCGCGCATCAGGCCGCTCGGTCCGGCGCGAAAAGCCAGAGGATGAGCCGGCAGCCATTCTCGCTCGACAGCGCGCCGAAAACCTCGGTACCCGCGGGCCCGGCGCTATAGTCGCCGACTGCGAAATCCGCTTTTTCGCCCTTTACGCCGCCATCGAGTAAGCAGGCTTCCCATGCTGCGGGGCGCCCGGTCCCGCTCGCCGTCCAGCCGGCGGGAATATCGACCATCACCGTCCGTGCCCCGTCGCGCGCATCGGTCGACAGCGGCCGGATGCGCCATTCGGCAGGGAATTCGGGGTCGGCGATCCATTCGACCTCGTCGACCGGCAGGCTGTAAAGGTGACCGCGGCCATCGTCATAGGCGGGGAGGGGATATTCGTCCGGCTCGTCTGGCTCGTGGATCAAGAGCAGGGCAAGCGGACCGTCGCTGCGGATCAATGCGGTCGCACCCTCTTCGGCGCGTTCGTCATGTCCGTGGACAACCTGCGCGGGACGATAGAAATAGTCGCCGGCCTTCCAGTAATGCGTCCCCCCCACGGTCACCGACCCGGAGAGCATAAACACTTCCTCGAACGCGTGATGATAATGGGCGATGCCGCCGCCGTGCCAGCCAACGGGGATGTTCACCAGCGCGGTGACATAGCCCGACGCTTCGTCATAGCCGAGCCGCTTGCGCGTGATGCCATGCGTTCCGAGCGCCTCCCACTCGATTTCCGAGGGGCGGATGCGGGTGAGCGGCTCGGCGATCATCTGAGGGGCGGCCATGATCAAAACTCGCTCATCAGGCGGCCAAAGCCGTGGACGCGCTCCCCGATCCCGTTGGCGCGCAGCGCGTGCCAATAGGTGGCGGTGTTGATCGCGATGACGGGCTTGCCGAGCCACAGTTCGGCGGCGGCGGCGGCGCGCATCGCCGAGATATTGGTACCGCACTGGATGATCGCGTCGACATCGTCGCCGTCGAGGGCCTTGAAGGTGTCGATGATCCGCCGCTCCGACACTTCGGCGATTGCGGTCCACGACGGGCATTGCAGCGGAATGTCGCGCACCGTTTCATAGCCGTGATCCGACAGGAAATTGCGGACCTCTGCGTTGGCCGTCGGATAATAGGGCGAGAAGAAAGCGACCTTTTTGATGCCGCCATATGCCGCGAGCGCCGCAGCGGTGGCTTCGGACCCGGTCGATACGCCCAGGCCCGAGACCTGCTCGACATTCTCGCGCCATTTGACCGCCCCCTCGGCCCCGCCGAAGAATGTGACCGCCGACATGCCCATGACAAGATAGTTGGGCTTGCAGGTCAGCACGCCCTTCACGGTCTCGATCGTGTTGTCGCTGATCTCCCACGCTCCGGCCATGAAGCTTTCGTTCGACACCGCCTTGGTGTCGTTGACGACGATGCGGCTGTAGTGATTGGTCACGCCATGGACGCGCAGATCGTCGAAATCGGGCTGCACGACCGTGTTGGTCGATGGGCCAAGGACGCCGAACTTGATGCGATAGCCGAGCTGGTCGGCGTTGGGACGATCTTGACCTGTCATTGGATCTTCTCCGCGTCTTCAAGGCTTTCGAACATCGCCTGGCGCAGCAGATACTGGCGGCGCTGGGCAGGGTCGGCGTGAATAGCGGCCATGCGGTCGAGCCGCGCGCGATGCGACTCGCCGGCGCCCTGTTCGATGAAGGCCTTGTTGGCGATCGTCTGCGCCTGGATGAATTCGCGCGTCGCGTGACGGCGCTGGCGGTCGAACAGGCCTATCAGTTCGGCGTCGCCGCCCTTGCGCAGGATCCTCCACAACTTGTCGGCGAGGTTCCAGGCATCGTGGATGCCGCTGTTCATACCGAAGCCGCCCAACGGATTGTTCAAGTGCGCGGCATCGCCGATCAGCATCACGCGGCCGCGCGCAAAGCTCTCGGCGACGCGCTGGTGGACGCGATAGATGGCGCGGTGCGAGGTTTCGACGCGGTGCCCGGGAACGATCCGCTCAAACACTTCGGCGGCGCGCGCGTCGGATTTCAGCAGTTCATCGCTGTCGTCGACGCTGGCCGGCACCAGAATGCGCCACAAGGCCGGGACTCGCAGCAGCACGAGCCATTCGTCGGGGTCGGAGATGTAATTAACGTGCGCAAGGTCAGTGATAACCGTTTCGATCGGAAAGCTGGTCGAAAGGCTCAGGAATTTCTCGTCATAAGTGAAGCCGTCGAACTCGACGCCGATCTGCTTGCGCACCACCGATCGCGAGCCGTCGGCGCCAATCAGGAATTTCGCACGCACCTGTTCGTGCGCGCCATCCTTGTTCTCGAAGGTCGCTGTTACGCCTTCGCTATCCTGCTCGACCGCGACAAGGCGGGTGTTGAAGCGCACCTCGGCATTGGGGAGCTGGGGCAGCCGCTCGGTGAGCAGCAGCGACATATAATGTTGTTCGCATTGCAGGCGGAATGGGAAGCGCGCGCGGTCGGCGATTTCGCCCAGATCGAACTCGATATGCTCGCCGCTGCGACGGTCACGCATTTGATATATGGGCGCCTTCAATCCCCGATCGATCAGCGGCTGGGCCGCATCGATTTCATCGAGCATGTCCAGCGTCGCTGCATGGAAGGTCGATGCGCGCAAGTCGTGCGCGCACGTCTCCTCGGCTTCACAGATGATCACGTCGATTCCCATCGCCGCCAGCCGCGCCGCGGCTACCGATCCTACCGGACCGGCCCCGGCGATAATTACTTCCGTCTGTTGCACTGACCACCCTCTTGCGACGCAGCGCCAGCGCGCCGCCGTTGCCGTGACTTTCAGGTGCGGGCTATCGGTTTGCCACTGCGCCGTGGCCATTTGTTCGCCTGACGAATATGATAGCCCGACGCTCGCTTGCGGCGCGGTCGCCGTGCTAGCCTCACAAAGGTGGGAAGATTGATGGATCAGGAAAACAGCATCCGCTCGATTTCGCGCGCGCTCGCAGTGCTGCGCGCGATTAACCGGACCGGCTCGCTGACGTTGACCGAGATCGCGCAAGCGACCGAGGTCCCGTATCCCACGGCGCTGCGTATCGTGCGCGCGCTGGTGGAAGAGGGAGTGATCGAGCGCGAACCCGACCGTAAGCGTTATCGGCCGACGGCGCTGATCCAGGGGCTGTCTTATGGCTTCCAGAACCATGACGAGTTAGTGGTGACCGCGCGCCCGCACATCGTCGCGCTGACGCAAAAGGTCCATTGGCCGATCAGCATCGTGACGCGCGTCGGCAACGCGATGGTCGTACGCGATTCGACGAGCACCCAGACGCCGCTCACCTTCAATCATTATTATCCGGGCTGGCAGGTCCCGCTGACCGTATCCGCGTCAGGGCGCGTGTTTCTTGCGCATTCGTCGCCGGAAGTGCGGAAGGAACTGATCGCCTATTATCGCACTGACGCGGCCGGCGCGGAAGCTGCGACGCTGACGGCGTTCGAAGAGCAGGGCGAGGCGGAACGGATAGTGGCGCAAGGCTATGCCGCAGTCGCCCGCACCGGCTATTCGGCGAACCCCGGTCGCACCTCGTCGATCGCGGTTCCGCTGTTCATCGGCGACGCGCTGTTGGGCACCTTGACCCTGGTGTTTTTCGCTGCCGCGATGCCGCTTTCGGAGGCGGTGGATCGCTTCGTCGCGCCACTGCGTGAGGCGGCGGCGCGGATCGGTGCCGACATGCTGAAGCGTGCGCCGTCCTGATCAGCCGGCAACCACGCCGTCGTCGCGAATGATCGCGATACGGCGGAACGCCAGCGTCGCTAGGATCGAAACGATCAGCAGGCCGCAGCACAGGATGAAAGCCATCTGATAACTGCCGAAGCGGTCGGCGGCCGATGCCGCGATCCACACGCCGCTGCCGGAGGCAATCGCCTCGAACACGATAAAACCCCCGGCGATCCGCCCGAGGTTTGGCCCCGCGAAGACTTCCGAAATGACGACCTGCGTCAGGACATAGCATCCGGCCCAGCCGAGTCCGAGCAGTATGAGGCCTGCAAAGACGATCGACGGCATTGCCAGACTGAGGATAGCGGCGCCGGCGAGCAGCACGCACTGTTGGCTGGTCCAGACCGCGTGGACGCCCCATCGTTCGGCCGCGATGCCGACCAGCACCTTGCCGACCAGGCCGACGACGAAGACGGTGCTGACCCCGGTGGCGGTCAGCCGCGCCGACAGGCCGATGTCCTGCAGATAAAGGAAGAGATTGAGCAGGAAGGCGGTCGAGGAAAAGAAAGTCGCAAAGATCGCGACGAGCAGCAGCGCGACGACGACCGGCGAGCGGCGATACTGCGTCACGAGCTGTACCGGAACCGGCGGTGCGGGGTTGAGCGTCTCGCCGACGCGGAGCCGCGGCAGCAGAAACGCGACGATCGGCAGCAGCAGCAGCGGCAGCACGGCGAGGCCGGTCAGTACCTGTCGCCAGTCATATTGTTCGAGCGCGAGGACGATCAGGCTCGGAAAGATTGCCGAGCCGATGCTGGTCCCCGACAGCGCCACCGATATGGCGAGCGCGCGCTTTTCGTTGAAGCATTGGCGCACCATCAGCACGACGATGACGACATGCGCGCTGGCGTAACACATGCCGAGCAGGGCGTAGAGGAGATAGATCTGGCCGATTGTTTGCGCGTGACCATAGAGGGCAAGCGCGATCGCCAGCAGCGCGAGACCTGACAAGACGATCGTTCGCGGCGCGACGCGCGCGGTCAGGAAGCCGATGCCAAGGCCCGAAAGGCCCGACGCCATCAGGAAGATGCTTTCGCGCAGCTTCAGGTCGGCGCGCGAAATGTCCAGGCTTTCAAGCAGGGTCGTGTCGAGCGCGGGCAGGCCCGACGTGATAACGCCGTGGCAGACCGTCATCACCAGCAGCAGGGCGGACACTACCACCCAGCCGCTCCGCTCGCGTTTCATCGTGTCTGCCATGCTTGCCAATGCTGTGCCCTTCTTTCGCGGGAGAGGGAAGGATGATCGCTATGCGGTGGCGGCGCTACACCGTCGTCACCACTGTTCGTCAGGCGAATATTTCCGGCTCGCCGAATTGTCGATGACCGGGGCGGCCATAGAAGCAGGGGCGCTCGATCCGGCCCCATGACGCGGCCCGGCGGGCACATGGAGCATAATCTATGGCATATCCCGGTTTGCGCGCCCGGCTTGCGGCAGGTGATTTTATTGTGGCCCCCGGCATTCAGGACATGATCACCGCCGTCCTTGCCAACGACGTCGGCTTCGACGCCGTCTATGGCTCGGGCTATTGGCTGACGGCATCCGCGCACGGCCTGCCCGATGCAGGCATCGCCTCGGTGACCCAGATGGTCGACCGCATGGCAACGCTGGTCGAGATATCCAATGCGCCGGTGATCGCCGACGCCGACACCGGCTATGGCGGCCTGCTCAACGTCCATCATACCGTCCGCGCCTATGAAAAGGCCGGGGTCGCCGCGCTCCAGCTCGAGGATCAGGAGTTTCCGAAAAAGTGCGGTCACACGCCGGGCAAGCGGATCGTGTCTGCCGAAGAAATGGTGGAGCGCATCCAGGTCGCGCGCGATGCGCGCGGCAGCGACGACCTCATCATTATTGCGCGCACCGACGCGCGGCAGATCGAAGGTATGGATGGCGTGATGCGCCGGATGGAAGCCTATACGAAGGCAGGCGCAGACGTGCTGTTCCCCGAAGCCCTGGTTTCCGAAGAGGAAATGGCCTCGGTGTGCGCCGCTTTCGACCAGCCGGTGCTGGCCAACATGGCGTCGGGCGGCGTGACGCCGATCCTGTCGACCGACCGGCTGCAGGCGCTCGGCTTTTCTATCGCGATCTTCCCGGCGCTCGCCAGCCTCGCGGCGGCGGCGGCGGCGCATGCGGCGCTTACCGCGCTCAAGGACAAGGGCACCGGTACCGATCCAGCCGTCCCGCTCTACGACTTCCGCCGTTTTTGCGAGCAGATCGGCTTCAGCGACGTGTGGGATTTCGAAAAACGCTGGGCGCGCGACTGAGCCGCGCCCTGGATTGAACGAACAGATATCAGGAGGAACATATGGCCACTTGGCTGAAGCGCGGCGCCCCCCAGCAACAGCGGGCGGACATCCAGAAGAGCGTATCCGAAACCGTCGAGCGGATTTTGGCGGACATCGAAGCGCGCGGCGACGCCGCTGTGCGCGAACTCTCGCAGAAATTCGACGGTTGGAACCCCGAATCGCTCGTGCTCAGCGATCGCGAAAAGCAGGATTGCCTCGACCAGCTATCGAGCCAGGATTTGAAGGACATCGAATTTGCGCAGACGCAGGTGCGCAATTTTGCACAGATCCAGCGCGATAGCATGCTGGAGGTCGAGGTCGAGACGCTGCCCGGCGTCGTCCTCGGTCACAAGCATGTGCCTGTCAATGCCGCGGGCTGCTATGTCCCCGGCGGCAAATACCCGCTGCTCGCCTCGGCGCATATGTCGGTCATCACCGCGAAGGTTGCGGGCGTACCGCGCGTTATCTCATGCGCGCCGCCGTTCCAGGGCAAGCCCGCGCCGGCGATCGTCGCCGCGCAGGTGATGGCGGGTGCCGACGATATATATGTGTTGGGCGGGGTGCAGGCGATCGGCGCGATGGCGATCGGCACCGAGACGATCAAGCCCGTCGACATTCTCGTCGGTCCTGGCAACGCCTTCGTCGCCGAAGCCAAGCGCAAGCTGTTCGGGCGCGTCGGCATCGACCTGTTCGCCGGCCCGACCGAGACGCTGGTGATCGCCGACGAGGTCGGCGCCGACGGCGAGCTTTGCGCGACCGACCTGCTCGGGCAGGCCGAACATGGCCCCGATAGCCCGGCCATCCTGCTCACGACGTCGGAGAAACTTGCACGCGAGACGATGGCGGAGGTCGAGCGGTTGCTCCAGATCCTGCCGACCGCCGATCATGCACGCAAGGCGTGGGAAACCTATGGCGAAGTCATCGTCGCCGACAGCGACGAGGAAATGGTCGCGATCGCTGACGACATTGCATCGGAGCATGTCCAGGTGATGACCGCCGATCCCGACTATTTCCTGAAACACATGACCAACTATGGCGCCCTGTTCCTCGGCCCGCGCACCAATGTGAGCTATGGCGACAAGGTCATTGGCACCAATCACACGCTGCCGACCGGCAAGGCGGCGCGCTACACCGGCGGGCTTTGGGTGGGCAAGTTCCTCAAGACCTGCACTTACCAGCGCGTCACCAGCGATGCGGCGTCGGCGATGATTGGCGAATATTGCAGCCGTCTGTGCGCGCTCGAAGGCTTCGCCGGGCACGGCGAGCAGGCGAATATCCGTGTGCGCCGTTATGGCGGCCGCGACGTGCCTTATGCCGGACGCGCCGAGCCTGTGGTCGCCTGACCCGATCGACTTCCGCAGGAGGAAGTTGGCCCGCATCCCAATCGGGGTGCGGGCCCTTTTTTGTCAGACGCGGTGCAGGTCCCACGGACCGTCGTGCCATTCGAGGAGGACGCAGCCGCCCCGCGTCACTTCGTCGAAGCCATGGATGCTGCGCGCCGGGTTCCAGAGATAGGAGCCTGCGCGCATCGGACGCGTCGCGTCGGGCTGGATATCGCCTTTGAGGCAGAATATTTCCTCCTGCACCGGATGCCAGTTCGGGCCGCTGCCGCGAAAGCCCGCTGGAACGCGCAGCATTCGCGTATCGGCCCCCGTCTGGGGGTCGAGCCACAGGACGCGCCGCTCGAAACCGTCAAGCGGGACTCCGTCGATCACCGGGGTGAAGGGCGCGATGGCGGAAATGTCGGACGTCACGATGGCACCATGCGCTTCGGCGACGGGGCGATAGGCCTGTTTTGGGTCCTGGATCAGGATAAGCTCGCTTGGCTCGATCGCTTCCATCGTTGGCATCGCTGCGCCGGTGGGGACGACGACGAAAGCGCCTGCGGCAAGGTTGTGATCGCCGAAGCGGACGCGGCCCGACAGCAGCGCGAACTGCTGGACGGTGGAAACGGCAAGTGCCGTCGGGCTGGCCCAACCGGCGCGCAAGGTCACAATGGCACTGCGCAGGCTGCCGTCGTCGAGGCGGCGCAGCGCGCGAAGCTCGACGGGATCGTCGCCCCACAGCGCGGCAGTCTCGGGCGCGATGGCGTCGCGGTGGATGCATACCGAAATATCATGGGCAAGGTCGTCAGGCGTTGTCATCGCGGCATCTCCTTTATCAGCCGACGCGGATTGTTGCATGCCGTTGTGGACCGAACGATCATTGCTGCCTCTTTGCTCGCCTGGCGAATAAATTGCCTTTCGGTCGGGCAGGGCTTGGCGCGACGCCGCTAAAGTCGGATATTTCCGCAACGATAGGAGCGTGAAAGTGAGACCGAAAATCGTCGGGCTGGATGTCGATGCAATGGAGTGGGCGCCGTTGGGCCCGCCGGGGTTGTTCAGCAAATTGCTCAGCCGCGATCCCGATACGGGCGCGCGGACCGCGATGCAGCGGATGGATCCGGGACTGGGTTATCAGCCGCCGACGATCGCGCACTTCCACACGACCTATGAGGAAATCCTGGGAATAGCAGGGCGTTTCACCTTCGATCAGCGCACCTGGGTCGTGCCCGGCGCCTATGTCTTCCATCCGCCGCGCACCGTGCATGGCTTCGCGAGCCAGGTTCCGCAGGAAAGCCTCTTCCTCTCGCGCGTCGGCCGCGACCTCGACGTGAATCTGGTTCACGAGCCCGCGGACAATGATCTCTATGTGATCGAAGGCGACGTGCCGCCGCGCGTCCCCGCTGCGTTTGGGGATGCGAGAGTGATGGTCGGATGGAGCGAAGCGACGCTTCTCGGCCAGCCTGTCAGCGCCTGCCTGCTCAGCCGCGACCCCGAGACTGGCGAAGGCTCGGCGCTGGTACGGCTACCGCAGGGCTGGGAAAGCCCGTCGCAGTATCGCGACGATTATCTCGAGGTTTTTGCGCTCGGCGGCGGCCTTTCAGCCGATGGTGCGCCGGCGATCGCCGGGCGCGCCTATTTCTTCATCCCGCCGGGGGAGGCGATCCCCGCCTTTCGCGCCGAGCGCGACTGCGAACTCTATGTCAACTTCGGGAGCGCGTTCGCATGAGTGGAACTGCCATCGTCGTTCGTCCCGCGTCGGCGCTGGGCGCTCGCGCGGTTGCCGCGCTGACGGCGTCGGACTGGACGGTCATCGAGCTCGACGACGGCGACGAAGCGGGATGGGACGCCCTGATCGCGACGCTCGAACGACGCGGCGACGCGGTGCAGCTCATCGTGACCGCGCCGCCGGGGAGCGCGCCCGCCGACGACCCGGACCCTGCGATCGGTATCGCGTGGCGCGGCGCGAAATATGCGCTCCCGCTGTTTGCGCAGAGGGGCGAGGGCATATTGCTGACGCTCGGCTTCGTGCCGGAACCCGGTGGCGCCCTGCCGGGCAGCGACGCCGCCGCAGAGTCGATCCGCCTGCTGACCGCCGCCGCGTTGCTCGATGCCGGTAAAGCCGGCATCCGCCTGCGTTCGAACCGGCTTTTTTGCGCGCCCGATGCGGCGCCCGCGGCGATCGAGGAGGCCATCCGAATGTTCGCCGACGACCGCGGTCGATTCATGGCCGGCGCGGAGATAAGCCTGCGGCGCGGCGACGGCCCGGCCCGGCCCGGCCTCGCCGACAAGACGCTGCTGGTTACGGGAGCGACGTCGGGCATCGGCCGCGCCGCAGCGATCGAGGTCGGTCGCCAAGGTGGCTGGGTCGCGGTCGGCGGACGCAAGCTCGACCTTGCCGAAGAGACGCTGGCAGAGGTGCGCGCGGTCGGCGGCGACGGTATGGTAATCCGGCTCGACGTCACCGACGGTGCGGCGTGGGAGGAGGCCGCGCGTACGATCGGCTCGGTTCGCGGCGCGCTGCATGGTCTCGTCAACAATGCTGGCGAGGCGCGCAACCGGCCGATCGGCGAGTTAAGCTCGGACGATCTGGCCTTTCTGACCGGGATCAATTGTCGCGGTGTCCGGACGGGTATCGACGCCATGACGGCATTGCTCGCGAAGGATGGCGGATCGGTACTCAATATCGCTTCGGTCGCCGGCCTGCGCGCCGGGCCGGGCGGATCGGCCTACAGTGCGTCGAAAGCAGCGATGGTGGGCCTCTCTTGTGGTTTCGCGGCACGCTTTGCGGCCGCCTCTGTTCCCGTGCGGGTCAATAGCCTTTTGCCCGGCCTGATCTGGAGCGACAGCGTCGCCGATTCATTAGGGGAGCAAGGCGCGCGTGCCTTTCGCGCCATGATCGAACCCAAGACCCCGCTCGGCCGCGTCGGCGTGCCCGAAGAAGTGGCGAGCGTGATCGCCTACCTCCTGTCTGATGCCGCCGCCGCAGTGTCGGGACAGACAATCACAGTATCGGGCGGGCTCGAACTCGGTTTTCCCTGAAATCTTCCGCCGCACCTTAGCCGACAAAAAGGGGGCGCCGTTCGCAAGATACGGCGCCCCTTTTTTGCGCGACGAAAGGAAAGGCGGAACCCCGGCCGGATTGTGACCCGGTCCTGGGTTCCCAGTGGGAGAGCTCAGAAATCCTTGCTGAAGCGCAGCCCGAACGCCCGCTTGGCCGGTGCGGCGATGAATTCGCCATTGGGGCGGCTCGGGTTGAAGTTCCCATAATAGCGCGCAAAGTCCGGCGTCAGCTCGTTGAAGATATTGTCGACGAAGAAGAGCGCGGTCCAATCGTCCCCTTTGAAGCCGAACTGCGCGTCGGCAACCGTCTTGCTGGCCAGCATCACGCGATTATCGAAGCGGGCGTATCGCGACGAGCGGTAACGGCCCGACAATTCGACGAAGGCAGATGCGTCGCTGGTGACCGGCTGTTCGACGCGGATCGATCCCGAAAGCGAGTGCTTCGGAACCAGCGGCATGCGGTTGCCGCCGAACTGGCGGTCGGTGCCCGCGGGTGCCGGGTAGACGTCGCGCGCCGCGAAATCGACGAAGGTCGAATCGGCATAGGCATAGTTGAAGGTCAGCGTGAGTGCATCGGCCGGGCGAACGATGACGCCGATCTCGGCCCCCTTCACCTCGGCCTTGTCGGCGTTGATGATATAGTTGAGGCTGACCGCGGTGGCGTCGGGGCATTGCGCTTCGGGCCCGAACGGGCTGGCGGTGCCGTAACAGATCGTCGTCACCTGCACGTCGCGCCAGTCGGAATAATAGAGCGACGCGTCGAAAGAGATCAGGCGACCGCCGATCCGGCCCTTGGTCCCCAGCTCATAGGTCCACACCGTTTCCTGGCCGAAGGGGCGCAGCTCGTCGCGCACCTGCCCGACGTTGAAGCCGCCTGGCTTCGCCCCCTTGGCGATGCTGCCGTAAAGGTTGATGTCGTCGGTGATCGCGAGCTTGGCGTTGACGCGTGGCAGCCAGCTGTCGAAGGTCTCCTTGCCGCGGAACGTGATGTCGGTCGATCCGGTCTGGAAAAGGATGTTGAAGCCGGTCGCCGCTTCGGCGCGGATGATTTCGTGGTTGAAACGAAGTTCGCCGGTCAGCGTCAGGCCGGGCAGCACATCGGCGTCGACCGACCCGAACACCGAATAGGTGTTGGTGTTCAGCCGCGACGGACGGGGCGTGATACCGTCGCGCGTCTCGGTGACAAAGGCCTGCGATCCGATAAAGCGCGTATAATCGAGTTCCTCGTAATTTTCGTCGAAGATATAGCCACCAATGAGCAGGCGCAGGTTGTCGCTGTCATAGCTCAGGCGAAGTTCCTGGCTGAGCTGCTGCAGATCGGTGTCGAATTCGGCGATCCCGACGCACACGCCGGGCAGGCAATTGAGCAACCCGCCGGGAAGCGCCGTGCCCGAAGGGACATTGTCGCGCTTCGTGTCGAAATCGAACTGGATCGTCGATCCGACCTTGTTGATGCCGGTGACCGACGCGAGCGACAGCCCGCCGCCAAGATCGAGCGACATATTGGCAATGCCGCGCCAGGTTTCCGAGACATTGCCCTTGTAATCCATGTGCGACGAGATGCCGACCTGGCTCGGATCGAAGAGATCCTCGTCTATCACATTGACCCCGGTCAGGCTGATGTCCGGACGCTCGATCACATAAGCCGCGCTCGGCGTGACATGTTCGTCAACATAGTTGAGCGAGAATTTGCCCTCGAAGGGCCCGCTTTCGACGAGCACCGAGCCGCCGACGCCCCAGACCTCGCTGGCGCCCAGTCCCTGATGGTTGCCGGGATTGTTATAAAAGCCACCGAAATTTCGATAGGTGGCCGAAAGCTTGGCGGCGACCGTATCGCCGATCACCGGGCCAGTGATATGGGCCGCCAGTTCGCGCCGGTCATAGTTGCCGACCGCACCACTGACGCTGCCGCCGGTCGTGAATTCGGGATTCTTGCTGATGAACTGGATCGCACCCGCGAAAGCACTGCGTCCGAAATAGACGGTCTGCGGTCCCTTGACGACCTCGATCCGCTCGAGGTCCATTAGCGCCGCCGCCGTTTGCGAGCCGCTACCGCCGACCGTGGTGTTGAGGCTGACGCCGGTCACGTCGATGCCATCCACGATGATCGCGACGTTCGACCGCCCTTCGATCAGCGAGATGCCGCGCAGGCTGGGGCGGATGTCGGCAGGGGAGGCGCCCTTGTCGAATTGCAGCCCCGGCGTGAGCTGGGCGACCGCATCGACGCTGGCAAGGCCGCGATCCTGGATCGTCTCCGAGGACAGCGCGGTGATCGCGATCGGCACGTCGGTCAAGCTTTCGGTGCGCCGACGCGCGGTCACGACGATATCGTCGCCGGCGTCATTCGCGCTTGCCTGTGGCGCGGTTTCCTCGGCAGTCTGGGCCCGTGCGGCCACGGGCGTAAACCCGGCGACGATGGCGATGGCTGCCACGCCTTGAACGAGATTCGATTTGCGCATTCCCCATTATCCTTTTCTATCTGGACAGGGGAAACCTATGTTTCGCGCCGGATACGACCTAACAGCCTGCTGCATTTTGTTCGCAGTGCGAACAATCTTGTTCGCTCGGTCATAAATCTGCTCTCAGCGATAGGCTAGGTAAGAACATTTAAGTCATGATTATTACAGCCAATTGTCCGGTAGCGACAGCTAACCTGCGAATGTGAGGCTTTAGAAGCGGGAGCGATTGAGCACACACCATCGGGCGCATCTTGCCTTCCGAAACATTGTCCAATGCATTGGTGGGCGGCAGAAGGTGGAAGGTGATGTGCCGCGGCTGCGTTGAGCCGGTAGTCTTTTCGACCACTTTCGTGGCTTTCGAGATAGAACCGGACAGTCTCCAACCGGCCAACCTGAGTCAGGGAAGAGTGTTGACCCCGGCTATTTCGCGATGCCGCGGCAAATCCTGAAAGCTCAGAGTTGTCGAAAACCTGCAGATGTAGCGATCAGGGCGTCGGAGCACCCTCAGACCACGTCTTCGCAACGGCGAGATTGTCCTCCATATAGGAGATCAGGCGCCGCGACCCGTGGCGCCAACGATGTTGGGAAGGGCGGACAGGAGCTGATGCACAAAGCCGGTTGAAACCGCCTGATCAGGAAAACCCACTTTGGCCGGTGCACCTCGAGTGCGAGCAATTGGTCGGGACCCGATCCGCGCGAAAGGCATCATGGCCAGCGGCGCACCACAATGCCGCATCATAGGCCGGACACATGGCCGCACCAACCAGCAGGTCGCATCGTACCTAGAAACTGCTTGCCAACGGAGGGCCGTCCACACACGGCCAAGTTCGGAAATGGATATCGGATTGGCAAGTCCTGGTGCGCTAAACGGAGGATACGTTCGGCTGGCTTCGGCGCGCGCGATACGCTCGCGTCTTTTGACGGTTGCCGCAGCCGGTCGAAGAACACCAGCGGCGCGAACCCGGTTTTGATCGATCAAGAAACACCCATCCGCAATCTGGATCGGCGCACGCTTTCAGCCGGTCGAGTTGTCCCGTGATCGCAAGCAAATGGAACTGGACCAGCACCATGCCAAGGGTATCGGCGCCCGCCTGCGGAATGAGGTTTACTCGGCCTTCTGCATCAGTCTCGACCCTCAGTCCGTAGATCGATGCCGCAGTGTCGAGTGCCGGCGCGGCCGCCCTCCGCTCGGGTGGTGGAAGTTTCAGATAGGATCGCAGCGCGTTCCTGAGCGCAACGGCGTCGTGCCAAGCTCCGGCATCCACGTGTTCGCTCAGATCGTGCTGTTTGAACCAAGCGCCGAGACGAGCCGGCGTCTCGATTGCATCGCCACCGGTAAGGCGCATGTGGTCGACAACATAGCGCCGCTCGTCGAGCGTGTTGGCGAAATCATAGAGCAGCGCGGCGCCGGGCGGCACTTCATATCGGTCGGACAGCCTCATGACACCAGTATAGGAGTTTTTGTGGTTGACTCCAAGAGACACTATTAAATATGTTTAAATGGTGTCAAAGATTGTCTCACCCATTTCGACCCCAAGCCGTCCGTTCCACTTTCTGGAACTGCACGAGCTTGCCCATTCCATTCGCAGACGCGACATTTCGGCGACAGAGGCAACATCCTGCCTGCTAACTCGAATCGACGCACTGGACAGTCAGCTGCACAGCTTCGCCGCAGTGATGGCCGCAAGCGCTCTTGACCAGGCAGCGCATGCGGATGCGAGGCTCGCAGCCGGTGAAGCGGCGGGGCCGCTCCTCGGCGTCCCTGTGGCGGTCAAGGATTTATGCTGGACTGCTGGCCAGGCGACCGCTGCAGGCATGCCCCTTCATCGCGACTTTGTGCCGACCATCGACGCGACCATCGTGTCTCGCTTGCGCGCCGCCGGGGCGGTCATCATCGGCAAGACACAGCTCACCGAAGGCGCCTATTCGGATCACCATCCCGACATCGCCGCCCCGCGCAATCCTTGGGGAGGCGACTATTGGCCGGGCATTTCCTCAAGCGGCTCCGGGGTCGCGCTCGCAGCGGGCCTCTGCTACGGCGCGATCGGCACCGACACGGGCGGATCGATCCGCTGGCCGTCCGCGGCAAATGGTGTGACGGGGCTCAAGCCGACGTGGGGTCGGGTTAGCCGTCACGGCATATTTGCGTTGGCGCCATCGCTTGATCATGTTGGTGTGATGGCGCGCAGCGCCCGCGATGCAAGCTATCTGTTCCAGGCGATCGCGGGTTCCGACCCTCTCGATCCCACGGCCGTTCAGGCACCGGTCGCCGATTATGTCGGCGCGATCGATGCGGGCCTCGCTGGACTGCGTGTCGGCATCGATCCGGACTGGGTCGAGGCCGGAATTGATCCGGAAGTCGCGGCGGTCGTAGCAGACGTCGCCAGAGAGTTGGCAGCTTTGGGTGCGACCCTCATCGATGTGCGGCTGCCCGACCCTGAACCGGCCGTTGCGGCCTGGTTTCCGATCTGCGCTGTCGAAGCCGCGGTGGCGCATGAGGCGACTTACCCCAAGCGGGGCGCAGTCTATGGTCCGGTTCTTGCCTGGGTTCTCGACGCGGGCCGCGCGCTCTCCGCAATGGCCTATCAGCATGCACTCCTCGAACGTGCGACGTTCCGTGGGCGGTGGGCGGCCGCCACGCAGGGTGTCGACATGGTGCTGACCCCTGCGCAGCCAATGGTGCCGCTTACGCTCGAAACGATCAGCACCCTGGGGACGCAGCCCGAGCTGGTGGCGGCGCTTCAGCGCTTCACCTGTCCGTTCAATTTGACGGGCAGCCCCAGTCTGACCTTTCCCGGCGGCGCGGCATCTTCCGGCCTGCCCATCGGCGTCCAACTGGTCGGTCAAGATCTGGACGAGGCAAGCTTGTTTCGCGCTGTCGGCGCCTATCAGTTGGTGACGGCATGGCACCGTCGCCATCCCCAACTATGACGGTCCCCGTTTTATCCCAGCCCTTTGCTGAGAGCTCGCGTGGTTGGATCGTGGTCGCTGCGGCATTCGCTATCACTTTCGTCGGCTTTGGCAGCGCATATAGTTTCAGCGCTTTTATGGCGCCGTTGGCGGCGGAGTTCGGCGGGTCGCGCGCGAGCATCTCTCTTGTGTTCAGTTTTGCCGGATTTCTCTACTTCGGACTGGGTGCGATCAGCGGACCGCTTGCCGACCATTGGGGTGCGCGCCGGTTCGCGATCGCGGCAATGGCGTTGCTCGCCGCCGGGTTGATGCTGGCAGGATGCGCACGAAGCCTCGGCGAGGTTTCTCTCGCATACGGGCTGGGCGTCGGCGGGGGCATAGGCCTTGCCTATGTACCCGTTCTGGCGGCCGTACAGCGATGGTTCGTGGCTCGCCGGGCGCTTGCTTCGGGAATTGCGGTAAGCGGCATCGGGGTCGGTACATTGGTGGTCGCGCCGCTGGCGGCCTTGTCGGTCGAGCAGTTCGGTTGGCGCCCGACATTCTGGATACTCGGGGTAGGGGCGGCCATCGTCGGCGTCGGTATGGCGCTCCTCGTGAGGGATGCGCCCCGGGATGCCACGGCAAACGCGCATGATCGCGACGCAAGCTTGCGAACTATGGTTCTTACGCCGACATTCCTTCGCCTCTATCTTGCTTGCCTCGCCTGCGGCCTTGGAACCTTTATCCCGTTCGTTCACCTCGTTCCCTATGCGCAGGACCATGGCATGACGGCTAGCGGCGCAGCAGCGCTCATCGCACTGATCGGCGCAGGAAGCACCGCCGGCCGCTTCCTGCTCGGCGGGGTCGCCGATCGGATCGGTCGCGACCGCTTTCTCGTTGCGACCTATATCGCGATGGCGCTCTCAATGGGGCTATGGGTGTCGGCTTCGAGCAGCATCGGGCTCATCATCTTTGCGGTCTTCTATGGAATTTTCTACGGCGGGTGGGTCGCGGTGCTGCCGTCGGTCGTCGCCGATCGTTTCGGTACCGCGAAACTGAGCGGGGTTATCGGTCTGCTCTACACCAGCGTGGCGATCGGAACCCTCGTCGGCCCGGTCGCGGCCGGGCTGCTGTTTGATGCAACGCAAAGCTATCACCTCGCCATCGTCGCCTGCCTTGGCGCCAATTTGATGGCCGCGGCGATCGCCGCCTTCGACAATTTTCGATCGTCGCCCGGACCGGATTTGCCGAACATGTCCACGACCGTGGACAGCTAGGCTCGCCGCCCGCATAGGTCCGGAGGTCTAGACAGCGTCTGCTTTCCTCGTTTCACGACTGAAAGCCGACAATCAACAAACGGCCAGATTTACGGTTGACTGTCGGCGCATGGCGGTCCTTTTCGGGAGCGAGCCTCACCTATCTCAAAGTGCAGGTCTGACTCCCGAATGGTCAGCCCGACCTGTCGTCTCGCACGGTATCGAGAGGAAGGGAAAGGCGCGATCCATGTCTCACCGCAATTGAGCGAATGGAGACGGACATGATACCGAAAACCAATATGCAACCCGACCGGACGGGCCTCGATGAACTGGTGCCCTCGCGCTATGCGCTTCAGGTCGGCGACATCGAAGTGCTCGTGATCAGCGACGGCGTGCTGCCGATCCCCGCCGAGGTCCTGGCGCACAATGTCGAGCCCGACGTTCTCGGTGCCTGGCTGGACGATCAGTTTCTCCCGCGCGAAGTCGCCGAGTGGCCGCTCAATGTCCTCGTCGTGCGGAGCGGCGAGCAGACCATTCTCGTGGACGCGGGCCTTGGGTTCGATCCCAATCTCGAACTGGGGAAGGCCGGTCGCCTGATTCAGCGACTGGCGGCCGCCGGCGTCGAACTGTCGTCGGTGACCGACGTCGTGCTGACCCATATGCACATGGATCATATCGGCGGACTGGTCGTCGATGGCATAAAGGAGCAGATGCGACCCGACCTGCGGATCCACGTCGCGGCGACCGAGGTCAAATTCTGGGAAGATCCCGATTTCTCGCAGACCGCCATGCCCGACGGATTCCCCGATGCGCTTCGGCGGACCGCCAAACGGTTTATGGAGCTTTATCGCAGCCAGGTGCGGACCTTCGAAGAAACCTATGAGGTCGCTCCCGGCGTCGTGGTGCAGCGCACCGGTGGCCACACCCCCGGCCATAGCGTGGTCCGCCTCGCCTCGGGTGGCGAGCGTTTGACCTTCGTCGGCGACGCCATCTTCCAGGTCTCGTTCGATCGCCCGGGCTGGTATAATGGCTTCGAGCACGATCCTGCGGGAGCTGCGCGCGTCCGCGTGGACCTGATGCGCGATTTCGCCGCCAACCGCGAGGCCTTCGTCGCAACCCATCTTCCCTTTCCCTCGATCTTCCATGTTGCGGTTGCGGGTGACGCCTTCCGCTGCGTCCCCGCGGTCTGGGATTATTGATCGCACCTTGACGTGAATCGAGACCCCGGCGGTGGCGCTGTCCACCGACGGGGTTTTTTGTTGTCGTGCGGCGTGCCGACTGCCGCGCGGTCGAGCGAACGATGAATATTGGCAAAGCGCGGCGCTTGGCTGAGACGTCTGGGTTGAGTTGGTGCTCGCAATCGAACCGTCTCGACCGATCAGCTCATGCTCGCCGCCTCAAGGATCGCTTCCGCAAATGCCTTAGGTGCTTCCTGCGGAAGATTATGGCCGATGCCTCCGCTGATGGAGCGATGCACATATCGCCCGACAAACTTGCTCGCATAGGATAGCGGATCGGGATGCGGCGCGCCGTTGGCGTCGCCCTCCATTGTCACGCTGGGCACGCGAATAGCCGGCATCGTCGCGAGCGCTTGTTCGAGCGGATCGTAGCGGTTTTCTCCCGCTGCGAGGCCGAGCCGCCAGCGATAATTGTGGATGGTGATCGCGACATGGTCGGGATTGTCGAGCGCGACCGCCGTCCGCCTGAAGCTGGCCTCATCGAACGCCCATCGGGGCGACGCGGTGCGCCAGATCAGTTCGGCGAATTGTGCACGGTACCGTTCATAACCGAGCCGACCGCGTTCGGTGGCGAAATAATATTGATACCACCAGCGTTGCTCGGCCTCGGGCGTGAGGGGGCTCTCGTTTGCATGCTGGCTTCCGATCAGATAGCCGCTCACCGAGACCATCGCCCGGCACCGCTCGGGCCAGAGCGCCGCAACGACGTTGGCGCTCCGCGCGCCCCAGTCGAAACCGCCGATCACGGCTCGCGGTATAGCGAGCGCGTCCATCAGCGCGATAACGTCGGCGGCCAGTGCCGCCTGCTGGCTGTTGCGCGCGCTCGCATCGGACAGGAACCGGGTGCCTCCGAAGCCACGCAGATAGGGGATGACGACCCGGTGGCCTGCCGCAACGAGCAAGGGCGCGACCTCCGCAAAGGCGGTGATATCATACGGCCAGCCGTGAAGGAGGATGGTCGGCAACCCGGCCCGCGGCCCCATTTCGGCATAGCAGATGCGAAGATCGCCGGTGTCGACCTCAGCGAGCGCTGTCCAGGGCAAGGTAACGGCTGGAGCGCCAGCCCATGCTCCAAACGGGACCGCGATGCCCGCCATGGCCGCGATCGCGAGGAGATTGCGGCGGTCGCTATCGATGGCCGGGCCATTCGCAAGGACGTTGTCCTGCTCGGCAAGGCGGCGGGGCGATTTGCGGTGCGGGTGATCCATCGCGAGTTCTTTCTGTCTATGAGCATCAAAAATGGCGCCGGCGATGCTCCGCGCACAGCACCGAGACTTGGCCAGGCGCCTATACTGTCGCCATCCGATCGGGGCCGGTGCGCTTCGGGCTCGTCCGGGGGGGGGAGGGCGGGTCGGGTAGGTTGCGAAAGAGGGGGAGCCGGACAGATTGGATGCTCGACTGCCATTTCGTTGGCCGCAGGGTGAAACGGGAAAAAGCCGCTGCGTTCACCATCTCTGTCGCGTCCGGTTAACACGGCTCCCCAGTTCGCCCATGATCATGGCGTCGATGACCGGGATGCGCCGCTCTCCTGAGCGATCTTCGGGGGTTGATCGCGCCTGCCTCGCATCGCCGGTCACAGGCCGATCTAAAGCAACGTGAAAGGAGACGGGGTAGGTCCGAAAACCGTCCGGCGCACTGTACCAAGCAGGCTTCCGGCATCCCGGTTGGTACAGCAGGTTGGGCAGGTCTCGGGTCTGCAGCGTTGCGGCCAGCTCCTCTAATCCGATTGCAGGAGGCGCAGACCGCGCCGGCAACGGAAGGGCAAGCCGATGAAGATCGTCGTGATTGGAGGAACCGGGCTGATCGGTTCGAAGGTCGTCACCAAGCTGAACGACGCAGGGCATCAGGCGATTGCCGCGGCGCCCAACACAGGGGTCAACACGATCACCGGCGAGGGCCTCGCCGACGCACTGGCCGGCGCCGAAGTCGTCGTCGATCTCGCCAACTCGCCGACCTTCGAGGACGAGGTCGCGATGGACTTCTTCCAGACCGCGGGGCGTAACCTCAGCGAAGCCGAGACGGCCGCGGGCGTGCGCCATCATATCGCGCTGTCGGTCGTCGGCACCGAGCGCCTGCAGGCCAGCGGCTATTTCCGCGCCAAGCTCGCGCAGGAAACGCTGATCCAGGATGGCCCGATCCCCTACACGATCATCCATGCGACCCAGTTCATGGAGTTCCTGCGCGGCATCGCCCAGTCGGGGGTCGTCGGCGACGAGGTCCGCCTGCCGCACGCCTTCATCCAGCCGATGGCCGCCGAAGATGTCGCCGAGGCCGTGGCAGCCGTTGCGCTCGCCGAACCCGCGAACCGGACCGTCGAGATCGGCGGTCCCGAGAAATTCCATCTCGACGAGCTGATCGCCCGCGTCCTGCAATATGACAAGGATCCGCGCCCGGTGGTTGCCGATCCCGCTGCGCCTTATTTCGGCGTCATGATCGACGACAATTCGCTCATTCCGGGACCGGCGGCGAAGCTCGGCGCCACCCGCTTCGACTGGTGGCTCGAAAACGTCCCGCCGCCGCCGCGCAAATAAGCGGGCGAACAGCCCCGTCGCCGCTCGTCACGCTCGTTCGGAAAGATCCCGTCATGCTCAGATATTGCTGTCTCAGCCTTGCTCTCCTCATGGGGCTCGGTGCGATCGCCAACGGTTTGTACATGCTCGTCGCACCCGCCGGCTGGTATTTCGCGGTGCCGGGGGTGACCACGACCGGCCCGTTCAACCAGCATTTCATCCGCGACATCGGGCTGATCTTTATTTCTCTCGGCGGCGCCTTTCTGCTGGGCACTGTGCGGTCCGAGCATCGCGTCCTGTTCTGGACCGCGCCGACGCTCTGGCTCTGGGGCCACGCCTTGTTCCACTATTGGGAGGTCGCGGTCGGGATTTGCGGACCCTCCGCGCTCGCGCGCGATTTTCCCGCCGTCACGCTCCCCGCCATTCTCGGCACGCTGCTCGCGGGCTGGGCGGTGGTCGACGCCCGGCACCGCCGCGCGCGCAGCATGATGACGCTTTTCATTCCCCAAGCCAAATGAAGGAAAATCTGATGACCCCCCGTATGAACATATTCCAGACCGCTCCCGAAGCCATGAAGGCGATGCTCGAAGTCGAGAAGGCGATCGAAGCCTCGGGCGTCGATCATGGGCTGCTCGAGCTGGTCAAGCTGCGCGCATCGCAGATCAACGGCTGCGCCTTTTGCATCTATATGCACAGCAAGGATGCGACCAAGCATGGCGAAAGCGACATGCGCATCCATCTGCTCGACGCCTGGCGCGACTCGCCGCTGTTCACCGACCGCGAGCGCGCGGTCCTGGGTTGGACCGAATCACTGACGCGGGTCGCCAAGACGCACGCCCCCGACGCCGATTACGAGCTGCTCAAGGCGCATTTCGACGACAAGGAAATCGCGCATCTGACCGTCGCGATCGCCGCGATCAATTTCTGGAACAAGGTCCAGATCGGGCTGCGCGCGGTTCATCCGGTCGAAGCCGCCGCCGCCGCGGCCTGAAGCCCCCCCGACATCGGAGCGCCTGACCCTGTGCTCCGATGTCGACCCGGCCGCTGGGGTGCCTCCCTCCTCCCCGGCGCTCCAGCGGCCCCCTTGCAGGATCCTGTCCGATGAAGCTCTATTATTGCCCCTGGGCATGCAGCCTTGCCGCCCACATCATCCTCCACGAAGCGGGTGAACCGTTCGACAGCGAAAGCGTCGACCTCAAGACCAAGATCACCGCGAGCGGCGCCGATTTCAACGCGATCACGCCCAAAAGCTATGTGCCCGCGCTGCGGCTCGACGATCAGGAGCTGGTGACCGAGAATATCGCTGTGCTCGATTATCTCGCGCAGATCTATCCCGGTTTCGGCGTGCCCGGTGCGCTGGGCCGGACACGGCTGCTTGAGGCGCTCGCCTATATTTCGACCGAGATCCACAAGAGCTTCAAGCCCTTCTGGCATCAGGGAAATGACACCCAGAAGGCGGCTGCCAGCGCCTATATCACGGCGCGGCTGCGCTATCTCGGCGAGACGATGAAGGGCGCCTATCTGTTCGGCGATGCGCCGAGTGCTGCCGACTTCTATGTCTTCGTCATGACGAAATGGGCCGAGCGCTTCGGCGTCGAGCTGCCAGCCGAAATTGCCGCCCTGCGCGACCGACTGGCGGCGCGGCCCGCAGTGGCGGCAACGCTCGCCGCCGAGGGACTGGCCTGATAGGGGCCGCGAGGACGGCGTGTCGGACAGCGGCTCTTCGGGCGGCGGCACCGGGACGCGACGGGGCATGCCGTCGGCGCGGATGGAAGCGCTGACCGACGGCGTGGTCGCGATCGTGATCACGGTGATGGTCATCGAACTGCGCGTTCCCGGCGACGGGTGGGCCGGCGTCGCCGCGAGCATGCCGCTGCTCCTCGTCTATGCGCTGAGCTTCGTCAACGTCGGCCTCTTCTGGAACAACCATCACCACCTGCTGCAGGCGACGGGGCGCATCGACGGCCGGGTGCTCTGGGCCAATCTCTTCCACCTCTTCTGGCTCAGCCTCATTCCCTATACGATCCGCTGGCTCGACGAGAGCGGCTTTGCCGCGCTCGCGGTGGCGGCTTATGGCATCGTCCTCGGCATGGCGTCGATCGGCTACGAACTTCTCGTCCGCGCGATCATCGCCTCGCATCCCGCCAATGCCGCGATCGCCCGCGCGGTCGGCCGCGATATCAAGGGCCGCGTCAGCGTCGCGTCCTATGCGGTCGCGGCGGCGCTAGCCTTGGTGCATCCCGGGATCGCGCTTGCGATCTACCTGTCTATCATCCTGCTGTGGTTCGTGCCCGACCGCCGGATGGAGCGCATTTTGCGCGACTGACCGCGCGGTCGCTCCGGCTTGGTACAGTCGCCTCGACCAATCTTGCGCCTGCCGCGCGCGCGGCGTCCGGCTATTTTGATGGCATCTTCCGGCGCGAGCGATGGACCCTGCGATGAGTTTTCCCTGGGCGAAAAATTACGAACCCAAGCATCCGCTCATGCGGTGGCTCGACGAGAAGCTGCCGCTCCCGCGCTTCGTCTACAACGCGACCGGCGGCGGTTATCCGGTGCCGCGCAATCTCAATTTCTTCTGGAACTTCGGCGTTCTCAACGGGATGGCGCTGGTGATCCAGATCGTCACCGGGCTGGTGCTCGCGATGCACTACGCCGCCAACAGCGGCATCGCGTTCAACTCGGTCGAGCATATCATGCGCGACGTCAACGCGGGTTGGCTGATCCGCTACATCCATATGAACGGCGCATCGCTGTTCTTCACGTCGGTCTACATCCACATGTTTCGGGGGCTCTATTACGGATCATACAAGGCGCCGCGTGAAATGGCTTGGCTCATGGGGCTCGTTATCCTCCTCCTGCTGATGGCGACGGCGTTCATGGGTTATGTCCTGCCATGGGGCCAGATGAGCTTCTGGGGCGCCAAGGTCATCACCGGGCTATTCAGCGCGATTCCGCTTGTCGGCGAGCCGATCCAGACCTGGCTCCTGGGTGGCTATGCGCCCGACAATGCCACGCTCAACCGCTTCTTCGCGCTGCATTATCTGCTGCCCTTCGTGATTGCCGCGGTGGTCGTGCTCCATATCTGGGCGATTCATATTCCGGGATCGAACAACCCGACCGGGGTCGACGTCAAGGGTCCGCAGGATACGGTGCCCTTCCATCCTTTCTATACCGCCAAGGACGGCTTCAGCGTCGCGCTGGTATTGACGCTGTTCGCCGCGCTCGTCCTCTTCTTCCCCAATGCGCTCGGCCATCCCGACAATTATGTCCCGGCCAATCCGCTTTCGACGCCCGCGCATATCGTGCCCGAATGGTATTTCTGGCCCTTCTACGCGATCCTGCGCGCCTTCACGGTGGATCTCATCCTCCCGGCAAAGCTGCTCGGGGTGCTGGCGATGTTCACCTCGATCTTGCTGCTCTTCTTCCTGCCGTGGCTCGATACCTCGCCGGTGCGCTCGGGCAATTATCGCCCGCTGTTCCGGAAATTATTCTGGTTGGGTCTCCTGCCCTGCGTGTTCGTCCTCGGCTATTGCGGCGGCGCGCCCGCCGAGCAGCCCTATGTCGTGATCTCGCAGATCGCCGCCATCTATTATTTCGCGCATTTCCTGATCATCCTGCCGATCATCGCGAGAATCGAGAAGCCGCTGCCGCTGCCGACCTCGATCACCGCATCGGTGCTTGGCGTTGCGGGTGAGCACGCCGTCGATGTTACCGCACAGGGCGGGGAATGACCTGATTTCCGGAGACTGCAACAATGCCCACCCGTCCGTTCGACTTCCTCAATGCCGCGGGCGAGCGCCTTTCGGGCCGTCTCGAACTTCCCGTCGGACCGGCGCGCGCCTGGGCGCTGTTTGCGCATTGCTTCACCTGCGGGAAGGACAATATCGCTGCCGTGCGTATCTCGCGCCGTCTCGCGGGCGCCGGCGTCGGTGTGCTGCGCTTCGATTTTACCGGGCTCGGGCGCAGCGAAGGCGATTTTGCCGACACGAGCTTCAGCCTCAATATCGCGGACCTCGTGGCCGCCGCCGACGCGATGGCCGCGGCCGGCATGCCGGTGCTGCTGCTTGTCGGCCATAGTCTCGGCGGCGCCGCAGTCATGGCGGCGGCGGGATCGCTGCCGGATGTCCGGGCGGTTGCAACGATCGCGGCGCCGTTCGATGTCGCGCATGTGCTGGCCCAGCTCGACCCCGACGCACTGGCGCGGATCGAGGCCGACGGAGAGGGCGTGGTGGCGATCGCCGACCGGCCGTTTCGCGTCGGCCGAAAGCTGATTGACGATTTGCGGCAGCAGGAACAGGGTGCCCGCATCGCCGCATTGAGGCGCCCGCTGTTGCTGCTCCATTCCCCGACCGACGCGGTGGTCGGCATCGACAATGTGACGAGCATCTATCTTGCCGCCCGCCATCCCAAGAGTTTCGTGTCGCTCGAAGGCGCCGACCATCTGCTGACCAATGGCGACGATGCTGCCTTCGCGGCCGACATGATCGCCGCCTGGGCCGGGCGCTACCTGCCGCCGCCGCTACCGACGGCGACCGGGCCGTTCGATGCCGAAGCCGAAGAGACGGGGCTCGGCAAGTTCCAGCTCGCGATGCGCGCTGGCAAAGCGGCGTTTATCGCCGACGAGCCCGAGAGCGTCGGCGGATTGGGATCGGGACCGACGCCCTTCAACCTGTTGTCCGCCGCGCTGGCGGCGTGCACGACAATGACGCTGCGGCTTTACGCGACGCGCAAGGGCTGGCCGGTCACGCGTATCAGCACCGGTGTGCGCCACCACAAGGAGACCGGCGCGACGCTTCCCGACGTGTTTTCACGGCGCATCGAGATCGAAGGCGCGCTCGACGAAGCGCAGCGCGCCGAGCTGGCCCGTATCGCCGATCGTTGCCCGGTCCACCGCACGCTCGAGACCGGCGCGCGCTTCGAGCCGACCGAAGCGGGCTGGGCGGTGACGTCGCAGCGCGAAGACTGATCAGGAGCAGACCATGAAAATCACCGTCATCGGCGGGACGGGACTCGTCGGCCGCCAACTCGTCGAACGCTTGCGCCAACAGGGTCATGACGTGGTCGTCGCGGCGCGCTCGACCGGCGTCGACATCGTGACCGGCGAAGGGCTTGCGGACGCGATCGAAGGCGCGGGGATCGTGATCGATACCTCGAACTCGGGTTATGCGCGCGCCGACGACATGGCGCATTTCTTTGCAGACGCCGGTCGGCGGCTGCTACGCGCCGAGCGCGAAGCGGGTGTGGCCCATCATGTCGTCTTGTCGGCAATCGGTACGAACCGGCTCCACGGCGGTTACTTCGTCGCCAAGAAAGCACAGGAGGAACTGGTGCGGGATTCGGGACTGGGCTTCACCATCGTCCGTTCGACCCCTTTCTTCGAATTCATCTACAAGATCGTCGATGCCGGCGGCGAGGGCGACGGCGTTCGCATTCCGCCGGTCCAAATGCAGCCGGTCGCTTCCGCCAGCGTCGCCGCCGCGCTCGCAGATATCGCCCTCGAGCCGCCGGCCGGCGGCGTTGTCGAGGTCGTCGGCCCCGATCGCCGCATGCTTCCCGATCTGGCGCTCGAAATCCTGACCGCCAACGAGGATCCGCGCCGGGTTATCGTCGATTCCGAAGCGCTCTATTTTGGGGCGCGCTTCGAGGGCGAGCCGCTGGTCGGCGGCGAGCGCCCGCGCATGGCGCCGCTCGATTTCGAGAGCTGGCTTCGCGCGTGGATCGCCTCGGCATGACCGAAAGGCGCCGGTTCGCCGGGCGTCTAGCCTTTCGACGCGATTCTCTTCGCGGTTGAGCATCGCCCGCTCGCCTGGCGGCGATGGTCGGCTCAGCCTGCAATAATCTCCGCATATCCGGGGTGATCGCGGAAGAAGCTCTGCAGGAAGGCGCAGCGCAGGATCGCCTTGCGGTCGGACTGGCGGATCAGGTCGAAGGCGCCCGCCGCGAGCTGGGTGCCGATGCCGAGTCCGGAAAATTCGGACGGCACGTCGGTGTGAAAGAGGACCAACCGGCCTTCCTCGTCGAGCCGGTAATAGATTCCAGCCGTGCTGCCGTCGGGCAGGTCGAGCTCGAAGCGATGTTCTTCGACATTCTCGAAGACGTTGATGTCCATGGCAAATTCTCCTTCAGCGCTATCGCAAAAAGACTAGGCGCTCCGGCGTCCGCCGACAGGCCCAAGCATTGCCGAAGTCGCTGTACCGTCGCAGCCCGAGCGATCCTTTCAGGCGGCGCGGGCGGGGAGGGGCACCGCCGCGGGGCAGTCGATGAGGCGAGCAAGCGCCTCGCAGGCCTTGGCGGCGATCGGCTCGCGCATGTTGGTGATACCGAGCACGAGGCCCGGACGCGCCTTGCCGGGGTCGGCGCTCCACAGCGATAGCGGCGCGGGGGCAATGCCGAGCGCTGGCGCTTGGGCGGCGAGCGCGACGTCGTCGGTGCCTGCGGGAAGCGGCATGATCGCCGCAAGCCCCCCATTCTGGTCGAGAAGGATGGCGTTACCCAGATATCGTGCAAGCATGTCGCGGCGCTCGCGATAAAGTGCTTTCATATGCCGCATGTGGCGCAGGAAATGGCCGTCGCCGAGAAAGTCGGCGAGCGCGAGCTGGGTCGCGGGATTGGGCGCGGGATTGAGATGCGCGGCCACCTCCGCGAACTGCGCCGCGAGCGCGATGGGTGCGACCAAATAGCCGAGCCCGAGCGCGCCGCTAATCGTCATGTCGAAACTGCCGATATGGATGACGCGACCGGCGGGATCGTTCGCCGCAATCGCCGGAGGCGCGCGGCCATCGAGGAGCAACTCACTGGCCTGGTCATGTTCGACGATCCAGCCCCCTTTGCGCTCGGCCCAGGCAAGCAGCGCCGCGCGCCGCTCGGCCGACAATGCTGCGCCGCCGGGGCCTTGCAGACCCGAGGTGACGATCGCCAGCGCCGCATCCGGGGCAGCGTGAATGGCGCGATCGACCCGCAGACCCTGCGCATCGACCGGAACCGGCATGGTATCGACGCCGGCAAGGCGCAGCGCCTTACGTGTCACGGGACAGCCCGGATCTTCGACCCAGGCGCGGCGCCCGGCCATGCCGAGCGTGCTCAGCGCTAGGCCGAGGCCGCCCCGATAGCCGCTGGTCAATATGATCTGGTCGGGCAGGCACCGGATGCCGCGGGTGATCGCCAGCTGCGCGGCAATCTGGGCCCGCAACTCGGGCGTCCCGCGCGGATCGGAGGCGGTGACGGGCGCGATGGCGTTGGCGCGCACGGCGCGGGTGCGAAGCCGGGCCCAGAGTTTGGCGGGAAACGCATCCTGCGCCGGCACCCCGATCTGGAAGGGCAGCGGTCGCAAGCCGAATTCGCGCCCGGCGTCCTGGAGCGGGCAGGCGATCTCGACCGTGCGGACCGCGACCGGGCGCGGCGCCGGCCGATCGGCGACCCGGGTACCGGCAGCTCCGGCGGAAAAGACCAGCATTTCGTCGATCAGCGTCTCGTAAGCCGCCTTGACCGTTCCCCGCGAGACCCCCAGCTGGGTCGCCATGTCGAGCCACGACGGCAGCCGTGCACCGGGGCGGAGCCGCCCCTCGACGATCGCGCTGCGCAACGCGGAAGCGATCTGCTGGGTGAGCGGCACGGCGCGCGATCGATCGATAGCGAGGCCGGCTGCTGCCGGATTCCATGGTATAGTCATCGCTCAACCTCATGGTGCTGGTAAGACCGGGTGATGCCCAAAAACTAGGGTTCGCCCGCCAGCGCTGTCGAGCCGGGGGGGACCTATGCGATGGTTGGGGGTCGGCTGCCTTCGGGACTAGGCCCGGTTGAGCGCAGACGAAGCGCGAGCGGTCCGCTTGGTACAATCGCTTCGGCGCCACTCGCGTCTGCCGACGCGAATTCGGCCCCTTTAGACTTGTGCGCACCGGGACCGCCCAAGGTCCGCCGCAAGGGGTTAGCCAGATGCCGGAGATCGATGCGCTGAAAAGCGCCAGCCGCGAGAAGCTGCTGCACGCGCTCTACGAAGCCGCCGAGCTCGAACAGAATCTGATGTGCACCTATCTCTACGCCGCCTTCAGTCTGAGGGACGGCGAAGCCGAAGGGCTGAGCGGCGCGGAAGCGGAGGCGGTGGAACGCTGGCGCCGGGTCATTCTCGACGTGGCGATCGACGAGATGAGCCATCTCGTCGCGGTGTGGAATATCACGGCAGCGCTCGGCGGCGCGCCGCGGTTCGGGCGCACCAACTTCCCGCTCGCGCCCGGATATCTGCCTGCCGGCATTTCGGTAAAGCTCGCGCCGTTCGGCGCGGCCGTGCTGCAGCACTTCATTTTCCTCGAGCGGCCCGAAGGGTCGGGTGAGGCCGATGGCGATGGCTTCGCGACGTTGAACGGGTCGACACGGACCCCGATCGCGCCGCGGCTGACGCCGGCGGCGTTTGATTATGCGACGATCGGATCCTTCTATCAGGCGATCGAGTCCGGCCTCCGCGCTTTGGTCGCCGAGCGCGGCGAAGAGGCGGTTTTCTGCGGCGATCCCGCGTTGCAGCTGTCGCCCGACGAAACCACGCTCGCGGGCGCCACTCCCATCTCATCGCTTGACGCGGCGCTGGCCGCGCTTGCCGAAATCGTCGTCGAGGGCGAAGGCGCACCCAGCGACCGCGCCAACTCGCACTTCCAGCGATTTCTCGGCGTGCGCGAAGAACTCCGGGCCTTCACGGCCGAAAACCCGAGCTTTGCCCCGGCGCATCCCGCCGCGGTCAACCCGGTGCTGCGCAAGCCGCCCGAGGCCGCAGGGCGCGTCTGGCTCGAGGACGCCGACGCGGTCGCGGCGGTCGATCTCGCCAATGCGATCTACGCTCTTTCACTGCGCCTGCTTGCCGGCGCCTATGGGCTCGTTAGTCCGTCTTCCGACAAGTCACTCTACGTCGGCTGCGCGATCGGGCTGATGCATGCGCTCGGGGCGATCGCCGAACGCGCCGCCCGGCTTCCTGCCGGACCGTCGAATCCGCACTGCCATGCCGGCGTCTCGTTCACGGCGCTGCGCGAGGCCGCCGCACTGCCCCAGGGTGTGAGCGCGCGGCAGATCTATGTCGAGCGGATGGACGAACTGAGCGCGGTCGCCGCCGCTCTCGATCCGGCCGACCCGCGCTGTGCACACGCGGCCCGGATTCTCGAAAAGCAGGCCGACCGGCTCCGCACTGCGCCGGGTCCGGTGCGCGCAGCGAATGAACCCGCTTCGCGCCCGTCCGATCAGGCCGCCTCAAGCGCGGGACCGGTGCAGACTGACGCGCAGGACCCCGCCGATGGCCGCGAGGTGACGGTCTATTTCGATGGCACGCGCTGCATCCACGCCCGCGTCTGCGTGACGCAGGCGCCTGCAACCTTCCTGGCCAATGTCGAGGGACCATGGATCGTCGCCGACGCCACCGATGCCGAGCAGCTCTGCGGCGTCATTCGCCAATGCCCGTCGGGCGCCTTGTCCTACGCGCGGCGCGGCGGTGCTGCGGAGCCGGTGCCGCCCGTCAATCTCGTCACGCTGCGCGAAAATGGTCCTTATACCGTGCGCGCCGATCTACAGCTGGCCGGTGAAAAGATCGGCGTTCGCGCGACACTGTGCCGCTGCGGCGCGTCGAAAAACAAACCCTATTGCGACAAATCGCACGATCATGTCGGCTTCGTCGCGACGGGCGAGCCGCCGAGTATCGATACGCGCAAGCTCGCAGACCGCGGCGGCGTGCTGGCGATCGAGCCCGAAGACGACGGCCCGCTGCATGTGACGGGCAATCTGGAAATCCTCAGTGGAACGGGACGAACAATCGCTTGCGTGCCCAAGGCGCGGCTCTGCCGATGCGGCGGCAGCGCCAACAAGCCTTTTTGCGATGGCACGCACCGCCGGATCGGTTTCCGGACATGAGCCTGTCGGGTTCAGGTCCGGTGCGGCGCCAGCGTCTCGGCGAGAAAATCGGTAAACACCCGCAGGCGCAGCGGCGCGAAGCGGCCGAACGCGTGCAGGGCCCGGACGGGGACCGGCGCGAGCGGCGCATGCGTCATGATTTCGACGAGCCGGCCGGCGGCAAGGTCGTCGGTCACCGCGATACGCAGAAGCTGCGCGATGCCGGCGCCGTTCAAGGCCGCGATCCGCATCGCCTGCCCCGAGTCGGTGTCGAAGACCCCCTCGGGCAGGAGGCGGGTGCCATCGGCGAAGCGGATCGGATAGGCCTGCGCGCGCAGACGGTAGCGAATGTGGGCGGTGGCGCCCAGTTCCTCTTGGGTGGCAGGCGTGCCGGCGCGCGCGAGATAGGCCGGCGCCGCGACGAGCACGAGCGGCAAGTCTCCGAGCGGGCGCGTGATCCAGTCGCTGTCCTCGACCGGCCCGGCGCGGAGCGCCACATCATAGCCTTCGCGGACCAGATCGACATGACGGTCGGTGATGCTGATTTCGAGACGGATATCGGGAAAACGCGGCAGGAAATCGCGCGTGAGCGCGTCGACGAGCGCTGGGCCGAGGATGCCGGGGAGGCTGACCCGCAGCGTGCCGCGCGCCTGTCCGGTCTCGGCGAGCGCCTCGTCGGCGTCGTCGAGCGCGCGCAGCAGCGGCGCAACCCGTTCGTAATAGGCCGTGCCGTCGAGCGTCAGCGCGAGCGAGCGCGTCGAGCGGAGGAACAGTTTGACGCCGAGCCGCTGTTCGAGACGCTCGACGCTCTTCGAAACCGCAGACGGGGTAGTGCCGGCGCGGCGCGCCGCGGCGCTGAACGATCCGGCTTCGACCGTCCGGACGAAGGCCTGCAGGCCGGTGGCGTGTTCGGGTCCTACTGTCATTCGATAGCTTATGGCAAAGACGATGTGCCACCGTCCAATCTAATCTTCCATCATGGAATGCACATATCCGCCTCTCCCAGCAACGAAAGAGGTGGTTCATGACCAGTTTGAATGGAAAGATTGCCGTCATTACCGGCGGCAACAGCGGCATCGGCCTCGCGGCAGCGACGCTTTTTGCTCGCGAGGGCGCCGAAGTGGTGATTACCGGTCGACGTCAGGACGCGCTCGACGCCGCGGCGCATACGATCGGACCGAGGGCGACAATCGTCCAGGGCGACGTCGCCGATCCCGCGCATCACGAACGGGTGGCGGCCGTCGTCGCGGACCGATTCGGCGGCGCCGACATCTATATGGCGAACGCCGGCTTCAACACCATCACCGCGTCGCACGCGGTGTCCGAAGATGAATATGACGGGCAATTCGGGATCAACGCGCGCGGCACTTTTTTTGGCGTGCAGAAGATTGCGCCGCTCCTGCGGGATGGGGGTTCGATCATTCTCGTGGGCTCGCTCGCGAGCGACAAGGTTCTCGACGGCCATGCCGTCTATGCCGGCACCAAGGCCGCGATCGGCGCCTTTGCCCGCAGCTGGGCGCTCGAATTCAAGTCGCGGCGGATTCGGGTCAACATGCTCAGTCCCGGGCCGACCGAGACGGCCATCCTCGAGAAGCTCGGCGTTCCCGCCGCGGAGCGGGCGTCGTTCATCGACATGATGGCGGGCGCCATCCCGCTCGGGCGCCTCGGCCAGCCCGAAGAACTGGCGCGCGCCGCGCTTTTCCTCGCGTCGGACGCGAGCAGCTTCGTCACCGGCATCAACTTGCGCGTCGATGGCGGCATGGCGCTGCTCTGATTTTCCCGATCTTCGCTTCGAACAGAAAGACAGAAAAATGAACATTCCTCCCATCGACCCCGCGATCGAAACCTTGATCCACGACGTCGTTCACGACGGCAGTGCTTATGACATCGAGAGCATGGAAACGCATTATGCCGCCGATCAGAGCTTCCTGATCCTCGGTTCCGACGGTCATGTGACGCGCGTCGCGCGCGACGACTCGATCGCCGAGTTCCGAGCCCGCCGCGATGGCGGTGAACCGCCACTCTCGACCGAGCACCGCGTGCTGCACGTCGAGCAGCAGGGCGATCACGCGACGGCGATCCTGTTTCGCCGCATGAGCCCCGAGGCGCCCCCGGCCATGTACGAGCTGCGGCTCCGCAAGGACGGCGATCGCTGGATGGTCGCGGGTGAAACCGTGACGCCCTGGCCCGGCGGCATCGACGGCAACTTCCTTCCGCCCCGCCAAAACGCGGGCTGAGAAGCCGGCGCGGTCCGCGCGTCCAGGCTGCCCGCCCGCGATTGGGGGCAGCCTGGAGGCAGGGGCTGCGGCCAAATCCGACGCCAACGAACAACGAAGAAAGACCAGAATATGAAGCCTTATTTTCTCCCCCTCTCGCTTGGCCTCGCATCGCTCTGTGCGATCGCGACGCCGGCTTCCGCGCAAACCTTCGAGGGTCCCTATGTCGGGGCACAGGCGGGCTGGAGCCAGAACAAGCTCGGCACTGTCGAAACCGACGGCGGCGCCGCCCGGATCGATGACTCGCGCGACGCCGCGACCGCCGGCATCTTCTTCGGCTATAATATCCAGCCGGCCAACCGCATCGTGCTCTCGGCCGAAGGCGCGGTCAATTTCGGGTTCGACGACGGCGTCAGCCGTTCGCAGAGGGATGCAAACGCGCGCATCAATCCCGAATATGGTTTCGATCTCGGCGTTCGCGCCGGCTATCTGGTAACCGACAACACGCTCGTTTATGCGCGCGGCGGTTATGAAAATATCCGTGCCTCGGTGCGGCTGCGCAACATTCAGGGCGCCTATAGCGACAAGGACAATTTCGACGGCTGGTCGGTGGGTGGCGGTGTCGAACGCGCCGTGACTGACCGGATCTCGGCGCGCGTCGAATATCGCTACAGCGACCTTGGCGGCAGCGGGACGAAGTTCGAGCGCCATCAGGCGCTGTTCGGCATTGCTTATCACTTCTGATCGCCCTTGGAGCCCGCTGCGCCCGGCGTCGGAGATGATCCGGCGCCGGGCGAGGTGGGCGCCGCGTCGCTTGTCTCAGCAAACATGGAGTAGTATAGTCGAAGTTATGGCTCATCTCACCGCCAGCGTCGAATATGGTCTCCATTGCCTGCTAACGCTTGTCGACGCGGGTCCGGCGCCGCGCAGCGGCAAGGACCTCGCGCTGTTCCAGGGCATATCCCCGACGTTCGTCGCCAAGATTCTCGCGAAGCTGGAGAAGGCGGGAATCGTTCGAGCGGCCGAAGGCGTGCGCGGTGGTTATCTGCTCGCCCGGGCGCCCGACACCATCAGTGTCCTCGCGATCGTCGACGCGATTGAGGGACGCAAGCCGCTCTTCGAATGCCAGGAAATCCGCGCCCGCTGCCCGCTGTTCGGCGCGGAGCCGCCTGTGTGGGCGAGCCGCGGGGTCTGTTCGATCCACGCGGTGATGCTCAAGGCCGAGAAGGCCATGCGCGATGCCTTGGCGAGCGAAACGCTTGCCGATATTGCCGGGCAGGTGGACCGCAAGGCGCCGGTCGAATTCGGCGCCGAAACGAAGACATGGTTCGACCAGCGGATCGCGGCGCGCCTGCCGCGGCGTCCCGCCCCTTCGAAAGCGCTCGCGACATGATCAGCACCCTCGCCGAAGAAGATCCCCCGCTCGTCCTCGTCGTCGACGATGACGAGGATGTGCGCACCGCGATCGGAGAACTCATGCTCTCGGTCGGGATCGAGGCGGTCTGTTACGGATCGACGCGCGAGCTGATCGAGTCGCCGGTACTCGATCGCGCGGGTTGCCTTGTGCTCGACGTCCGCATGCCCGGATCGAGCGGCCTCGATCTTCAGCAGCATCTTGCGACCGCGGGGATTGCGAAACCGATCGTCTTCCTCACCGGGCATGGCGACATTCCGATGACCGTCCAGGCGATGAAAGCGGGTGCGGTCGATTTTCTGACCAAGCCGGTGCGCGATCAGACCTTGCTCGACGCCGTCACCGCGGGTCTCGAACGCGATATCGCCGAGCGGGCGAGCGCCGAGGTCGTGCAGCAGCATGTCGAACGTTTTGCGACGCTGACGCCGCGCGAAAGCCAGGTCATGCGCGAGGTATCGATGGGCCGTCTCAACAAGCAGATCGCCTACGACCTTGGTATTACCGAGATTACGGTGAAGCTTCATCGCTCCAACGTGATGAAGAAGATGCAGGCTGCATCGGTCGGCGAATTGATCCGCGCCTGGGAAAAATTGCCGCAGGAACTGCGCGAAACCGCCGCAGCCTAGCCTTTGGTATGGTTATAATGACGGCCAAGCTGCGCGACATGGAGACCTCCGGCTTCGAGGGCCGTGTCAGAGAGGATCGAGCCGCTTGCCCGAGAATTATTGCATCGCGATCGTGGACGACGATGAAGCCATTCGCGACGCCCTGTCGGATCTTCTGATGGTGTCGGGATTCGCCTGCGTCGCCTATGATAGCGCGGCCGCCTTTCTGGCGGGCTCCGCCGCTCGTGATTTTGCATGCCTTGTAACCGATGTGCGGATGCCCGGCATGAGCGGGATCGAGCTGCTCGCGCATCTTCACGACACCGGCGCCTCGCTGCCGGTCGTTGTCCTGACGTCCGTTCTCGACGACACGACGCGCGCGCGGGCGCTGGCGCTTGGCGCGCATGCCTGGCTGACCAAGCCGGTCGCCGACGATCGGCTGCTCGCAGCGATCGGGTCGGCGATCGAAGCTGGCGCCCTTCCATGACGGCGCTGGTATCGCCCGCCGCTCCTGCGCCGGACGATCCCGGCTTCGCCGAATTGGCATCCGAAAGTGTCATCCTGTTCGATATGACGGGCCGGGTCCGGTACTGGAATCCGGCCGCGGAAATCCTGTTCGGCTGGCCGCCGCTGGCAATTGTCGGACGAACGCTCGCCCATCTTTCGCCGCCCGCGGACGCCGGCGGCGGCTGGCGGCAGCTCCTTCAGGAGGGGCGCTGGCAGGGCATTGTCCAGCGCCGCAGTCCGGCAGGCGCCTATGTCGGGGCAGCGGTGCGCCAGCATGTCCGGTATCATGATGACGGTACGCCGCGCGACATCGTCGAATATGGACAGGGCGTCTCCAATGGCAAGCGCCCCGGCTACCCCGACGACCAGGTCAACGACGCACGGCTTGCCGCGACATGGGAAGTCGACATTTCCGGCGCCTGGGACGCGATCGCTTCGGTCGCGGGGCAACACGAGGCGTTCGAGCCAGCCGCGCTGGACTCGCGGCTGCGCGCCGTAGTCCAGGCCGCCCGCATCGTCGAGGTCAATGATCGGACCGCGCGGCTCGTGGGCGGGAATCGTGGGCGCGGCCTGATGGTCGGTCAATCGGTCGCCGATTTCTGGCCGGTCGGCAGTCGCGCGACGCTGGGCGAGTTGATCGTCGAGGCCGCCTGCTGCGGGACCGACGACGCGGTGCACCGGCGCGCGCTCGCTTCGGACGGAATCCTGCGCGATCCGACGCTGAGCGTCTGGCGGACAGGCAGCGATGCGGAGCCCGACCGGCTCTTTGTAGCCGTCAATGGCGCGGCCGACGACGACCGCTCCTATCCCTATCTGCGCGCCAGCGAGGCCCGCTACCGCAAGCTCATTCATTTCATGCCGGTGGCGTTCTGGCAGGTCGATGCCAGCCGGATGGGCAAGATTTACGCCGAGCTGCGCGCGCGCGGCGTGACCGACTTCGAGCGCTATCTCGAGGAGCATCCCGAGCTTGTTGAACTGGCCGCGACGACTGTCCCGGTGACCGACGTCAATCGCAGCGCGATCCAGCTGATCGGGGGATCGAATGCTCAGGATCTGATCCAGCCCGTCGGCTACCTGTTCGCACAGAGCCTCGACTCGCTTCGGCGGGTGATGATCGGGCGATTCAGCGGGCGCCAGAATTATAGCGAGTTCATGAAGGTCCGCCGCCTTGATGGCCGCATCCTCGACGTGCGTTTTTCGGTGACCTATCCCGAACCGCTGCTTGAGCTCGATACGACCATCTTCAGCCTCGAAGACGTGACCGACCGATTGCGGATGGAATCGCAGCTGCGCCAGATCCAGGCCGACTTCAGCCACGCGGCCCGCATTTCGACGTTGGGCGAATTGACCAGTTCGATTGCGCACGAAGTGAACCAGCCGCTCGCGGCGATCATGACCAATGCCGAGACCAGCCTGCGCTGGCTGGCGCGGTCCGACATCGATCTCGAAAAAGTCCGGCAATTGACCGCACGCATAGCCGCGAGCGCCCGTAGGGCGGACGACATTGTCGGCCGGATTCGCGGCATGGCGGCGAAGCAGCCGCCCGAGCTCGTTGCGCTCAATCTGAACGAGGTTGTCCAGGAGAGCCTGCTGTTCGTCCGTCATGAGGTCGATACACGCGCGATCCGCGTCATGGCGAGCTACGCCCGCGGGCTCAAGCCGGTGACCGGCGACCGCATCCAGTTGCAGCAGGTGGTCGTGAACCTGCTGATCAATGCGATCCAGGCGGTCGAGGCGCGGGGTGAGACCGACCGCGAGATCGCCCTTGCTACCGGCGCCGATCCCGATGGCGTGATATGGTTCAGGCTGCGCGATACGGGGCCGGGTGTGGCACCCGAGCATCTCGGCCGGATATTCGAGGGCTTCTTCACGACCAAGGACGACGGCATGGGTATCGGTCTTGCCATCTGCCATTCGATCGTCGCCGCGCACGGCGGATCGATCACGGTCGAAAACCGGCCCGACGGCGGAGCGGAATTTCGGGTCTCGCTGCCCGGCGAAACCCGCGCGGCGCGCGGCGGTCAGGCTGCGGAACGCAAGGCCAGGACGAGCGCTCCGACCGCACCGTCGGACGACTGAATTTTCGCTCGATTGCCATGGGACGCAGGTTGGTCGTCGCTCGCGTCTTCCACCGCGGGGAGCCGCAGCTGAATGCTGGTTCCGCCGCCTGGCTCGCTGTCGATCGAAACATTGCCGGCGTGATCGTGCGCAAAGCGCTCGACCGTGGCGAGGCCCAGCCCGGTTCCCGCTTCGCGCGTCGTGAAAAAGGGCTCGAATGCGCGGGCGCGATCGTCTGCGCTCATTCCGGCGCCGCTGTCGGCGACCTCCAGTAGAACATGCCGGCGGTCACGATCGGTGCTCACCGCTACGACGATCAGTCCTCCATCGGCAATCGCTTGGTTGGAATTGCGCACCAGGTTGAGGAGAGCGCTTTCGAGCTGCTGGCGATTGCAGCCAAGCTGCGGCAAATCCGGCTGCAGATGAACCGAGAGTATGACGTCGGCGGCGATGCTCCATCGCAGCAGCGGTTCGATCGCGCGGATGCACTGTGCCGGGTCGAAAGCTGAGCGGTCGTCGGGCTGCGAACGCACAAAACCAAGCAGCGCCGTCACCATGGTCTCGACATGGCGGAGCGCGACGGCGGCGCCGGCAAGCGTCGGTCGCAGGTCTGCCGTATTGGCGACGAGATCATGGGCCTGCAGGATGTTGCCGGCGCTCGTCAGCGTCTGGACGCTGTTCGCGAGATCGTGTGCGAGGCCCGCGGTCATTAGTCCGACCGCCTCGAGTCGGCGCTGCTGATCTGCCCGTGCATCGATCGCCAAGTCCGTAGCTGACATCTGCCTTCCTTTCCCAAGCCGTTGCCCCAACGTGGCAGCGTTTCTCGTTGGGGGGCAGTCGCCTCAACGGCGGGGAGAGATCGTACCGAGGCAGGTCCGCGCCGGCTGCTGCGACGCACCGACCTATGCTTCGGTATGGGGTCGCCGACACCAAAGTTGCGGTCGGGGGATGCTTTGACTGGATAGGCGGCGAAGCGGCATCGCGGCATTGCGGTCCCACGGATTTCAATCGCTTCGACAGAAAAGGCAGGGACGGCTGCTATGGCAACGCTTCGCACCTTCATCGCCGCACGGCGCAAGACGGCCGGTGTGCTCCTTCTTCTCACCGCGCTCGGCGTCGGGGTCGCGGCCTGGCTTTGGGCCAGCGCCGGCGCGGCGGCTTCGACCGACAATGCCTATGTGCGCGGCGACATCACCTCGCTTGCGCCGAAGGTCGCGGGCTATGTGACCGCCGTCGAGGTCGCCGACAATCAGGCCGTGAAGGTCGGCGATATCCTCTTCCGAATCGACGATCGCGACTATCGCGCGAAGCTCGCGCAGGCCGATGCGAATGTCGAAGCGGCGCGCGCCCGGCTGGCGAATGTCGCGCAGGAGACCCTGCTCCAGCAAGCGTTGGTGCGGCAAGCCGATGCCCAGCGCCGTGCGGCGGTCGCCGATCTCGGACTTGCCAGAAAATCAAGCGCGCGGCGGCGCGATCTCATTGACGGCGGGGCGGTCAGTCAGGCGCAGGTCGACGAAAGCGATGCCGGACAGAGCCGGGCGGAGGCAGGGGCCGCCGCCTCGTCTGCGACCGTCGAGGCGCAGCGGCAAAAGATCGGCGTACTCGGCACGCAGCGCGAGGCGGCCATCGCGGCGGTCGCGCAGGCCGAGGCCGCGCGCGACCTAGCGCGGATCGATCTGGAGAACACCGTAGTGCGGGCGCCGATCGCCGGCGTCGTGGGAAATCGCCAGGTTCGGGTCGGGCGGCTCGTAGCGCCCGGCAGCGCGCTGCTCGATATCGTGCCCGTCGCCGCGCTCTATGTCGTTGCCAATTTCAAGGAAACCCAGCTCGAGCATATCCGCCCCGGCTTGCCGGCGCGGATCGAGGTCGATGGCTACCCCGGCGAGACCGTCGAGGGCGTCGTCGAGAGTCTTGCGCCGGGCAGCGGCTCCGCATTCAGCCTGATTCCCTCCGACAATGCGACCGGCAATTTCGTGCGGGTCGTCCAACGTGTGCCGGTGAAGATCCGTCTGCGCGGCAATCCGCTGCCGGGTCGGCTCGTTCCCGGCTTGTCGGCGCGGGTGGAGATCCGGCGCGGCAAAGAACCGTGACGGCGTTCGCCGTCCCAGGCGCTCGCGTCGAGACCGCGCTGTCGCGCGGCCTGTTACTCGTGGCTGTCATATTGGCGAGCCTCACCGAGGCGATCGCCAGCACGCTGCTGTCGCTTGGCCGCGCCGACATCATCGGCGATATCTATGCGACGCCCGACGAATTCGCGTGGCTCGACGGCGGCTACACCGCGTTCAAGCTGATCGGCTTTGCGTTGGCGCCCTGGCTGCTCACCCGCATTGAAGCGCGTCGCACCTTGCTCGGCGCAACCTTGGTCATGGGGGTCGCCTGCGCGCTCGGGGCGCTTGTCGTGCATCTCGATATCCTTATTTTTCTGCGCCTTGTGCAGGGACTTGCCGGCGCGATCCTGCTGGTCAGCGGCCAGGCGCTCCTGTTCTGGAGCTTTTCCGCGGCCCGCCAGCCGGCCGTGCAGGCGCTGTTCGCGATGGGAGCGGTGGTCGCGCCCGCGACACTCGCGCCGGTTCTGCAGGGATGGCTGATCGACACGCACGACTGGACCTGGATCCTGTTCGGGGTCTTCCCGGTAGCGCTCGCGGCAGCTGGTCTGTTGCTGCTGAGCGAAGCGCCGCCGCCACCGGCCGTACCGCATCGCGACCTCGACTTGGCGGGTCTCGCGGGTCTGGCGACCGCACTCTTCGCGGCAGCCTTTCTCCTCAGCCAGGGCAACCGTTGGGACTGGCTCGAGGCGAGCCGGATCAACTGGTCGATCGGTCTCGTCTTCCTGGGCGGGGTGCTGTTCGCCGTCCGCCAGCGCCGCGCTGCTGAGCCGCTGTTCGATCTCGCAGTATTCCGGACCGAGGATTTCGCCTTTGCCTTTGTCGTCAGTTTCGTCGCGGGCGCCGCGCTTTTCGGAAGCGCGTTCCTGATACCCGCCTTTGCGCTTTCGGTGCTGGGCTTTACGGCGACCGAGGCGGGGGCATTGCTGCTGCCGAGTGGAGCGCTTTTCGCCGCGACGCTGCTGCTCGCCGCCACGCTCATTCAAGCGCGCTGGATTTCCCCGCTTATGACGGTGCCCTTCGGTATCCTGACCGTGATGACGGCGATGTGGATGCTTTCGGGATCGTCGGGCGAAAGCGGTGCGCACGACATGATGCCGGCGATCCTGCTGCGCGGTTTCGGGCTTGGCTGCCTGTTTCTCTCGATCACCTTGATCGCGTTCAGCAAATTGCCTCCGGCGGCGCTCGCTTTCGGGATCGGCATCTTCAATATCGGGCGCCAACTCGGCGGACTGATCGGTGTCGCCGGGCTCCAGACGTTGATCGACCATCAGACGGTCGCGAACCAAGCGGTCCTCGGCGCCGCGATCAGCTCGGGCTCGACCGCAACGGGCGAGCGGCTGTCGGCGATCACCACGATGCTGGTCGCGAGGGGGATGGACGCTGCGCAGGCCACCAAAGCAGCCGGCGCGATGCTCGGACGCAGCGTGGCGGGGCAGAGCGCTGTGATCGCCTTCGACACAGCGTTCAACGCGGTCGCGCTCCTCTTTATCGTCGCTGCACCGGTCATCGTCGCCGTCAAGAAAGGCCTCGCCCGTTCGGCGGCGCGCCGCGGCGCAGCGGAATCGCACAAGGACAGGATATCATGACGACTTCCCACCGGCGCCGTGCGCACTTAGGCGCTGTGCTGCTTGCTTTCGCGCTCGGCGGATGCACCGTCGGTCCCGACTATCGACCGCCCGAAACCGCAATCAGCGAAAGCTGGCTCGCGCCCGTTGGAGCCGGTGAGGTGGACGCGGCGTGGTGGACCGCTTTCGGCGACCCGCTGCTTACCGAACTGGTCGAGGCCGCCCTCGCCGGCAACAAGGACCTTGAAGAAGCTGAAGCGCGGTTGCGCGAGGCCCGCGCCTTGCGCGATGCGGTGCAGGGCCGGGCTTTGCCGCAGGCAGGCGCTTCGGCGGTCGCGACGCAGAACCGCTTGAGCGAAAATGGCCAGCTTCCCGTCGGCAAGGTTCCCGGCCTTGGCCGCGACCTCGCGATCTTCGACGGGGGGTTCGACGCTTCGTGGGAGATCGATCTCTGGGGCGGGACGCGGCGCGCGATCGAAAGCGCCGAGGCACGCACCGGCGCGGTCGAGGAAGCACGCCGCGCGGTCGTCATTCAGGTTATCGCCGAAGTCGTGCGCGCCTATGTCGACTTGCGAACCGCGCAAAGCCTGCGCACCAATGCCGCGGCGGACGCGGCGGCGCAGGGCGAGGTGGCGCGGCTCGTCGGCGATCGGCTCCGCGTCGGGCTGGCGTCGCGCGCCGATCTCGCTCGCGCAAAGGCGCAGGCGCGCGGCAGCGCGGCGAGCGTGCCGCAATTTGGCGCCGATGCCGATGCCGCGGCGTTCCGGCTGGCGCTGCTCCTCGGGCAGCCGCCCGAAGCCTTCTACGCACGGCTGCGAGCGCCGGCTGCGCTGCCCTCGATCGATCGCGCCGTTGGTGCGGGGTTGCGCTCGGACCTCCTGCGTCGTCGTCCCGATATTCGGCGCGCCGAACGCGAACTGGCTGCGGCGACCGCCGACGTCGGCGTCGCGACCGCAGAATTGTTTCCGCGTTTCTCGCTTCTCGGCGGGGTCGGGTTTCAGGCGCGCGACGTCGGCGATCTGTTTTCGGGCGACAGCCTGCGCTTTCAGGTGGGGCCCTCGCTTCGCTGGCCGATTTTTTCGGGTGGACGCATCCGCGCCCAGATCCGCGCCGCAGACGCTCGCGCCGACGGCGCGCTTGTCCGCTACGAGCGCGCTGTCCTTGCCGCGCTTGCCGATAGCGAGACCGCAATCAACCGTTATGCGGCGGCAGGCGAGACACGCGCCGAGCGCGATGCAGCGCGCGCGGCGGCGGGTGAGGGGGTCGATCTGGTACGGCGGCGCTATCGCGCCGGTGAAGACGATCTGACCGCGCTTTTGCAAGCGCAACTCGCGAAGAGCGCGGCCGAGCGGCTCGAAATTCAGGCTCGTAGCGCGGAGTTGCAGCAGTTTGCGGCGCTGTACAAGGCGCTCGGCGGCGGATGGGAAGTCGCCGAAAATATGCCGAAACGCTGATCCATGGGCCTATACCTTGGCACAGATGCCGCCGCGTTCGCGTGGCGATATCCTCCCTTCACCGGGAAAGGGTCCTCAATGGTTCACATCGATACGCGCCGTTCCCTTGCTATCCTGCTCTGCGCTTCGCTGGCTGGACTGCTCATGGCCTTGCTCGGGGAAGCCGCTGGACTGCTCGCGCCGCTCACCGCGCTGTTCCTCGTGGCGCCCCGCTTGCGCCGCCCGCTCATGGGCGGCCTTGCCTTGTTGCTCGTCGCGGCGCTGTCCGCGCCGCTGCTCGGCGGTCCACGAGAAGTCTTGCTGTCCTGGGCGGCGCTTTTGATCGTGGCGCTGTGCATCGGTGCAATCTCGAGCCGCATGCCGATTGCCTTTGCCGAGCGTGAGGCCCCGCTCGATTCTGACGATCGCGAGCCGATTGCGCAGGCTCTCGACATCCACCCCGATGATGCCGCCGCGGTTGCGCAGGCAAAGGCGCGCGCCTTCTGGGGCGGCGTGCCGCAGGTGGTGAGTTATCGCCGGCGCCTTGCCGAAGGCGAGTGGCAATGGGCTGAGTTTCTCGCCGAGCCGCCGCGCGGCAGCCGTATCCGTGTCGATCCGATCGTGCATGCGCCGCATCAGGCCTGGACTGTCGCGGAGTCGCTTGGCGAGACGGTCGACGCCGTCCATGCCGCCAAGATATTGGAGTGCCTTTATGGCGCGGCATTCGCCTTCGACGCGAGCGGGCAGTTCACCTATGCCACCCCGATGGCGCAGACGTCGATCTCGATGACGCTCGAGGATCTCAACCGGCCGCTCGGAGACGACACTTTTGTCGACGGAGGGGATTTCGGATGGAAACTCGGTGTTCATCCCGACGACTATCCGGAAGCCGCGCGCGAACTTCGGCGGTGCCTGCGAACCGGCGATCACTATAATTACGAGTATCGCGTTCTGCGCGCGACGGGACTGTATGTCTGGCACCGTTTTGCCATCCGCCCTACGCGCGGGCCGGATGGCGCGATCACGGGTTGGTTCGGCACGGGTTTCGATATCGACGTGTTTCGTAAGACCGAGGAAGCGCTGCTCGAGAGCGAGCGGTCGCTACGCGAGTTGATCGAGACCGCCCCCGCGCTCATCTGGTGCATGACCCCCGAGGGCGAACCCGTCTATTTCAGCCGCCACTTGCGCGAGTTTTTCGGGTTCGATGTCGAAGACCGGGACCTTCCCGGCAAGACCCGCCTCGAGAGCGTCTTAGGCGCCGTCATCCATCCCGACGATCTCGACAAGGTCAATCGGCGCTTTGAACATTCGCTCCAGACCGGCGCTTCCTATGCGCTGACGCACCGGCAGCGGCGCTTCGACGGCGTCTATCGCTGGGTCGAGACGCGCATCGCCGCGATGCGCGGCGAGGATGGCGAGATTGTCCAGTGGAACGGCGTCTGCCTCGACATCGAGGAGCAGGTGCGCGCGCAGGAAGAGTTGCGGCAGGTACAGGAGAAGCTGGCCCGCGCGGCGCAGGCGGCGAGCCTTGCCGAGCTGTCGGCATCGATCGCCCACGAGGTCAACCAGCCGCTGGCGGCGATCATGACCAACGCGCAGGCATGCCGGCGATGGCTCGCTGCCGAGCCGCCGAACCTCGAGCGCGCGCGGGCGATCGTCGAACGGATCACGCACAGTGCCCAGTCGGCGGCCGACGTGGTGAGCCATGTCCGCGCGCTGTTCAGTCAGTCGTCCGAACCGCGGACAGTCAGCGCGATAGAGCTCCTTGTGAGCGAGGTCGTCGATCTTCTGTCAGAAGATGCGTCGCGCCGCAGCGTGCTGATCGAGATGGATGTAGCGAAGGACTTGTCGCCGGTCGCCATCGACCCGATCCAGATCCAGCAGGTGTTCGTCAATCTGCTGCGCAACGGGATGGAAGCGATGGAGGATGTGGCGGGCGACAAATGTCTCTCGCTATCCGTGCGACGCGCCGAGGATGGCATGTTGCGTATCGAGATTGCCGACAACGGGTCCGGCATCGACGACCCCGAGAACATGTTCGATCCCTTCTTCACCACGAAGGCGAACGGCATGGGAATGGGGCTGGCGATATGCCGGTCGATCGTCGAGGCGCACGGCGGCAAGCTCTGGGCGATGGCGAATGCGCCGACGGGCGCCCGGCTCATCTTCACTCTGCCGAGCGTACCGGCGGAAGTTTCAGCGGTAGCCGCCTCGTGAGGCGGGATCGCCGCGCGGCGATACTTGCCGTGGCCGCGCGGCATTTTTTGGGCGAGGGCTTTTCGGCCACCACCATGTCGTCGATCGCGGCGGACGCCGGCGGTTCGAAAGCCACGTTGTGGAAGTATTTCCCGTCGAAAGAAGTCTTGTTCGAAGCCTTCGTCGATGCGGCGACAGAGCGGCTGCACTGCGATGTCTTGGCCCAGCTCTCGGCGCCGGGCGAGCCGCTTGCCGTTCTCCAATCCTTCGTCATCTCATTGACCGATGTCCTGCGTTCGAACGACAGCCTCTCCCTGCAACGCGAGGTCGGGGCACAGGCGGTTCGTCTTCCCCGCGTGGCAGCCTTGCTTCGTCGTCGGCTCGTGGACAATCTTGAGGCGCCGCTATCGGAGTTTTTCGCGGCGCACATGGCTAGCGGCGCGCTGCGCGGCGACAATCCCGCCGAAGCCGCATGGATTACGCTCGCGCTGTGCCTTGGTTTCAATCATCGCCACCTCCTGGCGCGCGATGTTGTGAATGCCGATGAGGACGACGCAGACGGCGCCGACGGCGTGATGTCCATCCTGCGCCGTCTATACGGCCCCTGATAGCTTTATCAGTTCAGGCGTTGGTGGAGACTGGTTCGGACGCTGCGGCCAACCGCACCGAGACCGCGGCGCAGTCGATGGCGCCCGCGAGCGGGCACCGCGATGCGCTGAAATCGAGCCAGCCGTCGGCGGTAGCGAGCTGACCGGTCGCCAACAGCGCGTCGATGCCGCACTGGTCGCGCGTCGGTTGGTCCGCGAGGCCGGCAAGGAGCGGACGACCGGCGGCGTGCTCGACCAGCAGCATCAGACTGTCGAAGCTGGCCGCCATCATGAAGAGCCCGAGCGGCGCAAACAGGCGATGGAGTGCCGGACCGCCGGGCTGCGCGCGTTGCCGCGCCCCGCACCAGCGGCGGGTCGCCTGCACGATCAGGGCGGTGGACAGCACCGGCTGGGCGCGGCGCGCGACCCCGCTGGCTTTCATTCGGCGGTCCAGCCGCCGTCGATGGCGATATTGGCGCCGGTGATTTGTGCCGCGGCATCCGAACAGAGGAACAGCGCCATGGCCGCGACCTCTTCGGGCTGAACGAACGCCTTGGTTGGTTGCGCGGCGAGCAGCACGTCGTGCATGACCTCCTCGCGCGTCATGCCGCGCGCTTTCATCGTATCGGGTATCTGCTTTTCCACGAGCGGCGTCCACACATAGCCGGGGCTTATGCAATTGGCGGTGATGCTCGACGTCGCGAGTTCGAGCGCGACCGTCTTGGTGAGGCCGGCCAGCCCGTGCTTGGCGGCCACATAGGCGCTCTTGAAAGGCGAGGCGGTCATCGAATGCGCGGAGGCGGTCGAGATGATCCGGCCCCATTTGCGCCTTTTCATGCCCGGCACGACCGCGCGGATGGCGTGGAAGGCCGACGACAGGTCGATGGCGATGATCTGGTCCCATTTCTCGCCCGGAAATTCCTCGATCGGCGCGACAAACTGGACCCCGGCATTGTTAATGAGGATGTCGACACCGCCGAGGCGTGTTTCCGCTTCCGCGATCATCGCGGCGATCTCGCCGGGTCGCGTCATGTCGGCCTCGAGATACAGCGCCGTGATATCGTTCTGCGCTTCGAGCGCCGCGCGTTCGGTCTCGATCTCTCCGGCATCGCCGAGGCCGTTGATCACGATGTTGGCGCCCGCCGCCGCGAGCGTGCGGGCGTAAGCCAGCCCGATGCCGCTGGTCGATCCCGTGATCACGGCCGTCTTGCCTTTCAAAGTCATGTCATTCTCCAGATTGCTGTTTCGAAAGCCCGGCATTCAGGCCGATTCTTCGCGGTGGATGTCGTGAACGACGATGCATTCGTCGTTGAGCAGCGGTTCGAGCCACTGGCGGTGGTGCAGCGTCTTGCGCGTATCTTCGCAGCCGGCGGCGATATGCTCGCGCATCGAGACCGCCGAGAACTCATAGTCCTTGGCCTGGCTCTCGTAGGTTTTCTGCTGATAGATGAGATGGATGATGTTGACCGAGGCCGGCGCACTCGTCCGTTCGAGCTGGATCTTTTCGAGCGGCGTCAGCTGATCGGGCGGCACGCGTTTCAACGCTTCGCGCAGCTGGAGCTTGAGATCGTGAATGTGCCGGTAGCTGTCGGTATTCTGCCGGGTGCGGCTGGAATAGAGGATGTCTTTCTGGCGCGTCAGGACATCGTCCATGTCGCGCGGCAGCATGCCGCGTGCGGAGAAAAGATCGACCTGGAAGACCAGCGATCGCATTTCCTCTTCCTGCGCGAGCAGGTGCTGGAGCGGCGTGTTTGAGACAAGGCCGCCGTCCCAATAATCCTCGCCGTCGATCTTCACCGCGGGAAGTCCGGGCGGGAGCGCGCCGCTCGCCATCACATGTTCGGGGCCGAGGCGCATGTTCGCGCTGTCGAAGAAGGTCAAATTGCCGGTGCGGACCTTGACCGCGCCAAGGCTGATCCGTTTCTCGCCATTGTTCAATATGTCGAAATCGACGAGCCGCTCCAGCGTTTCACGCAGGGCGTCGGTGTCGTAGAAGCTGGTGGCCCCGGGCGCCCCGGGCGGCAGCAGCCAGGGATTGGGCTGGCGCGGGGTAAAGAATCCGGGCGCGCCGCCCGACAGGGTCAGCATCGCGCTCATCCGGTTGCGAAGCTGCTTGTATACGTCCCACTCGGGAAGATGGTCGCTCCACAATGTCCGCCCCGAGACCGTCGCCCAGAACTCCTCCAGCCGGTCGAGCCGATCGGCGGGCCGGTTGCCCGCGATGATCGCGGCGTTGATCGCGCCGATCGAGACCCCGGAAATCCAGTCGGGCTCGGCTCCCGCCTCGGCGAGCGCCTTGTAGACGCCAACCTGATAGGCGCCCAGCGCACCGCCGCCCTGGAGGATCAGCGCGACGCGGTCGTAATTCGCAGTCACCTCTTCGATACGCGGCGTCGCATAGGGATCGAAATAATTGGGATCGCGCGTGGGCGCCGGGCCGGTCATGCCGCGTCTCCCGCGAGATAGTCGTGGACCACCTCGCCGAGCCCCAACGTAAGGTCGGCAATGAAATGCGTTGCGCCGAGCACCTCGAGCACGGGGAGGCGGGCGACATCGGCGATCACATGCGGAAAGAGTGCCAGCGCTGCCGGGCCGCTCCACGCGCCCTTGAGGTCGATATCCTCAAGCGAATAGCGGACGAGCTCGCAGATGCGCGGCGTGCCGTCGACGTGCGGGATGATCTTGAGCATGAAGTTAGGGCGGCGCATGCCGTCGAGAACCGGTGCGGGGTTGAGGATTTCGTGCTTGTAGCCCACCGATCCCGAAGCGCAGAGCGCCGAGCCATAGTGCAGTGTCCCGCGAATGACGTCGGACTCATGGACGATCGCCGGGGCAGCAAGCTTCTTGGGAAAACCCCAGATTTCACGGCCGCCGGCGATCGGTGCCTCGTCGTCGAGATACATCGAGTGGACATAGCCGCCAGCTTCGCCGCGATAGCTAACCGGGATGACCTGACCGGTCTCGGTATAGTCACCGAACCCGGTGGAATCGGGCATGCGGATAAATTCATAGCTCACCACCGGCTCGGCGATCTCGAGCGGCTCGGGCACCACGGCGCGCAGCGCATCGGGGTCGGTGCGATATTTGATGATGATATATTCGCGGTTGTAGAAGCGATAGGGCGGCCTCGGGTAGGCGGGGTTGGTGAGCGGCATGGCAAAGGCCTGCGCCGTGACGTCTTCGATCTTCATGCAGATTTCCTTAGAACTTTAGCGAGGTTGCGGGGCGGCGTGTCCGGCCCGTGCGCCTCGGCGGCGCCCAAGTCATTGGCGACCGGTGCGTGATCGGCGAGGTGGAACGGCATCCGGAAAGTCATGGGCGGTCTCCTTGCGTGCCGCCGAGCTAGACGGCGCGGGCAACGCCCCGCGACTGTGCCGCGGGGTTAGGGAGCTAGGCTGTTCGTCTAGGGAATGGTGCGTTCACCAGCTGGCAGCGGAGCCGAATGTTGCGCTGCGTGATCCGGGGGGCTGTCTGCCCCCACCCAAAGCGCACGGAGCGCCTCGACCTTCGCATAGGCGCCCTCTGCTTCCCGGACGGTCGTGAAGCTGTCCCAAATCTTTATGTCGGACGGGCTGGCTCCATCCAATATCGGCACGTCACGGAGCTGGCCTCATGCAGGGGACCGCAACATGCCGCTTCTCGAAGAATTCATGATCGATCGCCGCGCGCTCATGGTCGCGGGGACCGTGGCCGCAATTGTCGGCGCTACCGAGTGGTCCACCGCTGGTTTCGCCGCCCCTCCCATCCCGGGATCCGAAGGAGACACTATAATGAACTTCATCAAAACCGCCGACGGCGTGCAGATATTCTACAAGGATTGGGGGCCGCGCGACGCACAGCCGCTTGTCTTCCATCACGGCTGGCCGCTCACCGCCGACGAATGGGACAATCAGCTGCTGTTCTTTCTGTCGAAAGGCTACCGGGTGATTGCCCACGACCGAAGAGGGCATGGCCGATCGAGCCAGACGGACACGGGCAACGACATGGATACCTACGCCGCCGATGTCGCCGCGCTGGTCGCTGCGCTCAATCTCAAGGGCGCAGTGCATATCGGGCATTCGACTGGTGGCGGCGAGGCCGCGCATTATGCCGCGCGAGCAAAGCCCGGGACGCTGTCGAAACTGGTTCTGGTCGCCGCGGTTCCGCCAGTGATGGTCAAGAAGCCGGGCAACACCGGCGGACTGTCAATCGACGTGTTCGACGGATTCCGTACATCGCTCGCCGAAGATCGCTCGCAATTCTATCTCGATATCGCGTCCGGGCCTTTCTACGGCTTCAATCGCGACGGTGCAAAGATTAGCCAGGGACTGATCCAGAACTGGTGGCGTCAGGGCATGGTCGGCAGTGCCAAGGCGCATTACGACTGCGTGAAAGCATTCTCCGAAACCGACTTCACGGAAGATCTCAAGAAGATCCAGGTGCCGACGCTCGTCATGCATGGGACCGACGATCAAGTCGTGCCCTTCGCACATTCGGCGCCGTTGTCGGCCAAGCTGCTCCCGAAGGGCGTCCTCAAGGCATACGAAGGATATCCTCACGGCATGGCGGCCGTGCATGCCGATGTCATCAATCGCGACTTGCTCGAGTTCCTCCGCGCCTGAGCAGGTCCGGGATGGGGCGCGGCTCAAAAAGGGCCGCGCTCCATCCGATTGACGGCTGAGAAATGCCAAGTTTCGATGGCTGGAATGGCATCATGCAGCGCTCTGGTTCGATAAAATGACGAAGCGTTGTGCTCGGACACATGTTCGTAGAATTGCCGCAACCGGTCGATGCAAATCATCCCCGCCGAGAGACGCAGTCGAGCGGCCGCTTTCCTAGGATCGTCACGCAAAGCTGCCTGACCGCAAACGGCCAACTTTGTTGGGTGCGGCGCGAAATTCTCATGACGCGAACTGTGAGGACATCGCCAGCGCGGCTTCATGCCGCTCCGCTTCAGTACGCTGCTCGGCATCATTCCGGACGTCGGTCAATACTCGCGCAACATTGCGTTTGATCGCCCAGCGCGCGATCGGACCCCAATAATATACAGGATCGATGCGCAGCACGTGATCTGCGGTGGCGATCAGTCGTGTCCGCCCGTTCGGCAACGGCACAAGGTCGAACCGTGTCTCACCAGTGTCGAAGTACCCGATGAGATGAGGCGTGTGGAGCTGCCGGTACGGGCTCATCTCCTCCATCGCGGGCGGTTGGCGGACAACGCGAAACGCCAGCGTTCGGCCGGGTTTCCAGATGGTGACACGCTCATCGGCGGTGCCGGTCGAAAAGACGCCAATACGGCGCGCGCCTTCGCCTTCGCCGGCAACGCGGCTTGCAACGGGATAGGCCAGTCCCGCCAAGCCAACTAGCCCTGGCGCTTCTGTGACTTGGCGGTCGACGGTCAGGCTGCGCCATACCGCATCGGGCGACGCGGCGATGACGATGCTGGTGCGCGTTTCGATCGGCAGTTCGGGCGGCATCGCCGCGTCGAGCAGAAAAATCAGCGGTAGAAGCGCGACACTGTAGAAAGGCTGGCGCGGATCGACTAGCCGCTTTGCCGCCGCGCGGCCGATGAAGCCGCCGATCAAGGCGAGCCCAACCGCAAGCGGCAGGACTAGTATCACACACATCAGCCCTTCGAGCGCCAGCATCAGCAGCGCAACCGTGCCCAGCGCTCCCGCCGCCGCGACGGCGCCGAAGGTCTCGGCGGCGCTGCGCACATGGCTGCGGTTGACGAGGAAGCCGGTAATCAGGCCGACGAGAAAGGGGGTCGCGACGAACAGGCCCCAGCCATAGGCGCCCATCGTCAGCGCGGAGACCGCGACTGCGGCGACGATCAGCGCGGTTCCGGAAAAAATGCCAATCGCGAGCTGGTAGGGCGGCGCGGGGTCGCCGACCTGCTCGGGCGCGGCCTCCGCGCGGCGCGGCCACAGCAAAGCAAGCGCGAGGACAGCGAGAATCTGCAGGGTCGGGATCATGGTTGCCAGCGCCAGCCAGCCGCCACGTCCGAGCCGGTCGGCACGGCGTAGCGAGAGGCGGGCGAGGATTCCCGATATCGCCAGACAAAAGGCGAAGCCGCCAATCGCAGCGAGCGGTGGGATATCGGGTCGCATCGCGAGCTGGCGGATCGGGAACAGCCAGAACATATCGTTAATGGCGAGCGGAGTGCCGAGTACGCGACACGCAAGCGCGACCATGGCGTGCTGCGACAGGATCAGCGCCAACGCGGCCAGCGCATAGAGGCCAGCGGTAGGCGCTTCGCTCCGGAGTCGTTGAAGTAGGTCGTTCATCGCACTGTCCCGGCGAGGACGGCGGGCGGCATCGCGTCCTTCCGTACGGGGCTCAGTCCGTTCCGCACGCCAAGCGTCGCGGGAGTCTGGACGTGCGAAATCAGTCCAACCCCCTCGCACAGGCGGATGAAGGCATAACCCCAGTCGCTCTGGCCGGGATGAAGGCCGATACGCGCCGATCCAGGATACGCGTGATGATTGTTATGCCATGCCTCACCCATCGTCGGAATCGCGGCCCAAGGGACATCGAACGCCTGCACCCCGTGCGCATCAACGGTCCAGTGCTGCGGTCCTCGATTATGTGCGAGATGGCCGACCAGCCAATGCCCGTGGTTAGCGACTGCGACGCGCGCGGCGACGCCCCACACGACCCAGCTCCAGCCGCCGATCGCGAGGAAGACCAGCGCAACGGGCAGTTGCTGCCAGCGCCACGTCGCCTTGAGCCAGCGGTAGAAGGGATCGCGGTCGAGTTCAACAAAATCGAACCTCGGGGGCCGATCGAGGTCGAGGCGGCAATAGATCTGCCACCAGGCGTCGCGGATGATGTGGGTCTTGTGCGCAAGGAAGGGGTGGCAATCGGTCTGCCGCTGCGCCCAGTCGCGCGTGTCGTGCGCGCGGATGATGCCATAGGGGCCCGCCATGCCGACGAAGGCGCCGAACCAGACGAGGGTGCGCGTCAGCCAGCGTCGCGCATTAAAGCTGCCGTGGATCATCATGCGGTGATATCCGACGCTGTGGCCGAGCAGCAGCGCCGCGCCGGTGGTAACGAAGAAGAGGAGGATCGCTGACGGCGTGACGAAGAAAGGGCCGGCTATCAGCGCGACAGCCGCCATGCCGCCGTTCCAGACGATGCTCGGCAAGTCGGCGCGGACGCGGCCGCTGCGCGGATCGGGTCCCTCCTCGTCGATCAGGAAATTGACCGCATGGGGATCATCTTCGCTGCGCATTGCCCGACTCCTCATTAAAAAGAATATAAGTAATTACTTAAATAAATTATTGCTTGTCAAGAGGCTCGGCGATGCCCATTTTGGGACCATGGAACGGGTTTTTCAGGCATTGGCATCGACGCCGCGGCGCAAGATATTGGCGTATCTGGCGCATGCCGAGCTAAGCGCGGGCGACATCGCCGCGCGGTTCGAGATGAGCAAACCGGCGGTGTCGCAGCATTTGTCGGTGCTCGAAAATGCCGGGCTGATCGAAAGCGAGAAGCGCGGCCAGTTCGTATTCTATCGCCTTTTGCCCGACGCGCTTACCAACGTGCTCAACGGTTATGTTCAGGAAGTCTGCCCGGTGTCGCGGCCGCTGAAAGCAGAATCGCGGGCGATCGCTGACAGACGAAGGCAGACGGGGAACTGAGGTCCCGCAAATAAACTCGGTCGTCATTTAGCGAATTCGCCGCCTACGTCGATGCGCTTGATTTACGTCACCAGCAGACCGGAAATTTGTATGTCAGCTTTAGCGATTTTCGCGTCAAAAAGCTGTCTGAGCGCAACCGGCCAGATCCAGCTAGCTTGTGCTAACGTCAACCTCCACGAGATTAGCACCTTCGTCACGCTCCAAAAGCCTGAAGCGACTTCCGACAAATTGTTCGATCAGACTGGCGGCTGTCCGCGTGTGCTCGCTGATCTTGACCGTTGTGAACGCCCCGCCGCGAGCAATAGCCATTGGGAGCAAAAGCTGATCCTGTAAATAGGGGCCCGCGAAGGCATCTGACGCAAGATAGCCTGCCATGCGCCTAGCCGCCGTCTTAGCTAGACGTTCGGCTGGGACGCCAATCTTGCCAAATGCCGACATCATTTCCGTCACATGCTCGAAGCTCGCCTCGAGCAGGAGCGCATTGCCCGGGCCCTGATCGGCGGGAAGCTGCCGTGTCACGAAGGCTTCCGCGGGCCAATCCATCAGGACCTTCTGTGCCGCTTTCAGCTCTCGATCCGCAACGTCAAAGGGGATACCCGCAACAATCGCGGTAACCTGCATCGGTCCGGCTGTACCGCGGTCGATGCACTTGATCGCGCGCAGCGGCGCGGGGTCGATATCGATTTCGATACGGCCGCCCCCACGCGGAAAGAAGCCGTGCCGAACCAGCTTTGCCGTAATGGTCGGCCCCATGCGGTTGATGACCGGGAGCAGAGTCCGCTCGATAAAGTCGAACGGGGGAGCTGCCAGTGCATGGGTGCCCCCCTCGATCACAAGCCGCGAGGGCACGCTTGCGAGCATCAGCGGCACAAGGACCGTCTGAAGTACGAGACCCGTGCTGCCGGCCGTGCCGACGGCAAAATGATAGTCGCCAGGCGTGACGGTGCCGGGCCGAAAGCTGATGCTGGTTGAACCTACGGCAAGACCGGAGCACTCTGCGTTACCGATTACGCATGCGGCTTCGATCGCGGTCACATGCTGACGCATAAGCCCCGGCTTTTCTCGCCCACCGCGGATATTTTCGATCGTGAAAGGCTCACCCGTCAGCAGTGACAGGGCGCATGCGTAGCGCAGAACCTGACCGCCGCCTTCGCCTTCTGATCCGTCAATCGTGATCATTTTTCTGTTCTTTTTTGAAAGTGGCCGAGGGCGGCGTGGAGGGTCACCCCTTCACGCACACTACCTGCTTCAGCGTATGGACGATCTCGACGAGGTCGGCCTGCGCCGCCATTACCGCCTCGATTGGCTTGTAGGCCCGGGGGGTCTCATCGATCACGCCTTCGTCCTTGCGGCATTCGACGCCTGCGGTGTCGGCGATATGCTCGTCGAGGGTGACGAGCTTCTTCGCCGCGGTGCGGCTCATGACGCGGCCAGCGCCATGGCTGCAGCTGTCGAACGACTCCGGGTTTCCGAGCCCGCGCACGATGAACGATTTCGCGCCCATCGAACCCGGAATGATTCCCATAGTGCCCTTGGCTGCACGCACCGCCCCCTTGCGGGTGACGAGCACATTCTCCCCGAAATGGTTCTCGCGCGTCATATAATTGTGATGGCAGTTCACCGCCTCGGCTTCGGCCTCGAAAGGCTTCGCGATCCGCTGCCGAAGTGCAGCAATAACGTTCGCCATCATCATGCGCCGGTTCAGCGCTGCAAAGTCCTGCGCCCAACCCACCGCTTCGACATATTCGTCGAAATGGTCCGTCCCTTCCGGAAAATAGGCGAGATCTTCATCGGGCAGGTTGATGAACCACTTGCGCATGTCCTTCTTCGCCAGTTCGATGAAGTAGGTGCCGATCGCATTGCCGACGCCTCGCGACCCCGAATGCAGCATCACCCACACGCGCGCATCCTGGTCGAGGCACAGCTCTATGAAATGGTTGCCCGTTCCGAGCGTCCCCAGATGCGTAAGATTGTTGGTGTTCTTCAGCCGTGGATGCTTGGCCACGATATGACCGAAACGCTCGGCGAGCGTCGCCCAGGCATCGACGATGGCCTGCGGGGGATCGCCCCACGAACCATGGTCGCGCCGACCGCGACCGACCGAGCGGCCGTGCGGCACCGCGGCCTCAATTGCCGAACGGATTGCTTCCAGATTGTCGGGCAGATCGTGCGCCATCAGCGTTGTGCGCGCCGCCATCATGCCGCAACCGATGTCGACGCCTACCGCTGCCGGGATCACCGCGCCTTTGGTCGGGATGACCGACCCGACCGTCGCGCCGATGCCGACATGGACATCGGGCATCGCGGCGACATGCTTAAAGACGAACGGCATCTGCGCCGCCTTGCGCAGCTGCGCACGCGCCATGTCCTCGACGGGGACACCGCGGGTCCACATCTTCACCGGGCTTCCGCCCTCGACATTCAGCACTTCATAGGTCGTCTGGGTCATGGCTGACCTCCTGCTTTCTCTTTGCGGCAAGCTACGCGTTGATGCGAGCATCGCCGAATATTCTTCACATCGGCTCAAATGCGTTCTGGGGCGGCCAGCCTATTCCGGCCGCCCCATCGCTTCGTCCTGTCGGGAGACGTGAACCCCGACACCCATATGATTGCAGAAGCCGTGCCAAGTGGAATCGCCACGCGCATATTCGCTACATTCCATTGTTATATAACAATTTCTTTGACTGCGAATTCCGGCATCGCCGCTGCGCCTTCGCCAAGGTGAGAGATATCTGTATCGTCATTTATATTTCTGTATAATATTTATTTATGAAACCGCTCACCGTCATCGGCTTCCTTGGCTCGACACTCGACGCCGCCAAGTTCGGCCCCTCCCGTTGGAACAAGTGGCGGCCGACGGTCAGCATCTGCATGCAGGAAAATCTGCGCGTCGATCGCTTTGTCATGCTGCACGGCACCCATCACCGCCGCCTCGCTGAATATGTCGCCGATGATATCCGGGATGTGTCCCCCGAGACTGAAGTAGCGCCGCATGTCCTGGACTTTGACGACCCTTGGGATTTCGAAGAGGTCTATGGAAAACTCCTCGACTTCGCGCGCAGCTTTCCATTCGATCCCGACAATCAGGATTATCTGATCCACATTACAACCGGGACACACGTTGCGCAGATCTGTCTCTTCCTGCTGACTGAGGCGCGCTACTTGCCCGGCAGGCTACTCCAGACCCAACCGCAACGGGGTGTGCCGCAGCCAGTGGGGACGTGGGGCGCCATCGATCTCGACCTCTCGCGCTACGACAGCATAGCGACGCGCTTTGCGGAGGCGAGCGCCGAAAGCGCGAGCTTTCTCAAAAACGGCATCGAGACCCGCAACGCTGCCTTCAACCGCATGATCGACGAGATCGAGCAAGTCGCAGTGCGCAGCCGTGCGCCGATCCTCCTCATGGGTCCAACGGGCGCGGGCAAAAGCCAGCTCGCGCGCAAAATCTATGAGCTCAAGAAACTGCGGCACCAGATCGGCGGCGCTTTCGTCGAGGTGAACTGCGCGACCCTTAAGGGCGATAGCGCAATGTCGGCGCTGTTCGGGCACCGCAAAGGTGCTTTCACCGGCGCGGTCCAGGATCGTCCTGGGCTGCTCAAGACCGCCGACAAGGGCGTGCTCTTCCTCGACGAAATCGGCGAGCTCGGCCTCGATGAGCAGGCGATGATCCTGCGGGCGATCGAAGACGGGCTGTTCCTACCGGTAGGCTCTGACAAGGAAGCCGCGAGCGCATTTCAGCTCATTGCCGGCACCAATCGTGACCTCGTCGACGAGGTGGCCGCAGGGCGTTTCCGCGAGGATCTGTTTGCGCGCCTCAACCTGTGGACATTCAGCCTTCCGGGGCTGGCGGAGCGCCGAGAGGATATCGCCCCCAACCTCGACTATGAACTCGAGCGATTTGCGGAGCGCGAGGGAACGCGGGTGACCTTCAACAAGGAAGCCCGCGATCGCTATCTGCGCTTCGCCGAAAATCCTGGATCACGCTGGCGCGGCAATTTTCGGGACCTCGCCGCCAGCGTTACGCGCATGGCAACGCTGAGCCAGACAGGGCGCATCGATGTCGACACCGTCGCGCTGGAAACGTCCCGGCTTCATTCGCTTTGGGCCGGCGACAAGAAGGTGGGGGATGGGCTCGAGGGTCTATTGTCGTCCGATCAGCTAGCCCAAATCGATCCGTTCGACCGCGTCCAGCTTGCCTATGTCGTTGGTATCTGCCGTAGCTGCGGTAGCCTTTCCGCTGCGGGGCGGCAATTGTTCGCCGCCTCCCGGGAGCAGCGCGCATCGACAAATGACGCCGACCGACTGCGCAAATATCTTGCACGGTTCGATCTCGATTGGATCACCGTTACGGGCAAGTAGATGCGTGGAGCGCCGCCCGAAAGTGAGATCAACACGACATCTCCCCGATGCGCCTAAGAATGTCGGCTATCCGAATACTCGGCCGCAAAGCCGACAGGCTTCTAACGGCCAATCCTACATTAATGATCGTGTGACGGTTCAATCGCGGTAGCTTTCGTCAAGTCTGGCACGATGAAGGACACGGATTTGCCAGTCAGAACCTTGTGCTCGGGCGTCGCCAGCTCGATCGTAATTTTATGGGGGCCGGCAGGCAGTCCGTTCACGACGACAGCGCCATTGTTACCGGCGTCCGCCCACCGCCAAGGCAGATCGTCAACGCTGACGTGAAGATGTCCGGCGCGTGGCGAGACGTCCACGGCGCTTGCTCCAAAGATCGGTAGGATCCGAAAATGCTTCGTCCGGTAGGGAATGATGACTGCTCCCCGCGCAAGCGGACCGGCAAGCGGCGCATCGACGAACAGCTCGGCAGGCGGTTCGTTGCTAATCGGGACGAATTGTGAAGCTTCGCGACTGGTGTCAATCGGCTGCGCGACTGCGGTCGTGGCCAACATCGAACCGAGCACGGCATAAAGCGCGGAGCGAATCATCGCAATTTCTCCTGCGTTTCGGATTCGCCCGTTGACACCTCGGCAGGAACGAGCAGCGGCTTGCCTTTTTCGACGATATAGGTCGCAAGTTCGGCGCCGTTGCTGGCGGTGCGATTGCGCGCCATATGGGCAACGCCCGCGGGAACGAAAAGAACCTGGCCGGCCGCGACGGTGACTGGCGGTTGACCCTCGAGCTGATATTCGAGCGTTCCCTCGATGACGTAGATGACTTCCTCGCCCGGATGGCGATGCCACGGTGCCACCGCTCCCGGGGCAATGTCGATGCGCGCCTGCACGGTTTCGCGGCCCGCGATCGACAGGTCGTGCCGCTGCAGGTCGGTGCGCGTGACGCCTGAGGGCGTGGGCGTTGCAGCGGATGCCGTGCCAGCCGTCAACAGGATGGCGGCTAACAGATTTGAGATTGCGTGCTTCACCTTAAGCCTCCTTGCCGATGACCCGGTCGATCCGGGCCTGCAAACGCGGGCCGATCAGAAGAATCGCGGGAATGACGATGACATAGGCGATCGCCCAGGACCGCAGCCATGTCCTGACAAAGCCAGTCGAAAAACCGAGATTGAGCGCGAGGAGCGTGAAGGAAATAATTCCCGTGGTCACGACTCCCATCAGGAGGGCGAAGGCGATCTTGCGTTTCATTTGGATGTTCATGATCGAGGTCCTTATTCATCCGCAGTTTGGCGGCAAAAACCGTCGCGCCATGTCATGGCGACAGGCGCGACGGTTTTGGGTGGGTCAGGCGATGTTGATGTCGACCGCGATATTGCCGCGCGTCGCCTTCGAATAAGGGCAGATCTCGTGCGCGCGGGCGGTCAGCGTTTCGGCGGTTTCGCGGTCGATGCCAGGCAGGCTGACGTTGAGGCGCGCGATCAGCGAAAAGCCCCCGTCGTCGAGCGCAAGATCGACTTCGGCGTCGATGGCGGCGTCGGCAGGCAGCCGCAATTTGTGTTCGCTGGCAGCCTTGCCAATCGCGCCGAGGAAGCAGGCCGACCAGCCGGCCGCGAACAGCTGTTCGGGGTTGGTGCCGGTGCGGTTCGATCCGGGCGGCGACAGCGCGATATCGAGTTCGCCGTCCGAGCTGCGCGATGCGCCGTCGCGGCCGCCGGTGGTGTGCGTTTTTCCGGTATATACGATATTCTGTGACATGGTTTTACTCCTGCTAGGCTTCGGGGATCAAGCGGCCAGGTATCGGGCCGCGAGGGTGCTGGTGGACAATTCGCCCGCCATGGCCTGCCGGGCTGCCTCGAAGGCGGCCCAGCGGGATTCGTCGTGAAGACTGGGGATGGTCGCAAATTCGCCGCGCGCGAGGCCGGTCAGCGCGGCATCGACGAGCTGATCGGCGCGCATGACGATCTCGCGGGGCAGATGCTCGACGGGCGTGCCCGCGATGTCCCAGAAATCGGTCGCGGTCGCGCCGGGCAGGACGACCTGTACATGGACCCCGGTGCCGTCGAGTTCGTGACGCAGGTTCTGGCTGAAGGCGAGCACGAAGGCCTTGGACCCGCCATAAACGCCGTTGAGCACCTCGGGGGCGACCGCGACGATCGAGGCGATGTTGACGATCGTGCCGCGGCCCCGCGCCACGAAGGCAGGTATGACCGCATAGGTCAGCCGCATCAGCGCCTCGACATTGAGCGACACCATCGCGCTCATCGTATCGACGTCGGCGTCGAGGGCGCGAGCGGTCGATCCGATGCCGGCGTTATTGACCAGCAGGGTGATGCTGCGCTCGTTCGCGAGCCGCGCTTCGATCAGCCGAAGATCGCCCGCGTTCGCAAGGTCGGCGGGCAGCGTGTCGATCTGGCGGCCCGTGGCGTCGCGGATCGCTTTCGCCACCCGTTCGAGCTTGTCGGCGCTTCGGGCAACGAGGATCAGGTCATAGCCTTGGCGTGCCAGGCGATCGGCGTATAGCGCGCCGATACCGCTCGACGCGCCGGTGATGAGGGCAGTGCCCTTTGTTTCGTTCATCGCTCTTCCTTTCCGAATAGGGACGGATGCCGACCAGCCGAGATGGACGGGGCGGACCAGAGCGATTTAGTCGGGCGGGAAAATGCCGGTAGCGGGCGAAAGCGAGAGCCAGCCTCTCAATTGCAGCAAGGGCCGGGTCAGGGGCAGTCGAACCCCGCACATGCGGCGCGCAGTCGCGGGGTCGCCCAATCGATGAAAGCCCTGACCTTCAGCGGCAGCAACCCCTGGCGCGGATAAACGATATGGACGGGGCGCGGCTCGCTGTCACAGTCGGGAAGCACGCGCACGAGCGCCCCCGACTGGATCTGTCCCGACAGCTGATAGTCGAAGAGGCGCGCAATCCCGACCCCGCCGAGCGCCGCCGCGAGATTTCCCGCGGCGCTGTTGACGGCGATCCGCGTCCGCGGCACGCAGACCATCTCCTCGCCGTCGACGCGGTAGGTCCAGAACATTTGCCGGGTGCCGAAGAGGATGCCGTCGTGCCCGGGAAGGTCGCGCGGGTCGGTCGGTGTTCCGCGCCGCTTGAGATAGTCGGGACTGGCACATGTGATCAGGCGAAAGTCGCCTGTCTTGACCGCATAGAGCGCACTGTCGGCCAGATGGCCGAGGCGGATGGCGACGTCGATATGTTCATCGACCATATGGGTGCGCCGGTCGGAGGCGATGAGGTTCAGGGTGACTTCGGGATATTCGGCCATGAACGACAGCGCGATCGGCATCACATGACGCGCGCCGAATTCGACCGGCATGGTGACCGTCAGTTCGCCGCGCGGGGTGTTATATTCGCCCGATGCGCGCCGTTCGGCCTCGTCGAGATCGGCAAGGATCCGCCGCGCGGAATCGACATAATCGCGCCCGGCATCGGTGAGCTGGATGTTGCGGCTGGTGCGGACGAGGAGGTTGGTGCCGAGATGCCGCTCGAGTTCGGCGACCTTGCGGCTGACGCTGGGGAGCGGCGCATTCAGCTTGCGGCTCCCCGCGGACAGGCTGCCCGCGTCGACGACCGCCAGAATCACCCGCATGGCGTCAAGACGATCCATCTGTCTCCCTCTCTTGCCCGCACGCTGAATAGCGGAATTTGCCCGGTCGTCACAGCTGCAAGCAATTGCCGCTCGCGTCGCAAACAAACACCCGCCATCGGCGATCAATGGCGGGTGTTTTCGGGGGTGCGTTGACGAGACTCAGCCCGGGGGACCAGCGAGCTTCTTTCGATATTCTGCGACGGGCATTCCGCCCCAGCCCCAGTCCTCCATCTCGACTTCCTGGAAGATCACCCAGGTCCATTCGGGGGGCTTCTTGAGCACATCGAACAGAACCTGGCTCATTCCCTTATAGATAGCGGCTTTCTGCTCGGGGGTTACATGATCGACACCGGCTTCGGTGCCCTCCTTGGTGACTTGTACGGTTACGATCGGCATGATCTGTCTCCTCGCTCTCGCCGGATCAGTGGCCGGCTGACTGGCCGCCATCGACATGGAGGATTTCGCCCGTCACGAAACCGGCGCTTTCAAGATACAGCACGGCCTCGACGATGTCCGAAATATCGCCCATCCGGCCGACAGGGTGCAGCGCCGACAGGAAGTCGTGGGTTTCGGGGGTGTGCATCGGCGTCTTGATCACGCCCGGCGATACGGCATTCACGCGGATACCACGCGTCGCATATTCGATCGCCAAGCTCTTGCTCGCGGCGTTGATGCCGCCCTTTGACAGTGAAGCGAGCACTGACGGCACCTGCGACAGGGCATGATCGACGAGGCTCGTCGTAATGCTGACGACATGGCCGCGGCCAAGCTTTTCCATCGCCGCGATGGCCGCCTGGGTGATGTAATAGAATCCGTTGATGTTGGTCGAGACGACATCGGCATATTGCTGTGCGCTGTAATCGGTGAACGGACCGGCGAGGAAAATGCCGGCGTTGTTGACCAGCGTATCGACGCGCCCGAATTTTTCGATCGCTGCGGCGATCACGCGCGGCCCGGTTTCGGGATCGCCGATGTCGCCGGCGATCGTCAGGATATCGGGATTGTTCGAGGGCTGGATCGAGCGCGACGTCGCGACGACGCGATAGTTGCGATCGAGATAGGCGCTGACGAGGGCCGCGCCGATCCCCTGTGATGCGCCGGTGATGACGACGACTTTCTTTCCATTGCTCATGATATTTGACCTTTCTTCGGATGAATGCGGGCCAAATTTCATTGGTCCGGCCGGCGCAATCCGCGTCGACAGGACCTATCTAGGGCAGGTCGTTTTCCGTGATAATCTAGACAGATTGACAGACATCATGCCGATTAACGGCATAATAGCCTAGAGCTTGCTAGCGTCGAGAGCCAACCGGTTGAACGCGGTACGCAGCCGCGGTGCGGCAAAATCGATGAAGGCGCGGACTTTCGGTACGGCTTGGCGCCCGGCGGGCGTCAGCAGGTGCGCCGGCTGGACCGGCGGCTCGGCGTCGGCGAGCACGACCTGCAAACGCCCCGCCCTCACTTCTTGCGCGACATGATAGGAATAGACTCGGGTCAACCCGCCCCCGGCCACCGCCGACGCGACCGCCGCGCGCACGCTGTTGACGATGAGGCGGGGCGCGAAGTGAACGGTCCGCGCGGCGCCGGATTTGCCGGTGGCGGAGAAGGCCCAGGATTCCAGCCCAAAATGGGTCAGCGAAATGATCTGGTGTCCGACGATGTCGCCGGGCGCTTCGATCGGCGGATGCTGTGCCAGATAATGCGGCGCGGCAACGATGACCCGGCGCACCCCGTCGCCGACTCGCGTTGCGAGCAGCGATGAATCGGGCAGCTCCGCGACCCGGAGCGCGATATCGACGCCTTCGTCGATCAGGTTGACCGACCGGTCCACCAGAAGCAGGCGCGCCGTGACCAGTGGATAGGCATCGAGAAAATCGTCGAGGATGGTACGCAATATTTCCTCACCACTGATGGGCGGCGCGGTGAGCGTCAGCAGCCCGCGCGGTGCCGCACGCTCGCCCCCGGCGAGAAGATCGGCCTCCTCGAGCTCGGCGAGAATGCGGCGGCACGATGCCGCATAGTGCTGGCCTGTGTCGCTTAAGCGGATGCTGCGGGTCGTGCGGTGGAGCAGTTCGGCGCCGACATGGGCCTCCAGCGACGCGATCGCGCGACTGATTGCGGTCGGCGAACGGCGGAGGCGACGCGCTGCGCCCGCGAGGCTGCCCTCGTCGACCGCCGTCACAAATATCTTCATCGCATCGATGCGGTCCATCGCCCATCCGAAAACAGCTTTGAAAGTTTGATGCTACATGCGGCGCGCGGATTGGTCGAGCGTTGGCCATCCAGCGTGCCAGACCACGGCAGAAAAATGCCTGCGACCGAGAATTTGAAGCGTTTCGTCCGTGGCCATGTTGGCCTCAGGAGAACGATCATGGGAAGGTCAGAATTTGACTATTCGATGCCCCGTCCGGCGTGGAATGCCGGCAGGAAGGTTGGAACAAAGCGCCCACTGAAACCTCGCCAGATATGGGCCATTCGCTTTCATCTCGATCGCGAGCACCGACTTAGAGACCGGGCGCTGTTTGATCTTGCGATCGACAGCAAACTGCGGGGCTGTGATCTGGTGAAAATCAAGATCGGCGATCTAGTGACGGGTGGAGAATTGCGAACGCGGGCAATCGTAATTCAGCAGAAGACGGGTAAGCCAGTTCAATTCGAAATAATGTCGGACGCGCGAGGGAGCCTGCTGGCGTGGCTCGAGCGTCGGGGCGGATCGATCGAGGACTATGCGTTCCCCAGCCGCATCGACCACTCTGCCCATATGAGCACGCGGCAATATGCGCGTCTCGTGCCACATAGGCGCGCTTGCGCGTCGTCTGTTCCTGCCGCCGGTCCAGAACGGCGGACAGGATGGTCTCCAGCCGATCGGGCCGGAGAAGCTCGTCCTCCAAATTCTTTGCTATCAGGTCGTCCAGCTTCTCCATTGGCACTGTCATGCCCGTGCAGGCAGTTGGTCCTTGCCGCGCCTTGGTCGAGCCGGCGTAATAGCGATACTGCCCGCCCTTGCCGGTGCGAATGGTCATGGCGCCCCCGCACTTGGCGCAATGGATGAGCCCGGTAAGCAGCGTAGGGCCGCTCACGACGCGAGGCGGCACCTTCTTGGGGTTGCGGGCCTGCAAATGTGCCTGCACCGCGTCAAACGTCTCCTGATCGATGATCGGAGGCGCCTCGACCACGACGGCCTCAGACTTCGGCTTAAGCTTCCTGTCCTTGCCGCGCCGATTGAACTCGTGGCGTCCGGTATAGGTCGTGCGGGTCAGTATCTGGTGGACGGCACCGAGGCCCCAGCGCCCGCCGTCGCGGGTGCGAATGGACCTTTCGTTGAGCCGCGCGGCAATGGCCTTGACCCCCATCGAGCCTGACACGCCATCGCCCTCTAGGGCGAGCCGGAAGATGGTTCGCACAGTCTCCGCATTGAAGGGGTCGATCTGCAGCCGCTCCTTGACCTTCGCGCCGCGTTGTTCCGCCGCGACGACACGGTAGCCGATCGGTGGCAGCGAGCTGTTCCAGAAGCCTTGCCGCGCATTCTCGCGCATTGCGCGCAGCACGTGCTTGGCGGTCTCTTTTGACTGATACTCGTCGAACAGTGCCATGATCTGGCGCATCATGACGTGCATCGGATCGTCGCCCATCTCCTGCGTGATGGAGACGAGCTTCACGCCATTCTTGGCGAGCTTTCTGACATAGAACTCCAGCTCGAAATGATCGCGAAAGAAGCGGGAGAAGCTGTGGACCGCAACGAGGTCGAACGGCGCCGGTTTGGATGTCCCCGCCTCGATCAGCCTCTGGAACTCGGGGCGGCGGTCATTCGTCGCAGAGGCGCCCGATTCAACTTAGGTGTCGACGACCTTGAGGCCCCGCGCCGCGCACCAGCCTTCACCTTGCCGTCGCTGGTCGGGGATCGATACGTCATGCTCGGCCTGCCGCGCGGTCGAGACGCGAAGCGCCGCGCGCGCCCCCGTGATGGTCTGCGGCGCGGTCATGGCAGTCTCCGTAAGGTCAGATCAAAGGGGCGAGGAAAACAGCTCGTCGAAAAGGTCGCCGAACCAGCGCTCAAACACTTCGACTTCGGCAAGCGTGACCGGAACGGGATTGGGCCAGTCGTTGACGACGCGCCACGTCGAGAGGTCGTGCTTGGGAGGCCGACCGGGAACGGGCCAAGGCTTGCCGAGCAGGGTTCCAAGCTGCTCGGATGCGCTGGGCGCTCGCCCGGGGGGGGGGGGGGCGGGCCATGCCGCAACGGTCGCGCAGTTCATGGTGCGATGGAACAGCAATCCGCCTTTTCGCGGCGCGCGTGCAACGATGGAGAAGAAAGACAGGCCATAGGAAAGATCGGTTGCGGGCGCCGCCGCCGCTTTCGGGCCTCGGTTCGGCCTCGGTCTGCGAATCACCGTCATTACCGCCCATGCCAGACGGCTATTTGGAAAGTTCGCGGGCAGGTTCTTCCCTTGCCTTGCGAATAGTCCATAACGCCCGGACCATTTCCCGCTCGACCGCTTTTTCGCTGATGCCGAGTCGATGTGCGATGCGGTCGTAACCCAGATTATCGAAGCGGTGCATAAGGAACACATCGCGGGTGCGCTTTGGCAGGCGCGCAATGGCCCACTCGACTCGCCTGATCTCCGGATCGACATTTTCATCGAACCTTGGAACGATCGGCGGCGGCACGAGCAGGTTACGGATCGTACGCGCAAAGCGGGCGGCCATGTTGTCGTCAGCCATGAGCCTTCCCCCGCCGGGGGCGAGCGTGGCCTGTCACTCCCTGTACATGATCGAGCAAGTCACGGAGCAGCGGTGGAATGTCAGGTAGCAGTTCAGAGGCCGGGGGCCGTGACCCGTCAAGGCTCGGATTGCGCCACACGTTATAGGGTGACAGCACCGGGGTCAGCCGCTCCAGTTCCGGGGAGTGATAGTTGAGGCCGGTCGCGTTGGCATATGCCAGTGCCTTGCCGATATGCAGGCCGATGTTCCGGGCGCACCATCTATCATCAAAGCCGATGTCCAGCAGATGCGAGCTTAGCGCCATCTGGGCCACGATGCCGGTCTGGTAGAGAAGATCGCCTGTATCGGGGAAACGCAAGTCCGCAATGGCGAGGTAGAAACTCTCGCCGTTTCGATAACGGGATCGGCTTAGAATTCGGCCCTCCCGTGTTCGACCGATGAGGATAGGCATTCGGTTAACCACCGGTGACGCAAAGTTTGAAAGAGCGCCAGGGAGAAGAGAGGTGGCGGCGAGCGTCTCTCGCCGCGAGAGCGTCACGCATCGCTTGGCTGCGTTTTGGCAATCATCGGGTATCTCCCGCTGTAATAGTAACCGATATCGGATATACGTCAGCCCGAACTTCAAGGCAATAAGCGATATCTCTTATTAGGGTTGTGATTGCGCGACCCACTGGTCCGGTTAGGTCGATCCTATGGGAAGACCGCCGCTAAAAGTGAAATCTACGGTTGTTCGCCTGCCAGAAGGCATGGGTAAACGAATCGACAATCTCGTTGGAAAGCAGCGTCGCGCCGCATTTATCCGTGACGTTGTTGAGCGAGAGGTTGAGCGGCTGGAACAGAAGCAGCGGGAGATGGGGCTGCTCAAATAGGCGGGCTAGGATAGGCGAAGACTGCGCCGGGCGGATGCACGTCGCGTTTTTTCGGCCGCTATTTCCAGCTCCTGATTCCAGATGGAATGGTGTCGGAATCTGATTTTGCAGACTTGGTCGACGCTGCCGCCGACGGCGTCGCGCTCGCTGCTGCGATTGACGGCTTTCGCGCGAGAGGCGCCCTTCCAGCGTTGGTTGCACGCTTCGACGAAGCGGTCGATCAACTTCCGCTCGAACATTTCGAACGGCTGATGCCTGCAATCTTCGGCCTTGGCGAGGAACTGAGCAGTGCGCCAGGTTCGGACAGTCCGTTCAACACGCCCTTCATTTCCGCGTGGCGCTCGGCCACGTGGTTCCTGCGGCGTATTGAGGATCGAAAGGAACGCGCCCGCATTCTTTCGGCGGCAATGGTCGAGACGCAGGCGCTAGCAGTGCCTTCTGTGCTTATCAGCCTCGAGGCTGAAGCACTCGAAAAGGACGAGCCGTCCCGTGCGCCTGAGCTCGACGCAGAGGACGTAGAAAAACTAAAGCAGGCTTGGCTCCAGATCATGACGGATCGCGCTGATAACGATCCGACCATCCTCGATCATGATCGGCTGGTCGGACACCTCTATCATTGGCAGGATTATGCAGGGAGTATTGGCGCTGGCGTAAGTTGGCGCACTTTGACCAAATAAACTGCAGCTGCGGGCTTACGTTGCAACGCGGCATTCGCTTGGATTGCGCCACCGCCGGATTTGTCTTTGTCCATTGACCGAGCAGTCGGCGGTTTCCGCCTCGCACCCGATGCTGAGAGTGGGCGAGCGGGCGGGTGGTTGGGCTCAAGATATCCACTGTCGGGCGTCATCGTTTCGGCAGGCGACATGCTGATCGAGATCGTTCCGCAAGGCAGGGCCCTGGCCTGCCGGTCGACATAATTTCATGGCGATAAACAAATGCCCTCATGCGCCCAGCGAAGTTTGGAGCGAACCCAGCCAAGGCAGGTAATTGCGAAACCGGTCGTGTGTTCGATGAATCGCCGAGCGAACCTGCTGAGCGCTCGGCGTATAGACGGCGCGGGGGTTCTTTTCCGGCGCGAGGCAAGCTTCCGCAAAAGGAAGCCGCAACTGATCGAGCAGAGCGGGTATCTCGCGGTCCGGGTCGGATACGAGCCGCTCATAGTCGACGTCGCACAATCTTTCGGTTGCGGAGGCTTGGGCAATTTCCATCATACGGCGATAGGATTGGTAATATCGGCCGACGTCCGCCAGTGCGTTCGGAAAATCGGTATTGCGATTGAAATGGGTGGTGAAGGCAGAAAAGCCACACGCCATCGGATCGCGGCGCACGTCGACGATGCGCGCATCCGGCATGATCCGGCGAATAAGCGCAACAAATCGCCAGTTGGCGGGCATTTTGTCCGTGAAAAATGGGCGGACGGTGCGGCGATAGCGGCCGGCTCTCGCCAGATAATCCGCGCCGAGTTGTTCGGCCTGGCCCTGCGTCAACAAATGCAGGCGGCCGACGAAGGCCGCAGGGTTGTCGAAAGCGCCGATCGATGCGGCGACATCCTCGAGCGCGAACAGTTCCCCGAGACCCTCGACTTCCGGATGGCTGGCGAGGATCTGTTCCACCAAAGTGGATCCCGAGCGCGGCATGCCGACGATAAAGATCGCGCCATGCGCTTCGGCGGGAACGTCTTCGACCGCCGCGAAAAAGGATGGTTGCAAAATCCGATGCGCCTCGACGAAGGCAGCAAGCCGCGCTCCGTCATGGGGAATGATGGAGTCCCGCAAGGCGTTGGCCTTGGCGTAATTGTCGAACGACCGGGCGAAATCTCCCCGGTCGCCCAGTGCCCGGCCAAGTGCGAAGGAAACTTGGATCCGTTGATGAGGGTCAGGGGCCAACCGCGACGCCCGCTCCATTTCTTCGATATCGCCATCGGAAAAGGGCGCGCCGCGCAAATTGGCGATCCCGAGCCAGGCTGCGCCCATTTCTGGCGCGCGCGCAACGGCGCCTCGATAAGCGGCGGCGGCGTCGGATGTCATGCCGAGGGCTGCGAGGTCATGTCCGAAATTGGACCAGAGAACCGGCACCTCCGGCGCCATGGCAACGAGCTTGCGATGGAGATCGATCGCTTCGCCGGCGCGCCGCTCGGCGGAGAGAACGCCCGCCTTTAACGATAGCGGCCAGATGCTCGATGGCCGCTGCCGCGCCTCATGGTCGAGGTGAAACAGGGCTTCGTCGATGCGCCCCGCGCTGCACAGATAGGATATGAAGCCGGTATGCGCGCGAGCGGAATCCGGTTCGGCCCCAATGGCCTGGCGTAGTCGCCGCTCGTCGTCGGAGCCGAGTGAATTCACAGCCTTGGATCGCGGCTCGAAAGTAACATCATGACGCACATTATCGGTGCGCTCGCCCGCAGCGCAAGTAACCAGCAGCGGCGCAGCGACGCAATCCGGTGGATCGCCGGATGTTACCCGGCCTCAGTCTCTCCCATCGATACGGTAACACACCCCCATTCACTGTCATTCGGTAACCTGCTGATAATAATTTGATTTATATCAAGCTCTGCACTGGCTTTCGATTCTGCGGAGATCGGGCCGGACGGACCGCCGTTTAGCTCGCCTTGCGCAAGGGAGGTACGAGCGACGCGGAGGCAAGCCTCCAGAGGAAGCGTGTTCGTGGGACGAACGTCGATTCTGGGGCGGGATTTGAGAAAAGGGGGGTGAATGATCGAAGATCGCACGGCTTTGCCCGTCATGCTCGACCCTGCAAACGTCGCACTCCATGCGCCGCGCCATCCCCTGTCGAACCCGACCACCTCTGCCAATCTCCCCAGCTCGCCCGCCCCGCGGGCCATTTCGCGTTCAAGGAAAGCTCATGGCCGATAACAGCATGAACCGTGGAAATGTCGCCGGCGCTCGGGCCCGTTCGCGGTGGCTTCTTTGCAGTGCATCGCTTGCCGCGGTGCTCGCCTGCGTTCCCGTGGCGGCACATGCCGAAGATCGCTATTGGGACGCCAACGGCACCGCCGTGGGTTCGGGCGGTAGCGGGACGTGGAACCTCGCCAACCTCAACTGGAGCCCCAATGGCGACGGGGTCAGCGGACCGTTCGTCGAGCCGTGGGTCAATGGCGATCTCGACAATGCGATCTTCGGTGGCACTGCCGGGACGATAACGGTCGGTGTTCCTGTCACCGTCGGTAACATCACCTTCAGCTCGGCGGGCTATGTGCTGAACGGCAGCACGATCACGCTCGGCGATGCCGATTCCACCATCACGACGGCGACGGGGATCAGCACGATCAATTCGATTGTCGCGGGTTCGAACGGGCTTATCAAGGTCGGCAATGGCGCGCTGATCCTGAACGGCGTCAACAGTTTCACAGGCGATATCAATATCAACGCGGGCAGCCTTTATGCCGCTGCCGACAGTGCCCTCGGTGCAGCGGGCAACAATATCTTCACCGCCGCAGCGTCCAATGTGCGCCTGTCGATTGCGGGTGCCGGCACCGCCCGCACCGTAACGATCGGCACCGGTGGCAATCTGATCCTCGAGGGGACAGGATCGGGGTCGGCGCGGATCCGCGGTGACGGGTCGGTGCAGCTTGCCGCAAGCGGTATCACGATGAGCAACGATCTCAGCGACTATACCGGCCGCACCGTCTTCCAGGGCTGCAACGGCGTCTGCTCGACGCGCTTCACCTCGATTGCCAATCTTGGCCAAGCCAGCTCGCTCGGCGCGCCGGTCACGGTAGAGGACGGCACGATCGTCTTCAACCAGCAGAGCCAGTATAGCGACAGCATCATCTATCTCGGCGACGGCGACAGCTCGAACCGCAATTGGGACATCAACGGGAATAACGCCCAGATTCGCAACCAGGGGACCGGCACGCTCGAGATAACCGGGAATATCGATATCTCGGCGGCCGGGGCATTCAATGCCGAAACCGCCGACATCCACCTGCTCGGCGTACTCAGCGGCGGAGCCTATGGTTTCAGTGCGCTGGCGGGGCGCCATATCGCGCTCGGCGACGCGAACAGCTTTACCGGGCAGGCGACGCTTGCGGGCGAGATTCGCCTTGGCAAGCTTGCCGACATTGGCAGCGAGAGTTCGCTCGGCGCGGGCACGACGATCGGACTCAGCAACGGAACGCTGAGCTACACCGGCGCGGGCGACGCCAGCAATCGCGAGTGGCTGGTCAACGGGACCGCCAATGCGATCCGCAACGACGGCACCGGCGCGCTCGATCTGTCGGGCGCGCTCGCCTTCAACGTGGCGAATCCCAATCCTGATACGCTGACTTTCGGCGGAACCTTCGCCGGGACCAATAGCTTCTCGGGCGTCATGTCCGGCAACGGCAACATCGTCGCCGATAGCGCGGGGACATGGGTGCTTGGCGGCGCGAATGTACAGCGCGGAACGGTGACGGTGAACGGCGGCACATTGCGCGCCGGAACCGCTGGTGCTTTCGGCAACGCGACGGGATTCATCGTCAACGGCGGTACTCTCGACCTTGGCGGTTTCGACCTTGTCGCGCCGTCGCTGACGGGCAGCGGCGGAACGGTGGCGCTCGGCGGATCGACGCTCACCGTCGCGGCAGCGACGGCGCAAAGTTTCGGGGGCAGCATCGCGGGCAGCGGCGGACTGACAAAGTCCGGCGCGGGCACACTGACGCTGACGGGCGCGAACAGCTACACCGGCGCGACGACGATTTCGGGCGGCCGGCTCGCGCTCGATTTCGCGGGTGCCGGCGGTCCGGCGTCGGACATTATTTCATCGGCATCGCATCTGGTGCTGTCGGGCGGTGCGCTCGACGTGCTGGGCGCGGCGGGCGAAGCCAACGGCCAGACCTTCGACGGGCTGACGGTCAGCGCGGGCAGCAACACGCTGCGCGCGGTCAGCGGGGCTGGCGGCACGGTCGATCTGAACCTTGGCGCGATCAACCGCACGGGCGGGCTGGTCAATTTCGTGCTGCCCGGCGCGGGGGCGATCACGACAAGCAATCTCGACGGCGTACTCGGCGGCTGGGCGACGATCAACGGATCGGATTATGCAAAGGTTGTCGGCGGCAATATCGTCGCGTTCGACGCAAGCGATTATACTGACAAGGACGATGCGGGAACCTGGGCCGATGGCGAGATCGTCAGCGACGCCGCCGGGGCAGCGAATTCGCCTTTCTTCGGAACGGTCGGCAGCGACGTCACGCTGGGCGGGCTGCGCTATTCGGCGGCGGCGGGATCGACCGTCACCGTCGGCGCGGGCAACCGGCTGGGCGTCGAGGGGACAATCATCGTCGCGCCAAGCGTCGGCGCGGCGAACCAGGCGATCAACGGCGGCGAACTGACTAGCGGCGTCGCGGGCGGCACGCTCGGCATCCAGCACAATGGCGGCGGCACCTTCACCATCGGGTCGGCGATCGTCGACGGCGGGGGGGTGACCTCCTTTGCCAAGGGCGGCGCGGGCCGCGTCACGCTGTCGGGAACGAATAGCTATACCGGCGCGACGACGCTGACCGACGGGGTGCTTCAGATTTCCAGCGTCGGAAATGGCGGCGTGGTATCGGGCATCGGCGCCTCCTCGGCGGACTCGTCGAACCTCGTCCTCGAAGGCGGCACGCTCCAATATACCGGAGGCACGGCAAGCAGCGATCGCGGCTTCACATTGGTCAATGGCGGCGCTGCGCGAACGATCGATGTCGCCGCGGCGGGCACCGACCTGACTTTCTCGGGCGTCGTGACAAGCTTTGACGATGCCGGTTTCACCAAGGCGGGCGCGGGCACGCTGACACTCGCCAACGCCGCCAACGACTATATCGGGGTGACCACCGTCGCAGGCGGAACGCTCGCGGTGAACACGCTCACCGACGGCGGGATCGCGAGCGGGATTGGCGCTGCGAGCAATGCGTCGGAGAATATCGTTCTCACCAATGGAGGGCAGCTGCGCTATACGGGCGGCACGGCCACGACCGACCGCGGCTTCACACTCGCAAGCGGCAACGGCCGCATCGACGTCGAGCAGGCGAGCACGACGCTAACGATCAGCGGCGTCGCGACGGGTTCGGGCAATAATTTCATCAAGGACGGTGCCGGCACGCTCGTCCTCACCGGCACCAACACGTACACAGGCGAGACGATTGTAACCGCGGGGACGCTGCGCGCGGGATCGGCTCTGGCGTTCGGTCCGGGCGGGCGCTATATGACCGTCGATGCGGGGGCGACGCTCGACCTAGGCGGCTATGATATCAATATCGCGGCGATTATCGGCGGCGGACTTGTCGATCTGGGCGGGCAAACACTGACGACTGCGGGTGGTCCCGGCGTTTTTACCGGGCGGATCACCGGCACCGGCGGTTTCACGCGCGGCGCGGGCAGCTACACGCAGACGATCAGTGGCTGCAACAACGACTATACCGGCGTCACGACGATCAGCGGCGGGCTTGCGATCGACTGCATCGCCGACGGCGGGCAGGCGAGCAGCATCGGCGCCTCGTCGTCGGCCGCCGCAAATCTCGTCTTTGCAGGCGGGACACTGGCTTATACCGGGGCCAGCGCGTCGACTGATCGCGGCTTCGCGTTGACCGGCAATGGCGCGATCAACGTGGTCGATTCCGCTGCCGTGCTGGAATTTTCCGGTATTGTCACCGGCGGCGGGCAACTGGCCAAGACTGGTGCCGGGACCTTGCTCCTGTCGGGGACGAACAGTTCGACCGGAGCTCTGCGCATCATCAATGGTACTGTTCGCACGGGATCGACGGCCGCGTTGGGAAGCGGCCCGATGACGCTCGATAACACCGCCGGCGTCCTGCTCGACGTCGATGGTTATGACAATGATGTCCGCTATCTGACAGGCGGCGGCGTGCTCGGCGGTAACATCGCCCTTGGCGCAGCGACGTTGACAATCACCACGGGGGGCAGCGCCGCCGCCGTTTACGGCGGTGCGATCTCGGGCAGCGGTGGCCTGGTGAAGGACGGCGGCAGCTATCAGGAACTGTCGGGCTGTGCGAGCAGCTATGCCGGGGCAACCGTGATCAACGCCGGCATTCTCGGGGTTGCCTGCCTCGACGATGGCGGCGCGAACAGTTCGATCGGTTCGTCATCGGGCGCGGCGAGCAATCTCGTCCTGAACGGTGGCACGCTGCGATATGTCGGCGTCGGCGGAGCGACGAACCGCCAGTTCACGCTTGGCGCATCGACCACGAGCAAGCTCGACGCATCGGGCACCGGGGCGATTGCCTTCACTCACGCGGGTCCGCTGACCTTTGCAAGCGCCAATACGGCGCAGACGCTGACGCTGGGCGGCACCAACACGGGCAACAATGATCTCGCCGCGCAGATCACCAACAATGGCTCGGGTATCACGCGCCTGACCAAGACCGATGCGGGCACATGGCTGCTCACCAACGCGGGCAGCACCTACACCGGCATCACGACGATCAGCGGCGGCGTCCTTGGGGTCGACAAGCTGGCCGACGGCGGGATGGCGAGCAGCATCGGCGCATCGTCGGCCGCCGCGTCGAACCTCGTCATCGGCAATGGATCGACGCTGCGCTACACCGGTGCGGGCGATACCACGAACCGTCTGTTCACCCTGTCGGCGGGCGTCACCTTCATCGAATCGTCGGGCACGGGCGCGATCGTCTTCACTGACACCGGACCGGTGACGCTGGCGAACAACAATCAGGCGCGCACCATCGCGCTTGGCGGCACCAACACGGGAAACAACACGCTGGCGGGGTCAATCGGCAACGCCGGATCGGGCGTCACCACGCTGGCGAAGAACGACAGCGGCACCTGGGTTCTTACTGGCAACCACAGCTATACCGGTTCGACCAACATCAACGGCGGGACGCTGTTTGTCGGGGGCGGCGGCACGACGGGCTCGATCGCAAGTGCGCTCGTCAACAATTTCGGCACGCTCGGGTTCAACCGCAGCGACCTTTTGTCCTATGGCGGGCAGATCGTCGGCACCGGAGCGCTGCGACAGGCGGGGACGGGGACGACCGTCCTTACCGGCACCAACACCTACACCGGCGGCACGACGATCGAGGCGGGCACGCTCCAGCTCGGCAATGGCGGGACGACGGGCAGCATCGTCGGCGATGTCGTCGATAACGGCGTGCTGGTGTTCAACCGATCGGATCTCGTGACTTTCGCCGGCCTCATTTCGGGCAGCGGCGCCGTGCGGCAGGTCGGAAGTGGCACGACGGTGCTTTCGGGCATCAACAGCTACGCTGGCGGCACGTCGATCGTGGGAGGTACGTTGCAGGTGTCGGCCGACGCCAATCTGGGCGACGCCGCCGGCGGTCTCATTTTCTCCGGCGGCACGCTGCGCACGACCGCATCCTTTGCGAGCGCGCGCAGCAGCAGCCTGACCGGCGCGGGCACTATCCTGACCGATGGCGGGACGATCTTCGCGCTGGGCGGCGTGATTTCGGGCGCGGGCGGCCTCACCAAGTCCGGCACGGGCATTTTGACGCTGAGCGGCAACAACAGCTATGCTGGCGCGACCAACGTGAACGCAGGTACGCTGCGCATCAATGGCGACCAATCCGCGGCGACGGGCCTTGTGACGGTGGCGTCAGGCGCGACGCTGGCGGGCAGCGGGACGATCGGCGGCAGCGTCAATGTGCTGAACGGCGGCATCCTCGCGCCTGGCAACAGCCCCGGCACGTTGGATATCAACGGCGACCTGTCGCTGGCGGGCGGTTCGATCCTGAACTTCGAATTCGGCGAAGCCGGTGTCGTCGGTGGAGCACTCAACGATCTGGTCAACGTCGGTGGCAATTTGACACTTGATGGCACGATCAACGTCACCTCGTCGAGCGGCGGCTATTTCGGCGGCGGCATCTACCGCGTCTTCAACTATGCCGGGACGCTCACCGACAACGGGCTCGCGCTGGGATCGATGCCGGCGGGAAGCGACGTCACCGTCCAGACGTCGGTTGCGGGACAGGTCAACCTGATCAACAGTGAGGGCCTTGCGCTCAGCTTCTGGGACGGCGACGCCGGACCCAAGTTCGACGATCTGGTCAACGGCGGCAGCGGCAGCTGGCATCTCAGCGGCGCCGACAACAACTGGACCGGCGCCGACGGCGCGATCAACGCGGCCTATGCCGACGGCACCTTTGCGATTTTCGCGGGCGCGCCCGGCACGGTCACGGTGAACAATAGCGACGGCGCGGTCACCGCGACGGGGATGCAGTTCGCGACCGACGGTTATCTGATCGACGGCGCGCCGTTGACGCTGGTCGGTCCTGAATCGGTCGTTCGCGTTGGCGACGGCACCGCGGCGGGTGCAGGTTTCACCGCGACGATCAGCGCTGACCTCACCGGTGCGTCGCAGTTGGTAAAGACCGATGCCGGCACGCTCGTGCTCACGGGCGCGAACAGCTACACCGGCGGCACCCGGATCGAGGGCGGCGTCATTTCGGTCGAGAATGACAGCTTCCTCGGCGATGCCGGTAGCACGATCACGCTTGATGGCGGCACCTTGCGAATGACGGGCGCCAGTTCGGTCAATGCGCGCACCTACATTATTGGCGCGAACGGCGGTGCGATCGACATTGCAAATGCCGCAACGTCGAACGGCGTCCTCGATGCCATGACAGGAAGCGGCGGATTTACAAAACTCGGCGACGGTTCGCTCGCGCTCGCTGGCGAGAACAGCTATACCGGCGGCACGACGATCGAGGCCGGTACGCTGCAAATCGGCGGTTTGGGCGGCGCGACCGGCTCGATCATCGGCGACGTGGTCAACAATGCCCGCCTCACCTTCAACCGCTCGAATGCCTATACCTATGCGGGCTCGATCACCGGCACTGGCAGCGTTCAGGTAGCAAGCACCGGCGTGACCACGCTGACCGGCGACAGCAATTATGGCGCCGGGACGCTCATCAATGGTCTGGGCGGCGAGCTTCGTATCGTCGGCGGGGCCAATGTCATTTCCGGGGGTTCCACGACGATGGGGCGCTCGACGCTGAGCGTCGACGGCGCGAATTCGGTCTTCAGCACGACCGCCATTGGCGGGACTATTGCCTTCGCCGGCTCGACCGTGGTGAACGTAACGGACGGCGGCACGCTCCGGATCAGGGCGGGCGACCTGGATCTGCGAGGCACTCTCAACGTCGCGACCCGGATCAACATCACCGGCGCGAACTCGCTGGCTGATGTGGCGGGCGGCATTCGCGGGAGCGCGACCTTCAACGCTCCCTTCAGCCTGACGATCGGCGCGGGCGGGACGCTGCGCACCGCGGGGGAGAGCCAGATCGGCACCGCGACCAGCAACACCAATCCCATCGCCGTCGCGATCGCTGCCGCGGGTTCCAACTGGACGAGCACCGGTTCGTTGCTGATGACCGCCGGCAATTTCACTGTCGATCAGGGCGGCACGGCGAGCTTTGCGTCGGCGACCTTCGGTGCCGCGCCGCAGGCCGCAAACCTGACAGTGTCGGGCGCGGGCTCCAGCTTCGCCACGACGGGTGACCTGATTATCGGTAGCGGGACTGGCACTGCGGTTCTGACGGTTGCCGACGGCGGCCGGACGGTCGCCGGCTCAGGCCTCCAGATTGCGGCCCAAGCCGGTTCGACCGGCACCGTAAATATCGGCGGCGTCGAAGGCGGTTTGGCCGCCGCGGCGGGCTTCATCGAGGGCAACATAACTTTCGGGTCCGGCGCGGGCGAGTTGAACTTCAACCACACCGGCACCGACCATCTCTTCGCCAACAGCATGTCGGGCGCGGGTTCGATCGACCATGCGGCCGGCACGACGCGGCTGACCGGTGACAGCTCGGCCTTTACCGGCACGACGTCGGTCGCAGGCGGTACGCTGCTCGTCGACGGCATCCTTGGCGACGCGTCGAGCGGCGTCAGCGTAGCGACGGGCGGCACGCTTGGCGGCACCGGCACGCTCGGCGGCAATGTCGCCATCCTCGATGGCAACCTCAATCCGGGTAACGTCGGCGGGATTCCGGGCAGGCTGACGATCGCCGGCGACTTAAACCTCGCCCCGGCCGCGACGCTCAACGTCGACTTTGGTCAGGCGAATGTCGTTGGCGGCGCGTACAACGACCTGATCGATGTGGGCGGCGACCTCGTTCTCGGCGGGACACTCAATGTACAGGAGGCCCTTGGGGGTAATTTCGAACCGGGCGTCTATCGCGTCATCAACTATGGGGGGACGCTGACCGACAACGGTTTGACGGTCAATGCAGGCTATTTCGTGCAGACCTCGGTCGCGAACCAGGTCAATCTGGTGAACACCACCGGCCTCACGATGCGCTTCTGGGACGGTGTCAACGGCGGCAAGAATGACGGGGTGATCACGGGCGGGGACGGCCTGTGGCAGGCAAGTGGCGGCAACGACAACTGGACCGAGTTCGACGGATCGGCGAACGCGCCGTTCACCGATGCGGCCTTCGCGGTCTTTTCGGGTGTCGGTGGCGCGGTAACCGTCGACGGCTCGCTCGGCGCGGTCACGGCATCGGGGATGCAGTTCGCCAGCGACGGCTATGTCATCGCGGGCGCCGATATCGCGCTCGTTGAAGCAGAGGCGATCATTCGCGTCGGTGACGGCTCGATTGGCGGTGCGGACTATAGCGCCACCATCGCGTCGAACCTGACCGGCATCGGCGATGTCATCAAGACCGACCTCGGAACGCTCGTGCTGACGGGCGACAACAGTTTCGTGGGCGAAACCAACGTCCGGGGCGGCGAACTGCGGCTCGCGGACGGCGGCACGCTGAACAATGCGGACGGCATGATCGGCCGCGAAAGCGGCGAGCAGGGCGTCGTCACCGTCACGGGCACCGACGGCAGCGGCAGCGCCTCGACCTGGACCAACACGGGTATCCTCCGTGTCGGCCGCCTTGGCTCCGGTACGCTGGGCATCCTCGATGGCGGCATCGTGACCGTCGCGGACATCGCTTATATCGGCGACGACGTCGGCAGCCAGGGGACAGTCAATGTTTCGGGGCAGGACGCCAATGGCAATGCCTCGACCTGGACCGGGGCGAGCGACATCGTCGTCGGCGAGTTCGGCAGCGGCACGCTGAACATCACCGCAGGCGGTCAGGTCGGCAACCAGTCGGGCTGGATCGGCTCCAATGCCGGCAGCCAGGGGATCGTCAATGTCTCGGGTGTCGGCGCCAACGGCGCCGCCTCGACCTGGACGAACAATGGCGATGTGCTGGTCGGTTATGACGGCAACGGGACGTTGAATATCGCCGACGGCGGCAAGGTCGTCAGCGTCGGCGGCCAGATCGGCGCCAATTCCGACGGCGTTGGTGAGGTGCTCGTAACCGGCGTCGGCTCGTCGTGGGAAAACAGCGGACGGATCAACGTCGGCCTGTTCGGCGCCGGAACGCTGCGCATTGAAAATGGCGCGACGGTCACCGGCAACGACGCGATCATCGGGGCTTCCGGAAACGGCAACGCGATCATATCCGGCGCCGGCACGTCGTGGATCAACACCCATCAACTGAGCGTCGGTAGCTTTGGCACCGGCTCCATGCGCATCGAGAACGGTGCGAGCGTCACCAGCAATCAAGCTTATATCGGCGCCAATTCCACTGGCAGCGTCGTCGTGACCGGGGCAGGGTCGAACTGGCTGGTCACCGATTTCTCGATGACCGTCGGCAATGAGGGCGCGGGCTCGCTGCTGGTCGAAAACGGCGGGCTGGTCCGGGCCGAGGGCGGCTTCGCGCTCGGCGTCGCGGCGGGTTCCAGCGGAACTGTGACCATTGCGGGCACGACGGGCAACCGTGGTGTTGTCGAGACCAGCCAGATCGGGGGCGGTTTGGGTACGGTCGATTTCTCGCTCGACGGCGGCGTGCTCCGCGCGACGCAGGATGAAGGCGAGTTCTTCGCCGATTTCGGTGCGAACGACGTCACGCTCGGCACAAACGGTGGCATCATCGATACCGACGGTCACAATATCGGCATTGCGCCGCGCTTTGCCGGCGCGGGCGGGCTGACGAAGGACGGCCTCGGCACGCTGACGCTGACGGGTGCCAACAGCTATGCCGGAGCCACATTCGTCAACGCGGGCACTTTGCTGGTCAATGGCGACCAGTCGGCGGCGACCGGCCTGATGACGGTGTTCGCGGGCGCGACGCTCGGTGGCACCGGCACGATCGGCGGAGATGTCGCCATGCTCGACGGCGCCATCCTTGCGCCGGGAGAAAGTGCCGGCACGCTGACGGTCGGCGGCAATCTGTCGCTCGCCGGTGGTTCGATCCTGAATTACGAGTTCGGACAGGCCGATGTCGCTGGCGGTGCGCTCAACGACCTGGTCAATGTCGGTGGCGATCTGACGCTCGACGGGACGATCAATGTGACGGTCGCGGCGGGGGGCAGCTTCGGCCCCGGCATTTACCGCGTGTTCAACTATGGCGGCGCGCTGATCGACAACGGGCTGACGCTGGGGACAATCCCTGGCGGCACCGGCGGCGTTTCGGTCCAGACCGCGATCGCGGGCCAGGTCAATCTCGTCAATTCGCAGGGGCTGACGCTCAGCTTCTGGGACGGCGCGGTCGGGCCCAAATATGACGGCGTACTCAACGGCGGCGATGGGGTGTGGCGCGTCGCGGGCGGCCTCAATAACTGGACCGATGCGGACGGTTCGATCAACGCCGATTATGCGCAGGACAGCTTCGCGGTCTTCGCGGGCGCGCCGGGCACCGTCACGATCGACAACGGCGGCGGTAACGTCCTCGCTTCGGGCATGCAGTTTGCGAGCGACGGCTATGTCGTGGCGGGCGACACGCTGACGCTGACCGGCGCGCAGGCGATCGTTCAGGTCGGCGACGGCAGCGTCGCGGGCGCGGGCTATACCGCGACCATCGACGCACAGATCGCGGGCACGGCAGAGCTGCTCAAGACCGACGCGGGCACGCTCGTCCTGACCGGCGCGAACAGCTACAGCGGCGGCACGCTGATCAACGGCGGCACCGTCCGGATCGGCAGCGACTCCAATCTGGGCGATGCGAGCGGCGGGCTGTCGCTCGGCGGCGGCGCACTTCACACCACCGCCGATATCGTTTCGGGCCGGACCGTCACGCTGATCGGCGACGGCGTGTTCCGCAGCGATACGGGCACCACGCTGACGCTGACCGGCCCGGTCGGCGGGGCTGGCGGCCTCACCAAGGCGGGTGCGGGCACACTGGCGCTCGGCGGCAGTGGATCCTTCGCCGGCGCGACGACGGTCGAAGCGGGCACGCTGTTCGTCAACGGCGACTATTCGGCGGCGACCGGCGGGACAAGCGTCGCCGCCGGCGCGACGCTGGGCGGCACGGGGACGATCGGCGGCAATGTCGACTTCGCGAGCGGGGCCTCCCTCGCGCCGGGCGCAGGCGGAACGGGCACGCTGGCCATCGGCGGCAATCTTTCGCTTGCGGCCGGAACGCAGCTCGATTTCGAATTCGGGCAGGCGGGTGTCACGGGCGGCGCGCTCAACGATCTCGTCAACGTTGGCGGCGATCTGGTCCTCGACGGTGTGCTCAACGTCAGCGTCCCGACGGGCGGCGCGTTCGACGTCGGCATCTATCGCCTGTTCAACTACGGCGGCACGCTGACGAACAACGGTGTGACGTTCGGCACCATGCCGACGGGCGCCAGCACCGCCGTCCAGACTTCGGTCGCGGGGCAGGTTAATCTGGTCAACTCGGGCGAGCTGACGCTGAACTTCTGGGACGGCGCCGCCGGACCAAAGGTCGACGGCGTGATCAACGGTGGTGATGGCGTGTGGCAAAGCAGCGCCGGAAACAGCAACTGGACCGACGCGACGGGTAACCTCAGCGCGCCCTACGCCGATGGGGCCTTTGCGGTCTTCGGCGGAACCGCGGGCACGGTCACGGTCGATAACGCACCGGGCGCCGTGTCGGTCACCGGCATGCAGTTTGCGGCCGACGGCTATGTCATCACCGGCGAATCGGTCGCGCTCGACGGGGCGCAGGCGGTGATGCGCGTCGGCGACGGCAGCACGGCGGGCGCGGGCTTCACCGCGACGATCGCTTCGGCGCTCACCGGCACCGCGCAGCTGGTCAAAACCGATGCGGGGACGCTCGTCCTCGGCGGCACCAACAGCTATACCGGCGGCACACAGATCGTTGGCGGCACAATCCGCATCTCGAACGATGCCAATCTCGGCGCGGCGAGCGGCGACCTTACACTCGATGGCGGCACGCTCGAAACGAGTGCCGACCTCACCAGTGCGCGCGGCATCGTCGTCGGCGGCGGGGGCACGATCGCGACCGCGTCCGATACCATCTTTACATATAATGGCCTCTTTTCGGGCACGGGCGGACTGACCAAGAGTGGTGCGGGCACCCTGCTCGTTACCGCCGACAACAGCGGCTTCGGTGGCAACACGACCGTCGCGGGCGGCACGCTGGCCGTGCAGGGAAGCCTTGGCGGCGCCGTCACCGTCGGCGCGGCGGGCCGCGTCGAAGGCGCAGGGCGCGTCGGCAGTCTGGTCAACGCCGGCGTCGTCGCACCGGGCAGCGGCATCGGCTCGCTCACCGTGGCGGGCGACTATACCGGCAACGGCGGCCTGCTCGAGATCGAGGCCGTACTCGGCGGTGATGCCTCGGCGGCTGACCGCCTGGTTGTGAATGGCGCCACGTCGGGCAACACGCGCGTCACGGTGATCAATCGCGGCGGCATCGGCGGCCAGACGGTCGAGGGGATCAAGATCGTCGATGTCGCGGGCGCATCGAACGGCAGCTTCACGCTCGAGGGCGACTATCTGTTCGAAGGCGAGCAGGCTGTGGTGCTGGGCGCCTATGGCTATCGCCTCTACAAAAATGGGATATCGACGCCGCAGGACGGCGACTGGTACCTCCGCTCTGCGCTGCTCGACCCCGGCGAGAATCCAGAAGGTCCGCTCTATCAGCCGGGTGTCCCCGTCTATGAAGCCTATGTCGGCGCACTGCAGTCACTGAACCGTCTGCCGACCCTTCAACAACGCGTCGGCAACCGTTCGTGGGCTGCGTCGCCGATCGCCGGTGCGGGCCTGTGGGGTCGCTTCGAATCCGAGCGCCAGCGGCCGGAAGCCGTGGCATCGACGAGCGGCGCCGACCGCAAACTCAACCAGTGGCAGGCGCAGCTCGGGCTCGATGCGGTGCTGGCAGAGCGCGGCGACGGTGCCGCGCTCGTCGGGGGGCTGACCGCCCATTATGGCAAGGCGGACAGCAGCGTCGCTTCGATCTTCGGCAACGGCACCATCGATACGCAGGGCTATGGCGTCGGCGCGACGATGACCTGGTACGGGCCGAAGGGCTTTTATGTCGACGGGCAGGTCAAGCTCAGCTGGTTCGACAGCGATCTGGAATCGAACATCCTTGGGGATCTTGTCCGCGGCAACAAGGGCGACGGCCAGGCTTTCAGCCTCGAACTCGGCAAGCAGACGCCCATCGGCCGCAACCTGTCGGTCACGCCGCAGGTGCAGATGAGCTATGCCAAGGTCGCTTTCGATCGTTTCGCCGATCCTTCGGCGGCCGCGGTTTCGGTCGGGAAGGGCGAAAGTCTGAAAACCCGCTGGGGCCTGGCGATCGACCATCAGACAAGCTGGAAGGGCCGCGCGGGCGATACGCGCCGCACTCGCCTCTACACCGTCATGAACCTCAGCTACGAATGGCTCGACGGCGCGGTAGCCGATGTGTCGGGAACGCCGATCGTCAATCGCGACCATCGTCTGTCGGGTGAATTGGGGCTTGGCGGCAGCTACAGCTGGGGTGACGACCGCTTCACCCTCTATACCGAAGTGTCGGGCGATACGGCGATCGCCGATTTTGGCGCGGGCTATACCCTGAAAGGTACAGCTGGGTTCCGGGTGCGGTTCTGATCACTAACCCGAATGATGCGGGAAGGTGGGTCGTTTACCCGTCTTCATATGAAAGCTGACGATAAGGTGGAGACGCAACGCCCTGACTTGTCTTGGCCGTCCGCTTCGCGCGATTCTCTGCTGAGGTCCGTGACCGGCGATGCTCGGTCTGGTCAGGGAAGGTCGATGAGCAAAACTTCCGCATCGGAATCGGCCTCAATCGACAACATGCCTTCCGATGTCAGCGCGGCGCCGTCGCCCTCGCGCATTTCGGTTCCATTCAAACCGACAATGCCGCCAACGACCTGGACCCAATAGCCGCGCTTCGGGTCGAGTTCGCGTGCGATCGCCTTGCCGTCGTCGAGCCGGGCTATCGCCATGACGGTATCCTGGCGCAGCGTTAGCGATCCTTCGCGTCCGTCGCCGCTCGCGATGGTGACCCAACGGTTGCGCCCTTCATCGGCGGCGAAGGATTTTTGGTCGTAAGAAGACGGCCCCCCGAACTCGGACGGGATGATCCATATCTGGAGGAGGTGGGCGCGTTCATCGGCGCTCGGATTGCGTTCGCTATGGCGGATGCCCGTGCCCGCGCTCATCCGCTGGACCTCGCCCGCGCGGATGGTCGCGCTGTTGCCGAGGTCGTCGCGATGCTCGATGGCACCCTTCAGCACGATGGTCACGATCTCCATATCTTCGTGACCATGCTCGGAGAGTCCGGCGCCGGGGACGACTCGGTCTTCGTTGAGCACCCGCAAGGCACGAAAGCCCATATGCTTGGGGTCGTTATAGTCGGCGAAGGAAAAGCTGTGCCAGGCGTCGATCTGGCCGCCCTGGTGGCGGCCGCGGGCACCGCGGTCCCGGAAACGGATCATCGTCATTCTCCCCCTTGGGAGCGCCACCGGCCGGGCGGCGCTCCGGGCTTTGTCAGGCCGCGTCGACGAGGACGATTTCGCTGTCCTCGATCGCGGTCACGCGAAGTACCTCCATATCGCTGATCGCGGCACCGTCGCGGGCATTCACGCGGACGTCGTCGATCTGCACCGCGCCCTTTGCCGGGACGAGATAGGCCTTGCGATCCTTGCCTAACGGATATTCCGCCGTCTCGCCCGCGCGGAGCGTCGCGCCGACGACGCGGGCGTCGGTGCGGATCGGCAGCGCGTCATTATCGTTATCGTAGCCCGAGGCCAGCGTCACGAACTTGCCCGAACGCTCACCCTTGGGAAAGGGCTTCGCGCCCCACTGCGGCGCTTCGCCGTCGCGGGTCGGAATGATCCAGATCTGGAAAATCTTGGTCGTGACGTCCTCCAGATTATATTCCGAATGGCGGATACCGGTGCCGGCGCTCATCACCTGCACGTCGCCCGCCTCGGTGCGGCCCTTGTTGCCGAGGTTGTCCTGATGGGTGATCGCGCCTTCGCGGACATAGGTGATGATTTCCATGTCGCGGTGCGGGTGCGGCGGAAAGCCGGTCTGCGGCTGGATCGTGTCGTCGTTCCACACGCGCAGATTGCCCCAGCTGGTGCGGGCGGGATCGTGATAGCCGGCGAAGGAAAAATGATGCTTGGCGTCGAGCCAGCCGTGATTGGCACCGCCGAGGCTGTCGAAAGGGCGAAGTTCGATCATCTTGTATCTCCATGGCTGGCAGGGATCGGCCGCCGTCGAGAAGGCATTTAGGCATTGCGGGCTTCACTGTTCAGTGAGATAAAATTTATCGAAACGTTCGAGGAAGTTGAATAGTGAATAATCCCGGGACGCCGACACTGGACCAGCTTCGCATCTTTCTAGCGATCGTCGATACCGGAAGTTTCGCTGCTGCCGGGCGCCGGCTCAATCGCGCGGTATCGGTGATCAGCTATGGCATTTCCAATCTAGAGGCGCAGCTCGGCCTCATGCTCTTCGAACGCGAAGGGACGCGCAAGCCGCAACTCACCGTCGCGGGCCGCGCTCTCCTTTCGGAGGCGCGGGCGATTTCGGTCGGTATCGATGGTCTGCGTGCCAAGGTTAAGGGGATGCTCGACGGTCTGGAAGCCGAGGTCGATCTGGCGGTCGACGTGATGCTGCCATCCGAGCGGCTCGGCAGGGTCTTGAGGACCTTTGCCGCGGAATTCCCGACGGTGCAGCTTCGGCTCCATGTCGAGGCGCTCGGTGCGATCACGGCGATGGTTCTCGATCGCAAGGCTATTCTCGGGATATCGGGGCCACTCGCGGCCGGGGTCGAGGGGGTCGAATGCGTTGCGGCGGGATCGATCCCGATGGTGCCGGTGGCGGCGCCCGATCATCCGCTCGGACGGATGGAGCGTATCCCGCCCGGGGCGGGGCGCGATTATACGCAGCTCGTTCTCACCGACAGGTCACGCTTTACCGAGGGGCGCGACTATTCGGTGATGAGCCCGAAGACCTGGCGCCTTGCCGACCTTGGCGCCAAACATGCGCTGCTGCGCGAAGGGGTCGGGTGGGGCAATATGCCCCTGCCGATGATTGAGTCCGATCTGGTTGCCGGCGTGCTCGTCCAGCTTGCCATGCCGGACCATCCGGGCGGCACCTATCGTTTTGCCGGCGTCTGGCGGCGCGATACGCCGCCGGGACCGGCGGCGTCGTGGCTGCTCGAACAGTTTGTTACTCTCGGACAGCATGATGCGGAGCTTGCCGGGATGATCGATCTTTAGAGCTTCAGCATCGCCTCGGCGCCGACCATGTGGATCGTGCGCGCGGGCCCCGTGTCGCGGATATAGGGACCGGGGCGAAAGGCCGAGAGCGAGGCGTTGAAGGAGAGGAGAGCATTCGCCTGCCAGCCCGCCGAAATCTCGACCTGGTCGCCGATGTGCCGCGCATCGCTGCCGCCTGACGGACGGATGAGCCCGCCTGGGATGTCGTAAACGCCATCGCCCCGGCTTTCGCGCCAGAAACGCGCGGCGACCAGTTCGACCGTCACGCCTTTGCCCAGATCGAAATCGACGCTGGGGTGGAAATTGACGATGTTGCGCGGTCCGACCGGCGACAGTTCGCCGAAATATTTACCTTTGGGAAACAGCGCGTTGAAGGTGCCGAGCCGGCGGTCGGCGGGGTCGTGGTCGCCGCTCGCGATATTGGCGCGCAGGCGAAAGCGCGGTTTGAGCGGCGCTTGCGGAAAGCTCCATGCGGTCTCGGTGGCAAGCGACCATGCACGGATGCGGTCACCGTCGAAGTGCCCGCGCTGGAGCATGGCCTCCCAGTTCCAGCCGAGGTCGCCGCGCTTGCCGAAGAAGCGCACGCCGAACGTGTGGCGCGTCTCGCGGCCGGTGCGGTCGGCAAAGCGGGCCTCTTCATTTTTATAGCCCAGCCAATAGGCGTCGATGCCGGTATCTGTCGCGGGCGCTATGGTCGCATAGACGCCGTCGAGCCGCCGTGTCTTCGAGGCCCGATCGTCCAAATCGCCGCCGCCCACCGTGACGGGTCGCAGGTGGAATGCGTCGATACGGATCGGGCCCCGATCGACGACGGCGCGAACGCCGTCGAGGGGCTGCGGAATGTTCGGGCCATAGCGGACGCCGATAAGCCGCTCGGATCCGAGCGCCACGAGCTCGCGCCCGCCGCGCACGGTCAGGCTGCCGTGGCCCCCAAGTGGCACGCGTATATCGGCAAAGCCCTGCAGCAGGTCGATCCCGGTTTCGTCCACCGGTCCCTTGCCCGCGCCGACGCCGCGTGCATAGCCAGCGATGCCCTGCACGAAGACGCGCGCCGGGCCGGCATGAAGGTCGGCGTGCGGCATGACGCGCAGCCAGAGATAGCCATCGTCGGGCGCGGGCGGGTCGCCCCACAGATTGTCGTCGAACCCTTCGAACCGTGCCCTGGCCTCGCCGCCAAGCGTCAAGTAGGCCGCGCCATCGATGGTCAGCGGGATATATTTGGCTTCGCGCCACCCCTCGCGTGGCGCCGCTGACAGCCCGGACCAATCCTCGTCATAGCGATGGTTTGTCTGCTCGGCCTCCTGCGCCGCAGCCATCTTGGGGAGCAGCGCGGCGAGGAGGAAGAGAATACGCATCAGTGCTGGGTGACGAAGTGGCGCACGAGCGGCGGCGTGTCGCTAGTCTGGAAGGCGCGCAATGCCTCCTGCTGCACGCGGTCGGCATTGGTGACACGGTCATGCTGGCGCAGATGCTCCAGCCAGCTTTCGACGGTGAAGCTCTCGATTACCGTGCCGGGCGCGGCGGTGTCCTCGTAAATGCCCCAGTGGATCGCGCCATCGCGGCGGCGGATACGCTGCATCTTCTGCATTTCGGTGAAGAAGGCGGGCACCTTTGCCGGGTCGATACGATATTCGACCGTCACCAGCACCGGGCCGCTGTCATGCTCGACATCTACATCGCCATCGACGATCGGCGCCGGCCAATGCGCGGACGGCGCGAGGTCCAGCGTGCTCGCCTTGTCGAGCGGGAAGCGCCATGCGAGTGCCATCCCGGCGAGGGCGAGCAGTGCCGCCGCGGCGAGCAAGGTTGACGGTACGCCGATGCGCGACGCGATCGACCCCCAGAGCGCCGATCCTCCCGCCATCGATCCCTGAAAGACGAGCAGATAGATGGCGAGCGCGCGCGCCTTGACCCAGCCGGGCGAGGTCGCCTGCGCACCGCCGTTGAGCGAAGCCATCATCGCGATCCAGGCTAGGCCCGCGACGAAAAGCGCCGCCGAAGCCGTCCAGAAGCCATCCGCAAGCGAGAGGGCCGCCATCGCTGCCGCGAGCAGGGTCGACGCGGCGAGCGTGATCATATTTGCTCCCATGCGTCCGCGCATCTTTGGCATCAGTATCGCGCCACCGATCGCGCCGAGCCCCATGAAGGTCAGGAGCCCGCCGTAGCCTGCGGGGCCGAGCCCGAGGTCGCGCCGTGCGATGATCGGCAGCAGCGCCCAAAGCCCGCTGGCGAAAACGAAGAAGCCGACCGAGCGGATCAGCACCACCTGTAGCTCGGGCGCGCGCATCGCATAGCGCAGCCCTGCGCGCATCGCGCCGACCATATGCTCGGCGGGGAGGTGGCGGTCGGGGACCGCGCGGCGCCAACGGAAAAGGACGATGATGACGCCGACGACCGACAATGCGTTGACGGCAAACACGGCGGCGGGCCCCGAGGCGGCGATGATGACGCCCCCGAGCGCGGGGCCGATCGCGCGCGCGATGTTGACCCCGAGCGAGTTAAGCGCGACCGCCTGTTGCAAAGCCTTCGGCTGCACCAGTTCGGGGACGATTGCCTGAAACGCCGGAGCGGAAAAGGCCGCGCCGACCGCGATCACGGCTGTGAACACGAGCAACACCCAGGCTGTGGTAAGCCCCGCAAGTGTGATCGCCGCGAGACCGGCTGCACCGGCAAGGCCGAAGACTTGTGCCGCGATCAGCAGGCGCCGCCGGTCGACGATGTCGGCAAGGGCGCCGGCGGGAAGCGCGAGAGCGAACATCGGAAATGTCGTCGCGGCCTGAACCAGCGCGACCATCAACGGGTCTGGCGAAAGCGAGGTCATCAGCCAGCCCGCACCGACATCGTGCATCCAGGTGCCGACATTGGAGACGATGGTCGCGATCCAGAGCGCACGGAACATGGGGCTGGCGAGCGGGCGCTCGGTTGCGGGGGCGGCGGCGCTCATGCCTTGCGCTCCTGCAGGATCGGAGCGAGCATCAGCCCGCCGATCAGGCCGACATGTTCGAGGAAGGTGTTGCGTTCATGAAAGCGCGTCACCGGGTCGGCGACCTGCCAGAAAGGATGCGCGATCAGCGTTGCGGCGGCGGTGAAGACGCCGAGTGCGCCCGCCCCGAGCCAGGCCTGACGCCCGAGGATGATCAGCAGCGAGCCGCCGACCTGCACCGCGATTGTCAGCGCGACGACAAGCGCGGCTGGTTCAAGACCGAAATGTCTGGCTTCGCCGAGCGCGCCGCCGAGATCGAACAGCTTGGCGATGCCGCTGGTCCAATAGGGAAGGGTGAGAACAGCTGCGGAGAGGGTCGCAAAGCGGCGGTCGCCGAGCAGGCGGGTGATGGGTGCGGGCGTCATCGTTCAGACCGCCCAGCAGCCGCAGCCGAAGGCTCCCCAGAAGCTCTGGACGTCCGCTGCCGGAACATTGGCGCCGAGCGCCGCGGCATGGTCATGGCCATGGACATTGCACGCGCTGGCGCAGCCGCATGCCGAAGCGAGCTTCTTCGCTGCACCTGCGGTGGGGCGATGATAGCCCCCAAAGGTCGCGACGGGCGACCAGTCGGGCATCGGCTTGGGTAGAGCAGGGGCGATCGGGCTATAATCGCCCTCGCCATGGACGATTTTGCCGCCGAGAATGGTCAGCACCGCGCGAAGGTGAACGATGTCGCTTTCGGCAACGCTGAAATAGTCTTCCGACAGGAGAGCGAGATCGGCGAGCTGGCCTTTCTTGATCTGCCCCTTCTTGCCGACTTCGTTCGAAAACCATGTGTTCTTCTCGGTCCACAGGCGGAGCGCCGTTTCGCGGTCGAGGCGGTTGCGGACAGGATAGAGCGTTGTGCCGCCCAGCGTCGTTCCCGTGACGAGCCACGACAGCGAAACCCAGGGATTATAGCTTGCGACACGCGTCGCGTCGGTGCCCGCGCCGACGGGAATGCCCGCCTCCATCATCCGTTTGATCGGGGGGGTCGCCTCGGCCGCCTTGGCTCCATAGCGTTCGATGAAATATTCGCCCTGGAACATCATCCGGTGCTGGACCGCGATGCCGCCGCCCAATGCGGCGATGCGGTCGATATTGCGCTCGCTGATCGTCTCGGCATGGTCGAAGAACCAGTTGAGGCCTTGAAGCGGGATGTCGCGATTGACCTTTTCGAACACATCGAGTGCGCGCGAAATCGTCTGGTCATAGGTCGCGTGGAGCCGCCAAGGCCATTTGCGTTCGGCCAGCAGGCGGACGACGGGTTCGAGGTCGCTTTCCATATTCGCCGGCATCTCGGGGCGCTCGACGCGGAAATCCTCGAAGTCGGCGGCCGAATAGACGAGCATCTCGCCCGCGCCATTGTGGCGATAGCTGTCGTCGCCGTCGCCGGGCTTCACTTGGCTGGACCAGGTCGCGAAATCCTTGAGCTCTTCCTTCGGCTTTTGCGTGAAGAGGTTGTACGCAATGCGCAGCGTCAGTTCGCCGTCCTTGTGCAGCTTTTCGATGATCTGATAATCGTCGGGATAGTTCTGGAACCCGCCACCCGCGTCGATGACGCTGGTCACGCCGAGCGAATTGAGCTCGCGCATGAAATGCTTCGTCGAATTGACCTGATAGTCTTCGGGCAGCTTTGGCCCCTTGGCGAGCGTCGCATAGAGGATCACCGCATTGGGCTGCGCGAGCAAAAGCCCAGTGGGGTTGCCCGCCGCGTCGCGGACGATCTCGCCGCCCGGCGGGTTCGGTGTGTCCTTCGTATAGCCGACGGCGCGTAGCGCTGCGGCGTTGAGCAGCGCGCGGTCGTAAAGGTGGAGGATGAACACCGGCGTGTCGGGCGCGGCCGCGTTGATCTCATCGAGAGTGGGCAGGCGCTTTTCGGCGAACTGATGTTCGGTGAAGCCGCCGACGACGCGCACCCATTGCGGAGGCGGGGTGTTCGCGGCCTGCTTCTTCAGCATCGCCATCGCGTCGGCAAGGCTCGGCACGCCGTCCCAGCGCAATTCCATATTATAATTAAGGCCGCCGCGGATGACGTGGATGTGGCTGTCGATCAGTCCGGGGATCAGGCGGCGGCCCTTCGCGTCGATGACCCTCGCATCGGGGCCGGCGGCGGCGCGGACCACCTGCTCGCTGCCGACGCTCAGGAATTTGCCGCCGCGGATCGCGACAGCCTGTGCCTCGGGATTGGCCTTGTCGAGCGTGGTCACCCTGGCATTGACGATAACGAGGTCGGGCTGGGTCATGGCGATGCTTTCCGTGGCGGTGAGAAGGGCGGTGGTAGCGGCGCCGGCAAGCGCCTGGCGGCGGGTAATCGGGTTCATGCGTCGCGCTCCTTTCCGGTGGGCGGCGTCCCCAAAATCTGCGGGGCGCAATCTTGGTGAAAATAGCGAGCCAGTTCGGGTCTGTCGGCCAGCCGCTTTGCCAAGGGGATGATATGCTCGCCGAGCAGGATTCCAGCGAGACCGACCAAAGCGACGATCGGCGGGGCGGGAGAACGGACGCCGAGCAGGTTGTAGATGACACCGACCAGCAATCCGGCACCAAGCGAGACGAGGTATATCTTCATCGTCCGTTCTCCCTTTTCAGCCTCAGCTCTGAACGAATGCGAGCAGGTCGCGGTTGATGACGTCGGCGTTGACCGTCAGCATGCCGTGGCTGAAGCCCTCGTAGATTTTAAGCGTCGCGTTCGGCAGGATTTCGGCCTGCAACACCGCCGCGTTCTTGTAGGGTACGATCTGGTCGTCGTCGCCGTGCAGCACGAGCGTCGGTACGCTAATCGCCTTGAGGTCGTCGGTCTGGTCAGTCTCCGAGAAGGCCTTTACCCCGTCGTAGTGCGCCTTGGCGCTGCCCATCATGCCCTGGCGCCACCAATTGTCGATCACGGCGGGGATGACGTTCGCGCCGTCGCGATTGAAGCCGTAGAAGGGCCCGGACGGGAGATCGCGGAAGAATTTCGCGCGGTTCGCAGCCAGTTCGCTGCGAATGCCGTCGAACACCTCGATCGGCAGCCCGCCCGGATAACGGGCGGTCTTGAGCATGATGGGCGGCACAGCCGAAACCAGTACGGCCTTGGCGACGCGGCCCTGCGGGATGCCATAGCGCGCAACATAGGCAGCGACTTCGCCGCCACCCGTCGAATGGCCGATGTGGACCGCATTTTTGAGCTCGAGATGTTCCATGACGGCGGCTGCATCAGCCGCATAATGGTCCATGTCATGGCCTTCGCTGACTTGCGCCGACCGGCCGTGGCCGCGGCGATCGTGCGCGACGACGCGGTAGCCTTTGGCGAGGAAGAAGAGCATCTGGATGTCCCAGTCATCCGACGACAGCGGCCAACCGTGATGGAAGACGATGGGCTGCGCGTCCTTTGGCCCCCAGTCCTTGTAGAAGATTTCGACACCGTCGTTGGTGGTAACGTAGCCCATGGTTTCGTCCTTTCATTTGGTCGGGAAATGCGGGCCGGATGTGGCGCCCTCCGGCCCATCGGGCAAAATCAGTGGCCGCCCTCGGAAGCGCCGAACATCGCCTTGGCATAGGTGATGCCGAGGCCGTAGCCGCCGCCCCATTTGCGGGCGATACCGGTGGTGAGGTCATAGGTTTCGGCGCGCGCCCAATCGCGCTGCAGTTCGAGCAGATATTGCAGCGAAGTGATGGGCTTAGCACCGGCCTGGATCATCCGTTCGACGGCGCGTTCATGGGCCTCTTCCGAAATGTCGCCGCTGGCGTCGGTGATGACATAGGCTTCGAAGCCCTGTTCGAGTGCCGAAAGGACCGGGCCGACGATGCAGACCGAGGTCCACAGACCCGCGAAAACGATGCGGTCCTTGCCAATCCGGTTGACCTCGTCGATCACCGCGGCGTCTTCCCATGTGTTCATGCTCGTACGGTCGAGCAGCGCCTGGCCCGGAAAAGCGTCGGTGATCTCGTCGAACATCGGACCCGAAAAGCTTTTCTCTGCGACCGTGGTCAGGATGGTGGGCACGTTGAAGCCGGCGGCGCCGTTCGCGACGAGCGCGGCATTGTTGCGCAGGAGTTCGGGTGCGATCGACTTGGTGGCGAAGGCCATCTGCGACTGGAAATCGATAAGGACCAGCGCGTGGTTGCCGGGGTCCAGCAGCGTCTTCGCGGGGGTAGGGGTGGCTTTGATCGACATGGGCAACAACTCCTGTTGGATGATCCTGACACCCGAACCGTTCGGGCTGAGGCGGGTTTAGACAGGAGAGTTTGTGCGAAACAGACGGATAAAATTATCCATTATATTCTAAAAAATAGAAAGGTATGTCGATCGGGCGAAATCCGGGGAAGATGTTGCGCTGACAGGCGCAACTGGACGCACTCTGGTTGGCAGCCGTTATGGCTGTCCGGGTGCTATGCTGGCAGGCCCGTCCATCGTGACAGACGGGTCGTCGCCTTCTGGACAGCTCAACCCCGGCGAGACGGACATTAATGGAGATCATCCAAGCGGGAAGGCTTGCGGCTACTGCCCTGTTCGGTACGGCGCCTCGGGTAAGAACGCCAGTCCAAGTGCTGCTGCCTGTCCAACATAGGATAAGCTGTGGCGTAGTCGACCATGCAATTATCGCTGGTCCGCGAAACTTGCCCGGTCGCCGGGGGTTGAGAAGGCATCCCCAATTTCAGGAGCAAATCGATGGCCAAGAAATCTGCGCCCACCCCCGCTAGCGTCAATTCTCTCGAGGATCACCAGCCGGGGAGCGGCCAGACGGCGGTCAAGGCTTCCAATGGCAATGGCGGCGAGCTTCATCAGCAGATCGCGCATGACGAAGATCATCGCGACGGCCGGGCACACCTCACCGACAATTTCGGACATCGGATTGCCGACAATCAAAACTCGCTGAAGGCGGGCGAGCGCGGACCCACGCTGCTCGAGGACTTTGTCCTCCGCGAGAAGATTTTCAACTTCGATCACGAGCGTATTCCCGAGCGGATCGTCCATGCCCGCGGGTCGGGTGCGCATGGGGTCTTTGAATGTACGCGCGCGATCCCCGACCTGACCAAAGCCGATATTTTCCAGGAAGCGGGCAAGACCTGTCCGGTATTCGTGCGCTTCTCGACCGTCGCGGGCGGAGCCGGGTCGGTCGACACGCCGCGCGACGTGCGCGGATTTGCGGTCAAGCTTTATACCGAGGCGGGCAATTGGGATCTGGTCGGCAATAATATCCCTGTCTTCTTCATCCAGGACGCGATGAAGTTTCCCGATCTCGTTCACAGTGTGAAGATGGAGGCTGACCGCGGCTATCCGCAAGCGGCGAGCGCGCACGACACCTTCTGGGATTTCATCGGACTGATGCCCGAGGCCACCCACATGATCATGTGGGCGATGTCCGATCGCGCGATCCCGCGCAGCTTTCGCATGATGGAAGGTTTCGGCGTCCATACGTTCCGCTTCGTCAACGCGAAGGGGAGGGGGAAATTCATCAAGTTCCACTGGAAGCCTGTTCTCGGGCTGCAATCGACGGTGTGGGACGAGGCGGTCAAGATAGCGGGCGCCGACCCTGACTATCAGCGTCGCGATCTCTTCGAGGCGATCGACGGCGGCGACTTCCCCGCCTGGGATCTTGGCATCCAGGTTTTCGACGAGGATTTTGCGGCGAACCAGCCCTATGATGTTCTCGACGCGACCAAGCTCATCCCCGAAGAGGATGTGCCGGTCGAGATCATCGGCCGCATGACGCTCAATCGCAACGTCGACAATTTCTTCGCCGAAACCGAGCAGGTCGCGTTCCTGCCCTCGAACATCATCCCCGGCATCGATTTCAGCAACGACCCGCTGCTCCAGGGACGGCTCTTCTCCTATCTCGATACGCAGAAGTCGCGCCTCGGGACCACCAACTTCCACCAGATCCCGGTCAATGCGCCCAAATGCCCCTTCCACAATTTCCAGCGCGACGGGATGATGCAAACGCTCGTTCCGCAAGGCCGTGCCAATTATGAGCCCAACAGCCTTGCCGAGGCTGGCGAGGACGGCGGACCGCGCGCGTGCCCCCAAACGGGGTTTGCAACCTTCCCGGTCAACGACGAGCGCAATGACGCCGGAGAGAAATTGCGCATTCGTGCAAGCCTGTTCGCCGACCATTTCAGCCAGGCGCGTCTCTTCTATCGGTCGCAAACCGAGAATGAGCAGGCGCATATCGCGTCGGCGCTGGTATTCGAACTGTCGAAGGTGACGCTCGACCATGTGCGTGCGCGTGTCGTCGGCCAGCTTCGCAATGTCGACGAAGACCTTGCGAAGCGCGTTGCACAGGGGCTTGCGATCGACTTGCCGCCCAAGATCAAGGCGGCAAAAGCGCCGATCGATATGGCGCCCTCCGACGCGCTGTCGATCCAGAAGGTCGGTTATCCCGACTTCGAAGGTCGCAAGGTCGCGATCCTCTTTGCCGAAGGGTCGGACCTCGCGGCGATCGACCGGCTCAGGAAGCAGATCGAAAAGGCGGGGGGCACTGCTTTTCTCGTCGCGCCCAAGGTGGGCGGAATTGCCGTCAAAGGCGGAACGCTGAAGGCTGACGGACAACTCGCGGGTTCGCCGTCGGTGCTGTTCGATGCCGTGGCTTCGGTGCTTGCGCCCGACCAGGCAGAAGCGCTGGCGACGCAGGGCGCAGCGGTGCAATGGTTCATGGACGCATTCGGCCATTGCAAGACGATCGCCCATGATGCTGCATCGCAGCCGCTGCTCGACAAGGCTGGTGTCGAGAAGGACGAAGGGGTGGTGGACTTGGCGGAGTTCATCAAGGTCGGAACGCGGCGCCATTGGGCGCGCGAGGCGAAGGTGCGCGACCTCGCGTGAATCGGCGGCCAGTCTTTGCCCAACAAAAAGACCCGCCAGTGGCTCGCCTTTAAGCGGCGTCTGAGGCTTTTTGGAGTCTCGGTCAATCAGGCGCCGGGTTTTACGAGCGGCAAGTGGACCGCAACGAGGGTATATCAGCCATCAGCCGGGCAGCGCTTCCGCTTTGCGCCCATGTCGATCGTTCGCAGCCTCGCTCAAATCATTCGAAAGCGGCCATTCAGTCGGGATATGTGGGGGTCATTCTTGTACAGTGGGACGAACGTTCGAGGCGGAGATGTCCAAGCGTCCTTTTCGCGAACCGCTCAACGGTATGCGCAATTCATAGGCGCCGTCGTGGATCGCGATCGCCTCGATCGATCGGTTGTTCCAGGTCGCGCGATACCGCTCCCCGGGTGCGAGCGTTGCCAGAACGCTGATAAACCCGTCGTTTCGCGCGCTGTGGATCGCCAGGTCTGCGGTGATGCCGCGCTTGTCCGGCCGGGTGGTCTGCGACCGGACCCATATGTCATAGCCGGTGCTCAGCCGGCCCGGGACGAAATAGGCCTGAAACCAGTTGGCGATCGGCGATGACAGGCCCGAAAACTGGTGCCAGCCCGTGCCCTGACCCGTTGCAACCTCGAAATGTTCGGCGGAGGACCAGCTCGCGTCGGCCTCGGTCTGATAGGCGTCCAGCGCCGTGCGCGCGATCTGCCAGGCAAAGCCGCCCTCGCCCTGATCGAGCAGCGCCTTCCACACGAACCACTGGTGCGGGAACCAAACAGTCCCGTTCCAATAGCCATCGGGACGATAATAGGATGCCGAACGGTCGACGGCGGTGAGCCCGACAGGCGTTAACAGCTTTGCCGGGTCGCGCAGGTTCGCGAGGATGGCGCGGGTCTGCTCGGGTGTCGTGATGCCTGCGATCAGCGGCTGGACGCCGTCGAGCGTGCGGTTCCAGTTTTCGCCGTCGGGGGTGCGGAGCAGCCCTTCGGGACGGCCTGCCGCATCGTGGAGGACATAGCCGAAATAGCCGGTCGCGGGGTCCCAGGCGTTCGCCTGCACCGCGCGGGTCAGGCGCGCAATGTCGGCGTCATATTGCGCGAAGTCGCGCGTCCGTCCCAGCTCGAGCGCCGCCATGCGCAGCGTTTTGGCTGCGCGGATCGCGTGCGCGGTGGTGACCATCGGCGCGGCGCGCGCCTGCAGCTTTGCCGCGTGTACCCTCACCTGCGGTGGTAGATCGTCCCAGCCGCCGGAATTATAGAAATAATCCCAGCTTTTCAGAAGTCCGGACGGCAGCGCCGCGATCGTCGAGCCTTCGACCCGGCCGAGCAGGAAATCATAATAATGGCGCAGGCGGGGATAATTGTCGGCCAGCATCCGCCGGTCCTGGGTGCGGTTCCAGAGCTCCAGATATTGATGATGCTGCACTGGCAGCGGTGTGCCGTGATGGATGAAGGCGGATTGAGCGCGGGGCGGCGTCGTATAGGCGCGCAGCACGTCGGCGCTGAGGCGCGGCGCGACGTCGGCCATTCCGATACCGATGAAGCCCGAATCCCAAGTGTAGAGCGAATCCCACCATTTGCCGGGCGTGAAATGCCGGATGTACTGGTCCTGCGTATAGACTGGATAGACGATGTTCATCAGCAGATTGGCGCCGATCAACTGGCGTGCCAGCATGAACCGCCGGCCGGCGGGAAGGGGATCGGCGATTGCCGCACGCGCCTTGCCCCGTGCCCATGCGCGTTCCAGCGCGGCGGTATCGGGGTGGCCGTCGAGCGTGCGCTCGACGGCCTCGCGCGAGCCTGTCGACACCAGCGCCCAGATCGTCTCCCTGCCGCCGGCGGCGACCGGCGTGCCGCCGAACAGCAGATTGGCATAATGACCCCGGCCATCGCCCTGCGCGACCGTCAGCGTTTTGCTGTGGCTGCGCCGGGCGAAGAAGAAATCGAGCGTCCCGTTGCGAAATTCGCGGATACGCACTCCCGGCCGGAACCAGCGCAGGCCGTACCAGGCATCGGCCTGCCGATATTTGAGTAGCAGCGATTGCTCGGCGGGTCCCTTCGCCATCTCCGGGCGGGTGTCGGCGTCCTCCGGCGGAAAGCTCACCGCCGACGCGGATGAGGCGGGTACGAAGGCGATCCCTTCGAGGTCGACCGCGCCCGCCGGACGGAGCGTCAGCGCGCGCGTGCCGACGGCGAGCGGCATCGTCCACGTCCCGCCGTCGGGGGCGGAGGGAAGCGACACGCCTCCGGCGTCGGCCAGCGCGACCTGCGTCTTGGCGCGATAGCGCAGCACCGCGACCTCGGTTCCGGCGGGAACCGCATAGGTCGCCGTGTCTCCCGCCGCCATGCGCAGCGCGCGGCCATCTACCAGCCCGTCCTCGCGGACCTCGCCGCGCAACCAGCCATCGTAAACGAGCCACTCCGACGGTGTCGGCCGCGCCCGGCGATGCGCTCGATAATGAACCCCCGACACCCATGTGCCGCCCGCCGGAACGCTGGCGCGCAAGATGCGCCGCGGCGTCAGCACGCTGCCGGGCGCCCGGTTGGGACGTTGCATCGAAGCCAGAAGATTGAGCGTCATTGTTTTCGCCCGCGTGCCGCCGTTGACCAGATCGACGCGGATCAGCCGTGCATCCGATGCCGGGTCCAGCGCGGCAAACGCGATCTCGGCATAGACCTGCTGCCCTTCCAGTTTCTGGCGATACGAATGATAGGACAGGTCGGGCGCCGCTTCCCAGGCGACGAAACCGGTGTTGAGCGACGCATTGGGGACATCGGGCGTCGACGTCGTGTGCGGCCCGGCGAACAGGGTGATGTCGAACCGCATTCCCGACGCCAGATCCGGAATGTGCGACACGCCCAGATAGGCGTTGGAATAGGGGCCCCAGCGGGGCAGATTCAGGTCATGGCTCCGTGCGTCGATGCCGGAGCCTTTCTGCGCGTGCGGTTCCGCGAGCGTTGAAGACAACAGGCCAAGGACGGCGGCGGCGGTGATCGCGGCGCGGGCCGTCCAGCGGTTGCAGATGGTTGTCACGCTATCGTCCTCCCCTGCAGGCCGTGCCCGCGGCCACGTTCGTTTCGACAGCGCTTCATGACGCTCTTCCACTTGCCACTTTTTAAATTGGCATATCTATAATATATATTATGCCTTTGTCGGACAACAGAGCAAAGAGCGCGGTGACGGCCGCGATGATTGAGGGAAGATAGATGCCAAAGGACTTCACGCGCCGCGAACTCGTCGGCGTGGCCGCGGCTGCTGCGGCCGCGCCATCGCTTTTCGACGCGGCGCGCGCCAGCGCGATCCAGCCGTCGCGGCGCACCAACATCGTCTATATCCATTCGCACGATTCGGGCCGTTACCTGTCGCCCTATGGTTATGCGGTGCCGACGCCGCGCCTCCTTGGCCTTGCCCGCGAGGGTGTATTGTTCCGGCAGATGCATTGTGCCTCGCCGAGCTGCTCCGCCAGCCGGGCGGCGATGCTGACGGGCCAGTCGTCGCACAGCAGCGGGATGCTCGGGCTCACGCATCGCGGCTGGGACCTTGCGCATCCCGAACGCCATCTGGTGCATACGCTAGGCCGGGCAGGCTATGCCACCATGCTTGCGGGGCTTCAGCATGTCGCGCGCGACGCCGCGTCGATCGGCTATAGCCAAATCCTTCCGCATCAAAGCAATATGGTGCGCGACGTGGCGCCCGGAGCGGCGGCATTTCTCCGCAGCCCGGCGGCAAAGGCTCAGCCGTTTTTCCTCGATATCGGATTTGAGGAAACCCACCGGCCCTTGCACCCGGCGGTGGACGACCCCGCTTTCATCCTGCCGCCGGCCCCCATTCCCGACACGCCCGAAAGCCGCCGCGACATGGCCGAATATCATGCCAGCGCCCGCGCGCTCGACAAGGGCGTCGGGCTTATCCTCGATGCGCTTCAGGCGGCGGGGCTGGCGGACAATACCCTGGTCATCAGCACGACGGATCATGGCCTGCCGTTTCCGACGATGAAGGGCGAATTGCGCGATGGCGGCACCGGGGTTTCGATGATCATGCGGGGCCCGGGTGCATTCGCCGGTCCCAAGGTTTCCGACGCCCTGCTGTCGCAAATCGACCTGTTTCCGACGCTGTGCGAATATCTTGGAATTGCGCCGCCCGATTGGCTGGAAGGCCAATCCTATCTGCCCGTCGTCGATGGGCGAAAGGCGGAAGTGAACGAGGCGATATTCACCGAGCTGACTTTCCACGCGGCCTATGAGCCGAAGCGCGCGGTGCGAACGCAGCGGTACAAATATATCCGGCGTTTCGATGGACGTCGGACGCCCGTGGTCGTCAATTGTGACGGCGGACTGACCAAGGCCCAGTGGCTGAAGCGCGGCTGGGCCGGCTATCCCCTGGTGGCGGACGAGGCGGGCGAAGAATTGTTCGACCTCCATTTCGATCCGACCGAACAGCGCAATCTTGTCGCGCTGCCGGAACTGGCGCCGGTGTTGGAGGATATGCGCTCGCGGCTGAGCGAGTGGATGCGCCGGACGCAGGATCCCTTGCTCGACGGCCCTGTTGCCGTGCCTCCGGGTGTTCGGTCCGATCCGCCCGATCCCCGGCCGGCCGGCGCGACGCGCAGGGAATAGAAGGTCCGCTGAGACGCGATATTTAATTATCGTATATATACTATTGCAGATGGTTCCGAGGCCCTTTAGGCTTGATGCAGGAGAGGCGCGAACATGACGGCGGCCAAGGCTTCGCTGGCTGCTAGCTCGCCCCAAGCGGCTGTGAGGGAATAATGGTGACGCGATCAATCGCCACCCGCGGAACTGTCATGAAGCTGCGATCGGCCCAAAAACCATGCTGTCCGGCGACGGGCAGATGACCGACGATATGGTCGAAACAGGCGTCGAGCGCTTCGCCGCTATGGGGACGCGGATCGAGCTTCACCAGTTCGGGCGGGCGGCGCCCGATGCGCTGCTGGCGGCGCGTCGCGCCATCGAAGCTGTCGACGACGCGCTGACGATCCACCGCCCGTCGGCGACAACCGCGGTCAACGACCGGCTGATGGCCGGCGAGTTCGCGATGACCGAAAATCCGGTGCTGCTCGACGCATTGGCGGCGATCGCGGAGGCTTGGCACGCGACCGACGGCCTGTTCGATCCGACGGTCGGCAGCGGCGGGGCGGCGGCCTGGCCGGGGCTATCGGTGGACCGCGGTTCCGGGCGCATCGAGACTGGCCGGCCGGTCGCCTTTGACTTCGGGGGCTTCGGCAAGGGTTTCGCGCTTGATCGCGCTGCCGCAGCCATGCGCGCGGCCGGTGTCACATCGGCATTCCTGTCGGCGGGGGAGAGTTCGGTCGCGGTGATTGGCGAGCATCCGCTCGGCGGCGCATGGCCCGTCGCGATACCGCATCCGCTTGATCCCGAAAGCTGGCTCGTCGAGCTATCGCTGCGCGATGAAGCGCTTTCGGTTTCATCCACTATCGGTGACGGCGCGGCCGCGCCGGGGCGCAGCCCGATGATCCGTCCTTCCGACGGCATGATCGTCACCGCTGCCGCAACCGCGGTGGCGGTCGACGCCTCGGGCGCAGCGGCCGAGGCGATGAGCACGGCGCTGTTGGTCGCGGATCCCGATGCCGCGCAGCGACTGATCGCAGCCGATCCGACGCGCCGTTTCACCTTCGCCTTTGACGACCCCTCCCGCCGAATGACGGCATAATTGAAAGATCGACAGATGACCGACAGTGATTTTACCCTTTCGCGCCGCAAATTCCTCGATCGGATCGCGATGGCATCGGCCGGCGCGGCGATGGCTGCGGCGGCACCCTGGGCGGCGATCGCGCAGACGCCCGTCGCCACCGGAAACCGCGTGCGCTTGGGGGTCATTGGCACCGGCGATCGCGGCCGTGCGCTGATCCAGAACATCGCGAAGACGCGCAACTGCACCGTCGCCGCGATCTGCGACAATTATGCGCCCAATATGGATCGCGCGCGCAAGCTCGTGCCCGCCGATACGCCGGGGTTCAGCGATCACCGGGCCATGCTGGATGCGCGCGGGATCGACGCGGTGGTCATCGCGACGCCGCTCGACCTTCACGCATCGCATACGTTCGATGTCCTCGACGCCGGGCTGCACGTCTGGTGCGAGAAGGCGATGGCGCGTAGCATCGCCGACTGCGGCGCGATGATCGAAAACGCGCGCGCGAAGGGCAAGGTGCTCCAGATCGGGCACCAGCGCATGTTCCACCCGACATATCTGAACGCGCTGAAGCGCGCCAAGTCGGGCGAGATCGGCGAAATTACGCAAATCCGCGCCAGCTGGCACCGCAACAACAAATGGCGGCGCAACGTGCCCGCCGACGCCACAGACGAGCAGATCAACTGGCGACTGTATCGCGACCGGTCGGCGGGATTGATGACCGAACTGGCCACGCACCAGCTTCAGGTGTGCAACTGGTTCCTTGACGGCGTCCCGACGCGGGTGATCGGATCGGGCAGCATCTGTTTCTGGAAAGACGGGCGCGAAGTGTACGACCATGTTGCGCTGATCTACGAATATGGCGACGGGCGCAAAGCCATCTATTCCTCGCTCCTCAACAACGCACGCTACGGCTGCGAGGAGCAGATTCAGGGCAGCACGGGCACCATCGAGCCCGAACTCGGCAGGATCTATCAGGAAGTGTTGCCCAAGCAGCTCGCGCTTCAGCGCATGCAACAGGATGTCGCGCGGGGGCACAAGCGCACGGTCCCGATCGGCGGCGCGACTTGGTTCCCCGAGCTGCCGGTGACCACGCCGGGGGAATCGCTGGGCTGGGGCGAGTATGACGAGACGATGCTTCAGTTCGAAGGGTTCGGCGAGGCGGTCCGCAGCGGCCGCGAAGTCCCCGGCCTGTTGCAGCAGGCCTATTATGCCAGCGTCGCTTCGCTGATGGGCGAACAGGCGATGGACAGCGGTGAGGCGGTCGAATGGCCGCGCTCGCTGGTTACGTTCTGAACCGGTTTCAGCGGGAATGTCTGCCATGACCTCGATCGATCGCCGCGCGCTGCTTGCTGGCGGCGGTTTTGCCGCCGTCATGGCGAGCGACGTGTTCGCCCAATCGGCCCCGCCGCCGAAGGCGCGCGCGGGGAGGGGGGCGCCGCGCGAGCCCGACGCATCGGCGCGCCACCGCATCCGCTTTGCGGTCATCGGGCTCGACCATTCGCATATCTATGGCATGACCGACGCGCTGATCCGGGGCGGCGGCACGCTGGTGGCGATGCACGCCGCCGATCCGGCGCAGGTCGCGCCGTTTCGCCGGCGCTACGGCGACGTAAAGGTTGCGCGCAGCGAGGCGGAGATTCTGGATGACCCCACGATACAATTGGTCGCCAGCGCGTCGATTCCCGATCTGCGCGCGCCGTTGGGCATTCGGGTCATGCGTGCCGGCAAGGATTTCCTGGCCGACAAGCCCGGCATCACCGGCCTGAAACAGCTCGCCGCCGTGCGCGACGCGGTGCGCGAGACGCGGCGCAAGTTCGCGATCCTCTATTCCGAACGCTTCGAAGTGCGCGCAGCGGTCCGCGCGGGGGAGCTGGTCAAGGCGGGCGCGATCGGCCAGGTGCTCCAGACCATCAACCTTGCGCCGCACCGGCTGAACGCACCGAGCCGCCCGGACTGGTTCTGGGACACCGCGCGCTACGGCGGCATCCTGACCGACATCGGCAGCCATCAGGCGGACCAGTTCCTCTTTTACACCGGATCGACGGAGGCCCGCGTCGTGGCGTCGCAGGCGGGCAATATGGCGATGCCCGACCGGCCGCAATTCGAGGATTTCGGCGACATGATGCTGAGCGGAAACGGCGGCACGGGTTATGTGCGGGTCGATTGGCACACGCCCGACGGCCTCCCGACCTGGGGCGACGGGCGGCTGTTCATCATCGGCACCGAGGGATCGATCGAGCTGCGCAAATATATCGACGTGGCGGGGCGGCCGGGCGGCAACCACCTGTTCCTGACCGACCGCAAGGGCGTGCAATATATGGATTGCAGCAAGGTCCCGTTGCCGTTCGGACCGCAGTTCGTCAGCGACGTCGTCGAACGTACCGATGTCGCGCAGGATCAGGCGCAGGCGTTGCTGGCGGCGGAACTGGTGCTGACCGCGCAGAAGAACGCCTTGCGTCCAGGCCGTGTCTGACTGGCATGAGCGGCGCGGGTGCGCCGCTTCTCGCCGTTTCGACCCGATGCCCTCAAGCGGGGTTTTCAGGTGATGCGCCGGCGTGCCGCCGCTCGACATGGGTTGTTTTCATGAATTATGGCGCAACCGGATTGCGAGATATGATTTATCGCATTATACAGTCATGCAAGCGCGATGGTTCAACGATGCGCTACAAGGAAGGGGATGATGATGAGCAAGGCGTCCAAAGCGGTCGTGTCGGTTTCGTTGCTGCCGCTGGTGGCGGGCCTGATGATTTCCGAAGCAGCCGCATCGGAAGGGCAGACGCGTCCGTCCGAAGCGATTTCGGGCGATGCGGTCGCATCGGCGGACCAGGCAAATAGCGATCCGCAGCCCGCCGGTTCGGACGCGGAAATCGTTGTCACCGGAACGATTCGCCGGAGCCTTGAGGCGGCGGCCGAGATCAAGCGCGATTCGGTTCAGGTCGTGGATTCGATCGTTGCCGAGGAAATCGGCAAATTCCCCGACCCGACGACCGCCGCCGCGCTTCAGCGCGTGCCGGGCGTGCAGGTGACCGTGGGCGCCAACAACGAGATCACGGGCGTCGTGATTCGCGGGCTGGGCGATATTCTGACCACCCTCGACGGCCGCGAATTCTTTTCCACCACCGGCAGAACCTTTTCCTTTCAGGACCTTCCCGCCGAAGCCTTGTCGCGGGTCGACGTCATCAAATCCGCGACCGCCGACCTCATCGAGGGCGGGATTGCAGGCAACACCGACCTTCAGTTGAACAAGCCGTTCAAGTTTCGCGACCCGACGATCGTCGTTACCGCGCGCGGAAATTACGCGACCAATGTCGAAAAGCTCAATCCGCAGTTCGGGCTCCTCGCCACCGACCGCTGGGACACCGGCATTGGCGAGATCGGCGCGCTGTTGAACGTCTCGTGGAGCCGTACCGACTATAACCGGCCTTATCTCTATGCCCCCGTCCGCCGTTCTACCGCGACGGCGCCGTTCAACTTGCCGGGCTATGCGTCGCAGAACGTCGCGGGCGGGCTCAATGAATATGGCTATTTCGAACGTCCGCAGGCGAATGCGGCGATCCAGTGGCAGGCGACGCCCGAACTCGAAATCTATTTCGACGGGCTTTACGCGGGCTATCGCGCGAAGCAGCAATCGGCCTTTGTCGAGGCCCAGTTGTTCAGCCCGGGCACGACGATCTCGAACCCTGTTACGAACGACAACTGCTTTCGCGCGCGCGTGAATGCCGCCGGGTTCAACCCGACGACGGCCCAGATCGAAGCGGGAGAGTTCACGCTGCAGGACCTTTGCGAGCTCGACAGCGCGACCTATGGCAACACCACTTCGTTCGTCAGCACCCAGGCGCGCGATCAGAAGACCGACAATTACCTCTTTGGCGGCGGGTTCATTTTCGAACGGGGCCCGGGCCGCGTAAAATTCGACCTCGCATATCAGGAATCGACCTTCATCAATGAAGTGGTGATCGTCGATGTCGGCAAGCGGCTGGATGAGGTCGTGGTCGAAAGCAACGCCGGCATCGGGGCGCAGTATGAATTTACCGGAAACCCGCTGAACGACCCCACGGATTTCAGGCTCCGGAACGGGCTGAACCAGAATTTCAGTCGCGCGGACGGGTCGCTGTTCCAGGTACGCATGGACGCCGAGTTCGAGGTTGGGGGCTTGCTCGACCAGCTTCAGCTGGGCCTTCGCTTCGCCGATCGCGGCGCGACATCTAACCAGGCGCTCGTCAACCGCGCGGCACCCGGCGGCGATTCGAATACGCTGCTCAGTTCACTGGATCTGCCGTCCGACTTCCTCATTGAAGTCCCCGGCATTCCCCGGCTGAACGGTGGTGCGCCCCGTTTGTCGCCCAATCCCGATTATCTGCGATCGGCTGAGGGGCGCGACCGGCTGCGCGAAATTTACGGCGTCGCGCTGGGCGACCCTGTTTATCAGCCGGAGCGGCGCTTCGACGCAAAGGAACGGACCTTCGCCGGCTATATTCAGGCGAAATATGAAGTCGAGCTTGGCGGGCCGCTCGTCCTCGATGGGGTTATCGGCGTCCGGCCGACGCTGACGGACCGGCAGATCGAAGGCGCGGGCGTGGTGAGCGGCGTGGTGACTCCGGTTCGTGCGAAGACGTCCGATATCGATATACTTCCCAATGCCAGCGCGCGTATCCAGTTCGGCGGCGGGCTGCAGGCCAGAGCGACCTATTCGAAAACGATCCGCCGCCCCGATTTCGGTTCGCTCAATCCGGGTTTGAGCTACATTGTGGCGACCAATCCGAACGTCCAGAATTCGGGATCGGCAGGCAATCCGAACCTGCGCCCGCAAAAGTCCGAAAGCTTCGACGCGACGCTCGAATATTATTGGAAGAGCGGCTTCGTCGCCGTGGCGGGCTATTATCGCGACATCACGGATCGCGTCATCAGCGCACCGTCGCTCGAATTCATCGACGGCATCGGATATAATATCACGCGTCCCCGCAACGTCGGCGAAGCGAAGCTCAAGGGAGTCGAAGTCAGCGGTCAGACCTTCTTCGATTTCCTGCCCGGCGCTCTGTCCGGCTTCGGCGTCTCGGGCAACTTCACCTATGCCGATTCCGAAGTCGGCGGCGACGACCGGCTTGCTGGCCTGCCGCTTCAGGGCGTCAGCAAATATAATTTCAACGCCGGACTATTCTACGACAAGTTCGGTTTGTCGGCGCGTCTCGTCTACACCTATCGGTCGAGCTATTATGACGGCGACACGACCGGGCTCAATCTGGTTCGTCCCATCACCGACGCCGAACTGGCGGCCGGTGTCACCCCGACCAACCTGAACTATGTCCGCCCGGGCGGGCGCCTCGATTTCGGGATCGGCTATGAGCTGAACGATAATCTGCGGGTCGATGTCGGCGGTACCAATATCCTAGGCAATAAATATCGCAGCTATTTCAACCCGACTGGGTTCAACCGCGATATCCGCTGGGACGACACGATCTACACCGCCGGGATCCGGGCACGCTTCTAAAAGGCAAATGACCTTGGGCGTCGGTCGATATGACCGGCGGCCAAGGCTGGGCGCCGGCAAGTCGGTGAACATGAATTGCTAAGCCAGAAAGTCTCGAATGCGCTCGATTGCGCGCGCCCACGCAGGCTCCTTTTCGAGCAGGAGGTGATTGTGGCTTTCGAGCGCCACGAATTCGGCCTTCGGGATGCGCGCTGCGAGTTCGCGACCCGCGGCGAATGGTATTACCGCGTCGTCGCGCGCGTGTAGAACGAGCGTCGGCACCGAAACCTGCTCCAGCAGCGCGCGAACGTCGATGCGCGCAAAAGCCTCCTGCAGTCGCACCGCGTTGTCGGGCGAGGTCGACATTCGCTGCAATTCGTTGAACCACCGATGATCGGCGGCGTTCGCGTCGGGAAAGAACAGGCTGGTGAACATCTGCCGGAAGGCGGGATTGTCCTGGCCCCAACCCTGCCGCGTCAACGTCAGCATCGCCTCACGCCGCGCGATCTCCTCGGCCGATCCGCGCAGGCGCCATCCGGCCGCATAGCCACCGAAAAGGATCAATCTGCGAACCCGCTCGGGGTGCCGCACGGCATAGGCAATGGAAACGCTGCACCCTTGTGAAATCCCGAGGAGGTCGAAGCGATCGAGCCCAGCGGCATCGACCACGCTCACAAGATCATCGACAAAGGCGTCGAACGAGATGTCGGCGGTGTTCCAGTCGGAGAGTCCGTTGGCGCGCTCATCATAACGCACGAGCCTGCGTTCGCGAATGATGGCGCGCAGCCAGTGCCGCCACATCGGACTTTCCCAGTCATAGTCGAGATGGTTGAGCCAGTTCGCGGTTTTCACGAGCGCAGGGCCTTCGCCGACTACCGAATAGGCGAGTCCCGTTCCGTCGGAGGCGGTGCAGAAGCGGACATGATGGGGGGGCAGCCGGGCGTCGGAATCATCCGTTTCAGTGATATTGGCTCCTCCAGCTGCGGCCGGGGCGCGCATCGCGGTCGGAACGGCGATCGCGGCTTCGTCGAGCTTGCGGACGCCCAGCGCACGCTGCGCGTCTGCTTCGCTACGCCGGCCGGTGCGATCGAGCAGGTCGATCAACGCAACGCGGGCGAGCGCATCATAAGGATCGATTTCCACCCATAGGCGCGCAACTTCGAGCGCGCGTTCGGGGTCGATCGGACGGCGGATCAGTTCGCGCAGGATCGCCGCCTGCCAGCGCCGGACATCCTCGCGCATCGCCGCCAGCCACGCTTGGTAACCGTCGCATCGCGGCAACTCGAGATCGGCCAGCAGCTCGCCCTGAAGTGCGGCGGCGCGGTTCAGGGCGACCGTGTCGATCTTGCGGATATCGTCGGTGCCGACCGTGGCCAGCCGCCGCCAGTCGATGTCGATGTCCGAGCATTCGAGCCGAACCGTCTCGCGGTCTGCGACGAGCCGCGTCCGTTCGTCGTCCACGACACCGCGCAGTTTGGACAGGCTCCACCGCAGCGCGCCGCGCGGATCGTCGGGAATATCCCACAGCATGCTGCACAGATGGTCGCGCCGCACCGCGCGGTCGGTGATCGCGAGATAGGCGAGCAGGGCGCGCGTCTTGCGCGAGGAGGGGAGCGCCACGGGCAGGCCGTCGCGCTCCAGTTCCATCGCGCGCAGCAGGTTGAGCGATACCGAGGTCATCTTGCCCCCCGAGGTGACCGTGGAAAATAGCAAATCCGCGCGCTCACGGCAATTCACACGCTTTTTACCACGGCGCTTGCCACGACCGGGTCTCAAGAGGGGCCATCGGCGGCCCCGACCGCCTTTGCAAACGAGGAGTATCGACATGAGGAATAACGACTTCCCGATCGCGCCGATGATGGGGGCGCTTCTGGTTGCCGTACTGAGCAGCTTGCTGATCGTCGGCAGCGCCACCGCAGTCGCCTGAGCGCGCGGCAAGGAGATCGACCATGTATCTCGACGCAGCGTTCAAGAGCGCCGTTGCCGCATCGCAGCGGGCGCCGTGGCAGATCGAGGACGTCATCGGAGACGATGACGTCCTCGATTTCTCGCGACCCTTTCTGCCCGAAGCGCTGGCGCGCACGTCGTCGCTCACCGCGCTCGACGCCGATGAGCGGTTGCTGGTCAATCATATCCGTGCGCACGAATATCTGGGCATCTTCGGGCTGGTCGAGGAATTCATCCTGCCGTTCGTCCTCGATCATGCCCGGCCGCAGCTTGGCGACGACGATGACCGGACCCGCGCACTGCTTCAGTTCGCGAGCGAGGAAGCCAAGCATATCCAGCTGTTCAAGCGCTTTCACACCGCCTTTGAGGCTGGGTTCGGCCACGCTTGCCCGCTGATCGGTCCACCGGCGGAAGTCGCGCGCGTGGTGCTGGGTCACGATCCCCTGTCGGTGGCGCTGACGGTGCTGCAGATCGAATGGATGACGCAGGCCCATTATGTCGAAAGCGTCCGCGGCGACCCCGATCTCGATCCGCTGTTCAAGAGTCTTCTTCGCCATCACTGGATCGAGGAGGCGATGCACGCGCGGCTCGATACGCTGATGGTCGAGGCGCTTGCGCGGGGCCGCGATGCCGACGCGATCGAAAGCGCGTTCGCGGGCTATCTCGAAATCGTCGCCTATCTCGACGCGGGGCTCGCCGCCCAGACCGAAATCAACCTCGGCATATTCGAGCGGGCTGCGGGCCGGACACTCGACAGCGCCGGCCATGGCAAATTTCTCGCCGGACAGCGGCAGGCGGCGCGCTGGACCTTCCTCGGTTCGGGCATGTCCCATCCCCGGTTCCGCGCCACCCTCGGCCAGATCGCACCCGCCGCATTGGCCAGGCTGGATGCCGTCGCGCCTGCATATTTCTGATCAACCGAATTTTTAAAGAGCAACAAAAAGGAGTTAAAAAATGGTCGCAACCACCACCTACGCCGACATCAATGGCCTCGATCTGGGCGCGCTCGGCGCGATGGTCGACAGCATCCGCGAGGATGCCGCCCAAGGGATCGTGCGGTTCCGCGTCAAGACGCGCTGGACCGGCCAGACGCGCAGCGAGACGACGATCGAAGGCTATGAGTTTGCCGGCGAACATGTCGGACGCCGCTTCAAGATCGTCGCCGACGAACCGAGCGAGCTCATGGGCCAGAATACGGCGCCCAATCCGCAGGAACTGCTGATGACCGCACTCAATGCCTGCATGATGGTCGGCTATGTGGCCAACGCTGCGCTGCAGGGCATCGAACTCGACGCGGTCGAGATCGAAACCCACGGCCAGCTCGACCTTCGTGGCTTTCTGGGCCTCGACGACAATGTCTCGCCCGGATACCGCGAGCTCGATTATACCGTGCGCATCGGCGGGACGGGCACAGCCGAGCAGTTCGACGCCATCCACCAGGCGGTGATGAAGACGTCGCCCAATTTTTTCAACCTCAACCAGCCGATCCGCATGAACGGCCGGCTGGAAATTCTCTGATCGCTTTTGCCGATCGGCTCGTCACCGGGCGTGCGCTCTGCACGCCCGGCAACCACTGGAAAGTCACGACAATGTTGAACGATCGTTACGGTAACCGCGTCTCCACCAGCTCGACGGCGGCGCTCGCCCATTACGACGAGGCGCTGTTACTCAACCGCCTGTACCGGGGCGATCCGATCGCCGCGCTCGACGCGGCGCTCGCCGAGGATCCCGGCTTTACCATGGCCTGGGCGGCGCGGGCTCAGATCCTCGTCCAGCAGGGCGACCGCGCCTATCTTGAGGAAACCGAGCGTTCGCTCGATGCGGGTGTCGCTAGCGGCGGCACCGACGACGAGCGCGCGCACCTGGCGGCGGCGGCCCACTGGGCGCGCGGACGAATCGAGCGCAGCGTGAGCGGCTTCATGGCGATCGCGCGCGACAATCCGCGCGATATGATGGCGCTGCAGACCGCGCATCTGGGTCATTTCTATCTCGGGCGCGCGTCCGACCTGCGCGACGGCCCACTTCAGGCGTTGCGCGCGTTCGGGCGCGGCGACGACGGTTATCACGCGGTGCTGGGCATGGCGGCCTTCGGGCTCGAGGAATGCGGCGATTATGGCCGGGCCGAAGCGCTGGGAAGCGAGGCGGTCGCGATAGATCCGCGCGATGCCTGGGCGCTGCATGCGGTGGCGCATGTTCACGAGATGCGCGGCGACACCGATAGCGGGATGACGTGGCTCAACGGCAACGACGAGGCGATGGCGGCCGAATGCGGCTTTTCCTATCACAATTGGTGGCATCTCGCGCTGCTTCATCTCGATCGTAACGAGCATGATGCTGCGCTGGCGCTCTATGACAGCCGCATCCGGCCCGACCCGGACGGCGATGCGCTGCTTCAGTGGATCGATGCGTCGGCGCTGCTGTGGCGACTGCACCTCGACGCAGTCGACACCGGCGACCGGTTTGCGCGGCTTGCCGATCGCTGGCAGCGCGCGAGCGACGACCGTTGGTACGCGTTCAACGATTGCCATGCGATCATGGCCTTCATCGGGGCCGGGCGCCTCGACGATGCTCGGACCTGCCTCGCTTCGTTGACGCGGGCCGCGGACCAGGACGACGACAATGCTTTCGTTGCACGATCGATCGGTCTTCCGGTGGCGGCCGCCCTGATCGCCTTTGCAGAAGGGCACTATGGAGAGGCTTCCGAAGCGTTGATCGCGATCCGCGGAATGGCGGCGCGTTTTGGCGGGTCGCATGCACAGCGCGACATTCTGTCGCTTACCGCGCTCCACGCGGCAAAACGCGGCAAAATGACGTCCGCCGCCGCCGCTCTGCTTGCCGAACGGCGATTTCACAAGCCTGCGAGTCCGTGGGTCACTCGCCTTGCCGATGACAAGATGGAGGGCAGATTCCTGACGATATCCTAGGTCGGGGCCACAGCTGCTTTCCGGCCTGCTTTTCCGGAAAGCAGCGCGGCAACCAACGGCCGCTCAATGATGGTGCGACGGCCCATCCGCGGTCACTTCACCTAAGTCCGGGACGATGAAGGACACGGGTGTGCCGGTCAGAACCTTGTTCGGGCGTCCCGCTGAAACCCCGACAGATACGGGCCATTTGTTTCCATCTGGATCGTGAGCATCGACTTTGAGACCGGGCGCTGTTTGATCTTTCCGTGGCGCCCGACCTCCTGAACGGGATCAGTGCGGAACCGCGCCGAGTTCGACTCCCGTCTTGTCGTGCAGTGCGAATTTGTCGACGATGTCGGCGCTGGCGCGATTATAGCCGACGACCTCGACCGAGCGGCCTTCGCGCCGCAGACGTGCGATGATCTTGTCAAGCGCGCCGACCCCCGAAATGTCCCAGAAATGGGCGGCTGACACGTCGATGAGGATGCTCGACGCGGTTTCTTCCATCTGGAAGCTGCGTGTGAAGCGGTCGACCGAGGCGAAGAAAATCTGGCCGGTCACGAAATAGGTCGCGCTGTTTCCGTCGGGACCGGTCTCGCGGCGCACCTCGAACATGCGCTGTACCTTGGCGGCGAAAAAGATGCCCGACAGCAACACGCCGGCGAGGACGCCGAGCGAGAGATCGTGCGTCGCCACGACGACGACCACGGTCGTCACCATGACGATCGATGACGTCGGAGGATGGCGCCGGAGGTTGGCGATCGAGTTCCAGCTGAACGTCCCGATCGACACCATGATCATGACCGCGACGAGCGCGGGCATCGGCATCCGGCCGACATAGGGGCCAAGCAATGCGAGCAGGATCAGCAGCGTCGCACCGGCGGTGAAGGTGGAAAGCCGCGTGCGACCGCCGGACGTCACGTTGATGACCGACTGGCCGATCATCGCGCAACCGCCCATGCCGCCCACGAAGGCAGCGGCGATATTGGCGCTGCCTTGTCCCGCGCACTCGCGGCGCTTGTCGCTGTCACTGTGCGTCATGTCGTCGACGATCTGTGCGGTGAGGAGGGATTCGAGGAGGCCCACCGCGGCCATCGTCAGCGAATAGGGAAGGATGATCCGCAGCGTCTCCAGCGTCAGCGGCACATTGGGCAGAACGATGCTCGGCAACCCCTGGGGCAGCTGGCCCATGTCGCCAACGGTGTTCACTGGCAGGCCAAAGCCGATGCTGATGGCAGACAGGATAAGAATGGCGACCAGGGGCGAAGGCACCGCCTTGGTCAGGCGCGGAAGCAGGTAGATGATCGCGAGCCCGCCGGCGATCATCGCATAGGCTTCCCAGGTCACGTTGGTGAGCTGCGGGAGCTGCGCCATGAAGATGAGGATCGCCAGCGCGTTGACGAACCCGGTGATGACCGAGCGCGACACGAATTGCATGACGAGGTCGAGCCGCAGCAGGCCGGCGATAATCTGGAGGATGCCCATCAGGATCGTCGCGGCGAAAAGATATTCGACGCCATGTTCGCGGACGAGCGGGACGACGAGCACGGCGACCGCGGCGGTCGCGGCCGAGATCATCCCGGGCCGGCCCCCCGTGAAGGAGATGACGATCGCGATCGCGATCGAGGCATAAAGGCCGACACGCGGATCGACGCCGGCGATGATCGAAAAGCCGATCGCTTCGGGGATCAGTGCGAGCGCGACGACGACGCCTGCGAGAATATCGGCGCGCGCGGTTGCCGCGCCGGCGAACCATTGCTGGCGATATGGGGTAAATCCGTTGAACATGAAAAGCTCACATCAAGACACATGGCGCGGGCAAGGCCGCGTTCATATTTGCATGTGCGATGTTGTCCGGCGGATCGGCGGCCGGAATAGCCACCCGGAGTTGCACCGGGTCCTTGCGAATGCAGGCCCTCTATCCCGATGCAGACTTCAATTGCAATCCCCGGCGGACGCTTCGATCATTTGAGTTCGAAGAGTGTCGGTTCATCGGGCGGCGGCGTTTCGATGACGAGCAGGCCGAGGTGCATGGCCTGCGTAATCAGGTGCGCGCGGTTGCGCGCGTTCAGTTTCAGTCGCACATTTTCGATATGCCGTTCGACGGTGCGCGGTGCGATATTGATCTCGAGCGCGATCTGCTTGGCCGAGCAGCCGACGGCCACCAGCTCCAGTATTTGATGTTCACGAAAGGTCAAATGCGGTTCGACGTTCAAAGCATTTTGATGCACGGTGCAATCCCCTGACACCCAAGGCGTGGACTCTTTGCGACCGACGAGCATCTTTTGCGCGGCAAAGCCGCCACCCACCTGCTCTAGCGGGCAGCATATCCCTTTGCGCGCTGTTTAGCAATTAACGTAAGCTAATTAAGTATCTGGCGGCACGGATAATGCCAATATCGCTATGGCACTGAAATCAAATTGTATATTCCTAGAAAATGCTAAGGAATTATACGTAAGTGATTTACCTACGCCATTCCTACACACGAATTCCTAGGTCTTTACCCGGATAGATTCATCACGCGCAAAGGCAGATGAGACTCGCAAACGGGGTCGCCGCAAATACCAATTTGAGATTGGAGACGTGGCGTGCAAGGTCTATCGGCAGAAGTTCAGCGCGGGGGCATTCCGCAGGATACCATCCTGAAATTTCGTAAAGGCGAAATCATCTTTTCGCAGGGCGATCCGGGGGATTGCTGGTTCGAAGTCATCTCCGGCACCGTCCGGACCTGTCATTTCCATGTCGACGGGCACCGCCAGCTTACCGGCTTTTTCTATCAGGGCGATGTTTTCGGCGTCGAATATGGTTCGCGCGATGCTGCGGCCGAGGCGGTGACGAACACGATCCTGGCCCGCCGCCCCGCGATGAACGGCGAGCCGGACGCCCAGGGACAGAATCGCGCCCTCGAACGCGCGCTCGACAGCGCCAACCAATGCATATTCTTGCTCGGCCGCCGCAATGCCGCCGAACGCGTCGCGGCGTTTCTGTTGATCGCGGCGAAGCGTCTGTCGACGCTCGGCAGCGTTCCCCTGCCGATGACGCGCGGCGACATCGCCGACCATCTGGGACTGACGATTCATACGGTGAGCCGGACGATATCGGGTTTTGTCCGCCAGGGCCTGATCGAACTGGACGGTCCGCAATCGTGCCGGCTGCTCGATCTGGACGGACTGCGCGCTATCGCCGGAGATGAGGCGGGGGTGGCGATCGACAGGATGGGCGCGATGCGCATGCGGCGACCCTTCGCCGGACAGGAGTTGGGGGCATGAGCATCGTGTCGGCCCCGCCCGCGCTGCGTCATCTGGGCGTGGCAGCCGTCGGCTTTTCGGCCGTCTTCACGCCCGCGCAGGCGCATGCGCACGAGACGTCGGCACTTGAATGCCTGTGCGAGACGCTGCCGTTCCTCGATACCGCTCCGACCTGGCGCGCCGCCGCTTTGGCGTCCGCGGGGGCCGCCGCCGGCGAGCCGGCGGCGAGCGTCGAGAGCGAGGTCGATGCGCAGCGCCGGATCATGGCCGAACAACGCGCGCTGATCGACCGGCAGAGCGCCATGATCGCCGAGCAGGGACAGCAGATCGCGAAGCTGCAACAACAGATCGTGACGCAGCAGGCGCAGGTCGACCGGCTTTCATCCTTCGCGCTCGCCGAAGCGCCGCTCGACATCTTCCGTGGCACGGGCATGGGGCAGGGCGTCGGACCCGGCCCCGCGCTTCCTGGTCCCGGCAGCGACTCGGTTGCGCTGCCCGATGCGCCGGTCGGCGAGGCGCCGCCGCCGGGCGAGCCGCCCGAACAGCGTGTCGCGGCAGTCCCCGAAGGACAAGGGGTGCTGACGCGCGCGGGCGAGCTCTTCTTCGAACCCTCGTTCGAATATACGCGCTCGTCGACCAACCGCCTCGTGTTCCGCGGCATCGAGCTGATCCCCGGGATCCAGATCGGGCTGATCGAGGCGACCGACGCCGATCGCGACACGCTCGTCGGCACCGCTTCGCTGCGTTACGGGATTACCGACCGGCTCGAGGCCGAAGTGCGGCTGCCCTATCTGTATCGGAACGACCGGATCGAGGTGGTCCAGCAGCGCGACGAAGGCATCGTCCGCCAGATCAAACTGCGCGAAGACGGCATCGGCGATGCCGAATTCTCGCTGCGTTACCAGTTCAACCGGCCGGTCGGACAAAAGCCGATTTTCGTGGGGACGCTGCGTGTCAAATCGGACACGGGCAAGGGCCCGTTCGAGATCGGCTATGATGAATTCGGCGTCGCGACGGGCCTCGCCACCGGGTCGGGATTCTGGGCGGTCCAGCCGGGGCTCAACTTCCTGATGCCGTCGGATCCCGCGGTGATCTATGGCGGCGCGGCGTATCTCTATCACATCCCGCGCGACGTGAACGAATTGGTCGGCGACGTGTTGATCGGGCGCGTCGATCCGGGGGACGCGATATCGGCCAACATCGGCTTCGGCTTCGCGCTCAACCCGCGCTTTTCCTTCTCGCTCGGCTATCGCCACAATTATATCTTCCCGACGAAGACCGAAATCGGCGATACGCGGCAGAAATCCAACTATATTCATGTCGGATCGCTCAATTTCGGCATGTCGTACCGGCTCACGCAGCGCGATGTGCTCAACCTCGGCTTCGAGATCGGCGTGACCGAGGATGCACCCGATGTGTCGATCACGCTGCGCATGCCGTTCGGCGGCAAATAAGCCTACCCTTTCGAGACGCACAGAAAGAAGCCCCGCCAAAATGGCGGGGCCAGGTGAACCGTCCCTGTCGAAACGGGGGCGGGGGGTCGTCAGTTACCGAGCGCGCCGACGGTCTGGGCACCCATCACGGCGCCGATCGCGTCGCTCATCCGCGTCGTCGCGAGCGCGTCGCGGAAGCCTTCATAGCCGCTGATGTCGAGCACCGCGTCGACCTGCTGGTTCAGCGAAACATTGCTGGCGGTGTTGATCAGCACGTTCTGGATCGCATCGGTGCTCTGGATCAACGCTGTCTGGCCGTTGTTCGCGAGAAACACCGTTTCGTCGCCGACGCGCATCGAGATGCCGCCGCTGGTCAAAATGCCGCCCTGGACCTGCGCCGCATCGACAGCGGTCAGTGAGGGTGAGACGAAGCGTTCGATCGTCTGTCCTTCGGGCGTCCAACTGACGATCGTGCGCAGCGCGAGCTCGTCGTTTACAAAACTACGGATGTCGGCGCCGAAGGCAATCACCATGCCCTGAAAGGCGAAGCCGCCGCGCTGCACCGCGAGCACTTCGTCCGGGACGGTCTGCGCGACAGTGAGCGGGTCGGCATCGTCGGGTTCGCTTGCCGCGAGGAGCACGGGCGCGAACGCGAGCAGGAGGATGCGTGGGGACATGGTTTTTCTCATTTCACGGTGCCGACGCGAACATCGAGCAGGATTTGCGGTGTCAGCTGATACTGAGGGGGAAGATGGGTGGTGAGGTCGCCGGCCGAGACGTGAAGCGAGCCGTCCTTTTCGAGCGGCGCTTGCGACCAGGGGCCCCAGTCGCCTGCGAGATTGAATGCGGGGCGTTTCTGGCCGCCCTCGACAATGGCAAGAGCGATGCCGTTCCAGTGCTTCTCGAAATCCTCGAGCGAATATTCGTTGAGGCCGAGCACCGAATCGCCGGTGAGCACCCGGTCGCCGCGAACGCCTTTGATCACGACGAAATGCTTGAATCCCTTGATGTCCATCAGGACGATGGTCGGGCGCTTCACCTGCTTCAATTGCTCGACGGTCAGGCGGAACCCTTCGGCGCGAAAGCCGCGCGAGGCGAGATAGGTCTTCATGTCGAGCATAGAGAAGCCGACCTTGCGGATCGCTTCGCGGTCGCCCTTTTCCCACATCGCGCGGAAAGGCATCGTTTCCGAAGTCGGCGCGCCATAGTGATAGGTGAGGAGGGTTGCGAGTGCGGCCGAGCCGCAACTGAAATCATAGCGCTGGCGGACGACCGATCGAAACGGAATGTCCCACCAGGTCATGACTTGGAGCTGATAATTGCCGCCCGTCTCGGGTCCGGTCAGCCGGACCTCGGCGGCGGCAGGTACCACAGCGAGAGCGCACAATACGCCCGCGATCAAGGCTCGCATGGGCAGCACGGCGATTTAATCGCCGAGGTTGATGGTCAGGTTCATACCGCTTTGGGCGCTGACCTGGGCGCCGGTGTTGATCAGCAGATTGCCGACGCCATTGAAATTGGACAGGGCGAAATCGCTGAGCGCGACCGACCCCGCGGTGTAATCGCCGTTGAGCACATTGCCCGCGACGAGCGATTCCATCGTCTGGTTGGTGATCACGAGCGATTGGCCGCCGCGTTGCGTGTCGAGTTCGTTGTCGTTCAGCATCGGCGATTTGCGTTCGGCGCGCGCCGGGATCGCGGGCGTCGCGACGCCCTCGGCAGCGACGAATTCTGCCACGACGGGCATCGCCACGTCGGGCGGGGGAAGTTGGGCCGATACCGGCACGGACAAGCCTGCCATAATCAGCAAAACCGGGACGATCGGGGGTCTCATGACGCGCTCCTAGAAAGCGATACGGGAAGAAATGGCCGGCCCGCCAGTGGTGCCGGGCCGGCCATCCGGGGGGACTGATCAGTCGCCGCCGCCGCCGCCGCCGGCGGCCGGGGCGCTGTCGCCGAAGCTGACAGTGCCGCTCGCCGCGATGTTGGTCGCGGCCTGGGTGTTGGCGTTGATGCCCGTGTTCCAGGCGGCGTTCAGGATGCCCGCATAAGCCGCAAAGGCATTGCCGCGCACCGAGTTGTTGCCGCTGTTGTAGCCGACAGCCGTTTCGGTGCCGTCTTCACCGTCCAGATCGACGACTTCGTCGAGGTTCTGGTTGGTGTTGTTCGCGCTGAGCGTCTGCGTCGCGACAACGAGGCTGTTGCCGTTGAACGAACCGTTGCCGTCATTGTCCTGGTCGTCGTCCGAGAAGGTATCGGCGGCATTGTCCTGGACGAACAGGTCGATCAGGTCGTTCACAACGACCGTATCGCTGTTGTTACCCGACGCACCGGTCGTGGTGTTGTCGTTGTCCTGGTTCTGTTGCGCCAGCGCGGGCGCTGCGGTTGCTGCAAGGGCCAGCGTCGAGACCGCAAGCATGACTTTCTTGATCATGACTTCTTCCTCTCAAAAATGGGGACGGCTCGCGATGCCGGATGGCATGGCTGATGCGGATCCTCCCCGACTCCGTCCGCATCGGTGCGAACAAGGCGATGATGCTCCGCCGCGGCATTTGCCGCTTTGCGAATTGGCAATGTCGGGGGTGGAGAATTACCCAGATGATAACAGTAGGAGGAATTGCGTGCAGTCGATTCCGCGCCGAATCCGCTGTTTTCAGGCGAGGTCCGCGCGCATTGTTATGCGCCCGGCGACATCGCGCGCCCACAATCGCGCACCGCCGCCTTCGCGAGTCAGGCAGAGGTCAAAGGGCGCACCGTCGATAAGCGGCGCTTCGGCGCGAAAGCGGAAGGCGCGGGGGGCAAAGCCGGCGCGCAGCGCATGATCGATCAGCAGCGTCGCGATCAGCGGGCCGTGGACAACGAGCCCGGCATAGCCCTCGACGCCCTCCGCATAATCGCGGTCGTAATGGATGCGGTGCGCGTTGAAGGTGAGCGCCGAATAGCGGAACAACAGCACCGGATCGGGCAGGACGCTGCGGACCGCGTCGGCGGGTTCCGTCTCGGCCGGGCCCGCGGGCGACGGTGCCGGGACAGGCGAGGCGGGCGCAGATTCGCGAAACACGATATCCTGCTCCTCGCGGATTGCTGCAACCCCGTCGGCGGTAATGTCGTGGCGCAGCGTCACGAAAAGCAGGTCGCCGCTCGTGCCGCGCTTGGGCTTGATCGCGTCGATCGTCGTGACGCGGGTCAGCGCGGCGTCGACGGGGATGGGGGACAGGAATTCGATGCGGCTGCCTGCCCACATGCGGCGGGGGAGCGGCACAGGCGGGAGCAGGCTCGTGCTGTCACGACACGGATGACCATCTTCGCCGATTACCGACTGGCGCGCGGTGGGCAGGAAATAGAGCCAGTGGCCGAGTGGGGGTACCTCGCCGGAAACCCACGGCGAGACGTCGTGATCGAGCAGCGCCGCAAGGCCCGCAACCGGCGCCGCGGTTGCAACATCTTCGCGCGTTTCGCTGCGGCCGACCCAGGCGGAATAATCGTCCATCAGAAACTCTTGGGCAGGCCGAGCGCGTGGGTCGCGACATGGCTCAGGATCAAATTCGTGCTGATCGGCGCGACCTGATAGAGCCGCGTCTCGCGAAACTTGCGCTCGATGTCGTATTCCTCGGCAAATCCGAAGCCGCCGTGCGTCTGGACACACATATCGGCGGCGTACCAGCTCGCTTCGGACGCCAGCATCTTGGCCATATTCGCCTCGGTCCCGCTATCCTCCCCGGCGTCGAACAGCCGCGCGGCCTTGTCGACCATTTCGGCGGCGGCGGCGATCTGGACATAGGCGCGCGCGATCGGGAACTGGACGCCCTGATTCTCGCCGATCGCGCGGCCGAAGACCTCGCGGTCCTTGGCATAGGCGGTTGCGCGGTCGATGAAGAAGCGGCCGTCGCCGATGCATTCGGACGCGATCAGGATGCGCTCGGCGTTCATGCCCGAGAGGATATAGCGAAAGCCCTTGCCCTCCTCGCCGATCAGGTTGGCGGCGGGAACTTCGAGGTCGTCGAAGAACAGCTCGGTCGTCGCATGGTTGAGCATCGTGCGCACGGGGCGGATGGTGAGGCCCTTGCCCACCGCGTCGCGCATGTCGACGAGGAGGACGCTCATTCCGTCGGACGGCTTGGCGCATTCGTCACGCGGCGTGGTGCGGCAGAGGAGGATCATCAGGTCCGAATGTTCGGCGCGGCTGATCCAGATTTTCTGGCCGTTGACGATATATTTGTCGCCGACCCTTTTGGCGAAGGTGCGGATGCGCGTGGTGTCGGTGCCCGCGGTCGGCTCGGTCACGCCAAAGGCCTGGAGGCGGAGTTCGCCGCTGGCTATTGCGGGCAGATAGGCCTGCTTCTGCGCTTCCGACCCGTGCTTGAGCAGCGTGCCCATCGTGTACATTTGCGCATGGCAGGCGCCGCCGTTGCCCCCCGACCGGTGGATTTCCTCGAGCACCGCAGTAGCCGCGCCAAGGCCGAGGCCCGAGCCGCCATAGTCTTCGGGGATCAGGACCGAGAGGAAGCCCGCTTCGGTCAGCCTGCGCACAAACTCGGTCGGATAGATGCGGTCGCGGTCGAGCCTTTGCCAATATCCGCCGGGAAAATCGGCGCAGAGGCGGCGCACCGCCTCACGGATTTCGGGGTAGCTCTGCGGCTGGACTTCGGACATCGGCGTTCGGCTCTCCCCAGAAGGATGGGGAGAGCCTTAGAATACGAAGCTGTTTCGGCGCAACTGAAACAAGCGTCAGATGCTCGGCAAGTCGAGGCCCTTTTCGCGCGCGCAGTCGATCGCGACGTCATAGCCCGCGTCGGCATGGCGCATCACGCCGGTGCCGGGGTCGTTCCACAGCACACGCTCGAGCCGCTTCGCCGCTTCGGGCGTACCGTCGGCGACGATCACCATACCGCTATGCTGCGAATAGCCCATGCCGACGCCGCCGCCATGATGGAGCGATATCCAGGTCGCGCCCGACGCCGTGTTGAGCAGCGCATTGAGCAGCGGCCAGTCGGAGACGGCATCGCTGCCGTCGCGCATCGCCTCGGTCTCGCGGTTGGGGCTGGCCACCGAGCCTGAATCGAGATGGTCGCGGCCGATCACGACGGGAGCTTTCAATTCGCCCGACGCCACCATCTCGTTGAAGGCGAGCCCCAGCCGGTGGCGGTCGCCGAGTCCGACCCAGCAGATGCGTGCGGGCAGCCCCTGGAACCGGATTTTGTCGCGCGCCATGTCGAGCCAGTTGTGCAGATGCGCGTTGTCGGGGAGAAGCTCCTTCACCTTGGCGTCGGTCTTGTAGATATCCTCGGGATCGCCCGAGAGTGCTACCCAACGGAAGGGGCCGATGCCGCGGCAGAAGAGCGGGCGGACATAGGCGGGAACGAAGCCAGGGAAGTCGAAGGCATTTTCGACACCCTCGTCCTTCGCCATCTGGCGGATATTGTTGCCATAGTCGGTCGTCGGGACCCCCGCGGCCTGAAAGTCGAGCATGGCCCTTACATGCACCGCCATCGACGCCTTCGCGGCCTTTGCGACGGCTGCAGGATCGCTCTCGCGCTTCGTGAACCACTCGTCGAGCGTCCAGCCGGCGGGGAGGTATCCGTTGACCGGATCGTGCGCCGAGGTCTGGTCGGTGAGCAGGTCGGGGCGCATGCCGCGGCGGACCATCTCGGGCAGGATTTCGGCGGCGTTGCCAAGCAGACCGACCGACACGGGCTTGCCCTCGGCGTGGGCTTCCTCGATCATTGCCAACGCTTCGTCGATGCTCGCCGCCTGCTTGTCGAGATAGCCGGTGCGCAGGCGCATCTCGATGCGGCTCGGCTGGCATTCGATCGCGAGGCACGACGCGCCCGCCATCACCGCCGCGAGCGGCTGCGCGCCGCCCATGCCGCCGAGCCCCGCCGTGAGCAACCAGCGGCCAGACAGGTCGCCGCCATAATGCTGGCGTCCCATCTCGACGAAGGTTTCGTAAGTGCCCTGAACGATGCCCTGGCTGCCGATATAGATCCAGCTGCCCGCGGTCATCTGACCGTACATCATCAGGCCCTTTTTATCGAGCTCGTGGAAATGATCCCAGTTCGCCCATTCGGGGACGAGGTTCGAATTGGCGAGCAGCACGCGCGGCGCGTCGCTATGGGTGCGGAACACGCCCACCGGCTTACCCGACTGGATGAGCAAAGTCTCGTCGCCATCGAGCCGCTTCAGCGTCTCGACGATCCGGTCATAGCTTTCCCAGTCGCGCGCGGCGCGGCCGATGCCGCCATAGACGACGAGTTCGTGCGGCGCCTCGGCGACGTCGGGATGGAGGTTGTTCATCAGCATCCGCATCGGCGCTTCGGTGAGCCAGCTCTTTGCCGTGATGTCGGGGCCAGTCGCCGGGCGGATCACGCGGCTGTTGTCCAACCTCGGATTAAGGGGGCGGGTCATGTTCGTCCTTTCGCAAAATCGAGGGTCGCGGCGATCACTTGCTCCAGCACGGGCCGGATCGCGGGGTTGGGGTCGAGGGGGGAGGGCCAGTTGGCGTGGGTGATCGGTTCGGGCTCGGCCATGTAACCGCGCTGCGCGAGTTCCATCTGGATCGCGTGGATGCCATCATCGGGGCGGCCGTAGTGGCGCGTCGTCCAGCCGCCCTTGAAGCGGCCGTTGACGACATGGCTGCGACCGCTCGCCGCACAGATGTTGGCGACGATGGTCTCGAGCTCGGGAGCTGAGGTGGCGCCACCGTTGGTGCCGATGTTGAATTGGGGCAGTTCGCCTTCGAACAGGCGCGGGACGTGGCTGCGGATCGAGTGCGCGTCGTAGAGGACGACCTTGCCGTGCGCGGCTTTCAGGCGGTCGAGTTCCGCTGTCAGGACTTCATGATAGGGGCGATGATAGAGGTTGAGCCGCTGGGTGATCGCCGCTTCGTCGGGCTGGTCGAAGCGATAGAGCGGTTTGCCGTCGAAGGTCGTTGTCGGGCACAGCTCGGTCGTCGCCTGCCCGGGGTAGAGCGACGCACCCGAGGGATCGCGGTTCATGTCGATCACGCTGCGCGAAATATCGGTCGCGACCAGTGTCGCGCCCAGATCGGCGGCAAAGGCGTAAAGCTCGGCGATCCACCAGTCGGTGTCGATCTGCGCATGCCAGGGTGACACGAACTCCTCGTCGAGCCCCGCGAGATCGGTTCCGCCATGCGGGAAGGCGATGACAAGCGGCGCGTCGCCGCGATGGACGCGCAGCCAGTCCATCAGCCGAGGCCCGGCAGGCTGGCGGGCACCGCGGCGACGAGGCTGCCCGATCGGACCAGCGCGGTCGCGGCCTCCATGTCGGGGTGGAAATGGCGGTCGTCTTCGAGCGTCGGGACTTCGGCGCGGAGATGCTGGTGCGCGGCTTCGATCGCGTCACTCGATTTGAGCGGGGCGTGGAAGTCGATCCCCTGGCACGCCGCGAGCAGTTCGATGCCGATCACCGCACTGGTGTTGTCGGCCATGTCGAGCAGGCGGCGCGCACCGTGCGCGGCCATCGAAACATGGTCCTCCTGGTTCGCCGAAGTCGGTATCGAGTCGACGCTCGCGGGATAGGCGCGCTGCTTGTTCTCGCTGACGAGCGCCGCGGCGGTGACCTGCGGGATCATGAAGCCCGAATTGAGGCCGGGACGCGGGGTGAGGAAGGCGGGCAGGCCCGACAGCGCGGGGTCGACGAGCATCGCGATGCGGCGTTCGGCGATCGAGCCGATCTCGCACAGCGCCATCGCGATCATGTCGGCGGCGAAGGCGACGGGCTCGGCGTGGAAATTGCCGCCCGACAGCGCTTCGTCCCCAAACGGACCAGCGCCGGCGAAGATCAGCGGGTTGTCGGAGACGCCGTTCGCCTCGATGCGCAGCGTCGTTGCCGCTTGACGTAACAGGTCGAGCACGGCGCCCATCACCTGCGGCTGGCAGCGGAGGCAATAGGGGTCTTGCACGCGCGGATCGTCGATGGCGTGCGAGGCGCGGATCGCCGATCCCGCCATCAGGGTGCGCAGTGCATCGCCGACCTCGCGCTGGCCGGCATGGCCGCGCAATGCGTGGATGCGCGCGTCGAACGGCGAGTCGGAGCCCTTGGCGGCCTCGGTCGACAGCGCGCCGGTGATCAGCGCCGAGTGGAAGATGGTTTCGGCGCGGAACAGCCCCGCGAGCGCGTTGGCGGTCGAAAATTGCGTGCCGTTGAGGAGCGCGAGGCCTTCCTTTGGGCCAAGGTCGAGCGGCGCGAGGCCGGCCTTCGCCAGCGCGTCGGCCGCAGCGACGCGTTCGCCCGCGACCTCGATCTCGCCGACGCCGATCATCGCCGTGGCCATGTGCGACAGCGGCGCAAGATCGCCGCTCGCACCGACCGAGCCCTGCGACGGCACAACGGGGGTCAGCCCCTTCGCCAGCATCGCCTCAAGCATCGCCACCGTTTCGCGCCGCACCCCCGATGCGCCGACGCCAAAGCTCGCGAGCTTCAATGCCATCATCAGCCGAACGACAGGGGTAGGGGAGGAAGCACCGGTGCCCGCAGCATGGCTGAGCACGATGTTGCGCTGGAGCGTCGCCAGATCGTCGCTCGCGATGCGCACGCTCGCCAGCTTTCCAAAGCCGGTGTTGATGCCATAGACCGGATCGCCCTTGGCAACGATGCGTGCCACCGCGGCGGCGCTCGCATCGATCGCATCCCACGCCTCGGCATTGAGCGCCGCGCTCGCGCCTTCATAGATGGCACGCCAGTCGGCGAGCGTCATCGCGCCGGGGGTGATGATCATTGTCCGTCCTTGATACGTTGGTGCAGTGGGTTGAAGCCGATACGGTAAACCAGCTCGGCGGGGTCAGTGACGTCCCAGATCGCCAGGTCGCAGGCCTTTCCCGCTTCGAGCGTTCCGATTTCAGCAGCGAGTCCGAGCGCGGCGGCGGCGTTGACCGTCACCCCGCGCAACGCCTCGACCACCGTCAGCCCGAACAAGGTCGCGCCCATGTTGAGCATCAGCAGCAGCGAGGTCGTCGGCGAGGTGCCGGGATTGTTGTCGGTCGCCAGCGCGATCCGCACGCCGTGGCGGCGCATCGCTGCGATCGGCGGCAATTGGGTCTCGCGCATGAAATAATAGGCACCGGGCAGCAGCACCGCGACCGTACCGGCTACCGCCATGGCGCCAATATCGTCGTCGGTGGCATGTTCGAGATGATCGGCCGACAGCGCGCCGAACTTTGCGGCGAGCGCGCTGCCGTGGAGCGCCGACAATTGTTCGGCGTGGAGCTTGACCGCAAGGCCGTGCGCCTTTGCCGCTTCGATCACGCGCTCGCATTGCGCCGGCGAAAAGCCGATGCCTTCGCAGAACGCATCGACCGCGGTGGCGAGCGATGCGGCGGCCGGCATCATCTCGCCCACCACGAGGTCGATATAGGCGTCGCTGTCGCCTTTATATTCTGGGGGCAGCGCGTGCGCGCCGAGGAAGGTCGGCTCGATGCGGATCGCCCGGCGCCGGCCCAAGGCGCGCGCCGCGCGCAGCATCTGCAATTCATCGGCGGTCGAAAGGCCATAACCCGACTTGATTTCGATTGTCGTGACGCCCTCGGCGATCAGCGCATCTAGGCGGGGCAGGGCGCTTTCGACGAGGTCGTCTTCGCTCGCCTCACGCGTCGCGCGCATCGTCGAGACGATGCCGCCGCCGGCGCGGGCAATCTCCTCATAAGTCGCACCCTCGAGCCGCATCGCCCATTCGTTCGCGCGGTTGCCGCCGTGGACCAGGTGCGTGTGGCAGTCGATCAGGCCGGGTGTGATCAGCCGACCCTGGCAGTCATGGATATGGGCTTCGCTCGTCGGCGCGCCGCCCGCCGGCCCCGCATAGACGATCCGGCCGTCCTTCGCGGCGATCACGCCGTCGTCAATCAAGCCGAGCTCGTCATCGGCCATCGTCGCGATTCGGGCGTTCGTCCAGCGTTGCTCCATCTGGACAGTCTCGCGCCGATGCGCCATTATGTCTAGACATAATATGAGGACAGATGATGGCTTCGCTCTGGTTCGAACGCGCGTGGATCGGCAATCGCTGGGAAAGGGGCGTGCGGCTGCGCATCGCCGACGGCCGGATCGCCGCGGTAGAAATCGGCGTTGCGCAAGAAGCCGGGGATGAGCGCCACCGCGCCGGCCTGCCGGGCCTCTGCAATGTCCACAGCCACGGCTTCCAGCGCGGCATGGCGGGGCTGTCCGAGCGCCGCAGCCGGCCCGACGATAATTTCTGGAGCTGGCGCGAGATCATGTACCGCTTCCTCGACCGGCTGACGCCCGACGATGTAGCGGCGATTACCGCGCAGGCCTATGCCGAGATGCTCGAGACGGGTTTTACGCGTGTCGGCGAATTTCATTACCTGCACCGTGATCCGGTGGGCGCTGCTTATGCCGATCCCGCCGAAATGGCTGGCGCCGTGGCGCGGGCGAGCGCGACAACCGGAATCGGGCTGACGCTGCTGCCCGTCTTTTATGCGCACGGCAATTTCGGCGCGGCCTCGCCGAGCCCTGGGCAGCGTCGCTTTCTCAGCAATATCGACAGCTTCGCCGCGTTGCTCGACGCCTCCCGGTCCAAGCTGGCGGGCGACGCCAATATGGGCATTGCGCCGCACTCGCTGCGCGCGGTAACGCCTGAGGAGCTTGCGGCGCTCATCAAAATGTCGCCGGCGGGCCCGGTGCATATCCACGCCGCCGAACAGGTGAAGGAGGTCGCGGACTGCGTCGACTGGAGCGGCGCGCGGCCGGTCGAATGGCTGCTCGATAACGCCGGGGTCGACGAGCGCTGGTGCCTGATCCATTCGACGCACCTTGAGGAGAGCGAAGTCCAGCGCCTCGCCGCGAGCGGCGCGGTCGCCGGACTGTGTCCGATCACGGAAGGCAATCTGGGCGATGGTATCTTCCCGGCGGTCGATTATCTCGCCGCGGGCGGACGCTTTGGGGTTGGGACCGACAGCAATATCCTGGTCGATGCGGCACAGGAACTGCGCGCACTCGAATATTCGCAGCGCCTTGCGCAGCGCGCCCGCGCGTTGCTGGCGAGCGAAGAGGCGCCGTTCGTCGGCGCCAACCTGTTTGCGCGCGCGCTCGACGGTGGCGCGCAGGCGCTTGGTGTTCCGGCCGGGCTGGCTGTCGGTCATGCCGCCGATATCGTCACGCTCGACTTCGATCACCCGTCCTTCGCGGGCGCCGACGATGCGACGCTGCTCGATCGCTGGATTTTTGCGGCGCGCACGGGCGCGATCGACGGCGTTTGGCGCGCGGGCGTGAAGCGGGTGGAGAATGGGCGTCATGTCGATGCCGAGGCGATTGCTGCTGCCTATCGCACCTGCATCGCGCGGCTGCTTGCATGAACCTCGCGCGGCGCATCCGCGACGAGATCGCCGGCGCGATCCGCTCGGGCGAATGGCGTCCCGGCGATCGCGTGCCGACCGAACAGGAACTCGCCGTGCGCTACGCTTGCGCGCGCGCGACGGTGAGCAAGGCGCTCGGCGAGCTCGCCGCGTCGGGCCTTGTCGAGCGGCGGCGCAAGGCGGGCACTTTCGTCGCGCATCCTCCCGTTCATTCGGCGGTGATGGCGGTTCCCGATCTTGCCGAACTGATCGCCGCGCGCGGTGAGGCCTATCGCTGGATATTGTCCTCGAGCGAAGCCGAAGATGCGGGTGAGGCGCCATGCCCGGGCCGGGTGCTGCGGATCGAAGGCGTGCATATGGCAGGCGGCGAGCCGTTCGCGATCGAAGGCCGTTCGATCGCGCTTGATGAGGTCCCCGAGGCGGGCGAAGCCGATTTCACGAAAGAGGCGCCGGGAACGTGGCTGCTGGGCCATATCCCGTGGACGCAGGCACGCCATGTCATCCGCGCGGTGACGCCGACGCGAAAGGAGGCGGGCCTGTTGGGGGTGAATGCCAGCACCGCCTGCCTCGAACTCGATCGCACGACCTGGCGCGCGGGGCGCGTCGTCACCCACGTCCGGCAATTGTTTCGCGGTGATCGCTTCGATCTGGTCGCGGAGTTCGACGCCGGGCCGTGAGACCGGGCCAACGGCCCTTGACGCGCGCGCCGATGGCGTCCAGCCCCGGCCCGACAGCCGCGTGCGCGGCGCGAGGGGAGAAAAGGATGACCCGTTCGACGCTGTTTCCGGTCCTGGGCGCCGCCGCGCTGATCGGACTCGTGTCGGCGTGCGGCGATGGCGACGCGGGCACGGACAAAATGGTCGCCGCGACCCCGCGCAAATGCCCCGCGATCGCCGACACGCCGGTGAAGCTCGCGGGCGGGACTTTCGAAATGGGCGAGGACGATGTCTATGCCGAGGAAGGCCCGGTCCGCGAAACCAGCGTATCGGGTTTCTGGATCGACCCGCACGAGGTCACCAATCGCCAGTTCGCCGAATTCGTGGCAGCTACCGGCTATGTCACCGTCGCCGAAAAGCCTGTCGATCCCAAGCAGTTCCAGGTGCCCGCCGACCAGATTCCGCCCGATATGCTGAAAGCAGGCTCGGCGGTGTTCACGCCGCCCGATTTCCCGTCGAACAATTACGCCGACTGGTGGAAATATGTGCCCGGCGCGAACTGGAAAAAACCTTATGGTCCGACGGGCCCCGACCATGTGCCGAACGAGCCTGTCGTCCATCTCGCTTGGGACGATATGGTCGCCTACGCCAAATGGGCGGGCGGGCGCATTCCGACCGAGGCCGAATGGGAATATGCAGCGAGCGCGGGCAAACGGTCGAGGAATGTCCAGCCCGCCGAAGCAAACAGCTGGCAGGGCGCCTTTCCCAACTACAATGCCGAAAGCGACGGGTTCAAAGGCGTCGCGCCGGTCGGCTGCTATCAACCCAACGCCAACGGGCTTTACGATATGGTCGGCAATGTCTGGGAGGTTACATCCGATTTCTTCCGGCCGGGGCATGATCCCGCCGACACGGACAATCCCAAGGGGCCTGGCGAAAACAACGCCTATGATCCGCTCAACCCCGGTATGCCGTCGCGCACGGTGAAGGGCGGCAGCTATCTGTGTGCTCCCAATTATTGCCAGCGCTATCGTCCCGCCTCGCGACAGGGTCGTGATCCGGGATTGGGGACCAGCAATGTCGGCTTTCGCCTCGCCTATGACAGCGCGCCCGCCGGTTGATCCCGGGCACCGGTGACGCGCGTCATCGCAAGCAGCGCAAGCAGCAATGTCACCGCGGCGAATGCCATCGTGTAAATGGGTTCGCCCGGAAACAGGGCCTGCATGATCGAACCCATCACCGTCGCGACGAGCAATTGGGGCAGCACGACGAACATGTTGAAGAGGCCCATATAGATGCCGAGCTTCGCCTGCGGCAGGCTCGACGCGAGGATCGCATAGGGCATGGCGAGCACCGACGCCCAGAAGATGCCGATGAAGACCTCGCTCGCGATCAGTTGCGCCGGGTCGCGCAGCAGAAAGAAGCTCGCATAGCCGACCGCGCCGCAGGCGAGCCCGATCATATGCGTTCGCGCCTGCCCGAAGCGGCGCGAAAGCCAGGGAAGCAATGTCAGCGCGGCGATGGCGGCGACGCCGTTATAGATGGCGAACAGCTCGCCGACCCAGTTGCTCGCATCCTGATAGGCGGCGCTCGCGGCGTCGGTCGCGCCATAATGATATTGCGCGACGATCGGCGTGGTGTTGATCCACATGATGAACAGCGCCGACCAGCTGAAGAATTGCACGAGCGCGAGCCGTTTCATCAGCGTCGGCATGCCGGCAAAATCGCCGACAATGCTCGATAGCATGTTGCGGTCGTTTCCGCGGCGCGCCAGCATGATCGCCAGCGCGCTCGCGAGGCCATATCCTGCAAGCAGCGCGCCGAGCAGCAACACTTCGCGCAGCAGCGCGAACCGGACCTGGACGAAAGCGACGGCGATCCCCGCAATGACCCAGCCGATGCTGGCGGCATAGCTGCGCGAAGCGAGCGTGGGGAGGACGGGCGCGTTGACGGCGGCCGGTGGTTCGAAGGCCGCCATCTCCTCGGGGCTGTATTCGCCCGTCGAGACGACGGTCCACAGCACCGCGAGGAACAGCGCGAGCCCCCCGAACCAGAAGGCATAGCGCACCGTGTCGGGGATTTGCCCCGGCGGCGCGACATTGGCGACGCCCAACGCTTCCATCAGGCTGGGAAAGAGCGAGCCGACGACCGCGCCGGCACCGATGAAGGCCGTCTGCACGGCGTAACCCACGCTATGCTGGTCCTTGCCCAGCATGTCTCCGACGAAGGCGCGAAAGGGCTCCATCGAGACGTTGAGCGAGGCGTCGAGGATCCACAGCATCATCGCCGCGAACCAGATCGCCGGGCTTTCGGGCATGACGAACAGCGCGATCGCGGCAAGGATCGCGCCGGCGAGAAAATAAGGACGACGGCGCCCGAGCCGACCGAGCCAGGTCCGGTCGCTCATATGGCCGATGACCGGCTGGACCAGCAGCCCGGTCAGCGGCGCGGCGATCCACAGGCCGGGGAGTTTCTCGATATCTTCGCCCAGCGACTGGAAGATGCGGCTCATATTCGCATTCTGCAGCGCGAAGCCGATCTGGATGCCGAAAAAGCCGAAGCTGATATTCCACAGGCCGGCGAAACCCTGCCGCGGCTTGTCCATCGCGTCTCTCCCCATCGGGCCGCTCGGCGGCTCTCGCCTGCAAAGCTGTTGCAGCGTGGGCGGGGGAGGGCAAGCATGTCGAGCATAGGTATACGAATACGTAGAGCGGCTGGTTTGGGCCGGAAGCGGCCATCCTCCTGGTCGGTAGCCGGGGACCGTCCGGCCGCCACCGCCAGCCGTCTTTCCCCTTCAATCCAGCCCCGCCATCCGCATCCGCGTTTCCATCGCCGCGACGAACGATCTCACCGACGGCAAGCCCGCGCGCGATGGCTCGAACAACAGGTGGACCGGCAGCGGCGGCGGCGCTTCGTCCGCCAGCAACGAAATCAGCCGCCCCGCATCCACCGCCTCGGCGAGCTGGTAGGAGAGGAGGTTCGCGATCCCGAGCCCTGCCTCGGCCGCCGCGAGCGTCCCGTCGACACTGTTGACGACGAGCCGCGGCGGCGCGTCGAGCCGCCATCGCCGCGATGCGAACTGCCATTCGGTCGTCCAGCGCGGCCCCATCGTTCCGATCAGCTCATGGCCCGCCAATTGCTCGATTGTCGCCGGCGCCCCGCGGCGCGCCAGATAGGCGGGGCTGGCGACGAGCATCTGGCGCACCCAGCCGATCCGCTTTGCCTTCAGCGTCGAATCGGCGAGCGGCCCGATCCGCACCGCGACGTCGATCCCCTCCTCGACGATCCGCACATTGCGGTCGATCAGCATCATCCGCACCCCAAGATCGCGGTGCTGCGCCATCAGCGCGCCGACCACCGGCAGCACATGCAACCGCCCGAACATCACCGGAGCGGTCAGGTGGAGGTGCCCGCGCGGTTCGGCTTCGGCACCGCGCAACTCGCGCTCGGCGTCCGCCAGCTCGGCGAGAATGCGCCGCGCCTGCTCCAGAAAGGCCGCGCCCGGATCGGTCAGCGCGACCGCGCGGGTCGAGCGGTAGAACAGCCGCGTCCCGAGCCGCGCCTCGAGCGCTGCGATACCGCGCGTTACTGCGGGCGGGGAGCTGCCGAGCTTGCGCGCCGCGGCGGCAAAGCCGCCCTCGCTCGCGACCGCGACAAACATTTCGAGGGTAGTGAGCCGGTCCAAGATTATTCCACTTACCGGAATTAATTTGTTCGATCTTTGCTGATTAAAACCCGTTGCGCAATGCCATAGTTTTCGGCCCGAAAGGAGCGGACGATGGCGCAAAATTACCGGCACACGCTTTTCAACGACGCGGTGAAGGCGCTGCAGGAGCGCCATGGCTCGCGCGCCGCCTATGTGAAGATGGACGCGGGCGCCGACGGCACCCCCGACGCGCTGACCGCCAAGGAGCTGGGTTATATCGCGCTTCGCGACAGCTTCTACATGGCGAGCGTCACCGCCGACGGCTGGCCCTATATGCAGCATCGCGGCGGCCCCGCGGGCTTCCTCCGCCATATCGCGGGCAATCGCATCGGTTTCGCCGATTATCGCGGCAACAAACAATATATCAGCACCGCGAACCTGACGGGCAACGACCGCGTCTCGCTCTTCCTGATGGACTATCCGAACCGCGACCGGCTGAAGCTCGTCGGACATGCGACAATCATCGAACTCGCCGATGACCCGGCCGCGGTCACGGCGTTGATGCCCGAGGGGTATCGCGCGACCCCCGAACGCGCCTTCTTCATCGATGTGATCGGGTGGGAATGGAATTGCTCGCAGCATATCACCCCGCGCTTCACCGAGGCGGAAATTTCCGCCGCGGTCCGTCCGATGGCGGCCGAACTCAACCAGCTGCGCGCCGAGATCGCCGCCCTGCGCGCGGCCGAAAAAGGAGACTGACGATGATCCGCCTTTATGCATCTGAAATGTCGGGCAACGCCCACAAGGTGCGGATGGCGCTCGCCATCCTCGGGCTCGGCTGGGACGAGCGGGCGACCGACGCCGCCGCGCGCAAGACCGACGCCTTCCTTGCGCTCAACCCGATGGCGCAGATCCCCGTTTATGTCGAAGGCGACTTCATATTGCGCGACAGCCAGGCGATCCTTGCCTATCTCGCCGCGCGGCACCGGCCCGGCGACTGGGATGGGCGTACGCCCGAAGAGCGCGGCGCGATCATGATCTGGCTGTCGCATGCGGCAAACGAGATTTTCAATGGCCCCGCGCTGCTCCGCGCCGAACAGCTGTTCGGCTGGTCGGTCGACCGCGAGCGCGCGACAGCGGTCGCCGACCGCATCCTGCCGGTGGTCGAGGCCCATCTGGAAGGCCGCGACTGGCTCGTCGGCGACCGGCTGACCGTCGCCGACCTTGCGGCGAGCCCCTATCTCGCATTAGCGCCCGACGGCGGGATCGACCTTGGACAGTGGCCGGCGATCCGCGACTGGACGCGCCGGATCGCCGCGCTGCCCGATTTTCCCGCCATGCCCGGGTGGCCGGCCGAAGGAGGTGCATGATGCCATACGTCAACATCCGTATCACCCGCGAAGGCGCGACCCCTGAGCAAAAGGCGGAGCTGATCGCCGGCGTCACCGAATTGCTCCGGGGCGTGCTCGGCAAGAACCCTGCGACTACCGTCGTCACCATCGACGAGGTCGATTTCGAAAATTGGGGAATCGGCGGTCTGCCCGTTCTCGACTATCGCGCGACGCAGGCATCTAAGGAGCAAAATCCATGACCGCGAACAACGCCGCCCCCGCCTTCGCCACGATCATGTTCCTGACAGGCGTCGGCATCCCGATCCTCGCCGCGCTGAACGGCGGGCTCGGCGCGCGGCTCGGCAGCCCGATGGCGGCGTCGATGATCCTCTTTGGCCTCGCCTTCCTGATCGCGGCGACGGGCGCCTTGCTGACCGGCTCGGTCGGGCAGATGCGCTTCACGCCCGACATTCCCGCCCATTTCTATTTCGGCGGGCTGTTCGTCGCATTCTATGTGATCGCGGTGACCTTCATCGCGCCCAAATTCGGCGTCGGCAACGCGATCTTCTTCGTGCTCGTCGGCCAGCTGATCAGCGCCGCGACGATCGACCATTTCGGCCTGTTCGGCGCGTTGCGCTCGGCGATCGACCTGAAACGCGTCGCCGGGATCGCGCTGATGATCGCTGGCGTCTGGCTCGCGCGGCGAACGGGCTGAAGCCTGTCTTGGCCCACTTGGGACCTGTCCGTCATCGTCGCCGGGATAACGAAAGGGGATAATAGGTCCTGAACCCTAGACCGCCGTGCTCTGCCGCTTGATCAGTCTCGCGGGCAGCATCGTGCGGTCGGCGCCGGCGCCGTCGATGCGGCGGAGCAGCGCGTCGACGAGCAGTTCGCCGGCACCCTTCATGTCCTGCATCACCGTCGTCAGCGTCGGCGAGGTCAGGCTGGCGGCGGGGATGTCGTCGAAGCCGATGATCGCGACGTCGTGCGGCATGCGCAGCCCGGCTTCGGCGAGCGCGCGCATCGCCCCGATCGCGATCAGGTCGCTGGCGGCGAAGATCGCGTCGAAAGCCCGCCCGCTGGCAAGTAGTGACCGGGCGGCGGCATAGCCCGACGCTTCCGACGATACCGCGTCCCGTTGCAACGCGGTGTCGGGGGCGATCCCGGCGGCGTGCATCGCGCGGCAGAGGCCGGTGTAGCGATCCTGAAATTCGGGGGCATGGTCCGATGCGTCGCCAAGGAAGGCGATGTGCCGCCGCCCGATCTCGACCAGATGCGCGCCTGCCTGTTCGCCCGCGCCGACATTGTCCGACCCGACGGTCAGCCCGATGCTGTCGTCGGAAACCGAGCCCCAGCGTACGAACTTGGTGTCCATCTCGACCAGATGTTCGAGCTTGGTGCGATAGAGCTGATAATCGCCATAGCCCAAAAGGATGATGCCATCCGACCGATGACTGTCCTGATAGGCGACGTGCCAGTCGTTGTGCATTTGCTGGAAACTGATGAGGAGGTCATAGCCCTTGAGCGCGCACTGGCGGGTGATCGACCCGAGCATCGACAGGAAGAAAGGATTGATCATCGATTCGTCAGGGGTCGGATCCTCGAAAAAGAGTAGCGCCAGCGTGTGTGTGCGCTGCGAACGCAGGCTCGAGGCGTTCTTGTCGACGGTGTAATTGAGTTCGCGCGCGATGCGTTCGATATTGGCGCGCGTCGCGGCGCTGACCGACTTGCTGCCGCGCAGCGCGCGCGACACCGTGGGCTGCGAGACGCCCGCCAGATAGGCGATGTCGAAACTGGTCGGCTTGGCCGAGGGCTGGCGCCCCATGTCTCTCTCCCTGACGCCGCGCCCGTGCCGATGGCCGCCTGTCGCCGGAGACTAGCGATTGGTCCGGTCGATGCCAAGAATTTGCAGGATGCCCTGTCCCGCGGTTTTCGGCGCCAAAGGCGTTGCATTTCTGCGACAGTCCGTGCGCCTGCATATTATGCGTATACGTATACCCTATGGCGGCGCGGCGTGATTGGTTTCAATTGCGGGGCTCAAGATGGGAAAGCCCACGTATCGGAGAGGAGCCTGACGGACGCCCCGCGTCCCCCTCCCGGTGCATGGGTCAAAACCGCCCGTCCGTGCCAGGGGAGCCACAAATGACCATGCCGACCAATCTTCGCCGGGGTGCCAGCGCCATCGCGCTTGGCCTCGCCTTGTCCGTTTTCGTGTCCGGCGCCGCGATGGCGCAGGATGCGGACACCGCGCCCATCGATGAAGCGCCGACCGAGGATGCCATTGTCGTCACCGGCATCCGCGGCGCGATCAACAATTCGGTCCAGGCGAAGAAGGCGAACACCTCGATCGTGGAAGTGATTTCGGCCGAGGACATCGGCAAGCTGCCCGACCTGTCGATCGCCGAATCGCTGTCGCGCCTGCCGGGCCTTGCTACGCAGCGCCTCGATGGCCGCGCCAATGTCGTCTCGATCCGCGGCCTTGCCCCTGACTTCACCACGACCTTGCTCAACGGCCGCGAACAGGTTTCGGCGAGCAACAACCGCGGCGTCGAGCTCGACCAATATCCGTCGGAGCTGTTGAACGGCGCGGTCGTCTACAAGACCCCCGACGCGTCGCTGATCGGGCAGGCGCTCGGCGGCACAATCGACATGCGCACGGTGCGCCCGCTCGCCTATGGCCGGCGGGCGATCGCGGCGGGCGCGCGGTTCGAGGTCAACGACCTTGGCAAGCTCAACCCCGATATTTCGAACAAGGGCTATCGCGCCAACATCTCCTATATCGACCAGAATGCCGACGGCACGCTCGGCTGGGCGATCGGCTATGCACGGATGCAGTCGCCGACCGCCGAAGAGCGGTTCAACGCCTGGGGCTATCCCGCAGCCACCAACGGCACGGACACCGCCTTCCTGATCGGCGGGGCCAAACCCTATGTGAAATCAAATGAATTGAAGCGCGACGGCGTGATGGCGGTCGTCGAATGGGAGCCGAGCGACAGGCTCCACATGACGATCGACGGATATTGGTCGAAGTTCAAGGACGAGCAGCGGCTGCGCGGAATCGAATTCCCGCTGGCATGGGGCAATTCGACGCTGCAGCCCGGCTTCACCGTCGAGGACGGGCTGGTGACCGAAGGCGTCTGGACGGGCACCGAGGCGGTGATGCGCAACGACGTCGTCCACCGCGATTCAACGATCATCGCGGGTGGCTGGAATACTCAGTTCAAACCCAATGAGCGGCTGACGCTCGAACTCGACCTTGGCTATTCACGGCTCAAGAAGACCGAAGAGAATCTCGAAATCTACCTCGGCACCGGCCGCGGCGCGGGCGTCGGCGCGCGCGAAACGGCGCTGGGTTTCCAGTTGCGGCCGAACGGCGGGATCATGTTCAACCCGTCGCTCGACTATGCCGATCCCAATCTTTTCGTGATCACCGATCCGCAGGGCTGGAACAGCTGCGGCGGCGCGGTCGCCAACTGCCAGGATGGCTTCGTCAACACGCCGAAGATCAAGGACGAGCTGAAATCGTTGCGGTTGCAGGCAACCCAGGAACTGGACGGCGTGATCAGCAGCCTGCGCGTCGGCGCCAATTATTCGGACCGCGAAAAGAGCCTCGACGATCGCGGCTTCGTGCTGACGAGCGAAAATTATCCGGCCAACACGGCGGTGCCCGCTGACTATCTTTACGACCCGGTGTCGCTCGATTTCATTGGCATCCCCGGCATGGTCGCGTTCGACAGCTGGCGTTTCTATAACGACGGCAATTATACGCTGACGGATGGCGCGGGCTTCGATCCGGCGCGCGTCTTCAACGACTATACGATCCGCGAAAAGGTGTTGACCGGCTTCGTCCAGGCGAATTTCGACGCCGATGCGGGCAGCACACCGATCCGCGGCAATGTCGGCGTCCAGATCGTCCATTCGGACCAGACGGGGGCAAGCTTTTACGCCCAGGTCGTCGGCGGCGTAACCCAGTCGACGCCGATCACCGACGGCGACACCTATACCGACATCCTGCCGAGCATGAACCTGTCGGTCGAATTCGCCGACAACACCTTCCTGCGCTTCGGCGCGGCGCGGATGCTGGCGCGCGCGCGCATGGACCAGCTGAAGCCCGGCGGCGGCGTTAATTTCGACACGTCGAGGCGCAACAACACCGACGTCAATGCGTCGCCCTGGTCGCTCGACCTCGGCAATGCGAAGCTGCGTCCGCTGATGGCCGACACGGTCGATGTCGGGCTCGAAAAATATTTCGGCCAGGGCGGCTATGTCTCGCTCGGCGGCTTCTACAAATATCTCGAAAATTACATCTATCGCCAGGTCAATCCGTTCGACTTCTCGGACTTCGAGGTTCCCGACGGCGGCACGGTGGGCACGCGCGCCGGGCTTAGCCGCCAGTGGCTGAACGGCAATGCGGGCCGCGTCTATGGCGCCGAGGCGTCCTTCTCGCTGCCCTTCGCAAACCTGACACAATCGCTCGACGGCTTCGGGGTGCTCGGCAGCGCCTCCTACACCAAGAGCCGCGTGCGCGAGGGCGGCGATACGACGATTTCGATGCCGGGCCTGTCGAAATGGGTCGTGAACGGAACCGCCTATTTCGAAAAGGCCGGGTTCCAGGTGCGCGCCTCGGGCCGCTATCGCTCGAAGTTCCTCGCAGAGGTTTCGACGATCAGCCTCGCGCGCGACATGTTCATGGCGAAGAGCGAGTTCGTCGTCGACGCGCAGGTCGGCTATACCTTCCAGAGCGGTACGCTCGAAGGGCTGGGCATCCTGCTTCAGGCATCGAACCTGACGAACGAGCCGTTCGTGACCTATTACAACAATGATCCGCGCCAGATCCGCGACTATCAGAATTACGGTCGCAACTTCATGGCCGGTATCACCTACAAGTTCTGACGGGCGCGCGGGCCGTCCGGCAAGGCCGGCCCGCTTCCGGACGCGAGGGAAGGAACAGGGTGGGCGAAAGTCGCATCACGAAGGTGGTGATCGTCGGGGGCGGAACGGCGGGCTGGATGGCCGCTGCGGCGCTGTCGCGCACGATGGACTATCTGTCGATCCGACTGATCGAGAGCGACGCGATCGGCACCGTCGGAGTCGGCGAGGCGACGATCCCCGCCATCCGGCTGTTCAACGCGCTGATCGGCATCGACGAGAATGAATTCATCCGCGAAACGGGCGCGACGTTCAAGCTGGGTATCCAGTTCCACGACTGGGGCCGGATCGGCGACGTCTATATGCACGCCTTCGGGCAGATCGGGCGCAGCCTCGGCATGCTGCCGTTCCAGCAATATTGGCTGCGGGGCCGGCAAGAGGGTGTCGCGGGACGGCTTGGCGATTATTCGCTGAACGAAACCGCGGGGCGCCAGAACCGCTTCGCGCGGCTGCAGCGCATTCCCGACACCAGCCTCGACGGCATCGCCTATGCCTTTCATTTCGATGCCGCGCTTTATGCCGCCTATCTGCGCAAGATGGCGGAACAGGCAGGCGTCGTACGGACCGAGGGGAAGATCGACAGCGTCAAGCGCCACGGTGAAAGCGGTCATGTCGAAGCCGTCGTCCTCGAAAGTGGCGAACAAGTCGCCGGCGAACTTTTTATCGACTGCTCGGGTTTTCGCGCGCTGCTGATCGAGGAGGCGTTCGAAACCGGCTTTGAGGACTGGACGCACTGGCTTCCCTGCGATCGCGCTATCGCGGTGCCGAGCGAAAACGCCGGCCCGCCGCGCCCCTATACACAGGCGATCGCACATCGGGCCGGCTGGCAATGGCGCATTCCGCTCCAGCACCGGACGGGGAACGGTCATGTCTTTTGCAGCGATTTCATCAGTGAGGATGAGGCGGCCACGGTCCTGCTCGCCAACATCGAGGGCCGCCCGCTCGCCGATCCGCGGACGCTGCGTTTCCGGACGGGTATGCGCAAGAAAGCGTGGAACGGCAATGTCGTCGCATTGGGCCTCGCTTCGGGTTTCCTCGAACCGCTCGAATCGACCAGCATCCACCTGATCCAGAACGGCATCGCCAAACTGCTCGCGCACTTCCCCGATCGCGATTTCGATGCCGCCAATATCGAGGCCTATAACCGCCGGGTGCGCTTCGATTACGAACGCGTCCGCGACTTCGTCATCCTCCACTATCACGCCAACCAGCGCACGGACTCGCCCTTCTGGGTTCGTTGCCGCGAGATGGGCATTCCCGATACGCTGGCGGGCAAGATCGAGCTGTTTCGAAGCCAGGGCCAGATCGTTCGCGAAGCCGACGAATTATTCATCGAGATCGGCTGGTTCCAGGTGCTGACGGGCCAGAATATCCTGCCCGGCGGTTATCATCCGATGGCCGATCAGCTCACTCGCGACGAATTGGCTGGCTTTTTCGCCGACATCGAAACGATCGTCGCGCGCACCGCGTCACGTCTGCCCGCCCACGAGGATTTCATCGCGCAGCATTGCGCGGCAGGAGTGATGGCATGAGCCTGATCGCATCGGTAATCGCGCTGAGCCTCGCGGGTACCGCGCCCGCCGCCGCCGTGGAGGATTACCGCCAGCGGCCGGCGACGGACGAGGTCATCTATTTCGTGCTTCCCGACCGTTTCGAGAATGGCGATCCGCAGAACGATCGCGGGGGGCTGGAGGGCGACCGGCTCGCCACGGGCTATGACCCGAGCGCCAAGGGCTTTTTCCACGGCGGCGACCTTGCGGGGCTGACGAAGCGGCTCGACTATATCGAGGGGCTGGGCGCGACGGCGATCTGGTTCGCGCCGATCTTCAAGAACAAGCCGGTGCAGGGGCCCAAGGGCGAGGAGAGCGCGGGCTATCACGGCTATTGGGTGACCGACTTCACGTCTGTAGATCCGCATTTCGGGACCAATGAAGAGTTCAAGGCGTTCGTCGATGCCGCGCATGCGCGGGGGATGAAAGTCTATATGGACATCATCGCCAACCACACTGCCGACGTCATCCGCTACAAGGAGGATGCGGCGCGGGGCTTCCGCTACCGCAGCCTTGCCGATTATCCTTTCTCGCGGCGCGGGGGACCGGAAGGTCCCGCGATCAATCCCGGCTTTGCGGGCGATCATGTCGCGACGGCAGAGAATTGGAAAAAGCTGACCGATCCGGCTTTCGCCTATACGCCCGTCGTGCCGAAGGGCGAGGAGAGGGTGAAGGTCCCGGCGTGGCTCAACGACCCCGTCTATTATCACAATCGCGGCAACAGCGATTGGGTCGGCGAGTCGGCGCTGTACGGGGATTTTTCGGGGCTCGACGACCTCGCAACCGAAGACCCGCGCGTCGTCCAGGGCTTTATCGACATCTATGGCCGCTGGATCGACGATTTCGGTATCGACGGGTTCCGCATCGACACCGCGAAGCATGTGAACCCCGAATTCTGGCAGGCGTTCGTCCCCGCGATGCAGGCGCGGGCAAAGGCGCGCGGCATCCCCAATTTCCACATCTTCGGCGAGGTCTATGTCGATGCGGTCGATCTGGGCGCGCTTGCCTGGTACACGCACGCGGCGGACCTCCCCGCGGTCCTCGATTTCGGTTTCGCGCGTGCGGCGATCGACGCGGTCAGCGGTACGAAAGGCACCGATCAGTTCGCGAAGCTGTTTGACGGCGACCTGCTCTATAAGGGTGGGGCAGGTGCGGCGCTCGAATTGCCCACCTTCCTCGGCAATCACGATATGGGCCGCTTTTCGATGTTCGTGAAGGCGGCGAACCCCGGGGCGAGCGAGGCCGAACTGCTCCAGCGCGTGATGCTCGGCCATGCGATGCTGTTGACGCTGCGCGGGGTGCCGACGATCTATTATGGCGACGAACAGGGGTTCGTCTCGGACGACAAGGACCAACTCGCGCGCGAGGATATGTTCGCGTCGACGGTCGCCGCCTATAACGACAATGACCTGATCGGCAGCAATGCCACGACTGCGGCGGCGAATTTCGACCCCGCGCATCCGCTCTATCGACATATCGCGGCATTATCGCAGTTACGCCGCAAGACCCCGGCATTGTCGCGCGGCACGACCAAGGTGCGTGCCTTCGCCGAAAAGCCCGGCCTGTTGGCGGTATCGCGTTTCGACCCCGAAACCGGGCGCGAGGTGCTGCTGGCGTTCAATACGTCCGCGGCGCCGCTCGCGGCAAACATTGCCATCAATGTGAAAAGCACGGCCTTTACCGCGCTCCACGGCGATTGCCCGGTAACGCCCGCCGCGCCCGGCAGCCTCCACCTTTCCCTCCCCGCCCTCGGTACGATCATCTGCCAGGCCAGCGAATAAGCGAAAAAACGCGTGACGACCAACCAGCCCCTCGTTCAGGATCAAAGCCTTTCCGTCGCCCCCGAGACGCCGTGGTGGAAGGGGGCGGTGATCTATCAGGTCTATCCTCGCAGCTTCGCCGATTCGAACGGCGACGGCGTCGGCGACCTTGCCGGAATCACCGCGCGGCTCGACTATATCGCCAGCCTTGGTGTCGACGCGATCTGGCTGTCGCCGTTCTACCCCTCGCCGATGGACGATTTCGGATACGACATCGCCGATTATTGCGATGTCGATCCGATCTTCGGCTCGCTCGCCGATTTCGATGCGCTCGTCGCGCGCGCGCACGCGCTGGGGCTGAAGGTCACGACCGACCTCGTCTTCGCGCACACCTCCGACCGTCACACCTGGTTCGCCGAGAGCCGCGCGAACAAGGACAATGACAAGGCCGACTGGTATGTCTGGGCCGATGCAAAGGTCGACGGATCGCCGCCGACCAACTGGCAGTCGGTGTTCGGCGGCCCGGCGTGGACGTGGGACGCGCGCCGCGGCCAATATTATATGCACAATTTCCTGGGGTCGCAGCCGCAGCTCAACGTCCATAATCGCGCGGTGCAGGAGGCGCTGCTCGGCGTCGTGCGCTTCTGGCTCGATCGCGGGGTCGACGGCTTTCGCATCGATGCGATCAATTTTTCGATGCACGACCCCGAACTTCGTGACAATCCGCCCGCGCCGCCGTCGAACAAGGCCCGCACCCGGCCGTTCGATTTCCAGCAGAAAATCTATAACCAGTCGCACCCCGACATCCCGCTGTTCCTCGAACGCATCCGCGCGCTGACCGATGAATATCCGGGCCGCTTCACGGTGGCCGAGGTCGGCGGCGACGATGCGGTGCGCGAGATGAAATTGTTCACCGCGGGTGAAGGACGGCTGAGCAGCGCCTATGGCTTCGACTTCCTCTATGCCGACAAGCTGACGCCGCAACTGGTGCGCGAGGCGGCCGAACAATGGCCCGACGCGCCGGGTACAGGCTGGCCAAGCTGGGCGTTCGAGAATCACGACGCACCGCGCGCGGTATCGCGATGGACCCCTGAAGGCGTCGAGCCCGCCGCCTTTGCTCGAATGAAGATGGCGCTGCTCTGCGCGCTGCGCGGCAATATCATCATCTACAATGGCGAGGAGCTGGGGCTCGACCAGGTCGAAATCCCGTTCGAGCTGGTCAAGGATCCCGAGGCACTAAAGAATTGGCCGCTGACCCTTTCGCGCGACGGCGCGCGGACGCCGCTCCCCTGGGCGTCGGGCGAAAGCCATGCGGGATTTTCGAGCGTCGACCCGTGGCTGCCGCTCGGCGCCACGCATGGCGACCTCGCAGTCGATCGGCAGCAGGACGACCCCGCATCCTTGCTCAACCTCACCCGCCGTCTGATTGCCTTGCGCGCGGCGCACCCGGCGCTACGACTGGGCGCCAACGCGCACTGGATTGCCGACGGCGACCTGCTCGGGTTCGATCGCGTCGCGGGCGGCGAGCATGTCCGCTGCCTCTTCAATCTCGGCGGCGGGGCGATCGATATCGCCGGGCGCTGTGCCGGCGCGGAGCCGATTATCCTGTTGAACGGCGCCGACCCGGCGCATTTGCCGCCGTGCGGCGCCCTCTGGCTGAAACTCGAAGGAAAAAATTGATGCGTAGCCTGTTTGTCGCCCTCCCGCTGCTCGCCGCCGCGGCAGTTCCCGCCGCGGCGCAGGATGCGCGGCCGCAGCAGACCGCTACGTCGCCCAACGGCGATATCGTGCTGACCGTGACCACCGACAACGATCAGCGCCCGACCTGGTCGCTGTCGCGCAAGGGCAAGCTGCTGCTCGCGCCCTCGAAACTCGGCTTTCTGCTTACCGACGGCATCGCGCTCCAGCGCGGCTTCGCGATCGAGAGCGCCGAGCGCGCGAGTGGCGATACGCGCTGGGAACAGCCGTGGGGCGAACGCCGTTTCGTGCGCGACCGCCACAACGAGCTGCTCGTCCGCTTCCGCCAGAATGAAAGCTGGGGGGGACATGCGATGAATGTCCGCTTCCGCCTGTTCGACGACGGAGTCGGTTTCCGCTATGAATTGCCCGAGCAGGCGGGGCTGGCGACCGCGAAGATCGCCGACGAGATCACCGAATTCGACATCGCGCCCGAGGGCACGGCCTGGTGGATCGCCGGCGGCGAGTGGAACCGTTACGAGCAGATTTACCAGCACACGCCGATCGACGCGGTCGCGACCGCGCATACGCCGATCACGATGCGCCTCGACGACGGCACGCACCTGTCGTTCCATGAAGCCGCGCTCGTCGATTATGCCGGCATGTGGTTCAGGCGTGTCGAGGGACGGAAATTCCGTGCGACCCTGTCGCCGTCGTCGCAAGGGCCGCGCGTCATCCGCGACCTGCCGTTCGCAACCCCGTGGCGGACGATCCGCATCGCCGACGATGCGGCGGGACTGGTCGAAAACGACTTGGAGCTCAACCTCAACGAGCCGAACAAGCTGGGCGACACGAGCTGGTTCAAGCCGATGAAATATATCGGCATCTGGTGGGGGATGATCCGGGGGCCGTGGAGCTGGGCCGAAGGCCCGCAGCATGGCGCGACCACCGAACGGACCAAGCAATATATCGATTTCGCAGCGAAGCATGGTTTCGGCGGCGTGCTGGTCGAGGGCTGGAACAAGGGCTGGAACGGCAACTGGTTCGGCCATGGCGACGAATATAGTTTTACCGAGGCGACCCCTGACTTCGACCTGAAGGCGGTCACCGATTACGGACGGAAAAAGGGCGTCCAGCTGATCGGACACCACGAAACGGGCGGCAATATCGCGGTATATGAGGCGCAGCTCGACGATGCGATGAAGCTTTACGGCCGGCTCGGCGTGGGGACGGTCAAGACCGGCTATGTCGCCGACGCGGGCGGGATTATCGTGCCGGGCGACACGCCGGGGACGAAGCGTATGGAATGGCACGATGGCCAGCGGCAGGTGCAACACCATCTGAAGGTCGTCGAGACCGCCGCCAAATATCATGTCGCGGTCAATCCGCACGAACCGGTGAAGGACACGGGCCTTCGCCGCACCTATCCCAACTGGGTCGCACGCGAAGGCGCCCGGGGCATGGAATATAATGCCTGGGGTGCCTTCGCCAACGGCCCCGACCATGAACCGACGCTCGTCTACACGCGGATGCTGTCGGGTCCGATGGACTATACCCCCGGCGTGCTCAGCCTGAAGGGCGCGCAGGACGTGCCGCTCGCCTCGACGCTCGCCAAACAGCTTGGCCTCTACCTCGCGCTTTATTCGCCGATCCAGATGGCGGCGGACTTCATCGAAAATCTCGAAGCGCATCCGCGCGAGCTCGAATTCATCAAGGCGGTCCCGGCCGACTGGGCTGAAAGCAAGCTGGTCGCGGGCGAGGTCGGCGACTATGCGATCTTCGCGCGCAAGGACCGCGCCAGCGCCGACTGGTATGTCGGCGGGGTCAATGATGCGACCGAACGCACGCTGACGCTGACATTCGATTTCCTCAACCCGGGCAAGACCTATACCGCGACGATCTGGAAGGACGGCGAGGGCGCCACTTATCTGACCGAAGCGCGGCACCGCATCGCCTACGAAACGATCAGGGTGAAGAAGGGCGATAGCTATAAATTGTGGCTGGCGCCGGGCGGCGGCGCGGCGATGCGCGTCGCACCGGGGAAATAGCCCTAGCGCCGGGGCGGCGAGCGGTAGATGGACTGGTCAAGCTCGCCTTCCCACCGCGCGACGGTGGTGGCCACGACCAGATTGGCGCTGGCGCTCGGAACCGTGCGGGTCATGTCGAGCAACCGGTCGAACGGAAGCACGAAACCAACGATCAGCGCGGTCTGCTCGGCGGGGACGCCGACCGCCGAAAGCACCGCGGCGAGCATGAAGAGCGACGCCGACGGAACCGGCGCGGTGCCGAACGCCGCGAGCGCGCCGGTGAGCAATATGATCGCTAGAGTTCCGGCATCGATCGGCACGCCGAAAGCCTGCAGGCTGAATATGCTGAGCAGGCCGACATACATGGCCGTGCCGTCCTTGCCGATGCTGGCGCCGAGCGGCAGCACGGTCGAATAGACGCTGGACGATATGCCGAGGTTCCTGCCCGCGACGGTCATCGCGACGGGCAAGGTCGCCGAGGAAGAGGCGGTCGAGAAAGCGACGACGAGCGCATCGACGATGCCGCGGAAGAAAGTGAAAACGGGCAGGCGCGCGAGCAGCCGCAGGATCAGGCTGTGGACGATGACGATCTGGATCGCCGACCCCAGGACGACGGCGAGCGCGAGCCAGCCGATGTTGACGAAGACCGCGGCGCCGTTGGCGGCGACGGCATTGGCGATCAGCGCGAACACGCCGATCGGGGTCGCCTCCATCACCAGCCCGACGATCTTCAACAGCACCGCCGACAGCGACTGCAACAGACCGGCGAAGGGTTTTCCGGCCTCGCCCGCGAGCACGGTGCCCACGCCGACGAGGATCGCGACGAAGATCAGCGCCAGCATGTCGCCTTTCGCCAGCGCCTCGACGATGTTGAGCGGGATGATGCCGACGAGCTGGTCATAGAGCGGCACCGGGTCGCCGAGCGCCTTGGGCGCCGCGGTGCCGACGGGGGCGGCGACGCCGGGCTCGACGATCATCGCGACGGCCATGCCGACCGACACCGCGATCGCCGTCGTCAGCGCGAACAGACCGACCGTCCGCCCGCCGAGCGATCCGAGGCGCTTGGGGTCGGCGAGCGAGGTGATCCCTGCGGCGATGGTCACGAGCACGATCGGCGCGACGAGCATCCGGATCGCGCGCACGAACAGATCGCCGAACACCGCGACCTTGGGCGCCGCATCCGGCCAGACCAGCGCGAGCAACAGTCCGAGCACGAGCCCGCCGAGCACGCGTTTCCAGAGCGGAATGGCGAACCAGCCGCGCATCATCGCCCGGCGGGCCGTCGTGTGGGACGGGATGGAAGACAATCCATGGCCCGCGAGCCTAGTCGGAGGTGCGGCCCGGACCGCATAGCGAATGTGCGTCTATCCATAACCCGTCGCTATATCCCGTCGATGACCTCTGCCACGACTTTCAAAAAATCGGTCGTCAGCGCGGTGGGGGGGCGATTGTGATAATACATCGCATAAAGATCGAAGGTCAGCGGCGGCGTCAGCGGACGGATCGCGAGGCCCGGCGCCAGCGCGGCCTGCGCGGTAAAGCTGTCGACGACGGTCAGCCCGACGCCTGCGCGAACGAGCGCGGTCGCGATATAGAAGGTGCGCGCCGACATCGCATGGTCGAACTCGAGCCCGAGCCGGCGCTGTTCCTCGACGAAGATCTCTCCGATCGGGCCGCTCGCCGCGACGCTGATAAAGCGATGTTCGCGCAGGTCCCGAAGCGCGAGACGCGGTGGCGCTTCGGGCAGGTCGGCTTCGCGATAGAGGACGACCAGTTCGCCCTCGCCGAGCCACCGGCTGCCGATCGGGGCGTTCTGCGGCACCTCGACCGCGATCGCGACGTCGGTTTCGCGCTCGTAGAGCTTGCGGACCAGATCGTCATGATGGACCGTCTGCAGGTCGAAATTGACGTGGGGATGGCTGGTGAGGAACCGCGCGACGGCTTCGGGCAGGACGCCGAGCGCCAGCGACGGGAGCGCGGAGATACGCAGCTTCATTCCGGCGCCGCGGCGCAGGTTGCGCGCGCCTTCGCGCAGCGCGTGAACGCGGTCCTGGATTTCGTTGACCTCGGCGAACAGCGCGTGCGCGTCGTCGGTCGCGACGAGGCGCCCGGCCGAGCGTTCGAACAGCGGGAAGCCGAGGATCGATTCGGCGTGGCGCAGCGTCTTCGACACCGACGGCTGCGAAATATTGAGCGCGCGCGCCGCGGCGCTGACCGACCCGTTGGTGTAGACCGCGTGGAATATCTCGATATGGCGCAGGTTCATCCCCGCCATGGCGAGAGTCCGTACTCAATTATGGCGGCGTCCCTGCGGGATTTGATCAAAATGGTCCATTGCTTCGTCGAGAAGTCTCGAAATATCGGCGGCATATGTCTTCGCCTTCTCTCCTCGCACTGAGCCATTTTGCTTGAAACCTCGACGACGCCCTAATTGGGTACGGACCCTAGCCTTGCCCTGCCCCGCGGCAAGATATTTTGCATTGCAGCAAGGCGGGGCGCCGTGCCTCAGCGCGGCCGGAGCAGCACGCGGCCATAACGTTCGGCGACCGGTTTTCCTTTCGCGAGCGCGGCCTTTCCGTTGACGAAGACATAGTCGATGCCGACCGAATAGGCGTGCGGCCGCTCATAGGTCGCAAGGTCGCGTATGTTATCGGGATCGAAGACGATCACGTCGGCAAAAGAGCCTTCGCGCAGCAGGCCGCGGTCGGGAACGCCAAGGATCTTCGCGGGCAGGCCGGTCGCGGCATGGATTGCCTGCGCCATCGGGATCACCGGCTTGTCGAGCACATAGCCTCGCAACTTGCGCGGGAAGGCGCCATAGGCGCGCGGATGTTCGGACGTCTTGCCGAAATGCGGCAGGCCGCCGTCGGTCGAGGTCATCGTCCACGGCTGGCGCATGAAGGCCTCGACATCGGCGTCGCTCATGTTGAACGAGACGGTCGGCGCGCCGCCCGCGATCAGCATGTCGATCGCGGCGTCGAGGGGATCCATGCCCTTGATCCGGCCAATCTCGTCGAGCCTCTTGCCCTCGAGCGACGGGTCGGGTGCGAAGCTGCGGATCATCAGCGCGTGCGGCCCGGCGCGGCGTTCGAGGTTCGGCACCATCTCGGCGCGGATCTTCGCGCGCATCGCGGGATCCCGGAGCCGCTTGGCGAGCGCGGCCGCGCCGCCCTCCTGCGCCCAGCCGGGAACGAGCGAGGCCATCAGGCTCGATCCCGACGCCGAATAGGGATATTGGTCGGCCCAGATCTCAAGCCCATCGGCGCGCGCCTTGTTGATATTGGCGATGACGTCGGCCGACTTGCCCCATACCTGTGGCCCCAGCACCTTGATATGGGTGACGATGCCGGGGATTTTCGCTTCGCGCGCGACGGTGATCACTTCGTCGACCGCGGCAACGACGCCGACGTCGTAATTGCCTTCGTCGCGGATGTGGCTGATGTACAAGGCGCCGGGGAAGCGCGCCGCCGCCTTGGCGAGGCCGACGATTTCGGCGGTGTTCGAATATTTGCCCGGAATATAGAAGGGGCCGTCGGACAGGCCATAGGCGCCCGCCGCCATCGCCGCAGTGACGAGCCCTTCCATTTTCGCCTGCTCATCGGCGGTCGCGAGCCGCGCGACATCGCCCATTACCGCGCGCCGCACCGCATTGTGGCCGATCAGCGGGATGACGTTTACCCCGGGGATGTTGGTGTTGAGGTCGACGATCTGCTGGCCGAGTTCGGCCGGCCCGCCGCCGTCGGGGTTGATCGCCAGCGTGGTGATCCCCTGGTGCAGCATCGGCAGCGCGGCGGCGAGCTCCTTCGTCTGGATGTTCGGCGCGGCGTGCGAATGGGGGTCGATGAAGCCCGGCGCGACGATCCGGCCGGCGGCATCGACCAGCGTCGTCGCCGTCGCGCCGGCCGGGATCGAACCGACCGCCGCGATGCGGTCGCCCGTTATAGCGACGTCGGCGGTGCGCGCGGGACCCCCCGTACCGTCATAGAGCGTACCGCCACGGATCAGCACGTCATAATGCTGGGCGAAGGCGGGCGCGGTGCTGGCGAGCAGCGCCGCGAGCGAGAGCGTAAGGCGTTTCATCGACCGTCCTTTCGTCACAGCTTGAAGCGGATGCCGACGCGATAGGTCCGGCCGAGCAGGTCATAGAGCGACTGGTTGGTCGCGGGCGTCGCATAGGCGCTGCCCGCAGGCCCCGCCGCCACGACCGCCGGATCCTTGTTGAGCAGATTGTTCACCGCGAGATAGAGTTCGAGCTCCTTGCCCGCCATTTCGACGTCGAAGGTCAGCGAGGTATCGAGATAGAAGGCGCCCGCGATATGATTGTCGTTGATCGTCGGGTTGGTGACCGACGTCGCCGGGCAGCCCGACGTGCATTCGACGAAGCTGGTGTCATAGACGCCGCTCGAAATGCCGCGCCCCGTCAGGTTGAGATTGAAGCCGTCGGTCGCCCAATTGGCCTGGATGCGATACAGCCATTTGGGCGTCCCGCCGGGCGCGTTCTGGCCCACCGTGTCGGTCGGGTCGTCGATGCCATTGTCGAAATAATTCTTGATATAGCGCGTCGCCATCGCGCGCAGCGTCAGGTCGCCGCTGCCGACCGGCACCCGGTACGAGCCTTCGAAGTCGATCCCCGTCGCGCGCTGGACCGCGAAGTTGAACGGGGTTTCGAAGACCTGGAGATTGTTGTCGAAATCATTGGGTCCGCGCGCGACCGCGTCGCAGAACGCCTGCACCCCTTGGGCGCAGCGATTGACTATCTTTTGCGCCGGAACAGTGCCGATCGCGTTCTTGATCTTGATATCATAATAGTCGACCGACAGCGCGAAACCGGGGATGAAGCGCGGTTGCAGTACGACACCGACGCCCCACTGGTCGGCCTTTTCGGGGTCGAGCAGCGGGTTGCCGCGCGTCGTTCCGGCGAATTGCACCGACGCATTATCCTGCGTCGGATCGAGCAGCACGTTGATGCGCGTCGATCCCGCGGTGAACAATTCGCCGAGGTTCGGCGCGCGAATGTCGCGCGATCGCGTCGCGCGGAAACGGATGTCGGGAATCGGTTCCCAGGTCAGCCCCGCCTTCCATGTCGTGACATAGCCCGAGGTCGAATAGTCGGTGCCGCGCACCGCGCCGTTGAGGTCGAGCCCCTCGAACACCGGCACCGCGAGTTCCAGATAGGCCTCGCTGACATTGTAGGAACCAAAGCTGGGGAGGAAGTTGCCGACGAACCAGCCGGTCTGGAATTCTTCCGCCACGTCGCCCGACACTTTCTCGCGCCGGTGCTCGCCGCCGATCGCGACCGACACCGGCCCGGCGGGCAGCTCGAAGGCGTCGAACGACAGGTTGGCCGCGAAGACGTCCTGCTGGAACTTCTGGCGGCGGAATGGATTGCCGAGCACATAATCGAGCCCTTCCTGGCTCGCGGTGCCGATGCCGATGCGGTTGAACGGCACGCAGCCATTGTCGGGGCTGGTGAGCGACGAGCGGCAGACGATCGTGCCCGCAGGCACGCCGAGCGCATTGCCGGCGGGCGCGAACACGGCATCCTGCGCGAGCGCGAGGCGCGCATTGTTGCTGATGTCGCGCGCCATTTCGCGCGTGCGGCTGATCCCCTTTTGATAATAGACGTCCCAGCGCGCGCTCGATCCGAAGAGGTCGAATTCGCCGTTGGCGCCGACGACATAGCGCTGCAATTCGCGCCGCGTGTCATTCTTGCGGACCGGCAGATTGGCATTGGTGGTGCCGAGTTTGAACCGGTCGATGCCGCGAAGCGCCAGCTCGTCGCGCACCGATTGCGGCAGGAAGGCGTTGTCCGATTGGATCGTGACGTTGCCCTGGTTGAGCTGGATGCCGAGATTGCCGAGATTCTTCGACTTGGCATAGGACGCCTGGACGAAGAGGTTGAGCCCGTCGGAGACCTCGAAGCTGAGGCGTCCGAACAGGCTCTTGCGGTTTTCGGCGGGGTCGAGCGACTGAAAGCTGTTCACCTGCGTCGATTCCCAGTCGCCGCCGATCATCCACGGGTCGCGGACGGTGCCATAGTCGAACTGGCCGACCGCACCGCCGCGGCCGAAGACGGTGCCGCGCAGCGCGGTATCGGTGATGATGCCGCCCGGCGTCGCGAGGCTGAGCCCCGCGCCCGGCACGACCAGCCGTTCGGGTTCGCCGTTGCCCACGGCATAGGCGGGGTTGGTGATCATGTACCAGCCCTGCTGGTTCCAGTCGCGCGGCACGCTGTGCAGCCCGTCCTTGATCGCGATCTCGCCATTCAGGAGCAGGTGCCCGCGTCCGCCTGCAAAGGCGGTGCCCGCGGTCAGCGTCGCGCGATAATTGGGTGCATCGCCATAGGTGGTGATGCCATATTCGGCCGATCCCTTGATCCCCGTATATTCCTTGTCGAGGATGAAGTTGACGACGCCCGACACGGCGTCGGAGCCATAGGCCGCCGAGGCGCCGCCAGTCACGATCTCGACGCTCTTGATCAGGCCTTGCGGAAAGGTGTTCACGTCGACGAGCCCGGTCATCGTCGATCCGACCGACCGCTGGCCGTCGAGCAGCACGAGCGTGCGCGCGGTGCCGAGCGCGCGCAGGTTGAGCGCGTTGACGCCGGCGGTGCCCGCGCTGATGTTGAGGTTCGAGCTGGCCGGCGTGACGCTGCCGACAAGCGAGGGGATGTCGTTGACATAGTCGGCGATATTCGCGGGCGCCGAGCTTTCGATATCCTCCGAATTGAGCACGGTGAGCGGGGTCGGGGCGCGGAAGCCGTCGCGCTGGATGCGGCTGCCGGTCACGGTGATTTCCGCATCGGCATAGGTTTCGGCGGCGGGCGCGGGCGCTTCCTGCGCGAGAACGGGTGCGCCCCACAGCAGCGCGGTGGCGAGAGCCGCGGTCGATACGATCGGCGTTGATCTGATCATGTGTCTTACCCCTTGTTTTGTTTGTTTATTTTTTGCGTGAAGGACGCCTCCGTGCCACCGGGCGACCGGCGCGTTTCCCTGGATTATTGGCAGCCCGCCACCGGCGTGCGCGGCAGCGGCTTTCCGCCTGCGGCACCGGTCGGCGCGCCGTCTTCGAGCGCGAGCACCCCGTTGACGAGAACGAAGCGCATCCCTGTCGAAAAGAGCGCCGGATCCGCATAGTCGGCGCGCGGGGCGAAGGTCTCGGGATCGAAGGCGATGACGTCGGCGAAGGCGCCGGCCTTGAGTTCGCCGCGGTCCTCCAGCCCGAACAGGCGCGCGGTGGTGGTCGTGCTCTGCGCGATGAAGCGACGGAGGTCGAGGACGCGCTTGTCCTTCACATAGGTCGCATATTTGCGCGCATAGGAGGCGTAGTAGCGCGGGTGGCCGCGCGAGGCGTCCGAACTGGTGACGACCCACGGGCGGGTCATGAAGGCGGCAATGTCGGCCTCGCTTTGGTTGAACGAGGCGACCCCCGCCTCGCGCTGGCGAAGCACCGCGATCGCGGCATCGACCGGATCGACGCCTTGTTCCTTTGCGACATCTTCGAGAGTCTTGCCCTCGACCCCTGCGGGCCCCGAGGTGATGAGTAGCGATGCGGGACCGCCGCGGCGGCGCAGATTCTCAGCGATCTCGGGCCGCATCCGCGCCATCGTGGCGCCGTCGTCGAAACGCTTCAGCATCGCCGCGCGCCCGCCGTCCTGCGCCCAGCGGGGGAGGAGCGCGGCCGAAAGCCCCGTGCCCGACGCCGACCAGGGATATTGGTCGGCATGGACGACCTGGCCGGCCTTTTGCGCCTTCTCGATCTGCGCGATCACCGCGCCGGCCTGGCCATGCACATCGACGCCGAGCGCCTTGATATGCGCGATATGCACCGGAATGCCGGCGTCGCGGCCGATCGCGAGCGCTTCATCGACGGCGGCGGCGAGGCCGATCGTATAGCTCGATTCATCGCGCAAATGGCTGTCGTAGATGCCGCCTTTTGCCGCCGCTGCCTTGGCGAGCGCGACCACCTCGTCGCGCTTGGCGAAGCTTTGCGGCGCATAGAAAAGGCCGGTCGACAGGCCCAGCGCGCCATCGCACATCGCCTTGTCGACAAGGTCGGCCATCTGCGCGAGCTCGGCGGGCGTGGGGGCGCGATCGGCGGCGCCGATCACCTTGGCACGCACCGCGCCGAGGCCCACATAGGCAGCGAAATTGATCCCGAAGTCGCGCATCGACTGGCCGAGGCCCGCTTCGCCATCGCCACTCGCGGCCTTTGCGGTTCCGAATGTGCGAGCGATATCGGGATCGCCGCCACCATCGACGCCGATGAAGGCGGTTGTGACGCCCTGCGTCAGGAAGGGGAGGACGAGCCGCGCGGCGGGATCGGAGGAGGCGAGCGCCTCGTTCACATGGGTGTGGGGATCGATGAAGCCGGGCGCGACGATCAGCCCGGTCGCGTCGATCGTTCGCGTCGCCGTTCCGGGCGCCTTGGGCCCGACATAGGTGATGCGGTCGCCGCGTATCGCGACGTCGCCGCGAAAGGGTGCGGCCTCGCCGCTATAGACCGTGCCGCCGCGCAGGATCACGTCGGCTGCGACCTCCGTCTGGGCGGTTCCTTGCGGCACCGCGATGGCGCCCGCGACGCAAAGCGCGGCGATCGCGGTGGTTGTCCTGAGAGAGCGGATCATGTGCGACACCCCTTTTTTCTTACATAGCTAAGGACTTTATGCCGTTCCCCAAAAGCCTCGTGCGGGCGGCGTCAAGACACCTGTGCCGTGTCCGACGCCGCCCGGCCGATCGTTCGCCAGCCACAAGGGGCCGTCGAGATCGACGAAGGCCGATCGCGCCGCGATTATCAGCGCGGGCGCGATCGACAGGGACGAGGAAATCATGCTGCCGGTCATCACGCCCAGCCCCGCGGCGGCGGCGGCATCGGCGAGCGCGAGCGCGCCGGTCAGCCCGCCGGTCTTGTCGAGCTTGATGTTGATGACCTGGTATTTTTCGGCGAGCGCGCCGACGTCGCCCGCGACATGCGCTGATTCATCCGCGGCGATCGGGACGAGTGGGGCGAAGCCCGCGAGCGCGTCGTCGTCGTCGGCCGGGAGTGGCTGTTCGAGCAGGTCGATGCGCAATTCGGCGAGCAGGGGCTGGAGCCGCTCGACCTCGGCGAAGGTCCAGCTTTCGTTGGGATCGACGATGACGCGCGGGGCGGGCGCTGCATTGCGCACGGTGCGGATCTGCGTTTCGGGGTCGCTGCTGTCGACCTTGATCTTGATCAGCGGGACGCGGGCGAGCGCGCGGGCGGCGGTGCCCATCGCGGCGGGATCGTCGAGGCTGACGGTGATCGCCGTCGGGGTCGCGCCCAGCGGCGGGCGGCCGAGGCGGGCGGTGACGCATTCGCGCGACGATTTCGCCTCGAGATCCCATAGCGCGCAGTCGACCGCGTTACGCGCCGCGCCCGCGGGCATGATGTGCTGAAGTTCGTTGCGCGTCGCGCCGGCCTCGATCGCGCCGCGTGCCTCCTCGATCGCCGCAAGCGCGCTCGCGATCGATTCGCCATAGCGCGGATAGGGCACGCCTTCGCCGCGCCCGGTGACACCGTCGCAGCCGATTTCGACCGTCACCACATCCGCGACGGTCTTGACCCCGCGCGAGATGCGGAACGGCCGGGCTAGAGGGAAAGCGTCGCTTTGCGCGGCGAGGGTTCGAAGCATGTGGCGATCCAGTCGATGATGGGATCTACTCCCATGGAAAAGGGGTCGGTGCAGGGCAGGCCGAGCGCGTCGGCGGTCTCGGCGCACAGCCGTTCTGCCTCGGCAGGCGAAAGCTTGGAGGTATTGAGCGCGACGCCGACGGCGCGGACGCCGGGGTTGGTGAGCCCCGCGGCCTGAAGGTTCGCGTCGAGGGTCTCCCGAAGCCCGGGCATGGGATAGTGCGGCAGCCCGCGCATGTGCGGGCGCACGGGGTCGTGGCAGAGCACCAGCGCGTCGGGCTGCGCGCCGTGCAGGAGGCCCGTCGAAACCCCGGCGAAGGAGGGGTGGAAAAGCGAACCCTGACCCTCGATCAGGTCCCATCCGTCATCGTCGCGCGCGGGCGACAACTGTTCGATGGCGCCCGAGATGAAATCGGCGATCACCGCGTCGAGCGGCACGCCGCTGCCGGCGATCAGAATGCCCGTCTGGCCCGTCGCGCGGAAATCGGCCGCCATGCCCCGCGCGCGCATCGCGCGTTCGAGGCAGAGAGTCGCGTACATCTTGCCGACCGAACAATCGGTGCCGACGGCGAGCAGACGCTTGCCGGCGCGGCGCTTGCCATTGCCGATCGGGATGTCGGGGCGCGGATCGCGGACGTCGTGGAGCGTGCGGCCATGGCGCCTGGCCGCTTCGACCAGCGCCGGCTCGTCGCGCAGCCGGTTGTGGAGGCCGGAGGCGACGTCGAGCCCCGCCTCGATCGCCGCGACGGCATCGCGGACGAGGTCGTCGCCCAGCTTGCCCCCCGCATTGGCGATGCCGAGCACAAGCGTCCGGGCGCCTGCGGCGACCGCTTCGGCAAAGCCCATGCGAGGCAGGCCCAGCGACAGCTCGCAATCGTCATGGCGGAATTCGCCGATACAATCGTCGGGCCGGAAAACCGCAAGGCCGCGCGACGTCTTGATGCCGACTTCGTCGTTCACATGGCCAAGATAAAGAAGATAGGGGCTGGCGATCATGAAATGCCTCTCAGGTGGGGACGCAGGCATCATGATCGAAGCATGGCGTGCGCGCGTCTTCAAAGGCGATACAGGCCCATAACCGGTGGCTATATATTCGACTAACATACTTCTGCGACAAATCTTGTCAGATAAATAGGCCAATTCAATCGGGGTCGTCTGCGAGAGGGTTAAGCATGAAAGTTTCGAAGTCGATAAGGCGTGCCATGCGCGGGGCTGCGGCGACCGCCGCGGCATTTGCGCTGCTCGCGGGGCCGTGCGCGCACGCGGCGACCGGGCAAGCCACGGCACGGTCCGCCGCGCCGGCACCGGCGGAGCAGGCCAAGCGCCCCAATGTGATCGTCATCCTCGTCGACGACATGGGATTTTCGGATATCGGGCCCTATGGCAGCGAGATCGCCACGCCCAACCTCGACGCGCTGGCCAAAAACGGCCTTCGCTTCACCCAATTCTACAATACGGCGCGTTGCAGCCCGTCGCGCGCGTCGCTGCTGACGGGGCTTTATCCGCACGAAGCGGGAATGGGAGGGCTCGACAGCGCCGTGCGCGCCGGGGCGGGCGGTTTGCAGGGCCGTATCGCCGACCGCGCGGTCACGATCGCCGAGGTGCTGAAGCCCGCAGGCTATTTCACGGGAATGGCGGGTAAATGGCATATCGGCGCGCAGAACGGCACGCCGCCGAAAGAAGTGGGGTTCGACCGATCCCTCTTTCACAAGGGCGGGACCTATTTCCCGAACCAGCCGGGCCGCGAGTTCGCCATGATCGACGGTCAGCGCACCCGGCTCGATTCGCCCGAAGTGGGCAAGGGCGAATGGTATGCGTCGGACATGCTGGTCGACTGGACCGTGCGTTTCGTTGATGAAGCGAAAGCGGAAGGAAAGCCCTTCTTCCTCTATCTGCCGTTTACCGCCGTCCATTTCCCGGTGATGGCGCCCGCCGACGAGATCGCGAAGTTCAAGGGCAAATATATGGCGGGCTGGGAAAAGCTGCGCCGCGACCGCTTCGAGCGCCAGAAGGCGATGGGGCTGATAGCCCCCGATGCGGCGCTGCCCGGCGCGCTGCCCGAAGCCTATGACTGGGACAAGATGTCGGCCGCGGACAAGGATCGGTTCGACACGATCATGGCCGTCTATGCCGCCGCGGTTTCGCGGATGGACAAGGCGGTCGGAACGCTGGTCGCCGACCTGAAGGCGCGCGGCGAGTTCGACAACACGTTGATCCTCTTCATGTCGGACAATGGCGGCAACGCCGAAAGCGGCCCCGACGGACGCACCGGCGCGGCGCCGTGGGGCGGGAAGAATTCGAACGTCTTCGTCGGGCTCAACTGGGCGACACTCCAGAACACGCCGTTCCGCTATTTCAAACATTATGCCGAGGAAGGCGGGATCGCGACTCCGCTGATCGCATCGTGGCCCGCCGGGATCGACGCGAAGGCTCGCGGCACGATGGTGCGCGAGCCCGGCCATCTGGTCGACGTGATGCCGACGCTCGTCGAACTCGCGGGCGCCAAATATCCGGCGCGCTTCGACGGGCACGACATCCGCCCGATGTCGGGGCGCAGCTTTGCCGGCGCGTTCGAAGGCGAGGCACTGACGCGCAGCGTGCCGATATTCTGGGAGCATGAGGGCAACAAGGCGGTGCGTGACGGCAAGTGGAAGCTGGTCGCGCAATTCGGCACGCCCTGGCAGCTTTATGACATGAGCAGCGACCGGACCGAGACGCGCGACCTTGCCGCCGCGCACCCCGACATCGCCGCGCGCATGGCGAAGCAGTGGGAGGACTGGGCCGCGAAAAGCTTCGTCGACCCGTGGCCGAGGAAGGTCGACGGCGGCGTGGTGAAGGGCCGGCTGGAAGGCGGCAAGGCGCCGGGACCGGGTAAAGGCAAGCGCGGCAAGGGGAAGCGCAAGCGTGCGCGGGCCGCGGCGGGCGAATGACGCGCACGGCGCCCGGTGCGCCCCAAAAAGAAGCCCGCAATCGCCAGGTGGCGATTGCGGGCCAATGGGACCCAAGGAGGTTGGGATCAGAAGCGGAAGCGGACGCCGACGCGGTAGATCGTCTCGAGGAAACGCGTCTGCCACGGATAGCTGTGGCCCTCGGCGTCATATTGCCGGCGGTTCGTTGCCGCCGCGCCGAGCAGGTTCGTCGCGCTGAACGCGATCGTCACATTCTTCGTCGGATCGAGCGTCGCGTTGAAGTCGAGGCTGCCGCGGCCATCCTCGATGATCGGTGTTGTCGGGCCGAGCACCGCATTCCCGAGCAACGGATCGTTGACCCGGTTATAATCGGCCACGAAGTCCGAACGGTAGTTATACGAAAGCCGGGCCGAGAAGGACTGGTTCTCGTAAAAGACCGACGCGTTCGCGATATGGTTCGACACACCGGCGATCCGCTGCTTGCCCGGCAGGGTCGCGGCCAGCGCATCGGGCAATTCGGTTCCATGGTCGATATAGGTATAGTTCGCGAGGACACCGAAATTCTGCAGCCATTCGGGCAGTTGCGGGAAGCGCAGGAAGGTGCGGAACGCCGCTTCGATGCCGCGCAGGCGGCCTTCGCCGCCGTTGAACGGACGTGTGACGCGCAGCCGGCCGAATTCGGCGTCGTCGATATCGGTCGTGAAATCGGAGATGAAGCCGGTCACGTCGCGCTGGAAGGCGCCGAAGGTCAGCGAGCCGCCGCGCGAGAAATACCATTCGAGCGACGCGTCGTAATTCTGCGACTTGATCGGATCGAGGTCGGCGTTGCCGCCCGAAGCATTGCGGACGCAATCGACATCGTTCGGATCGGTGTTGCAGATCGCCGAAGGCGCGCCGATGGTCAGCGACGGGTTGAGGTCGCCGAAACCGGGACGCGTGCGCGTTTCGGTGAAAGCGAGGCGGAGTTGCAGCTTCGGTGCCAGGCGAATGCGCGCGCTGATGTTGGGCAGGAAGTCGGTGTAGCTATTCGACTGCGACACCGGCGTCACCGTGGTAACGCCGCCCGTTGTTACCCGGTCAAAGCCGTTGATTTCGGTCTCGGTGCGAACGGCGCGCAAGCCGACGAGGCCGTCGACCGTCATGCTGCCGATGTCGAAGGCATAGCGGCCCTGGACATAGCCCGCATATCCCTTTTCGTTGCCGAAATAGACCCGGTCGAGCGGCGGGACTTCGGTGCGGTCGCCCGTGAGGTCGCGCAGGAAGTCCAGATTGTCCATGATGCTGTCGGTGGTCGGGGTCAGGAAAACGCGCGTGACCGGCACCTTGTCGCCGCGAAAGCCCGGTGCGACGGTGCTGTATTCGAGCGGCAGCAGCGAATAGAATTGGCCGGCGGGCGCGTTGCCGCTTTCCGAATAATTGGCGAAATCGAAGTCGCGGCTGTTGAAGCGGACGCCGGCCTGGACGTTGGTAATGCCCGTCGGCCCCATCCGGTAATCGAGGTCGAGCCGCCCCTGCCAGTCGCGGCCGTGGTTGCGCTCGCCATTCTCGCCGAGCCCCACCATGCGATAGCGCGACGGGTCGTTGACGGGGAAATCGTCGACGACGACGGTGCCGCCACCGGCGCCGATATCGGTGTCGAAATCATAGGTGCGCGTCGGTTGCGGGACGACGAGCGAATAGTTGAACTGCGTCGTCCGCCGCGTGAAGGTCGAATCGGTGAAGGCGACGTCGCCCGTGATCTTCAGCCCGTCGCGCTTCCAGATAAAGCCGGTGCCCGCCTGATAGGTGTCGGTCTTTCCCGTCACGACATTCTGGTTGCCGGTCGGGATGCCGCCGGCAGTCGCCGTCATGCTCTTGACCTGGTTGGTGCCGGAGAACAGTTCGATGTCGCTCAGATTGGCCTGCACGCCCGAGTTGATCTGGAGGTTGCTGCCATAGCCGCTGCTCCGATAGCCTTGGAACAGGAAGTCGGCATAAAATTCGAGTTCGTTGCTCGGCCGCCATTGCAGCGCGGTCGCCACCGACGGGCGATAGCGGTCGGCGGTGTTATAGTTGATGTTGACGAACGACGGATAACGGATCGTGCCGAGCCCGGGCACGTTGTTGCGCACGAGGATCGCCTGCGCGACGTTGCGCGAGGAATCGAGGAATTTGAGGTCGGTGTAGGATCCCTCGATCAAGAAGCCGATCTCGCCGATCCCCGTGTCCCACCGTTTGCTGAGGAGGAGGTTTGCGTCGACGCCCAGCTTTTGCGATTGCTTCCAATGCACCCCGCTGATGCCGCCCGCGATGCGGTCGCCTTTGAAGTCGAGCGGTTTGCGGGCACGCACGTCGATCAGGCCCGCGACGCCGGGTTCGAGCAGATTGGCACTGCCCGATTTATAGACGTCGAGGCGCGCGATGCTGCTCGACGGGAAATCCTGGAGCGCGACGGCGCGGCCCTGGCCGGTGAAGAGTTCGCGCCCGTTGTATGTCGTCGCGATATTGGGCAGGCCGCGCACGCGGGTGCCGGCGGCGGTGCCATTAGCATAATCGACCTGGACGCCGGTGATGCGCGCGAGCGATTCGGTCGCGGTGACGTCGGGCAGCTTGCCGATATCCTCGGCCACGATCGAATCGACGATCTGGTCCGAATCCTCCTTGATCGCCTGCGAGGTTTCGAGGCTGCGCTGAATTGCGGTGACGACGATCGCGTCGTCGGCCTGCGGATCTTCGGGCGCCGAGTCGACGGTGACCTGCCCGTCCTGGTCCTGTGCCAGCGCCGCCGAAGGCATGGCGATGAGCCCCAAGGCCGATGTCGTGCACGCCAGGATTATCTTGTTTCGCATTGTGAACTTCTCCCCCTTCAAATCTGATATGTATAGAATTAATATGATAAAATTCGGCGCGAAGCCGCCGGTTAGCTGCCCGTGCGCTATCTGGCGCGGCGCCGGGGAAAGGCTGGTTGCGGCAAGCTCGCGATCCACTTCGAAAGCTTCGCCGACAGCTTGGCGGCGGTCGCGGGATCTTCGGTCTTTCGATCACGCTGTTCCCGCCGATCCTCTTCGATATTGTAGAGTTCGGCGCCACCGCCGTCGGCGTTCATCAACAGCTTCCACGGGCCCGAGCGGATCGAATAGAGCGGGCCGAAGGCTTCGCCGCCGGGGCGTGCGATATGGCTGTAGATGTCGGGGCGCGTGGCGATCGGCTGGCCGCGCCAGGCGGCGGACATATCGATGCCGTCGATCCCCGCTGGCTTTTCGGCGCCGGTGATGGCCGCGAGGGTCGGAAGCAGGTCGACCGCCTGCGTCACGCTCTGTGCGTCGCGGCCGCCGCCGGCGATATGGCCGGGCCAGCGCACGATCAGAGGCTGGCGTATTCCGCCTTCGTACAGGCTCGCTTTCCGGCCGCGATAGGGCGCCGCCGACCCCGGGGTATCGGCGCCGATGGTGGGGCCGTTGTCGGAGGTGAAGACGATCAGCGTATCGTCAAGCTCGCCGGCCTGCCGCAGCCCATCGACGAGCCGGCCGATCTCGGCATCCATCGCGACGAGCACGGCGAGGAACTGGTCCTCGCGCGGCGTGGCGCCCTTGCCCTTGGTCGCGGCGAGCTGCGCGGCGCTGGGCACCCACGGCGTGTGCATGTCGGTCAGCCACAGCTGCGCGAACCACGGACGGTCCTTGCTGCGCCCCACGAAATCGATCGTCTTGTCGATGAAGCGGCCGGTGATCTCGGCGCGCGGCAGCCATTCGACCGGGCCCTGTCCCAGTTCGGCGCTCTGCTGGCCCAGCTTGTTGGTAAGGTCGGTCGGCAGGACGCGCGGGCCGAGGCCTTCCCATTGAGTATAGCTTTCGTCGAAGCCATAGGCTGACGGCAGCGGCGCGTCGCCGATGTCGCGCCCGCCACCGAGGTGCCATTTGCCGAAATGGCCGGTAGCATAGCCGGCCTGTCGCATCAGGCGCGGCAGCATGGGGAGCGACGGGTCGAGCCAGTCGGCCTGCCCGAAGTTACGGTTGCGCTTGCGATCGTGGATATAGGTCACGAAACGATCGCGGGCAGGGAAGCGACCGGTCATGAAGCCGGCGCGCGAGGGCGAACAGATCGGCGCGGCATCGTAGAATTGCGTCATCACCATGCCGTCGCGGGCGAGCGCGTCGATGTTCGGCGTCGCAACCAGCTTGTTGCCGGTCAGCGACAGGTCGGCATATCCCATGTCATCGATCAGGATGAAGAGGATGTTCGGCTGCCGCGCCGGCGCGTGCGGAGCCGATTTCGCTGGCGTGTCAGCGGGGGCGACGCCATGGGCGGGTGCCACGCCGGCGCCGAGCATCGCGAAAAGGGCGGCCCCTGCCGCCCCGATCGCCCATCTCCGCGTGTGCCGTGCCGATTTCATCCATTCCTCCCTTGCCCGGCTGTACGCCATCGTTATATCTGTATTATCGTATAATTAAGATGAGTCAAGGTTTCAGCACAGAACGGGAGGGCGAAATGCCGGGGAAATGGATTTGGGCCGCTGGTGCCGCAACGATGATGCACCCCGGCGCCGCTGCGGCGCAGGGCGCGCTCGGCGCGAATTTCAACGAGCATTTCGAGGATGTCGATTATCGGGAAATCGATGACGCGGGCGCCAAATGGATCCGCCTGTTCCTGCCCATGCCGCAGGTCGATCGCGGCGCGGCGGAGCATGGCGCCATCCGCACCACCCTTGAAGCGAGTGCGCGGGGGTACAAGACGATCTTCACGCTGAAATGGCCGCAAACCGACCGCGACTTTGCCAAGGCGGGAAGCGCGGAGTTTGCGCGCGAACTCGCGCGGCTCGATGCCGTGCTGCCGCTGGTGATGGGCAAGGTCGATATTTTGGTGATCGGCAACGAGCCCTATTTCGAAACGCGCGAGCAGGACCGCGACCTCGACCTCAATGCCTTTTACGAAACGATGGCGGGCCGCATCATCGCTTATCGCAAGGCCAATTGTGGCGGCGAGTGCAAGACGAAGCTCTATATGGGCGCGCTCAACCGGCTCGACCTCAAAAAGAATATTACGCCGTCGACCGAACGCTGGCTGGCTTATGTGAAAGCGACGCCCGAGATCGAGGGCGTCAATATCCACCCGCACGTCCCCAGGATCGAGCTGTCGAAAGCCTTCCTCGACTACATCCTGCCGCGGATGCGGCCCGAGCAGACATTCATCGTCACCGAATTTTCGCTCGTCGGCTGGTGGCAGCAGAATCTGACCAAGCCGGTCGCGCCGGCCTTTGCCGACAAGTATCAGGCGCCGCGTAACGCGCAAAACTGGCAGATCATCAAGGCGGCGCTCGAAACGCCTTTCCCCAAGGCGCAGTGGGACGATTTCCTGCGGATGAGCCCGTGGTTCGAGAACCGCAAACATTATCTCGCCAACCAGATGAAGATGTTCCGCGACACCGGCCGGTTGGCGGTCGCGACCTATGGGTTCAAGCAGGGCAGTTCGATGTCGAACAATTTCGGTCCGAAGAAGACGCCGTGGCTGCTAAACAGCGTCTATGCCGGACGGACGATCCGTCCCAATCCCGACGGCACCGCGGCATTCAATTACGCGTGGATAGACGATTTCCGACGGATGCAGGCGAAATAGCCCCGCCGCGTTGCGCGCTCATAATAAATCAGATATATCCTACTCAAGTCGATTAGGAGAGGGTCGTGAAATCCATATTGTCGCGTCGGGCGCTGCTGCTGGCGGGCGCGGGAGCGGTCGCGCTGCCGCGTGTCGCCTTGGGGGCCACCCCGCGCACCAAGCCCAATATCATCGTCATCTATGCCGACGACCTCGGTTATGGCGATCTGGGTTGTTACGGCGCGACAAATCTCAAGACGCCCAACGTGGACCGTCTCGCCGCCCGCGGGACGCGCTTCCTCAACGCCCATTCGCCCTCCGCCACCTGCACGCCGTCGCGCTATGCCCTGCTGACCGGCGATTATGCCTGGCGCGCGTCGGGAACGCAGATCCTGCCCGGCGATGCCCCCGCGCTGATCCGCCCCGGCCAGTTCACCCTGCCGCATATGCTCAGGAAGGCGGGCTATGCGACCGGCGTTGTCGGCAAATGGCACCTCGGCCTCGGCGACGGCAAGGTCGACTGGAACGGCGAGATCGCGCCGGGGCCGCTCGATGTCGGCTTCGACTATGGCTATTTCATGCCCGCGACGCTCGACCGCGTGCCGACGGTACTGATCGAGAACCGGCGCGTCGTGAATCTCGATCCCGCCGACCCGATCCGCGTCGATTACAAGTCTAAGGTCGGCGACGAGCCGACCGGTGCCGAACATCCCGAACAGCTGAAGTTCAAGGGCGATCCCGAACATTCGAACACGATCGTCAACGGCATCAGCCGCATCGGTTACATGACCGGCGGCAACGCGGCGCGTTGGAAGGACGAGGAGCTGACCGACCAGCTGCTCGGCAAGGCGGTCGATTTCGTGACCGCGCGCAGGGACAAGCCATTCTTCCTCTATTTCGCGATGAACGAGCCGCATGTCCCGCGCGCGCCGCATCCACGCTTCGCCGGCACATCGGGCATGGGGCCGCGCGGCGACGCGATCGTCCAGTTCGACTGGACCGTCGGCGCGTTGATGGACAAGCTCGCCGAGCTTGGCATCGCCGACGACACTCTCGTGATCCTCAGCAGCGACAATGGGCCGATCCTGTTCGACGGTTATGAGGACCAGGCGGTCGAACTGGCGGGTGAGTATAAGCCGTCGGGTCCGTACCAGAGCGGAAAATACAGCATTTACGAAGGCGGCACGCGCGTGCCGATGATCGTCAGCTGGCCGGGGCATGTCCGCGAAGGCCATGTGTCGGAGGCGCTAGTCGATCATGTCGATATGGTTGCGTCGCTGGCGGCGCTGGTAGGGCAGGCGCTGCCGCGCGATGCCGCCGTCGACAGCTTCGACATGCTGATGCCGCTGATGGGGCGTAGCGCGCGCGGCCGCGACCATGTGATCGAGGATACCAAGCTGATGGTGACGACGGGGACCACCGTCGCGAGCAGCGGCGCGCGCATCCTTGCGCTGCGTGCCGGCGACTGGAAATTCATTCGCGGCAGCGTCGAGCCGCACGAGTTTCATGGCAATGCGATCGGGACGCTGCCGCGGCACCAGCTCTACAATCTGGCGGGCGATCCCGGCGAGCGGGCGAACCTCGCGGACAAAATGCCCGACCTCACCGCGAAGCTGGCGGGCTGGCTCGACAAAATCGAAAAGGACGGCCGCAGCCGCCCGTGACCAGGATCATGAGGAGATGAAAATGCGGGGATTGTTGACCGCCGTCGCGGCGCTCGCCTGGCTGCCGGGCTTAGCCCAGGCGCAGGGCATTTTGGGGGCGAATTACAACGAGCATTATGAGGACGTCGATTACCGCGACCTCGAAAAGGCCGACGCGCGCTGGGTCCGCCTGTTCGTGCCGATGCCGCAGCTCGACCGCGGCGCCGCCGACCATGGCGCGGTCAAGGCGATCCTCGATGCCCATGCGCGCGGCTACAAGACGATCCTGACGCTGAAATTTCCTTATAATCGCGGCGATTTCCCCAAGGCGGGCACGCCGGCGTTCGCGCGCGAACTGGCGCGTGTCGATGCGGTGCTGCCGCTCGTGGTCGGCAAGGTCGATATCCTCGTCGTCGGCAACGAACCCTATATCGAAAGCCGCGAGCAGGACCGCGACCTCGATCTCAACGCCTTTTACGAGGCGATGACAAAGCGCGTGATCGACTATCGCGCCAAGGCGTGCCCCGGCGACTGTAAGACCCGCCTCTATATGGGCGCGCTCAACCGGATGGATCTCAAGAAGAACCAGACCGCGTCGACCGAACGCTGGATGGCGTTCGTCAAGGCGACGCCCGAGCTCGACGGGGTCAACATCCACCCGCATATCCCGGCGATCGAGGCGTCGAAGCCCTTCCTCGACTATATCCTGCCGCGCATGCGGTCCGAGCAGACATTCATCGTCACCGAATTTTCGCTCATCTGGTGGTGGCAGCAGAATATGAAGGGCGTCGTCGCGCCGGCCTTTGCCGACAAATATCAGGCACCGCGCACCGCGCAGAACTGGCAGATCATCAAGGCAGCGCTCGAAACGCCGTTCCCCAAGGCGCAATGGGACGACTTCCTGCGGATGAGCCCGTGGTTCGAGAACCGCAAACATTATGTCGCGAACCAGATGAAGATGTTCCGCGACACCGGCCGGCTCGCAGTCGCGACCTATGGCTTCAAGCAGGGACGTTCGATGTCGAACAATTTCGGTCCCGACAAGACGCCGTGGCTGATCAACAGCGTGTTCGCGCCGGCGACGATCCGCAAGAATGCGGACGGCAGCGCCGCGCCCAACTATACGATATTCGACGACTTCAAGGCGCTCCAGAAGGGTAAATGACCGTGCAGATGAAGACCTGGATCACCGGCCTGACGCTGGCGGCGCTGTCGCTGGCGCCGTCGGCCGAAGCGCAACAGAAGCTGAAGAGTGCCGTCGCCGACGATATCTTCGCCGACCACCCGTCGATGGACAAGAATGCGACGGTGATGCCCGCCGCAGACGCCAAGCCGGTTGCCGCGATCTTTGCCGAACGGCCGATCGGCGACGCGTCGGTCGCGCGGCTGCCGGGGGGCGGGTGGATCCTCACCGGCACGAGCCTGCGTAGCGGCGCGCGGCACGGCGTCGAACTGTGGACCTCGCCCGACGCGGCGACATGGACGCGCATCGGCCCGGCCAGGATTTCGGGCGAGGGCATCGCGCCCGGCGACGTGTCCGAACGCTATCTGGCCCCGTCGGTGACGGTTGCGGGCGACAAGCTGTATCTGGCTTTTTCCGACAAGACCGGTTGCGCGCGCGTCGCGACGGGGCTTGCGGCGCAGCCGGGGGGTGCGTTCAAGGCTTCGCCGTGCCTTGTTGATGGTGCGTCCGACGTGTCACTGTTCGTCGATACGGACGGCACCGGCTATCTGCTCTGGGGTGGCGGCTCGATTGCGAAGCTGGCTCCGGGTTTCGGCAAGCTCGCCGAAGCGCCGCGCTTCCTCAAACCCGATCAGGCGCTGTTCGCCAAGCATCCGCCGGTCGGCAAGGATTGGCCGGTACGCACCCGCGTCGGAACGCGCGGCGCGGCGATGGTCCGCGACGGCGACCGCTATGTTCTTGCCGCGAGCGAGGTCACGGGGCGGATGCGCACCGCGACCGAGGATCTGTTCGTGGCAGAGGCGCCAACGCCCTACGGCCCGTTCACGATGCGCGCGCTCGCGGTGCCGCACGCCGGCCGCGGGTCGCTGGTGCGGCTCGACGATGATCGGCTCGCCGCGGTTTATAACCCCAAATGCGACGACGGCTTTGCGATGTTCTGCGAACAGGTCGGGCTTGTGCCACTCGAACGCGCGCCCGACGGGCGGCTGCGGCAGGCGGCGTCGGTGATCACCGAGGATAGCGCCGTCGCCGCGCGCAAGGCGCTGGTGACCAGCGAGACGATGCGCGACCCTTCGGTGACGCTCGGCGGCGACGGCTTCTACTATCTCGTCGGCACGCTCGACGGCTATGGCTATCACAAGCCCGATGGCGGGGTGAAGCTGTGGCGCTCGTCGGACCTCAAGCAGTGGGACGAGGTCGGCTTCATCTGGAAGTGGGAGGGCATGGGCTATGATTTCGGCAAGAATATCGCCGAGCTCTGGGCGCCCGAGATCATGTGGTCGGCGCGCGACAAAACCTATTATCTCGCCTTTTCGGTGATGGAGAAGGGCGTCGGCGGCAAGACCTGGCTCTATCGCTCGACGACCGGGAAGGCCGATGGGCCTTATGAAAATGTCACCAAAAGCTTCTTCGTCAAAGGCATCGACGGCTTTCCGTTCGAGGATGACGACGGCCTTTATTTCCTGTGGGGCGGTGGCAGCATCGGAAAACTCAACGCCGCGCGCAGCGGCTTCGAGGGGCCGGTGCGCAAACTTGTCGACGCCGACGGCGACCATGTCGGTTATGAAGGAAACGGGCTGATCAAGGCGAACGGCGTCTATTTCCTGACCGGCGCCGAATGGCACGGGCCGCTGCGCACGCATGGCACCTACGACATGATGTACGGCACCTCGAAGAGCCTGTTCGGTCCCTATACGCAGCGCCGCATGGGGGCGCCGCACGGCGGCCATGGCACGGCATTCCGCGATAAGCAGGGTCGCTATTGGTACACGATGTTCGGCAACGACCCGACCGCGCCCTGGCGTATGCACTTCGGGCTGGTGCCGATCGATATCGGCGATACCGAATCGATCGGCATCCCGCGGATCGGCGCCGCGCGCGACTAGGCGCGCCCCTCACTATTTTCGTCTGCACACCCAAAGGCCCGCCGTCCCCTTCGAAGGCGGGCCTTTTTTTGTCAGCGATTGGGATGCGTGCTTGTCAGAACTGGAACGGGGCGACCGTGCGCCGTTCGGCGACGAGGAAGGCGTCGGCGACAAGCTGGAGCGGGCGGATGTCGACGTCGCTCTTGCCCGCCGCGACCAGTTCGGCGAAGCGGGAATAGAGGCGCGGATATTCACGATCCGCGCCGGTCGCAGGTTCACCGCCCGGCAGTTCGAGCACGCTGCCGCCCATCGACAGGCGCAACATGCCGGCATCGGTTTCAACCTCGATGTCCCAGCTCTGCGGCCCGGTTTGCAGGAAATCGAGGTCGGCGGTGACCGTGGCATCGCCGCTGCGCATCGCCATCGTCGCGGCGATCGGCGAACTGCGGCAATCGGGAATGTCGATTCGCGCCGCGTCGAGCAGCAGCGGCGCGGGGAGGATCGCGGTCATGATCGACAGTGCGTTGATGCCGGGGTCGAAGACGCCGAAGCCGCCGGCTTCGAGGATCCACTCCTGCCCCGGGTGCCAGCGCCGGATGTCTTCCTTCCACCGGATATGCGCGGTGCGGATCTGCTTGTCGGCCAGCCAGTCCCTCGCAGCAGCGACGCCCGCGGCTTCGCGCGAATGCCAGGTCGCGAACAGGGTGACGCCGCGCGCGCGGGCGTGGTCGGCGAGCGCGGTGATCTCGGTCGTAGTTGCTGCGGGCGGTTTTTCGAGCATGACATGCAGCCCCGCGTCGATCGCCGCCGCGGCGATAGCGTGGCGACCGACGGGCGGGGTGCAGATCGAAACCGCGTCGAGCGCATGATCGGTCGCGATCATTTCCGCGATATCGGTATGGCCCGGCACGCCGTCGAGCCGTGCATGGCGGCTCGCGGTGGCGACAAGCCGGTATCGATCGTCCGCGTCGATGGCCGGAAGATGCTGATCGCGCGCTATTTTTCCAATTCCGACCAATCCCAGGCGAATCATCATTCTTCATCCCATTTTTATTTGTCTGATATATATGCTTCCTATCTGTGCCGGTTCAGGTTATCAACCGATTCCGGCCTTGGGCTGAAAATGTGCATCGAGAAGGATATATATGGGAGACGGGGCGAAAACGCGGCCAGAAGGCAAGGCAGGGTTGCGGTCGCGTGCCTGGTTCGACAACCCGGACAACCCGGATATGACGGCGCTCTATCTTGAGCGATATCTGAACTATGGTTTCAGCATCGACGAATTGCAGTCGGGGCGCCCGATCATCGGCATCGCCCAGACCGGCAGCGACCTGACTCCGTGCAACCGCCACCACATCGAGCTCGCGAAGCGCGTCCGCGACGGGATTCGCGACGCGGGCGGCATCGCGATCGAATTTCCGACGCATCCGATCCAGGAAACCGGCAAGCGCCCGACCGCTGGGCTCGACCGCAACCTCCAGTATCTCAGCCTTGTCGAGGCGATTCATGGCTATCCGCTCGATGGCGTGGTGCTGACGATCGGGTGCGACAAGACCACGCCCGCGTGCCTGATGGCGGCGGCGACGGTGAATCTGCCGGCGATCGCGCTGTCGGTCGGCCCGATGCTCAACGGTTGGTTCAAGGGCGAGCGCACCGGGTCGGGAACGATCGTGTGGAAAGCCCGCGAACTGCTCGCGGCGGGCGAGATCGACTATAAGGGCTTCCTCGAGCTCGTCGCCTCCTCGGCGCCGTCGACCGGCTGGTGCAACACGATGGGCACCGCGACGACGATGAACTCGCTGACCGAGGCGCTCGGCATGTCGCTGCCCGGATCGGCCGCGATCCCCGCGCCTTATCGCGACCGGCAGGAATGCGCGTATCGCACGGGCATGCAGATCGTCGAGATGGTTCTCGCCGACCGCAAGCCGAGCGATATTTTAACTCGCACCGCCTTCCTCAATGCGATCCGCGTCAATTCGGCGATCGGCGGATCGACCAACGCGCCGATCCATCTCAACGCGATCGCGCGCCATATCGGCGTCGAACTGACGCTCGAGGATTGGGAGGCGCAAGGCGCCGACGTGCCGCTGATCGTCAATCTGCAACCGGCGGGCAGCTATCTGGCCGAGGATTTCTATCGCGCGGGCGGGGTCCCCGCGGTGATGGGGCAGTTGCTGCGCGCTGGGCTGATCGATGGCGAAGCGCTGACCGCCAACGGCCAGACGGTGGCGGCGAATATCGGCGAGGCCGATACGCAGGATATCGATATCATCCGCAAACTCGACGCACCGCTGAAGCCTGCGGCGGGGCTGACCGTGCTGCGCGGCAATCTGTTCGACAATGCGGTGATGAAGCTCAGCGTCATTTCGCCCGAGTTCCGGGAACGTTATCTAAGCAATGCGGCGGATCCCGACGCGTTCGAGGGTGTCGCGATCGTGTTCGACGGGCCCGAAGATTATCATAGCCGCATCGACGATCCGGCGCTTGGTGCCGACGCCAATTCGATCCTGATCATGCGCGGCGCCGGGCCGATCGGCTATCCGGGCGGCGCCGAGGTCGTGAACATGCGCCCGCCCGCGGCCCTGATACAGGGCGGCGTCCACGCGCTGCCGTGCATCGGCGACGGGCGCCAATCGGGGACCAGCGGCAGCCCGTCGATCCTGAACGCGGCGCCCGAAGCCGTTGTCGGCGGCGGGCTGGCTCTTGTCCGGACCGGGGATCGCATCCGTATCGACCTTGCCAAGCGCACGGCGAACATGCTCGTCGACGACGCCGAGCTCGAACGCCGCCGCGCCGCGCTCAAGGCCGATCCCGACTATATGCCGCCCGCGCAGACGCCGTGGCAGGAAATCCACCGCGCGCTGACCGGGCAGTTCGACGGCGGCGCGGTCCTCGAAATGGCGGTCAAATATCAGCGCGTCGCGCAGACGCATGGATTGCCGAGAGACAGCCACTGATGTCTGATGTGCGGGTGATCGCGCGCGACGGGCGCGACCGGCTGGGCGAAGGCCCGATGTGGTCGGCGCGGCACGATGCGCTGTTCTGGGTCGATATCCTCGGCCGGCGGATCAACCGCATGGCGCTGGCGGACGGGCGCGTCGACAGTTTCGACCAGCCGCATTACGCAGCCTGGATCATCGAGCGCGAGGCGGGCGGCTTCGTTGCGGGGATCGGCCGCGATATCGTCCGGATCGACCTTGAGGCCGACGAACGGGAGCCGATCGTATCGGTCGATCCGCGCAACGCCGGTAATCGGCTGAACGATGCGAAAGCAGATGCGCGCGGCCGGATCTGGGCCGGGACGATGCCGGTCACCTGCGACCGGCCCTCGGGCGCCTTCTATCGCCTCGATCCGGACGGCGCGCTGGCGCAGGTCGACGGGCCCTATACGATCGCCAACGGTCCGGCGATCGATCCGGACGGCGCCTTCCTGCTACACACCGACACCGCGCGCGGGACGATCTTTCGTTTCGATGTTCGGGACGACGGCTCGCTCGGCGAGGCCGCGCCCTTCATCGTCTTCGACGAGCAATGGGGCAATCCCGACGGGATGACCTTCGACGCCGAAGGCGGCTTGTGGGTCGCCTGTTGGGGGGCTTCGCGCGTCATGCGCTTTGCGCCCGACGGTGCGCCCGATCGTCATATCGACCTTCCTGCGTCGCAAATCACCAGCTGCACCTTTGCCGGCCCCCATCTCGACCGGCTGTTCGTAACCTCGGCGTCTGATGGCGTGACCGAGGAACATGGCGGCGCCTTGTTCGAGGTCGATCCGGGGTGTCGCGGCCTGCCGACGCTGAAATATAAGGGTTAGAGGAGTGAAGAAGATGACGAAACTGGCTTGGGGCGCCGCCGCGGCGGCATTGGTCGCGGCGACGCCGGCGCTTGGCGCGGAGGCGTCGCAATCGACCTTCGGCAAGATGCCCGATGGGCGCAGCGTACCCGCGGTGACACTGACCAACGCCAATGGCATTTCGGCAAGGGTCATCGCGCTCGGCGCGACGCTGCAATCGGTCGTCATGCCCGACCGCGACGGCAAGAAAGCCGATGTCGCGCTCGGATACGACAATCTGGCCGACTATATCGACCAGCCGCAATATTTCGGATCGACCGTCGGCCGCTTCGCCAACCGCCTCGCGGGCGGGCGCTTCAAGCTCGACGGCAAGACCTGGCAGACGCCGGTCAACAATGGTGCGAACGCGCTGCACGGCGGGACGCTCGGTTTCGACAAGGTGTTGTGGGAAGTGACCTCCGTCAAGAGCGGTCCGACGGCGTCGGTCACGCTGCGCTATGTCAGCCCCGACGGGGACCAGGGCTACCCCGGCACGATGACGGTCGGTGCCATCTATTCGCTCGACGAAAATAACGATCTGCGCATCGAATATGTCGCCACGACCGACCGGCCGACGATCGCGAACATCACTAACCATGCCTATTGGAACTTGTCGGGCGAGGGATCGGCGAACGGTGCGATGGGGCATGTCGTGACGATCCCGGCGGAAAGCTATCTGCCGACCGATTCGGGCGCTATTCCGACCGGTGAATATCGTCCGGTGGCGGGGACCGTGTTCGATTTCCGCAAGCCGACCGCGATCGGCGACCGCGTCCGCGATGCCAGCGACGAGCAGATCGTCTTCGGCCGCGGCTACGACCATAATTGGGTGATCGGGCGGAAGGTCACAGCCGACCAGCATCTGATGGCGCGGGTCGAGGATCCGGCGTCGGGTCGCGGCTTCGAACTCTGGTCGAACCAGCCGGGGCTGCAGATGTATTCGGGCAATTTCTTCGACGCGACGAGCCACGGCAAAAGCAAGAAGATTTACCGGATGGGCGACGCGCTGGTCATGGAGCCGCAGATTTTCCCCGACGCGCCGAACCAGAAGAATTTCCCGGACGCGCGCCTCGCGCCCGGTGGCACCTATCGCAACGTGATGACCTATCGCCTGACGACCGGAGCGAAGGCGAAGCAGTAGGAGCTGACCGGTGCCGTCACCCCCGGGCGGCGGCACCGTCGGGCTTGGCGGCGTCGATCAGTTCGAGCACATCGCTGATCAGCGCGCGCATCGCCTTGCGCGCCTTGTCGGGATTGCCGGCCACGATCGCGTCGCGCACCGCGGCATGGTCGCCGACATTGGCGGTGCGGCCCTTGACGCGGTTGGTAAAGCGGATCGAGGTGCGCAGCGCGGTGCTGACGACGTCGCGAAACTGGGCGTAGAACGGGTTGCGCGAGGCTCGAAGCACGGCAATGTGAAACGCGATGTCGCTTTCCAGCGTATCATCGTCGCCGCGTTCGGCCTTTTCCATCCGTTTCAGCCCCGCGTTCACCCGCTCGATATCGTCCGCCGTCGCGACGCGCGCGGCCAATGCTGCCGCTTCGGGTTCGATCGCGACGCGCAGCTCGTTGAACTGCCGGAGGAGGTCGATCGAAAATTGCCGCTCGAGCAGCCAGCGCAGGACATCGGTGTCGAAGAGGTTCCACGATGTCGTGGGCTGGACGATCGTGCCCTGACGCGGGCGGGCGCTCAGAAGCCCCTTCGCGGTCAGCATCTTCACCGCCTCGCGCGTCACCGAGCGGCTGACGCCATGCTGTTTCGCAAGCTCCGCCTCGGTCGGGAATATCTCGCCCTCATAATCGCCTACGACGATCGCACGCCCGATCGCATCGAGCATGCCATAGGTCAGATTACGCCCAAGTTGCGGTCCCGCATCGTCAATTCCCAATCCCGACATGTTCGCCACGTTCGTCTCCACGCAATATTTTGACAGGCCTTATCACCGATTCCACACAGGAAGCTAGACAAGCCGTTTAAATCAGATAAATGTGATTTCAATAAACAGCCAAGGGGAGAGTCCGTATGTCGGGCCTGTCGCAAATCGATATCATCGTCATCGTCATATATGCCATCGGCATTTTCGGCCTCGCGCAATGGGTGAGCCGCGAAAAGGCGGGGCACACCAAGGACACGTCCGATTATTTCCTCGCCTCGAAATCGCTCCCCTGGTGGGCGATCGGCGCGTCGTTGATCGCGGCGAATATTTCGGCCGAGCAGATCGTCGGCATGTCGGGTTCGGGCTATGCCATCGGGCTTGCGATCGCCTCCTATGAATGGATGGCGGCGCTGACGCTGCTGATCGTCGGCAAATGGTTCCTGCCGATCTTCCTGAAGAATGAAATCTACACCATGCCGCAGTTCCTGGAACAGCGGTTCGGGCCGACGATCCGCACCGTGATGGCTATATTCTGGCTGGTTCTCTACATCTTTGTGAACCTTACCTCGATCCTGTGGCTCGGTTCGATCGCCGTCACCCAGGTTGCGGGGGTGAACCAGGACGTCGCCTTGTTCGGCCTCGGCGCCTTCGCGCTCGTCTACCAGCTTCGCGGCGGGCTCAAGGCGGTGGCGCTCACCGATATCGTCCAGGTGACGCTGCTCGTGTTCGGCGGCCTCGTCATCTCCTATCTCACGCTCAGCCAGATCGGCGGCGATGCAGGCGTGCTGGGCGGCTTTGCGCGCCTGACCACTGAATTGCCCGAAAAATTCGACATGATCCTCTCGCAGGACAATCCGTTTTACAAGGATTTGCCCGGGCTTTCGGTGCTGATCGGCGGCATGTGGATCGCGAACCTCAGCTATTGGGGGTTCAATCAATATATCATCCAGCGCGCGCTGGCGGCCAAGAACCTTGGCGAAGCGCAAAAGGGTGTGGTGTTCGCCGCCTTCCTGAAGCTGCTGATGCCCGTCATCATCGTGCTGCCCGGTATCGCTGCGGTGATCCTCGCGCCCGATCTGGCCAAGCCCGACCAGGCCTATCCGACGATGATGGGGCTGCTCCCGGTCGGCCTGCTCGGCCTTGTCTTCGCAGCATTGGTCGCGGCAATCATCGCCTCGACGGCGTCCAAGATCAATTCGGTCGCCACCATTTTCACGCTCGACCTCTATGCCAAGATGAAAGGGGTGGAGTCGCGAGCGCAGGATGCCAGTCAGGACGCTAACCTCACCAGCGCGCACGAACGCCAGCTCGTTTTTGTCGGCCGGATCACCGCCGTCGTCGCGACGCTTCTCGCGATCTTCACCGCGCGTCCCTTGCTCGGCAGCCTCGATCAGGCATTCCAGTATATCCAGGAATTCTCCGGTTTCGTGACGCCGGGCATCACCGTCATATTCCTGCTCGGCCTGTTCTGGCCCCGCGCGACCGAAGCAGGGGCGCTGGTCGGTGCTGTCGCCTCGGTGCTGTTCAGCCTCATTTTCTGGTTCCCTGCCGAATGGGGCGGGATCGCGGCGTTCAACGCCGTACCTTTTATGGATCGCATGCTCATCGTCTTCTTCGCCAGCCTGGCGTTGGCGGTGATCGTCTCGCTCGCACGCCCCGCGCGTGCCGACAGCAACCGGATCGTCATGCAAGGCGTCTCTTTCGCCACGACCAGGGGCTTCAATATCGCCGGGGTGCTGGTGATCCTGATCCTCATCGCGCTCTACGCGACCTGGTGGTGAGCGCGCCGTCCGCCTTTCTCGCCATCGACTGGGGCACGACCAACCGGCGTGTGTTCCGCTTCGAGGGCGGCGCGGTCGCGCATACCGAGCGCGACGACCGCGGCGCTGCGTCGGTCAGCGACTTCGCGGGCGAAGTCGCGGCGATCCGCGAGCGCTTCGGCGACCTGCCGATGCTGCTCGCGGGCATGGTCGGCTCGACCGTCGGCTGGCGCGTCGTGCCCTATGTCGCGGCGCCGGCGGGGATCGACGAGCTGGTCGCGGGGCTCGACTGGATCGATGACCGGACTGCGATCGTACCGGGCGTTTCCTGTTCGCAAAATGGCCGCGCCGACGTGATGCGCGGCGAGGAGGTGCAGTTGCTCGGCGCGGTGGCGGGCTGGATGTCGCCGCCCGACGCGCTGCTCGTGCAGCCCGGAACGCATTGCAAATGGGCGACGATGGCCGGCGGGCGCATCACCGGCTTCACCACCGCGATGACGGGCGAGCTTTTCGCTTTGCTTCGCGGACACAGCCTGCTCGCGGGTTCGCTGACCGCTGAGGTCACTGACGGCGACGCGTTTCGCGAAGGGCTGGCCGAAGGCGCGCGGCGCGACCTCGCCGCCTCGCTGTTCGGCATCCGCGCGGCGTCGGTGCTCGGCCTGCGCGACGATGCCGATGCGGCCTCCTTCGCGAGCGGCGTGCTGATCGGGGCCGATGTCACCGCGCGCATGGACGATTGCGCGTTCGAGCAGATCCATATTCTCGCCGACCCTGCGCTCGGCAATCTTTATGCCACCGCCGTCGCGGCGACCGGCCGCGAGCCGGTGATCGTCGACAGCCATAGCGCCTTTGCGCGCGGCATCCTCGCCATCGGAGACAATGCCCTATGACCCATATTGCCGCCTTCGACGCCGCCTTCGCCCGCTGCCCGTTGATCGCGATCCTGCGCGGGGTGAAACCGGACGAAGTCGAGGCGATCGGCGAGGCGCTGGTCGAGGCGGGCTTCACGCTGATCGAAGTGCCGCTGAACTCGCCCGACCCGCTGGACAGCATCGGCCGCCTCGCGGGCCGTTTGAAAGGACGTGCGGTAATCGGTGCCGGGACGGTGCTGACGACCGCCGATGTTGCCGCCGTCGCTGATGCGGGCGGAACGATGATCATCTCGCCCAACACCAATGTCGACGTCGTGGCCGCGGCGGTTGGAGCAGGGCTCGTGTCGCTTCCGGGCTTCGCGACCCCCAGCGAGGCCTTTGCCGCGCTGGCGGCGGGCGCGACGGCGCTGAAGCTGTTTCCGGCCGAGGCCGCCAGCCCGGCGGTACTCAAGGCGCTGGGCGCGGTGGTTCCGGCGGGGACGCGATTGCTGCCCGTCGGGGGGATCGCGCCCGACAATATGGCGCCATGGACGGCGGCTGGCGCGGCGGGCTTTGGCCTCGGGTCGGCGCTTTACCGGCCGGGCGTGACTGCGGGCGAGGTCGGTGAGCGCGCACGCGCCTTCATCGCCGCGCTTGGCCGATAATAACTTCATAATCCGGGAGATTTCCGATGAGTAAATTCAGCCGGCGCAATCTGGTGCTCGCATCGAGCATCCTCGCCTTTTCCTTCGCGTCTGCCGCGCCCGGTTACGCGCAAGGCGCCGCCAAGGCGTCCGCGAAGCCCAATATCGTGATCTTCCTCGCGGACGACCTCAGCTACGGCGACGTGTCGATCAACGGCGACGCCAATGTCCGCACCCCGGCGTTGCAGCGCCTCGCGTCCGAAGGCATGTCGTTCGACCGTGCCTTCGTCGCCTCGCCCGCCTGCGCGCCGAGCCGCGCCGCCTTGCTCACCGGCATGATGCCCGCGCGCAACGGGGCGGAGGCGAACCACGACCGCGCCAACGCGGCGATCCGCAAGCTGCCGTCCTATTTGCAGGAACAGGGGTATCAGGTCGTCGCCTTCGGCAAGGTCGCGCACTATCAGCACACCGGAACCTATGGTTTCGATTATTATGCGAACGACACCTTCCACGATCACAAGGGCATTCCGGCTGCGGCCGAATGGCTGAAGGAGCGCAAGGACAAGCGCCCGCTCGCGCTGTTCGTGGGCAGCAACTGGCCGCATGTGCCGTGGCCGCGGACGACCGAAGGCTATGATCCGGCGGCGATGAAGCTGCCGCCGAAGACGGTCGACACGCCGATCACGCGCGATGCGCGCGCGCGCTTCTATGCCGCGGTGACGCGGATGGACCAGGATCTCGCGTCGACGATGGACGCGGTCGATGCCGTGCTGGGGAAGGACACGTTCGTTCTCTATTCGACCGACCATGGCACGCAGTGGCCGTTCGGGAAGTGGAACCTCTATGACACGGGCACGCGCGTGCCGATGGTCGTGCGCTGGAACGGCCATGTGAAGGCGGGAACCCGTACCGACGCGATGGTGAGCTGGGTCGATGTCCTGCCGACGCTGGTCGAGCTTGCCGGAGGCAAGGCACCCGAAGGCATCGACGGCCTTTCCTTTGCCGGCCTGGTGGGCGTCGGCAAGCAGGCCGCAGGGCGGAAAGAGATTTTCACCACGCATAACAATGACGGCCGCGTGAACGTCTATCCGATGCGCAGCATCCGCACCGATCGCTGGAAATATATCGAAAACCTCCACCCCGACTGGACTTACACGACGCACATCGACCTGAAGGTGAAGCGCACCGATTCGGGCGCCTATTTCCCTTCGTGGCGCGACGCGGCGGACAAGGACCCCGCCGCCAAGGCGATCGTCGACAGCTATTACAAGCGGCCCGCCGAGGAACTTTATGACCTGAAGGCGGACCCCGATGAAAAGGTGAACCTGGCCGGCGACCCGCGCTACGCCAAGACATTGTCGGAACTTCGCGGCCGGCTCGCCGCGTGGCGCAAGGCGCAGGGCGACAGCGGGGCGGTTCCCGTCAAACCCCGCTTCGAACGCGGCGCGATGGACGGCGAGGGCGACTGAGAACGGTCACCGTTCAATCGACAAAAAAATGCGCCGAATCCACCTCCGGCGCATTTTTTCTAGCGGTGCCACGTCGCGATCGCGCGTTGCGGTATTCTCCGTTTTATATTATTTATCGTTTCAAGAATCGATCCCGCGACCGGGGCCGGTGACGAGCGCGCGAAACGCGTCGAACAGGGAGAGGGTTATGCGTAAGACTTTGTTGGGCGCGGTGTCGGCGACGGCCGTGTTCGTTTCGATGCCGGCGGTTGCTCAGGATATGGCGGCGCCGGCGGCGCAGGATCAGTCCCGGCAAGCGGAAAGCGCCGACGGCGACATCGTCGTCACCGGCGTGCGCCAGTCGCTCGAACGCGCGGCGGAGGTGAAACGCAACGCCACGCAGGTCGTCGATTCGATCGTCGCGACCGACATCGGAAAGCTGCCCGACCCGACCGTCGCCGCGGCGCTGCAGCGCGTTCCGGGCATCCAGGTCCAGAACGACCGCAACAACGAACTGTCGACCGTCCGCATCCGCGGCCTCACCGACATATTGACGACGGTGAACGGGCGCGAGGTCGTGACCACGACCGGGCGCGGCTTCGACCTGCAGGACGTCCCCGCCGAAGCCCTCGCGCGGATCGACGCCTTCAAATCTCAGACCGCCGACCAGATCGAGGGTGGGGTCGCGGGCGCGCTCGACCTGCGTCTCAACCGCCCGTTCAGCTTCCGCGACCCGACACTGGTCCTGACGGCGCGCCAGAATTACGCGACGACCGCCGACGCGAGCAACCCGCAGTTCGGCGCGCTCGCCGCCGCGAAGACCGATTCGTCGATTGGCGAGATCGGCGCGCTGGTCAATGTGACCTATTCGCAGGCCGAGAATATTCGCAGCGTCACCAATCTGGGTGAACGCCGCTTCGTCTCGGGCGCGCCCTTCGGCACGGCGGACATCATGATGCCGCAGGTGCTGCGCAACATGCCCGACGTCGGCGATATCAAGCGTTTCCAGGCCAATGCCGCGCTGCAATGGCAGGCGACCCCGTCGCTGCAATTCTATGCCGACGGCCTTTATACCTATTTCAACAGCACGACGGGCTTCGCCGGTTTCAACCCCCAGCCTTTCACCAACAATTCGCAGATCGCCGAGATCACCCTTAGCGATTATTGCATCGACGCGCGCGTCAACGGCGCGGGGACGAACCCGCAGATCGTGAACAATGCCGATGGCACGCAAACGCTTCAGCCCGCGACTGTCAGAACGATGTGCGAGCCCACGAGCGCGCGCTTCAACAATGTCGTGGTCAACCAGAACAGCTCGTCTGAAGAGGTGACGCAGCGGAACAAGATGGTCGCCGGCGGCCTGATTTTCGAACAGGATCGCGGCGTGCTCAAGGTCGACGTCGCCTATCAGACGTCGCGCTCGGTGACCGAGAATTTCAACGCCGAAGTCGGCCAGCGCGTGCCGACGGTCTTCGTCGAATTCGACGATAATGACGGCCCATCTTTCACGATCGATCCGTCGATCCCGCTCAGCTCCGAAAATGTCTCGCTGCGCAATTCGATCAACCAGAATTTCTCGACCGGCAAGGGCAGCCTGTTCCAGGCGCGCATGGACAGCGAATATGAATTCGACGGCATATTGACCAAGCTTCGCGGCGGCCTGCGTTACGCCAAGCGCGAGGCGCGGTTCCAGGAAGTGCGCCAGACCAACACCGTGCAGTCGATCGGCTTCGGCAATATCGGTACCCCGTCGGAAGCGAATGCGCGGCTGATTTCTTCGTTGCCGCTGTCGCCCGATTTCCTGGGTGTGATCGGCGTCGCGCCGCGGCTCAATGGCGGGCAGGCGTTCCTGGGCGTGAATCCCGCCTATCTGCGGTCCGAACGTGGGCGGAACGAACTGCGCGACCTGTTCGGCCTGCCGCTCGAGGCGCCGCCTTACGATCCGACCAAGGAATTCAACGCCAGCGAGGAAACCTTGGCCGCCTATCTGGAGGGCGGCTATGAAATCCCGATCGGCGCGCTCACCCTCGACGGGGTGGTCGGCACGCGCGTCGTCAAGACCGACCGCACCATCTCCGGCTTCGAGCGCGTCGAGGGCAGCGATGCCTTCAGCCCGATCGTTGCCAAGAGGTCGGACGTCGATATCCTGCCGTCGGCGACCGCGCGCCTGAAATTCCCGGGCTCGTTCCAGACGCGCCTGACCTATTCCCGCTCGATGCGCCGCCCCGATTTCGGTTCGCTCAACCCTTCCGAATCGCTGACCGTCGTCGGTAACGTGTTCCTCATCAACAACGGCCAGCGCGGCAATCCCGACCTGCGCCCGCAGCAATCTGACAGCATCGACCTGACCGCCGAATATTATTTCGACAGCGGCTATGTCGCGATCACCGGTTATTATCGCTCGATCAAGGACCGTGTCGTCACCGCCAACCGGCAGGAGGAGATCGGCGGCGAAAATTACCTGATCTCCACCCCGCGCAATGTCGGATCGGTCGACCTCAAGGGCATCGAGGTCAGCGCCCAATATTTCTTCGACTTCCTGCCAGGCGCGCTGTCGGGCTTCGGCGTGCAGGGGGCGTTCACGCTCGCCGATTCGAAGATCAAGGGCGACGATCCCCTCGCGGGCAATCCGCTGGTCGGCGTGTCCAAATATAATTACACCGCCGGACTGCTCTATGACAAAAAGGGTCTGAGCGGGCGCCTGATCTGGACCTTCCGGTCGAAATATATCAACGGCGACAATACGGGCGGCGTCGCGGTGCGACCCTATGACGAAGGTCGGCCGGTCGACGCGCCCTATATCCCGGTGTTCCTGTCCTATGTCCGGCCTGCCGGCCGCCTCGACTTCAGCATCGGTTATGATGTGACCGATGCGCTGCGGCTCGACATCGGCGGGACGAACATCCTGCGCAACAAGACGTCGACCTATTGGGGCGACGAACGCGTCGTGTTCGCCCTGCAGGGCGACGAGACGGTGTATAGCATCGGTGCCCGGGTGAAATTCTAACGAGGGAAATACGTGACGATCTGGCTGAAACAGGGCGCGGCGGGTTCGACCCGCCGCGCGGAAAAGGACATGGGCTCGCCCATCTTGCGGTCGATGGGTTTGCTCGCCGCTGCCGCGTCTTTGGCGATGCTGCCCGCCGCGGCGTGCGGGATGGAGGCGCCGCCGGCGCCGCCGACCTTCACCAACCCGCTGCTCACGTCGGGGCCCGACCCCTGGATCACGCAGGTCGACGGCGTCTATTATTACACGCATACGCTCGGCAATCGCCTCATGCTCTGGCGGACCGACGATATCGCCGACCTCGCGAAAGCGGAGAAGCGGGTCGTGTGGACGCCCCCCACCAGGGGGCCGAACGCACACAGCATCTGGGCACCCGAACTCCACCGGCTCGACGGCAAATGGTATCTCTATTATTCGGCGACCGCGAGCGGCTTCAAGGACGACCAACACCGCGCGGTCTTTGTGCTCGAGAATGCGGGCGCAGATCCGATGCAGGGCGAATGGGTGGACAAGGGGCGCGTGAATACCGCGCGCGCCGGGATCGACGGCACGGTCTTCGAACATGGCGGCAAACGCTATTTCGCTTACTCGCCCTATATCGGTTCCGACAGCGGGCTGGCGATCGCCGAAATGCGCAACCCCTGGACGCTCACCGGACCCGAAAGCGTGATCGCGATGCCCGACAAGTCCTGGGAAAAGCAGGGCGGGCGCCAGATCCTCGAAGGTCCGGAGTTTCTACTGGGGCCGAAGGGCGATCTGTTCCTGACCTACTCGGCGAGCGCCTGCTGGTCTGACGACTATTCACTCGGCCTGCTCCACGCGCCCGCAAGGTCGGACGTCCTCGATCCCAAGGTCTGGACCAAGACCGCCCAGCCGGTGTTCAAGAGCGCGAACGGCGTCTATGCGACCGGACACAACGGTTTTTTCACCTCGCCCGACGGCAAGGAAAACTGGATCATCTATCACGCCAATCCGGGGCCGGGGATGAAATGCACGTCCGCGCGCGCGCCGCATATCCAGCGTTTCGGGTGGAGCGAGGCGGGGTGGCCGCAGTTCGGCGAGCCCGTCGCCAGCGACACGCCGCTTCCGGTTCCGTCGCGCGGGCGCTGACCGCCCTGCGCTTGTGATAAAGAAAAGGCCGCGGGTACCGCGGCCTTTTCCTTATTCCCCGAACCCCTCAGTTCCGGCGAGGCTTGCCGTTGATCGGCCGCGCCGCGGGCTGGGTGTCGAGGATCGCGTCGAGTTCGGCGCGCACCTTGGGCAGCGCGTCCGCCTGGTTGCGCGTCTCTTCGGGATCGGCGACGAGGTCGTAGAGTTCATAGTCGCGCGCGCCGGTCTTTTCTTCGGTCCAGCGGACGAGGCGATAGCGATCGGTGCGGATCGCCTGCCCGAGCCGTCCCGGACGCGGATAGGCGTGATAAGCATAGCCGCGAACGCGCGTCGCCGGGTCATGCAGCACCGGCGCGAGCGAGATGCCGTCGATCGGCTGCGGTCCGTTGGGGGCGGGCAGCGCGGCGAGCGCGGCGAGCGTCGGGTAGATATCGACGGTCTCGGCGAGCTGGTCGGTCGAACCTCCCTTGACGACGCCGGGACCGGCGAAGATCAGCGGGATGCGCGTCGCCTGCTCCAGATTGGTGTGCTTGGTCCAGATTCCGTGATCGCCCAAGTGATAGCCATGGTCGCCCCACAGGACGACGATCGTGTTATCGGCGAGCCCCTCGCGTTCGAGCGCTTTCAGCACCTTGCCGATCTGGACGTCGACATAGGAGACGCCGGCATAATAGCCGTGCAGCAGCGTGCGTTTCAGCTCGGCCGGGAATTTGTCGCCGCGAACATCCTCCGGCGGCTCGCGATAGGCCGTGATCTCGCCGCCTTGCTTGTCAGTATAGGCGGGCGCGCCAGCGGGCAGTTGCTCGAAATCCGGCATCGGCAGCTTCGCTGGATCATACATGTCCCAATAGCGCTTCGGCACGGAGAAGGGCAGGTGCGGGCGCGCAAATCCGACCGCGAGGAAGAAGGGCTGGTTGCCCTGTTTCAGCGCCTTCAGCCGTTCCTCGGCGCGCTTGGCGGTGCGGCCGTCGGCATAGGCGTCGTCGGCGACGTCGGGCATTTCCCAGGCGGCGCCGCGCGCCAACGTGCGCGCATAGGCAAAGGGATTGCCCTCGGGCACCGGAATCTCTTCGAACAGCGCCTCTTCCTGCGTCGGTTTGCCGCCGGTGCTGGCGGGATCGACATATTCGATCACCTTTTCCTTATGGTGCGGGACCGACCAGCCGGCGGTATCGCCGACGGTGCCGTGGCCGATGTGATAGACCTTGCCCATGCTTTCGGTGTGGTAGCCCGCGCGCATGAAATGCTGCGGCAGCGTCACCGCGCCCGGCATATAATCGCGCAGGTTCATCCCGAAATTATAGATGCCGCTGCTCGTCGAGCGCGCGCCGGTCATCAGGTTGATGCGGCTCGGCCCGCAGACGGCTTCGTTGGCATAGGCAAGATTGAACTTCAGCCCGCGCTGCGCGAGGCGGTCCATGTTCGGGGTGATCGCGGTGCGGTCGCCATAGGTGCCAAGCGCGGGCTTGAGATCGTCGACGAGGATGAGCAGGACGTTGGGCCGCTGCGCTGTCGCGGGTGCTGGCGCAGGCGTCAGCGCCGCCCGCGGCGCCGGGGTCTGGCTGCACGCCGAGGTTGCCGTGATCAGCAGCGCGAGCATCGCCCGGCGGCTCCAGTGGGCGGTCCGTCGCATCTTCATTCTCCCTTTCGTCGCGACACGCAGCGAAAGCCGATGTGGCTCGTCGCGCTGTCGACATGTTGCGGATGCCGCGCCGCCGGGCGGTAGCGCTGGCAATAGTTGACGGCGCAAAGATGCGATCCGCCCTTCATGACCTTGCGGCCGATGCGCGCGCCGGGATTCGCATCGTCATAGCTTTGCGCGAGCGTTGCGCCGCGCGGGTTGGCGACCGCGCAGCAGGGCGACTTGGTCTTCGCCGACTGCGGCGCGGCATACCAGTCGCGCGTCCATTCCCAGACATTGCCGATCATGTCGAACAGGCCGTAGCCATTGGCGGGAAAACTGCCGACCGGCGTCGTGCGGTAATTGCCGTCGGGCTTGGTCGTCGAGACGGGAAACAGGCCAAGCCAATAGTTGGCGAGGATCGCGCCGTCCGGCGCCAGCTCGTCGCCCCACGCAAATTCTTGCCCGTCGATGCCGCCGCGCGCCGCATATTCCCATTCGGCCTCGGTCGGCAGCGACTTGCCCGCCCATTTCGCATAGGCTTCGGCATCGCTGTGCGCGACGTGGACGACGGGGTGATCCTCCATCCCGTCGATCGAGCTGTCGGGGCCGGTGGGATGGCGCCAGTTGACGCCGGGGACGAAGGCCCACCATCCCGACGGGTCGTCGAGCGGGATCAGGCCGTCGGCCTTCTGGAACAGGAGCGATCCGGGCTCGATGCCCTCCAGATCGGCGCCGGGATAGAGTTTGGGGTCGGGCGCAAGTTCGGCGAGCGTGCGGTAGCCCGTCGCCGCGACGAATTCGGCGAAGGCGCGGTTGGTCACCGGGGTTTCGTCGATCCAGAAGCTGTCGACCTTGACGCGGCGCAGCGGCTGTTCCTCGGGATAGAAGCGGTCCGACCCCATGGTGAAGGTGCCGCCCTCGATATGCCGCATGCCGTCGAGCGACGGGGCGGGGGGAGAGGCGGCGCGGCGCGATGCGGCTTTCATGGTCGGGGGATCATCTCGTTTCGGTCGGGGTTCGGCGTGTGCGGCCCGCTCATTCGGGCAGCTGGGCAAGCCATTTCTTGAGCTTGGCGAGCAACCGCCCGCGTACCTCCGGCTCGCCTGCCGCCAGATCCTGCTTCTCCATCGGATCGCGCGCAAGGTTGTAAAGCTCGACGTCGGCGCCGCCGTCGTTCGCGAGCAGCTTCCAGTCGCCCTCGCGCACCGCGAAGCGCGGCGAGACGTCGATCGCCTGGCTGGGTTTGCCCAGCATCGGCCGGCCTTCCTTGCCATAGGCCCAGAACAGGTCGGGTCGCTGCGCGACGGGCTGGCCCTGAAGCGCCGGCGACAGATCGATGCCCGCGCTGCCCGCCGGCTTCCGGGCGCCGATGATGCTGGCAAAGGTCGGGAGCAGGTCGACCCCCTGCGCCACCGTCTGCTCGTCGCGCGTTCCTGCCTTCATATGGCCGCGCCAGTGCATGATCAGCGGCTGGCGGATGCCGCCTTCGTAAAGGCTGAACTTGCGCCCGCGCAGCCCCTCGGTGCTGCCCGGCGCGGTTTCGCCGCGCTCGTGGTAGCGCGCCAGCGAAGAAGGTCCGTTGTCCGATGTGAAAAGGACGAGCGTATTGTCCATTTCGCCCATCTGGTCGAGGCGTTCGATCAGGCGGCCGAGCGTCTTGTCCATCTTGACCAGCGACGCGAGCATCCGGTCGTCGTCGGAGGAATCCCCCTTGCCCATGACGTCGGACAGGCTTTCGTCGTCGGGCGCCCAGGGATCGTGGATGTCGTTGAGCCAGAGGTTCACGAACCACGGTTTCTGTGAATTCTGCGCGACGAAATCGACCGTCATGTCGGCGTAAAGGCCGGTGAGGTTGGTCTTGATCTCCCAGAAGCGCGGACCCTCGCCGAGCTTGTCCGACTGCTGCGCAAGGAAGCGTTCCTCGTCCGAAACGAGCACGCGCGGGCCGAGCCCCTCGAAGGTCGTGAAACTCTTGTCGAAGCCATAGGCCTTCGGCCATGGCGCGTCGCCAATGTCGCGCCCGCCGCCCAAATGCCACTTGCCGATATGCGCGGTTTTATAGCCGTTCTGCTGGAGCAGGCGGGCGATCGTCGGCAGTTTCGGGTCGAGCCAGTCGACCTGCCCGATTTCGGCGTTGCGCGCACGCGCGCCGGTAATGCCGACAAAGCCGACGTCGGCGGGGAAGCGTCCGGTCAGGAAACCCGCGCGCGACGAGGAGCAGATCGGGGCCGCATCATAGAATTTGGTGAGCAGCACGCCGTCCTTGGCCAGCCGGTCGATATTGGGCGTCGCGACCTTTTTGTTCCCCATCACCGACAGGTCGCCGAAGCCCATGTCATCGACGAGGATGAAAAGGATATTGGGCCGGCGCTCGGCCTGTCGAGAGGGTTCGGCCGCGCGTGCCGGGGGCGATGCCTGTGCCAGGGCCGTCGCAGCGGGCACGGTCGCGATCGCTGCCAGGCCCATCGCCGCGGCAGCAAAAAACCGCCTGCCGGCAGCCGAGCGTAGCGGGCCGCGAGCTTTTCCGGTGGCGGGTAAAGGGATGGTGGACGACGACATGACCATATTCTCTCCCAACCTCCCGATTCCTCCTCGGCGAGTAATGTATATTTATCGTATTAATTAGGCTTGTCTACTTTTCTGTTCGGTTTAACATCGCCGCCAGGGCCGATCCGCGGCTTTTCAAAAGGAGGCGAACGCCGTGTCGTTGGAACCATCGGGATTGGGGCAGGATGACGCGCCCGCTTCGCTCGGGCGCAACCTGACCTATGGGCTGCTCGACAATCTGGGGCGCGCCATCGTCACCGGACAGTTCGACGACGAAGCCTTTCCGACCGAGGCCGAGCTGACCAAGCGCCACGGCGTCAGCCGATCGGTGACGCGCGAGGCGGTGAAGATGCTGACCGCGAAGGGGCTGCTGAGCGCGCGGCCCCGGCAGGGTACGGTCGTGCAGCCGACCTCGTCGTGGAACCTGTTCGACACCGATGTGCTGCGCTGGTTGCTCGAACGGCAATTCTCGATCGAGCTGCTCAAGCAGTTCAACCAGCTGCGCGTTGCGATCGAGCCCGAAGCGGCGGCGCTCGCGGCGCAGTTCGGACGGCCCGAGGAGCTGAAACGGATCGGTGACGGGCTCGACCGCATGGCGGCGGCCGAGCGCGGCGAGGACGATACGCTGGAGGCCGATATTGCCTTCCACGTCGCCATCCTGCGCGCGTCGAACAATCCCTTCTATGCGCAGTTCCGCGATGTGGTGAGCACGGCGCTGCGCACGTCGATCCGCTTCACCAACCGGATCAAGGGACGCAGTGCGAGTGTCGCCGACCATGCTGCGGTTCGCGATGCGATCGCGGCGCATGATCCCGATGCGGCGCGGAGCGCGATGCGCCATCTGATCGGCGACGTGCTGACGCTGATCGACGACGCCGAGGCATAAGCGCTTAGCGCATTTCCAACGGCACGATCGTGCCATCGACGCGATAGACGATCGGCTGGACGGTAAATTTACGGCTGCCCTTGTACGGGCCGGGTCCGGTCTGCCCTTCCCAGCGGTGATAGGCGATATACCAGCCGCCATCGGCGGGATCGTGCAGGAATGCGTGGTGGCCGGGCCCCTTGAAGCGCGCGTCGCTCTCGACGATCTTGCCGCGATAGATCCAGGGGCCGGTCGGCGAGAGCGCGGTCGCATAATGGACCTGATAGCTGTCGTGGCGATAGCTGCCCGACGAATAGGAGAGGTAATAGGTGCCGCCGCGTTCGTGCATGAACGCGCCTTCGGTGAAATTTGGCGGCGTTTCGACCGGAACCTCGCGGTCGATCGTCACCATGTCGGGCTTCAGCGTCCAGACGCGCAGCTTCGCGCCCGCGCTGCCGCCGGCATAGAGATAGGGCGTCTTGCTCTTTGGATCGACGAACACCGCGGGGTCGATCGCCTCGAAGCCGTTGCCGCCGGTGACGAACGGCTTGCCGCTGTCGGTGCACGGCCCTTCGAGGCCCGCGCAGGTCGCGACGCCGATCCGGCTTGGTGTCGGATTCTGCGGCCCGACCGAAAAATAAAGATAATGGCGCCCGTTCGCGGCGACCATGTCGGGCGCCCACAGCGCGTGGCGCGGCGCACCGTCGTCGCCGATCCAGCCGATCTGGTCGAGCCGGATCAGCTCGGCGCCCTTTTTCCATTGGCGCCGGTCGGAGGAGGTCCAGACGTGCAACCGCGAGGTGTCGCCCGAATTGGTGGGATAGATGTAATAACGCCCGTCCGCCGCCTCGATGTCGGGATCGGCGCCGTCGAACGAGGGCGGGGCCGGCGCATCCGCCGCAGCTGCGGCCGAACTGACGAGCAGCGCGGTGAGCAGGGTGCGGCGGAGCACCGGCCCCCCGATCACTTGGCGTTCGCCATCGGCACGACGCCCTTCGGCGCGGCGGCGAGGCGCTTGATCAGATCGACTTCGGCCTGGCGATAGGGCTGGCCGTCGGCGCGGAAAACCTCGTGGAACCAGATCGTCGGCTCGTCATAGGTATAGGGCTTTTTCCAGCTGTCCCACGGCAGGCGCGTCTGCGTCTTGCCGTCGGCGAAGCCCCAATTGTACATGCCGATATTATATTTCTTGCCGAGCGGCAGCGACCCGTCAAAGGTCGATCCGTTGCCGCGCGCCATATATTCGGTGCACAGCACCGGACGGCCATAGCTCAGCATCTGCTTCGCGCGCTTCTCGAACTTTTCGGGCCAGCTGTAATCGTGAAAGCTGTTGATGTCCGACTGGGTCAGCTGGGTGCGCTCGACCGCGTCGACCTTGTCCATATTGTCCCAATTCTCGCCGATCCAAACGCCCGAGGTGAGCGGCTGGCTGGGGTTGGCGCCGCGCGCCCATTCGAAGACCTGCGGCAGCAGCAGCGCGACATATTTATTCTTGTCGGGGATGTGCTCGTAATTGCCGCCGCCCTTGTTGTTGGGCTCGTTCCACACGTCCCAGGCGATGATGCGCTTGTCGCCGGCAAAGGTGCCGACGATGTCTTTCACATAACCCTCCAGCTTGTGATACTGGCTCGCGTCCTTCAGCCGCGCCTCGCCTGGCGCCTGCACCCAACGCGAATTGTGGACGCCAGGGATCGGCGGGCTTTGCAGGCCGTAAACCGGGTTTGGATCCCAAACGCTGTCGAACAGCACGAACATGATCTTGATCTTGTGCTTGTCGGCGATGACGAGAAATTCGTTCATCCGCTTCTTGAGACCCTCGGGGTCGTTTTCCCAGAGCAGGTTATGCAGGAAGACGCGCATCGTGTTCATGCCGATGCTCGACGCCCAGCCGAGTTCCTTGTCGATCGTCGCGGGATCGAAAGTGGGCTCGTGCCACATTTCGAGCTCGTTGACCGCCGAGCCGGGATTGTAGTTGGAACCGATCAGCCACGGCTGCTTGTCATACCATGCGTTCGCCTGTTCCTTCGACCATTGCTCGCGCGCGGCGGCGGGCTGGGCGGCGGTGGCGGCAATCGTGAAAGCGGCGGCGGCGGTGAGCAGGAAGCTCCGGCGGATCATGTCTCTTCTCCCTCTTGGTGTCCTTGGCGGGAGTCGGTTCGCTCCCGCGCCACATCGATGGCCATTGATAGAATCGATTTGCCCGGATAGGAAGCATATATATCGTATAAATAAATCGAAGGCGTTCCAGTCGCCTCAACGGTCCGCAGAGCGACGATGGGGAGAGGCAGATATGGACGACATCGGCGCGACGACGGTCCGGCGCATCACATGGCGGCTGATGCCGCTGCTCTGCCTGCTTTACCTCGTCGCCTATATCGACCGGCAGAATGTCGCCTATGCGAAGCTGCAGATGGTCGGCGACCTCGGGCTCAGCGAAGCCGCCTACGGTTTGGGTTCGGCGCTCTTCTTCCTCGGCTATTGCATCTTCGAGATTCCGAGCAATCTGATCCTCGAGCGCGTCGGGCCGCGCATCTGGTTCGCGCGGATCATCGGGGCGTGGGGGCTCGTCACCCTGGCGCTCGGCTTCGCGTGGACGCCGACCAGCTTCTATATCCTGCGGTTCCTGCTGGGCGTCGCCGAGGCGGGCTTCTTTCCCGGCGTCCTCTATCTGCTCACCCTCTGGTTCCCGCAGGCCGAGCGCGCGCGGGCGATCGGGCTGTTCCTGATCGCGAGCGCGTTCGCCAATGCGGTGGGAGCGGCATTGGGCGGTCTGCTGCTCGAACTCGATGGCCTCGCTGGATTGCGCGGATGGCAATGGGTGTTCATCGTTACCGCGATCCCCGCGCTGCTGCTCGTTCCTGTCGTGCTCGCGCGCCTGCCGCGCGGGCCTGCCGAGGCCGGGTGGTTGACGGACGGACAAAAACAATGGCTCGCGGCAACGCTTGCGGCTGAGGGCGGCGCGCGCGAACACGCCAATCCGCTGCGCGCGCTCGGCGACCCGCGCGTGTTGCTGCTTTGCGTCGCTTTTCTTGGCTTTCCGCTCTCGGCCTATGGTCTCAGCTATTGGCTCCCGACGATCGTTCGCGGTTTCGGGGTCAGCGATGGCGTCAATGGCCTGCTCAACATCATCCCCTGGCTGGTCGTCGCTGCGGCGCTTTGGTGGCTTCCGCGACGGGCTGCGCGTAGCATCGGTTCGCGCCGCTTCATGGTGGGACCGGCGCTCATCGGCGCCTTCAGCCTGGTGATGGCAGCCGCGCTGCCGTCGCCGGTGCTTCAGTTTGCGGCGCTGTGCATTGCAGCTGCGGCGATCTTTGCCGGCCAGCCATTTTTCTGGGTTCTGCCGGGGCGCTTCCTGACCGGGGCGGCGGCGGCGGCCGGCTTTGCAGCGATCAATTCGGTGGGCAATCTCGGCGGCTTCGTCGCGCAGGCGGTCGTGCCGAAAATCCATGATGCGACGGGCAGCGACCTGGCGCCGATGATCTTCCTCGCCGCGATGCTCGCTTTTTCGGCGATGGCGATCTTCCTGATCGAGCGCCGCATTCCGCGGAGCGGCGCAGACCGTTTTCCGGTTGCCACGTCCGGCGACTCTTTATAAAACACATTGATCATATAAATTGGGAGGGTCAGATGAATCATATTTCAAAGCTGCTGGTCGGCGCCGCGCTGTTGGCCAGCAGCGCCAGCATTGCCGCCTATGCGCAGACCGGCGCGCCGCCGCCCAAGAAACCGGCCAATTCGACTGCCAATACCGCGGGTTACACCGCGCCCGGCACCACCGAGGGCGGGCCCGCCTATGTCGGCCCGATCATGACCGAGTGGGGCCGCAAGGTGACCCCCGAAAATGCGTGGCGCAGCTATCCGCGCCCGCAGATGGAACGCGACACCTGGATGAACCTCAACGGGCATTGGGATTATGCGATCCGGCCGGCGAACGAACCGCAGCCCGCGGCGATGGACGGCAAGATCCTCGTCCCCTTCGCGGTCGAATCGAAACTGTCGGGCGTCGCGCGCAAGCTGATGCCCGACGACCGGCTCTGGTATAAGCGCAGCTTCACGCTGCCCGCGAAATGGCCGGGGCAGCGGACATTGCTCCACTTCGGCGCGGTCGATTTCGAATCGACCGTGCTCGTCAACGGCGTCGTCGTCGGGAGCCATAAAGGCGGCTCCGATCCGTTCAGTTTCGACGTCACCCGCTATCTGCGTCCCGGCGCGAACGAGCTTGTCGTGCAGGTCACCGACCCGACCTCGACCGGCGACCAGCCGCGCGGCAAGCAGACGCTCGAACCCCGCGGTATCTGGTACACCGCGGTCAGCGGCATCTGGCAGACGGTGTGGCTCGAACCCGTCGCCGACCTCCACATTGCCGACCTTCGCGCGGTGCCCGACATCGACAAGGGCGAGCTGACAGTCGATGTCGCGCTCAGCAACACCGCGACGCCGAGCGACGCGGTGCGCATCACCGCGCGCGACAAGGGCAAGGTCATCGCAAGCACGATCATCCGCGGCAACCGGCAGGGGGTGCTCAAGATCCCGAACGCGCGGCTCTGGTCGCCCGACGACCCCTATCTCTATGACCTGACCGCCGAGCTGGTGAAAGTGACGCCGCCAAAGGGTGCGGGCAACGACCGCACCGGACTGCCGCCGATGACCGGGCGCGAGGCCCAGGCTTATGCCGCCGCGACCGTCACCGGCGCGCCGAGCGACAGCGTCAAAAGCTATTTTGGGATGCGCAAGATTTCGACCGGGGTCGATCCCAAGACGGGCAAGATGGCGTTGCTGCTCAACAACAAACCGCTCTTTCACAATGGCACGCTCGACCAGGGCTGGTGGCCCGAAAGCCTGCTCACCCCGCCGTCGGAGGAAGCCGCGCGCAGCGACATCGTCTTCCTGAAGAAGGCGGGTTTCAACATGCTGCGCAAGCATATCAAGGTCGAGCCCGCGCAATATTATCACGACGCCGACCGGCTCGGCATCCTGATCTGGCAGGACATGCCCTCGGGCGCATTCGGCGATCAGGCGGTACGCCGCCCAAGCGACCGCGAGGCGACCTTCAGCTCGGCAGGAATGGCGCAATATCAGGCCGAACTGGCGCGGATGATCGGCGCGTTGCGCGCCTTTCCGTCGATTGTCATGTGGGTGACGAACAACGAAGGCTGGGGCCAGTATGACGTCAAGACCGTCGGCGGTATCGCGAAGAATATGGACCCGAGCCGCCTCGTGAACAACGCGAGCGGGTGGTTCGATGTCCCCGGCAGCGGGTCCGACGTCTATGACATCCATACCTATGACGAGGTGCCGGTCGAACCCGCGCCGCAGGCCGACCGGCCGATCGTGACCGGCGAATTCGGCGGCGTCGGCCTGCCGATTCCGGGGCATCTGTGGTTCACCGACCGCGACGCGCGCATCTATCAGTTCGCGGCCGACAAGGAAGATTATCGCCGACGCTACAAGATCAAGTTCGACGAGATCATCCGGCAGGCGAAGGAACTGGGGCTCGCGGCGTCGGTCTACACCGAAACGAGCGATGTCGAGGGCGAGCTTAATGGCCTGCTCACCTATGACCGCGCGGTGTCGAAGCTGCCGGTTGAGGATTTCGCGAAGATCGCGAAGCCGCTGTTCGAGGACAAATAAGGCAAGGGGAAAGTCGATGGCACGACGCACCGCGATCGCCCGCTGGGCCGCGACCACCATGCTCGCGGGCCTCATGGGCGTCGCGGCGCCCGTGACGATGGCGGCGGCGGCCGCCGCCGATCCGCCGGCGCCGGCCGCCGCGGCGGGCAAGCCGAATATCCTGTTCGTCCTTGTCGACGATATGGGCTTTGGCGACCTGTCGGTGATGGGGAACCGCAAGGTCCAGACCCCCAATCTCGATCGGCTGGCGCGCGAAGGCGTGCTGATGACGCAATTTTACGACGCGGCGCCGATCTGTTCGGCGTCGCGCGCCGGCCTCCTGACCGGACGCTTTCCCGCCGAGGTCGGTTTCATCAACTATGTCAGCGATCGCGCCTATAACAAGGCGATCGGACAGGCCGACTGGCTCGACCCCAAGCTGCCAAACATCGCTCGCCTGCTGAAGGGTGCGGGCTATGAAACCGCGCATATCGGCAAATGGCATCTGGGCGGTGGGCGCGACATCGCCGACGCGCCGTGGCCGACGGCCTATGGCTTCGACCACAGCTTCACGACCTTCGAGGGGCTGGGGCCGCGCGTGCTCGTTTCCGACGAGGAACGTTTCCTTGCCGAACAATCGGACGAGCTCGGGGAAGGCCCGCGCTTCTGGGAAATCAAGACCAGGCTGACCGGCCTCTATGCCGACATGACTGTCGATTTCGTCGCGCAGCATTCGGAAAAGCCGTGGTTCGTGAACCTGTGGCTCAACGATATGCACGATCCCTGGGCGCCCGATGATGAAAGCCTGTCCGACGTCATGGGCAAGGGCGCATCCTCCGACGACGACCGGATGCTCGCTTCGCTGGTGAAGATGGACAAGACGCTCGGCCGCCTGTTCGACCGCCTCGACCAGATGGGCGAGATGGACAACACGCTGGTCATCGTCACCAGCGACAACGGCCCATCATCGTCGCAGCGATATTATACGGGCGGCCATGTTGCGCCGGGCAGCACCGAGAACCTGCGCGGGCGCAAATGGAGCCTCTACGAAGGCGGCATCCGCCAGCCGCTGATCCTCTATTGGCGCGGGCACACCAAGGCCGGGCATCGCGACGAGCGGACGGTGGGGCAGGGGGTCGACCTGCTCCCGACGCTCGCCCGCATCGTCGGCGCGCGGATACCCGCGGGGGTGGACGGGGTCGACCTGTCGCCGGTTATCGCAGGGCGTCCGGTCGCCGAGCGGCCCGACCTTTACTGGGCTTATGGCAAGGAAGGGGCGTCGAAGGAGCCGCCGCAACCCGCGCTCGAGCGCGACCAGGCGCCGCCGTTCGCGATCCGCGAGGGCGACTGGAAATTGCTAGCCGAAGCGGGCGGCGCGAGTCCGCAGCTCTTCGACCTTGCGCGCGATCCCGGCGAAGCGAACGACATGGCCGCAAGCCAGCCCGCAATCCGCGACCGCCTTCTCGCCAAGCTGAAAGCATGGATGGCGACGCTTCCCAAATGACGTCGGCCGGGAAATAAAATGGCCCCCTCGCGACCGGGCGAGGGGGCCTTTTTATTTGGCGAAGCGGGCGGCGGCAGATCGGTGCCGCCGCCCGATTGGTCAGAATTTCACGCGGACACCGACCGAATAGGTCGTCTCGTCATACGCCATCTCGTTGTTGATATTCGTATATCCGGGATAGTCGTAATAGGTCGAGGTGTTGTTGCCGAGGATATTGGTGCCGCCGACATCGACGCGGATCTTGTCGGTGATGTCATAGCCGATGTTGAAATCGAGCCGCCCCGCGCCGCGCGCATAGGTAACGAGCGCGGGCACCTCGAGCGCATCGATCGTCTCTTCGGTCATCGGGCGCAGCGTCGGTTGGCCGCTTGCGTCGAGCGAAAGATATTTGGAGCGATAGGTGTAGACCAGCCGCGCGCTGACCCCGCTTTTTTCGTAAAGCAGGCCGACAGTATAATTATACTTCGACACGCCCTGGAGCGGATAGCCCGCCAGCGGATCGTCGCCGCCGACTTTGGAATCGGCGAGCGTGAAAGCACCCTGCACGCCGAGCCCCGACAGCGCGCCGGGCAGGAAGTCGAAGAAATATTGGGTGCTGAGCTCGATACCCTTCAGCGTCGCCTGCCCGACATTGCGCGGACGCGATACGGCGTAGGTTTCGCCGTCATAGACTTCGGCGGCGCCGCTGGTGATGACGCGGTCGCTGATGTCGCGATAATAGCCGGCGACCGCGATATAGCCGCTGGGGAAATAATATTCGAAGGTCGCGTCTAGGCTTTCGGACTTTTGCGCCTTGAGATCGGGGTTGCCCGCATTGCCGGTGCTCTGGACCAGCGGGTTGTTCGACTCGTTGAGCGTAATCGCCGGGTTGAGCGCTTCGAAGTTCGGACGACGGATCGACTTGGCATAGCCGAAGCGGATCTGGATATCGTCGCCGATGCGGAACCGCGCGGTCGCGTTGGGCAGCCAGTCGTGATCGACGGAGTCGGCGGTCAGCCGGTCAAATTCGCCATCCTCACCCTCCACGAACGTGCCGATCGTCCGGCTCGTGCGGATATAGCGCACGCCCACGACACCATCCAATGTGATGTTGTTCGACAGATCGGCTTCATATTTGCCTTGCACATAGGCCGCGAGCGTATCCTCTTTCGCGTCGAACGCGCGCCCCGGATCGAAGTCGGGCCGCCCCGCCGGCAGGCCGAAATAGGCGCGCGCGGCGTCGAGCCCTTCCTCGGACAGCAGGAAATCGGGATTGGGGATATAGAAGCGCGAGCCATTGTTGAGGTCGGGTGCGCGCGACCCGAGCGCGAGGAAGTCGTCGGGCAAGCCGGTGTCCGAAACCAGCACCGCCGCCGCGTCGTTTCCGGTGCCGATGTTGCCGCCGGGGGCGGCTTGGTTGAGGTTGACCGCCTGCTCCTTGGCCGAGCGGTGCGCATAGCGGGCGCCGACCGCGATATTCGACAGGAAGCCGTCGAGGTCATAGTCGACGTCGCCCTTGGCCTGGAACAGCTTGCCGCGGTTCTCGGTGAAATTCTGGATGAGTGCGTTACGGATATAGAGGTTGTCGCGGCTGAGCAGCGCGTCGCCGGGCACCGTATATTCGGCGTGCCCGTCGACATCCATCTCCACGGTCAGGCTCGGCAGCCGCTGGCCGATGTCCGATGTGATGTTCTGAATCTCATATTTCGACGTCTGATAAGCGACATCGAGCACCGCGTTCAGTCGGCCCTCGTCATATTTCAGCCCGCCGGCGAATTGCTTGTTGCGCTGGTTGAGGTCGCGTGCCTGCGTCGTCTGGTTCGACACCAAATTGGCGAAGGTCATGCTTTCGGGCTGGCACAGCTCGACCGGGTTGGCCAGTTGCGGCTCGGTTAGCGTCCATGACTTGTCGCCATTGGCGTCGGTCTGGATGACCGGATTGTTGCCGTTCGAGCGGACATAGGTGTTGATGCAGCTCGTACCCGGGGTGACGTCGGTGATCGTGGTGCCGTTGGTGAAGGGCTGGATATTGGCGCCGTTGCGGCTGCCGCGGTCGCGGAAATAGGTGTAGAATCCCTCGACATAGGCCTCGAGCGACGGCGTTGCCTGCCATTGCAGCGCGCCGTTGAGCTGGTGGCGCTCGATAAAGCCCTGTTGCGGAAAATTCTGTAGGATGCCGGGGATCACATAGCCCGGCGTATTGAACGGCGCGGTATTGGTGCTGCGCCGCTGGAACAGCACCGTCGTCGCGCGATAATAGTCGGACTTGGAATAGGTGCCGTTGATCAGCGCGCCGATCTCGCCGATCCCGGTGTCCCAGCGATCGGTCGCGAGCAGGCTGAACTGCGGATTGATCTTGTCGACGCGGTCGCCGTAATTGGCGCGGCCGCCCAGGACGACGGTCGGATCCCTGAAATTGAACGGCCGGTTGAGCTGGAGGTCGATCACGCCGGCGAGGCCGCCTTCGGTCAGGTCGGCGGTCTGCGATTTGAAGACGTTGACGCGCGACAGTGCCTCGGCAGGCATATCCTGCAAGTCGAAATTGCGGCCGATCGTCGAAAACACCTCGCGTCCGTTCACCGTGGTCAGCACGTCGGGAAGGCCGCGGACGCGCACATCGCCGAGTTCGTTGTTGCGGTTCACCGACACCTGGACGCCGGGCACGCGCTGGAGCGCCGCCGCCGTCGTCGGGTCGGGAAGCTTGCCGATGTCCTGCGCGACGATCGCATCGACCACCTGTACCGAGTCGCGCTTGATGTCGGCGGCGCGCTCGAGCGAGCGGCGGATGCCGGTGACGACGATCGCGTCGTCGGCGTCCTGCGGGGTTTCCGCGACCGTATCGGCCGCATCGGTGGATTGCCCCCAGGCCGGCGCGCTCACGACGAGCGCTAGTACCGATACCGCGGCCGAAAAACCTGTGTGCCTCTTCATGTTGTCCTCTCCCGACGTCCCTGTTCAGGCATTTTTTGCCTTTCGACGTTGGAAAGAAGGAACGGCCGATGATCCCGGGATCGCGCGACCTAATGGCCGCCAACCCGATCTCACGCAGATTATTGCACCTTCTCGTCAACGCCTCGACCGGGACGTTGACCAATGCCCTAAACAAAGTCAATATATATATGATATATAGGCTATAACGCGAATCCGCGACAGGGGAGAGAATCTGGTGGCTATGAAATATGCGGTTCGCCTGTTGGGTCGTGCTGGTTGTGCGGTGGCAGCACTGGCGGCGGGTATCCTGCCGTCTGCCCTGGTCGCGGCGGAAGCGCCGCCGGTCCGCCCGCAACCCATACGCCCGAACGTCGTCGTCATCCTGCTCGACGACGTCGGATTTTCGGACATGGGCAGCTTTGGTGGCGAAATCCCGACGCCGAACATCGATGCGCTGACGAAAAACGGCCTCGCTTTCACCCAATTCTACAACAATGCGCGGTGCAGCCCGTCGCGCGCGGCGCTGCTGACGGGCACCTATCCGCATCAGGCGGGGCTGGGGCATCTCGAATCGGTGCAAGTGCCCGGATCGAAAGGGCTGCACAGCAAGCTTGCGGACCGCGTCGTCACGCTTGCCGAAGTGATGAAGTCGGCGGGCTATTTCACCGCGATGGCGGGCAAATGGCATCTCGGCATTTCGCGCGGGGTCGGCCCGTGGCAGCGCGGCTTCGACCGGTCGCTCACCTCGCCTGCGGGCGAGCTCTATTATCGCGACCAGCCGCAACCACACGCAAAATCGGTCTATATCGACGGCGAGCGGGTGCCAGCCGGGTCACCGCGCGTGGGGCAGGGCTATTGGTATTCGTCGGACATGTTCGTCGACTGGCAGACGAAATTCATCGGCGAGGCGCGCGAGCAGCGCAAACCCTTCTTCCTCTACATGCCCTTCGTCGGCGCGCATTTTCCGCTGATGGCGCCGGCCGAGGATGTGGCGAAATTCAAAGGCCGGTACATGCGGGGCTGGGAAGCCATGCGCCGCGAGCGTTTCGAACGGCAAAAGAAACTCGGCATCATCGCGGCCGACGCCGAACTGCCCGCCGCCCTTCCCGGCAGTTACGACTGGAATAAATTGTCGGCCGGGGAAAAGGATCGTTTCGATACGATGATGGCGGTCTATGCGGCGGTGGTTCACCGCGTCGACCGGGCGATCGGAACGCTCGTCGATCGCCTGCGGCAATCGGGCGAACTCGACAACACGCTGATCCTGGTGATGAACGATAATGGTGGTACCGCCGAAAGCGGCCCCGACGGCCGGCTCAAGGGTGAAGGGCTGCCGGGCAGCGCACAGTCGGTGGTCTGGACGGGCATGAACTGGGCGACGCTCCAGAACGCGCCCTTCCAATATTACAAGCACCACACCTACGAGGGCGGGATCGCGACGCCGCTGATCGCGCACTGGCCGCGCGGGATCGCCGCGAAAGCGCGCGGCACGCTGGTGCGCGAGCCGGGGCATCTGATCGACGTCATGCCGACGCTCGTCGAACTCGCCGGCGCTACTTATCCCAAGACCTTCAACGGTCATGCCATCCTGCCGATGGAGGGGCGTTCGATGGTTCCCGCCTTTCGCGGGGAGCCGCTAACCCGCGACAAGCCGATCTTCTGGGAGCATGAGGGCAATCGCGCCGTCCGCGATGGCCAATGGAAACTTGTCGCGGGTTTCGAGAAGCCCTGGCAACTCTTCGACATGGCGACTGACCGCACCGAAATGCATGACCTTGCCGCCAGCCAGCCCGAGCGCGTCCGCAGGATGGCGCAGCAATGGGACGCGTGGGCGGCGCGCAGCTATGTCGATGCGTGGAGCGACGCCTATGACCCGCACCTCAAGGGGCGGGAGCGCCAAGTCTGGGGCGGGGCGGAAACGCCGCAATTGCCCCATGCGATAGCCGAAAAATAAGGCCGATCGCCCGCGCGCGGCGCTTGCTCTTACGCCTCCGGCAAGGCCGGTTCCTGCGTGAGTGCCGAGAGGAAATCATCCGCCCAGCCGATCACGTCGGCGTCGCGGACGATGGCGTAGAGCTTTTCCCAGCGCGCCTTGCGCTCCGCGAGCGGCATGTGCATCGCGGTCCAGATCGCGCGGGCGACGTCGCCGCCATCGTGCGGATTGACGAGCAACGCGTCGGTGAGTTGCTCGGCCGCGCCCGCGAAGCGCGAGAGGATCAATACGCCCGGATCGTCGGGGTCCTGTGCCGCGACATATTCCTTGGCGACGAGGTTCATCCCGTCGCGGAGCGGGGTCACGAGACCGATCTTCGCCGCGCGGTAGAAGCCGAACAATTCGGCGCGGCCGAAACCGCGGTTGACGTATCGGATCGGGACGAGGTCGACGTCCGAGTGCGCGCCGTTGAACTGGCCGGTCTTCTGCTCGAGCGTCGCGCGGATCCGCTGGTACGAGCGGACGTCCTCGCGCGAAGGCGGCGCGATCTGGACGAAGAGCAGCTCGTTGACCATGTCGTCATGGCTGGCGAACAGCCGTTCGAGCGCGTCGATCCGTTCGGGAAGCCCCTTGCTGTAGTCGAGCCGATCGACGCCGATCGCGATCGTGCGCTTGCGGGCGCTGGTGCCGAGCCGCTGCTGTGATCGCCGGGCGATCTCGGTCTCGCCGAGCGCCATGAATTCGGCATGGTCGATGCCGATGGGAAAGGCGCGCGCAATGGTGCTGTGGTCGCCAATGCGGACGGTGCCGCTATCCTCGTCGACCTCGGCGCCATGTTCCTTTCGGCAATAATGGAGGAAGCTTTCGAGCCATTCGACCGACTGAAAGCCGATCACGTCATAATGGAGCATCGCGGCGACGAGCCGCTCGTGATGCGGGAGGGATACGAGCAGGCGCGTCGGTGGCCACGGGATATGCAGGAACAGGCCGATGCGGTTCGTCACCCCCTGCGCGCGCAGCCGTTCGCCGAGCGGCAGGAAGTGGTAGTCCTGCACCCAGACGACGTCTTCCTCTTCGATCAGCGGATAGAGGCTGTTCGCGAACTGCTCGTTGACGCGTTCGTAGCCGCGGCCGAATTCATTCTCATATTCGGCCAGATCGATGCGGTAGTGAAAGAGTGGCCAGAGCGTTCGGTTGGCATAGCCGTTGTAATATTCGTCGACGTCTTGGGGCTCGAGATCGACGGTCGCGGTAGTAAAGCCGTCGACCCGCTCCATCGTGAGCTGACCCGTGAAATGTTCGACCTCATTTCCCGACCAGCCGAACCAGATGCCACCGCGCTTGTGCAGCGCCGCGCTCATCGCGACCGCAAGACCGCCCTGCGCGCCCGCCGCACCACGCCCCTTGGCGACCGAGACGCGGTTCGAGACGACAATCAGCCGGCTCATCGCACCGTGTCCCAGCCGCGCGAGAGCAGCCCGGCGCAATGGATGATGCCGACAAGCGAATAGGTCTGGGGGAAATTGCCCCACAATTCGCCGCTTTCGAAATCGAGATCCTCGGAAAGCAGGCCCGATGGCGTTCGGTGCGCGAGCATCTTTCCGAACAGCTCGCGCGCTTCCTCGCCCCGACCGCACAGGTGCAGCGCCTCGATCAGCCAGAAGGTACAGAAGTTGAACGCGGTCTCGGGGAGGCCAAAATCATCCTCGCTGTCATAGCGCAGCATATGTTCGCCGCGGCGCAGCGCCTTTTCGATCGCGGCGAAGGTCGCCTGGAAACGGGGATTGTCGGCGCGGATATAGCGCAGCTCGACCATCTGGAGCAGGCTGGCGTCGAGATGGGCATGGCCGAAGGCGGCGCCATAATGGCCCGCCGCTTCGTCCCATCCCTCGCGCTCGATCGTTTCGCGGATTTTGGCCGCGCGTTCGTTCCAATGGGCTTCGCGGTCGGGTTTGCCGATGCGTGCGGCGACGTTGCCGAGCCGGTCGCACGCCGCCCAGCTCATCACCGCCGAATAGGTGTGGACGAGCTGCTTGGTACGAAATTCCCACAACCCGGCGTCGGGCTGGTCGTGCATCGCCCACGCGACTTCGCCGACGCTTTCGAGGCTTTCGAAATCGCGCTCGTCGGCCATGCGGAACAGCCGCTGGTCGAAGAAGCCCTGCACCGTCGGCAGCACGATCTGGCCATAGGCGTCGTGCTGGATCTGCTGATAGGCCGCGTTGCCGATCCGTACCGGTCCCATGCCGCGATAACCCGCGAGATGTTCGGCGACGCCCTCGTCCAGTTCGGCGACGCCCATCACCGAATAGAGCGGCTGGATCTGCCCGCCCGCGGCGCGATCGACGATGTTGCGGAGGTAAGCGAGATATTTTTCGAGCACGTCGAGCGCGCCGAGCCGGTTCAGTGCCTGAACCGTGTAATAGGCATCGCGGATCCAGCAATAGCGATAGTCCCAGTTGCGCTCGCTGTGCGGTGCCTCGGGGATCGATGTCGTCAGCGCGGCGACGATCGCGCCGGTTTCCTCGTGCTGGCAGAGCTTGAGCGTGATCGCGGCGCGGATCACCGCGTCCTGCCAGTCCATCGGCGTCGCGAGCCCGCGCACCCAGCTGCGCCAATATTGGCCGGTCGCTTCCTCCATACCGCGCACCGATTCGCGGACATTGCCCGTGAAGGGCTCGTCGGGTCCGAGGAAGAAATGGAGGTCGGATTCGACGCGAAAGGCAAGCTCTTGCATGACATAGCCGACCGGCGCGTCGGTGGTGAGGCGGAGCGGCTGGTTGCCGACGAGATAACGGATATGGTTGGTGCCGCGCGTCGTCGGCGCGCGTTCGGCGCCATGATCGCGCATCGGCGACAGGTTCATGCGGATGCGCGGACTGCCGGCGACCGGGCGGACGATGCGGGTGTAGGCGACGGGGCGATACATGCGTCCCGAGCGTTCGGCGCGCGGGCAGAAATCGATGACGTCGACCGCGCTGCCATCCTCCGCCTCGAGACGCGTTACGAGGATCGGCGTGTTGCGGCTGTAGCGCGGGGTTGCGCGCACCTGCCCTTCGAGCACGAAACGCCACACGCCTTCCGCCTGACGCTCGCCGTTCATCAGCGCGCAGAAAACGGGATCGCCGTCGACCCGCGGGACGCACCCCCACACCAGCCCCGCCGCGCTGTCGATGAGCGCGCTGACCTGGCAATTGCCGATCGGCCAGAGTGACAGGTCGCTCAAAGGTCCAGCCAACGATAGACCTCCCGCGGGTCCGCAAGCCTGTATCGGGCAGCGGTCGGACGCTGTGCGCCGACCAGAATGCCGTGTCCGCCCGCTGCGGCAGCCGCGGCAAAACCGTCTTCGTCGGTGACGTCGTCGCCGATGAAAACCGGCATGGCGCCGGCATAGGCGGGCTCGCGCATAAGCCGCGCCACGGCCTGTCCCTTGTTGGCTTGCGCCGGCCCCAGTTCGACCACCATCTTGCCTCGCCGTACGGCCAGGTCCTCGCGCTCCGCAATGTCGTCCATGACGGTAAAGACGGCTGTCTCGGCGTCTGGTTCCTGCCGGTAATGAATTGCGATGCCGTGCGGCTTGGTTTCGACCAGCAGACCGGGCCACTGCGCCGCGAGCGTCGCGATCGCCGCCGTTGCCTTTCTCGCAAGCGGGGCGGTCGGAGGGGCGGCTTCACCCTGTTCGGCCCCGTGCGAACCCACGATCATGATCGAACCCTGCCCGAGATGCTCGCCGATGTCCGCAAGCGACCGTCCGGTGACCAGCGCGAGGCGGCCATCCACGCGCGCCTTGAGATCTTCCAGCCGCCGCACGAGGTCGTCGGGGATCAGGATGGCGTCGGGGGTTTCCGCGATTTCAACGAGCGTGCCGTCAAAATCGAGGAAGAGCGCCACCGGCTGTCGCGCTGCCCATTCCGAAAGCCGTGGGGGAGGAGGGAGGCTGTCCCTTTTGTGCATCGCAGCAAGGCTAGAGGCGCGGAACGCGAGGGTCAACCGCCGACCGGTAGGCCCCGCCGGCGGGGCGAACGCTCTCACTCTCACCCCGCACGTTCATTGGCGGTCGCGATCGGGGGGAACGGCATGAAACCGAGGACGCTCCGTCGGCTCGCCGTGTCCATTGCACGGCCGGACAACATGCGATTTGGCGTGAGGCCGCGCCATGCGGCACGGGACATTGCTTTTCGACAGGAGCTTCTCATGCCCAAATCTTCCGGCGCTCTTGCCGCGCTATGCCTGATCGGTGCGGCGCTGTCCGCTGTCCCCGCCGTGCAAGCGCAAGAGGCGGCGTCGTCCGCTTCGCTGACCCCCGGGACCAAAGTCTATGACCAGGCCGGCGAAGAGATCGGCCAGATCGTCAAGGTGGAAGGCGACAAGGTTGCGGTTGCAGTCAACGGCAGCGGGCTGGTGGTATCGAAAAGCGCCTTTCTGATGACCAAAAAGGGTCCGGCGCTAAAGGCGCCGAAGGCGAAGATTTTCGCGGTTCTGAAAGAGGCGGAGGCCGATGCGGCGGCGGTCGACGGGGCATTGAAACCGGGGGCCGAGGTGCGCAGCGCCGATGGCACGGCCGTGCTGGGCAAGGTCAAGGCGATGGCACGGCAAGGCGCGGTGCTCGCCACCCGCGAAGGCAATATCACGATGCCGCGTGCCGCGTTCTTCCTGTCTGACAAGGGGCTGGCCGTGAAGGTTACCGAGAAACAGTTCGTCGCGGGCGTTAAGGCGGCGCGCGCGCAGAAGAAGGGCAGCTGAGCCGCCCGGCCCGAAAGCCGCCAGCCCGCGTAACGAACATGGGCTGTTCACCATCACCAAGGACGTGTGGCAAACCGAGATCGTCGGCCAACCGCACGTCACCGTTCGATCGAGGTAATCGTCGCTCTCGTGAAACGGAGATCGCGCACTCGCTGGTTTGGCTGCGTCAGCACGAAGTTGGTGACCTTGTCGCCGGTTCGCCCGAACCGAATGGAATAATCCTCCTGACGCCAAAGGAAGATGTCGCGCGCCTCGGCACGCAGTTCGGCCTCGCCGCGCGGGTAGCGTAGCCAGAGCTTTCCGTCGCGCTGGCTGACGCGATAGAGCACGCCGAGTTCCGGCGACCAGTAATCGCCGGCAAGCGCGCTGGCATCGGACAGATCCGTCGGCGGCGGCGCAACCGCTTCCGGCACCCGGCGCGCGACAAATTCATCGCCGTCGTCATTGTGGATGATGACCCGCTGCGAGGGGCCTCCTCCGGGCGGCGGTAAAAAACGCGCGCGAAAATCGCTTTGCGGGGAAAAGAAATCCGTCGGCGAGAATGCCGTCAGTTGGGCTGCTGGACCGACGAAATCCTCGCGGCGGAATATATATCGCCGGCCTGGCGCGCGAAGGGTTGTGCCGGTGGCGACCGCATAGGTCCCTGTATAGCGATCGATCAGGTGCAGGGGTGGGGCGATCGCTTCCGGCTTCGGGGGCGAAGAAGGAAATTCGCCTTTGAGATAAATGTCCGCCACTTTGAACGCCAGCGACGGCGGATCGCTGTCGTCTGCGTTGGCCAGAATGATGATGGTCAGATTCTGGGTCGGGAAACGAAGGATTTCGGTCTTGTAGCCCCAGTTGTGGCCGCTGTGCTCTATGAACGGAAGGCCGCGATAATGCTCGCGGTGGAGACCGGAGGCGTAAGTAATCGGCGTGCCGTCGCCGAGCGTGCCGGTCCTCAGCATGGCCGCGATCAAGGCGGGGTCGCCAACCGCTTCCGGGTCATCGAAATTGGCCAGCCATATGGCCAGATCGCCGACCGTCGAGCTGATGCCCGATGCGCCAAGAAGGGCGTCCGGCGTCTGGCGCGGTGTGTACCGGTCTTTTTCTCTGCCATACCCCGAGGCGCGGCGAGGAATGATCTGGATGGGGTCCTGCGAAGCTCTGGTCGCGGTCATGCCGAGCGGCTGAAAGATTCGCCGTTCCCAAAACTGCGCGAGCGACATGCCGGAGGCACGCTCGATGACCAGCCCAAGCAGCAAATAGTTGGAATTGTTATAGCGGTACTCCGTGCCCGGCCGGAAATTCAGATCCTGCTGGCGCCACAGGAGATCGAGCGCCTGCTGCCGGGATACGGCGTCCTCCGGACCATATCCCTGCAAATCCAGAAGGCTCGTCGCATCGCGGAGGCCGCTGCTATGGTGGATCAGCATCTCCAGCGTGATGGTTTCGCCAAAGTCGGGCAATTCGGGGACATGCTTTCGTACGTCATCGACGAGCGAGAGTTTGCCGTCGCCCGCCAGCAGGTGAATCGCGAACGCGGTAAACTGCTTGGAATTGGAAGCCAGCGGGTAAACTATGTCGGGACCATTTGGGACCGACAATTCGACGTTGGCCATGCCGAAGCCTCGAGCATAGACCGTCTTTCCGTCCCGCAGGATCGCCACGGTCATCCCTGGCGTATCGGTGTGATCCCAAGGCTCAAAGAGCTTGTCGACGAGTTCCGGTCGCGGCTCTGCTCGCGCCGCGCCAATCATGCCAGCGGCACAAGCTATCGCAATCAGCATGGCCGAGGCGATTCGCAGAACAATGGATGGCGCGTCGATCAACTGGGGCTTCTATCAAAGGACAGGGCTATCCCAGCTGTGTTATCACTACACTACACTAATGGCAATGTGATGGTGTTTGAAGCAAATGCCACCCGTTCTCGTCAGCGGTTTGAAGGCGGTATTTCCCACTTCCGCAAAGGGGGGAGTTTGGTCGCATTCAATCTATCGCGAGAAATTTGGCGCAGGGCGGTGAAACGCGCAATCTCGGCTTGAAGGCGGCGCACTACGTCCGGATGATCGGCTGCGATGTCCCGTCGCTCGGACGGATCCGCGACGATGTCATAAAGTTGGTTCCCGACCAGCTTCCACCGGCCCGAGAGGACCGCGGGAGCCCGTCCCGCGAGCGCGTCCGGCGCGCGCGAAAAACGCTCGCCATAAGCGGGGGCCTCCCGATAATCCTCGCCGAGAAACAGGGTTCGATTCGATACGACCTTCCCGCTCGACAAATTCTTGCTGATATCTGCGCCATCGACTTTTCGGGCCGGCTTGGTTCCGGCGAGCGCAGCGAACGTAGGCATGATGTCGACGTAGGACAGCGATCCCACCGACGCACGCGGACGAGGCCGCAGATGCGCTGGCCAGGCGATGGCCGCCGCCACGCGAACGCCGCCGTCATAATGCTGGGTCTTATAGCCGCGCAACACGCCGTTATCGGCCGCGGGATCGCGCGCACCGTCGCGACCGGGCCCGCCGTTGTCGCTGGTGAACAGGATGACGGTGTTGTCGAGCTGGCCGATTCGGCGCAATTCGTCCAGAATCGTCCCGATCCCTCGATCCATTGCCCGGATCATGGCGATTGCGGTCTGTCGACGCGTGTTGCCCCGGCCGGCCAAACCAAAGCCGGCCCCTTCCGCGCCATCCTCGCGCTCGCCGAATCTGGGTTTCGTGGGATCGAAACCGGCCGCGGCGAGGTCTTCGGGTTTTGCCTGCAGCGGCCCGTGCGGCGCATTATATGCCAGCCATATCATCCAGGGTTTCCCATCCCCGTGTGCGCCGCGGATGACACGAACCGCTTCCTCGCTGAGCAGGTCGGTCGAATATCCCTTGTCCGATGAGGGCGCGCGGTCGCGATGCCAATCGACCTCCCCCTCTCGCTTGTGAGTAAAATAATCGATCGCGCCGTTGTAATGGCCGTAAAAGCTGGTGAAACCGAAGTTCAGCGGATGATATTGCGGCTTGCGGTGGCCAAGATGCCATTTGCCGATAAAGGCGCGGCGACCGTAACCCGCGCGGGCCAGCATCGCAGCGATCGTTTCCTCTTGCGGATCAAGGCCGAAATCGCTTCCCGGCGTTATCGTGTCGCCCATGATGCCAAAGCGATGGGGATAGCGTCCGGTCAGCAAGCCCGCCCGGGATGGCGAGCACAAGGCCGACACGTAGAAGTGATCGAGCACCATGCCCGATTGCGCGATGGCGTCGATATTGGGCGTGCGGAACTGCGCCCCGTTAAATCCGACATCGGCAAAACCCAAATCGTCGGCGACGATCACCAGGAAGTTCGGCCGCGCGTTTTGCCGTGCTTCGGTGGACTGGCCCACTTGCTTTGCGCTTTTGAGGCTGGTGTCCATCGCGCCACTCTGAGCCGCGGTACATGCAGCCATGGACAATCCCGCTGCCAAGGCCGTCACGCCGCGAACAAGCTTGAAGATAATTGCGGGACCCATGGTCATGCCTCCCTCTCCATTCGATATTTGGAGTTCGCTGTAATCGAAGACAAACCCTAATAAATCATATTTATAACTTAATATAAAAATGTCAACGCCTTGGCCGAAACTGCTCCAGCGCGGACGGCGACGGGGACAGGATCGCGGACGACCATCGCGATGGCTCGGCTAATCCATACCCCGCACGACATTCCTCATGGCAGCAACGGCATCGTTGAAATTGAACGATGCATGTCGTTGCAAGAAGCCGTTCGCCTGTGCATTCCGATCACCGAATTATCTGCCGAATAGGATTGAGGCGGAACGGAAGGTCTGCTTTTTTGCGTGCGCATTCCCGATTCCGGACCGTCAGCTATCGTTGAGAGTTTCGGACGCCGATAGGCGTCGGAAAGTCTTCGATGCCCGAACCGCGGGGGTCATAGGCTGAGAGCTATGGGGAAAGCGGTTTT
>NZ_JACCCJ010000006.1 GCF_013410105.1 Sphingopyxis sp. JAI108
CTGCCTGCGGCAGCCCGCGTTCAATCAGGTGCGGCGATCGCTGGGCCGCTTTACATCGAGGCTAGCACCAATCCGCGCAGCGGTTCGTGCATCGGTCGCTTCCTGCCGTCCCCGTAATCTACGCGAGCCGTGGCATCGCGGCCGGGGCGCCCGCCCCCGGACCGGCCGGCAGGAACGTCAGCGCCTTCACGAATTGCGCCGTGCACGACGACCAGCTGTAGCGCGTGCCGAGCGCCGCCGCGTCGCCCCGATCGCATAGCAGCGCTGTGTCGATGGCGCGGCCGAGATCCTCGTCGAGCGCGCCGGCGCCATCGCGCACGATATCGCCGGGGCCGGGCACCGGGTAGGCGGCAACAGGCGTGCCGCAACTCAGCGCCTCGATGATGACCAAGCCGAAGGTGTCGGTGCGGCTGGGGAAGACGAAGACGTCGGCGCCGGCATAGGCGGCCGCAAGCGTTTCGCCGCCCAGCTTGCCGAGGAACAACGCACCCGGATGCCGCGCCTTCAATTCGGTGAGCGCGGGGCCGTCGCCGACGATGACTTTCGTGCCCGGCCGGTCGCAATCGAGGAAGGCGCCGATATTCTTCTCGACCGCGACGCGCCCGACATAAAGCTGGATCGGCCGTGCCAGCCCCTCAAATGCGGGGTGCGGGGCGCGGTCGGGGCGGAACAGGTCGTGATCGACGCCGCGTTCCCACATCATCGTCTGATCGAGGCCCTGTTCGGCGAGTTCGCGCGCCAGGCTACGCGTCGCGACCATGATGTGCCGCGCCGGGCGGTGAAACCAGCGGATGAAGCGCCAGACGAAATCGGGCGACACGGGCAGTCGCGCCGCGACATATTCGGGAAAGCGCGTGTGATAAGCGGTGGTGAAGGGAAAGCCGTTGTCAAGGCACCAGCGCCGCGCGGCGAGGCCGAGCGGCCCTTCGGTCGAAATATGGATCGCCTGCGGTGCGAAAGCGCGGATACGGCGCCCGACCGCGCGCCGGCCCGCAAAGGCGAGGCGGATTTCGGCATAGGAGGGGCAGGGTATCGAGCGGAACAGGTCGGGCGAGATCACCCCGACCTCGTGCCCCGCGGCGCGCAATTCGCCGATCGTCGCCTGCAGCGTGCGGACGACGCCGTTGACCTGCGGCTCCCACGCGTCGGTGACGATCAATATCCTCATGCGGCGGCGGGCAGCGCGAGCTTCGTCGGGGCGTTGCGCGCCGCGACCTCTTCGGCCCAGTGAAGGATTTCCATCGTTCCGTCGTGATGTTCGACCAGCGCGGTGCAGCCTTCGACCCAGTCGCCGTCGTTATAATATTCGGTGCCCTCGATCTCGCGCATCTCGGCGCTGTGGATGTGCCCGCACACCACCCCATTGACCCCGCGCGAGCGTGCGGCGTGGGCGACGACCTCTTCATAGCGGCCGATGAACTGGACTGCGTTCTTGACCTTGTGCTTGGCGACCATCGACAGCGACCAATAGGGCAGGCCGAAAGCGCTGCGGATACGGTTCACCACCACATTGCATTTCATCAGCGCGGTGTAGGCGGCATCGCCGACGAAGGCGAGCCAGCGGTGTGCGAGCATCACCGCGTCGAACTCGTCGCCATGGACGACGAGCAATTTGCGGCCGTCGGCGGTCTCGTGCACCGCCTCGCGGCGGATTTCGACGCCGCCGAAATCGAAGCCGTCGAACGGCTTGCACATTTCGTCATGGTTGCCGGGAACATAGACGACGCGCGTGCCGCGCTTGGCGCGCTTGAGCACGCGCCAGACGACGTCATTATGCTCGGGCGGCCAGAAATGGCGCTTCTTGAGCCGCCAGCCGTCGATGATGTCGCCGACGAGATACAGTGTCTCGCAATCGACATGGTCGAAGAAGTCGATCAGCAGCGGCGCGTTGCACCCGCGCGTGCCGAGGTGGATGTCGCTGACCCACACGGTACGATAGCTGCGGCGTTCGCCGATCACGCGCTCGGGGATATGCGGGTCGGTCGTAAAGGGGTCGGGAAAACGCGCGGGGATGGGCAGGGTCGAAATCGTGGCCATGTCACACTCCGTAAGCAGCCTCTGGCTGCCCACGGCCTAGACAGGAGTTTTGTGACACTGTGCGATTCAAAACCGCGTCGGTTCGGGGACGGTTTGAAGGCGGTTTGGTGACGGGCGAAGGATTTTATCCTCGTCATTGCGAGGAGCCGAAGGCGACGCGGCAATCCAGAGCGTGCGTAAACCGCCCTGGATTGCTTCGCTACGCTCGCAATGACGAGATGGAGGGAGCCTAGGTTCGCCGGATCACCAGATTCCTGATTTCGCTCATATCTTCCATCGCGAAGCGCACGCCTTCGCGGCCGAGGCCCGAGTCCTTCACCCCGCCATAGGGCATATTGTCGACGCGGTAGGACGAGACATCGTTGACGACGATGCCGCCGACGTCGAGATGATCCCATGCGTCGAGGACCTTGTGGATGTCGCGCGTGAACAGTCCGGCTTGCAGCCCGAACTTGCTGTCGTTGACCTCGGCGAGGGCGGCTTCCCAATCGGTAAATTTCGACAGGATGACGACGGGGCCGAACGCCTCCTCGCGCACGACGTCGGTGTCGGACGGCACGTTCTCAAGCAGCGCGGCTTCGAGCATATTGCCCTCACAGCCGCCGCCCGCGAGCAGGGTCGCGCCCGCGGCCACCGCCTCGTCGATCCAACCCTTGAGCCGCTGCGCTTCCTTCTCCGAAATCATCGGCCCGATGAAAGTATCGCGCAGCTTCGGATCGCCCGATTTCAACGTCTTGACCTTCGCGGTCAGCATGTCGCGGAAGGTCTCGTAGATCTCCTCGTGGATGATCACGCGCTGCACATGGATGCAGCTTTGCCCCGACTGGTAATAGCCGCCGAAGATGACCCGCGCGAGCGCATGGTCGAGGTCGGCATCCTTGTCGACGATCACCGCGGCGTTGCCACCGAGTTCGAGCACGACCTTCTTCTTTCCCGCCTTCGCCTTCAAATCCCAGCCCACGCCCGGCGATCCGGTGAAGGACAGGAGTTTCAGGCGCTCGTCGGTGGTGAACAGGTCGGCGCCCGCGCGGGTCGCGGGCAGGATGCTAAACGCACCCTCGGGCAATATATCGCATTCGGCGAGCACCTCGCCCATGATGATCGCGCCGAGCGGCGTCAGCGACGCGGGCTTCATCACAAAGGGGCAGCCCATCGCGATCGCGGGCGCGATCTTGTGCGCGGCGAGGTTGAGCGGGAAGTTGAACGGCGAGATGAAGCTGCACGGACCGATCGGCACGCGCTTCCACATCCCCATATAGCCCTTTGCGCGCGCCGAAACGTCGAGCGGCTGGACCTCGCCATAATTGCGCGTCGCTTCCTCGGCGGCGATGCGGAAGGTATCGATCAGGCGGGTGACCTCACCCTCGCTGTCGGCGATCGGCTTCCCCGCCTCGACGCACAAAGCATGGGCGAGTTCGTCGAACCGCTCCTGAAATCGCCCGACGCAATGGCTGAGCACATCGCGCTTCTCGAAACTCGCCAGCCGCGCCATCGGCTCGGCGGCGCGCACGGCGCCCGCGATCGCTTCGTCGATGACGTCGGGGGTCGCGAGCGCGGTGCGGAATGCAACCTCGCCCGTGAATTTGTCGATCACCTCGAGGTCGGTGTTCGGCTGCACCGCCTTGTTGTTGAGATAGAGCGGATAGACGTCTTTCAACTTCACAATCATTCTCCGACACTCTGAAACATTGTCATCCCCGCGAAAGCGGGGACCCAGGGGCGGCATTAACCGTTCAGCCGATCATACAAATCGACCCATTGTGGATTGTCGCGTTCAATCAGCGGTGGAAGCCTTTACAGCTCCTTCGACAATCGCTTGATATCATTGTTCAAAATCTGGTCATTCTCCGAATAATCGACCGGGCAGTCGATCAGGTGCACCCCCGGAGTATCGCGCGTATGCGTGAGAAGTTCCTTCAGATGCGCCGCGCTTTCGACGCGGTGGCCGCTGGCTCCATAAGCCTCGGCATATTTGACGAAGTCGGGGTTGCCATAGGTCAGCCCCCAATCCTTGAAGCCCATGTTCGCCTGTTTCCAGCGGATCATGCCATAGCTGTTGTCGTTGAGGATCAGCACGGTGATGTTGAGGCCGAGGCGCACCGCGGTCTCCATCTCCTGACTGTTCATCATGAAGCCGCCGTCGCCGCAGATCGCCATGACCTTGCGCCCCGGATAGACCATCGCCGACATCATCGCGGACGGCAGCCCCGCGCCCATCGTCGCGAGCGCATTGTCGAGCAGCACCGTGTTCGGCTTGCACGCGGTATAGCCGCGCGCGAACCAGATCTTGTAGACGCCATTGTCGAGGCAGATGATCCCGTCGTCGGGCATCGCATCGCGAACCGACTGCACCAGGTGCGGCGGAAAGATGGGGAAACGCTCGTCCTTCGCCAGCGACGCGGTATGCTCGACCTCGGCCTTGCGATAGGCGAGCAGGTGATCGAACTTCCACCCGCCGTTGGGGACGATGTCCTCCTTCATCTGCCAGACCGCGTTGGCGATGTCGCCGATCACCTCGATGTCGGGGAAATAGACGGGATCGACCTCGGCGGTCTTGGTCGACACATGGATCACCGTCGGGCCGCCGCGCTGCATGAAGAAGGGCGGCTTTTCGATCACATCGTGACCAAGATTGACGATGCAGTCGGACGCCTCGACCGCGCGGTGGACGAAATCGCCCGCGCTCAATGCTGCGCAGCCGAGGAATTTCGGGTGCCGCTCATCGATCACGCCCTTGCCGAGCTGCGTCGTCAGGAAGGGTATGCCGGTCTTTTCGATGAATTGCAGCAGCATCCGGCTCGTCATCGTGCGGTTCGCGCCCGCGCCGATCACCAGCACCGGCGACTTCGCATTTTCGAGCGCCTTCACCGCCTCGCGGATCGATTTGGAATCGGCGTTGGGGCGGCGTGAATGGCTGCGCTTCAACGGGGTCGAGTCGGTATGCTCGTCGGCGATATCCTCGGGCAGCTCGATATGCACCGCGCCGGGCTTTTCCTCTTCGGCGAGGCGGAAGGCTTCGCGCACGCGGCTCGGGATATTGTCCGACGACGCCATCTGGTGCGTATATTTGGTGATCGGCCCCATCATCGCGACGACGTCGAGAATCTGGAAGCGGCCTTGCTTCGATTTCTTGATCGGCTTTTGCCCGGTGATCATCATCATCGGCATGCCGCCCAATTGCGCATAGGCCGCCGCGGTAACGAAGTTCGTCGCGCCCGGCCCGAGCGTCGCAAGGCATACGCCGGTCTTGCCGGTATGGCGTCCGTATGTGGCGGCCATGAAGCCCGCGCCCTGCTCGTGCCGGGTCAGGATCAGCTTGATCTTGGTCGAGCGCGAAAGGCTGTCGAGGAAATCGAGATTTTCCTCGCCCGGAACGCCGAAAATATATTCGACGCCTTCTTCTTCCAGGCACTCGATGAACAGGTCGGATGCTTTTTTCATGCTAAAATCGCCCCCTCAGCCGCGCACCCCATCGGTGCGGCCTCACGTCATGCCGGCGACCTTCAGCATATATTTCGGCGCATTGGCTCTCGTCTTGGGCCGCGAGTCCCTGTTGCACCGGGAAGGGTTTGTAACGAGGGGGAAAGGGGTTGTCATCCGGCGATGCACCCTCGGGTTTCGGGCGGCATCGCCGCCTTTCGTAAAATGGTTGCAAAGCATGAATTCGATCCTATCCAGTCAACGCAGGGGAAAGCCAATTTCAAAGGGGGGTTTGAATGCGTAAAGTGGCATTGGTCGTGCTGGGCGCGACGATGATGATGACGTCTGCTGCAGTATCGGCAAAGGAAAAAGAACCGAAGCCGGTAGAACTGAGCGAGGTGCAGCTGGACGCGCTGCAAAAACGCGAAATCCAGGGGGGTGTCGACATCGTTTTCCGTTCATCCATATCTGCGCTGCAGGAGATGGGTTACGTCAACATCAACGCAAGCAAGGATGCGGGAACAATAACGGCAGAGACCGATGCGAAATCAAAGCTGGTCTATAATATATTCTGGGGGTTTGGTAAGAAGAAACTGACCCAGGTCGCGTCCATATTCGTCGAGCCAATCTCGCCCGCGCTGACCCGTATGTCGATCAAACTGCAGACGGTCGAAGCCAAGGCGCGCATGGGATCCTCCTATTCGGACGGAAAGCCCGTGGCGTTTGCCGAGCCCTATAATGCCTTCCATGCCGAGTTCGACAAGGCGCTGGCTGTGCGGATGGCCGAGACGACGCCGGTAGCTCCGATCGCGCCCGCGGCGGAACCGGTCGCCACCGCCGCCGCGATCCCGGTCGAGCCGGCAAACTGAGAATTCGTGATCTTGTCCGGGCGCGCCGCATCGCGTGCCCGGTCGCCCCTCAATCGATATCGAACAGCCCTGCCAATTGCTCGACCATCGTCCCGCCCAATTGTTCGGCGTCCATGATCGTCACCGCGCGGCTGTAATAACGCGTCACGTCGTGCCCGATGCCGATCGCGCACAGCTCGACCGGCGAGCGGTTTTCGATCCATTCGATCACCTGGCGAAGGTGCTGATCCAGATAGGCGCCGTGGTTCACCGACAGCGTGCTGTCGTCGACCGGCGCGCCGTCGCTGATCACCATCAGGATGCGGCGTTCCTCGGGGCGATTGATGATGCGATGGTGCGCCCACATCAGCGCCTCGCCGTCGATATTCTCTTTCAGCAGCCCCTCGCGCATCATCAACCCCAGAGACTTGCGCGCGCGGCGATAGGGCTCGTCCGCCGGCTTGTAGATGATGTGCCTGAGGTCATTGAGGCGGCCGGGGTGCGCAGGGCGCCCCGCGGCTAGCCAGTCCTCGCGGCTCTGCCCGCCCTTCCACGTCCGCGTGGTAAAGCCGAGGATTTCGGTCTTCACGCCGCAGCGTTCGAGCGTGCGCGCGAGGATGTCGGCGCTGATCGCGGCGATGCTGATCGGCCGCCCGCGCATCGACCCCGAATTATCGATGAGTAGGGTGACGACGGTATCGCGGAAATCGGTATCGCGCTCGATCTTGTAGGAGAGCGACTGGCCCGGCGAGACGATGACGCGCGCAAGCCGTGCGGCGTCGAGCTGGCCTTCCTCCTGGTCGAAATCCCACGCGCGGTTCTGCTGCGCCATCAACCGGCGCTGGAGGCGGTTCGCGAGTTTGGTCACCGCGCCCTGCAGATGCGTCATCTGCTGGTCGAGATAGGCGCGCAGGCGGGTGAGTTCATCGGCATCGCACAGCTCGGTCGCGGCGACGATCTCGTCATGCTTTTCGGTGAAGCGCAGATAGTTGAAATCGGGAATGTCGCTCGGCAGGCGGTTGGGACGCACCGGCAGCATCCCCTCGTCGCCTTCGCCGCCCATTTCGGGTTCGCCGTCGGCCTCCATTTCCTGTGCGTCGGGGTCGCTGTCGCCGTCGTCGGCCTGATCGCCCGCCATTTCGGCGCGCGCATCGACCTGGCTTTCGCCGGCGCCGCCGTCTTCGCTTTCCTGCTCTTCCTGGCTCTCTTCGGCCTCGCTCTCATCCTGCTCGCCGCCGTCCTCGCTGCCCTCCTCGAGCGGCTCGTCGCTCTGAATGAGGTCGAGGTGGCGCAGCGCCAGTTTCGCGGTTTCGGCAAAGGCCGCCTGATCGTCGAGCAGCATCGACAGCGCGGTGAGGTCGCCGCCCGCCTCGTTGGTGATCCATTCGCGCACAAGCGAAAGGCCGGTTTCGGTCCCCTGCGGCGCCTGCTCGCCGGTCAGCGCCTCGCGCAGCATCAGTTCGAGCGCGCTCGAAATGGGTACGTCTTCACGATTCTGGGCCCGGCTGATCGGATCGCTACGCATCCGCATCGCGAGGCTGGCCGCCAGATTGCCGCGCATCCCGTTCATATGCCGCGCGCCCAGCGCCTCGACGCGCGCGCGCTCCATCGCGTCGAAGGCCGCGGCGGCGACGGGTTCGGCGGGGCGGGCGGCATTATGGATCTTGTCGCTGTGATGCTTCATCCGCAGCGCATAAGCGTCCGCGAAACCTCGCGCCTCGGCGACCTGGTCGGCGGGCAATGTGCGCGACGGCGTCGGCACCTTGATCGCCTTGCCGACCTGCGCCGGCGCGTCGGCGGTGAAGCCGACCTCGACCTCGGCATCGCGCGTCACCGCGCGCGCGACGCTCGACAGCGCGGCCTTGAAATCGTCGAGGGGAGTGGAGGCAGACATTTCGAATCGGCTCTAACCGGCTTTGGGTGCCGAAGGAAATCCCTTTCATCGTCACCCCGGGCTTGATTGGGGTTCCATGGCTTCACCGGCGGAAATGGGCCCCGGATCAAGTCCGCGGTGACGAAAGTGGGTGTAGGCCGGGGCATAGCTAAGCTCGCTTGACGCCAAGCGAAGGCGGGAGCATCCGGCGCAATATGAGCTCCCTCGCACTTTTCCCCATGAAACGCCCCTGGGTCGTCATCGCCTGCGCGGCCTTCATCGTCACCTTGGCAATGGGCGTGCGCCAGTCGTTCGGCCTGTTCCTGCCGCAAATGAGCGTCGATATCGGCATCAGCCGCTCTGACTTCGGCCTCGCGATGGCGCTCCAGAACCTGCTCTTCGGCCTTGTTCAGCCCTTCGTCGGCGCGCTTGCCGACAAGCATGGCGCGGGGCGCGTCGTGCTCGCGGGCGCGCTACTCTATGCGCTCGGGCTGATCGGTGCGGCCTTCGCGACCGACGCGATCGGACTCCATATCAGCTTCGGCCTGCTCATCGGCATGGCGCAGTCGGCGACGACCTTCGTCGTCGTGCTCGGCGCCGTCGGACGCGTCGTCAGCCCAGAGAAGCGCAGCGGTGCGTTCGGCATCGTCACCGCGGGCGGCTCGCTCGGCCAGTTCCTCGTCGTCCCGCTGGCGTCGATGCTGCTCGGCGACATCGGTTATCATCAGACGCTGTGGATCATGGCCGGGCTCGTCGCGCTGTGCGGGCTACTCGCGATCGGTGTCGCGGGTCGCACTGACGGCGCAGGGGGGCTGACCCTGGAAGTCGAGCAAAGCGCGCGCGAGGCGCTGCGCGAGGCGGCGGGACACCGCGGCTACTGGCTGCTCAACGCGGGCTTCTTCGTCTGCGGTTTCCATATCGCCTTTATCGCGACGCACCTGCCGGCCTATCTCGACGACAAGGGGCTGGGCATCGAAATCGGCGCGCAGGTGCTCGCGCTCGTCGGGCTTTTCAACATCCTCGGTTCGTACGTGTTCGGCCGCGCGGGCGATTTGCTGCGACAGAAATATGTGCTGTCGGCGCTCTACACCGCGCGCTCGGCGGTGATCGCGCTCTTTCTCTTCCTGCCCTTGAGCCATGCGAGCGCGCTCGTCTTCGCGGGCGCGATGGGCTTCCTCTGGCTGGGCACGGTGCCGCTCACCAGCGGGATCGTCGGGCGGATCTTCGGCATCCGCTACCTTTCGATGCTTTACGGCATCGTCTTCCTCAGCCACCAGCTCGGCAGCTTCTTCGGCGCGTGGATGGCGGGGCTGATCTTCGACGCTACCGGCAGCTATAATATCGCCTGGGGCTTCTCGATCGCGCTCGGGCTGTTCGCGGGGCTCGTCCACTTGCCGATCGCCGACGCGCCCGTCACGCGGCTGAAGCCAGCATGAAGCTGGCGCGGCAGGACTGGGTCGCGCTCGCGCTCTTCACTCTGATCGCGCTTGGCGGGCTTTGGCTCTGGACCGGTGAGGGGCCGGTCGTCTGGCTCACCAATTTCGCGATCATGTGCGGCTTTTAGGGTCTTACTGCGGCTCTTCGGCTTCGGGCGTCCGCTGGCAGATCGCATCGTCGCCATCCTTCGGCACCGTCGGATCGGGCATCAGGCGGAAGACATGCGACCACTCCGTCGCGACGCGCTCGGGCCGCGTGCGCTTGTTCGCGACCACATCGATGAAATCGCGGCACACGACGGCGCTGCGCAGGAAATTGCTGTGTCCGGTCGATCCGCGCGACACGTCGGTCGTGTCGATCACGGTCAGCCCCGGGCGCGCGACGGGATAGCAGCGTTCGGGGAGCCCCTTGGCTTTCAGCTCGGCGGCCTCGAACGGGTTGAAGCAATAGGGCGAGCCGAGCCGCGGATAGCCGTGGATCGCGCGCGATGCGGCGAGCGCCTTGTCGGCGCGCGAGACATAGGCGGTGATCCGGCGGCCCACCGCCACGCGTCGCGCCGACAACACTTCTTCCTCGATATCGCGCTCGAACGTCTCGCGGTCGATATCGGGCGAGGCGAGGATGATGTTCGAGATATTGCTGCTGTCGGCGCTGCTCGACGTGCGGTCGACATAGGCGACCGCCGGGATGACCAGCCGCGCGCCGAGCGAGTGCGAGACGACGACGATCTCCTTGACCCAGCTTTGTTCGGCAAGCGACTTCAGGAAATCGCGGAAATTGCGGACGTCGTGATACATGTTCGTCTCGTCGACGACATAGCTCAGAAATTTGCCCTGCGACGGCCAGCTATATTCGATGATCGGGCCGTCGAAGCCCGTCATCCGCGCGATCTGCGCGGCGTCCTTCGACGTCGTCGAAAAATTCTCGCGGTAACCGTGGACATAGAGCAATACGCGCCCCTGCCTGCGGTCGGTTTCGGCCTGCAGCGCGCGCCACCAGTCGGCCGAGGTCTGGAAGGCGAGCGGGGGCAGAAAGCGCTTCTTCTTGCCCACCATGACGTCGCGCGGCGCATCGAAGCGCCCGTAACGCATCTGGTCGCCGCGGTGACGAAGCAGCTCGATCTCGCTCGTGCGGCAGTCGGGCAGGCGGCTCGTGGCGAAGAAATAGGGCAGCGCGGCGTCATCGACCGCCGCGCCGGGCTGCGCGGTGCAGCGCGAGTCGGCGACATAGTCGGCGTGGCGGATCTTGCCATAATCGACCGCCGCGATGCTGCACCCCGACAGCGTCAGCGCGGCGCCGAACGCCACCGTCAGGTGGCGCAGCCGCATCATTTGCCGATCACGCTCTCGGGCAGGTCTTCGCCGAACACGCGTTGATAATATTCGGCGACGATCATTCGCTCGGCCTCGTCGCACTTGTTGAGGAAGGAGAGGCGGAACGCGAAACCGATATTGTTGAAGATCGCGGTGTTCTGCGCCCAGCTGATCACGGTGCGGGGCGACATCACGGTCGATATATCGCCATTGATGAAACCCTGGCGCGTCAGGTCCGCGACCTTGACCATATTGGCGACGGTCGTGTCGTCGGTGTTCGGTACCTTGGCGAGGACGATCGCGCTTTCGGTCGCGGCGGGGAGGTAGTTCAGCGTGACGACGATGTTCCAGCGGTCCATCTGGCCCTGGTTGATCTGCTGCGTCCCGTGATACAGCCCACTCGTGTCGCCGAGCCCGACGGTGTTCGCGGTCGAGAAGAGGCGGAAATAGGGATTCGGGCGGATGACCCGGTTCTGGTCGAGCAGCGTCAGCTTGCCCTCGGTCTCGAGCACGCGCTGGATCACGAACATCACATCGGGACGCCCGGCGTCATATTCGTCGAAGACGAGCGCGGTCGGGGTCTGCAGCGCCCAGGGGAGCAGGCCTTCGCGAAATTCGGTGACCTGCTGGCCGTCGCGGAGCACGATTGCGTCGCGGCCGACCAGGTCGATACGGCTGATATGCGCGTCGAGGTTGACGCGGATGCACGGCCATTTCAGCCGCGCCGCGACCTGTTCGATATGCGTCGACTTGCCGGTGCCGTGATAGCCCTGCACCATCACGCGGCGGTTGTATTTGAAGCCCGCGAGGATCGCGAGCGTCGTGTCGCCGTCGAAGACATAGGCGGGGTCCAGGTCGGGGACGCGCTCGTCGGCCTCGCTGAACGCGGGCACCTTCATGTCGATATCGATCCCGAACACCTCGCGCGCGTCGATCTCGACATCGGGCGCCGAAAGGAGCGTCGAGCCGTGATGGTCGGGAAGGCTGTTCGGGATATCGGTCATGGCAAAGTCCAGCAAGCAAACGGGGAGAGTCGCCGCCGGGCGGCGCTTCGGCTGTCGCGGTATCGTCATGGGTTGCGGCTTGCAACGCCTTTCAGAGCAGACCCAGCGCCTTCATCACCGCCGACTGGTCGTAATAGGGACGTTCGCAGACGATCTTGTCGCTGCCGGGGGCGAACTCGAAGCTCGCCGCCATGCGGATGCGGAATGCCTTGCCCGTCGGCTCGATGGTGCGCAGGCCAAGCTTGAGCGGCCCAAGATGCGTGCCGGTCAGCCAGAATTCGACGAGCACCGTGTTCGTTGCGGCGTCGGCGGCGATCGCGATGACCTCGTTCGCCTGGTCGGGAAAGGGCTCGCGCGAGGACGCGAAATAGGATCGCACCGCCGCCTCGCCGTCGAAGATCGTCCCGGGGCCCATCAGTTCGTAACGCGGATGGTCGAAGGTCGCGAGGACACCGTCCCAGTCGTGCGTGATCTCGAGCGCCATGTGGCGGCGCACCACCGCGATCCGTGCTTCATCCAGGTCGGTCATCGCGCCTCTCCTATGCGAACGCCTTGCTCTTCCTCAGCAGTTGATAGGCCCCCACTACCTGACCCAGACGGGTTTCGAAACTGCGATCGCCGCCATTCCGGTCGGGATGATATTTGCGGACGAGCTCGCTGTAGCGGCGTCGCAGCGCCGCGCGGTCGGCGTCGGCGGGAAGCGCCATCAACTGCATCGCGTCCTGCTCCTCGCGCGACAGGCCGGGATTGGCGGCCTCGCGCCGCGCCGCGTCCATGCGTTGCCGGAACCGCGCGCCGAGCGCGTCCATCGGGTCCTTGAAATCGGCCCAGCGCGGCGGCAGGTCGGCGCTGCCTGCGGGGCGAAAGGCGCGACTTTCGGTCTCCCATCCGGCGGTCGGCGACTGCGCCGCCATGATCTGGTCGGCGCTCATGCCTTCGAAGAAATTATAGCCGGCATTGAATTCGCGAACATGGTCGAGGCACAGCCAGCGATAGGGCGGCGGGCCGTCGGCCGAGCGGTGCGACGATACGGGTGCGCGAAACTCGCCGGCTTCGCGGCAGCCGGGCGCGGCGCAGCGTTCCTCGCGGGGGACGCGGCCATGGAATCGGGAGGGGCGGGCGGAAGACGGCACGACAGGCTTTCGGAATCGGAGCGGTAAGCTGATCTTCGGGAGGCCTTATAATTTGGCGACGGAGCGCTTATGGTCAACCCCATGAGCGACAAAGGCCCCGTACAGCAAGAGATGGAAAGCCTGCTCGCCGCAGCCTTTCCCGACGCGAATTTCATCCTGAGCAACGACAGCGCCAGCCATCACGGCCATATGGGCGACGACGGCAGCGGCGAATCGCATTTCAGCCTGAGTATCGAGTGGGCCGGCTTTGCCGGAATGAACCGCGTGATGCGCCAGCGCACGGTGAACAAGGCGCTCGGCGACCTGCCGGGCCAGCGCGTCCATGCGCTGGCGATCCGCGCGACCGCGCCGGGAGAATGACGATGGCGGACAAGGTCAACCTGGCCGAAGCCTTCGCCAGAATACCCGACGCGTGGAACCCGCGCGTCGCGGGCGACATCAATAATTTCCAGGTCAAGCTGGTGAAGCTCGACGGCAAGTTCGACTGGCATCATCATGACACCGAGGACGAGTTGTTCCTCGTCGTCGCCGGCCGGATGAAGATGGCGTTTCAGGATCGCGACGTGATCGTCGAGCCCGGCGAATTCATCATCGTGCCGCACGGCACCGAACATTGTCCCGAGGCGCTGGACGGCGAATGCCACGTCGTCCTGCTCGAACCCAATTCGACGCGCAACACCGGCAATGTCGAAACCGAAAAGACCCGAAGGACGCTGGAAAGGCTCGACTGATGTTCACCGTCATTACCCCCTCGACCCACGACATCGGCGCGTTCGACGTGCGCCGCACGCTTCCCAACAAGGAACGGACGATGGTGGGCCCCTTCATTTTCGTCGATCAGTTCGGCCCCGCGCATTTCGACATCGGGCAGGGGATGGACGTGCGTCCGCACCCGCATATCAACCTGTCGACTTTGACCTACCTCTTCGAAGGCGCGATCGACCATCGCGACAGTCTGGGCACCTTCGCGACGATCCGCCCCGGCGCATGCAATTTGATGACTGCGGGGCGCGGCATCGTCCATTCGGAGCGCACGCCGCCGGCCGAGCGCGCGACCGGATCGGGCATCTCGGGCATGCAGACCTGGCTCGCGCTGCCCGACGGCAAGGAAGAGATCGACCCGGCGTTCGAGCATGTGCCCGTCGACAAATTGCCGCTGGTGGAAGATGGCAGCGTTTCGGCCCGGGTGATCATGGGCAGCCTGTGGGGCGTCACCGCACCGACGACGCAGCACAGCGCGACCATATATGCCGACATATTGATGAACGTCGGCGCCAGCCTGCCGATCGACGCCGAGGCCGACGAGCGCGCGGTGCTCGTCGCGCTTGGCGACGCGAGCCTCGATGGCGAGCTGCTCGACCGCTACAGCCTTTACATATTGAAACCCGGACAGGCGATGACGCTGCGCGCCGAAACCGACGCACGCGTGATGCTGCTCGGCGGCGAGGCGTTCACGACGCCGCGCCATGTGTGGTGGAATTTCGTGAGTTCCTCGCGTGATCGCATCAACGATGCCAAGCAGGAATGGAAGGACCGCAAATTCCCGCTCGTCCCCGGCGACAGCGAGGAGTTCATCCCGATCCCCGAGGTGCCGAAGACGGTGAGCTATCCTTAGTCGGGTTTCGATCGGAGACAGTCGTTAGCGATGTGCGCCCCGGCGAAAGCCGGGGTCCAGAAAGATGACGCTAACCTGGCATATTTCCGCACGGCTTTCGCCGGGGTGCACAAGGGTCAGCTTCCCACCCAAAAGCCGTCACGTTCCATCTCCCGCGCCGCGCCCCTTGTCGAACAGGCTACGATGCGAAATAGATAGGCGGCATGTCCGAATCCGTCCCCACCCAGCATTTGCATGATTTCCTCGGCGCCGCGCATGACGAGAATGCGAAGCGCACCCTGTGGGTCGTCGCGCTGACCGCGGTGATGATGGTCGCCGAGATCGCTGCGGGTTACTGGACGGGATCGATGGCGCTCCTCGCCGACGGTTTCCACATGGCGACCCACGCCGGGGCGCTCGGCCTTGCCGCGCTCGCCTATCGCTATGCGAAAAAGCATCGTCACGATCCGCGCTACAGCTTCGGCACCGGCAAGGTCGGCGACCTGACCGGCTTCGCTTCGGCGTTGATCCTCGGCATCTTCGCGATCGGGATCGCGGTCGAATCCTTCCTGCGCCTGATCGATCCGGTGCGCGTCGATTTCGCCAGTGCGACGCTCGTCGCCGTGCTGGGGCTTGCGGTCAATATCGTCAGCGCGCTGCTGTTGATGGGCGGGCACCATCATCACGGCCACGATCATGGGCACGACCATGATCATGCGCATCACCACCACGGCCACGACAACAATCTCCGCTCGGCCTATTTCCATGTCCTCGCCGACGCGTTGACCTCGCTGCTCGCGATCGGCGCGCTGCTCGCGGGGCGCTATCTCGGGCTCTACTGGATGGATCCGGCGATGGGCGTCGTCGGGGCGCTCGTCATCGCGCACTGGTCGTGGGGGTTGATGCGCGACACCGCCGCGATCCTGCTCGACACGAACGATGCCGAAGCCGCCGCGGCGATCCGGAGCCGCGTCGAGGCGGCGGGGGCGGTGGTCACCGACCTCCACGTCTGGCGCGTCGGGCCGGAGGCGCGCGCCGCGATCGTCGAGGTAAAGGGAGATGTGCGGTGCGAGGAATTGCGCGACCGGCTGACGGATATCGTCGCGGTCGCGCATCTGACGATCGCGCTGCGCTGATCGCTCGATACTATTGCATCGCGGGGCCATAGTCGAGGCGCGCCACCATTCGATCGCCGAAGGTTGATGATGTCATCGAAGGCGCGGTATAGGCGCGGCCCCTTTGTCCCTTCATCTTTTGCGGGAGTTTTGACGTGCAGATCGCGGTCCTGACCTTCGACGGCTTCAACGAGCTCGATTCGTTCGTCGCCGCCGCGATCCTGAACCGCCTGCGCGGCCAGGGCTGGGAGGCGCATATCACCGCGCCGACGCCGAAGGTGACTTCGATGAACGGCGTGACGATCGAACGGCAGCAACCGCTCGACTTCGCGGCAAAGGCCGATGCGGTGATCATCGGCAGCGGCATCAGGACGCGCGAGATCGCGGCCGATCCGCTGATGCTCGGCCGCATCCGGCTCGACCCCGCGCGTCAGCTCGTCGCCGCGCAATGCTCGGGAACGCTGCTGCTCGCCCGGCTCGGGCTGATCGGCGATCTTCCCGCCTGCACCGACCTCACCACCAAGCCGTGGGTGATCGAGGCGGGGGTGGAGGTGCTCGACGCGCCCTTCGTCGCGCACGGCAATGTCGCGACGGCGGGCGGCTGCCTCGCGTCGCAATATCTCTCGGCGTGGATCATCGCGCGCCTCGCCGGGACCGCGGCCGCCGAAGAGGCGCTTCACTATGTCGCGCCGGTCGGTGAGAAAGCCGATTATGTCGGGCGGGCAATGGCGGTCGTGCAGCCCTTCCTTGCGCCCGAAAAATTGGCGCGCACCGCATAGCTGGCGATCCCATACAATACAGCTTGCTCCTGGCCGCTATAACGCGGCATTTTGCGGAGCAGGACAAGGGGGGCAGGGCGATGACGGCACCGTTCAATTTCGGGCAGCGCAAATTTCTGAAGGCGTTGACCGAGGCGCTGTTCCACGAAGCCGAGATGGTGATTTCGGCCGATCAGGTCGTGACCAATGTCTGCGAGCTGTTCGAAAAGGTCGGCGGGACCAAGCTCGACGAGATCCGGCTGTCGCTGACCGCGACCGAGTTGGTGCTAGGCGGGCCCTTTTTCACCGAAAATGATGTCGCGGACCGTGTGGAGAGGCTGACCGATCGCCTCAAGAACAGCCAGATCGACCTGTTTCAGGATATGGCGCGGCTGCGCGGTATCATCTACGCCTGCTATTATGGCCATTGGCAGCCGGGACTGGAACCCGGCGACCAGGGCGCCAACGCCGCCAATCCGGTGCACCGGCAGATCGGTTTCACGCTCCCGAAGTTCCGGGCGCGCGGCAACTACGACGTCCCGCTGACGCCGGTCGTCGGGCGCGAGGTCGATCCCGCCTATATTCTCGGCGCCGACACGATCGAGGACGAATATGACGTTGTCGTCATCGGATCGGGCGCGGGAGGCGGGGTCGCCGCCCGCAATGTCGCGGCACAGGGCTATAAGGTGCTGATCGTCGAGGCAGGCCCCTTTTGCCCCAGCCACGAGATCACCCATCACGAACTCGACATGATCGCGCGGCTCTACAAGCATGGCGCGCTGCAAACCTCGACCAATCGCGATTTCGTCGTGTTCCAGGGGCGCTGCGTCGGCGGATCGTCGACGATCAACAACGGGATATGCCTCCGCGTCAACGAAGCGGGACGCACGCACCCCGACGCGCCGGACGTGCTCGCCAAATGGGCGAGCATCGGCGCGCCGATCGACGCCGCCGCCTTTCATGCCAGCTATGACGCGGTGCAGGCGAGGCTCGGCATCGCGCCGATCGAGCCGCGCAGCGGGCGCCACAACGGCCCGCACCTGATCAACGGCTGGAACAACTATGCCGCAGCATCCAGCAACCCGCGCGAACAGCGCGCCATAACCGACTGGTTCGCCAAGAATTTCGGCCCTCCGAACACCGCCAACGCCTGTGCCTATTGCGGCTATTGCAACTCGGGCTGCGCCTATGGCCGCCGCATGGGGATCGCGCAGACCTATCTGCCCGAGGCGTGCCGCGATTTCGGGGCGCGGATATTGCCCGACACCAAGGCCGAGCGGATCGTCTGGCAGACCGCCTATGACGGCCGGCGCGAGGCGGAGGCGGTGAAGCTGGTCCTGCCCGACGGGTCGAAAAAGCTCGTCCGCGCGCGCGTCGGCGTCGTGGTCGCGGCGGGAACGATCGCCTCGTCGAAGCTGCTCGATCGCAGCGATATCGACCGCACCGGCTATCAGATATCGCTCAACGTCGCCTCGCCCGTCGTCGCGCTGATGCCCGAAGGGGTCGGGGGCGATGCGTGGGACGAGGATCAGATGTCGAGCTATGTCGATTGCGGCGACTATCTGCTCGAAAGCCATTTCCAGCCCCCGATGTCGATGGCGTCGCTGATGCCCGGCTGGTTCGGCGACCATGCGGACCGCATGAAGAATTTCGGCCGCGTCCATTCGGCGGGAATCCTGTTCCCGGCCGACCGGCGTGGGCGCGTGAAGAACGGCAAGCTCGAATTCCGGCTCGACCCCAGTGAAGATCTGCCGGTGCTGCGCGACGCGATGGCGACGCTCACCAAGGTCCATTTCGCCGCCGGCGCGCTCGAATGCTATCCGGCGCTGGCAAAGGGGCAGACGGTCACGCCCGACATGGATATCGACGCCTTCTTCCGCGATGCGATCCGCGAACAGGATGATGTCACCCTGTCGAGCAGCCACCCCCACGGCGGCAATGCCATCAACGAGGATCCGCAGCACGGGGTCGTCGACCTCGATTGCCGTGTCCACGAAACGACCAATGTGCTCGTCACCGATGCCAGCGTCTTTCCCAGCTGCATCCGCGTCAACGCGCAATGGACCACGATGGCGATGGCGCAATATGCGACCGGGCGGAGCGATCCCTTCGGGTAGGGGCCCCACATCAAATCCGCTCGTGCCAAGCTTGCCGAAACACGGTCTTTCTCACGGGCGATGAAGACAAGAGCCGCCCTTCGACAAGCTCAGGGCAAACGGGTAAGGGGGCAGCCGCCATGACCTTCACCGTTGCCGCCCTCTATCGCTTCGCCTCGTTCGCCGATCCCGCCATGCTGCGCCAGCCGCTTCTCGACATCTGCGCCGGGCACGGCATCAAGGGAACGCTGCTCCTCGCTTGCGAAGGGGTCAACGGCACGATCGCCGGCAGCGAAACCGGGATCGCCGCCGTCATCGACCATATCCGCGCGCTCCCCGACTGTGCTGCGCTCGACGTCAAATATTCGACCGCCGCCGAGATGCCGTTCCAGCGGATGAAGGTGCGGCTCAAGAAAGAGATTGTGACGATGAAGGTGCCGGGGCTCGACCCCGCGCGCGAGGCCGCGCCCTATGTCGATCCCACCGACTGGAATGCCCTCGTCGACGATCCGGACACCGTGCTGATCGACACGCGCAATGCCTTCGAGGTCGGCTATGGCAGCTTCGCCGGCGCGATCGATCCCGGAACGAAAAGCTTCGGCGACTTCCCCGACTGGTGGCGCGCCAATGCCGGCCGTTTCGCGGGCAAGCGCGTCGCGATGTTCTGCACCGGCGGGATTCGCTGCGAAAAATCGACCGCTTTCCTCCGCCATGAAGGGGTCGAAGACGTCGTCCACCTGAAGGGCGGCATCCTCGCCTATCTCGAACAGGTGCCCGAGGCCGACAGCCGCTGGCACGGCAACTGCTTCGTCTTCGACGAGCGGGTGAGCGTGGGGCACGGATTGGTCGAGGCGGGCGAGAAGGCCTAGGTTCGGGAGCCTTCCCCTCGCGCGGGCGGAGCGTCGGCATTGGGGTGGGGAGCGGCCGGTCGTGTACCCCGGCGAAAGCCGGGGCCCAGTGCGGAAATATGCCGGGTTGGCGTCAGCATTCTGGACCCCGGCTTTCGCCGGGGCACATATCTCTATCGTCAACTTCCTGCCACTTTCAGCCGCACCTACGCCTGCACTCGCGCCACGCCATATTCGACCCAGCCGAACGGCCGCGGCGTTTTCGGCATATAGGAAGCGGCCTGCCGATCGACAGAAAACCCCGCCTTTGCATAGGCGTTGCTGATCGGGCGGGTCAGGTGGCAGTTGCCGCCGATGCGCTTCCATATCGGCTCGATCCGCCGCTGCCATTTCGCGACGCCCGCATCGGGTGCGGCGCCATGCTCCAGGAACAGCGCGGTCCCGCCCGGCTTCAGCACGCGGCGGATCTCGGCAAGCACCGCCGCCTGATCGGCGACCGAACAGAGGGTGAAGGTGGTGACCACCGTGTCGAACTGCCCGTTTTCGAACGGCATCGCCTCGCCGACGCCGCCCCGGATGTCGGCGTCGATACCCCGTGCCGCAGCCGCCGCCCTGCTCATCGCGAGCAGCTCGGGCGAGGGATCGAGCCCGGAAAAACTCTCGACCTGTCCCGGGCGATAAAATTCCATATTGATCCCGCCGCCGCAGCCCAGTTCGAGCACATGCCCGCGCGCGTGCGGCACGACCTTGCTTCGAAGCTTCATGACCTGCCCCTGCGAACAGGCGCATTTGATCAGGCGTGGTACTCCATGACGTTCCCACCAGCTTGCCATTCGCCAGTCTCCCCTTGGCGCGGAAGGTGACCCTTGCTAGCGCACTTGGCAACACCCATCTGTGCCTGCCGCGCAGTTCAAGAAAGATCGCCATGCCCGCCGTTCACCACACCAAGATGCTCATCCTCGGTTCCGGCCCCGCCGGCCTTTCCGCGGCGATCTATGCCGCGCGCGCGGGCATGATGCCGATCGTGGTGCAGGGGCTCCAGCCCGGCGGCCAGCTGACGATCACGACCGACGTCGAAAATTACCCGGGTTTCGCAGAGGTGATCCAGGGCCCGTGGCTGATGGAGCAGATGACCGCGCAGGCGACGCACGTCGGCACCAGCATGATCTGGGACACGATCGTCGATGTCGACCTGTCGCGCCGCCCGTTCAAGCTGACCGGCGACGGCGGCGACGTCTATATGGCTGAAACGCTGGTGATCGCGACCGGCGCGCAGGCGAAATGGCTCGGCGTTCCGGGCGAGCAGGAACTGGGCGGCAAGGGCGTCTCGGCTTGCGCAACCTGCGACGGCTTTTTCTATCGCGGCAAGAAGGTCGTGGTGATCGGCGGCGGCAATACCGCGGTCGAGGAAGCGCTTTATTTGACCAACCATAGCGACGATGTGACCTTGATTCACCGCCGTGACAGCCTGCGCGCCGAAAAGATCCTGCAGGACCGGCTGATGGTCAATCCGAAGATCAGGACGCTATGGAACAAGCGCGTCGAGCGTTTCGTCGCGGGCGAGGGCGTGTCGGGGCTGGTCGGCGTCGACCTGATCGACACCGTCACCGGCGAGGCGAGCCACGAGCCGACCGATGGCGGCTTCGTCGCGATCGGCCACAGTCCGTCGACCGAATTGTTCAAGGGCAAGCTGCCGCTTGATGACGACGGCTATCTGCAGGTCACGCCGGGCACCTCGCTGACCTCGATCCCGGGCGTCTTCGCCGCGGGTGATGTCACCGACAAAATCTATCGTCAGGCGGTGACCGCCGCGGGCATGGGCTGCATGGCTGCGCTCGACGCCGAACGCTTCCTCGCCGAAGCCGAATATCACGCGATGGCGACGGCGTGAGCGGCCTGTAGCGGTGGTTGACGACCGGAAGCTGCCCTTCCTTTCATCGTCGTCCCGGACTTGATCCTGGATCCACGACGACGGCGCAGCTACGGATCCCGGACCAAGTCCCGGACGACGAAGCGGAGGTAGTTTGCCGCCAGCTCCCAACCTCTAAGCCGAGATCGGCATCGAGGACGGCGGCGCGATTACTTCAATATTTCAAGGATTCGTGCCGCCAACCACTCCCCATCGTCGCCAGCAAAGCTGTGCGACGGGCTGGCGAGGCGCCTGACCGGAACGCGATCAAGCGCCGCCGGGCAGCTTTCCATAAAAGCCTGCGCGGTCCGGTCGCCCGTCGCGAGCAGGATTGTCGCGGGGCCTTCCAGCCGGGCGATCGCGTCGTCGATCCGTGCCGCGAGGCTGTCGGGCGCAGCGGGGCCAGTCGGTGCCTTGAGCGCCGACAGCCCGCGAAACAGCTTCCGGAAATCGACCTCGCCCCTGACCAGCCTGATCACGCTTTTCGGGTCCTTGAGCCGCGACAGATAGCGCGCCCGGATCGCCGCCGCCGGAGGCAGCGCGGGTTCCTCGTCCGTGCCGTCGGCGTCGCTCTCATACGTCCACGGATTGGCGACGATCAGTCCATCGATCGCCAGCGGCTGGTGAAGCAACAACGCGCTTGCCGCATCGCAATTGCCGAACGCAACGATGCTCGAGACCTGCGGCGATTCCTCGCGAAACGCCGCAATCGCTGCGGCGATATCGGGCCCGCTGCTTTCGAAGCCGCCATTGTCGCCTTCGCTGTCGCCGACCCCGCGCCGGTCGAACCGAAACACCGGATGCCCGGCCGCGGCGACGCGCTGCGCCAGTGTCGCCATGCCGCGATGCGCGCCGCTGCGGATCTCGTTGCCGCCCGACACGATCAGCAGGCCGGTGCTGCCCGGCGCGTCGTCGAGCGTGGCGGCCAGCGCCGCGCCTTCGCAGGAAAAGTTCAGCTGATGCCGCATGACTTGCTCCATGCGGCGATGTCGGCGGCAATGGCGCGCGCCATCGCCGCATCCTCGCCCGGCTCGGCGCGCAGCCAGAGCGGCGTGCCGGCGATGCCGTCGGCGCCAATGCCGATGCTGCGCAGCGGGGCGACCGGTTGCGCCTCGGCGGTGCCCAGCCCTGCGATCATCGCCGGCGACAGCGCGTTGCCGGCGAGCAGCAGGGCCTCGGATCGCGCGGCAGCCTGCAGATCTTCCAGCGATGACGTCACGCCAGCTTCACGGTCGGCGCTCACCCGCGCGCGCATCAAGGTGCGGAGTAGCGATGCGCCGCCGACGGGCGCGAGCCGCCACCATGCAGCGGCCTTCGCCTTATGATCGATCAGCGTCCCGCCGCGCACCGATGCGATGATGGCGGGCCCGTCGTTGCCCGCGATGACCTCGGCCAGCGCATCCTGCCAGCGATCCAGATCGACCTCGACGAGCGGAACGAGGCTCTCATTCTGTCCCGGCAGGTCGGGAAGCAGCGCTGCGAAACCGTTCGCTACAAGCGCGCGCATCGCGAGCACCAGGGTACGGCGCGTGCGGTTCGCTTCCTCGAACAGCGGCGGGACGATGACGATGGTGGCGCGGGGTGTACCCGCGGGGTCGATGCGCAATCGGTGTTCGGCCATGCGCTCCGCGTCCGGTTCAGCTGGTCACTTTGCGCAGCGAAAAGACCAGCAAATTGCCGTAGGTTTCAAATATCTCGCCATCGACTTCATCGTCGTCGATGATGATACCGAGCCGGTCTTCCATCTCGGTCAGCACCGTCGCGACCGCCATCGAATCGAATTCGGGCAGTTCGCCGAACAGCCCGCTGTCGTCGGTCAGCGCGGCGGCGCGGTCTTCGCCGAGGCCGAGCACATCGGCGAGCAGGGCGCGAAGGGTGGCGTCGATGGAGCTGCTATCGGTCAATTTTCTTTCCTTAGCATGGAACGGGCAAAGGCCTTCAATGCCGGCCCCCATGCCGCGAGGCGCGACGGATTGAAAGCCTCGATACGCCACAGCGGGTCGTGCCGGTTCATCCAGTCACGCTTGTAACCGTCGTTGCCGGTGCCGAAATCGACGCGCTTCACGCGGTCGACCTCGATGACATGGCGGAACAGCGCGGCCGAAAGCAAGGTGCCGGGCGAGGCTTTCAGACTGTCCTCGACATGCGCGAGCTTGTGGATGAAGGCCGTGCCATCCTCGACCGTCCAATATTGCGCCGCGACCGGGACGCCCTCGATCCGCGCGATTCCCATGCGGAACGTGCCGCGGACGCTTTCGAGTTCGGCAAAGGCGCGCAGCAAGGCGGGATCGCCTTCCTCGGGCTTCCAACTCGCGGCGTAGATTTGCTCATAGGCGGCCCAACTGCCGGGATCGAAAGCGGTGATCAACTGGATGTCGACCACGCCCTTTTTCGCTTTGCGCTGGACGGTGCTGCGCAGCGCGCCGGGGCGGCTCGCCCACCAGACGTCATGATCCATCTCGCCGAGGTCGAGCCAGTGACGGTCACCCGCCGGTGTGGTTTTTACCCACCAGCCCGCGCCACGAAGCGCGGAAACGATCTCTTCCCGATCTTCGTCGCGAACCGGATAGAGCGACAGCCGTGCCCCCCCGGTACGCAGGCCGCGAAACAGCGCCGACAGCGCGTTGTGGCGATCGCGACCGCCCGAAAACAGGGGCCGGATCGCAAAGCTGTACCAGTTCGTCAGCCCCGCCAGATCTCCCGGGGCCTCGATACGCAACGGCAGCCAGGCCGCAGTGCCGTTCGCCCTGCCGCGCGCGTCTATCCGGCCTTCGCCCGCGAAACCGTGCGCCGCGAGCAGGTCGAACCATTCCGTCCGATCGAAAGGCGAAGCGAAACCTGCGGCCCGCGCCGCATCATCATTAGCCTGATGTTCACCGTTCCCTTGCATGATGCGGCCCTCTATCACTCCTCTCCTAACAGCCGATGACCAAAGTCGAAAACCCGCCCTCGTTTCCTATCGACCATCTCGCCCTTCGCGGCGCGGCGGATGCGGCTGCGCTGCTGATCGGCGACCGGATCACGACTTTTGCCGACCTCGACGCCGCAGTCGGCCGGCTGGCTTCGTGGCTGCTCGAACAGGCGGGCGGTCCGGGCGAGCGGGTTGCGAGCTGGAGCGCGAAGACGCGGCTGGCCTGCCTGATGCCGCTCGCCGCGGCGCGCGCGGGGTTGATCCATGTGCCGGTCAATCCGTTGCTGAAGGGCCAACAGGTCGCGCATATCCTTGCCGACAGCGGCGCGAAACTGCTCGTCACCAATCATTCGCGCGCGGAGATGCTGGGCGATGCACGGCCCGAAAATTGCGCGGTTCGGGATTTGAAGGTTGCGGAGGCGGTCATCGATTCGGGCGGGCAGGGGCTGCCGCCGTCGATCGCCGAAGCGGGCGACCTTGCCGCCATCCTCTACACCAGCGGCTCGACCGGGCGGCCCAAGGGCGTGATGCTGAGCCACGCGAACCTGTGGCTAGGTGCCGAAAGCGTCGCCTCCTATCTTGGTATCGTGCCCGGCGACCGCGCGCTCGGCGTGCTGCCGCTGAGCTTCGACTATGGCCAGAACCAGCTGTTTTCGAGCTGGTACGCAGGCGCAGCGGTCGCGCCGCTCGACTATCTGACCGCGCGCGACGTCGTGAAGGCGGTGACGCGGCACCGGATAACGACGATTGCTGGGGTGCCGCCGCTCTGGGTGCAACTCGTCGAGGCTGAATGGCCTGCCGACCCCGCAAGCCTGTTGAAGCGGCTCACCAACAGCGGCGGCGCGCTGACGCCCTCACTGATCGACGCGATGCGCCGGACCTTCCCCAAGGCGGACATCTATCCGATGTACGGGCTGACCGAGGCGTTCCGTTCGACCTTTCTCGACCCGGCGCTCGTCGCCGACCATCCGACCTCGATGGGCCGTGCGATCCCGCACGCCGAGATCCTCGTCTGCCGCCCCGACGGAAGCCTCGCAGACGACGACGAGCCTGGCGAGCTTGTCCACACCGGACCTTTGGTGGCGCAGGGCTACTGGCGCGATGACGAGCGCACCGCGCAGCGTTTCAAGCCCGCGCCAAGCACGTCGCGCTACGGCGGCATCGCGGTGTGGTCGGGCGATACCGTGCGCCGCGACGCTGCCGGCCTCCTCTATTTCGTCGGTCGCGACGATGCGATGATCAAGACCGCGGGCAACCGCGTCAGTCCCACCGAGGTCGAGGATGTCGCGGTCGCGTCGGGGTTGATCTACGAAGCCGTCGCCTTCGGCGTGCCCGACGCGCGGCTCGGCGCCGCGATCATCCTGATCGTGCGCGGCAAGGACGGCGCCGCAGACGAAGAGGGACTGGCAGCCTATCTCCGCCAGAATCTTCCCAATTTCATGCAGCCGCATATCATCGAATGGCGGAGCGAACTGCCGCGGAACCCCAATGGCAAGCTCGATCGGGTGGCGATCTCGGCCGATTGGGGCAGGGAGGTAGCGGCATGAAACCCCACGGCCCGATTCCGCCCGGCTTCAAGGCCGATGCGGGCGGTATGCTGCTGATCGGCGGCGACCGCGCCGAAGCGCTCGCGGATGTCGCGGGTGATACCCCGCTGTTCGTCTATGACAGCGCGATGCTGACCGCGCGCGTCGCCGAATGGCGCGCGGCGATGCCCGCCAGGGTGCAGCTTCATTACGCCATGAAAGCGAATCCCTATGCGCCCCTGCTCGCCTTCATGGCGCGGCTCGTCGACGGGTTCGACGTCGCGTCGGGCGGCGAGTTCAAGGCCGCGCTGGCAAGTGGCATGCCCGCGGGCGACATCAGCTTCGCCGGGCCCGGCAAGCGCGATCGTGAACTCGAAGCGACGATCACCGCCGGCGCGACGCTTAATCTGGAATCGGCGGGTGAGGCGGCGCGCGCGCTATCGATCGCCGAGCATCTCGGTCTGACGCCCAGCCTTGCAGTGCGCGTCAATCCCGATTTCGACCTCAAGGGGTCGGGCATGAAGATGGGCGGCGGCGCCAAGCCCTTTGGCGTCGATGCCGCCGAGGTTCCGGCGCTCGTCCGCCGCCTGATCGATGCTGGCGCCGATTGGCAGGGCTTCCATATTTTCGCGGGATCGCAGGCGCTTGACGCCGCCGCGATCGCCGAAACACAGGCGCAGACGGTGGCGCTCGCGGCGCGGCTCGCGAATGAAATCGGCGTGACCCCGCCGCTCGTCAATCTGGGCGGCGGCATGGGCGTGCCCTATTTTCCCGGCGACAAGCCGGTCGATGCCGTCGCGGTCGGAGCCGCGCTCGGCGAAACTCTGGCAACGCGCGATGCGATCCTCGCGGACAGCCGTTTCGCGATGGAACTCGGTCGCTGGCTCGTCGCCGAAGCCGGCGTCTATCTGACCCGCATCGTCGACCGCAAGGTCAGTCATGGCGAGACGTTCCTCGTCACCGACGGCGGTCTCCACCATCAGCTCGCGGCGAGTGGCAATTTCGGAACGGTGATCCGTCGTAACTATCCCATAGCATTGGCCGGCGCCTTCGGTGCCGAGCCGACCGAAACCGTCTCGGTCGTCGGCTGCCTCTGCACGCCGCTCGACCGGCTCGGCGATCAGGTCGCGCTGCCGCGCGCCGACGTCGGCGACCTGGTTGCGATCTTTCAGGCGGGCGCCTACGGTGCAAGCGCGAGCCCTGCGGCGTTCCTGGGACAGGGGCCAGCGCGCGAAATGCTCGTCTGATCGGGCTCGACCTGTTCCCTATCGGGACAGTTCCGCGATGTTGCGGTCCAGACTTATGTCAATACTAACATTATGTTCACCCTTTTCGAGCAATGGCGGACACTGACGATATGGCTGTCGCCGCGTAAGTTCCGGACCGCGGTTCCCCCGGCGGCTCGAAAGGTTGATGATTATGGCTTCGTTCCCCTCGCTTCGCATCGCGCGCGCCGCGCTCGTATCGGGCATCGCCGCGACGGCGCTCACCGGCTGCATGGGCGCGGGCAACGCGCCGCAACTCCCCAGCGCGAACTTCGTCGCGAACCAGGAGGGGCCGGGCGAGGAATATATCATCGGCCCGCTCGACGAACTCCAGATCTTCGTGTGGCGCAACCCCGAACTCGGCGGCAAGGTGCAGGTGCGTCCTGACGGTCGCATCACGACGCCGCTGATCACCGACATGCCCGCGGTGGGGAAAACTCCCACGATGCTCCAACAGGACATCAAGCTCCAGCTCAGCCAATATATCACCGATCCGATCGTCAGCGTGATCGTCACCACCTTCAACAGCACCTTCTCGCAGCAGGTGCGCGTGGTCGGCGCGACCGAGAAACCGGCGTCGATCCCCTTTCGTGCCAACATGACCGTGCTCGACGCAATGATTGCAGTCGGCGGGCTGGGCGAATATGCCGCTGGGAACAAGGCGCGACTCGTCCGTTTCGACAAGGGCAGTGGGAAGCAGCAGGAATTTGCCCTGCGGCTTAATGACCTGATCAAGCGCGGCGATATCAAGGCGAACGTGCGGCTGCAGCCCGGCGATGTGATCATCATCCCCGAAAGCATGTTCTGATATCGACCGGCGGCCACCCACTCATGTCCCAAGGATAGATTTCGAGCGATGAACAGCCTCTACGATGAATTCCGGGTAGCAGTGCACAGCGTCTGGACGCGCCGCTGGCTGGTGCTGGCGGTCGCGTGGGGCATTTGCATCCTCGGTTGGCTCGCGATCGCGTCGATTCCGAATCGTTACGACAGCCGCGCGCGCCTGCTCGTCGACATCAACCAGATCCTGCCCGACGAAACGGGCGGCAGGGGACCGCAGATCGACCAGATTCGCGAGACGCTGACCAGCGCGCGCAACATGGAAAAGGTCGCGGCGACGACGGGGCTGCTCCCCGCGGGGGCCAATGACCGCGAAAAGGCCGGCACGGTTGCGATGCTGCAAAAGAATATCAAGGTCGTTCCGCAGCAGGACAATATCTTCGAAATCACCTCGAGCATCGCGGTCGGCAGCCTGTCCGATGCCGACAACGCAAAGCTGGCGTCGGGCGTGCTCGACAGCCTGATTACCGTGTTCCGCGATGATCAGTTGCGCGGCGGCCGGATGAACGCGCGCGAAGGACTCAAATTCCTCGACGCGCAGATCGCCGACCGCGAAAAGGCGCTGCGCGAAGTCGAAGCGCGGCGCGCGGCGTTCGAGGCGCAGAATATCGGGCTGATCCCCGGCGGCGCGGGATCGCCGGCGCAGCGCGTCGATGCGGCACGCGCCGAACTGAGCCAGATCGACTCGCAACTGGTGTCGGCGCAGGCGCAACTCGCGGCCGCGAACGGCCAGCTGGCATCGACTCCGCAGTCGATTCCCGGCGCCGGCGGCGGTGTCGGCGGCGGCGTCGCGCGCCAGCAGCTTGCCGGCGCGCAGAACGAACTGTCGGCGATGCGCGCGCGCGGCCTGACCGACGCGCACCCCGATATGATGGCGATCAAGAGCCAGATCGCATCGCTCAAGGCCATCGCCGATCGCGAGGGTACGGGTGGCGGTGGCGGCGGGATACAAAACCCCGCCTATGCCTCGCTTGCCGCGATGCGCGCCGAGCGCCAGGCGACCGTCAGCGCGCTGTCGGCACGCAAGAGCCAGCTGATGGGCGACATAGCGAAGATCACGGCGCAGCAGATCCAGAACCCGGGAATCGCCGCCGAATATGACCGGATTAATGGCGAATATACCGCATTCAAGGCGCAATATGACAAGCTGCTCGGCCAGCGAGAGCAGGTACGGATGCGCGGCGAGGTGCAGACCGAAACCGACGCGATCAAGATCGAACTGCTCGACCCGCCCTCGAAGCCGACGAGCCCCGCCGCGCCCAACCGGCCGCTCTTCCTGACGCTGGTGCTGCTCGCGGGTGTCGGCGGTGGCATCGGCGCCGCCTTCGGCCTCGGCCAGGTGCGGACAAGCTATGCGACCGCGGCGAAGCTCGAACGCGCGAGCGGACTGCCGGTGATCGGTTCGATCACCGAGGTGGTGACGCCCGAACGTCATGTCGAACGGCGCAAGAAGCTGATCTGGCTGGCAAGCGGCGGCGCCGCGCTGGTCGGGCTCTATGCCTTGCTGCTGGTCGCCGAATTCATCCAGCGCGGCATGGTTGCGTGACGGGGGACGATGACATGAACGATCAACGCAAAGTCAAACGCCCGCCCTCGCTGCTCGAACGCGCCGCCGATATGTTCGGACTCGATCCCGCCGCCAACGCGCCGACGATCGATGTGTCGAACCTGCCGCCCGAACCCGAGAAAAAGGCAAAGAAGGCGAAGGCCGAACCCGCCGCCGAGACGCCGCAGCCCGAAATCCTGGAGCCGTCCGTCGAGGCCGCGCCGGCCGTCGACCCGGCGCCCGCGTCGAAGCCCTCTCCGCGCAAGGATGTCGCAAAGGCGGCGCCCGCCGTCGTCCCGACGCGGCAGGGAACAATCGACCGCGAGCGGCTTGCGTCGCGAGGCATGATCGTGCCCGGCACGCCGGTCACCGGCATCGCCGAAGAATATCGCATCGTGAAGCGCGAGTTGATCCGCAATTTCGGTGGCGTCGGCAACCGCCCGATCCTGCCGCGCGGCCACCGCGTGCTGATCGCGTCGGCGAACCCCGGCGAGGGAAAGACCTTCTCGGCGGTGAACCTCGCCCTGAGCCTCGCGGTCGAGGCCGATCACGACGTGCTGCTGATCGACGCGGACATCGCCAAGCCCAGCGTGATCGACGCGCTGGGGCTCGAAGATGGTCCGGGCCTGATGGACGCGCTTGCCGATCCGCACCTGCCGCTGGGCGATTGCCTGATCCAGACCGACATCGCGGGGTTGAAGGTCATGCCCGCCGGCACGCAACACATGCACGACACCGAGCTGCTCGCCTCGGCGCGCACCGAAGCCCTGCTGGCGCGGCTCGAACAGGGCGCGCCCGGCCGCATTCTCATCCTCGATTCGCCGCCGGTGCTTGCCGCGTCGCCCGCCGCTGTGCTCGCGGGACACGTCGGCCAGACGATCATGGTCGTGCGCGCCGACGAAACGCTCGAGTCCTCGTTGCGCGATGCGATCGGGCTGATGGGCGCCTGCCCGCATATCCAGTTGCTGCTCAACGGCGTGAAATATTCGCCGGGCGGACGCCGCTTCGGCACCTATTATGGTCAGGGAGGCGCGTGATGCGCACCGCGACCGGTACGCGCCATGTCGCGACGCTGGCGGCGCTTCTGCTCGCCGGGACCGCGACGGGTGCGCATGCCCAATTTTCGGGCGACCCGGGTTCGGGCGCCGGTGAAGCGCCAACCGGCGCGCCCGCGGCCGAGCCGGGCCGTGCGGAGAGCCGGGCCGAAGGCCGCCGCGCCCAGCGCCAGGTCGATGTCAGCCCCTATCTCGAGGTTGGGCAGGTTTTGACCGCCGATCTCAAAAATGGCGGCGATGTCCTCACTTACACGACCGTCGCCGCGGGCATCGATGCCGCGATCGTGACGCGCCGCGCCGAACTCGCCGCGACGTTGCGTTACGAGCATCGCTTCGGCTGGAACGGCGATCTTGGTGATTCGGATACGATCAGCGGCCTCGCACGCGGCCGGATCGAGGTCGCGCGCGGCCTCAACCTCGAGGGTGGCGCGCTCGCCACGCGCACGCGGGCCGACGGGCAGGGTGCCGACAGCGGGCTGTTCATCGGCGACGCCAGCAATGTCGCCAACCTCTATTCGGTTTACGCCGGCCCAACCCTGGCCCGGCGGATCGGCGGGCTCGACTTCGGCGCCGGCTATCGCTTCGGCTATACCAAGGTCGATATCGACGAGCCCGCGATCCTCTCGCCCGATACCCAGCCGCAGGATGTTTTCGACAGCTCGACCAACCATGTCGCCTGGGCCAGCCTCGGCGCGCGTCCCGGCGACCTGCCGTTCGGATGGCAGGTGTCGGGCGGCTATGAGCGCGAGGATGCGAGCCAGCTCGACCAGCGCTACGAGGGCAAATATGCCCGCGCCGACATCACGGTGCCCGTCGGGCCGACCGTCGCGCTACTCGGCGGCGTCGGTTACGAGGATATCGAGATCGGTCAGCGCGACCCCGTGCTCGACGCGAATGGCGTGCCGGTGCGCGATGAGAGCGGCCGCTTCGTCACCGACAAATCGACCCCGCACCGCCTGTCGTTCGACACCGACGGGCTGATCTGGGATGCGGGCGTGATGTGGCGGCCGAGCCGCCGCACCTCACTGACCGCCCGCGTCGGCCGCCGCTATGGCGATACCATCTATACCGGCAGTTTCGCCTATCGCGCCGACCATGCGACGACGATCCAGGTCGGCGTCTATGACGGGCTGTCCAGCCTCGGCCGCGGCCTGTCGGGCGGGCTTGCCGCGCTGCCGACGCAGTTCGACCCGACGCGCAACCCGATCGGCGGCAATATCAACCCGTGCGTGTTCGGCGGGCAGGGCGGCGGTTGCCTCAACAACCAGCTCGGCAACGCGACATCGGCGCAATATCGCAGCCGCGGCGTCCAGGCGACGCTGTCGTCGCGCTTCTCGGGCTGGGCCTATGGCGTCGGCGTCGGTTACGACCAGCGCAAGCTGCTCGCGCCGCAGCTGTCGCCGATCGCCAGCCTCGACGGGATCAAGGACGAAAGCTGGTATCTGTTCGTCTCGGCGGGGCGCCAGCTTGACGCCGACTCCGACCTCAGCCTGTCGGGCTATGTCAATTATTTCGACAATGGCGCGCCGGGTGCGAGCGACGTCCAGTCGGCCGGGCTCTCGGCCGCCTATTCGCGGCGCTTCTGGCGCGGCCTGACCGGGACGGCGGCGGCAAGCCTCAACGCCTTCGATCAGGAAGGCTTCAACAGCCAGCTAATCGGTTCAGCTTTGGTGGGACTGCGTTACAACTTCTGACCAGGCAACGGGAATTTTTGCGATGTACGATCAATTCTACGGTTTCACCGGACGTCCGTTCCAGCTGACGCCAGACCCGCATTTCTATTTCGAAAGCGGCACGCACCGCAAGGCGATGTCCTACCTCGGCTATGGCCTCGCGCAGGGTGAAGGCTTCATCGTGATCACCGGCGATGTCGGCGCCGGCAAGACGACGCTCGTTGGTCACCTCATGAACACGATCGACCCCAATCGCCTGACGGCGGTCAAGCTGGTGTCGACGCAGGTCGAGGGCGACGACCTCCTCCGCCTCGTCGCCGAACAGTTCGGCATCGAGTGGGAAGGGCAGAGCAAGGCCGAACTCCTGCGTTCGATGGAACAATATCTGCGCGAACAGGCACGCGCGGGGAAACGCACGTTGCTGATCGTCGACGAGGGGCAGAATCTTGCGATCTCGGCGCTCGAAGAGCTGCGGATGCTGTCGAACTTCCAGCTCGGCGGCCACTCGCTGCTCCAGATCTTCCTGCTCGGCCAGCCCGAATTCCGCCAGACGCTTTTTCACTCGCCGACGCTCGAACAGCTGCGCCAGCGCGTGATCGCGACGCACCACCTCGACCCGATGGAGCCCGAGGAAGTCGAACCTTACATCCTCCACCGCCTCGGCAAGGTCGGGTGGACGGGCAACCCCAGCTTCAGCCCCGACGCGTTCGAGGAAATCTTCGACTACAGCGAAGGCGTGCCGCGCAAATTGAACGTGCTGGTCAGCCGCCTGCTGCTGTACGGCGCGGTCGAGCAGATGAACCGCATCACCGCGCAGAATGTGCGCTCGGTCGTCGCCGAGATCGAGGCTGATCGCGGCATCGACGCTTCGACGCTGGCGCCGCTGCCGGTCGAAGACGTCGTCGCGGCCGCAGCGACGGCTGTCGCGCCGACCCCCGCGCCCTTCGCCGCGCCGGCCGCTGCGAACGAGACGCCGTCCGAATGGCCGGCACGCGCTGCGGAACCCGACAACAATGGTCCGGCTCCTTTCGCGGCCCCGGTCGAACCGGCGCAGGTCATCACCCTGACCCCGCCTGCCGCCGCAGCGGATGCGCCCGACCCGACGCCCGCCGCGACCGAGGCGCCGCCGCCCGCCGCGCCGGCGATCGACCCCGAACATCTCGCGGCGCTCGAAGCGCACGTCGCATCGCTCGAGGAACGGCTTGTCGAACAGGACGCGGCGCTGCGCCGCGTGCTCGACCTGCTGATCGAATGGGTCGAACGCGATCCCGAAAACGCTCCCAACCCGGCGACGTCGCGGACCTGGGCGGCCTGACAATCCGGCCGAAATCGGCTATCCCGCTGATGAAGGTGAGGGAAAATGCAGAACGGCCTGTCGGTCGATGTCGAGGACTGGTTCCAGGTCGGCGCCTTTGAGCGCACGATCGACCGCGCCGACTGGCCGACGCTCGAATGCCGCGTCGAGGCGAATTGCGACGCGGTGCTGCGGATTTTCGCCGATGCGGGCGCGACAGGCACCTTCTTCACCCTCGGTTGGGTAGCAGAACGCTATCCCGCGCTGATCAAGCGTATCGTCGCGGCGGGGCACGAACTCGCCAGCCACGGTTATGATCACAAGCGCGTCTTCACCATGACCGCTGACGAATTCGCCGCCGATCTCAGGAAGACGCGCGCGATCCTGGAGGACCTCGGTGGCGTGGCCGTGCGCGGCTATCGTGCGCCGAGCTTCTCGGTCGATACGCGCACGCCCTGGGCGCATATGGTGCTCGCCGAACAAGGCTATGCCTATTCGAGCAGCGTCGCGCCGGTGGTCCACGACCATTATGGCTGGCCCGCCAGCCCGCGCCACGCGTGGCGGCCGGTCGCGGGCAGCGACCTCGTCGAATGGCCCGTCACGACCGCGCGCTTTGCGGGACGAACCTTGGCGGCAGGCGGCGGCGGTTTCATGCGCCTGCTTCCCTATGGCTTCACGCGCTGGGCGATCGCGCGGATGAATGAAGAGGGACATCCGGCGATCCTCTATTTCCATCCGTGGGAAATCGACCCAGGCCAACCGCGCGTCGCGGGCGCGCCGATCAAATCGAAGATCCGCCATTACAGCGGCTTGTCGGCGATGGCTGGCAAGCTGAAGAAACTGCTCGCGGATTTCGAATGGACGCGCGCCGACGCGTTGCTCCCCGCGCAGCAGCAGCGCGCCCAGCCGTGGCGCGCCGCGGCGTGAATGCGCCGACGCTTGCCGTGAAGGACGGGTTTTCCGGTGCGCCGCTCTCCGACGCGGGCGAATGGGACGCTTATGTCGCCGCGCATCCGGACGCGACGCCATTCCACAGCCGCGCATGGTGCGAGGCGATTACGAAGGCGACCGGCCATCGCTGCCACCTCGTCACCGGGCGCGATCCGAACGGCGGGCTGACCGGCATATTGCCGCTCCACCATATTCGTTCGCCGCTGTTCGGGCAGGCGCTCGTCAGCAGCGGCTTTGCTGTCGGTGGCGGCATAATCGCAGACGGCCCCGCGGTCGCCGCGACGCTTGCCGAGGGGGCGGCGGCGATGGCGAAATCGCTCGGCGTGCCATCGGTCGAACTGCGCGGTGGCTCCTTGCCCGAAGGCGAGGGGTGGTCTTGCGAGGAAGGCGTTTATGCCGGCTTTGCGCGTAACCTCGCCGCCGATGACGATGCCGAACTTCTCGCCATCCCGCGCAAACAGCGCGCCGAGGTTCGCAAGGCGCTCGAAAGCGGGCTGACGGTGACGACGGGGCACGGCGCCGCCGAGCGCCGCGACCATTATCGCATCTATGCCACCAGCGTCCGCAACCTCGGCACACCGGTTTTTCCTAAGGCGCTTTTCGACGCCGTGCTCGACGCCTTCTGCGACGCGGCCGACATCCTGACCGTGCGCCACGAGGGGCGTCCGGTCGCGAGCGTGCTCAGCCTCTATTGGCGCGGCACCGTCATGCCTTATTGGGGCGGCGGCACCGCCGAAGCGCGGCGGCTGCGCGCCAACGAGCTCATGTATTTCGCGCTGATGCGCCACGCGCGCATAAAGGGCTGTACGCGCTTCGATTTCGGCCGCTCGAAACTCGGCACCGGCCCCTTTGCCTATAAGAAGAATTGGGGCTTCGAACCGCAGCCGCTCCGCTACGCCCGCTGGCTCGCGCCGGGGGAGGCGCCGCGCGACACCAATCCCAACAGCGCGCGCTATCGCCTGCAAGTCGATCTCTGGAAAAAGCTGCCGCTCTGGGCGGCGAACAGGATCGGGCCGCTGATCGCGCGCGGGCTTGGCTAATGGCCGAGATATTGTTCCTCGTTCACCGCGCGCCCTGGCCCCCCGACCGCGGCGACCGGATCCGCAGCTGGCACATGTTCGAGGCGCTGGCGAAGCTGGCCCCGGTGCATGTCGCGGCGCTCGCCGACGGCGAGGCAGACGCCGCGCTTGCCCGTGCGAAGATGACGCCGCTTTGCAAGAGTTTGGCGATCGAAGTGCGCAAGGAATCGCGCCCGCTGGCGCTGGCACAGGCGGTGCTGAACGGCGAACCCGTATCGAACCGCCTGTTCCGGAACGCCGCTCTGAAGCGCCATGTCGATGCGCTGATCGGTCAAGGCGGCATCACCCATATCGTAGCATTTTCGGGTCAGATGGCCCAGTATATGCCCGCCCGTTTCGACGGGCCGGTGCTCATGGATTTTGTCGATGTCGATTCGGCCAAATTCGGGACCTATGCCGAACAGGACAAGCGCCAGCCGCTGAACTGGGTGCATAGGCGCGAAGCCCGGACGCTCGGCGCCTATGAAGCCGAAGTCGCGCGCCGCGTCGACGCCAGCCTGTTCGTCAGCGAAGCCGAGGCCGCCTTGTTTCGCAGCCGCAGCGGGCTGGGCGCCGATCGGGTGCGCGCGGTCGAAAACGGGATCGACACCGACCGGTTCGATCCGGCCACCGCGCTGGAAGTGGTCGGTACAGGCGACGGGCCGCTCGCGGTCTTCACCGGGCAGATGGATTATCGCCCCAATATCGACGCCGTGCGCTGGTTTGCGGCCGATATCCTGCCGCTGATCCGCACGCGTCATCCGTCGGCCCGCTTCGCGATCGTCGGGCGCGCGCCGACGGCCGAGGTCGATGCGCTGGCGGCGTTGCCCGGTGTCACGGTGACCGGCGAGGTCCCCGACGTACGCCCCTGGCTCGGCGCCGCCGACGCGGTGGTTGCGCCGCTGCTCCTCGCGCGCGGGGTGCAGAACAAGTTGCTCGAGGCGATGGCAATGGCGCGACCGGTCGCCGCGAGCGCCGCCGCCGCGACGGGGATCGACGCGGTGCCGGGCGAACATCTGCTCGTCGCCGATGGAACGGACGCAATGGCCGAAGCCGTCTGCCAGCTTTTCGACGACCGCGCCGCCGCAGCGGCCATGGGGCGTGCCGCCCGGGCGCGAATGATCGCGCGTTACGGCTGGGACGCGCGCATGGCGCCGCTCGGCGAGCTGCTGGGATTGCCCGGATGACGCTCTGGCAGCGCCATCTCGCCGCGCTGGGTCTGCTTTCGGCGGTCATCCTTGCGCTTTTCTGGCGCGATGCCGCCGATATGGCGGGCATCTGGTGGCACAGTTCGACCTTTACCCATTGCCTGCTGATGGTGCCGATGATCGGTTGGCTCGTGGCGCAGCGCGTGGCGCTGCTGCGCCCGTTGACGCCGGTATTCTGGTGGCCCGCGCTCTTGTGGATGGGGGGGGCGGGGCTGACATGGCTCGTCGGCGAGGCGGCGGGCGTCGGCCTGTTCCGGCAACTCGGGCTTGTGCTGATGCTGCAGGGCGCGGTCGGCGCGACGCTTGGCGAAAAGCTGGTGCGCGGGCTGCTTTTCCCGCTCGGATACGCGCTGTTGCTCGTGCCATTCGGCGAGGAACTGGTCCCGCTGCTCCAGACCTTCACCGCGCATATCAGCGTCGTCCTGCTCCATCTCTCGGGCATCGCGGCCGAGATGCAGGGCGTGTTCGTCACCACGAAAGCGGGATTTTTCGAGGTCGCCGAAGAATGTTCGGGGGTCAATTTCCTGATCGCGATGCTCGCTTATTCGGTGTTCGCGGCGCATCTCTGTTTCAAGAGCTGGACGCGGCGGTTCGTCTTTGTCGCGGCGGCGCTCGCCACGACGATCCTCGCCAACGCGTTGCGCGCCTACGGCACGATGGTCGCCGCCGAAATCTGGGGCATCGAAGCCGCGGGCGGGATCGACCATATTTTCTACGGCTGGATATTCTTCGGCCTCGTCATCCTGCTCGTCATGCTCGTCGCACTCCGCTGGTTCGACCGGCCCGCGAACGATACCGCGGTCGATGTGCGCCGGCTCGGCGGCGTGCCGCGCTTTACGGGCGCGGCGAAAATGGTGCTGCCGGCGACGCTTGCGGTTCCGCTGCTCTTTGCCGCATGGGGGCTGTTCATCGGCGGGCGCAGCGCGCCGCTCCCCGCGACCATGGCCATCGAAGCGCCGCCGGGCTGGCGCGATACGCGCGCGGGCGGCATTGCCTGGGCACCGCGCTTCGACGGCGCCGACCAGCGGCTGCGCCGCCAGTTCGCGAACGAGAAGGGGCAGGTGGTGACCGTGGCGATCGGCGGTTACGAACGCCAGGCCGAAGGGCGCGAAGTCGTCGCCTTCGGACAGGGGGCGGTCGACCTTGAAAGCAAATGGGCGTGGAGCGCCGCCTTGCCAGCGGTCGACGGGGCAAGGACCGAGCGGCTGCTCCATCCCGGCCCGGTGCTGCGCGACGCCGCCACCTGGTACGTCGTCGGCGGCACGGTGACAGGCAATCCACGCCGCGCCAAGCTCGCCGGCCTTCAGGCGCGGCTGCTCGGCGGCGACCCGCGCGCGCTTTCGCTGATCATATCGAGCGAGGAGCGCCAGGGCGGTCTGGATGCGATCACCGATTTCGTTTCCGCGTCGGGTGGAGCCAAAGCGATGGCTGACCGCGCGCTCAAAACCCGCTAGGCCAGCCACATATGTGTGGGATCGCGGGCATCTATCATCTCGAAACGGCGAAACCGGTCGACCCGGCCCGCCTGCGCGCGATGCTTCAGCCGATGCAGCATCGCGGCCCCGATGGATCGGGCGAGTGGACGGCGCCGGGTGTCGGCCTCGGCCATCTCCGCCTCTCGATCATCGACATCGCGGGCAGCCCGCAGCCGATGGCGAGCGACGACGAGACCGTCACGCTCACCTACAATGGCGAAATCTACAATTTCCGCGAACTGCGCGCCGAACTCGAGGATCGTGGCCACCGTTTCCGCACCAGCGGCGATACCGAGGTCATCATCGCCGCGTGGCGCCAATGGGGCCCCGACTGCCTGTCGCGGCTCAACGGCATGTTCGCCTTTGCGATCCACGATCACCAGCGCGGCTGCCTGTTCCTCGCGCGCGACCGGCTGGGGGTAAAGCCGCTCCATTATGTTCGCCTGTCCGACGGGTCGGTGGCCTTCGCATCGGAACTGAAGGGGCTGCTCCGCAATCCGCTGCTCCGGCAGGAAGCGAACCTGACCGCGATCGAGGATTTCCTCGCCTTCGGCTATGTCCCCGATGATAATTGCATTGTCGCAGGCGTGGAGAAGCTGCACGCCGGCCATTATCTGATGCTCGAACGCGGCAAGCGGGTACCGGCGCCAACGCGCTGGTGGGCGCCCGATTTCTCGAAACGCATCCGCGCGTCGGAAGGCGAGGCGGCCGAGCATCTGGTTCACCTGATGCGCGCCGCGGTGACCGACCGCATGGTCGCCGATGTGCCGCTCGGCGCGTTCCTGTCGGGCGGGGTCGACAGCAGCGCGGTCGTCGCGCTGATGGCGGAGGCGAGCACGAAGGCGGTCAAGACCTGCACCATCGGCTTCGATCAGGCCGCGCTCGACGAAACGGCCTACGCTCAGCAGATCGCCGAACGCTTTGCCACCGACCACCGCACGCGCACCGTCTCTTCGGGCGATTTCGCGCTCGTCGACCGGATCGCAGACATGTTCGACGAACCTTTCGCCGACGCCAGCGCGCTCCCCACCTACCGCGTTTGCGAACTCGCGCGCGAAGAGGTGACGGTCGCCCTCTCGGGCGACGGCGCCGACGAGGCCTTCGCGGGATACCGCCGTCTGGTGTTCCAGCATCAGGAGGAAAAGCTCCGGAGCCTCATTCCCGGCGTCCTGCGCCGCGGCGTGCTCGGGCCGCTGTCGCATGTCTGGCCGCAGATGGATTGGGCGCCACGCCCGCTGCGGGCCCGCGCGACGCTCGCCAGTCTCTCCAAAAACGGGGCGGAGGGTTATGCCGAGGCGGTCGGCGTAACGGGGCAGGCGCAGCGCGCGCGTCTGTTCAACGATGCCGCGCACCGCGCGCTCGGCGACCATGTCGCCGAGGCGCGCTACTGGAAGGCGATGAAGGACGCCCCCGCGCGCGAGCCGCTCGACCGCGCACAATATGCCGATATGCAGATATGGCTTCCGGGCGATATCCTGACCAAGACCGACCGGATGAGCATGGCGGTCAGCCTTGAGGCGCGCGAGCCCCTGCTCGATTACCGCTTGATCGAATTTGCCGCGAGCCTCCCCGCATCGATGCGCGTCAAGCGCGGAACGGGCAAGGCGATCATGAAGCAGGCGATGGAACGCTATTTGCCGCATGATGTCCTTTACCGCCCCAAGATGGGGTTCGTGACGCCGGTTTCGGCGTGGTTTCGCGGCCCGCTGGTCGAACAGGCGAAGGGGCTTGCCACCTCGTCGACGCTCGCGCGTTCGGGCTGGTTCGACATGGCCGAAATCGAACGGATCGTCGCCGCGCACCAGTCGGGACGCCGTGATCACGGCCGGTTGATCTGGCAATTCTTCATGCTCGAAAAATCGCTGGCGAAGCTGTTCGGGATTTGAACTATGGCGTCCGGTTTGGGCTGGGAAGCGGACGCCGGGCTAGTCTGGCCGCAATTCAATTCGCCGCTTCCAAAGCGCATATGCAATCGAAACGGGAAATGCGACGGCGATGTATATGATCGGCAGAACAAGCCCCCACGCCATGATGGCGAGAAAATCCATCCGCCCCGGGTCTCCATGTACGTCGGGGTCATAATCATAAGGCATTGGCGTCGGAGTGGCCATGACGTAGCACGCAAAACTGAGAAAAATCGGGGGGGCGAGGCCTAGGCGGAGAAGCCACCAGCGCGTTGGAAAACGCGCCTGGAATGCTCTGCCGAGCAACAAGCTGGATAGAATGATTAGCACAGGTGGGATTGCGATAAGCGGGACCATGGCAGGTCTATATCCTGTACTAGTTCAGCGAACAATCGATGCCGGCAAGCGGTCGAAACCCGCTATCCCGACCCGGTGTCGCTTGACGAAAACCCCGAACGAATCGCCACGCCATCTTAACGCTTCGCTGCTAATCTCTCGCCGATGACGGTCCATCCCGCCTTTCCGACGAGCGCCGATGAAGCCGCGCCGCTGGCCGTGCGTATCGTCGATCCGCTGTCGCTCTCGGACGACCTCGCGACCGCATGGGACCGGCTCGGCGATGAGGCGAGCGAACCCAATCCTTTCGCCGAACGCTGGTGCCTGCAATCGGCGCTCCATCTGCTCGATCCCGAACGCCAAGCGCGGCTCGTGCTCGTACAGGGCGGCCGCGACGGGCCGGTAATCGGGGTCATGCCGGTCGCGCCCGCGCTTCACTATGGCCGCCTGCCGATGCGACACGTCACCGGCTGGGCGCACCCCAATCATTTTCACGGGGCTCCGCTGGTGCGCGCCGGTTTCGAAAGTCTCTTCTGGTCGATCCTGCTCGGTTGGTGCGATGCGTCGCCCTGGGCGCAGACGCTGTTGCATGTGCCGCGCCTGACCGAGGACGGCCCGCTTCAGCGCGCGCTGGTCGAGGTCGCGCGGGCGCGCGGCGGCGAGGCGATGGTGGTGCATCGCGAAGAACGCGCGCTTCTCGAAAGCCCGCTGTCGCCCGGCGACTATTGGGATGCCGCGGTACGCGCCAAGAAACGCAAGGAATTGCGCCGTCAGGCGAACCGGCTCGCCGAAGAGGGCGCGGTAGGCTTTCGCCGCTGGCAGGCGGGCGACGCGCCCAGTCCGTGGATCGACGCCTTCCTCGATCTCGAAGCGCGCGGCTGGAAGGGGCGCGCCGGATCGGCGCTCGCCAGCCACGGCGATACCGAGGCGTGGTTCCGCGCGATCGTGACCGGCGCGGCGGACGCGGGCAAGCTCGACATGCGCGCGCTCGACCTCGGCGGCCGCCCGCTCGCGATGCTGGTCAATTTCCTCTGCCCGCCCGGCGGCTTTTCGTTCAAGACCGCGTTCGACGAGGATTATGCCCGCTTCTCGCCGGGGGTGTTGCTGCAACAGGCGAACCTCGACCTGCTCGAAGACCCGAAGATCGCGTGGGTCGACAGTTGCGCCGCGCCCGGCCACCCGATGATCGACAGCGTCTGGCGCGAACGCCGTTCGCTGGTCTGGGTCAATGTGCCGCTGTCGGCGCCCGCCGACCGGCTGCGTTTTGCGATGCTGGGCAAGGCCGAGCGCCTGTGGCGGCGCTGGAAGGGTGCCGCCATGCCCGCAAATGAGCTAGAAAGCCCGACATGACCGCGCACCAGCCGATCGACCGTGCCGTATTCCCCGCCGAAACGCTAGAGCGGATGGCGGAGCTTTATCCGCAGCGGGCGGGATTGCTGCAGCATCATCTTCCCGACCATCCGCTCCTGTCGCTTGAAGCGCTCGCCAGACTGGGCGAAGGCCTGCCCGCGAGTGAGGTAGAATATAATCCCGGCAATGTGCCGATCGGCATCCGGCCGGAGGATGTCCCGTCGAACGGCCTGTCGATCGGCGAGACGATCCGCACGATCGATACGAATGGCAGCTGGGCGGTGCTCAAGAATATCGAGAATGTGGATGCCTATCGCGCGCTGCTGATGGACCTGCTCGGCGAGCTCGAACCCGTCGTGAGCCCACGCACGGGGGCGATGCTGACGCCGCAAGGCTTCATCTTCATCTCGTCGCCGAGGTCGATCACCCCGTTCCATTTCGACCCCGAGCACAACATTCTGCTCCAGCTCAAGGGGCGCAAGGTGATGAACGTCTGGCCTGCGGGCGACGAGCGCTTCGCGCATCGCCGCGAGCATGAACGCTATCACACCGGCGGCCACCGCAACCTGCCATGGGCGGAAGGGTATCGGGAAGAGGCGCAGCAGGTGCCGCTCGGCCCCGGCGACGCGGTGCTGATGCCCGTGATGGCGCCGCATTTTGTCGCCAATGGCGATGCGCCGTCGATCTCGCTGTCGATCACATGGCGCAGCGAATGGAGCTATCGCGAATCCGAGGCGCACGCTGCCAACGCCGCGCTGCGCCGCATGGGGCTCGACCCCGTCATGCCCCCGCGCTGGCCGAGCTATGCGTGGATGAAGACCGTCGGCTGGCGTGCCGCGCGCAAGCTGCGCCTCGTCGAATGACGACTGTGACAGATTGCTTCCAATTGCTGCGAATTGCGGTTATGGGCCCGCATCCTGATATTTCGAGCCCATAGAGGATAGATGGCGAAAGAAGAACTTCTGGAAATGCGCGGCCAGGTGGTCGAACTGCTGCCCAACGCGATGTTTCGCGTCAAACTGGAAAATGATCACGAGATTCTGGGTCACACGGCCGGCAAGATGCGCAAGAACCGCATCCGCGTTCTCGTGGGCGACGAGGTGCTCGTCGAACTCACCCCCTATGACCTGACCAAGGGTCGGATCACCTATCGCTTCAAGTGAGCGGCGCGGCGACCATTCCCGCGCTGGTGCTTGCTTCGAGCTCGCCGCGTCGGCGCGAATTGCTGGCGCGGATCGGTCTTGAGCCGACGCGCATCGCCGCGCCCGAAATCGACGAGACGCCGCTGAAGGGCGAGCTGCCGCGCGACTATGTCGCCCGCCTCGCGCGGGCCAAGGCGCTCGCGGTCGAGCGCGCCCCGGCCGAGGTCGTCCTCGCCGGCGACACGACGGTGGCCGTAGGGCGCCGCATCCTCGAAAAGCCGGCCGACGAGGCTGACCTCCGCCGGATGCTCGGCCTGCTGTCCGGCCGCCGCCATCATGTCTGGTCGGGCATCTGCGTCGTTGGTACCGGTGACCGGCCACGCGTCCGCGTCGTCGATACGATCGTAGCCTTCAAGGCGCTGAGCGCCGCGGAGATCGACGCCTATGTCGAATGCGGCGAAGGGATGGGCAAAGCGGGCGGATACGCGATCCAGGGCCGCGCCGAAACCTTCGTCCGCTTCCTGTCGGGCAGCCATTCGAACGTCGTCGGCCTGCCGCTTTTCGAAGCGCGCGCACTTTTGAGCAGCGCGGGAATCCCGCTTGGCTGAGTGGCTCTACGAAGCCGGGATCGGCGAAGCGCGCGCGGCGCTCGTCGAGAATGGCGAAATCGTCGAAGCGCGGATCGAACGCGACGGGGACGGCCCGCGCGTCGGCGCGATCCTCGAAGCGAAGCTGGTTGAGGCGGGCAAAGGCGGCAAGGGCGCGCTCGTCGCGCTCGACTGGCCGGGCGCGCCGCAGGCGACGCTCGCCGACCTGCCGCCGTCGACCTCGACCGGGGCGCGGCTGATCGTCGAAATCACCCGCATGGCGCTGCGCGAACGCGGCCGCGACAAACCCGCGCGCGCGCGAATGGCGGAGGTTGACGCTGCGATCGGCGAAGGTCCCGACCTGCGCGCGCGCATCACCGCAACGGGCATCGCCGTCATCGATCTGCATCCGGCCGGTCCCGACCGTCTCGAACAGGCGGGCTGGTCCGAACTGATCGACCATGTCCGCACCGGCCATTGGCCCTTTGCGCGCGGCGCGCTGTGGGTCGATGCGACCCCCGCGATGCTGCTGATCGACATCGACGGCGAGGGCGATGCGCTGGCGCTGGCGACGGAGGGCGCGCGGCAGGCGGCAGCCGTCATCCGTCGCTGCGACGTCGGCGGGTCGATCGGGATCGACTTTCCCTCCGTGCCCGATCGTGCGGGACGGCAGGCGATCGACGCCGCGGTGGACGACGCGCTGCCGCAGCCGTTCGAGCGAACCGCGGTCAACGGCTTCGGCTTCATGCAGATCGTCCGACGCCGGGACCGCCCTTCGCTGATCGAACAGGTCGGGCTCGATCCCGTCGCGACCGACGCCGCATTGCTGCTGCGCCGGGCGGAACGGGCGGTCGGGACGGGGGTGTTGACGTTGACGGCGCGCGCACGGGTGATCGACCATATCGCCGCGCACGCGCATTGGACCGAAACATTGCAGAATCGTACCGGCCGCGCCGTCCGCCTCGTCACGGATCCGGCTGTCAAAGGAGCGGGCCATGCCCAGTAAATCCCCGCGCTGCCCGCTCTGCGGCAAGCCGCGCGATCCCGAATATAAGCCCTTTTGCAGCCGCGGTTGCCGCGACCGCGACCTGTTGAACTGGTTCGGCGAGGACTATCGCGTGCCCGCCGTCCAGGCACCCGACGGCACCGCTGACGACGATCGTTTCGACGAGGAATAAATAGCCAAGAAAGGTGCTGGACAGGATGCAAAGCCCTGCCTATAGCCGCCGCTCGCCAGCGCGGCCGACCAGCCGCAAGCGCTTCGCCTGGGTAGCTCAGTTGGTAGAGCATGCGACTGAAAATCGCAGTGTCGGCGGTTCGATCCCGTCCCCAGGCACCACCACCTCATATATTATTCTACCCTTTTTGTGACAGTCAGGTTGCGCCTTCCGTAGCGTAAACTGTTGCTTTTGTGCCACTAATCGACAGAAAAGCCCTGTGTTCTCGCGCGCGCGCGTTGACGCGGCCCGGCGGGGCGTTAGACCGGCGCTTCACTGCCGGGCATCTCCCGATAAGCCTTTGGCTGCGCCACGGCGGTTTTGGAGAGAGGACCTGTCATGATTTTGCGCAACATTTTGTTGGGCGGCACTATGCTGTGCGCCGCCACTATCCCGGCCCACGCCTTCGCCCAGGATGCCGCGCCGGCCGAGGACACGGCGGCGCCCGCCGATACCACCGACTATGGCAACGAGATCATCGTCACCGCGACGAAGCGGTCGCAGACGTTGCAAGACACGCCCGTCGCCGTTTCGGTGACCTCCGGCGCCGACCTTGAAAATGCGCAGATCCGCGACCTCATCGACCTCCAGTCGGCGGTTCCCAGCCTCCGCGTGTCGCAGCTCCAGTCGAGCGCCAATACGAACTTCATCATCCGCGGCTTCGGCAACGGCGCGAACAATGCCGGTATCGAACCGTCGGTCGGCGTCTTCATCGACGGCGTCTATCGCTCGCGTTCGGCCGCGCAGATCGGCGACCTTCCCAATGTCGAGCGCGTCGAGGTGTTGCGCGGGCCGCAGTCGACGCTGTTCGGCAAGAATGCGTCGGCGGGCGTCATCAGCATCGTCACGCGCAAGCCGCAATATGAATTCGGCGGCTCGATCGAGGCGACCTACGGTAATTTCGACGCAATCACCGTCAAGGGCGACATCACCGGCCCGATCAGCGACACCGTCGCATTCTCGATCGGCGGCAATTTCAACCGTCGCGACGGCTATGCGCAGGATCTCGCGCTCGACACCGACGTCAACGACCGCAACCGCTGGGGCGTGCGCGGCCAGCTCCTGTTTGAACCGACCGACGCGCTCAGCATCCGCCTGATCGGCGATTACGACAAGATCGACGAAAATTGCTGCATCGCGGGCAATGTCATCGCCGGTCCGACCATCGCGATCACCGATGCGCTCGCCGGCGGCACCAGCGTCGATCGCGAAAATCCCTTCTCCTATGACGTCTACAATAATTTCCTGTCGTCGAACGAGATCGAGAATTACGGCGGCTCGGCGCAGATCGACTATGACCTCGGCACGATGGCGCTGACCTCGATCACCGCCTATCGTCAGGTGCGCGCGCTGACGAACCAGGATTCGGACTTCACCGCCGCCGACCTGATCGGTGAGAACAGCCAGGATCTTGGCATCGACACCTTCACCCAGGAAGTCCGCTTGACCTCCGACTTCGACGGGCCGGTCAACTTCCTGCTCGGCGGCTATTATTTCAACGAAAAGATCGACCAGAAGAATGGCCTGCTGTTCGGCGACGATTTCCGCCCCTACGGCGATGCGTTGATCCAGCAGGCGAGCGGCGGCGCGCTCAGCGTCGGGACGCTCGAGGGTGCGCTCGGCGCCTATGAAGGCGATCCGACGAAATATCTCGGCACTTTCTTCCGCGCCGGCGACGGTTTCGACGAAGCCTATCGCCTGAAGAACGAGGCGTTCTCGATCTTCGGCACCGTCGATTTCGACGTCACCGACCGGCTGACGCTGACCGCCGGCGCCAACTATACCAAGGACAAGAAGCGTTTCTCGACCGACGTGGTCAGCACCGACACCTTCTCGGCGATCGACCTCGACGCCGGTGCCTATGCGCCGTTCCGCAACCAGCTGCTGCTCGGCGGCGCGCTGCAACAGGCGGGCGTCAATCCGAACGACCCGGCCGCCGTGGCCGCTTTCGCGACGAATCCCGCGACGGCGCCGATCTTCCAGCAGTTTGTCGCCTTCGCCGATGCCAACGACAACAACCCGGCGGCGAACCCGCTCAACGGGCTGAAGGCGTTCCAGTTCCTGCCGCCATTCCTGAACCTGCCGAACGCGGTCGAATCGGGCAAGACCAACGACAGCGATCTCGCGTGGAGCGTCCGCGCCGCCTATGAGCTAACCGACACGGTCAACGTCTATGCGACCTATGCGACGGGGTTCAAGGCCAGCTCGGTCAACCTGTCGCGCGACAGCCGCCCGCTCGCCAGCGACCTTGCGGCGATCGAAGCGGCGGGGCTGACGACGCCGAACCTCGCCTCGGGCTCTCGCTTTGCGGCGCCCGAAGAATCCGAAGTCTATGAATTCGGCCTCAAGGCGAACTGGTCGGTCGCGGCGCTGAACCTCGCGGTGTTCAAACAGTCGATCAAGGGCTTCCAGTCGAACGTCTTCACCGGCACGGGCTTCGCGCTTGCCAACGCCGGCAAGCAGTCGACCTTCGGCGTCGAATTCGACGGGTCGGTGCGTCCGGTCGCCGGGCTCAACCTCAACCTCGCGGTCACTTATCTCGACGCCAAATACGACAGCTTCGTCGGCTCGGCGTTCGGCGACCTTTCGGGGCGCAAGCCCGCGGGCATTCCCGACCTGTCGGTTTCGATGGGCGGCACCTATACCCACGAATTCGCCGGCGGCACGCGCGCGATCGCGCATGTCGATTATCAGTATGAAAGCCCGACGCAGATCGTCGACGGCCTGAACGGCTTTCCTGAAAGCGTCGCGCAGAATCTGAAGCGCGAGGTGAACCAGCTCAACGCGTCGTTCACGCTGGCGCTGACCAACGGGCTCGAAGTCGGTGTGTGGGGCCGCAACCTGACCAACGCGCAATATCTGACGACGATCTTCAACGCCGTCGCGCAGGCGGGCAGCGTCTCGGGCTATCCCAGCCAGCCGCGCACCTATGGCGGCACCGTCCGCTTCAAATTCTGATCGAGGGCGGCCGGGCGGCAATGCGCCCGGCCCTCCCGGCGACGGACAAAAGAAACCCCGGCCTCTCGATGGAGAGGCCGGGGTTTCTTTTTTGGCGTTGCCGCCTAGGCTATCAGAATCGCACACCCGCCGCGATGCCATAGCGGCGCGGTTCGAGCGTGAAGATATTGGTGTAATTCCCCGACGACTGGTCGGTGATGTACAGGCCGGTGACGCTGTTGGCGTCGAAGACGTTCTGGATGAACCCCTTCACATACCATTTGTCGTCGGGGCCGTTCAGCTGCAGCTGGGCATTGACCTGGGCATAGCCCTTGATCCGGTTGACGTTACCGTTGAAGATGCTGCCATAGCTTTCGCCGGTATAGGCGAGGTCGACACGCGGGACGAGCGTCATGTCGCCGTCGCCCAGTCGCGCGGTATATTGCACGCCCGCGCTGAACTTGTAGTTCGGCGCCTGCGGCAACTGGTTGCCCTTGATGTTGACGGGGATGCCGGCGGAGAAATATTCGATCCCGCCGAAGGCTGCCGGATCTAGCCCCGCCGCTGCGAAAGCGCCGGCCGCTGCGGCATCCATGACCGAACAGATGCTGAAGGCGCCCGTCGAAGCGATGCCGCCGTCCGCCGGAAACGTCGTAGTCGGTTGCAGATTGGCGCCAGCGGCTACACCGGGGACGAAGCCTCCGTTGATCACCTGCTGGACGCCGTTCACGAAGGCGTTGACCCCTGCGGCGTTGCCCGAGGTCGACGCGATCGCGCAGTTCGCGGCATTGGTGATGTCCTTGATGATCACCGCGTCGCTCCGGCCGCCGCCGAAGTCGCGGGGGTTGCTCGTGAACTTGTCGTCGGTGACTTTGCTGTGCAGGTAGCTGAAGCCCAGGTTGACGACGACATCGGGGTCGGGCCGGACGATCGCTTCGGCCTCGAAACCATAGATGTCGGCGCTGACATTGTCGTTGACCGCGGTGCGGGCGACGATCTTGCTGAGCTGCAAATCCTTGTACTTATAATAGAAGGCGGTGAGGTTCAGCTGGAGCGCCCCGTTGCCGAAGGTGTTTTTCGACCCGATTTCGAACGCATCGACCTGTTCGGGCCGGAAGCTTTCGGGCACTTCGAAGATCGGCTGCAGCGGCGGATTGATGCCGCCCGATTTATAACCGCGCGAATAGGAAGCATAGAGCAGGTTGTCGTCGGTGACCTTGAAGTCCAGCACCGCGCGGCCGGTCAGTTTGTTGAACTTTACCGTGCGTTCTTGAATAATCTGGTTGCCTGGCGTCCCGGGGTCGGCGTCGAACGAGCCGACGAACGGCGAGTCGAACACGCTGCCCGTCCCTCCGTGCGGAGCAAGGAAGCTCGCCAGAGTGGAACGCGCCCTGACGCTCTTCTTGTCATTGTTGTAGCGAAGCCCGGCGGTCAGTTTGAGGCGGTCGCTGAACTCGAAATAGGCTTCGCCGAACAAGCCGTACGACGTGATCTTCAAATCGTCGGTGTTGTTGCGGAAGAAAGGCGTCGCGAGGAACGATGGCGGCAAGGGCGCGGCGATCGTCTGCCCCGGATTGTCCGGGTCGGGCACGCGGTTGGTCGCCGCGGTAAAGGCCCCCAGAACGCCGGTCAGATAGTCGATGGGAAAGGCGTTCACATAATAGCTGTTCTCGGTCAGATGGTAATCGGCATAGATACCGCCGACCAGGAAGTTGAACGGCCCGTCGAGGTCGCTCGACAAAATGCCCTCGACCGACCAGCTGCTGTTATACTGGTTCGACCGGTCGAACTGGAGCGACTGATCGCTACAGATCTTGTTGCCGCCGAAGCTGCCATAGCCACTTTCCTCGGCCAGCGATGTGCAGAGCTGGCCGTTCGGCCCGTCCGGAATGATCGCGGCGGCCACAGGGCCGAAATAGGCGTTCGACAGGATCGGATTGCCGCCGGCGTCCACCCCCAGCGGGATGGGATTCGCGGCGAAGAAGGCAAGCGTGTTGAGAGCGGTCGCATAGAGGGAGCGGTCTCCGACATTGCTGTTATAGTCCTGCGATGCGTCGAGCTTGACCTTCTGATACTGGCCCGAAACCTGCAACGACACTGGCCCGAAATTATGCTCGATCTGGCCCTGCAGCGTCAGTTCGCTGGTGAAATAGCTCGGCGTATAAGCGGTGTTCACCGTTCGCGGATCCGACGGGATCGTCGTATTGGCATAGACGTCGGGGCCATAAAGGCTGCCGAGCGCGAATGATTCCGGGATACCGCGAATGGCGAGGAACTCGCGCGAGGTCAGCGCCGCGGTGAAGGTCGCGTTGCCGTTGAACGGCGAATTGTCGAGGCGGCTGTTCAGACAACCGAGAATGCCGGTCGGGTCGCGCTGGCACAGCTGTTTCTGGATGCGCGTGCGCTGGTCCTTTTCGCGAAAATAGGAAGCGAGCAGGTCGACCGTCGTGTCGGGGGTCGGTTCCCAACGGAACGAGCCGCGGACCGAATAGAGGTCGCGGTCGTCGATGCGCGTGTCGAGGAACTCGTTCTTCGTATAGCCGTCGCGGTTGAGGTAGATGCCGGCGACGCGGATGCCCGCCGTATCGCCAAGGGGGATGTTGACCATCGCCTTGGCCTTCATCGAATCATAATTGCCATATTCGGCTTCGGCGGCGGCTTCGAAGACGCCGAGCTTGGGCTTGGCGGTGATCACGTTGACCACGCCCGAGGTCGCGTTGCGGCCAAACAAGGTGCCCTGCGGCCCGCGCAGCACTTCGATGCGTTCGAGGTCGAAGAATTCGGTTTCGAACAGGCGCGTCGAAAACAGCGGGTCGCCATTCAGGTGGATCGCGGTCGCGCTGTCGCAGGTCGTGCCGACGCAAAGGTCGCCGATGCCGCGGATCGTGAAGCTGGCGCCCGTGAAATTGGTCTTGGTGAAGGTGACGTTGGGCAGGGTCAGCTGAAGATCGGACGGCGTCTTGATCTGTTGCGCTTCGAGCGCCTCGGTCGAGAAGGCGCTGACCGCGATCGGCACGTCCTGCAGGCGTTCCGACTGGCGCTGCGCCGTGACGACGATTTCGCCGCCGAAAGCATCGCGTTCCACTTCATCCGCCGCATCCTGCGCATAGGCCGGTGTCGCCACCGTCATCGCAAGGATCGACGTTCCGATCAGTGCCTTGAACTTCATCTACAGCCTCCCTTTTTCGATCCCGCAAGGTGCGGGGCCGCCCAACATCAAATTGTGGTAAGGGGAGGGGAAACGACCAGACATGGCAAAGGGCACCCGGCCGAAACGGCCATGTGCCCTCGTGAATCCCACCTGCCAGCTGCGCTGGTCATCGTCCTCTCCCACCGGCGTCGGGGAAAACGCCGGCCTCTCCGGAATACGACCCGCTTGAGCGAGTTCTGTATGGCAAGGAAGGTGCGCCGAGTTGACGAAAGCGTCAAGTAACTTGTTGAGCCCAAAAAAGGACGCGAAACCGCGCCTCTTCGAACGCATAAAAAGCGAAGATTCCGCAACGTAAACTTGGCGGGCTGGCATAAATTCTTGTTGTCCGGGCCTTGCTTATCGGCTCAGGCACGTCGAAATGTGCGACATGATGGCAACAGTGAAGGCGGGGCGATGAGCGACGACAAGAGTGAATTGGGACCCGATGGCAAGGTGATCGTGCCCGACCACGTCGCCGACGCCGTCCGCACGCTGATCGAGTGGGCGGGCGACGATCCGGCGCGCGAGGGCCTGCTCGATACGCCGCGCCGCGTCGCGCGCGCCTGGAAGGAATATTGCTCGGGCTATGCCGACGACCCGTCGGTCCATCTCTCGCGCACCTTCGAGGAGGTCGGCGGCTATGACGAAATCGTCCTCCTGCGCGACATCCCGTTCCAGTCGCATTGCGAACATCATATGGCGCCGATCACTGGCAAGGCGTCGATCGCTTATCTGCCGCGCGACCGCGTCGTCGGCATCTCCAAACTCGCGCGCGTGCTCAACGGCTATGCGCGGCGGCTGCAGGTTCAGGAACGGCTGACCGCCGAAGTCGCGCGTTGCATCTGGGACAATCTCCACCCGCATGGCGTCGCGGTGGTGATCGACGCGCAGCACGGCTGCATGACGGGGCGCGGCGTGCGCACCCCCGGCGTCGGCATGGTGACGAGCCGTCTGCTCGGCTGCTTCCTCGACGACGAGCGCAGCCGCAAGGAAGTGCTGAGCCTGATGGGCTACTGAATCAGCGGCGCCACATCCGCAAGAGCTGGTACTGGACCGCCTGCAGCCGCGTGAAGTTCGCGGGCTCCATCTTGCCACCCTCCAGCGCGGCCACCTCGTTGAGTTCGTACATCAGGTTCCGGTGCTGGACGTCGGGGATCAGGCTCTGGATGAAGGTGATCGCGACAAGGCGCTCGCCGCGCGTCACCGGTTCGACTTCGTGCAGCGTGTGCGAGGGATAGACGACAGCGACCCCAGGCGCCTCCTTGAAGCGCAAATCGGCATTCCCCAACTGCACATGCAGCGCGCCGCCGTCATAATCGGCGGGGTCGTTCAGGAACACCGTGCAGCTGACGTCGGTGCGCAGCTGGCCGTCGGGCAGCGGGATATAGGCCGCGTCGGGATGCAGTCCGTAATTCATGCCCGGCGTGTAACGCGTCAGCAGCGGCGGGGCGATGCGCGCCGGAAAGGAGAATTCCATGAAGTCGGGATTCTGCACCATCGCATCGAGCAAAATCTTCGACGAGCGTTCATAGGCGCCCGCGTCGTGCAACTGCAGGTTGTTCTTTACCGTCGAATGAGGGTTGCTGATCTTGCCGTCGACGAACTTGCCGCTCGCGGCAATTTCGCGCAGCGCGCGCACCGCATTGTCATCGAGCAACTGGACTAGCTTGAACATCGGACTTCCTGGATCACGCTCTGATCGCCGAGGATCGGCAGGTCGGCAAGGTTTGTATAGCGCGCGGCGAGTGCTTCAACCCATGCGATCGCTTCGGCGATGGCCGGGGCATGGTCCGCCGCCGCCTGCGCCTGCAATTCGCGGCGCAGGTCGGGAGTATAGCCATGCTCGGGCGCCTTCGAATATTGCCGCATGATGGGGCCAGCGAGCGCTGCTTCGATGCGCGCCGGATCGATCGGCAGTCCGAAATGCGTTGCTTGCGCCATCAGCGCGGCGGCGGGATCGGCCAGCATCGCCTCGAAATCGACCCACAGGCGGCGCGGATCGTCGGGCGGCAGCCTGCGCTGCGCGGTCGCCATTTCGCAAAGCCAGCTCATCGCGACGCGCGTGACGGGCGGCAACTGCCACAGCGCATGGGGAAAATCGGGAAGCAGGGCCGCGAGCCGCGCCATGCGCGCGGGCGCCTGCGCCAGCGTCTCGGCCATCGACGCTTCGCCGGCCAGGATCGTCTCGAGATAGCGGGGAAGCGGGACATGGAGGAACAGCGCACGGCCGTCGGAGCCCGTCAGATCGTCGGCGACGGCGGTGATCACGCTCGACGCCTTCACCATCGCGCGCTGACCGGGGGCGAAGCCGCGGCCGAGCCAGCCGAGGGTTTGCGCGAGGCGCGTGCGGTAAAGCTCGGGTGACCAGACCGACTCGGGCCGCTCGATCCGCTCAGCGACCTGCGCGAGCGTGCGCAGCAGCATCGGCTCGCGCAGCGGCAGCACATCGCCAACCTCGGCGAGCAGGCGCGATACGAGCGTCGATCCGACGTGGCCGATATGAAAGATGAAATGCGGACCCGCCGCCGCAGCGCCGAGGTCGGGCAAGGCGTCCCACGCCATCCACTCACGCCCGACGCGATCGGTCAGCAGGCGCTGGTCGAGAAAACTCGCGGCGCGATAATCGGCCTCTGCCAGCAGCGCGACCAGCACCCGGTCGTTCGCCAGGTCCGCCATATGCGGCAACAGGCTCGCATCAGCGGCGAAACGGGACTGGAAAGGATCGTCGGCCATCGCCTGCCGCCATAGGAGGGGCGGCGCGGGTTGGCCAGATGGAAGAGCCGGCGACGGGCTGCTGGCCGATCGCCGCCCTTCGCGGATCGCGCAAATGAAAAGGGCCGCGCTTCCTCCCGGAAACGCGGCCCTTTCAATAGGCTTTCGCTGAAAAAGCTCAGGCTTCTTCGGCCTCGTCCGCGGCCGGAGCATCCTCGGCAGCGACTTCCGAAGGCGGCGTCGCGTCTTCGAACTCGTCTTCGCTGTCGGGTTCCAGCGCCGCGGCGGCGGCTTCGGCCTGTTCTTCCTCGAACATCGCGGCGATGACGTCGATGCCCTGCTTCTGCATTTCGGCTTCGTCGGGCGAACGCGCGACGTTGACGCCGACGGTCACCACGACCTCGGGGTGCAGCTTGACCTTGACGTCGACGAGACCGAGCGACTTGATCGGGCGCTCGAGCTCGACCATCGCCTTGGTGACGCCCTGGACGCCGTCTTCGACAAGCGCTTCGACGATGTCGCGAACCGCGACCGAGCCGTAAAGCTGGCCGGTGTTCGACGCCTGGCGGATCAGGACGATCTGTTTGCCGTCGATGTCCTTGGCGCGGCCTTCGGCGTCGGTGCGACGCTCGGCGTTGTCGGCCTCGATCTTCGCGCGGTTGGCTTCGAACAGCTTGCGGTTGGCGTCGTTCGCACGGAGCGCCTTGTTGTTCGGGAGCAGATAGTTACGGGCAAAGCCGTTCTTGACGGTGACGACGTCGCCGATACCGCCCAGTTTCTCGATACGTTCGAGCAGGATGATTTCCATCGGTCCGCCCTCCTTACTTCACAATGTAGGGGAGCAGGCCGATGTGGCGCGAGCGCTTGATCGCTTTCGCCAGCTCGCGCTGCTTCTTGGTGGACACCGCGGTGATCCGCGACGGGACGATCTTGCCACGCTCCGACAGGTAACCCTGGAGCAGGCGGACGTCCTTGTAATCGATGACCGGTGCGTCCTTCTGGCTGAAGGGGCAGGTCTTGCGGCGGCGGAAAAAGGGTCGTGCCATGGTCGTTATCCTTATTCTTCGCCGTCGCGGTCACGGCCACCACGGCCACCACGACGTTCCTGCTTGCGCATCATCACCGACGGACCCTTTTCGAGTTCGTCGACCTTGATGGTGAGCCAGCGGATGATATCTTCGTTGATCGCAGCCTGACGCTCGATCTCTGCAATCGCTTCGCCCGACACTTCGGCCGACAGCATCACATAATGACCCTTGCGGTTCTTCTGGATCTTGTAGGCGAGCTGCTTCAGGCCCCAGGTCTCGGTCTTGTGGACCGTGCCCTTGAATTCGCCGATGACGTTGGTGACGGTTTCCGCCAGCGCGTCGACCTGAGCCTGGCTCAGGTCCTGACGCGCGATAAAGACATGCTCGTAAAACGGCATGGTGCGCTTCCTTCGATTTGGCCGATCGCTGGTTTCGCGCCAATCGCGAAACCCCTCCGGCTGTCGTCCGGCTTTGCGAAATTGGTGCAAAGCAAACGGGGCGAACGGCACAAGGCCTCGCCCCGAATGAGCGCGCCTATACAGATTCGCGGCGAGAACGCAAGGTTTCTTCGTCCTTCTCCCGCAAGGGGAGAAGGGATCAGGGTAGCTTCTCCAGCAATTCGCGCCCGAATTCGGTGAGCGTGTCGTCGCGCGCGCCGAGGATCAGGATGCGATCGCCGGGCTTCGCTTCATCGAGGATCGCTGCGCCGCAGTTGGCGCGCGTCGTCAGATGGACGGCGTCGGCCCCCCCCGCGACGATGTCGGCGACCAGCGCTTCGCTGCCGATACTACGGTCGACGGTGCCGCCGAAATAGACGGGGTCGCATACGAAGAGTTTATCTTCGGGCCGCATGCCCGCGGCAAAGCTGGCCGCGAGCTCCTTGCCCATCTGGCGCAGCGGGCCATAGCCGTGGGGCTGGAAGAAGAGCAGGGCGCGTCCCGGCAGTTCGGCCACGGCGCCGAGCGTCGCGGCGACCTTGTCGGGATTGTGCGCGAAATCGTCGATCACGGTGACGTCGCCAGCCTGGCCGAGCACTTCGTAGCGGCGCGCAAGGCCCGCGAAATCCGCCAGCGCCTCGACCGCCTGCGCGATGGTCACGCCCGCCGCCTCTGCCGCCGCGATCGCGGCGAGCGCGTTGGCGGCATTGTGGCGGCCGGGCATCCGCAGCTTCACCCGATAGGCGGTGCCGCCCGAATGGACCGCGAAGCGGCACCCATCGGGCAGCGCCTCGAAATCGCTGCCGCGCACCGTCGCCGTGTCGGCGAAGCCGAAGGTGACGACATTGTGCCCCGACAAGAGCGGCGCGGACTCGCTGTCGTCGGCATTGATCACCGCAACGCGCGCTTTCTCGACGAAATCGCCGAACAGCTGGTGAAGTTCGGCGAGGCTCTTGTGGTCGAGGCTGATGTTGGTGACCACCGCGACATCGGGCGCATATAGCGCGATCGACCCGTCGCTTTCGTCGACCTCGCTCACATAGATGTCCGCGTCGCCGACGAGCGCGCTGGCGAAAGGCATGTCCGCACCCGAAAAATTACGCATCACCGCGCCGTTCATCACGGTCGGCTTCTTTCCCGCGCTGGCGAGGATCCAGCCGATCATTCCGGTCACGGTCGACTTGCCGCTCGTTCCCCCGACGCCGATCGCCTTGTCCGCTGCGTTGAACAGCGCCGCATTCAGGTCGGCGCGCGTCATGCGCGGGAGGCCGAGCGCATCGGCCGCAGCGACATCGGGCACGCTGTCCTCGATCGCCGCCGACGCGACGAGAATCTGTCCATCCTTCGGCCCGCTGCCGTCCTGCGGATAAAAGGCAATGCCCTGGCCTTCGAGCCAGGCGAATTTGTCGGGCGTCCGGCCCTGGTCGCGGCTGCGATCCGACCCCGAGACCGCCGCGCCGCGCGCCGCGACGATCATTGCGAGCGGCAACATGCCCGACCCGCCGATGCCGCAGAAGAAATAGGATTTGTTTTCCGACATGGCGGCGCGATATGGGCTTGGCTCAAATTTGGCAAGGCGGGGCAGGGGACAGGATTTGCGTATCGGCATCGTCGCTCCTTCGACCCCCATCCTCCCCGATGATGCGGAGGCGGTGCGCGCGCTCGCCAGCCTAGGCTATCCCGACGTCGAGCTCATATTCGACCCGCAATGCTTCGCGACGCACGGCCATTTCGCGGGCGAGGACGGGCACCGCTTCGCCGCGCTCGTCGAAATGGCGAACCGGCCCGATATCGACGCGGTGTGGTTCGCGCGCGGCGGTTACGGCGCGTGCCGGATCGCCGGGGAAGCGGTCGCCGCGATGACCGATGCGGCGCGGAGCAAGGCGTTTCTTGGCTATTCGGATCAGGGCAATCTGCTCGGCGCGCTCTATCGCGACGGCTTCGACCATGTCGCGCACGGGCCGATGGTCGCCGATATCCGCCGCGAAGGCGGCGACGCCGCCGTTCTGCGCGCGCTCGACTGGCTCGTCGCGCGCGATCCTGCGGCGTGCGAGCCCGGGCTCGAACATGGTGCGCGCCACGCCGCGTTCAACCTGATGACATTGTCGATGCTGCTCGGCACCCCGCTAGAACCCGATCTGTCGGGGCATGTCCTGCTTGTCGAGGAGGTCAGCGAATATCTCTACGCCCTCGACCGCGCCTTTTTCCATGTTGCGACCTATCTCGCGCCGCGCGGGCTCGCGGGGCTGCGGCTCGGGCGCGTCAGCGACGTGCCCGAAAACGACCGTCCCTTCGGCATGGAGGCCGATGAAATCGCCCGCGACTGGTGCGCGCGGTGCAATATCCCCTGGCTCGGCCGGGCCGACATCGGCCACGACGCCGCGAACAAGGTCGTGCCCTTCGGCTTGCATCGCGCGGGGTGAGGGAATAGGCGCGGCCCAATTCAAAATCACGCTAGGGGACGCAATATGCGCGCATTCATCTTTCCGGGTCAGGGCAGCCAGTCGGTCGGTATGGGCAAGGCGCTCGCCGACGCTTCGGCCATCGCGCGCGAGGTGTTTCAGGAGGTCGACGACGCACTCGGCCAGCATCTTTTCAAGCTGATGAGCGACGGTCCCGAGGACCAGCTGACCCTCACTGAAAATGCCCAGCCCGCGATCATGGCGAATGCGATTGCAACGCTGCGTGTGCTCGAAAAGGAAGGTGGCGTGACGCTCGCCGCCAAGGCCGATTATGTCGCGGGTCACAGCCTCGGCGAATATAGCGCGCTTTGTGCCGCGGGGACGTTCGACCTTGCGACCACGGCGCGGCTTTTGAAGACGCGCGGGCAAGCGATGCAGGCGGCGGTGCCCGTCGGCGTCGGCGCGATGGCGGCGCTGCTCGGCGCCGATATCGACACCGCTCAAAAGCTCGCCGATGCCGCCGCCGAGGGCGAGGTTTGCACGGTCGCCAACGACAACGACCCGTCGCAGGTCGTGATCTCGGGCCACAAGGGCGCGGTCGAACGCGCAGTCGCGCTGGTCAAGGATTATGGCATCAAGCGCGGCGTGCTGTTGCCCGTCTCCGCACCCTTCCATTGCCCGTTGATGCAGCCCGCGGCCGACGCGATGGCCGAGGCGCTCGGCGCCAACCCGCCCAAGCCGCCGCTGGTGCCGGTGGTGGCGAATGTCACCGCGAGCCCGGTGAGCGATGGCGACCAGATCCGCGATTTGCTGGTCCAGCAGGTCACCGACCGCGTCCGCTGGCGCGAAAGCGTCGTTTCGATGGAAGATATCGGGGTCACGCAGTTCGTCGAATTCGGCGGCAAGGTCCTCTCGCCGATGGTCAAGCGCAGCGCGAGTGGAGAGGTCGAGACGGTCAGCGTGATTTCGATGGACGACATCGAAGCGCTGCTCAAAGCGCTTTAAGATTCAGATTTCAGGAGAATAAGATGTTCGATCTCACCGGCATGACCGCCCTCGTCACCGGCGCCTCGGGCGGCATCGGTTCTGCCATCGCGCAGGCGCTTGCCGCGCAGGGCGCACGGCTCGCGGTGTCGGGTTCCAACGCCGACAAGCTGAGCGCCTTTCGCGATACCCTCGGCGGCGACCATGTCGCGCTGCCGTGCAACCTCGGCGATGCCGCCGCGGTCGATGCGCTCGTGCCCTCGGCGGTCGAGGCGCTCGGGCAGCTCGATATCCTCGTCAACAACGCCGGCGTCACGCGCGACAATCTGATCATGCGGATGAAGGACGAGGAGTGGATGGACGTCATCCGCATCAACCTCGAGGCCAATTTCCGCCTCGCGCGCGCCGCCGCGAAACCGATGATGAAGGCGCGTTTCGGCCGCATCATTTCGATCACCAGCGTCGTCGGCGCGACCGGCAATCCGGGGCAGGCCAATTATGCCGCGTCGAAGGCGGGCGTCACCGGCATGACCAAGGCGCTGGCCCAGGAACTGGCGAGCCGCGGCATCACCGCGAACTGCGTCGCGCCCGGCTTCATCGCGACCGCGATGACCGACGATTTGCCGGACGCGCAGAAAGAAGCGCTCAACCAGCGCATCCCGGCGGGCCGGATGGGAGAGGGCAGCGATATCGCCGCCGCGGTCGTCTATCTCGCGTCGAAGGAAGCGGGCTACGTCACCGGGCAGACGTTGCATGTGAACGGCGGCATGGCCATGCTGTCCTGAGGGGCGATCCCGCCGGACGGAAAGACGAGTCGATGATGAAGACCTGGATGGCGGGCGCCGCGCTGGCGTTTGCGACACTCCCCGCTGTGGTCGCGGCGCAGGAAGGCGAAAAGCTCGACTGCGTCGTCGCTTCGGTGCCGGGCGACATGAGGGAGTCGATCGGCGAGTCGATGGCGGGCAGCGGCGACGATGCGTCGCGCGAAGCATTGTTCAAGAATCTGGCGACGGTTGTCGACAGCTGCGTCACGGCTCACGGCATCACGGCCGAGCAAAAGGGTCATTATTTCGACTATAGCCTTGCGCGCATCGCGCGCGAATGGCTGGCGGCGGATATCGGAAAGCTCAACCTGTCGCCCGCGGTCGTCGACAAGGCGCTCGACTTCGGGCCGAACGGGGCGAATCCCGACCTGTCGACCGACATGACCGAAGAGCAGATCATGAAGATCGTTCAGGCCTATATCGAAGCCGACGTCGATATCGAAAAGGTCGACGGTGCGGCATGGGAGAAGGTCGGCGCCTACGCCGCGGCGACCTCGATCTACTGGAACAAGCGCAAGCAGATCGCGCCCTGACAGCGAAGGGGCCGGGTCCGGTTCAACCGGACCCGGCCCTCGGGACGAGCGGAGAGAGGGGTCAGAAGCTCGCCCGGGCCGTCAGGCGGAAATCGCGGCCCGCCAGCGGCACATAATCCTTGGTAAAGCTTGCGTGGCGGCGCGCCTCGACATCGAAAATATTATTCGCCGACAGGCTGAGCGTCAGATTCTTCGTGTCGGGAAGCGGACGCCAGCTTAGCGAGGCGTTGACCAAGGTGAAGCCGTCGGTCGGCGTCTCGAACTGCGCAACGCGCGTCTGGTCGTCGGTCCATTCGACTTCGACGCGCGCATCGACGCGTTCGCCCTGCGCCTCGAGCCCGCCCAATACGCGCAGCGGCGGGATGCGCGGCACATTGCGGTCGAGCCCCGCGTTCTTGATCTTCGCGCGCGTCATGTCGGCGGTGACGTCGCCGATGATGTTGAAGCCGCCGATCTGCGCCAATCGTGCGCTCGCCTCGGCCTCGAAGCCATAGACGCGCGCGTCGCGCTGGAAATATTGGAAGACGGGCAACTCATCCTCTTCGGCGCCAGTCGCCGCCGAATAGATGAAATTGTCGAACCAGTTCGAATAGCCGGTGAGGCTGAGGTTGAAGGCGTCCGACTTGAACTTGAACGAAGCTTCGGCCCCCCAGTTGGATTCGCGCTTCAAATTCGGGTCGCCGAGCTCGAAGCTCTGCGTCGCGATATGCGGGCCGTTCGACAGCAATTCCTCGGCCGACGGCGCACGCACCGCGCGCGATACCGAAACACCGAACTTCGCGCCGTCGAATATGTCATAGGTCGCGCCAAGCGCACCCGAGAAGCTGTCGAAGTCGCGCTCGAAGCCCAGCGTCTGCGCGCGCACATTGGTCTTTTCATAGCGCGCCGCGGCTTCGAGCCCCAGCGGGCCCATCGTATATTCCTGCAGCGTGAAGAGCGCGAACTGGTCGGTCAGGTTGCGCGGGACAAAGGCTTCGGCGCCGATCGCGTTGAAATCGCGGTGGCTGTACTGCACACCGCTCGCGCCGCGCCAGCCGCCGCGGTCGTTCTGCGCCAGCTCGACCCGGCCTTCGATGCCCTGGTTGGTGAAGACGGTGCCGACTTCGTCGCCCTCGAACTCGGTGTGCTTGTAATCGGCAAAGCCCGCGCGGATGCGCAGCTTGTCGAAAAAGCCGTCGCCCAGCTCGACTTCGCCGCGCAGGTCGGCGCGCCATTGCTTCATGCCGATGGTGACCGGGCCTTCGCCGTGGTCGTGGCCGCCTTCTTCCTCCTCGCCTTCATGCTCGTGCGCGGTGTTCGGGCGATCGGGCACGCCATAATTAGTGTCGAAATAGCCGATCGAAATGCCGAGCTGCCCGCCGTCGTTGATCAGCGACAGGCCGCCGCCCGCGGTCCAGGTCTCGCTTTGGGTGTTGTCGACCTTGCCGCGCTTGCCCGCCTGTTCGGTCAGCTCCGCCGCTTCGTCGGCATGGCCTTCCTCGAGTTCATGTTCGGCAAGGTGGAGCAGGTCGCCGCGAATATCGGGGGCATAGACATAGCCGCCCGAACGCACATCGCCCGTCTTGCGCCAGCTGCCGTCGAGATGCGCGACGATCTGGGGGCTCAGCGCGACGTCGATCGAACTGCCGATGTTGCGGTCGTTGGCTGCGGTCGCATAGCCGCCGATGGCATCGACATGGACGTGGTCGGCGGGCACCTTCCTCGGAATCCGGCGGTCGAACAGGTTGACCGCGCCGCCGATCGCCTGACTGCCGAACAGCAGCACCGCGGGGCCGCGCAGGATTTCGATGCGCTCGACGGTCAGCGGGTCGATGGTGACCGCATGGTCGGCGGAGGTGTTCGACGCGTCGATCGATCCGATACCGTCGGTCAGAACCTTGACGCGCTCGCCCGAAAAGCCGCGGAGGACGGGACGCGATGCGCCGGGGGAGAAGCTCGTCGCCGAAACGCCCGGCTGGCGGGTCAGCGTGTCTCCGATCTGGCCGCGAATGTCGCGCGCCAGCTCGTCGCCCTCGAGCACCGAGACGTTGCCGAGGATGTCGAGGCTGCGGACATAGGGCGCGGTGACGATGATCGGGTCGCCGGTATGAACATCGTCATCGCTGCCGGCGGTGGCGCGATCCTGCGCGAAAGCGGGCGCGGCGAGGAAAAGGGCAAGGGAAAAACCGGCGGAACAAAGCAAACGCATGGAGGGAGAGTCCTGTTGTTATTGCGACCTGATGGCGGGGCAGTAATGATATACTGTCACAAAAACAAGCCCCGGAGCCCCGCTTGATTGCTGTTCGTCGGCCCTCGATCCCCGTTGGTCGACAAAGGCGCGTCTTCGGCGCGGCAAGCGAAGCTGTCTTGCGGGGCGCGGGGCGGCGTCCTAGATCATGCGCCATGACCATAGCCAAAACCAGCTTGGACCTGATCGGGAACACCCCGCTCGTCCTGCTCAAGGGCCCCAGCGAAGCGACCGGCTGCGAAATCTGGGGAAAATGCGAATATGCCAACCCCGGCGGTTCGGTGAAGGACCGCGCCGCGCTCTATATCGTGCGCGATGCTGAAGCGAACGGCAGCCTTCGCCCCGGCGGCACGATCGTCGAGGGAACGGCGGGCAATACCGGCATCGGGCTCGCGCTTGTCGCCAATGCGCTCGGCTACAGGACGATCATCGTCATGCCCGACAATCAGAGCGCCGAGAAAATGGCGACGATCCGCGCATTGGGCGCCGAACTCGTGCTCGTCCCGCCCGCGCCCTTCGCCAATCCCGGCCATTTCGTCCACACCTCGCGCCGCATCGCCGAGGAAACCGACAATGCGATCTGGGCCAACCAGTTCGACAATATCGCCAACCGAAAGGCGCATATCTTCGGCACGGCAGAGGAAATCTGGGAACAGATGGACGGCCGCATCGACGGGTTCACCTGTGCGGCGGGAACCGGCGGCACGATCGCGGGGACCGGGCTGGGGCTGAAAGCGAAGAGCGCCGACATCACCATCGCGCTGACCGATCCGCACGGCGCCGGACTCTATAATTATTACCAGTGCGGCGAGTTGAAGCCCGAAGGATCGAGCGTCGCCGAAGGCATCGGCCAGAACCGCATCACCGCCAATCTGGAAGGCGCGCCGATCGACACGCAGTTCCGCATTTCGGATGCGGAGGGACTCGCCATCGTCCGCCGCCTGCTCGACGAGGAGGGGCTGTGCCTCGGCCTGTCGTCGGGGATCAACGTCGCCGGCGCGATGGCGCTCGCGCGGCAGCTCGGGCCGGGCAAGCGCATCGCGACCATCCTCTGCGACAGCGGGTTCCGTTATCTCTCGACGCTCTACAACCCCGAATGGCTGGCGAGCAAGGGACTGGAGGCAGCAGCATGAGCGTGCGGATCGACAGTCCCTCGGCACCCAAGACGCAAGCCGTGCCGCCGTCGCCGACGGCGCCGGTCAACGACACGATGCGGCGGCTGCAGATCGGCATTGCGGGGGTGCTCACCGTTCTGCTGCTCGTCGGCATGGCGGGGCTCATCGGCGAGCGCGCCCGCGAGCGGGCCGAAGGGGAGGTCGCAGCTACGACCGAAGTCAAGATGCCGGGTGAAGAGCCCGCCAGCGGCGCCCCGCTGGAGGAGCTTGGCGTCCAGCCGGTGTCGCCATCGTCGTCGAAAGACGAAAATGCCGCCACCGATGTGAAGGTCCCGCAGGCGATACCGCCCGCCTCGTCGGTGCCCGACCTCGAACCCGACCCCGAACTCCAGCGCGCGCGCCAGTCGAAACAGTGATCGCGCCATCGCGCAGGCCGTTGCTGCGCGCCTTCGCCACCGCCATCGCGATCGTCGCGCTGGCGTGGGTCGCGGGCGGGCAGGCGCTGCTCGGGCGCATCGATCCCGCGCTCGCCGTTCCGCTGCTCCCGCTCCCCCTGATGCTGCTCGCATGGTGGCAGCGCCGCGAGCCGGCCGCGACCCGTTGGTTTACGATATTGTTGGCGCTCGTCCTCCTCGCCGCGGCGCAGGCGCTGCTTGGCTTCATCCTTGCCGGATCGGCGGCTTCGCCGCAGCTCCTCCTGACCATGGCCGCGGGCGGCCTCGCCGCGTGGCTCTCGGGACTGCTCGCGGGCTGGCGTGCGCGTTTCGGGGCTTTGCCCTGGCTAGCCGCGCTGCTGCTCGTCGCCGGCTGGTTCGGGGCGGCACATGGACTGCTCGCCGCCCTCTATCGCCCGGCCGCCGCAGCGGCGGACGCCCCCGCCCTCACCATGCTCACCGGCCTGCCGCTGCGCTGGTCGGGCGGCGGCGACATCGGGGCGATGATTGCGGAGGGAATGAATGACGATCCGGCGCTCGCGCGGCTGGCCGCGGCCGGTCCCGTGTCGCTCGTCGACAGCCTCGCCGACCATGTGCCCCCTCCCGGTGGCGCGCTGCTGCTCGCGCATCCCCGCGCGCTCGCGCCGCAGGAACTGGTCGCGATCGACGCCTTCGTGCGCGGCGGCGGCCGCGCGGTCGTCCTCGCCGATGCGCTGTCGGGCTGGCCCGCGCGCCACCCGCTGGGCGATCCGCGCAATCCGCCCGTGACGAGCCTGCTGACGCCGCTCCTCGATCATTGGGGCATCACGCTCGCGGCGCCTGCCGCCGCCGAGGGGCCTTCATTGCCCGTTGACGTTGACGGCTTGCGTCTCCGTCTGTTCAGCTCCGGCCGCTTCGATCGCCTCCCTCCGCAATGCCAGGCCTTCGCCGGCCGGCGCGTCGCCCGCTGCCCGATAGGGAAGGGCGAGGCCTGGCTGGCCGGCGACGCCGACCTGCTCTTCGCTCCGCTCTGGCGCCCGCTCGTCCCCAGCGCCGATCATTTGCGGCGGGCCGACACGATGGAATGGCTCGCGGCGCGCCTGTGGCCCGGCGCCGGTGACGGTGTGCTCCGTCCGCTCTGGATTCGCGCTCGCGCCGCCTGAGTCGGCTTTTTTACCCTAAATCGCCCCGATCGAAGTCGTCCTGCGGTGCCGTTCGCGCGCCGTAGGACCGGTATTTACCCAATTCGGAGCGCTTTTTGCGGCCAATTGGGGCTAGATTCCCTATTTCACCCTAAATTACCCCTTTTCACCCCGATCTATAATTGATACTCACGAAATCGGAGAGGGGCATTCTCCACTCGAGCCGAACCAGCTGGAATCACGCGATTCCGGGGCCGGGGAAGTTTTGCCCGGTGGCGCGGATACGGGGGCAGAGCGATGGCGATTGTGACGCCCGGCCAGTATGCGGGTACCAACTTCGCCGCGATCGATGGCAAGGGGCGCATCGCCGTCCCCTCACAGTTCCGCAACAATGTGCCCCTCAATGCGGACGGTCAGCGCGTACTCTGGGTAGGTTTTCACGAAAAACTGCCGTGCCTCGTCGCCTATGGGCAGGATCAGTATGACCGGCTGAACGGCGAGATCGAACGCGACCGCGAAACCGCGCGGCTGCGCAACCTCGACTTCGACGAGGACAGCGAGTTCAAGAAGCGCTTCAGCTATACCGAGCCGTACACGCTCGACGACAGCGGCCGCTTCCTTCCCAGCTTCATCCACCGCGACCGCGTCGGCGATGCCGGCGCGACGGCTTTTGTGGGGTCGGGCCGCCGTCTCGAAATCTGGTGGCTGCCGACGCTGGCCGAATGCGCCGAGGCCGACCCGGTGCTCCGGCGGCTAGCCGCTTCATGGGACGCCGCCAAGGGGAAGGGGCGCAAGTGACCGAGCTTCTCCCCGAACTCCATCGGGATCCCCGCCACGATCCGGTCCTCCGTGAAGAAGTCATCGCCGCGCTCGCAATCCTTCCCGGGGAGCGCCATGTCGATGCGACCTTCGGCGCGGGTGGCTATACACGCGCGATGCTCGCCGCGGGCGCCGAAGTCGTCGCGTGCGACCGCGATCCCGACGCGATCGCCGAAGGGCAGGCGCTCGTCGCCGAATCCGATGGCAAGCTGACGCTGATCCACGGCCGCTTCGGCGAGATCGACCGGCTGCTTGCCGAGCGCGGGATCGAGGCGGTCGACGGCATCACCTTCGACATCGGCGTCTCGTCGATGCAGCTCGACCGCGATGCGCGCGGCTTTTCCTTCCAGAAGGACGGCCCGCTCGACATGCGCATGGCGCAGGAGGGCGAAAGCGCTGCCGACTGGCTCAATCGTGCCGACGAGAGCGAGATCGCCGACGTGCTCTTTCATTATGGCGACGAGCGCCAGTCGCGCCGCGTCGCGCGCGCGATCGTCGCTGCGCGCCCGCTCAGCCGGACCGCCGAGCTCGCGACCGTGATTCGCAAGGCGCTGCGCCATCCGCCCGGCGCGCCGAAGGATCCCTCGACCAAGAGCTTTCAGGCGATCCGCATCCACATCAATAATGAACTCGACGAGCTGGTCGCGGGTTTGGCCGCGGCGGAGCGCATATTGCGCCCCGGCGGCCGGCTCGCCGTCGTCAGCTTCCACAGCACCGAGGACCGTATCGTGAAGAATTTCCTGCGCGAACGCAGCGGTGGCGATGCCGCGGGTTCGCGTCACCGGCCCGCGCCGACCCCTCTGGCGCGGGCCGCAACCTTCGAGACGCCGGCGCGCAAGGTGCGTCCGGGCAAGGAAGAGGAAGCGCGAAATCCGCGCGCGCGTTCGGCGACACTGCGCAGCGCAGTACGCACCGCGGCACCGGCCTGGCCGGACAACAGGATGAAGGAGGCGATGTCATGCTGATGGCGGCCCGCAAGCTCCAGGGGATCGGACTGGTCCTGCTCGTGCTCATCTTCGCGATGATGCTTTATCCCGTATCGCTCAAGGTCGCGGCGACGCGCAGCGAACTTACGCAGATCGAGCGGGACATTGTCCGGACGCGCGACAATATTCGCTACCTCGAATCCGAACTCGCGGTGCGCGCCTCGATGCGCCAGCTCGAACAGTGGAATGCCGATGCCTTCGGCTATTCGGCGCCCGACGCGGGACAGTATCTGGAGAGCGAGCGCCAGCTGGCCTCGCTCGACCGGCTGCCGCGCGCGCGCGGCGCCAACGAGGTCGCGCCGGTACTGATGGCGATGGTTTCGCCGGTCGCGGTGCCCGCCGCGCCGAAGGAAAGCCCCGTTGCGAGCAAGCCCGCGGCAACGAAGCCCGCCGCGCCCAAGCCCGTGCTGCTCGCGCAGGCCGATACCGGCGTACGCAGCGACGTCGCTCCGCGCATGGCGCCGACGCGCCGCCGCGAACAACTCAAGATGATCGAGGATCAGCTGCTCGCCGAATCGACGCTCGCCGACTTGAAGCGCGCCGCGGCCCTCGAAGCGGCGGGAGGAAGCGCCGGCCGATGAACACGCTGGTCGTCCGTCCGACCCGGGTTCGAACCGCAGGGGTGCGGCAGCAGATATTGCTGACCGCACAACAGCGTTTGATGATCCTGATGCTGCTGTTCATGGCGGCATTTTTCGTTGTGTCGGTGCGCCTGCTCTATTTCGCGCTGTTCGATACATCGTCGGGCCGTTCGGCGGCGACGGCTTTCATTCCCGCCCGCGCCGACATCGTCGATCGCAACGGCGTGCCGCTCGCGCGCACGATCGACGGCTATTCGATCCGCGTCATGCCGTCGAAATTGCTCAACGACCGGCAATATCTGGCGGCCGAGCTGCAAAAGATCTTTCCAGACATGACGCGCCAGGACCTGCTGGCGAAGCTGACCGGGCCGCGCCCGACCTATATCCGCCGCCGCGCGCTGCCCGATCAGGTCGCCGCGGTGAACGCGATCGGCGACGTCGGCTTCGATTTTCCGCGCGAGAAGGAACGCCTCTATCCGCAGCTCACCCTCGCCGCGCATGTGCTCGGCTTCACCAATTCGGAGGGGCATGGCGTCACCGGCGTCGAGGGTGCGTTCGACGAGCGGCTGATCGACAAGGCGACACGCGGCGAGCCGCTCGCACTGTCGATTGACGCGCGCGTCCAGGGCGTGCTCGAAAGCGAACTGAGCACGGCGGTTGCGAACCTCGAGGCGATCGGCGGCGCGGGCATCATCCTCGACGTCCATACCGGCGAAGTCGCCGCGATGACCTCGCTCCCGACCTTTAATCCCAACAAGCTGCTCGGCAGCGATCCGGGCACGCGGCGCAACGCCGTCACCTACAATCTTTATGAACTCGGCTCGACCTTCAAACCGCTGTCGATCGGCGCCGCGATCGACGACGGCACGGTGACCAGCATGGCGCGTCGCTACGATGCGACGGCGCCGCTCCCGATCGCGGGTTTTCGTATCCGCGACAGCCATCCCGGGCGCTGGTATAATGTCCCCGAAACGCTGATCGAAAGCTCGAACATCGCGACGGCGCGCATCGCCGACGAACTGGGGCGCGAGAATCTGGAACGACTGTTCCGCGACCTGAACTTCGACAAGCGCCCCGAAATCGAGCTCAAGGAACGCGCCTTCCCGCTGTGGCCGAAAAACTGGGGCCGGGTGACGACGATGACGACCAGCTATGGTCACGGCATCGCGGTGACGCCGCTGCACCTCGCGAGCGCTTATGCCGCGCTCGTCAACGGGGGCATCTATCGCCCCGCGACGATGCTCAAGCTCGGCGACAAGTCGCCGCCGCAGGGTCGCCGCGTGTTCAAGGCGTCGACCAGCGCGCGGATGCGCCAGCTTCTGCGCCTTATCGTCTCCGACGGCACCGGCAAACAGGCCGACGCGCCGGGTTTCCGCGTTGGCGGCAAGACCGGATCGGCCGAAAAGCCGGGCGCTGGCGGCTATCGCCGCCACTCGCTCGTCTCGACCTTCTCGGCGGCTTTCCCGATGGACAATCCGCGCTATGTGGTGCTCGTGATGATCGACGAGCCCAAGGGCAATGCCTATAGTTCGGGCCAGCGCACCGCGGGCTGGACCGCGGCGCCGGTGGTGCGCAAGGTCGTGACGCGCGCGGGCCCGATGCTCGGCGTCTTCCCCGACGAAAGCCGCGACGTTGACGTCTCCGAATTGACGCCGCTGCTGCAAAGAGGCGAGGAAACGCACTGATGCGTCTCGCCGCGCTGCTCGAGGATCAGGCGCTGGAGGGCAGCGGTCCCGTCGTCACGGGGCTCGCGATCGATCATCGCAAGGTTGCGCCCGGCACGGTTTTCGGCGCCTTCGTCGGCGAGAAATTCAACGGCGAGGATTTTATTCCCGCCGCCCTCGAAGCGGGTGCGGTCGCGATCGTTGCGCGGCCCGAAGCGCGTGTGGAGGGTGCCGTGCATGTCGCCGATGCCAACCCGCGCCGCGCCTTCGCGCATATCGCGGCACGCTTCTTCCACCGTTTCCCGGCGACCTGCGTCGCGGTGACGGGCACGAACGGCAAGACCTCGACCGTCGAAATGACGCGCCAGTTGTGGCGCATGGCCGGCTTCAACGCCGCCTCGATCGGCACGCTCGGAATCACGACGTCGATGGACAGCGCCTCGACCGGGCTCACGACGCCCGACATCGTCACGTTTCTATCGAACATGTCGGGCCTCGCCGCCGAGGGCGTCACCCATGCAGCGTTCGAGGCGTCGAGCCACGGCCTCGATCAGTATCGCACCGAAGGCCTGCCGGTGAAGGCGGCGGCCTTTACCAATTTGAGCCACGACCATCTCGACTATCATGGCACGATGGATTCCTATCTTTCGGCCAAGCTCCGCCTTTTCACCGAAGTCGTCGAACCCGGCGGCGCGGCGGTGGTCGGGGCCGACGATGAATATTCGCCCGCCGTGATCGGCGCGGCGCGGGCGCGCGGCGTCCGCCTGCTGACCGTCGGCACGCGGGGCGAAGCGCTCCGCCTCGTCTCGCGTGAGGCGACCCAGCTCGGCCAGTCGCTCGTCATCACGGCGGGCGATCTCTCGCAAAAGGTCGATCTGCCGCTGATCGGCGGCTATCAGGTTGCCAACGCGCTCGTATCGGCGGGCCTCGTCATCGCGACCGGCGGCGATGCCCGGCAGACGCTCGCCAATCTCGCGCGGCTGCAGCCGGTGCGCGGGCGGCTCGAACGCGCCGCCATCACGCGCGCGGGCGCGCCGGTCTATGTCGACTATGCCCATACGCCCGACGCGATCGAAGCCGCGCTCGACGCGCTGCGCCCGCATGCGGCGGGCCGCCTGATCCTCGTCTTCGGTGCCGGCGGCGACCGCGACCAGGCGAAGCGCCCCGAAATGGGCAGGGTTGCCGCCGCCAAGGCCGATGTGCTGGTCATCACCGACGACAATCCGCGCGGCGAAGATCCGGCGGCGATCCGGGACGCGATCGCCGCCGCCGCGCCCGGTGCGCGGGTGATCGGCGACCGCCGCGCCGCGATCGCCGCCGCGATCGCCGAGGCGCGCGGCGACGACATCGTCTGCATCGCGGGCAAGGGGCACGAACAGGGTCAGATCGTCGGGCGCGGCGACGAAATGCGCGTCATTCCCTTCGACGATGTCGCGGTCGCGCGCGAGGAGGCGGCATGAATCCGCTCTGGACCGCGCGCGCCATCGCTTCGGCCACCGGCGGTGCCGCCAGCGCCGATTTCACCGCCCATGGCGTCGCCTTCGACTCGCGCGAGGTGACGAAGGGCGACCTCTTCATCGCGATGAAGGGCGAAACCGCCGACGGCCATGACTTCATCGACAAGGCGATCGCAGCGGGCGCCGCCGGGATCGTCTGCGAAACCGACATCGCGTACCCGCATGTTCGCGTCGCCGACAGTGCCGCGGCCCTCGCCGCGCTCGGCACCGCATCGCGCGCGCGCAGCCATGGCCGCATCATCGGCGTCACCGGTTCGGCGGGCAAGACGGGGACGAAGGAGGCGCTGTTCGCTGCACTCGATCGTTTTCGTCCCGGCAAGGCGCATCGCTCGGTCAAAAGCTACAACAACCATGTCGGCGTACCGCTGAGCCTCGCGCGTATGCCCTCGACCGCCGATTTCGGCATCTTCGAAATGGGCATGAATCACGCGGGCGAACTCGCGGCATTGACACGCATGGTGCGTCCGCACGTCGCCATCGTCACCACCATCGCCCCCGCGCACATGGAATTTTTCATTAGCGAAGAAGCGATCGCCGACGCGAAGGGCGAGATTTTCGAAGGCCTCGAACCCGGCGGCACCGCGATCGTCCCGTTCGACAGCCCGCACTATGCGCGCCTGCGCGCCAAGGCGGAGCAACATGCCGCGCACATCGTCAGCTTCGGGTTGAACGAGGGCGCCGACGTCCGCGCCGTCGACTGGTTGCCCGACGGGCAGGGCGGCTCGCTCGTCACCGCGCAGGTGCAGGAATCGCTCCTCTGCTTCACCATCGCGCAAGCCGGCGCTCATTGGGTGGCCAATTCGCTCGCGGTGCTCGCCGCGGTGAAAGCCGTCGGCGGGGACCTGCCGGCGGCGGGGCTCGCCTTCGCCGAAATGGCCGGCCTGGCGGGGCGCGGCGCGCGCCACCGCGTCGAGGTTCCCGGCGGCCACATCCTCGTCATCGACGAAAGCTATAACGCCAATCCCGCCTCGATGGCGGCGACCATCGGCCAGCTCGGCAGCGAATCCGCCGACCGCAAGATCGCGATTCTTGGTGCGATGAAGGAGCTTGGCCCGGATGGCGAGGCCTATCATGCCGCGCTTGCGGCTCCGCTCGTCGCGGCGGGAGTGCAATTCGCCCTGCTTGTCGGCGCAGAGATGGCGCCACTCGCCAAAGCCCTTGAGGGCCGTATCGATTTCGAGCATGTGCCCGCCCACCCGGCCGCGGTAGGGCGGCTGCGGGACCTGATCCGTCCGGGCGACGCCGTGCTGGTCAAGGGGTCGAACAGCGTCGGGCTGTCACATCTTGTGACGGCGCTGACCAACGGGGATTTTTGATGCTATATTGGCTGGCGGAATGGCTTGGCTTTCCGGGGGCGCTCAACCTCATTCGCTATCTGAGCTTCCGTTCCGGCGCGGCGGTCGCGACCGCTATGATCCTCGGCCTGTGGATCGGGCCGCGCTTCATCCTGATGCTGCGCATGCGGCAGGGGAAGGGACAGCCGATCCGCGACGACGGGCCGCAAAGCCACCTCGCCAAAAAGGGCACGCCGACGATGGGCGGGCTGATGATCCTCATTTCGCTGATGATCTCGGCGTTGCTCTGGATGGACCTCTCCAACCGCTTCGTCTGGGCGTGCATCTTTGTAACCGGGGGGTTCGCAGCGGTCGGTTTCCTCGACGATCTCGACAAGGTGACCAAGGCCAGCCACCGCGGGATTCCGGGGCGCGTGCGCCTGCTCGTCGAATTCCTCATCGCGGGGGTCGCGGTGCTGCTGATCGTCTCGCGCACCGGCACCGACCTCTATCTGCCCTTCTTCAATGACGTTTATATCCCGCTCGGCCCGCTCTATTATGTCTTCGCGATGATATTGATCGTCGGTTTCGGCAACGCGGTGAACCTGACCGACGGGCTCGACGGGCTTGCAACCTTCCCCGTGATCATCGCCAGCCTGACCTTCCTCGTCATCGTCTATCTGTCGGGCAATGTGAAGTTTGCCGAATATCTCGGCATCCCGCATGTTCCTGGCGCGGGCGAGCTCGCGATCTTCGCTGCTGCGATCATCGGCGCCTGCCTCGCTTTCCTGTGGTTCAATGCGCCGCCCGCTGCGGTCTTCATGGGCGATACGGGCAGCCTCGCACTCGGCGGAGCGCTCGCGACGATCGCGGTCACCGCTCAGCACGAGCTCGTGCTCGTCATCGTCGGCGGGCTGTTCGTCGTCGAGGCGCTGTCGGTGATCATCCAGGTCTTCTGGTACAAGCGCACCGGCAAGCGCGTTTTTCGCATGGCGCCGATCCACCACCATTTCGAGCAGCTTGGCTGGCCCGAATCGACCGTTGTCATCCGCTTCTGGATCGTCTCGATCGTCCTGGCACTCGCGGGGCTCGCGACCTTGAAGCTCCGGTGATCACCTCGCGCGCCTTTGCCGGCCGCCGCTATGCGGTGCTGGGGCTGGCGCGCTCGGGCCTCGCGGCCGTCGAGGCGCTCGTCGCCAGCGGCGCGGGCGTCACCGCATGGGACGACCGCGAGGAAGCGCGCGACGAGGCGATGGCGCTCGGCGCCGATATCGGCGACCCGCTCGAGATCGACCTCGTCGGCTTCGCGGGTGTGGTCGTCTCGCCCGGCGTGCCGCTCAACCGTCACCCGATCGCGGCGCACGCCAAGGAAGCGCATGTCCCCGTCATCGGCGACATCGAACTGTTCGCCGAAGCCAGGGGCGACTTGCCGTCGCATCGGGTCGTCGGCATCACCGGCACCAACGGCAAGTCGACGGTGACCGCGCTGATCACCCACCTGCTCGAAAGCGCCGGCGTGCCGACGCTGATGGGCGGCAACATCGGCCTGCCGATCCTGACGCGCGAGCCGCTTCCTGAAGGCGGGGTCTATGTCCTCGAACTGTCGAGTTACCAGATCGACCTGTCGCACAGCCTCGCCTGCGACATCGCGGTCCTCACCAACCTCAGCCCCGACCACCTCGACCGCTACGACGGTTTTGCCGGCTATGCGGCATCGAAGGCGCGGCTGTTCAGTCTCCAGCGCCGCGACCAGATCGCGATCGTCGCGGTCGACGACGATCCGTCGAAGATGATCGCGGGGCGCATCAACCACCGGCTCCATCGCGTGTCGGGGAAGGATATCGACCCCGCCGACCAAGCGCGCTGGCCCGCGTTGCAGGGGCCGCACAACGCCCAGAACGCCGTGTGTGCGATCGCGGTGTGCCGCGTCCTCGGGCTGAACGACGAACAGATCGAACGCGGTCTTGCGACCTACAAATCGCTGCCGCACCGCATGGAATTGGTCGGCGAAGCCGATGGTGTCCGCTGGTTCAACGACAGCAAGGCCACCAACGCGGCTTCCGCTGCACCGGCGCTGGCGGCATTCCCGCCGGCGCCGGACCAGCGTTTGCACTGGATTGCGGGGGGGCAGGCCAAGGGCGACGGGCTCGGCGCCTGCCGTCCGTGGTTCGGCCACGTCAAGCGTGCCTATCTGATCGGCGAGGCGATGGAGCCCTTCGCCGCCGAGATCGGCGACGCGATTCCGGTCGAAAAGTCGGGCGATATGGCGAGTGCGGTGAAACAGGCGGCGGCGGCGGCAAGGCCCGGCGATATCGTGCTGCTCTCGCCCGCCTGCGCCTCCTTCGACCAGTATAAGGATTATGAGCAGCGCGGCGATGCCTTCCGCGCGCTCGTGCAGGCGCTCGGGGCATGAGCGGGGGGGACAATATGGATGCGACCGAACGCCCGGTGATCGCCGCCACGCGCACCACGAAACGCCGCGGGCCGCGCCTCAGCCGCGCCGACCGTACGCCGCTCGGCCTCTGGTTTTGGGAAATCGACCGCGTTCTGCTGCTTCTCGTCTCGATCCTCGTCGCGGTCGGGCTTGTCGCGGTCGCGGCGGCGTCGCCCGTCGCGGCGCAGAAACTCTCGACCTCGACCGCGTCGCTCGACCCGCTCTATTATTTCTATCGCCAACTGATGTGGGTGATCGTCGGCGTCCCCGTGATGCTCATGGTGTCGATGCTGCCCAAGCCGCAGGCGCGGCGCTTCGCCATCTATGGCACCGTCGTCTTCCTTGGCCTCCTGTTCCTCGTGCCGCTTGTCGGCACCTCCGTGAACGGCGCGCAGCGCTGGCTCGGCAGCGGGGCGCTGCGGCTCCAGCCTTCGGAATTCTTGAAGCCCTTCTTCGCGGTGTCGCTCGCGTGGGTGCTGTCGCTGCGCCTCCACGACCAGAGCCTTCCCGTCGTGCCGCTCGCCGCGGCGCTCACCGGCGTCATCGCGCTCCTGCTGATGGGCCAGCCCGACCTCGGGCAGACGGTCATCTTCGCGGCGACATGGTTCGTGCTCGTCCTCGTCGCCGGCCTCTCGATGCGGATCATGGGCGCGCTTGCGGGCGCGGGCGTCGTCGGCATCGTGCTCGCCTATTTCTTCTATCCGGTGGCCCAGCAGCGCATCAACATCTGGCTCTTTGCCGAAGGCGACAGTTTCCAGGTCGACAAGGCGCATGCGACGCTGACCGCAGGCGGCCTCATCGGAACCGGCCCCGGCGCCGGGCTCGCCAAATTCCAGCTGCCCGAAGCGCACACCGACTATATCTTCTCGGTGATCGGCGAGGAGTTCGGGATGATCGCCTGCATCGCGATCGCCGCGCTTTATCTCGCGATCATCGTGCGCGTTCTGGTACGCCTGCTCGACGAGGAGGACAGCTTCCTCATCCTCGCCGTCGCGGGGCTGATCGCACAGTTCGGCGGACAGGCGGTGATCAACATGGCGGTGAACACGCAGATCTTCCCGTCAAAGGGGATGACCTTGCCCTTCATCAGCTATGGCGGCTCGTCCTTCATCGCTTTGTCGATCGGCATGGGTTTGCTCTTGTCGCTGACCCGGCGAAACCCCTATGCGGCCCGGGTGTCGATGACCCGAAACTGGAACAAGAAATGAGCGCCCAAAAATGACCGCGACGCGCCACTTCCTTCTCGCCGCCGGCGGGACGGGAGGACATATGCTTCCTGCTTATGCCCTTGCGGGCGAGTTGATCGCGCGCGGCCATCGCGTCGCGCTGGTCAGCGACGACCGCGGGCTGAAGATTCCGGGCGCGCCCGCCGAGATGGACACGCATGTGCTTCCCGCCGGTCGCGTATCGGGCGGGCCCATTGGCTGGCTGAAGGCCGCGCTGGCAATCTACAAGGGCCGCCGCATGGCCATCGACCTGATCCGCGACTTCGACCCCGCGGTCGTCGTCGGTTTCGGCGGCTATCCCTCGCTGCCCAGCCTGCTCGCCGCGGGCGCGACGAAGCGGCCACGCGTGCTTCACGAACAAAATGCCGTGCTCGGCCGCGTCAACCGCATGATGGCGCCGCGCGTCGATGCGGTCGCGGTCGCCTATCATAATATCCAGCGCTATCCTGCGGGGCACGAACTCAAGAAACATATCACCGGCAACCCGGTACGCGAGGAGATCGTGGCGATCCGCGAGGACGGTTTTCCGCCGCTGCCCGAGGATGGCATCGTCCGCCTGCTCGTCGTCGGAGGCAGCCTGGGCGCGACGGTGCTCAGCGACGTCGTCCCCGCCGCGATCGCGATGCTGCCGCGCGCTTTGCTCGACCGGCTGCAGGTCGTCCAGCAGTGCCGCGAAGATGACATCGAGGGCGTGCGCGCCAAATATGCCGAACTGGGCGTCGCCGCCGAATGCGCGCCATATATCAAGGATTTCCCCGAGCGGCTGCGCTGGGCGCATATGGTGATCGCGCGCGCCGGCGCCTCGACCGTCGCCGAACTCGCGTGCGCGGGTCGTCCGGCGATCTTCGTTCCCTATCCGAGCGCGATGGACGATCACCAGACCTATAATGTCGTCGACCTCGTCGAAGCGGGCGGAGCGATCGCCTTCCAGCAGCCGGCCTTCACCCCGGCCGAGGTCGCGAAACATATTCAGCGCATGGCGCTCGAACCCGGCGCACTCGAGGAAGCCGCCGAACGCGCGGCAAGCTGCGGCCTGCCGAATGCCACGCGCGACCTCGCCGATCTTGTCGAATCGCTCGCCGCGCCGCCGATGATGGACGTGATTCGCGTCGGCGCGCCTTCGCGCAGCGCCTCGGTCGCCGGCGGCATCGCCGCCACCCGCGCGGGAGACAATTGATGCGCGGCGTCGCGACCGACATCGGCACCATCCACTTCATCGGCATCGGCGGCATCGGCATGTCGGGCATCGCCGAGGTGATGCACAATCTCGGCTATCAGGTGCAGGGCAGCGACATCGCCGATAGCTATGTCGTGGAGGGTCTCCGCAAGCGCGGCATCAAGGTCGCGATCGGTCATGAAGCCTCGAATGTCGACGGCGCCCAGGTGGTCGTCACGTCGACCGCGGTCAAGCGCGGCAATCCGGAAGTCGAGGCCGCGCTCGCGCACCGCATCCCGCTCGTCCGCCGTGCCGAAATGCTCGCCGAACTGATGCGCCTCAAATCGACCGTTGCCATCGCCGGCACGCACGGCAAGACGACCACCACCAGCCTCGTCGCGGCCTTGCTCGACGCGGGCGGGATCGACCCGACGGTCATCAACGGCGGGATCATCAACAATTATGGCTCGAACGCGCGCCTCGGCGCCAGCGACTGGATGGTGGTCGAGGCCGACGAGAGCGACGGCAGCTTCCTGCGTCTCGACGGCACGATCGCGGTCGTCACCAACATCGATCCCGAACATCTCGACCATTATGGCAGTTTCGACGCGATCAAGGACGCGTTCGTCGAGTTCATCGAGAATGTGCCCTTCTATGGCGCGGCGATGCTCTGCCTCGACCATCCCGAGGTGCAGGCGATCATCCCGCGCATCCGCGACCGGCGGATTATTACTTATGGCTTTTCTGCCCAAGCGGACGTGCGCGGCACCAATGTGACGCCCGGCCCCGACGGCAACCGCTTCGACGTCGTCGTGCGCGACCGCGACGGCAACAGCCGGACGATCGAGGGCATCCATTTGCCGATGTCGGGCCGTCATAACGTGCAGAACTCGCTGGCGGCGATCGCCGTGGCGCTGCACATGGGCGTTAGCGACGACAAGATTGTATCGGGCTTTCACGGCTTTGCAGGGGTCAAGCGCCGTTTCACCAAGGTGGGGGAGATCGCGGTCGAGGGCGGCGTGATCACGGTGATCGACGATTACGCCCACCACCCCGTCGAAATCCGCGCAGTCCTTTCGGCAGCGCGCGAGGGCGCGGGAGCAGGGCGCGTCGTCGGCGTCGTCCAGCCGCACCGTTTCACCCGCCTCCGCGATCATATGGACGATTTCCAGCAGGCGTTTAACGACGCCGACATGGTGCTCGCGCTGCCCGTCTATGCGGCAGGCGAAAACCCGATCGATGGCATATCGTCGGATGCGCTGACGGAGGGGCTGCGCGACCGCGGCCATCGCCACGCCCATGTCGTCGCCGATGCGGGCGCGCTGGCCGCGAGCATCGCGGCGAGCATCAAGGCCGGCGACCTCGGCGCGGGCGATATGATCATCTGCCTCGGCGCGGGCGACATCACGAAGATGGCGGCGGGGCTGGCAGGCGCGGTGGAGGCGGCATGATTTTGTATCCGCCTTTCATCCCGTTCGTGTCGAGCGAAGTCGAGATACCCATCGACCTCGCGTCTGGCCCGAGGGGCATCTCGACTTCGCTTGATGCGAGCGGGGAAGGGAGGGCGCTGTGAGCACCGCAACGCTTCCTTCAGTGCGCGGCAAACTCACGCCCCACGCGCCGCTCGCCCCGCTCGTCTGGTTCAAGTCGGGTGGCCCCGCCGACTGGCTTTTCGAGCCGAAGGACGCCGACGACCTTGCCGATTTCCTGCGTGACCTTGATTCCGCCGTGCCGGTGATGGCGCTCGGTCTCGGGTCGAACCTGATCGTCCGCGACGGCGGTTTTCCGGGCGTCGTGATCCGGCTGGGCAAGGCGTTCGCCAAGGTCGAAGCGATCGACGAAACCACATTGCGCTGCGGCGGCGGCGCATCGGGCATCCTCGTCTCCTCGACCGCGCGCGATGCGGGCATTGCCGGCATGGAATTCCTCCGCTCGATCCCCGGTACCGTCGGCGGTTTCGTGCGTATGAACGGTGGCGCCTATGGCGGCGAGGTCAAGGACATCCTGATCGACTGCGACGTCGTGCTGCGCTCGGGCGAACGCCATACCCTGCCGCTCGCCGACCTTGGCTATACCTACCGCCATAGCGAATTGCCCGAGGGCGCGGTCGTGATCGGCGCGACCTTTCGCGGCCAGCCAGGCGAATCCGACGCGATCCAGGCCGAAATGGATCGCATCTCGGCAAGCCGCGAAGCCTCGCAGCCGCTGCGCTCGAAAACCGGCGGTTCGACCTTCAAGAACCCCGACGGCCACAAGGCGTGGCAACTCGTCGACGAGGCCGGCTGCCGCGGCTTCGCGGTCGGCGGGGCGCAGGTCAGCGAGAAGCACACCAATTTCCTGATCAACACTGGCGACGCGACGAGCGCCGATATCGAAGCGCTCGGCGAGGAAGTCCGCCGCCGCGTCAAGGACAAGAGCGGCATCGAATTGCAATGGGAAATACAGCGTGTGGGAGTCATGAAGTGAGCCGGGGTCCGTGGCATGTTGCCGTCCTGATGGGCGGCTGGTCGGCCGAGCGCGAGGTGTCGCTGATGAGCGGCAATGGTGTCGCCGATGCGCTCGAAAGCCGCGGGCACCGGGTCACGCGCATCGACATGGGCCGCGACGTCGCGCTGCGGCTTGCCGAGACGAAGCCTGATGTCGTGTTCAACGCGCTCCACGGCGTCCCCGGCGAGGACGGGACGGTGCAGGGAATGCTCGACCTGATGGGCCTCAAATACACCCACAGCGGCCTCGTCACCTCGGTGATCGCGATTGACAAGGAATTGACGAAGCAGGCGCTGGTGCCGCATGGTATTCCGATGCCGGCGGGGACGATGGTCGACAGCGAAAGCCTCTTTTCGATCGACCCCTTGCCGCGCCCCTATGTGCTGAAACCCGTCAACGAGGGCTCGTCGGTCGGCGTCGCGATCGTCAAGGACGACAGCAACTACGGCAACCCGATCGCGCGCGAAGCGGTGGGTCCGTGGCAGGAGTTCGACCGGCTGCTCGCCGAACCCTTCATCAAGGGGCGCGAACTGACCGTCGCGGTGCTCGGCGACACGCCGCTCGCCGTCACCGAACTCCGCGTCAAATCGGGCTTCTACGACTATGACGCCAAATATACCGAGGGGCTGACCGAGCATGTCTGCCCCGCCGACGTCCCCGATGACGTCGCGCAGCGGATGAAGGATCTGGCGGTGCAGGCGCATCGCCTGCTCGGCTGCAAGGGCGCCTCGCGCTCGGACTTTCGGTGGGACGACGAACATGGCCTCGCGGGCATCTTCCTGCTCGAGGTCAACACCCAGCCCGGCATGACGCCGCTCAGCCTCGTGCCCGAACAGGCGCGCGCCGTTGGCATCGATTATGCCGAACTCGTCGAACGCATCGTGGGGGAAGCGTTGTCATGAGCAGTACGAAGATCAAGCGCGCCAAGGCGCCGCCCCGGCGGCCCGCGCGCGCGCCGAAGAAGCGGCGTAAGATCCAGCAGTCGCGCCTCAACGCGATCATCAACGCGCTGCCGATCAGCCCGCAGCGATTGCAGAAGGCCGCTAATTGGACGATCGGCCTCAGCCTGTGCGCCGTGGTTGCCATCGCGGCGCACGCCACCGGCGTCACCGCGAAAATCCACGAGGAATATGCGCAGGCGGTCGGCCGCGCGGGCTTTCAGGTCAAGAAGGTCGAGGTCGTGGGCGCCGACCGCATCGACCGGCTCAAGGTTTATGACATCGCGCTCGCGCAGAAGGACCGCTCGATGGCTGCGGTCGATCTGGAAGATGTGCGCGGCGACCTGATGCGCTACGGCTGGATCAAGGATGCGCGCGTGTCGCGGCGCCTGCCCGACACGCTCGTCGTCGACATCGTCGAGCGCACCCCGGCCGCGATCTGGCAGCATAATAATCGCCTGTCGCTGATCGACGAAAAGGGCGTCGTGCTCGAACCCGTCACCGTCGCGACGATGCCCGACCTGCCGCTCGTCATCGGTCCGCGCGCGAACCAGCGTTCGCAGGATCTCGCTCGCCTGCTTTCGGAGGCGAGCAGCCTCAAGGAATTGCTCGCCGGCGCGACCTGGGTCGGAAACCGCCGCTGGGACCTCCGCTTCCGCAGCGGCGAGACGCTCTCGCTGCCCGAAGGCGAGGCCGAGGCAAAGGCCGCGCTCGCCAAATTCGCGCATATGGACGGCGCCAACCGCCTGCTCGGCCGCGGCATCCTGCGCTTTGACATGCGCGACCCCGCCCGCTTCGTGCTCCGCCTGCCGCACGAGGGGCAGGTCGCGCCCGCGAAGCTCGACGAGGCGCGCGCCGCGGTCGACGCGGTTGCCGCCGCCGCTTCGAACGAAGGATAAGGCGATGGCGCCGCCGCGCATCGAAAAGATCATCACCGCGCTCGACGTCGGGTCGTGGAAGGTCTGCGCGCTGATCGCGGGGCAGACCGCCGACGGCCAGCTCCACGTGCTCGGCACCGGCCAGCGCGAGAGCCGCGGCGTCCAACGCGGCTATGTCGCCGACATGGAACAGACCGAGCATGTCGTGCGCGAGGCGATCGAGCAGGCCGAACGCATCGCCGGGCTCAATATCGACGACGTCTGGGTCAGCTTCTCGGCGGGAAGCTTGCTCAGCGACGTCGCGCCGATCGAAAGCGAGCTCGGCGGCCACCGCATCGAGCAGGAGGATGTCGATGACCTACTCGCCGCGGGGCGCGCGGGCATCGATCCCGAAGGGCGGATGATCCTCCACGCCCAGCCCGCGCTCTACACCCTCGACGGGCTGACCGGCGTCAAGAATCCGATCGGCCTCCACGCCGACCGGCTGGGCGTCGATATCCACATCATCATGGCCGACGGCGCGCCGGTGCGGAACCTCGAGTCTGCGGTCCGGCAAGCGCATCTCGACGTCAACGCCGTCGTCGCCTCACCGATCGCCGCGGGCCTTGCCTGTTTGTCGGAGGAGGAGCGCGACCTCGGCGTCGCGCTCGTCGAACTCGGGGCGGCGGTCACGACCGTCTCGCTTTACGCAGGCGGCATGCTCGTCGAAATGGCGTCACTGCCTTTCGGCGCGAGCGATATCACCGACGACATCGCCTCGGCCTTCGGCATCCGCCGCAGCCAGGCGCAGCGGCTCCAGAGCTTCTACGGCTCGGCCTCGGCGTCCCCCCGCGACAATAACGAGATCATCGAACTCGAACCCGGTGCCCCGTCGGGCAGCGATTCCCCGCGCATCACGCGCGCGCAGCTCGTGGCGGTGATCCGCCAGCGGCTCGACGCGATGATGGGGGAGATCGGCCGGACATTGAAGGACCTGCATTTCGTCGGTCCGATCGGGCGGCAGGTGGTGCTCGTCGGTGGCGGTGCGGACCTGAAAGGCATCGCCGATTATACGCAAAGCGCGCTCGGCCGCGCTGCGCGCGTCGGGCGACCGCGCGGCTTGCACGGACTGCCCGATGCGCATGGCGGCCCCGCTTTCGCGACGCTCGCGGGTCTGGTTCTCTATGCCGCGTCGGACCCCGTCGACCTTCGCGACCTGCCGATGATGGCACAGGATGTTTACAAGCCGGCGGGGACGTCGATCCTCCACCGGCTGATGGCCGCGCTGAAAAGCAGTTTTTAGTGGCGGCAAAGGTGAAAAGGTTAATTTTTTGGGTGATTCCGAAGTCACAATAGTGCAATGCGGTGACAGTTATCCGGGCGGCAGGACCACCGTCCGACGGGTCGCAAGGTGCAGGGAAGCGGCATGGGTTCGCCGCTGCAGGGAGATTATTTGATGAGCATCAATATTGGCCCGCCGCAGGTCGACGAGCTGAAGCCGCGGATCGCGGTGATCGGCGTCGGCGGCGCGGGCGGCAATGCCATCGCAAACATGATCGCGGCGCGCGTCGAGGGCGTCGATTTCGTCGTCGCCAACACCGACGCGCAGGCGCTCAACGCCTCGCCGGCCGAACGGCGCATCCAGCTGGGGACGCAGATCACCCAGGGGCTGGGTGCGGGTTCGCGGCCCGAGGTCGGGCGTGCGGCAGCCGAGGAAAGCATCGCGCAGGTCGAAGAGGCGCTGAATGGCGCGCATATGTGCTTCGTCGCGGCGGGCATGGGCGGCGGCACCGGCACCGGCGCGGCCCCCGTCATCGCCAAGGCGGCACGCGACCGCGGCATCCTGACCGTCGGCGTCGTGACCAAGCCCTTCATGTTCGAAGGCGCGCGGCGCATGCGCTCGGCCGACGCCGGCATCGCCGAGCTGCAGGATCATGTCGATACGCTGATCGTCATCCCGAACCAGAATCTCTTCCTCGTCGCCAACCCGAACACGACCTTCAAGGAAGCGTTCACGATGGCCGACGAAGTGCTCCAGCAGGGCGTCCGCGGCATCACCGACCTGATGGTCATGCCCGGCCTGATCAACCTCGACTTTGCCGACGTGCGCAGCGTGATGCGCGAAATGGGCAAGGCGATGATGGGCACCGGCGAAGCCGAAGGCGACGGCCGCGCGCTCGAAGCGGCGCAGAAAGCCATCGCCAACCCGCTGCTTGACGGCGTGTCGATGGCGGGCGCAAAGGGCGTCATCATCTCGATCACCGGCGGCGAGGACATGCGCCTCATGGAAGTCGACGAAGCCGCGAACCATATCCGCGAACTGGTCGATCCCGACGCCAACATCATCTGGGGCAGCGCCTTCAACGACAGCCTCGATGGCAAGATCCGCGTGTCGGTCGTTGCCACAGGTATCGACGGCACAGGCGAGGCCGCACAGGCCGCGCCTGCCACGCGCAGCTTCTCCTTCGCCCCCGCGCGCGCCGCGGCGCCCGCTCCGGTGGCCGAAGAGGTCGTCGAGCCGGCGGTGCAGGAAGAGCCTGTCGCCGAATCGCCCGTCCAGCAGGACAATGACCCGGCGCCGGGTTTCTCGCTCGGCGATTCCGGCGAAGCTCCGGCTCCGGCGGCCGAGGAAGAGCCGATGGAATTGTCGCAGGTCGCCGCGACCTATGACGATACCGCCGACGAGCTTGTCCTCGACGCGCCCGAAGCGCCGGCCGCCGATTATCGTGCGGCAGGCACCGCGGATCCCGCGCCGGCCGAATCGCCCGCGCGCTCGGTGGGCGGGGGGACGCTGTTCGAACGCATGTCGCGGCTCTCGCGCGGGGCATCGACGCCCGACGCCGAAGAGGCCGGCAAGGACGACGGGGTCGATATTCCGCGCTTCCTCGGACGGCAGAACAACCAGTAACGGGGCTATCGAGCGGCCGCCCGCCGGGCAACGGCAGGCCGGAGATCGGGATGAGTTGCCCATGCGGCAGGTGAAATTGACGGCGAAGCCGGTGCGCGCACGGCCGTGGGTCGGCGCGCTCGGGGCGCTGTTGCTGGGGACGGCTGCCTGTCCCGCCGTTCATGCGCAGGTGACGCCGCCCGACGCCGCGACGCAGGCGGCGATGCAAAAGCGCGCCGCCGCGCGGACCTTGCTGTCGTCGTCGCTCGCCCGCATCGCTGCGAACAACAGCGATGTGTCGGCCTTGCTTGACGCCGGCCGGGCGTCGATCGACCTCGAGGATTATCGCGCCGCGCTCGGTTTCCTCGTCCGTGCCGAACAGGCGCGCCCGCGCGACGGCGCGATCAAGGCCGCGCTCGGGTCGGCGATGGTCCATATGGAAAATCCGACACGCGCGCTCGACTATTTCGGCGAGGCGCAGCTGATGGGCGCCCCCGAACGGCTGTTCCTCGCCGACCGCGGGCTCGCGCGCGATCTTCTTGGCCAGCAGGACGCGGCGCAGCGCGATTATCAGCTTGCGCTGTCGATCTCGCCCAATGAGGAATTGACCCGGCGCTATGCGCTGTCGCTCGGGATCAGCGGCGACGCCGATCGCGCGATCGCCATGCTGACCCCGCAACTGCGCGCGCAGGACCGCGGCGCGTGGCGGCTACGCGCGATGATCCTCGCGATGAACGGGCGCGACAAGGAAGCGACCGATATCGTCAATGCGACGATGCCGCCCGCGATGGCGCAGAATATCACCCCCTATCTCGTCCAGTTGGACCGGCTCAATCCCGCGCAGCAGGCCGCGGCGGCGCATTTCGGCCGCTTCCCGAACGGCCAGCTCGGCCCGAAACGCCCGCCGGTGCAGGTCGCGGCGGCATCCTCGCCGCCGCCGGCGGCAGCGCGCAAGCCGGCGGCGGACGATCGACGGCGGCCCGCCGCGGCCGTGAAACCGGCGCCATCGCCGGCGCCCGCGCCGGTAGCGGCCACCCGCAAACCGGATCCGGATCCGGCCCCGGCCGCGCGTTCGCCGACGCCTTCGCCCCCCGCTCAGGTCGTCCGACCGGCCGATCCACCCGCATCGCCCCCCGCTCAGGCAGCGGTGAGCCGACCCGATCCGGCCCCGGCGCGCGCCGCGCCGGCGTCCGAACCGGTCGGCGCCGCCGTCGATGCCGCGAAGGGCCTGATTGGTCCCGGTTTCTCGATCGCCGACGTGGGGCGTTCGACCCCGGCGGTTTCGCAGCCCGGAAGCCCCCCGCCATCCGCCGCGACGAACGCCGCCGTTTCGGCTCCGCTCGCGTCGCTTGCCGACATCGTCGGGTCGATCGAAATTCCCGCCGCCGAACTCGCGCCGTCCGACAGTGCGGTCGGCGCCGACACGCTTGCCCGGCTGCTGGAGGACAAGCGCAGGGCCGAGGCGGCCGAAGCGGCGAAGCGCGAGAAGGAGGAGGCGGCCGCCAAGGCGAAAGCAGAGGCGGACGCCAAAGCGAAGGAAGAAGCCGCCAAGAAAAAGGCGAACCCTGCGCGCATCTGGGTCCAGATCGCCACCGGATCGAACCTCAAGGCGCTCGCCTTCGACTATAACCGGTTCGCCAAGCGCAACGCAGCGCTGTTCAAGGGCAAGTCCGGATCGACCGCCGAATGGGGCCAGACGCGGCGCCTGCTCGTCGGACCATTTCCCAATCGCAAGGCGGCGCAGGACTGGCTCGGCGACTATAAAAAAGCCGAAGGCGACGGCTTCCTCTTCGACAGCGATGTCGGCGAAACCGTCGATCCGCTCAAGTGAGCCTGGCGCGCTGCTCCAGCGATCCCGCACATAGTCGCGGGCGCCGCTACTCCGAACCCGGCCGCGTCGTGCGCGGGCCGCGCGACGATTTCCAGCGCGACCGCGACCGCATCATTCACTCGATCGCCTTCCGCCGCCTGCGCCACAAGACGCAGGTGTTCGTCGCGCCCGATGGCGATCATTATCGCGTTCGCCTGACCCACAGTATCGAGGTCGCGCAGATCGGTCGCGGCATCGCGCGCGCGCTCGGGCTGAACGAGGATCTGACCGAGGCGCTGTGCCTCGCGCACGATATCGGCCATCCCCCCTTCGGCCATGCGGGCGAGGACGCGCTTAAGGCCGCGATGGCGGCGCACGGCGGTTTCGATCACAACGGTCATACGCTGCGCACGCTCGCACGGCTCGAATGCCCCTATCCGCTGTTCGACGGGATCAATCTGACCTGGGAGACTTTGGAAGGGCTCGCCAAGCACAACGGCCCGGTCGCGAACCCCGGCTGGGCGCTCGCCGAAATCGACGGCGATTTCGGACTCGATCTCGCCAGCCATGCCAGCCTCGAGGCGCAGGTCGCGGCAATCGCCGACGACATCGCCTACGACAATCACGACATCGACGACGGGCTGCGCGCCGGCCTGCTCGACCTCGACCAGTTGATGGCACAGCCCTTCGTCGCCGCCAATTATCGCGCGGTAGAGGGGCGTTTCCCGGGCGCGCCGCGCGACCGGCTGCTGCGCGAACTCGTCCGCGACCAGATCGGCGCGATGGTCAACGACGTGATCGCCGCCACCGCCGCCAATGTCGCCGAGGCCGGGGTCGCAAGCGTCGAGGAGGTCCGCGCGGCGGGGCGGACCCTCGGCGGCTTTTCGGCAGAGCTGGCGGCGCAGGAACGCGAACTCAAGCGCTTCATGTACGCCAACCTCTATCACCACCCCGAACAGCTTGCCGCCGCCGAGGCCGCGAATCAGGTCGTCGCCGACCTCTTCGCCGCCTATGCCGCCGATCCCCGGCTGATGGGCGCGGACTGGTCGGCGCGCCTGCCCGGTGAAGAATGCGCGACAAGCCGGCATATCGGTGATTATATCGCCGGCATGACCGACCGCTTCGCCATCGACCGCTATGCCGACATTTTCGGCCGCGACGCGGTGCCCGCCGCGCTGGCGCATGCCTGACGCGCTGATCGTCGGCGCGACCGGGATGGTCGGGCGCGCGGTGATCGATCATTTCGGCTCCGCGCCCGTGACCATACTGGCGCGCCGCCCTGTCGCGGGGCTTGCCCCGCATCACAAGGAACTGGTCGCTCCGCCCGAACGCTGGGCCGATATCATCGCCGCCGAAAAGCCGGCGATTCTTATCTCCTGCCTTGGGACGACGATCCGGCAAGCGGGATCGCAGGCGGCGTTTCGCGCCGTCGATCACGATCTCGTCCTCGCGGCCGCGCGCGGCGCAAGGGCGGGCGGCACGCCGCACATGATCGTCGTCAGCTCGGTCGGGGCGGCGGCGAAGAGCGGCAATTTCTATCTGCGAACCAAGGGGCAGACCGAGAACGATCTCGTCGCGCTCGGCTTCGACCGCCTCGATCTCATCCGTCCCGGTTTGCTCCGCGGCGAGCGTCCCGGGCCGCAGCGCCTCGGCGAAGGATTGGCGACGATCGCCGCGCCGCTGACCGACGCGCTGCTCCACGGCCGCTTCCGCCGCTACCGCTCGATTTCGGGCGACAAAGTCGCGGCGGCGATCGTCGCGCTTGCCGGCCAAAGGGATTCGGGCGTGTATATCCACGAAAACGACGCGATCCGCGCGGTCGCCGATTGACTCCGCACAGGGGGAGCGCCAAGGCTCGCGGCGTCTGTCGGGTTCCGCCAAGGGATTCGACCGGCCGCGCGGGAGAGCGTGGGGGCAACCCCGCCACCGAAGGAGCAACCGCCCCGGAAACTCTCAGGTCAAGCGGACCGCGCGGGCTGGAACGGACACTCTGGAAAGCGTTCCGGCTGTTTCCGCCGGAACCACCGAAGGGGTAACTCCATGCCCAACCTCGACGAGGGCGCATGGAGGAAAACTCTCAGGTTCCCGTGACAGAGGGGGCATGGCACAGGGCGGCACCCGGCCGCGTCTTGCCGTGTCAACGACGGGAGTGCGATATGCGCGAAGATGAAGAAATTCCGGTCGAAACGGCGACGTTGCCGCTCGACGCTTGGCACCGCGCGAAGGGCGGCCGCATGGTCGAGTTCGCCGGCTACTGGATGCCGATCCAGTATGAAGGCATCATGGCGGAACATCTCTGGACCCGCGAAAGCGCCGGCCTGTTCGACGTCAGCCATATGGGGCAGCTTGCCCTGTCGGGTGATGGCATCGCGGAAGCGCTCGAAACGCTCCTTCCCGGTGATATTTCGGGCTTGAAACCCGGACGGATGCGCTATTCGCTGCTCCTCGATGACGACGGCGGCATCCTCGACGACCTGATGATCACCAACGAGGGCGATCAATATGGCATCGTCGTCAACGGCGCGGTGAAGTGGGAAGATATCGGCCACCTGCGCGAAAATCTGCCCGACGATATCACGCTCAACCATAATGAGGATTATGGCCTGCTCGCGCTGCAGGGCCCGAAAGCGGTCGATGCGCTCGCGCGGCTGGTTCCCGAAGCGGCAAATCTCGTCTTCATGCAGGCGACCCGCGCGACCTGGGCTGGCCACCAAATAGCTCTCAGCCGTTCGGGCTATACCGGCGAGGATGGCTTCGAGATTTCGCTGCCCAACGAGGCACTGACCGCCTTCGCCGACGCGCTGTGCGCGATGGAAGAGGTCAAGCCGATCGGCCTCGGCGCGCGTGATTCGCTGCGGCTCGAAGCCGGTCTGCCGCTCTATGGCCATGACCTCACCCCGGCGATCGACCCCGCCGAAGCCGATCTCGGCTTCGCGGTGAGCAAGCGCCGCCGCGAGGAAGAGAATTTCCCCGGCGCGGCGCGCATCCTCGGCCATCTGGAAGACGGCCCGCCGCGCAAGCGCGTCGGGCTCACCGTCGATGGAAAGCTGCCGGTGCGCGAGGGCGCCAAGCTGTTCGACGGCGAGGACGAGATCGGCGTCGTGACGTCGGGCGGCTTCGCCCCCAGCGTCGGCGCGCCGATCGCGATGGGTTACGTCCCGCGCGACCATGCCGTGCCCGGCACCGCCATCGCGGCGGAGGTGCGCGGCAAGCTGGTCCATTGCACCGTCACCGCCATGCCATTCATTCCACACCGCTATGTGCGCAAACAGGGAGCCTGATCGATGCCGCGTTATTACACCGAAGAACATGAATGGATCGACGTCGATGGCGACGTCGCGACGGTCGGCATCACCGACTTCGCGCAGGGGCAGCTTGGCGACATCGTCTTCGTCGAGGTTCCCGACACCGGCGCCGAATTGAGCGCGGGCGGCGATGCGGCGGTGGTCGAATCGGTGAAGGCCGCGAGCGACGTCTATGCGCCCGTCGACGGCACCGTGACCGAAGGCAATGGCCAGCTCGAGGAAGACCCGGCGCTCGTCAATTCGGACCCCGAGGGCGAGGGCTGGTTCTTTCGCATGACGCTGTCCGACAAGGGCCAGCTCGACGGCCTGATGGATGCAAAGGCCTATAAGGCCTTCTGCGACGCCCTGTAACCGATCGCCCCTCCCGCGGGCGGGAGGGGGAGGGATGCGATGACCGACGCCGCGCCAGCCAATTGCCGCCTGATGGTGGCGACGCCGATCTATGACGGCGCGCAGGGCACCTATGTCCGCGCGGCGCTCGACCTTGCGATGGCGGCGCAGCGGCGGGATATGCCCGTGCGGTTCGAGCTTATTCTGCATGAAGCCCTGGTCCACCGCGCGCGCAGCCTGCTCGCTGACCTCTTCATGCAGAGCGATTGCACCCATCTGCTCTTCGTCGATGCGGACATTGATTTCGCGGCGGCCGACATTTTCGCAATGATCGAGGCGATGGCGGGACGGCCCGACTGCGCCATGCTTGGCGCTGCGGTGCCGCGCCGCACGGTCAACTGGTCGCAGGTTGCGCGCGCCGCTGAGTGCGGGCTGGCAAAGGATAATGCGGCCGACCTTGCGCGCTATGCCGGTGATTTCGCGCTCAGTTTCCTGAACACCGACGAACGCTTCGCGCTGACCGACCTCGTCGAACTGTCGCAGCTCGGTACCGGGCTGATGCTGATCCGCCGCGACGTCGTCGAGACGCTCTGCGCGCGGCACCCCGAACTCGCTTTTCGCACCGAAGCGCGCGACCGGCAGGGAACGGGTGTACGCGAAAATGTTCATGCGCTCTTCCTGCCAGAGATCGACCGCCCGAGCGGACTGATGCTGTCGGAAGATTATGCTTTCTGCCGCCGCGCGCGCGACGCGGGGTTTCGGATCTGGCTCGCGCCCTGGGTCCGCACGACGCACAGCGGCCCCGCCACATTTCGCGGATCGCTGGCCGATCTCGCGCCGCTTTTTTCTTCCTCTTCCGATAGCTGACCGGAGTATTTCATGCGTTATCTCCCTCTCACATCCGATGACCGCGCGGCGATGCTGGGCGTGATCGGCGCGTCGTCGATCGACGATCTGTTCGCTGATGTCCCTGCCGAAGCACGGCTCGATGGTCCGATCGCGGGCCTGCCGAACCATGCGAGCGAGTTGGCTGTCGAACGCCACATGGGCGCGCTCGCGCGCGGCAGCCGCGCGGCGGGTGAGGGGCCCTTCTTCCTCGGCGCCGGCGCCTATCGCCATCATGTGCCCGCCAGCGTCGATCACCTGATCCAGCGCGGCGAATTCCTCACCGCCTACACCCCCTACCAGCCCGAAATCGCACAGGGCACGCTCCAGATGCTGTTCGAATTTCAGAGCCAGGTCGCGCGGCTGCTAGGCACCGACGTCGCCAATGCATCGATGTACGATGGCTCGACCGCCTGCTGGGAAGCGATCGTGATGGCGCGCCGCATCACCAAGCGCGCCAAGGCCCTGCTCTCGACGGGCCTTCACCCCCATTATCGCAGCGTCGCGCGCACGATGGCGAAATATACCGGCGACGTTCTGGTCGATGGTGACCCGAGCCTCGAAGCCGGCACCGACTGGGCAGCGCTCGCAGACAGCATCGACAAGGAGACGAGCTGCGTCGTCGTGCAATATCCCGACATCCTCGGCCGCATCGACGACATGACGAAGCTGGCCGAAGCCTGTCAGGCTGCGGGAGCGCTGCTGATCGCGGTCGTCACCGAACCCGTCGCGCTCGGCCTGATCAAGTCGCCCGGCGAAATGGGCGCCGATATCGTGGTGGGGGAGGGGCAATCGCTCGGCGTCGGCCTCCAGTTCGGTGGGCCCTATGTCGGCCTCTTTGCGTGCAAGACCAAATATGTGCGCCAGATGCCCGGCCGCCTCTGCGGAGAGACCGTCGACGCCAATGGCAAGCGCGGCTTCGTGCTGACGCTGTCGACGCGCGAACAGCATATCCGCCGCGAGAAAGCGACGAGTAATATCTGCACCAATTCAGGGCTCTGTGCGCTGGCCTTCAGCATCCATATGACATTGCTCGGCGAAGCGGGCCTGCGCCGGCTCGCGGCGATCAACCATGGCCGGGCCAAGGCGGCCGCCGCGGAACTGGCGAAGGTTCCCGGCGTGTCGGTGATGAACGACAGCTTCTTCAACGAGTTCACGCTGCTGCTTCCGACCGCGGCGCGCCCCGTGATTCACAAGCTGGCCGAGAAGGACATATTGGGCGGCGTCTCGCTCGGCCGTCTCTATCCCGACAACGCCGGCCTCGAAAACGGCCTCGTCGTCGCCGTGACCGAAACCGTGACCGAGGCGGACATTGCCGCCTTCGCCGCGGCCCTGAAGGAGGTGCTGGCATGACCGCGCTCAATCGCGCCGGCTGGCGCCCCGAAATGAACGCCGCCGGCGGCGCCGACGACAATGTCACCTTCACCGGTAACCGCGCGCTGATGCTCGAAGAGCCGTTGATCTTCGAAATCGGCGGCGCCGACACCACCGGCGTCGACTTCGACGAGGACGCGCCCGGCGCCGACCTCGGCGCGCTCGCGCGTTCCGCGCCGATCGGCCTGCCGGGGCTCAGCGAGTCCGAAACGGTGCGCCATTATACGCGGCTGTCGCGTCAGAATTACGCGATCGACCTCGGCCTCTTCCCGCTCGGCAGCTGCACGATGAAGCACAACCCGCGCCTCAATGAAAAGGTCGCGCGGATGCCGGGTTTCGCCGACGTCCACCCGCTCCAGCCGCAGGAAACGGTGCAGGGCGCCTATGCGGTGATCCACCAGCTCGCCGAATGGCTGATCACGCTCACCGGCATGCACAGCGTCGCGATGTCGCCCAAGGCGGGGGCGCATGGCGAATTGTGCGGTATCCTCTGCATCAAGGCAGCGCTCGAAGCGCGCGGAGAAGACCGCCGCGTCATTCTTGTCCCCGAAAGCGCGCACGGCACCAACCCGGCGACCGCGGCCTTCGCGGGCTTCACCGTCGAGGATATTCCGGCGACCGAGGCGGGCCGCGTCAATCTCGAAGCGTTGAAGGCGCGTCTCGGCCCCGATGTCGCGGGGGTGATGATCACCAACCCCAACACCTGCGGCCTGTTCGAGCGCGACATGAAGGCGATCTCGGACGCGGTCCATGCGGTGGGCGGTTATGTCTATTGCGACGGCGCCAATTTCAACGCGATTGTCGGCCGGGTGCGCCCCGGCGACCTGGGTGTCGATGCGATGCACATCAACCTCCACAAGACCTTTTCGACCCCGCATGGCGGCGGCGGCCCGGGCTCGGGTCCGGTTGTGTTGTCGGAAGCGCTCGCGCCGTTCGCGCCGCTCCCCTTCGTGACGAAGCAGGGCGATGCGTTCCGCCTGATCGAAGAGGAGAGCGCAGGCGAGGATCATCCGCAGAGCTTTGGCCGCATGACCGCCTTCCACGGCCAGATGGGCATGTTCACGCGCGCGCTGACCTATATCCTCAGCCACGGCGCCGACGGCTTGAAGCAGATCGCCGAGGATGCGGTGCTCAACGCCAATTATGTGCTGCGCAGTCTCGAAGGCGTGCTCGACGCGCCGTTCGCCACCTCGGGCCCGTGCATGCACGAGGCGCTGTTCAGCGATAAGGGGCTTGCCGAAGGCTTCTCGACGCTCGACATCGCCAAGGGGCTGATCGACGAGGGCTATCATCCGATGACCGTCTATTTCCCGCTCGTCGTCCATGGCGCGATGCTCGTCGAGCCGACCGAGACCGAATCGAAGGCGGCGCTCGACCAGTTCATCGGCGCGCTGCGCAGCATCGCGATGCGTGCGAAGAACGGCGACCCTGCGTTGAAGAGTGCACCGCATTTCGCGCCGCGCGCGCGGCTCGACGAAACGCTCGCGGCGCGCAAGCCCGTGCTGGCGTGGGAGGGGTGATCGCCGACATCGGCAAATGGGGGAGATTGAGATGAGCTGGGATAGTCTGTTTCTGCTGGCAAACTACTGGGCGTTCGCCGCATGGATCGCGCTCGCCTTTCTGCCGCGCGGGCCGAAGACACTGGCGCTCATCCTCTATCTCGGCGTCGCGCTCCTCTGTCTGGCCTACACCGTGCTGATCGTCGGTTTCGTCACGGGCGGCATCGATGCGGGCGGGGCGGGCGGAGGCGATTTCACGACGCTCGCTGGCGTGATGAAGCTGTTCGACAGCCCCGGCGGGGCGACGCTCGGCTGGGTTCATTATCTTGCCTTCGACCTGTTCACCGGCATGTGGATCGCGCGCGATGCCGACCAGAAGGGCTTCAGCCGTATCGTCCAATTGCCCATCCTGTTCCTGACGCTGATGGTCGGGCCGGTCGGCCTGTTCGCCTGGCTGATCGTCCGTGAGCGGCGCGCGCGGGCACAGGCGAAAAAATGACGTCGCAGCCGTGGATGCCCGGCGACGGCGGCGAGGCGGACAAGCGCCACGCCCCCGCCACGCTGCGCAATCGCGATGCGATCGCGGCCGTACTCGCCGACTGGCTGCCCGCATCGGGGACAGTGCTTGAAGTCGCGAGCGGATCGGGTGAGCATGCCGTCCATTTCGCCTCGACCTTCGCGCACCTCGACTGGCAGCCGAGCGATCCCGATCCCGCCGGACTGACGTCGATCGCGGCTTACCGCGCAGAAGCCGCGCTCCCGAATTTGGGGGCGCCCGTCGCGCTCGACGCGTCGGCGTCCCAATGGCCGATCGAGCGCGCCGACGCGATCCTCTGCATCAACATGGTCCACATCAGCCCGTGGGAAGCGACGCTTGGCCTGTTGGCGGGTGCGGCCAGACTGCTCGCCCCCGGCGCGCCGCTGATCCTCTATGGCCCTTATACCGAACCCGATGTGCGGACCGCAGAGAGCAACCTTGCCTTCGACGCCAGCCTGCGGAGCCGCGATCCGGCTTGGGGGCTGCGCGATGCCGACGCGGTCAAGGCGGCCGCCGCCGACGCCGGCATTGCCTTCACCGAGCGTCGCGCGATGCCCGCGAACAATCTGATGCTGCTCTTCCGCCGCACCTGACGGACCTGACAGGATCGGCGATCGGCGCTTTACCTCGCGCCCGCAGCCGCTAGCGTTCCTCCAATTGCGCGCAAAAGACGCGATTCGAGGAGAGAGAGGCGATGGGCCGCGACGTTTCGGAACTGTTTACGTTCGACGAATTCCTGACCCACTGGGCCGCCGAGCGGCCCGACCGGGTGGCGCTGCGCGAAGAGGATCGCGTCTACAGCTATGCCGAACTCGACGAACTGACCGCGCTGGCGGCGTCGGCGCTGATCGCGGCGGGGCTGCAGAAGGGCGACCGGATCGCGTGGATCGGCAAGAACAGCGATCTTTATTTCACGCTCTTCTATGGCGCGGCGCGCGCCGGCATCGTGATGGCACCGATCGGCTGGCGTTTGTCGCCCACCGAATGGGCGTTCATCGTCAATGATACGCAGGCGAAGATGGTCTTCGCCGGACAGGGGTTCGAGGGACTGGCGGATCAGCTTGCTGGCAAGCTTGCGAACGATCCGGCGATCGTAAGCGCGACCGACGCATGGGCGATGATCGAGGGTGCGGCGCGCATCCCCTTCGAACCGTCGGGCGCGAACGACGCGGTGCTCCAGCTTTATACCTCGGGAACCACGGGTAACCCCAAGGGCGCCGTCCTCTCGAACCGCAACCTCTTCGCGCTCCGTAAGCATTCGAGCACGCTCGACATGCCCTACACCAAATGGGACGATGACGAGGCGGTGCTGGTTGCGATGCCGTGCGCGCATATCGGCGGCACCGGGCTCGGCATCATGGCGCTCGCGGCGGGACTCCCCGGTATCATCCTCGCCGAATTCAATCCCGACGGGGTGTTCGACGCGGTCGAGCAGCATGGCGTGACGCGCTTTTTCATGGTCCCCGCGGCGCTCCAGATGCTGCTGATGCACCCGCGCTGCGCCAGCGTCGATTACAGCCGCCTCAAATATATCCTCTATGGCGCCGCGCCGATCCCGCTCGAACTGCTGCGCCAGTGCATCCAGGTCTTCGGTGCCGATTTCATCCAGGCTTATGGGATGACCGAGACCACCGGCACCATCTCGATGCTGCCGCCCGAGGATCATGATCCGGCGGGCAATGCGCGGATGCGCTCGGCCGGCAAGGCGCTGCCCGGGGTCGAAATCGTCATCCTCGGTCCTGACGGCCAGCCGGTTCCGACGGGCGAGGTCGGCGAAGTCGTGACGCGTTCGTCGAACAATATGCTGGGCTATTGGAACCTGCCCGACGCGACCGCGAATACGATGACCGACGACGGCTGGATCCGCACCGGCGACGCGGGCTATCTTGATGCCGACGGCTATCTTTTCATCCACGACCGGATGAAGGACATGATCATCACCGGCGGCGAGAATGTCTATCCCGCCGAGGTCGAAAGCGCGATCTTTGGCCATCCGGCGGTTCAGGAAGTCGCGGTGATCGGCATCCCCGATCCGAAATGGGGCGAGACGGTGAAGGCGGTGGTTGTCGCCAAACCCGGCACCGGCGTCGAGGAGGCCGACATCATCGCTTGGGCGCGCGAACGCATCGCGCCCTTCAAATGCCCGCGCAGCATCGACGTGATCGAGGCGCTGCCGAGGAACGCGAGCGGCAAGATTTTGCGCAAGGACCTGCGTGCGCCCTATTGGGAAGGCTATGAGCGGATGGTGAATTGAGCGGCGGCTTTCGACCGGAAGTAGTTACCAGCCCAAATGCACTGGGAATGGCTCCATTTGCGGTTGGCACATCGACGGTGAGAATGTGAAAGCCAACCTCATCGCCGCCCCATAAATTGGCCCCACATCCGGCCTTTCACGCGACCTACACCCCCGAAAGGCCGATGCGTTTTCCTCGTTGGCTTTGCCATGCACGGGGGCACGGAGGGCTTCACCTTATAGGTGGAGCCCTTTTCCGTTAAGCGGAGGCTGTCTGCCGCTGCCGCGCGTGCCGGAAACCGTCGCGCGCCATGCAGCGGCCCAGCCACGCCTTGGTCGCATCGCCCAGCACATCGTCGGCGCCCAAAGTCGTCGCGAGGAAGGCGGCATAGCCGATCACGATGTCGGCGATGGTGAAGCGCCCCGCGACCAGCCACTCGCGCCCGTCGCCCAGCGCGGCCTCGATGCTTTTCGCGCGGCCGCCGAAGAAGGCTTTGTAATCCGCGACTGCTTGGCTCAGCCGCCGCTCCTCGGGCTCGACGCGCGTGTAGCGGATCATGATCGCGAGCGGGAAGGTGAGGGTCGCGTCGCTGCGGTGCAGCCAGTTGCGATAATCCCAATAATCCGCCTCGTCACGGCGCACCTCGAGCGGCGTCCCCTCGGCGATGCGTTCGCAGATCGCCGCCGATTCCGTCATCAGCCGTCCGTCCTCGACCCAGCCGGGGATCGTCATCAGCGGGTTCACCGCGCGATAATCGGGCTCGAACGCGCGCGGCGGGAATTTCAGCAGCCGGAGGTCGACGTCGATCCCCGCTTCCTCGACCGCCCACAGGCAGCGCAGCGAGCGCGCGTCGGGACAATGATACAGGATAGGGCGCGTCATGCTGCAACCTCCTTCGGCCGCGCGATATGGCGGCGATGCTCGCGCCATGCGATGAACAGGCCCGAGGCGATGATGAGCGGGGCGCCGACCCAGGTCGTGTCGGCCGGCAGGGTGCCAAAGAACCACCAGCCGGCGGCGATCGCCCAAAGCAGGCTCGAATAATCCATCGGGATCACCACCGACACGGGCGCGAGGCGCAGCGCGCCGGTCAGCGACATCTGGACGACCGCGCCCAGGAAACCGAGCCCGATCAAGAGCAGCCATTCGTGGCCGCTATGCGGCGTGATGACGAAGGGCAGGGCGATGCCGAGCGGGATCATCGACAAGAGGCTGAACCAGAAGACGATCGTCGCGGCATTTTCGGTGCGGCCCAGGTCGCGCACCGCAATCGTGATCAGCGCCGTCATGATCGCGCCGGTCAGCGCGACGAGCGTGCCGACGCCGTGCGTCCCGCCGAAGCCGCCCGCGAAGCCCGAAAGCGGGTCAAGCACGACGAGCACGCCGACGAAGCCGACGATCACCGCGCTCCAACGCTGCCACCCCGTCGCCTCGCCGAGCAGCAGCGCCGCGAAAATGACCGCGAAGATCGGCACCGAGAGGCTGATGGTCGTCGCCTCGGCCATCGGCAGCAGGATCATCGCGCCGAAATTGCACGCCATGCCGGTCAGGCCCATCAGCATGCGCCGCGCGTGCGCGCCGATCCGCTGCGTCCTGAGCAATGAGAGGCTGCCCGTCGCCACCACCCATGCCAGCAGGAAGGGCAGCACGAGCGCCTGTCGCCAGAACAGGCTTTCGACGACATGGATTCCCGCCGCGTCGATCTTTTTGACCAGCACGAACATCAGCGACAGGCTGACCATCGCGAGCAGCCGCAGGGCGATCCCGCCCAGATAATGCTGCGGAGGTCCGTCGAACGGGGTGGATGATGGCGCGTCGCTCATGCGAAATCGCGCATATCAGTCCGGCTCGCACGCGCAAGCCGTCATCCCCCTTGCCCCGTCCCTCCAATCGGGCTAGTGGCGCACTCCGGCCTAGGGGTATAGCTCAGTTGGTAGAGCATCGGTCTCCAAAACCGAGGGTCGCGGGTTCGAGTCCTGCTGCCCCTGCCAGGACCGCGTCCCAGGACGTCCCAGAGAGGCCCAGCGCGTCTCTCGAAAATCAGAAAATCAGCGGGTTATGAGTAAGGGACGTCCCATGATGTCCCCCCCTGCTCCCCTTGCAGTTTGAGTCGATTGTTGGTGTCAAATGGCGCTGACTACCAACACTGGTGAGCCTGGGAATCGAACTCGCGACGTGTCGGGTAGGAGGTAGCAACATGTTTACCAACGTTGCCATCGACGCCTTCAAGCCAGCCGGGAAGCCATACAGGAAGGTGAACGGGACGAGTTCGAAAATCTCGATGGGCCCGAACCAGTGTGGCGCCTCTCGCCTGAGCGAATGAAAATGCGATCAGAGCACTTGGTTCGCTACGGCGGCAAGCGCTGGGCCTGCTCGACGAAATCCGCGATCTCAATGTGTATCGTGCTGCAGGCAATATGCGCTTGGGCCGTTATCTTTTCCCGGCGCCAATTGCGAAGACGCTGGTGATCAGCGAAAATCGAATGATCGACATCATGTACCGGATGGCGCTTCGCGGAAAGGCAACCGTCCAAGGCTTTCGTGGCCTCGCAAGCACAGTTCTCAACGGTTGTGCCGCGCTTTATTTCATATGTTTTCGTATAAAATTGCTTGATTCAGAAAATGGACGAATCGAATATGGTTGAATATCGGTAATTTCGACGACCTTTTTCTTGGGGACTTTTCTGAACCTCTTAGGCCGATGTCAGCGGCTATGTCCGGCGGGCTGGCCGATTGTCTTGATTTTACCGATAATGAGTTCATAATCAGCAAGTCTTGCGATTAGTAACCAGGCACGCCGGAGGATGATTTTTCGGGTGTTGCTTGGCCAGGCCGTAGGGGGCCCCGCTGCCGAACAGTATCACATGCGCGTCCTGATCATAGAGGATAACAGCCGTCTGGCGGCGCTCATTTCCGAGGGTATAGCTCGGCACGGATTTAGCGGGGACGGTGTGGCGAGTATCGACGAAGCCGAAGATTCGCTCGCCAGCGCGACCTATGATGCGGTTATTCTGGATCTGGGGCTCCCTGACGGTGACGGACTTGACTGGCTGCGCCGCGAAAGGCCGAAACGACCGCTCCCGCCCGTTTTGATCCTCACCGCGCGCGATGGCATGGGCGATCGTGTCGCCGGCCTTGACGCGGGGGCCGACGACTATCTTGTCAAGCCCGTCGAAATGGAGGAGCTGGCTGCCCGACTCCGCGCGCTCCTGCGCCGTCCGGGAACGCGCGAGCTGCCGGTCATCCGGGCCGGAAGGCTGGCGTTCAACGTGGCGACGCGAACGGCTCGGAGCGGCGACCATGCTATCCCGCTGACACGTCGCGAAGCCGATTTGCTGGAGTTGCTCATTCGCCGGGCCGGCACCGTCGTTCGGCGGTCGTCGATCGAAGACGCATTGTATCGCTTTGACGAACCGGTGACGCCGAATGCGGTCGAGGCGACCGTGTCCCGGCTCCGCCACAAGTTGAGCGAAGCCGATCGTCCGGACATGCTCATCACGGTCCGGGGAATGGGCTATTTACTCAGGGATTGCGGAGATTAAGGCGCCGCATTCGGTCTCGCGCCGCCTGACGCGTGGTCTCGCCTGGACGGGGGTGTTCGGGGGCCTTGCGCTGATCATCTTTGTCAGCTTTGATGTGGAGGTTATGCTCGAGCAGAGGACCGCAGCGGACGGCTGGCGGGGCGAATGGCTTGAAATCGGCGAGCATGTCGTCCTGCCGCTTCTCTTGCTGATGGTGCCGATGTTTTTCGCCGCGAGATGGGTTATTCGAACATCGCTCGCTCCGTTGGGCGCGGCGGCCGCACACATGGATTCGGTGCTCGGCACCGACCGCGGATTTCGCGTGAATCTCGACGAATTCCCGCTCGAGGTTCAGCCATTCGCGCGCGCGCTGAACGATCTTCTGGCGCGCCTTGATGATGCGGCCGGGCAGCGCGAGGCCTTTGCCGCCAATGTGGCCCACGAACTCCGAACGCCATTGGCAATACTGATGATCGAACTCGACCGGTTGGGATCGCCAGATGCTCACCGGCTGAAAAAGGATGTGGCGGCGATGAAGCGGCTTGTCGGCCAGATCATGATGATGGCCCAGATGGACGTTTATCTGGAGGCGCCAATCCCCCGAAGCCGCATTTCCCTTCCCGACGTCGCGATGGAAGTGGCAAACCGCTTTGCGCCGCTGGCGGCGGAGCAGGGCAGACATGTGGCGTTGGCGGTCGAAGGCAAGCCGATGGTTTCGGGAATCAGGGAGACGCTTGCGGCAGCGCTTTCAAACCTGTTGGAAAATGCGTTGCGGGTGACCCCCGAGGGCGGGACGGTTGTGATCTCTATCGGTCCCGACGCCCGACTATGTGTAAGGGACGAGGGGCCCGGCTTGTCGGCGGCGGAACTGGCCGCGCTCAGTCATCGGTTTGCTCGCGCCGATCACGCCAGCGTGGGGGGGGCGGGGCTTGGCCTTGCGATCGTGGCGCGGATCGCAGAAATCCACCACGCCGCATTGGTGACGGATCCTCATCGAAGAGAAATATGTCTGCTATTTCAAGATGACGAACATTTAGTGGGATCGGGCGCTCTCGATCGGAACTGATCGTCAGGTTGGCGTCAGCTTGGGGGCATAGGCTCAACTTTGACCGAATCGTTTCATAATTGGAGAAAAGCCTTCCTGCACGGGTCGCGGCGGCGGGAAAAGGTCAAGCGGGAGTATGTTTGTCGGCGCGTGCCTAGGCAAGTACCCGTGGGGGGCAAATCCGTGGCGAAAGAAACATGTGAGATTTTGGTTGCGGATAGCCATCCGCTTTGCCGCGAAGGCCTGACCACGCTTTTTTCGCGAAATCTCGGTCGATCCGACCTGGTCGAAGCCTGGGACTTTCCGTCCGTCATCGCCACGATTGCGGCGCGCCGGTCGATCGGCCTTGTAACCATCGATCTCGGCCTGCCGGGAATGCACAAGCGCGAGGGCTTGCGCGATTTGCGCGTCAAATATCCCGAGGTCCGCATTGTCGTGGTAACCGCGTCCCGCGACCGCGAAATCGTGCTCGACGCGCTGGGCGCTGGCGTCCACGGCTATATTCCAAAAGATTTTTCGGTCCACGAAATGGCGGAAGCGTTAAGCAAGGTGCTGGCGGGGCAGATTTATGTTCCTCCGTTTCTTTCCGACCTGAATGTCCGCAAGGCGAATGTCGCGGAGGAGGAGGGCGGCGCACACGAGACGGCGCTGACCGGACGCCAGTTCGAAGTGCTGCACCTCCTCGCGGCTGGGCGCTCGAACAAGGAAATTGCCCGGCTTCTTTGCATCGCGGAGGGAACGGTCAAGGTCCATATTGCCGCGGCCTTTCGTATGCTGGGTGTCCATAACCGGGTCAGCGCTGTGGCGGTGATGCAGGCGCGGGCGTTCAACGGCAGTCCCGACCAGAAATATCTGCCTGGCCTTATCGAAGAGAGCCGCGGAAAGCCGATGTTGCAACGCAACTTCAGCGGGCTGTCCCAGATATATTACAGGCGTTGAACCAGGCTTCACCGTCACGCGCCGGCGCAGCGCGAAACCAGATTTCTTCCGTTCTTCCTTTGCTTTGCTGACTTGTCGTCGGAATTTCGCACGCGTCTTCGCTGATCGCTCACTATATATAAAGTACTATGTCTATTGCGACACAGTTATATTGCAGACGAATATAGAATTGCGGAAACGGAATAGGTCGCCAGTCCAACTCGACTATGATGCTTAATCAGCCATAACTTACACCCACAAGATCCCGCAGATCGACAGCGTATCGCGAGTCGAAAGCCGTGCCGTAAAGTGAGCGGTGCGCGCGGGTTTATTGCAGGGAGGTAAACATGGTCACCTATATCCGCAGCGATCTCGAATTCATTCTGGACCAGATCAAGATCGCCGAAGCGCATGCTGCTGGCCAACCGCTTTACGGGCCGGGCGGACTTGTTCCGGCGTACAATCTTTCTTTCGGATTGCGCACGGTCGATGGCAGCAACAACCATCTGCTCCCTGGCCAGGAACAATGGGGCGCGGCCAACGTGCCGTTTCCCACGCTGCTGGATCCGGTGTACCGCCCTGCCGACGGGACGTCTTTTGACCCCGACGGGCCGGGTCCGGCTCCGGCGATGCCGACGCAGGCGGACTATAGTCCGTCGAACGACCCGAACTCGCTCGTCTTCGATGCCAGCCTGCGGACGATCTCCAACCTGCTGGTCGACCAGACGCTGGGCAATCCGGCAGCCATTCTCGAGGGGCTGGCCCGGGCGGGCAGCGCCGATCCGCTGCTTGACCTGCCGGCGATCACGGCGATCTATCAAACCTTCAAACCGGCCTCCGACGCCGAATATCAGGCGCGTGTCGTGATGCAGAACGCGCAGACGGCTGCGACCCTGGTCGACGATGGTTTGCCTGGTGAAACAGCGGCGGAAACCGCCGCGCTCGCTGCGCTCGCCGCTGCAACGGCGGCGCACGACGTGACCGTTACCGACCTCGATGCCGCGCGCGTGGTGCGCGACGCCGCGCTTGAGCCTTACGGCCTCGCGATGGACGGCGACAATGTCCATCTACCCAATATTTCGCCCGACGGCGGCCTGTCGGCCTCCTTCAACTCGTGGTTCACCCTGTTCGGGCAGTTCTTCGATCATGGGCTCGACCTCATCAACAAGGGTGGCAGCGGCACCGTCTTCATTCCGCTGGAACCCGACGATCCGCTCTATGTTCCGGGCAGCCAGACCAACTTCATGGTGCTGACCCGCGCCACGGTTTCCGCCGGCACCGACGGCATCATGGGAACCGCCGATGATGTGCGGCCGATCAACACGACGACTTCCTACGTCGATCAGAACCAGACTTATGCGTCGCACGCGTCGCATCAGGTTTTCCTGCGCCAATATACGCTGAACGCCGATGGACATCCGGTCGCGACCGGCAAGCTGATCGAGGGCGCCGGCGGCTCGCCCGGCGGCATGGCGACCTGGGGTGAAGTCAAGGAACAGGCGCTGATGCTCGGCATCCTGCTGACCGACCAGGACGTGGGCAAGGTGCCGCTGTTGCGGACCGACGCCTATGGCAACTTCATTCCGAACGCCGCGGGCTATGCGCAGGTTATCACCGGCATCGGCATCGACGGAATTCCGAACACGGCCGACGACGTCGTGATTTCGGGAACGCCGTTGGCGCCTGTAAGCCTGGATACCGCGATCCGCACCAACAGCGCGTTCCTCGCCGACATCGCCCACACCGCGGTACCGAACGGCATCGAAGACGGCGACATCACGATCGGGCTGCTGAACCCCGGCAACAACCCGCTGGTTTATGACGACGAGCTGCTCGACGCCCACTTCATGGCGGGCGATGGGCGTGTGAACGAGAATATCGGTCTGACCGCGGTGCACCATGTGTTCCATGCCGAACATAACCGGCTCGTCGAACATACCAAGGAGGTGACGCTTGCCGATGCGGCGCAAATGCTCGCCGACGGCGCGACGCAGGCCGAAGCGGTGGCGTTCCTCAACGAATGGCTGGTCGACGATGTCGCCTCGGTTCCTGTTGGCGCGGCGGCGATCGACGCGCTGGTGTGGGACGGCGAACGCCTGTTCCAGGCCGCGAAATTCGGCACCGAGATGCAGTATCAGCACCTCGTGTTCGAGGAATTCGCGCGCAAGATCCAGCCGCAGGTCGATCCGTTTGTCGTCCCCGACGGCTTCGACACGACGATCAATCCGGACATCGTCGCCGAATTCGCGCATGTCGTATACCGGTTCGGCCACTCGATGCTGACCGAAGACATCGACCGGTTCGGTCCGACCTTCGTGTCCAACGACATCAGCCTGATCGAAGGCTTCCTCAATCCCACGGCTTTCAACGGGGTTGACGGCGCCATCGAAGACGGGCTGGCGGCGGGTGACATCATCCGCGGCATGACCCGTCAGGTCGGCAACGAGATCGACGAATTCGTTACCAGCGCGCTGCGCAACAACCTGTTGGGCCTGCCGCTCGACCTCGCGACGATCAACCTCGCGCGTGGCCGCGACACCGGCGTCCCATCGCTGAATGCGGCACGCCGCGAATTCTATGAGGCGACCAACAATGACGCGCGGCTGAAACCCTATGAGAGCTGGGTCGATTTTGCCGGCAATCTCAAGAATGAGGCGTCGATCATCAACTTCATCGCGGCTTATGGCCTGCATCCCCTGATCGTCAATGAAACGACGGTGGAAGGGAAGCGTAACGCGGCGATGGAAATCATCTTCGGTACCGATCTCGGCGTCGGCGCCGCCGGTGTGCCTGCGGATGCCGCGGATTTCCTCAATGGGGAAGGTGCCTGGGCGAGCGGCCCGGGTGGCGTCACCACGACCGGGCTCGACAATGTCGATCTCTGGATCGGCGGCCTCGCCGAGAAGATACTGCCCTTCGGCGGCATGCTCGGTTCGACCTTCAACTTCGTTTTCGAAGTGCAGATGGAGCAGCTCCAGAACGGCGACCGCTTCTATTATCTGCAACGCCTCGACGGCTTGCACCTGTTCGGAGAGATGGAGGCGAACAGCTTCGCCGCGATGATCATGCGCCATACCGACGCGACTCATCTGCCGTCGGACGTCTTCTCGACCCCGGGACTAATCCTCGAGGTCGATCCGACGCGGCAGTTCAATGATCTGGACGGCGATGGCGATCTTGAAAGCGCGGATCCGAGCGGCGGCGGCATCCTGACCCCGCTCGTCGTCCGCAACAACCCGGGGACCGCAGGCCCGGACACCAATTATCTGCGCTATACCGGCGATGAACATGTCGTTCTGGGCGGTACCGAGGGCGCGGATATCATCATCGCCAGCGAAGGCGACGATACAATCTTCGGCGACGGCGGCAACGACACGCTCGAAGGCGGTGCGGGGAACGACATCATCAATGCCGGGGCGGGGGACGATGTCGTCCGCGACCTTGGCGGCGACGACAACATCAAGCTCGGCGACGGCCATGACGTGCTCAATACCGGTCCGGGCCTCGACTTGGTGCTGGGTGGTCGCGGCCAGGATTTTATCGTCCTTGGCACCGATGCGGGTTCGGAAGTCTTTGCGGGTGAAGGCAATGACTTCATCCTGGGCAACCTGACCGCCGAGCGCATCCTCGGCAACGAAGGCGACGACTGGATCGAGCATGGCACGTTCGACGGCGCGCCGGGCGACAATTTCGATGAGATTTTCGCGCAGGACGGCGTGGTCGGCCATGACGTCTTCTTCGGCCTTGGCGGTTTCGACGAGTTCATCGCCGAAGGCGGCGACGATATCATGGTTGGGAGTCCCGGGCGCGGCAAGATGGCCGGCATGTCCGGATGGGACTGGGCGATCTACAAGGACAATAGTTCGGGCGTCGATGCCGACCTGACGCGCGGGATCGTATTCGACGAGAATCCCACGCCGCCGATCAATGCGACGCAGGACGCCTTTGAAAGCGTCGAAGGGCTCTCGGGTTCGCGGTTCAACGACATTCTGGCGGGCTCCGACGTCACCGCGGCCGAACGCGCGCCGTTCGATCCCGACCCGGCCCTCAGCGGATCGGAAGGCTATCGGGGGAGCAACCTCGACGCCGCCGGCATCGCCCGGGTCGCCGGGCTCCAGGCCGTGGTTGGTGCGGGCGTCACGTCCTACAACGCCGGCGACATCATTCTCGGCGGCGACGGCAGCGACCTTATCCGGGGTAACGCCGGGGATGATATCATCGATGGCGACAAATGGCTGAACGTTCGGATCAGCGTTCGCGAGAACATTGGCCCCGATGGCGGGACCGGCGCGGAAATCGCGACCGCCGACAGCATGTCGCAGCTGGTGACGCGGATGTTCAACCGGACGTTCAATCCGGGACAGCTGGTCATCGTCCGAGAAATCCTGACCGACACCACGGCGGGCGACACGGATATTGCCGTGTTCTCCGACGTCCGAGCCAATTACGACATCATCTACAATGCCAATGGCACGATCAGCGTGGCGCATGCGCGCGGTACGCAGCTCGATGGCACCGACAATTTGCGCAACATCGAACGTATGCGCTTCTCGGACATCGAAATCGGCGTCAATCAGCCGGCAACCGGCCAGCCGGTGATCAGCGACCTGACGCCGAGAGAAGCGCTGCAACTGACCGTCAACACGGCGGCGATTGCCGATGCAAACGGGCTCGGCGCCTTCGGCTACCAATGGCAGCAGTCGATCGACGGCGTGACATGGGGTAATATTGCCGGAGCAACCGCGGCGACGTTCACCCCGGACGATAATCCCGGCCTTGTTTTCGGCGATCAGGCCGGCCTCCGGCTGCGCGTCGCGGTAACCTTTACCGACGGCGGCGGTACGGTCGAACAGGTCGTATCCGACGCCACGGGGCCGACCGGCGTGAATTGGGCCGGCAACGGGGGCAATAATACGCTCAACGGCACGGCCGGCGATGATTCCGGTAGTGGCGGAGGCGGTAACGATACGATGTCGGGGAACGCCGGCGTCGATGTGTTGAACGGCGGCGCTGACAATGACACGCTGTCGGGCGGCCTCGGCAACGACACGCTCCGCGGCGATGCGGGGAATGACCTGATGACGGGGGGTGCCGGCAACGATAGCGTCTACGGCAATGCCGGCACCGATACGGCGATATTCGTCGGCGGGATCGCGAACTTCGGAATCGACTCCAACGGCACAACGATCGTCGTCACCGACAATACAGGCGCCGAGGGCGTTGACTCGGTGCTCTCTACTGAAGTGCTTCGGTTCAACGGCGTCAATTACACCGTCGTGACCGGAACCGTCGGCAACAACAATAATCTGAACGGCGCGGCCGGCGCTGCGGGCTCGCAGGCGGTGTTCGGACTGGGCGGTGCCGATACGATCAACGGTGGGGCTGGCAACGACTATCTCCATGGCGGCGCCGGAGCCGATACCGTGACGCAGACCGGAAGCACCGGCGGCCGGGATATTGTCGATGGCGGGGCCGGAACGGACACCTATGTCCTGAATGGCGCTGCCGGAGCGGAGACTTTCCGCATCTATGCCAGGGCGGCAGCCGAGGCGGCGGGCATGACAGGCCTCAACGCGAACACGGAAATCGTCATCACGCGCAACGGCACGTCGAATGCGCAGATCGTGGCCGAACTCGACAATATCGAAGAAATCAACGTCAACGCGCTCAACGTGTCGTCGCCGGGAGGAATCCTCCCTGGCGGTGGGGGTGCGAACGGCGGCGATTCGATCCTCGTCATCGGCGATTTCAATCCCACCAGCCTCAACTTCAATACGATTACCGTCAACGGCGGACGAGGCGCGGACACCGTCGATATATCCGGATTGAACTCCGACCATCGGCTCGTGTTCAATACCGGCGGTGGTGCGGATCGGTTTATCGGCGATGCCCGGCCGCAGGATGTGGTCAATGCCGGCAATGGCGGTGGCGGCGGGTTCGCTCCGCGGCAAGAAGGCCCCTTCCAGCTAATCCGGACGCTGCTCGACGACTGGATGGATCATGGCCGAGCGGGTCTCCGCAACCATTTCGACGCGGACTATCCGTTTGCATAAAGATCTTGGCGCCGGGACCTCCCCCCCGGCCCGGCGCCACTTTTTTCGATAATCAGGGAGGATTTACATGCGCCTGTTCTGGATGCGCGTTCCACCAGCATTGTCCGAAGCCGTCCGCGCCTGTCGGACTCACTTCATCCTCGCGGCAACATTCAGTGCGCTGATCAACATCCTGTATCTCGCACCCACCATCTACATGATGCAGGTCTATGACCGGGTTGTGCCGACCAACGGTGTGTTGACGCTGATCGTCATCACCGTCGTCGTGGGCGTCGCGATCGCAACGTTGTCGATGCTCGATGCGGTCCGCGTGCGACTGATGACGCGCGCGTCGCTGCGCCTCGACCGGCTGCTTTCGGGGGAGATACTGGACCGGCTGCTCGCTCGATCCCGCGCGCTGCCCGGTGCGCCCTCGACCCAACAGGCGATGCGCGAGTTCGACTTGCTGCGTCAGTCGCTTGCGGGACCGGCCGCGACCGCGCTGTTCGACGTCCCGTGGACGCCCTTGTATTTTCTTGTCGCGTTCCTCATTCACCCGATTTTGGGGTTGCTGGTGTTCGCCGCGGGCAGCGTGCTGGTCACGCTTGCGATCGTCAACGAAAGGCGCAGCAAGGCAAAGGCCGAAGAAGCGCATCAGGCCAGTGCCGCGGCCTATGAATCGCATGAGGCGATGTTACGCAAGGCCGAGATCGTGCGGGCGCTCGGGATGCGGCGTGCGCTGGTCTCCCGTCATATCCAGCAACGCAGCGTCGGCCTGAATGCCGTCGCCGATCTCCAGTTTTCGGGCAGCCGATACAATTCGCTCGTCAAATTCGTACGGATGTTCATGCAATCCTTCGCATTGGGGGTTGGCGCCTGGCTCGCCATCAATGGGCAAATTTCGGTCGGCGCGATCATCGCCGCCTCGGTGTTGCTCAGCCGCGCCCTGCAGCCGATCGAACAGCTCGTCGGTCTCTGGCCGAGCATCGTCCAGTCGCGCCAGGCTATCCAGACGCTCGGCCGGCTGTTCGAGCAATCGAACGGCCCGGTCGCGCGCACCACCTTGCCCGATCCGCAGGGGCAAGTGGAACTCCAGGGGGTTGTCGTTCGCAACGCCGACGGCAGCGCGGTCCTGCTCAAGAATATATCGCTGAAACTCGCACCCGGAGAGGTGCTGGGGGTCGTCGGCCCGTCGGGAGCAGGCAAGACGACGCTGGCGCGCGTCGTTGCGGGCGCTCTCCCGCCCGACCTCGGCGAGATCAGGGTCGATGGCGCCAGCATGGCAGACTGGGATTCCGAACAGCTCGCGCAGCATATCGGCTATCTCCCGCAGGATTGCGGACTGCTGCCCGGAACGATCAGCGAAAATGTCTCCCGCTTCGCCATCGCGCGTGGTGTTCCGCAGGCAGTCGTCGACGAGCAGGTCATGAACGCCGCGCGCATGGCGGGAGTCCACGAGATGATCCTGCATCTCCCCGGCGGTTACGACACCTTTATCGAAGGCCATGGCCACAGGCTGTCGGCAGGACAGGCGCAGCGCGTCGCGCTTGCGCGCGCGCTATATGGCAACCCGCGCATCCTGGTGCTTGACGAGCCCAACTCGGCGCTCGACAGCGATGGCGAGGATGCCCTGTCGAGGGCCATTGGTGCCGCGAAGCTGGATGGCGCGGCGATCATGATCGTCGCCCATCGTGCGGCGGTGCTGGCGAGTGCCGACAAGCTGGCGATCCTCGCCGACGGTGCGATCGTGGGGACGGGGCCACGCGACGAAATCCTCCAGGCTTTGAAGCATTCGGCGGCGAAGCAGAATGTCGTTCCCATCCATGAAGGAGCGCGGCCATGACCGACATGAGCTGGAAGCCGCCGGCCGGGGGCGATCGCCCTTCGGATAATGATGCCGCCGACCGTCCGCATCGCGAAATGCGGATCGGCCTGATCGTCATCGCCTTCTTCTTTGTGGGCCTGCTGGGATGGGCGTCGCTGACCCCTCTCGATGCCGGCGCCTATGCGCCCGGCGTGGTTGCGGTATCGGGCAGTCGGCAGGCGGTTCAGCACCGCGAAGGCGGTATTGTCACCGAACTCCATATTGTCGAGGGGCAAACGGTCACAAAGGGGGAGCCGCTGCTGACAATCTCGGCATCGGAGCTGGTGGCCGCCGAACGGGGATTGACGGGCGAAGTCATCGCGCTGCTGGCGCAGCGCGCGCGTCTGGTCGCCGAACTCGGCGGATTGCAAGGTATCGCCGAACCGGCGGAATTCGCATCGCTGGCGCCCGAGAATCGGGCCCTGGCGGCCGAAGCCTTGCGAGGTCAGCGCCAGCTTTTCGAAGCGCGGCGTAATTCCGTGCAGACACAACGCAACGTATTGCGCCAGCGGATGCGCCAGCATTCGGAGCAGATCAACGGCTACAGCTACCAGATGAATTCCAACAAGGTCCAACAACAGCTGATCGGCGAAGAGCTGGACGGGCTGCGCACCCTGCTTCCGAAAGGCTTTGTATCGATCAACCGGGTCCGCGGCATGGAACGCTCCGCTGCGGAGCTCGACGGTTCCTACGGCGCGTACCGCGCCGACATCGCAAGATCCTCCGAAGCGATCGGCGAGGCGCAGATGCAGATGGTCGGTATCGACAAGCAGATGCTCGAGGAGGTGGCCACGGCCAAGCAGGCCGGGCAGGTTCGTCTCGACGAGTTGCAGCCCAAGCTGATCGCCGTGCGCGAACAGCTTGCCCGCTCGACCGTGCGTGCTCCGGCGAGCGGGCGGGTGGTCGGGCTCAAGATCTTCACGGTCGGCGGCGTCGTTTCGGCAGGTGACATGCTGATGGAGATCGTTCCGCAAGACAGGGCCCTGGTCATCGACGGCAAGGCCTCGCCAACCGATGCCGACGATCTCGCGCCGGGGATGGAAACCCAGATCCGCTTTACCGCGCTCCAGGAGCGCAACCTGCCGATCCTTTTCGGCCAGATTTCCAAAATTTCGGCCGACAGCTTCGAGGATGAGCGCTCGGGCATCCGATATTTCAAGATCGAACTGATTGTGCCGCCCAGCGAGTTGGCGAAACTCCGGCGCGTTCGACGGGACGGCGGGCTTCGCGCCGGCCTGCCGGTCGATATAATGATCCCGTTGCGAAAGCGGACGGCGCTCTCTTACCTCATTGAACCGCTTACCCAAACGCTTTGGATGGCGGGGCGGGAAAATTAAAGCGCGGACATCCCGAGAGTGAGTGCTCTGAAGTGTCGCGCGATGTCCGCTCTCTTTTTCGGTCGCCAAAAACCGCCTGTCCGCTAACGTTGAGAGTTTCGGACGCCGATAGGCGTCGGAAAGTCTTCGATGCCCGAACCGCGGGGGTCATAGGCTGAGAGCTATGGGGAAAGCGGTTTTGA
>NZ_JACCCJ010000007.1 GCF_013410105.1 Sphingopyxis sp. JAI108
TGCACGAACCGCTGCGCGGATTGGTGCTAGCCTCGATGTAAAGCGGCCCAGCGATCGCCGCACCTGATTGAACGCGGGCTGCCGCAGGCAGACCCTTTCGGCTCCTTTACCTGAGGAGTCGAACGATGAATGAGCTTATCCAGATTGGCCCGATCAGCCCGCTGCGCCAGCGCCTGATCGACGACATGACCATGCGCCGCTTCTCGAAGGAGACGCAGCGCAACTATCTTCGCGATGTCGGACGGTTCGCGACCTGGCTCGGACGCTCGCCCCACACCGCGAGCGCCGAGGATGTCCGGCAGTTCCAGATCGAGCAGCAACAGGCGGGCGTCCCCGCACCAACGATGAACAGCATCGTCGGCGCGCTGAGGTTCTTCTTCACGCACACGCTCGACCGCCCCGATCTCGCGCGCAAGCTGGTCCGCACCAGGCAGGTTCGCAAGATCCCCGTCGTTCTGACCATGGCCGAGGTGAAGCGCCTCCTCGATGCGACCCGCTCCCTCAAGCACCAGGCGGCGCTGTCGGTCGCCTATGGCGCGGGGCTGCGCGTCGCCGAGGTATCGGCGCTGAAGGTCACCGATATCGACAGCAAGCGGATGCTGCTGCGGATCGAGCGCGGCAAGGGCGGCCGCTACCGCAACGCCATGCTGCCCGAAGGGCTGCTCCTGCTGCTGCGCGACTGGTGGCGCGCGGGGCGGCAGCAGGGCATCCTCGTTCCCGACGGCTGGCTCTTTCCCGGACAGAGCGCCGCGGCGCCGATCAGCACCCGCCAGCTCTACCGTGTCGTTGTCGAGGCCGCGGAGGCGGCCGACATCGACAAGCGCGTCGGACCGCATACGCTCCGCCACAGCTTCGCCACCCACCTGCTCGAGGACGGTGTCGATATCCGCGTCATCCAGGCATTGCTCGGTCATGCCAAGCTAAACACCACCGCCTTCTATACGCAGGTTGCCACCAAGACCGTTCGCTCGATCGTCAGCCCGCTCGACAGGCTCGCGCTCGCATCGCCCAGCGAGGAGGCGGCTGACGGCTGAGGCCGATGCGCGCCTCACTCGAGGTCGCCGACATCTTCCGGGCCGCAGGGCCCGCGTATCGCGCCGCCCATGCCGGGCATCTGAGCCTGCACCAGCTCAAGATCATGTCGGCGATCGAGCATTGCCGCACCGCCGCCCTAGGTGGCCACGTCGAGGCCTGCACCGACTGCGGGAACTGGCGGATCGCGTACAACAGCTGCCGCAACCGGCATTGCCCGAGGTGCCAGGGCGCTGCTGCACGCACCTGGCTCGAGGCCCGCGAGGCCGACCTGCTCCCGGTCGGCTATTTCCACGTCGTGTTCACCCTCCCTGCCGAGGTCGCCGCGATCGCCTTCCACAACAAGGCGCTCGTCTATGACCTGCTGTTCAAGGCCGCGGCCGACACGATGCTGACCATCGCCGCCGACCCCAGGCACCTCGGCGCCCGGATCGGCATCACCGCCGTCCTCCATACCTGGGGCTCAGCGCTCACCCATCATCCCCACATCCACATGATCGTGCCGGGCGGCGGCATCTCGCGCGATGGGACACGCTGGATATCAGCACGCCCGGCCTTCCTGCTGCCGGTCCGCGTGCTCGGCGCCCTGTTCCGCCGGCTGTTCCTGACCCGCCTTCGCGCGCTGCACGATGCCGGCAAGCTCGCCTTCTTTGGCAGCCTCACGCATCTCGCCGAACGACGCGCATTCCTGCGGCACCTCTCGCCGGTCCGCAAAAAGCGCTGGGTCGTTTATGCCAAGGCCCCGTTCGCCGGGCCCGAGGCCGTGCTCGCTTACCTCGCGCGCTACACCCACCGCGTTGCGATATCGAACAGCCGCCTCCTCCGGTTCGACGAAGCCGGGGTCACCTTCCGCTACAAGGACTACCGCAAGGCCGGTGCCGGACGGCAGCAGGTCATGACCCTTGGGGCCGACGAGTTCATCCACCGCTTTCTTCTCCACGCCCTGCCGCGCGGGTTCCACCGCATCCGCCACTACGGCCTCCTCGCCAGCGCACGCCGCAAGGATCATCTCGAACGCGCCCGCCGTTTGCTCAGCGCCGCGCCTCCACCGGCCGCCGACTCGATCGATGAGCCCGAGGCCCGGCCGCTGTGCCCGTGCTGCGGCGGCACCATGGTGATCATCGAGGTCTTCGAACGTCGCTATCAACCCCGAGCGCCGCCACCGCCATCACTCTCATCCGGAACACAGGCGCCGTGATCCGGCACGGCTCATCCACTCCCGTACCCGGCGCAGCCCTGCGTCCGGAAGCGGACACACTTGCGCTCGCCCTGCCCAAAAGCAGACGCCGCTATATCAAAATCGGCCCGTCCGCTTTTCGGCGTCCGCTCGCTCGACCTAAATCCAGACGGTCCGATCTCAGATGCGTCCGATTTTGGGCAGCATCCGTCAGCCCCAGGCCACGCTCAAAACCGCTTTCCCCATAGCTCTCAGCCTATGACCCCCGCGGTTCGGGCATCGAAGACTTTCCGACGCCTATCGGCGTCCGAAACTCTCAACG